>NZ_PVZB01000015.1 GCF_003002025.1 Paraburkholderia sp. BL25I1N1
GGTTCCTGTTCTTCTTTGTCACGGTTGCTTCGGTCATAGGACGTTATTTCCGTTATCGTCTCATGACCTCGGCACACAGAAAATCTGACAGGCTCGGAACTGACAGATGCGGCTCTGTTCGCCTGCTCACCTATGTCTTCCGCCAGTCTCTAGGCATCCCTCCAAGGACCGCTGTCGACCCGTTGCTGACAGTCGCGATTTTGCGACGCTTGTGTCGCGTTTCGGACTACAGCGGCCATTGATAAGATCGGTTCGCTAGCCTCGGCCTCAACCGCCGTTCGGCTGGGCAGCGCATCAACGGTCACCTTTGAGCTACATCGCTACATCAGCCCCAAACGCACAAGCTCGCTTGCTTAATATCTGGCATATCCAAGCCCGGTGCCATCCGACGCTACCGCTGCGTCGGATCGAACCGGTGACCTCGCGGAGGGCGAGTGGCGGATGCCACCGCGACAGAGTTGCGCCCGGGTGAAGGAAACACCAACAGCAGCAACACGACGCCTGCCAGCAGCACGACGGCCAACCCGATCAGCCCGTATTGCACGCTCCCTGTCTGCGTCTTGACCCATCCCACGAACGCCGGACTCACGAAACCGCCCGTGCCGCCAAGACTGGTAATCATCGCGATGCCGCCGGCAGCCGAAGAGCGCGGCAGGAACGTCTGCGGAATCGTCCAGAACACGACGAAGCAGCCATACGACGATGCCGCCGCAAGCGCGAGCAGTCCGACACCGACCGCTACGCTATGCCCCGCCGCCGGCAGCAGCGCGAATGCGAGCGCCGTCACTGCCGCGCTGCCCGCGACGTGCCAGCGCCGCTCCATCATCCGGTCCGAACTCGCGCCGACGACATACGTCCCCAGCGCGGCCGCGATGAACACCAGCGCGGACAGCAAACCGACATCGAGCACGCTCGCCACGCCGAGATCGCGGATGATGGTCGGCGCCCAAAAGCCGATCGCGTTGAACGGCATCATCACGGCAAAGTACACGAGCGCCGCGAGATACACACGCGGGTTGGCAAGCGCGCCGCGCAATCCGTCGAGATGACCGGTCTGCTTCGACTTTTCGTCGGCGAGCAATTCGCGCGCGATCAGCGCCTTCTCGCGCGCGTCGAGCCAGTTCACGTCTGCAGGCGTGTCGCCGAGGAAGAAGAACGCGAAGATGCCGAGCGTTACCGCAGGCACACCTTCGAGCAGAAACAGCCACTGCCAGCCGGGCAGCCCGCCGGCGCCCGCGAGGCGCGTCATGATGAACCCGGAAAGGGGCCCACCGACGATCCCCGCCACCGCCGTCGCCATCATCAGGAATGCGGTAACGCGTGCGCGCCGGGCGCCCGGGAACCAGCAGCTCAGGTAATAGATGATGCCGGGAAAGAAGCCCGCTTCGGTCACGCCGAGTAGAAAGCGCATGGCGTAGAACTGCGTCGGCGTGCGCACAAACATCATCAGGCTCGACACCAGGCCCCACGCCAACATGATCCGCAACAGCGTGCGGCGTGCGCCGATGCGTTGCATCCAGAGATTGCTCGGCACCTCAAATAGCACGTAGCCAATGAAGAACAATCCCGCGCCGAGCCCATAGGTCGACTCCGAAAAGCCGAGGTCGTGCATGAACTGCAATTTGGCGAAGCTGATGTTCACGCGGTCGATGTAGCTGATCACATAACAGAGAAAAAGCAGCGGAATCAGCCGGAAAAACACCTTGCGATAGGTGCGCTCGATTTCAACCGGCGTATACTCGCCCGCGTCGGTAGCACTGTGAATCGAAGAGCTGTGCATGATGGTCTCGCGAAGAAGACGAATTCGATATTCGATGGCGCCGCGACGTTCACGCGGCGCGTGGCCTCGGTGGAGGCTTTCAGAGAGGCCCTATCCGTCGATGATCGCCTGCGCGCGAGGCTCGGCTTCCCGCTTGCTCGCAGGCCTCGGCTCACAGCGTGCGAACGCGTCGCCCGCCCGCACGCCCTTGCCTGCCGGAAGCACGAAGAGCGGATTGATGTCGAATTCCTTCAGGCCAGGCGCGAGATCAAGCGCCATCGCGGACATCGCGACAATCGCATCGGCAAGCGCGTCGACATCGCAATGCGGCTTGCCGCGCGCACCGTCGAGCATTGCGAAAGCCTGCAGTTCGCGGATCATCGCACACGCCTCGGTGCGCGTGACCGGCGCGAGACGCCACGCCACGTCCTTCAGCACTTCGGCATAGATGCCGCCAAGCCCGCACATCACCGCGGGGCCGAACGAGGGATCGTTGTCGATTCCGACGATCATCTCCACCGCATCGCGAATCTCTTCCTGCACCAGCACGCCGTCGATACGCGCGCCCGGAACGTGCCGCCGCGCGTTCGCGACGATCTCGTCGAACGCGTTCGACAACATCGCCTCGTCGCGGATGCCGACGCGCACCGCGCCCGCTTCCGTCTTGTGCGGGATGTCCGGCGACTGCACCTTGACGACGAGCGGAAAGCCCACCGTTCGCGCAAACGTGCACGCCTCGTCACGGCTCTTCACGAGCGCGCCCTTTGGCGTTCCGATGCCGTAGTGTTCGAGCAGACGCTGAGCGGCGTGCTCGGTCAGTTCGGTGGGACTCTGCGCAACGAGCGCACGCGCCATGTCGGCGCGAAGCCCGTCGCATGCGGGCGCTCGGCCGGCGCGAGCAGCCGCCCGCGTGCGCCGTGCCTGCGCATAGTCTGCCAGCACCGCGAAGGCACGGCCGCAGCGCACCGGCGTCGCGTAGAGCGGCACGCCAGCCGTCTCGATCACACGATACGCGTCCGCCGCCATCTCGCGGCGCGCATTCCACGCGAGCATCAGCGGCTTGTCGGTCGCACGATGCATGCGCACGATCGCCTCGGCCATCGCGAGCGCGACCTCGCCGCTCGCCGCAGCCGCCATGATGGCGATCGAATCGATGCCCGGATCGTTGGCGATGATTTGCAGCGCGTCCGTGAAGATCTGCGGCTCGGCGAGGATGCCCGCCGTCAGGTCGACGGGATTGGCGAGCGATGCGAACGCCGGAACGATCGGCCTGAGCGCATCGAGCGTCGCGGGCGAGAGCGGCGGCACTGTCATGCCGTGTTCGCTGCACGCATCGGTGATCAGAATGCCCGCGCCGCCCGACAGCGTGACGACCGCGATCCGGTTGCCGCGCGGCAGCCGCTTCGCTTCGAACGCTTTCGCGTAGTCGCCGAGATCGGCGACATCGGTCACTTCGATCACGCCCGCCTGCCGGAAGGCCGTGCGATACAGCGCCGACGCGCCGCCCAGATTCGCCGTGTGCGAAGCAGCGGCCTTCGCGCCGTCGGCCGTATTGCCGACCTTCCACGCGAGGAGCGGCTTGCCCGCATCGAGCGCGCGCGTCGCCACGCTGACGAGCCGCCGCGCGTCCTTCAGCCCTTCGATATACGCGGCGATCAGCGATGTTTTTTCATCGTCGATACAGGCATCGACGAGATCGAGCAGGCTCACGTCGGCTTCGTTGCCGGTCGTGATGAAATGGCGCAGGCCGATGCCAAGGTCGTCCGCCATCAGCAGGAGCGCGCAGCCAAAGCCGCCGCTTTGCGAAATCAGCGAGAGGCCGCCCGCACGGTAATCGACGCCGAACGGCGCGCCGAATCCCGCATACACGTTCGCGCCGGTGCTGACGACGCCCTGGCAGTTCGGCCCGATCACGCGGATGCCGAATGCGCAGGCCACATCGGCGATTTCGCGCTGCAATGCGGCGCCCGCCTCGCCCGCTTCGGCGAATCCCGAACTGTAGACGATCACATGGCGAATGCCTTTTTCTCCGCACTCGCGCAGCATGGCCGGCACGCGGCGGGCGGCGACGAGAATCAGCGCGAGATCGGGCGTCTGCGGCAGACTGGCGACGGCCGGATGGCAGGCCACGCCTTCGATGTGCGCGTACTTCGGGTTGACCGGATACAGCACCCCGCGATAGCCGTGCTGAAGGAGAAAGCGCAACGGCTGGCCGCTGATCGATTTCGGATCGTTCGACGCGCCGATGATCGCGATGGAACGCGGCGCGACAAGCCGCTCGATGTCGAGTCCGCGCTGATACTTCATGGCGGCGCTCATGCGGCACACGCGGCGGTCATAGCGACGCCGTCCCTGGATTGTGCCGCGGGCGTCTGCGCCGCGCGGCGCAGCGTGATCTTCGCGATGTTCAGCTGATGAATCTGCGTCGTGCCCTCATAGATACGGAAAGCGCGCACATCGCGATAGAAACGCTCCACCGCGTTGCCCCTGAGATAGCCACGTCCGCCGAGCATCTGCACCGCGCGATCTGCGACCCGTCCGCACATCTCGGAGGCGAACATCTTGCACATCGACGCCTCCAGTGCGACATCCTCGCCGGCGTCGCGCTTGCGCGCGCTTTCGAGGATCATCGAGCGCGCTGCGTAAATTTCTGTCTGACACTCGGCGATCAACGCCTGAACGAGCTGGAATTCCGCCACCGGCTTGCCGAACTGCTCGCGGCGCGACGTGTAGGCGACGGCTTCGTCGAGCATGCGGATCGCGGGGCCGGTGCACAGCGCCGCGAGATGGATGCGCTGCTTGTTCAGCACCTTCATCGCGGTGCGAAAGCCTTGGCCCTCCGCGCCGCCGATCAGACCAGCCGCCGGCACGCGGCACGCGTCGAAATGCACATCGCCGACGGGCGAACCTGCCTGGCCCATCTTCGCGTAGGGCTCGCTCGTCGAGAGACCGGGCGTTCCGCGCTCGACGAGGAAGGCGGAAATCCCGCCCGCGCCGGGCATCGACGGATCGGTGCGCGCCATCACCGTGAAGAGACCCGCGATCGGCGCATTTGTGATGAAGCATTTGCTGCCGTCGAGGACGTAGTGGTCGCCGTCGCGGCGTGCGGTGGTGCGAAGCGCCGTGGCGTCGGAGCCCGCGTCCGGCTCGGTCAGCGCGAACGCGCCCGTCAGCGCGCCCGACGCGAGCTGCGGCAAATAGCGCCGCTTCTGGGCTTCGGTGCCGTCCGCGACGAGCGCCTCCGAGCCGATGCCGGTATTTGTGCCGACCCGCGCCCGGAACGCCACCGACGCCTGCGACAACGCGAAGGCACCGCGCACGAGCTGTTCCGTCGTCAGCCCCGCGCCGCCGAATTCGCGCGGAATGCTCCAGCCGAAGTAGCCAAGGGCGCGCATGCGCTCCACGAGATCGTCCGGCACGGCGTCGGCCTGCTCGATTTCGTTTTCACGCGGAATCGCTTCCTCGCGCACGAAACGCGCGACATCGGCGAGCATCTGGTCGAAATCGGTGTTTCTGCTGTTCATTCGCTGTCTCCGTGATATAGGTCGATTTATGGACCTACTATCGAACTTTTTCGTCCGGACGGGCAGCCTTGTTCGACTCTGCTGAACAGAGTTTGGATATGCAGAACGCTTGCGTCAGAATGAGCGCAGTCGACGGGAGGCTTCATGGCACACAACGACGCACCGAAAACCGCACCGGTCGCGAGCGATTACCTGGATTCGAAGGCGCGCTACACGCCCGACGAGTTCGACGGCGACCGCCAGTTCGCCACGACGCTCGCGCGCGGCCTCGACATCCTGCACTGCTTCACGCCGCGCGACCCGCAACTCGGCAATGCGGAACTCGCCGCGCGCACCGGCATGACCAAGGCGACGATCTCGCGCTTCACCTACACACTGACCCGGCTCGGCTATCTGCGGGTGAACCGCATGAATAGCAAGTTCCAGCTTGGGTCGGCCGTGCTGTCGCTCGGCTATCCGCTGCTCGCGAGTCTTGCGGTGCGGCAGATCGCCCGGCCGTCGATGAAGGAACTGGCGGATCACGTCCGGGGATCGGTGTCCCTCGGTATGCGCGACCGACTAAGCGTCGTCTATCTGGAGAGCAGCCGCAGCAGCACGCCGCTCGGCCTACCACCTGATATCGGGCTAAGCTATCCGATCGTGCGCACCGCGATGGGCCGCGCGCTTCTCGCTGCGCTGCCCACGGAGCGGCGCGACGCCTTACTCAACGAGATCGCAGTCAAGTCGCCCGACGATTGGGCCACGTTCCGCGAGCGCGTGCTGCGCAGCATCGACAACTTTCGGGAGCACGGTTTTTGCGCGTCATATGGCGATCTGCGGCGCGAAGTCCATGCGGTCGCCGTGCCGATGAAACCCGCCGCCGACGGTGAGATCCTCGTGTTCAATTGTGGTGTACCGTCGTATTTGTTGAAAGAAGGACAACTGGAAGGCGACGTAGGACCGCGCCTCGTATCGATGGTGCGCAGCGTAGAAGGCGCAATGGGAATATTTTAGAGACGCGGCCCAGCGAATGGCCGTTCGCCAAGGGAAGCCGACGTCTGAATGTCCGAGCGACGCGTCGAATGAATGACACCTCGTGGCCGACAGTCGCACGATGCGTTTGACCGTAGCCGACCCTGAGCCGCCATTGGGACCGACACCAAGTCGATGGCCGCTTCCCAAGGTCCAACGGCCATCCATGAGTCTGCGGCGGCCGGCGCATTATCGGCCAAAGCTGCCAGTCTCTGATCAGTTACTCGTATAGCCGATTGGTCTGAGTAAGCAGTCGTTTGGATGTTTCCAAGCAAGGATAGGTTTGCTTCCTATGTCGAGAGAGTTCGCGCGTATGACACGCTGCCATTCCTGATCGCGTCTCAACGCGACCTTTTTCGACCACCACAGCCCGAGGCGTTCGGCAGTCGACGAGCGACTCTTCTACGGTCAAGCCGTCGGAAGTCCAATGGCAGAAATTCGCTCTTTAGCCGCTGATGCAAATCAGCTAGAGCCGCGTATGTAGGGCAAACTGCGGCCTGAGTGGCCCCGCCAAACGCGCGGCGACAGGGCCCCGGCTAAACAATGCAAGGTCGTCTTTGAGCGGCGCTACATGTGACAATCGACGCGCATGCGCCGACATACATCTAACGCCGAAGCCCATCTGGTGGATGAACACCGCAGAGCGGACGCAACTTGCGTGACGTCCAGCCCGTTGGGGTTGAGTGTCATCCGTGCGGGTTCTTGTCTTAATGCGTCAGCCTTACGCACTCCAGTCCTTTGATGACAAGTCCGCTGACCACAAAGAACAAACCGCCACTCGCCAGTGTGAACTTAACGCATGCGCAAATCGTCGCGAGGTGTGGCCATGGCACGGCGGTCTCATCGTTCAGCATCTTCAGGATTGAAAGATTCTCGAGCGCGTCGGCGGGGCACGCAAGCAGTACCCCCCATGAGACGCACGTTCCGACCAGTGCTGTTTTTCCTCCTATTGCGCTCGCCAATATGGCGCAAGAGAGCGATAACGCGAAGGGGTACACCAGCAGGAATACGGAGTCCCAGTAGGTCTGACGACGCACTTCTTCAATCAGATGCGCGGCCTTGAGACTGGCGATCAGCGTCGTCGCGCGGTTCGTAGTCCATGGCGCCTCCAGTTCGACCACGCCGTTGGGTAAAGCTTCTTTTAGAATCTGCTGCGCATGTGAAAGATACGCCGCCAAGCCAAGCATCACGATGATCACGACGAGGCATGTGATTCGCTGCGCCGATGCTGGGAGCCACCAGAAGGGGGAGGAAAACGCATGCATGCCGACCTCCAGCATAAGGCCGTTCTCTAAAGGCTCGCAAGTGAAAGGGAGTCGAACATCTTATGCACTCGCGAGAGTTTGCGCGAGATCGACCGTTGCATCGTATTTCTAACAAATAGTTGACGTCATACTTTTAAGCAAATGCTTGACGCGCGATTCAACCAATTTTTGATGGATTACGTGCGCTAGCGCACGCACATTCAGGCTTGAGGCTAGTTTCACTGGTTTCGGCAGACTATATTTCACACCGGGCAAGAAACGGCTTATCCCGTGTCCGTGGATGAGCTGCTCAGTGGGCGTAGAACCGGCGCTGATGTAGTGGGAAAATCTCTACGGGAAGTGATACGTGCGCGGGAGTTGAATTGAAAGAACCAGTTCAAATTGTCGTATGCAGCAATCACCTCTCGCTGCATACGCCTATTCCCTACTAGGTCTCCCTGTCCACCTTCACGATCAGGCCGGTTTTCATAGCGCACACATCGCACTATCTGCATAAAATCTTTCTGATCCGTTGCGGTTCCGCATGGCTGTCGCGTCGACCCGAGGGGGCCTTATGGATGATCAGAAATGCAACTGCCCAACAGATCTTATCAAGCAAATCACCGATAAGGATGACCCGCTTTTCATTCCGTTTTCCGCCCATCCATATCCGGCAGCAAGTCCAAAATTCATTGGTAGAGATCATCCGTTCGCAACTTCAGCGGAAAATTCTGACGTCAACCCACCCATTACCGAATCGAAGGCGCTGGATTTGCTGAAAGATGATCTGGCGCGAGCGGAGGAGAAAGTCCGGCGGTGTTTCACGCATAACGGTGGCCGTCAGCCAGCGCTAGCGGTACCTCGGGGGCCGCGGAATATCTACCGCGACTTATGCAAGCAGGTGCCTGATGCGATCAATATGCTCGTATTTCTCGTGTTCAAAATGGATCCGCAATACCGGGACCATCTATTCGAACTCGCTGCCAGTCTTGATTGGCACTACCTCGCGCGGATCATACGGTCGCCAGTGTCTGTCCGCTCAAAACGTGCAATTGAACTCGGACAACATATCCGGGCCCTGCTTTCTTCGCCTCAGAGGCGCTTTGTATGCAAGACATTGCGGAGCCTGCCAATGGCCGGCCACCGCATGCTCGCAGACGAATATAGCCGGATCACCGGGCGGCTGACCGCACGCTATTCTTCCGTCAATGTGCAAAAGAGGATGCTGCACCATAGCGCCTCAGGAAGTCGTGGTCTGTCGGCGCTCTGTCTCTCCGGCGGCGGAATCCGCAGCGCGTCATTTTGCCTTGGGGCGATTCAGACGCTCGCCACTCACAGACTTTTCGGCCAGTTTCATTTTATCTCAACAGTTTCCGGCGGTGGATACATCGGCACAGGGCTCATGCGCTGGCTGCTCGCGAAAACGTTCGACAAGAATGACAACACACCAGCGGGACTGGAAGACCTGCAATCGGAATTGCAGCGCCTCAGGTCGAAGGACTATGTCGCCGGCCGAGCCACCGGCGTGGCTTTTGAAGAAGAAGGGCCGCTCTCTTGGCTGAGGATGAACAGCAACTATCTTTCGCGCCGCATCTCTTTGTTTTCGGCGGATGCGTGGACGATTGTCGCGACCTATCTCCGCAATCTGTTGATCGTCTGGATCATGTTCTGGCCGTGGGTGGCCATTTTCATTTTCATTCCGTGGTTTGCCGTCTGGCTTGGCGGATTTCCTCACGAGCCTTGTCCATGCATACCAGAAGCACTCGGCTTCGTGGGCACGATTGCGGGAGTAGTCGGCGCTTCTTATCTTTATCAAGGCAGTACGCAACATCAAGTTTCGGATCAAGGCAGTAAGCAACAACGATTTTCGAATTATCTAACCTGGCCATCGGAAGGCGATCAACGCGCCGCGTTCGGCGCGGCGCTCCTGTTTGTGGCCTCCTTACTCGTCTCCTATCTGTTCTGGTTCAACGCTGACCACTGGTCCCTCGCCGCTCATTCAACTGACTGTTTTCTTGCTTCCCTGCTGGGTTTTCTGAACCGCTACTGGTTCCTTACCCTGGCGATCGCGGGAACGCAGTACGTGCTCACGGGTTCCATTGCCGTCGGGAATACAAGCAGAAAGATCCTTATCCTCCTGTTTGCTGTTTCGATAGCTGTGGCATTGCAGATTCTCCTGCTCTATGGCGTCGAGCATTCCGTCGTTGACTGGAGGCATTCTCATGGAATGAAACTGGACGGCGGCAAGATACTCGAGTTACCTTCGGCCTTGCGCTCGGTGCTCACGCCCACCGCGGTGATCCTGGCGTTACTGGTCGGCGAATCGGTGAAGACCGCGCTGCGCTCACGCGCCGAGGCGCCTGACCGGCGCGAGCATCAAGGCCGAACCCATGCTTTTATCCTGATGATGCTCTCGGAGTGGGTCATCAGCGGAGCCGTGATTATTCTCGTTCCAGCCTTACTCTCTTCATACGGCGGATCTGTTCCGGCCGCAACGGCTGCCGGAAGCAGTGTCTCGCTTCTAATCAGCATCTACGCGGGATTTCGCCAAAACAGTCCGGGCAAACCAGACGCACGCTCACCTATGGGATTCACATTGCTCGGCAGTCTGGGAATGATTCTGCTCGCCCTGATCATTGCGATCGGGGCGTGGAAAGTATTCGAACATTTCGCAACTGCGCAACCGTGGCAGTCTCCGGTGCGCTGCGAGTGTACTGGCTTGTCCGAGACGCGGGCGCCCCCAATCGGTTTTAACGTGAGCTTGCCCGTCTCGGGGCGATCGCAAAGCGGCTTCACCGTTCCCCCAGATGAGCGACTCTGCGTGCTTCCGCAAGAGCATTGCGTCGACAGATCTTTCGCAGACTACTTCGCTGCCCAGCTCGCGCAGTTCGACAATGACGCGATGCGCAATACATTGGGGGCACTTGCGCTGTCCGCGATGGTTTGTTTCCTGTTGAGTTGGTTCATTCACATGAACGAGTTTAGTCTGCACGGTTTTTATCGGGACCGACTGATTCGCGCTTTCTACGGTGGCTTCCGGGGAATCACGAATCCGCGCGCTCCGCAGCTCTTTACAGGCTTCGATGCGAACGACGATGTGTTTTTGAGCAGATTGAAACGATTCTATCGGGTGTCGTCGCCTAAGTTCGATCACAAGTTCGATATGATGAAGCCGCCCTTTCTTGTGGTCAACACAGCACTCAATCTCGTGAAAGGGGATGCGTTAGCATGGCAGGAGCGCAAGGCGGATAGCTTCACGTTCACTGCGCTGCGCGCTGGAAACTACCGTTTGGGATACCGGCCAGTAGTCTATTTTGCCCAAGGTGTGAAGCTGGGAACTGCGATGGCCATTTCTGGCGCCGCGTTCAACCCGAACATGGGCTACAACAGTAGCGCGCCACTAGCTTTTCTCATGTCCGTGTTCAATGTGCGGCTGGGATGGTGGCTCGGCAATCCCCGCGCGGAGACATGGAAACACAAGGATCCCAATTGGTCGAGCTACCAACTGCTCAAAGAAGCGGCAGGCCAGACTGCCGATGACGGCAACTGGATTCACCTTTCCGATGGCGGACATTTCGACAATCTCGGGCTGTGGGAAATGATCCATCGTCGTTGTCGGTTCATCCTCGTGATCGACGCGAGTGCGGACAAGTCATTTTCAATGGAGGACTTCTATTCGGCGATCCGGAAAATCCGCATCGACATGGGGATCGAGATCGAGCCGGAGGACGAGCCTGTCCTGCTTTTTCCGCGCTCGATGCGGGCCTCCGGACGCTGCTTCGCCCGCTTCAGGATTCGATACTCGAGAATGGAAGGTCATAGGGGGCCGCCTGAACTGGATGGGCAAATTCTTTATCTCAAGCCATGCCTTTATGGACTTGAGCCCCCTGATGTCCTCGAGTATGCGGAAAAGCACCCGGACTTCCCGCATGAGCCCACAGCAGACCAGTTCTTCGGTGAATCGCAGTTCGAGAGTTATCGGAAGCTCGGCGAATGGGAGATGGATTGTTTGCTCAGGGACGTGCTTAACATCCCTCCACGGGACGACATTCCTGCGAACGTGCCTTTGAGTCCTCGCGATACACGCCGCAGAAACAAGAGCAAGAAAGATAGCCTGTTCTCATGAATATGCGGCGGATTCCGAGGAAATTCTGTATTCGCTGCGCCCGGATGGCGGCGCTCTTAACCATTGTTGTGAGGCTATTTCCAGCGGAGGCGGTCGCAGCCACGTCGGGTGGTCACGAGTCGCGGACCTTCCTACCAAGCGTCGCGAACCAGAGGCTGTTCTGTGAGTCGGGAGTGCACCCGAACTGGACCAAGATCGGTTGTGGTCAATCGCCAAAATGCAAGGCCAGGTGTATTCCGCTGCTTCCTTGTAATCAGAACCGGCTCGATACGATCATGAGCTCATGTAACGCGCAAACCTGCTTTCCGCTCAAATTACATCGCACGCTCGACAGATTCGGCTGCGCTTTCGCGGCGGACGAATTCTGGGCTCCAAATGACGCTTCTCCTCAGGCGAACGGATTGACGTTGAAAGACGGGAAGGTATCGATATCCTGGAACCGTCCTTCATGCAAGAAAGTTGAGCTTGATCAAATCCAGAAAGAGTTGAACGGCGAGTTGTTTGGTCCGAAATACCAGCAGCGGGCGTACGCTGAACTGCTGAAGCGTGGGTGCAATGTGGATTTGGCTCAGCTGGGGATAAATGGACGGTATGACCATGTAGCGCTCAAATGGCCCGATTTCACGCCGATCCCGCTCCCCTCCGGCCCTCAACCGCAGCCAGAGATGACGGTTCTATTCGAACCGCTGCCAGAAATGACCGTTCTATTTGAACCGCAGGCTACTGTAAGGCCGCTCCCGCTACCTCCGGTCGATTCTCCACAGCCCATCTGCACCATGCTCGATGAGCTCTCGAAGTCCCGGCGTTTTGCTTTGTGCTCCGGTTCTTCGAGCTCTCACAATGTCATGCTCACGTTCACTGGCCTTTCGTCGCCTGATGACCCAAACACTGCGGCCGTGATGGTTAGCGTCCCCGCGTCTCCCGCCGAAACTGGTCCCATCTCCCCTCCAGAGTCGCCGCCCGCAGCCATAGGCCACCCTGCTGCGGCCGCCGCCGCCGCAGGTTCGATCGGTCTAGGGGCGCTGCTTGCGGGCGTCGTCAAATCGTTGTCTGAGATGTTCAAGCGCAAGCGCAAATCGGCACAAGACATGCCGAACCCATGGCGTGTGCAAGACGTGGTCGTCATTGCCAGTCTGCCAGAGCCTTACACAGTGACCTCAAGTTTAGCGAGTCCCGGCAATGGAAAACGAGGCACCAATCCGAAGCGTTCCGCCTGAGCCCACTATCGCGTGGTTCGTTCGCGATCTGCTACCTGACGCAGCTTGGCACGAGTTCGACCTTGGGCTGGCTTCACTCCGCGGTTTGGAGCCGACCCGTCGCGCACTCGCCCGACACGGAGGGCGAGACGCTTGGTCACAATTCATCGCGGAGTCGCGCCGCGTGTTGCCCGACTTATTGTCGATTCCTTTCTATGACGTTATTCAAAAGTCCGCTTTGGTCTCACTCTCGCATAGAACGTTAACCGTGAACCTCCATCCGCTGCTGTCCGTCTATGCGGGCGGTCGTCCATTGGACGCGACAATCAAGCTCGACTGCACGGTACAACTCGAGTTTGGAGCAGTCGGGCGAGGGGGCTACGTGCTGGCGGATACAACGTTCCAGCTATGTCATGGAGGGAAGGACGTGATTCGGTCAATTGACGGACATCACTTTTTGCCACGGTGTCGCTAAGTAGGGACGTCATAACTTATGTCAGTTTTCTCGGACACCGTCGATATAGGCGCGTACTTGACATTTTCGTGAAAGGACATAACGTGAAATCACCAGTGATCTTTTTTCTTCTACTCGTCTAAGCATTAAGGCCGACGACGTTACGTAGTCCGTTCTTATATGGGCACAACGGTCGATGGTGCGTCAGCGTCCATTTCCACTCTGGGGGTGAAACGGCAGCAGTGTGCGTTCCGACCGCATGGAAGCGCCGACGGCAAGCGGCTCGTTCGACCCCGCTAATGGACGAGCGAAATCGTGCGCTAGAATTTGACGTGCAATCGCCGCATCACCAGGATCGCGACGACGATGAACACTGCGATCACACCGACTTGTAAACCGAACGCGGCGAAGTCAGACACTGCCTCGGGCTTATTGGCCGCGCGCAACTCGACCAAGAATTCCTTGGCCAGGGTCCGGTCTACAAGTTGCGGCACGGCGAACGTGGCGGCCATCGCGGCGAGCACGTTTTGATAGGTGCTCTGCCGCAATGCGCCGCGGTTCGCCAGCATCGCGCGGCTGGCTTCGATGGAAAAGTTGGCGTGTTCGCGCACAATGCGGCTCTTGCGCACAAAGAATTCGAGTTCCCGCACCGCTGTGTTCATCTGGTTCAGGTGCAAGGTCGCGACGGACCCGTAGACGGCCTCGTCCCGATACGCGGACAGGTTCTGCTCCTGTTGCATGATCGAAACCTGAAGCAGTTCGAACTCCTGCAACACCGCGAGATTCCGGCGCACTTGCGCGGCCGCAGGCGCGATCAGCGTGTTGAAGCCGGAAGAGGACTGCTTCTTCAACAAATCCCGTGCGCTCGACTCCATCTCCGCGAGCTGACGCTCGAACTCCGCGAGCCACCTTGGTTCGCGATACTGTCGGATCTGCCAATACGCCTTGTGAGCAAGCAGGTCGATGGATACGAGCAATGCTTTGTAGCCAAACAGGCTGTCCGTGCTCCATATGGGCGTTGTGGCATCGCTTTCCGTGACGGCCATGTACGTATTTTCGATCTCTCGCGGCGTGCCATCGAGCGCGATGGAAAGTAGACATAGCGCGCTTGACGCACTCACATCCTGTGCGAGTGCCGTGGGCGCCGTGCGCCCGCCGCTGAGCGGAAGCGCGAATGGAATCATGCGGTCGATGGCATCGGCGACCGTATTCTTCCGGACGTAGGCGTGATAGACCGACGTGTAGCCCCAGATGACCGTCGCATCCATCGTTGCAATCAGCTCGGCAGCGCGCCTGTAGAGAAGCGGCCACACGCTCTCCACGTCGCCTTTGCCGTTGAGCGCGACCTGCATCAATTCGGCGTCGTGTGCGCCCTGGGCCGGCTGAGGGGGCAGGAACATCACATCATCGAGCGTGAAAAAGCCCTTCTCTCTCCATGCCTCGGCGGCCTTGAAGATCCCGCCGAGCGACCCCGAGGGACCGTAGAAGGTCAGAATAAGCGCGGGTTCCTCATTGGGTCGATTGCTCTGCACCCCCCCTCCTATTCATTCGTGTTGTCATCCTGCCGGTGCCGTTCGAGGATTCGCCTCAGTATCTCACGCGCCTCGCGCATGCTGTTGCGCACCTGGGGCACCTTCTGTGCGACCGCCCCCCTTCTCACCGGAGCCTGAGCGAGTGCTTTCTTCAGGTCCTGTCGCGTGATCGCGCGAAGCGGTTCGGCGAGCGGGGACCCGGGGGGCATCGCATCCACAGTGAGCACCGCGATCCGCTTCATAGTGTCAATATGATCCGCGTTGTCGGACTCCAGTTCGTTCAGCAGCGCGTCGAGCCGTTTGAGATCGGCTGGGCTCCACACGGAAGTTACCTGCTCGAATTGGGTGCCGAGCCATTGCAACAGCTTGATCATGTAAGCGTCAGCGCGTGCCATGTCCTCACCCTCCAGGTTGGCCAGTCTTCTCCACAAGGCATCCATCAGTTGCGTGCGCATTTCATCCGGCGAATCCCGCGCGCGCTCTACGTGTTCTAACGATTGCGAGGTGGCCTGAACCGAGTCCTCCTCGCTGAACATAAGCAGTTCGCCGCGAAATTAAGCACTTTGTGCAACGGCGGATACCCTGAAACGTCCAGTTCGAACTGCACTACTGCTAAGGACAACAACGCGAGTTGCCGCTCTAGCACTATTGCCTGCCAAAAGAGCGCGCCGGAACGACGCGTTGGATTCACTCCACGAACCAACGATCGCACGCGTTCTCGCACCTGCGTAGCAGCGCGCGTGGCACAGCTTCTCCGGGTCGTCGCGCACGAGGGCAAAGAGCGCATCGAGATCGAGATCGGCCAACGACTAGCGGAAGAGCGCGCCGCGTCAGGGAAGACGCGCACCGAGCGCCGATTGGTAGTCGGTAAGCATCTGGGCGACCGGCTTCTTGCCCGCACGCGCCATCACAAGCAGATTGAAATGCAGCGTCGCGATTGGGAAACGGACTGCCTGCTTTTGGGACCCTCGATCAAATCAATGAATGGCCGAACCTCTCCTAGGGCGAAACAGTACATCGCACAGCCAGCAACTTGATAGCCTTCAGCTCCTTGGCGATCCTCCGTAATTCTATAAACAAGGAACAACGTGACCGATCCGGCATGCTCCGACGAACGCACCGATGCGCAGCGAGTAACAGACCGGAGAGCCACGCGCGGCACGGGGCTGCCGAGACTAAGGCTCATCAGCAATTCAGCCCAACTACTGGACGATGAGCGTTTCGATGCGAGTTTTATGTGCGATGTCCCACATTCATCGCATTAGACGTGCTCCGCGAACCGGAAAGTGTGCGCGCGAGCGGCACGGTCCTTGTTCGCCGGATCGGATGCCTCCCACGACAAGGCGCCGGACGATCTCTGTGTCTGATGTGCGATACGCTCCGGAACCGCTGCGACAGGCGTCGGGAGAATACGCGATATGCGATACGACGACTCAACAAAGCGGCCAGCATATCGAACTACGAGACTTTAGTTCTCGACGCGCTATTGAGAAAAGCACTGCCTTGCTTCGTTTCACGCCGACTTTGCGAGGCAAGGCGCGTTGACAGCCGGGTAGGCTTTGCGGCCTATACGCGTGCGCTGAAGGTGGCGGCCGCTGCCTGACGTGAAGCGGACGTTTGACCGTCGGTTAGCGCATTGACCCGAACGGCAGCAACTGGCCGAACCCGGCCCGGCGACGAAGGTCGCACCGCATCGTCGGAGGCCGTGGACGCCGAGGTCAGGTGCCGACCCGCTACAGCCCTTCGGCCAAGCCAGATTAAATGGCTGTTTGCAAGGTACAACGGCCTTTCGCTCAGTTAGGTCAGCGGGTAGACCCTCGCACAGAGTGGTTGGTCGGCGGGCGGCCTTGTAAACGAACGTCCGGTTCGAAGGATTTAGTCCGCGTGCGCTTGCCCTTGACCGACCGAGCTTATTCTGTCCACGCAGGCGTTCAGCTTGCGGCCTACCCGTTTCCAGTTGATTCTCGTCCAGGACTGCTTTTGCGCTAAGGACTCAGCAAGGCTGCGGCTTATCCCCTTTACGGATACCTCTGTCCATTTCCGGAAAGGCGGCGCCACGAAAACGATTCGGGTCGCGGCGCCCACATCGCGAAGTTCACTCGACCAGAAGAGTCGATTTCAAGGTGACTGCATTCGCCAGATTGTAGACGTTGGGAGAAGTGGCCATTACCGCGTCATGGATTTCGGCGAACTGTTGCTTAGTACCGCTACCCTTGATACGAACGGTGTAACGCAGGCTTTCGTAGCCGTTTGCCACGTCCGGGTCGATCCCGAGAAATCCTCTAAGATCGATGTCACCCTCAGTCTCGATCTCCAGAGATTGCAGCGTGATCCCGCGAACGGCGCATTGCGCCACGTAACCCACCGCTATGCAGGCGTTCAGCGCCGCGATCAGATGCTCCTGAGGATTGGCGAATTGGTTCGAGCCACCAAGTTCGCAAGGCTCATCGATATCGATCGTGAATCGACGCGACACCTCCTGCCCTCCGATCGCAAACCCCTCTACCTCGGCGCGAGTCCGGGTCTGCCCCTGCCAGGTCGTAGCAACGCGCCAACTGGTGGCGGCTTTCGATGCATCGCCCTTGACGCCCTCGATCAGGGCGAACAGGTCGTCGACGTTGACGCAGTTAACGATGTTAGGTTCATCGGACTGTGCATTGGCAATCATGTTCCATCTCCTTTAAAAACGTGGATTGTTCAGTTTCGGCAAATCGCATTGCAGGGTGGCGAGCGCAGCCTGGATGCGCATGCCCTGGTCTTCGGAGATGAGGCTATAAAGCACCTCCCTGAAACGGGGATGACGTACACCCGAGTGGATGTATTGCCACCTGTAAGCCTCGAGGAAATTCGCTTCGACCGACAGGGTTTCCAGTTCGTAGACTGCGCGGCCGCAGTTGGCCACGAAGTAACGCGCGTCGGCTGCGGCCTGCGCCTGCAGAATGCCGTCGATCGCGGCGACCAGTTCAATGAACTCGTCAACAGCCTTGTCGCGATCATCGGCCGTGACAGTGGCGTCGTGACGTCCCCATTCGAGCTCGTCGAGGATGGCGTGCTGACTCTCCTCCTTCCAGTGGTAAAGGAATACATTCTTGAACAGTTCGGAAAGCTGACCGTCTGGGTCGATGCTATGGCGGTAGTGGAGCTGGGTGAACAGTTCGATATGCAGTGTCAGCGCCAGTACGGCCCAGGTGCTCTTGCCGAGAACCACGGCGGCAATGGCATCAGGGTCGACGTTAAAGCGATAGCCAGCGGGCAGGGTTTCACCGATCATCATGTCGATGCGGCGAAACAGCGCCTGATGCTTAAGCTCCTCGTCGCTGAAGCGGACCAGCGCCTCAAGCGCCACCTGGTCACCGAGCCAATAGTCACGGCTGACTTCCAGCACCTTCGCATTGATGAAGCGCTCTACTAGTCCGAACACGTTGGCATACGTGCGTCCCTGAATCTGGCTGACGAAACGCTTCTCGCCATCGGACAGCGTGACGAAATTCGGAGCCAGGGAGAGTCCGTCGGGCAGATATTTCTGGGACGCGTCAAAGGTGCGGCCTCCAATCACGTCACGGTCGATGTCCCAACTGACCATCTTTGAGGCGCGAATGCACCGGGCGTAACGATCGCGGTCGGTGAGTCGCGATACTGCATTCATAGCATTTCTCCCAATATGGACCGACATGCGGTCGGGATTCGAGTGTTTATCTGCCGGCCAGGACCAGACGGTTGATCTGGCATTCCGGTACGCTCAAATGTACGACTGGGAGACGCGAGGTTCTATGATCAGGCCGCTGGGAGATATGACCGAAACCCCCGATCAGATTTGACGCGTGTGAATGAACGTTGCATCGGGCATGGCACGGGGCACGTTAGCGATTTGGTCAATTGGCGCAATGAGTCACCGTTCACGTCGTGCGCCTGCTGATGTTGTCGAAGCACACGTTGGGCTTAGTGGTCGGTGTCACTGATCCGGTGGTGGTGTGATGCGATTCGCGCCGAGTGCGGCCGGCCCAGACTCGGTAGCACCGTTTACCTTTCCTTTGCTCTTGCGCCAGCCGGCCGGTGGCATTCCAAATTCCCGCCTGAAGGCCCTACTGAACGCTGCCTCCGACTCATAACCAATGTGCTCCGCTACAGCGGCGAGTGACTTACTGCCAATCAGAAGTTCCTGCGCCGCGATCTGCATGCGCCATCGCGCCAGGTACTGCATTGGCGGTTGTCCAAGAAGATCGGTGAAACGTTGCGCCAACGCGGAGCGCGATAACCCCACCTTGCGCGCAAGCTCATCAACGGTCCAAGGGTAGACTGATTTTGCATGGAGCAACGAAAGCGCACGTCCAACATAGCGATCGCGCACGCCAGCCAGCCATCCTGTCTGGTCAGCAGGTAGCGCTTCAATACAGCTACGGACCGCTTCAACAAACAAGAGTTCGGACAGTCTGGCGAGGACGATCGTACCGCCCGCCCGCGAACCGGCTGCCTCGGCGGCAGCCAGCTTGAGAGAGGATTCAAGCCATGCTGCACGCGGATCTTGGCGCATATCAATCTTGAAGAGTCGCGGCAGCGATGAAAGCAGTGGGTTACTTAGCGTATCGTCGCAGGCCAGAAAGCCACATACGATGCGAGTCGTAGGTCCTCCGCCTCCGTGGGATAGCGTCATCACCTCACCGGGTTCTGTCTCCATCGGGCCGACTAATAGCGACTCCGTTGGCGTGGGCGCAAGATCCACGGCGCTGCCCATCACATGTGTTTCGCCTTGCGGCACCACGAGCAGTTCGCCGGCATTGAGATGAATAGCCGAATCGGGGTCGCCTGCCAGTTGTGCCCAGCAGCTACCTTCTATGATCAGATGGTATGAAACTACACGCTCAGATCGCGGCAAATACGCTGCACAGAGCGCAGCATCTGTGCGGCCTATCAGGCACCACGGTGCCGTGAAGGTTGCATTCAGATACACCGCGCCGCTTAGACGCACAGCGCGCAGGACGTCAGAAACTGCATCCATGAATAGCTCGCGTGAAATGCGATTTCCCGGGCAAGTGAAGGGGATGCCGCCCACTTCTTCAATCTGGCCGACGGGTACATGTTAAACCTGCTGCGGCGGCATATGACAAATACCTTACCGATGACGTCAACACGCATGATGCATCGCCGCGCGATTCGTATGGATGTTCGCGGGCGGCCCCTTAGCGAGCATGTCTGATCTCGATTGATTCCGGCGCAGGCCGTCCTGAGTCTCCGCACCGTTCTGTCGTTCATGGTCTGCGTTGCAATCGCGATTGGGATTAGAGGTGTGTCGGCTCGGCGACGGGCACGGCGACGTCCTGCCCCATCATCACAGCTCCTTCGGGTCTGCCTCGATACTTTTGAGTGTGGGCGCATCGCTGCGTGACACAACCGCGTGCAACCAGATCGCGCCCGTCTGCAGGAGGACCGGACAACCTTTCTGGACGTGCTGCAATGCTCAGGCGAACCAGAGGCAAGACTTGGACGGTCGGGCAAAAAACATCGACGCACGGCCAGGACGGCAACAAGTTGCGAGAGGCAAAGTTCGTCGCAGGGCGGGACGTGACACATCAACGCCATCCGTACTTCGCAGCCAAACCTTCCACGGATTTCGGAAGCCTGGCCGCCTCCAAACTTGCGCAGATCGGTTCACGCACAGTGGCTTACCGGTTCGGGCAATCGAAACAGCGTGAAATGCCGATGAAAAACCTGATAAGCCGTGCGATGTACCACCCGCTCATCGCACTATTCATGTTCTATTTGACCGACCTGATGCACCACGTCGACTACAGTCTGGCCGGCGCTCTGTTCGTTCTGGCAGCGAAATCCATGTCCCGCGTCGTGAACCTGTTCAACAAAGGGTAGCGCCATACGTCGGTACGGCACGCCAGGTGGATTAATAGGACGCAAGATGGAAGCATCGGGTTAGACAAGCGACAGCCTGGAATAGTCCTAATGGCTAGCTTTTCGGAATGGCCAACGCCCGTTGGACACGATCGGGACGCATGCGTCCCTTGCCAATGTGAAGCCGACGTTCGAATGACTGCATGAGAGAGCTTGCCAACGACTGTAGATGGCCCGTCCTCTGCCTGTCGCGGCCGACGACAGGCGTCCCCGCTTCTGCCGATTGTCTGAGATCCACGACTGGCCATTTCTCTGCGCGATGGACACTGTTGCAAATCGGCTGCTTTGCGCTGCATCAAAGCGGCTTGAGCGTAAGCATCTGCCAAGCCCAACGCGGGCATACTGTGGAACAGCCCCCTGGCGTTTCAGGCAACCGGCTTGCGCCACACGCTGGCTAGCCACGGCTGCCGCTCACGCGGCAAGCCGGCGGGCCGGTAATAGTGCTCAGTTTCGACGAAGCCTGCGTCCGCCATATATCGGCGCCATGCTTCGAGATCATGGAAGACGCCGTAGCGGCCGTGGCTCCAGCCTTCCTGATTCGTGCCGCGCGGGTTGGAGCTGAACAGCACGCCGCCAGGCTTCAGCGTCGCGTGCAATTGCCGCAACACGCGCGGCAACGCCTGACTCGGGACATGGAACAGCGCGGCGTTGGCGAAAATGCCGTCAAAGTGCGCGGCCGGCAAATCGAGATGCAGGAAATCCTGCTGCCAGACGTCGCAGCCAGTCGCGTCACGCGCCATTGCAACGAAGCGCTCGGCGCCATCGAGGCCGACCGCGCAATGGCCGAGTGTAGTGAAGGTCTTGAAATCTCGCCCCGGCCCGCAGCCGAAATCCAGGATCGTAAGAGGCGGCTCGACTTCGATATGGTGCAGCAGCGCCGCGATGTTCTGCGTGACGTCGTGGTCGTACGTGCCGTTGCGGAAATCTTCCGCGTGCGCGTCGTAGTGCTGCAACGTGACGGCACTGATTTTATCGAGGTCGCGGGGGTCGAGTTCCATGCGGGAAGTATATCTCGGGGCATTTCCCGCACGACTACGTCGTACTTCCGTTGTCATCAGTCGTGGTCGGTTGCGTGCCGAACAGGACGAACAACGCGATTCCGTGTGCGCAACTGATTCCTCTTGGGTTTCCGAGAAAAGCGCACGGTATCAGGCGAACGGCTGGAGATGGCCGTACCTTGCCGATCGTCGTGCGATCGACCCGTGCGTGCCACGAGCGGCAGCACGCGACCCACTTCGGACGCTTGACCAGGCGCGACCTCATCGGCGGCTTTTCGGGGCGGATTCAACCGGTCGATGCAACACACTGAAGACTGCGCAAGCAGCAGGAGTGTTGCAAATGAAGCAGAGACGCCGGATTTATTACAGTGAGACGCAGAAAGCGCTGATGTGGGAACGTTGGCGCAACGGCGAATCTCTGCAGAAGATCGCCCAGCTCTTTGATCGTAACCACTCGTCGGTTCAGGGGATTCTGGCTGAGACAGGCGGGATCCAGCCGCCACAAAGGCACCGCTCGGGATTGGCGTTGACGCTGGAGGAGCGCGAAGAGATCTCGCGAGGGCTTGTGGCTGACGATTCGATCCAGTCAATTGCAAAACGACTATCGCGAGCGCCTTCCACCATCTGTCGTGAGATCAAACGTAACAGCGGACCAGACGGTTATCGGGCGACCTACGCCGACCAGCTTGCATGGGATCGGGCACAGCGTCCCAAAGCCTGTAAACTGGTTGAGCACCGGATGCTGGCGCAGATGGTTGCAGGCAAGCTCCAGTTACAGTGGTCACCGCAGCAGATTGCCGGATGGCTCAGGCGGGCGTATCCAGATGACGAGGACCACCACGTGTCTCACGAGACGATCTATCTGCCCTGAAGAAGGAGTTGCTGGCGCATTTACGGCGTACCCGTGCCATGCGCCGGTCGCGCCACCACACTCAGAAGACGGACGGTCACGGCAGGATTCGGGACACCGTATCAATCAGCGAACGCCCCGCGAGTGTTGAAGACCGCGCGGTACCCGGGCATTGGGAAGGTGATCTGCTGTGCGGCAGCGGAAGCAGCCAGATAGCAACGCTTGTCGAGCGTCAGACACGCTATGTCATGCTGGTCAGGATCCCCTGCAAGGATAGCGAAACGGTCATCAATGCACTCATCAAACATGCCAGCAAGTTGCCCCAGGAACTCTATAAATCGCTGACATGGGATCGGGGAACAGAGATGGCCGGGCACAAACGCTTCACCGTCGCCACTGATATCCAGGTCTACTTCTGCGACCCCCAGCATCCATGGCAACGTGGATCGAACGAAAATACAAACGGGCTGTTAAGGCAGTACTTCCCGAAAGGCACCGACCTGTCAGCGTATTCGCAGGCTAAACTCAATGCCGTGGCAAGACGATTGAACGAGCGTCCGAGAAAGACACTGGGCTACGAAACGCCTGCCGAACGGTTCCAGCAAACTATTGCATCGACCGGTTGAATCCGCCGGGTGCAGCGGTCATTATCCCTTCGAGTCCGTCGGCAAGTCATCGGCCTTTGCGGACGTTCGCCGATCAGACGTCGTGCGGCGACTGACCGTCACTTTGCCGCCATTGGCGATGCAGTGAAGGCGATTGTTAGCTGAGGTTGACCCGGTTCGACGGATAGATTTGCAGTTGAGTTTAATGTGGTGTGGCACCTCCCGATAAGGTTGAATCGCGGGTTGTCCACGGCCGGGCGGCGGGTCGACTGTCACGACCACGACGCTGCCCGGCGGTGGGCAACCCGCGCGGCGATAAGCTTTGATCTTGCGCATGCAGGTTTTCAAACTCGAGCGGCGAACAGTAGCCGATGCTGCTATGCAGGCGGCGTATGTTGTACCAGCTCGTGCGACACGTGTCGCCGTCCGCCGGACGCAAATCGGCAATGTAGTGGATGGCAAAGTCTGTTTCATGAATCCGTACCGCTCTTCGGTGGAATGGATCCCGTCTCCCTCGCGAACCAGGCTGCCGCGTGAGAGAGTATGTCGCGCTCCATCTTCAGTTGCCGGACTTCACGACGCAACCGTGTGAGCTCCTGCCGTTCGGCTGTGGTCAGACCGTCATGCCGCACGCCTGTGTCGCGATCAGCCTGTGCCACCCAGTTGTAGATGGTCTGTGCGGTAGGCTCGAACTCCTTTTCCAGTTCCTCCGGCCTGCGTCCAGCCTTCACCAGCTCGACCATTTGCGCCCGAAATTCCGCCGGGTACGGGGTACGATGCTTGCCCATAATCGGCACCTCCTTCTCCAAAGGATAGATGTCCGTTTTTCTGGGTCAACTTCAAGCTTCGAAGAAAACGAGCGGGTATTCACACTCACACCAACCGTTCGGTATTCAATTAGGCGAAGGGCCGGTTCGATACCTTGAGCGAGCCATTGACGCATAGAATCAAGATGGGGTTGAAGTTCAATCCACGCGTTAGAGATCGACCTAGCGGGCCCGCGCCCGACTAGGTCGTCGCTACGCGGCGACACGAGCCTGAGACACATTACCCCGTTCGGCCAGAAGTGCCCAAGCAGTTCATACAAACGGCAAGGTGCAGGAACGATGATAGCGGATAGGTCCGCTTACTCCTCGTTTAAACTTGGTGAGTGACGATCGGGTATCGCATGCTCAAACTATTCTTGCTCCGGTGCTGCAAGCGTGAGCCCATACAACTCGTTAAGCGCCCGCAGCATCTTCTGTTTTCGGTCATTTGCAAAGGCAAGATGGTCGTCCCAAAGGACCGAGTCGGCCGTGGGGATGAAGTCATAGGACGCCCAGTACTTTCTGCCATCTTCACTATTGAAGAACTCTCGGGGATGACGCGCCCGTTTGTAATTGTTGACTTCCGCTGGCATAGGCTGAAAATTCCACAGCACATCCACGGCCTCACGATAGGCCTCATCCTGGTTCGCCAGGTTGATCGGGAAGATGTGATCTACCTGTGGTTTGCTGTCGTGGAAGATGTAGCTGCGGCTCGGCATGAGCACCTTAGTCGCCAGCCAGGGAAGATTTAGCAACTGGTATTCGTGCAAGTCGCCAGTGCGGTTTTTGTCGATAGCGATCTGACGAATTGCCTCCAGCGGAAACGCTTTGCCCGCTTTGCCCGCCTCCACAGCTTTGCGTGCAAATGCAGTGACCATAGTCTGGGTATTCCAGTCGCAGAACTGCGACAGCAAAAAGTACTGATTGATCAGCTGCAGTTCGACGGCCTTCATCGCGCGGATGCGCCACTCGTGACCACTACGCCTGCGCTCCGTCAGATAGGCGGCAATGGGTAGTACCGCGAGCCAGCGCGGCACAATCGAGGCGTGGTTAATGTTCAGCAGCCCCTTCAGATAGTTGGAAAACAGTTCGACCAGCGGCTCCGTGTCGTTTTTCAGCGCATCCTGGAAAGCTTGAATGTCGCCGTTTCCCAAACGAGTCTCATCTATGCGGATCGTGTTCTTAATGATCAAATGGAAAAACTGCAGCACTGCAGCCGATGAAAACTTGATACCTCCGCTTCGTACGAAGATTCTCTCGGAAAGCGCCCAGAGCCTTTCTTCATAATCCGACTGGACAGCTTTGATCTTTCCGAGCACAAGCTCCAATTGGGTTAATGCAATTCCTCCCGTATTCAAGCGGCGGAATACCTCGTTGACCTCTTTGGGTGTATCCGCTTTGACCGAAAAGTAGGCGATCGACTTGACGTTGACGTCCACGAAGATCTCCCACAATGCGCTGAGGTTTTTGCGCACCCGCAATTTTGCATCTTTGTTCTCCCCTCCGGCCACCCCGACGCGCTCTTCGAGATCAATCTTTTCGTCCTGGTTACAGCGCATGCAAGCCAATTCCGTCATGCGGAGGTACCGAGCCGCCGATGGTGAGCTGGCATCGCGGAAAAGAAATCCGGTTTCGTCCGACTCGGCGGTAGATGGGTCGAACAAGAGGTCATAGTGCAAAATCCGACCGTTGAAGCGGTTCCGGAGTACGGAGAACAGAGTCTGCAAGCGCTGCTGTCCGTCATAGACCAGCGCCTTCGGGGCGCCCCACAGTCCCTCATCTACTTGACGGGCATACTTTCCCGGGGCGTAATCCTCGACGAAGCGGCGGTAAGGCACTCGTTGCTCTGTTTCCCAAAGCACCACACCACCAATTGGGTAGCGCTTGAGGAGTGAGTCGAGCAGCAGGCAAACATAGTCTTCCGACTCGTGGCGTGCCCCCCACACATACTGCCGTTGTACCTGTGGCAAAAACCATCCATTGTTCGGCGCGTTCAGTTTGTCCAATGCTTCGCGGACGGAAATACCTGCATACGACATGCTTACTGTTCCCGATAAAATGTTGAACGGCTGCTTGAGCTGAAGCCGTAGCATAGCGGCAGTCTTGTCGAGCATCAGCTAGTCGGCCGCTTCCGATGTTGCTCTTTTCGATGTCGGCGACCAGCCATTGACCGCACACGGCCGAGCCTTGACTGACGGTCGACTCGCCAACCTCGGCCAATGCAGTCATTCAGCGACCGCCCCAACTCAGGCGGTTACGCGCCCATAGATGTACGACCCGCGAATGAGGGCGCACGAGCAATCAACAGAGCAACCGTTCACAACCGTCGTCGACGTTGATCGCGTCGAGCGCAGTTGTTCGCGAACTGTCCGAAGTGTAGACACTCAGAGATAGATTCACCCGGTAGTGACTAGGCTTTTGTATCGCCTCAATCGATGACAATAGCGTTGTCTGCCGCAGCAAAGCGGACCTCGGGCAAGGCATCATCTTTCGAATCGGCAATCAGTCCGCGAAGCGTCTCGTCTTCAGGAAAGATGGCTGCAAGGGTCGAGGCAAGCTTCACGCACACAACCCGTACCGTAGAGGCGACGACAGCTTGGCGACTTCTTCGAATGATGTTCACATAATCGGTCGACTTATAAATTTCAGGAACCACTTCGCGAAGAGTCTGTTGCTGCTCCTCAGAAAGGTGACCGGCAATCAACAGCTCTCCCGCTAGCCACAGAAGCTGCTGCAACTCCATCATCCGGCCTGATTCGATGATGCCAATCACCAGCGTTACGAGCCTTCTAAATTTGGTGGATTGACTGCTTTCGGGTAATTTCATCCATCTATGCACAGCGATAGCGGCTTGACTAACTGATATCGGATTTCCGCCCCGAAGGGCGATGGCAATATCTCTCGCCACGGCAGTAGCGGTGCTTGAATCGCCCTCTGCGAAACTGACGAGCGCAGGCAAAGCAGTCATTGCGCCGTCTACATCCGAGTAAAGCCTGTGCAGTTGTTCAAATCGGCTCGATGTCTTGGTTTCAGAAGATAACGACGGAACAACGGCGTACGAAAGAGCACGACCAATGCTCAAGGCAAGCGAATGCCGGGCGTTTGCGGCCACATCTGACCCATTGTCCGCTGCTGTGACGGGTCTCCAATTCGTCAGGCGATCAAATAAAGCCAAGGCTTGGTTTACGTCAGGATATAACCGAGTCTTGTCGCTGCTCGCAGCCGCAGCCATCCCGTTGTAAGTCCACATAGCCGCGCGAATTTCCGGCGAAGGAAAGGTTCGCAGATCCTTTTGCGTATTATCGAGAATCTCGGAGCCATGATCGTACAGACAAGAACGAATAAGCTGCTCGACACGGGTTCGATCGCCGGCTGGTAAAACGGCCAACGTATGAGGATACAGACCCGTTTCCGGCAGATTTTCGTAGCTTTCAGAATCGCCCCAAATCGCATGAAATAATGCAATGGATTCCCTTGCCGTGAGGAAACCGTCGGTAGCAGATAAAGGCAGAAGGCGAAGCAGGGCTGCGCTTTTCGCTGTCCCGTTGGCCTCCCTAACTGCGCGAATCAACGCGGCGATGCGTTCATCCAGGACGGAAGATCTTTCGCGTGCCCCAAGGTGCTCAATAACGGGGTTTGGCCATGACCAGGTGGTGCCAGCCTTGATTTCCTGAGGGAGAGGAAACATGAGCGCGTCGAGAAGCAATTCTCCTTGCTCAGATGCGGGAATACTAGTCATCGAGTTCGAGAGAAGTGATTCGAGCGATTCTGACAGCCAGTGGCCCTGCAATTCAGGAGTATGGCCCATTTCCGTTGCTAGTCGAAACAGGATATTCGCCTCCGCTGACGGCACTCGAACAACGAGCCGTCCTAACACTTCCAGTAGGACGCGGAGTCTGCCTAAACAGTGGTCTCGCGCCTCGGCGGATGCCTGCTTACATTCTTGATGCCAATACCTGACTGCGGCGGAGAGTTGACGAACTGAAGCCTCGACAGCGTGCTGTTCAAGACAGGCCACACGAATGCGTCCCAGCCCGTCCTTGATAGCTTCCGAATCGCGGCTGCTCGAAGAGCGGACGGTCAATGCCAGGTCTATTAGGTCATCCCCTGTTCCACCGTGAAGTAGCAGGTTAGTTGTCGTTTGTACGAACAGGCTAACGTTGTAGCCACGAGCTCTTAGTCGCAACGGGATTCCACAGACTCTGGTGAGTCCATCCACGAAGAGAAAATCCGAGGAGTCAGGACTATTGTTAGAGCTGTCTTCTGAGTGGTCGTGATAGCGGCCTTGCTGAAACTGTGGCTCAATTGGATTTTGTTGTCTATCGTATGCCTCGCGTCGCTGGTCGATGTCACGCCGGAACGAATCTAACCATGTCCACGGGTCACACTTCCACTTCCGGAAATTACTCTCAACGAAAGTTGGTAATTCTTCAATGCCTTGGTTGTCCTCGCTATTACTGACAGCATCCAGCAGCCAACGCGCCCAGAGAAGGCGCGACATGATCTGGATGGATTGTCGATCTCGTCGATGCTGTTCGCGAAGATCCCCATACGCAGAGGCGATCAAGTCAATCGCTTCGGCTGATCGACCGAGTTCCACGAGCATGGCCATTTTCCGCAATTTCCAGATGGGGTCCTTGCCAACAATGCGGGGAATCAATTCCGTCAACTTGACGTAATCTAGGGAGTCACGGGCAAGCAGGGCGTGATGATAGGCTATTTCTGCGCTAGCATCCTGAACGTAAATCTCATTGTCCTCAATGACCTTGATAAGTGCAGCGTTGCGAGTTTCAACCGCCTGCTTTCTTTCGTCGGTGTCGGTTGTATCCCATCGCGAGTTGTTCAGTAACCAGAGGGCAATATCACCCTGCTGACGTTTGGTGAGGGCGTTCGATGGACTCGAACGAACCAGAGAAAAAAGCGCATCAGCGAGCCACAGCCGTATGTGCGAGTGGGCGATGGCCTGGCGCCAGCCTAGTTCGTACAGTAGGGCAGCGCGATTATCAGGCGTCAACGCCGCAATATTCTGCGGATTGGGGAATGGAGTGCTCACCTGATTATTGATCGCGGAACGTAGCGATGGAGGGCAGACCACCCAATGCGGATACGAGATTCGATCTTGTTGCAAGATTGGAATCTGTTCAGTCAAAGCCTGCGCACCGTATTCAGGGTCTCTGTGCAACTTTGCGTGATCTTCTGCGTTTCTGATGCTGCTAACGAGACGAGTCGGGTACCACTCGTGCGGTTTAGGCTTGGACCTTTCCGCGTCCCGCATCGCCTGCAGGAACAGTGCGGTTGCTTGGTGATGTTGAAGATCGCGATCCTCAAGGTGTGCGACGGTGGGATACAGGTCAACGGGAGCTACATTGATAGATTCCAGATACTTACGGCGAGCAGGGGAGATATTTAGGGCCCCGACGAGATAAATTTTTCGAGCGTGATTCGCCAAGTGGTCGCGCACCCACCCCGCCCATTGCAGGAAGTTCGGGTCGTCACCGGAAAAGCCAAGCAGACACAGCTCGTTTTCGATGAATACCTGTCGGGCCATGTTGACGAATGGCGCGAATCGTTCCGGGTACGTTCGATAGTCCTCTTGCGCGGCGATGAGGGTGTCAGTGATTCCGATCGTGCCGTGCAGTTTCACGATTCGCGGAGTCTGGGCCCAAGCCAAATCCGACGCCTTGGTGACGACGGTGTAGTACGGACCGTGAACGTTGTCTGCAGCGCGCTCTAGAAGAGTATCCCAATTGGTGGTCAGGACGTCCGTCCACGGAAGCGACAAGAGCGATTTGTAGAGTGGACCGGCTCGCCACGCTTGATCATCTATCTCAGACCGTATCCGGTCGTTAAGGGCTACCGTGCCGAAGTAAGTTCTAAACTCTTCGGCGACCCTCAATGGATCGGTAAAATTTAGATTCGTATCGTCAGCGTAAAGATCGCGGGCAAGCTTCTGCGTGAAGCTACCCCAAAGAGGCATCTTCTTACCATCGCCAACATGATGAGCCGCACTGCGACTAAATCCTGCACCAATCATGATAGCGGCGCCGTGCTGGTGCGAATCAAGGCGATGCAGCGCCGATGCGAGCTTTCGAATCGCTGGATAATCAGGCAGGTCCGAAACTTTAGGATCTTTTGCCACTTTGATTGCCGAAAATGGGTAGGGTGCTACTTTAACCGTTGTTTGTGATTCGAGGGAAAGCGTGTTGGTAGCTCATGCGGCGCTGATAATCTGCGTAATTGACCGCGAGACTTTTGGCAGCCAGAGGGTCGCGAGTACTCATCCACTCGCATCGGCACCTGAAATTCGAGGCTACGGCAGCGCGAATGGCGGCAAAACGCCTATCAGCTGACCTCACGGTGGCCGACACTCGAACGTCAGCAAAGGCCGTCGGGCGACAATCGAGCCGTGCGGCTCAGTGGCCGGTTTCAAGGCGGAGCCGCCGTCGGAGCGTCTCGGTCGCCGGCCGCACGAACGTCTCTTGATGGCCGATAGCACCGCTTCGATGAACGTTTTACAGAGTCGACGTTGGAATCCTCAACGGCAGTTGTCCGGTGGTTGGTGTGAACGTGTACTCCCGGCCACGAAGCGCCATTCGCTCTCACTGTCGCTCGGACGGTCAGACGTCGGATTCACCCAACTGACGGCCATTCCATTCGGAAGGTACCGACGCACCGACGTGCAGGCGAACGGCACTGTACTTCGCGCAAGTGCACGTCGCGCTTTTGCGACAAGCAACAAAAAATTCAAGCGCGCCACGTTTGAGTACGTTCGCGAGTACACCGGCCCGCAGCCACGCCGACATTTCCCTTATGCGTCAATAAATTACGCATTTCATTTGGCTCCCCTCCTGGGCATCCCAGTGCTGTATAGCGAATAACAGACGAGTCCAGAGGACTACAAAAATTGACAAGGCTATGGACAACCTTGTTATTGCAGTCCAGCTAGAGCCAGCACGAACCAGGCGCAGATGGGTACGTTTTTGAGCACACTGAAAGTTCGAGATCAGTCAATGTACTCACCTAGCCTTCCCCGCTCGTATAGCGGGAGCGACCCCGGCGAAAGCGCCCACTGTGATGTCCGCGATGGCGACGGTCTGATAGTCGGAGTGCTACCGGAGGACGCCAAGTTTGGGCATTTTTGCTGTTGCTGAGGCAACGTCGCGCATCTTGCCCAGCGCGTGTGCTTGTCGTTCCTCGCAGATCATGCACGTGAATAATTCGAAGTCCGCTCTGCTCATTTGCCAATCGTGAGATGAAACTCTCGTGGAGGTTGCGGATCCGCTTGGTCACTTGGCGCCGGTCATTTAGCAGAACAGATTTCTCACCATCCCTCGCCGGTACCCCGGCTATCGACGGAAAACTCATTGTGCAGTAGTGGATTCCAGCTCTCCACCCGTCGTCGCTTGCTCCACAAACGACGTCCTTTCCCCGGCCGGCATGTACGACTGGGCGATACCGTCCTGGCTGTTGTCGCCCGCTAGCCGATCGAGGTAGTCGGCCCAGTCCTGACTCATCCGTCGCCGCTGGTTGAAGTATTGAGCCCGATCGTATGCGTCTCCGAGTTCCTCGTCGCTGCCATGAGCAAGATGCCGTTCAACCACTTCCTTGTCGTAACCCAAGCGCTCCCGAATCAAGGTACGGGCAGTGGCGCGAAAGCCATGCCCGGTCATTTCGTGGCCCGAATACCCGATAGTCCGCAGAGCCGCGTTGATAGTGCCGTCCGACATGGGCAGGCCGGCCTTACGGCTTGGAAATACATAGCCCTCCGGGCCGGTTAGACGATAAAGATCCCGAAGTATTGAGACGGCCTGGCGGGACAGCGGCACGAGGTGAGGCGGGCCACCCTTCTTGCGCGCCAGCTTTCCCTTCATCATCGCCGCCGGGCAGGTCCAGAGTGCCTTGTCCAGTTCGAACTGTTCCCATCGAGCGGTTCTTATCTGGCCCGGCCTCTGAAAAACCAACGGCACGAACTGCAACGCGGCTCGCACGATCGGTGTGCCTTTATATGACTGAATCGCCCGCATCAACTGACCCAGCGCCTCGGGGTCCGTGATGGCTGCGTAGTGCTGCACCGGCGGCGTTCTCACGCCGCCTACTTTGGGATCGATCGCGGGATTTTCGGACGATTTGATGAGGCCGTTCTCGACCGCATGCCGGAAGACGCAATTGCACGTCTCCCTCACCCTTCTTGCCGTGTCGAGGACGCCACGGTCGCGCGCGCGACGAATGACCTGTTCCACATATTCCGGCGTGGTGATCTCGGCGATCGGCCGCCTGCCGAGCCAAGGGTACACGTTCTTCGCGAGCCGCCGTTCGATCTTGTCGAGATAGTCGGCGGACCAGTGCGCTTTCTGCTCGGCGATCCACGCCTTTGCGACAGCTTCGAAGGTCGCATTCGCGCTGAATCTTGCACGACGCTTGTCTTCGCGCCGCTTTTGCATGGGATCAATGCCCTGACGCAACAGCTCTCGTGCGGCTGCATGAGCGGCGCGTGCTTCCTTTTCGGAGACTTCCGGCCAGCTACCGAAAGCCATCGTCCTGGTTTTTCCAGCGAAATCGTAATTCCAGCGCCACAGCTTGGCACCTTCGGGCTTGACCAGCACGTAGAGCCGCCCCCCGTCTGACAAGGTGTAAGGTTTGGCTGCCGGCTTCGCGTTGACAATCTCGAGCCGGGTGAGCTGGTGGAGAGGAGATCGAGCCATCGTTGTATTCCGCGTCTGGAATTGACACAAGACACAACATACATCGGAAAATACAACGATAAAAGTGCGGGTTCTAATAGCCGACCGTGGACGTTTCTGGACAGGCCGCAGGCAACAAAAAACCCGCAAAGCCAATGGCCACGCGGGTTTCAGGGACTTCAACGTACTTTTTCAGACTGTACTGGACAACTGTGAATCACGAAACTGGTGGGTGCTGAGAGGCTCGAACTCCCGACCTACGCCTTGTAAGGGCGCCGCTCTACCAACTGAGCTAAGCACCCGTTTCATGATTCAGTGCTGCTTTCCTGCTTCTACCTGCTGCCCGATCTTCGCCTATCGACGTCCCTCAAGCAGCAAGCCCATTAGTTTAGCGCATCCTTCAGAGCTTTGCCAGGCCTAAATTTGGGGACCTTCGCCGCCTTGATTTTGATGGCGGCGCCAGTGCGCGGATTGCGCCCGGTGCGCGCGGAGCGCTTGCCGACCGCGAACGTGCCAAAACCGACCAACGTCACCGAACCGCCCTTCTTCAACGTACCTTTGACACCATCGATCACTGCGTCGAGTGCACGGCCTGCCGCTGCCTTCGAAATGTCGGCTTGCTGCGCAACGTGATCGATCAATTCCGTCTTGTTCATCCCAACCCCCGAGAATGTTTATGGCAATCGTGACGGCGCTTTATTAACGCCTGGCATCACGCGGCCGGCGGGCAACGCCGGGCGCAATCATTAGAATGGGCCGAAACCCTTGTGTCAAGCGGGGTTGAGCCTGATTTGCGAGGATTTCGAGAAGGCTTCCTATAACAAAATGTTGCGGCGAATGGATGCACGCACAACCAGTCGACAGGCGCATGCCGCTTTACTCAATAGATGGGAAAACGCCCCTCGCGAGACGCCCGACGGAAGTCGCGCGGACAATAAAAAACCGCGGCCGAGACCGCGGTTTTCTTCGAGCAAAAGCTTCTTTGCCGACTGCCTTAGTGCTTCACGACTTCCGTTGCCGCAGCGTCCTTGCCGGGCTCCGCTGCAACCGGCGCAGCAGGCTTGGGCTCCTCTTCGGGCAACGCCGCCGGCACGCGTTCGAGCGCCAGTTCGAGCACCTTGTCGATCCAGCGGACCGGCACGATCTCGATCGCGTTCTTCACGTTGTCCGGAATCTCCGTCAAGTCCTTGACGTTTTCTTCCGGAATCAGCACCAGCTTGATACCGCCGCGATGCGCCGCCAGCAGTTTTTCCTTCAAGCCGCCGATCGGCAGGACTTCGCCACGCAACGTGATTTCGCCCGTCATCGCGACATCGGCGCGCACCGGAATTCCGGTCAACACCGACACCAGCGCGGTCGTCATCGCGATACCGGCAGACGGACCGTCTTTCGGTGTCGCGCCTTCCGGCACGTGAATGTGAATGTCCTGCTTCTCGAACGCTTCGTCCTTGATGCCGAGACGGCGCGAACGCGAACGAACCACCGAGCGTGCTGCCTCGACCGATTCCTTCATCACGTCGCCGAGCGAACCCGTACGAATCACGTTGCCCTTGCCCGGCATTACCGCGGCTTCGATGGTCAGCAGATCGCCGCCCACTTCCGTCCACGCAAGACCCGTGACCTGGCCAACCTGATTTTCCTTCGCCGCCAGACCAAAGTCGTACTTGCGCACGCCGAGGAACGTATCGAGATTGCTGCCGTCGACCTTCACCGCGCCTTCCGCCTTCTTCAGCAGAAGCATCTTCACGACCTTACGGCAGATCTTCGAAATTTCACGCTCGAGCGAACGCACGCCCGCTTCACGCGTGTAGTAACGAATGATGTCGCGGATCGCGGTTTCCGTCACATCGACCTCGCCATCCTTGAGGCCGTTGTTCTTCTTTTGCTTGGGCAAAAGATAACGTTGCGCGATGCTGACCTTCTCGTCTTCCGTGTAACCCGACAGACGGATCACTTCCATCCGGTCAAGCAGCGGCGGCGGAATGTTCAGCGAGTTCGACGTCGCCACGAACATCACGTCCGACAGATCGAAGTCGACTTCGACGTAGTGATCGGCGAACGTATGGTTCTGTTCCGGATCGAGCACTTCGAGCAGAGCCGACGACGGATCGCCGCGGAAATCCTGACCCATCTTGTCGACTTCGTCGAGCAGGAAGAGCGGATTGCGCACGCCGACCTTGGTCAGGCTTTGCAGAATCTTGCCGGGCATCGAGCCGATATACGTACGACGGTGACCGCGAATCTCGGCTTCGTCGCGCACGCCGCCGAGCGCCATACGCACGAACTTGCGGTTCGTGGCGCGAGCGATCGACTGACCCAGCGACGTTTTACCGACACCCGGAGGCCCAACGAGGCACAGGATCGGCGCCTTGACCTTGTCGACACGTTGCTGGACCGCGAGATACTCGAGAATACGTTCCTTCACTTTCTCGAGACCGAAGTGGTCTTCGTCGAGCACGCGTTCCGCATTGGAGAGGTCGTTGTTGACCTTGCTCTTCTTGCGCCACGGCAAGCCGATCAGCGTGTCGATGTAGTTGCGCACGACGGTCGCTTCCGCCGACATCGGCGACATCAGCTTGAGCTTCTTCAGCTCGGCGTCGGCTTTCTTCTTGGCTTCCTTCGGCATGCGGGCAGCGGTGATGCGCTTCTCGAGTTCTTCGAGGTCCGCACCTTCTTCGCCTTCGCCGAGTTCCTTCTGGATCGCCTTGACCTGTTCGTTCAGGTAGTACTCGCGCTGGCTCTTTTCCATCTGGCGTTTCACACGCCCACGGATGCGCTTTTCGACCTGCAGGATGTCGATCTCGGCTTCGAGTTGCGCGAGCAGATGCTCGAGTCGCTCGATCACCGGGAACATTTCGAGGATGTGCTGCTTCTGGTCGAGCTTGAGCGGCAGATGCGCCGCGATCGTGTCGGCCAGACGACCCGCTTCGTCGATACCCGACAGCGACGTCAGGATCTCCGGCGGAATCTTCTTGTTCAGCTTCACATACTGGTCGAACTGCGACACGATCGCGCGGCGCAGCGCTTCAGTTTCGGCGCTGTCGGCGTGGTCGGGTTCGAGCGGCATGACTTCGCACGAGAACTGCGTTTCCTGTTCTTCGATGGAAAGCGTTTTCGCGCGCTGCAAGCCTTCGACGAGCACCTTCACGGTGCCATCGGGCAGCTTCAGCATTTGCAGGATGTTGGCAACACACCCTACTTCGTACATGTCCTTTTCGGTCGGCTCATCTTTGGCAGCCGTTTTCTGGGCGACGAGCATGATGTGCTTGCCGCCTTCCATCGCTGCTTCGAGAGCCTTGATCGACTTCGGGCGGCCTACGAAGAGCGGAATCACCATGTGCGGGAAGACGACTACGTCACGCAGCGGGAGCAGCGGGAGCGTAATGCGTTCCGGCGGAAGGAGTTGGGTTCCTGACATTTCATTTCCCCATGAGTGGAATCAGTTCGTTCGATAGGTGAGGCCAGCAGAAAAGATTGCAAGCCTCCGCGTGTGGGAAAAGTTCAGTGACTCCGAAGGTTCAGTGACTCCATAGTGAAAACAACCAGCCTGACCACACGATAAACGAAAAAAGCCGTTCACGTTGCCATGAACGGCTTTTTTTGCAGAACCCGAAAGCCGATCAGTTCGAACCCGCCACTTTGGGCGCGTCTTCGTAGATCAGTAGCGGTTTGCCGTCGCCGTCAATCACGTTGTCGTCGATGATGACCTTGCTAACGCCTTTCATTTGCGGCAGGTCGTACATCACATCAAGCAACGCTTGTTCCAGGATGGAGCGCAAACCACGCGCGCCGGTCTTGCGACGAATTGCCTTACGTGCGACAGCTTGCAACGCGGCCGGACGAATTTCGAGCTCGACGCGTTCCATGTTGAACAGCTTGTGGTACTGCTTCACCAGCGCATTCTTCGGTTCGACGAGAATCTTCATCAGCGCGACTTCGTCGAGCTTGCCGAGCGTGGCCACCACCGGCAGACGGCCGATCAATTCGGGAATGAGACCGAATTTGATCAGATCTTCCGGTTCGACTTCGCGCAGCACTTCGCCGGCGTCGCGGTCCTGCTTGCTCTTCACGCTCGCGCCAAAGCCAATGCCAGTCTTCTCGGTACGATCGACGATGACCTTTTCGAGGCCGTCGAACGCGCCGCCGCAGATGAACAGAATGTTGGTCGTGTCGACCTGGATGAAGTCCTGATTCGGGTGCTTACGGCCGCCCTGCGGGGGCACCGACGCCATCGTGCCCTCGACCAGCTTCAACAAAGCCTGCTGCACGCCTTCGCCTGAAACATCGCGGGTGATCGACGGGTTGTCGGACTTGCGGCTGATCTTGTCGATTTCGTCGATGTAGACAATGCCGCGCTGGGCCTTGTCCACTTCGTAATTGCAGTTTTGCAGCAGCTTCTGAATGATGTTTTCGACGTCTTCGCCGACGTAGCCGGCTTCTGTCAGCGTGGTTGCATCGGCAATCACGAACGGGACGTTCAGAAGGCGCGCGAGCGTTTGCGCGAGCAGCGTCTTACCGGAACCGGTCGGACCGATCAGCAGGATGTTGCTCTTGGACAGCTCGATCTCATCTTTCTTGTCGAGATGCTTGAGGCGCTTGTAATGGTTGTACACCGCGACCGCGAGAATTTTCTTCGCGCGTTCCTGACCGATCACGTACTGGTCGAGGATTTCACGGATTTCCTGCGGACTCGGCAGATCGGACTTCGACAAGCCCGCCTCGATGCCCGCGCCTGCAGCCTCATCACGGATGATTTCGTTGCACAGGTCGATACATTCATCGCAAATGAACACCGACGGGCCGGCAATCAGTTTCTTGACTTCATGCTGACTCTTGCCGCAAAACGAGCAATACAACAGCTTTTCGCTGTTAGAACCTTTCTTGTCCGCCATAGATGTGTGAGCCTCCGGACACTCGATTACATGATACGCCGTTTGCCCTGGCCTCGCAGTTTGCGCGGGGCCGGGCTTGAGCCAAGGTGACGGCGTTTGCCGCAGGCATTCGGACGAAGTTTGATTATTTCACAACCGATCCGGCTGCGTTTTTGCCCCATTTCGGGGCAAAAACGCACCATCTCAAGGACGCTTATGCGCTACCTGGTCGACGAGGCCGTAAGCTTGCGCATCGTCGCCGGACATGAAGTTGTCGCGGTCGGTGTCGCGTGCGATACGCTCGACGGGTTGGCCGGTGTGATGCGCGAGCAGATGATTCAGCCGTTCCTTCAAATACAGGATTTCGCGCGCCTGAATTTCGATGTCCGACGCCTGGCCGCGCGCACCGCCCAGCGGCTGGTGAATCATCACACGCGAATTCGGCAGAGCAAAACGCTTGCCTTTCGCGCCGGCTGCCAGCAGGAACGCGCCCATGCTGGCCGCAAGACCCATGCACAGCGTAGACACATCCGGCTTGATGAACTGCATCGTGTCATAAATCGCCATGCCCGCCGAAACCGAACCGCCCGGGCTGTTGATGTAGAAACTGATGTCCTTGTCGGGGTTCTCGCTTTCGAGGAACAGCATCTGCGCGACGACGAGATTGGCCGTCTGGTCGTTCACTTCGCCGACCAGGAACACGATCCGTTCCTTCAGCAGACGAGAATAGATGTCGTATGAACGCTCGCCCCGGCCGCTCGTTTCCACGACGATCGGCACCAGTCCGAGCGCCTGCGCTTCGAGATCCCGCGACGACTGGGAGGTCAACGTGTCCAGCATTTGAGCGCGAAAGGTCATGCAGTAGATCCTTGTCTGAAATATTCTAAATATTAGATGCTGGACAGGTGCGGCCGACAACCCCGTATTCAAGTGCGATCAGTGCATGCGCGCCGTGCAACATGAAACACAAACGCAATACACAATTACGGCACAAAAAAACGGCGTGCGGGCCGTCGCTCCGACAGCCGGCACGCCGTTGCAGCGACGCTTACGCTTGCGCCGTTGCGCTTGCCAGTTCTTCGAAGCTCACTTCCTTGTCCGTCACCTTGGCCTTGCTGAGAACGAAATCGACGACGTTGGCTTCAACGACGTACGCTTCCATTTCGGCAAGACGTTGCTGGTTGGAATAATACCAGCGGACGACTTCCTTCGGGTCTTCGTAGCTTTTGGCGAACTCGTCCACTTCGGCACGAATCTGCTCCGGCTTGGCTTGCAGGTCGTTGGCCTTGACCAGCTCGGCCAGCACGAGGCCCAGCTTGACGCGGCGCTCGGCCTGTTCCTTGAACATCGCAGCCGGGATCGGCGCATCTTTGGCGTTCGGCACGCCGCGTTGCTCCAGATCCTGACGCGCCATTGCGACGAGACGTTCCTGATCCTGTTCGATCAGAGCGTTCGGCACGTCCAGTTCGGAAATCTTCAGCAACGCGTCCATCACCTGGTTCTTGACGATGGCCTGCGTGCGGCGCTTTGCTTCGCGTTCGAGATTGTCTTTGATCTCAGCGCGCATCTTGGTCAGATCACCGTCTTCGATGCCGAGGGACTTCGCGAATTCAGCGTCGATTTCCGGCAGGTGCGGCCACTCGATCTTCTTCATCGTGATCGTGAATTGCGCGGTCTTGCCGGCGACTTCCTTGCCGTGATAGTCCTCAGGGAACGCCAGATCGAATTCCTTCGATTCGCCGACCTTCAGGCCCGTGGCGGCCTTTTCGAATTCCGGCAGCATGCGGCCTTCGCCCAGCACGAACGCGAAGTCGTCGGCGCTGCCGCCCTGGAACACTTCACCCTCGATCTTGCCGATGAAGTCGACCGTTACGCGGTCGCCTTCTTTCGCTGCCGTGTCGCCGCCGCCGTCACCGTGCTCGCCGGCTTCGCCGCGAGCGTGGAAGTGCACGCGCTGCTTGCGCAGGATGTCCAGCGTGCGGTCGATTTCCGCTTCGCTGATGGTGGTCGTGGTGCGCTCGATTTCAGCCGTGGCGACGTCGCCCAGCTTCACTTCCGGATACACCTCGAACGTCGCGTCGAACGCGTAGTCGCCTTCGGTGGCGTCGGACTTCGGCGCGAAGCTCGGCTGACCGGCGACGCGCAGGTTTTCGGTGCGGCTGATGTCGAAGAATTCCTTGCCGACCTTGTCGCTCAGCACTTCGGCTTCCACCTGGCCCGAATACTGTTGCGTCACCATCTTGAGCGGCACCTTGCCCGGGCGGAAACCCGGCATGCGCACGTTCTTCGCGAGTTGACGGATACGCGAGTCCACTTCCTTCTGCACGGCGTCCTTCGGCAGGGAAATCGTGACGCGGCGTTCGAGCTTGCCGAGGTTTTCAACAACGTTAGCCATGGCTTCAATCGTCCTAAAATTATTCGAGCGAATCAGTTATCTTCTCCGTGCCGCTTGTCGATCTCGTGCGACGTCGCGTTTTTTGGTCGCGTTTAGGTCGCTTCGCTTCGATTGCGCGCCTGCGCCGCGGGCTTGCAGGCCGCCGGCAGCACGGTTGGGTCCAAAGAGCCGAATATTTTAGCAAACTATTTGCGCGCCTAGCCGGGGATTCGATGGATGGGCGCGTTTTTGTCGAGGTTTTGGCCGGATTCCGGCCGCTTTCCGTGCTGTTTCGTACCCGTTTGCGCACTGTTCCAGTGCGACCTGGCTCTCGCGCGCTGCTGGGCTGCGCCTGTCTGCACGAAGTTTTCCCGGCGACTTCGCTTTAGCTTGTCTGCACGAACTCCCGCGGACTTCGATTCAGTCACCAGCCCCCGACAAGAACAGAGGCCCCCGCCACGCGGGCGCCCTGCGGCCGTCAATGCCGGCTATGCCATTCGACATATTCAGTCGGCGCGCCCATGCTGATAAGCTAATGGACGCGCTTGGGGCTGCGCCTTCATCTCGCCGTTTCACCCGCCCTCGCAACGATTCCAACCAATCAGAGACACCATGCCGAATTCGCCGTCCTCGCCCGTCGTCGTCATTGCTCCCGACTCCTTCAAAGGCTCGCTCAGCGCGGAACAGGTCGCGCAGGCCATCGCAGCGGGCATCAAGCGCGCCCGTCCCGCCGCGGAGGTGCGCATCTGCCCGATGGCCGACGGCGGCGAAGGCACACTCGACGCCATGCTCACGAGCGGCGGCGAACGCCGCACGCTCAGCGTGCGCGGCGCCGCCGGTCCGGTGCGCGAAGCGCTCACGGGCCTGCTCGCCGACGGCAGCGCGATCATCGAAACGGCGGAGGTCGTCGGCATTACGGACCCGGTGGGAATGGGCGTGCCGGTGGAGGCGCGCAGCACACGCGGCATGGGCGAGGCGATCGGCGCGCTGATGGACGCCGGCGTGCGGCGCTTTTTCGTCGCGCTCGGCGGCAGCAGCACGAACGACGGCGGCGCGGGCCTGCTGACCGGCCTCGGCCTCAAGCTGTTCGACGCACAGGACAACGAGCTCGACGCCACGCCCGAACAACTCGCGCGCCTCGCACGAGTGGACGTGTCGCAACTCGACGCGCGTCTCGCGAACACGCAGTTCGTCGGCATGTCGGACGTGGACAATCCGCTGACCGGCGAACACGGCGCAACGGCGGTGTTCGGTCCGCAAAAGGGTGTGAAGCCGGAGCAGGTTGCCACGATCGACGCCGCGCTCGCCCGCTTCGCCGATCTGCTCGAACCGGCGCTCGGCCGCACGGCGCGCGAACTGCCCGGTGCGGGCGCGGCCGGCGGCCTCGGCTTCGCGTTGCATATGCTCGGCGCGCAGTTCGAACCGGGCGCGGAAACCGTCGCACGGCAAATCGGTCTGGACGCCGCGCTCGAAGGCGCCGATTGGCTGATCACGGGTGAAGGCCGTTCGGACGTGCAAACGCTGCACGGCAAGGCGCCCTTTATCGCCTGCCGTCATGCCCAGGCAGCAGGCGTGCCGGCCACGCTCCTGTCCGGCGGAGTCGACTCAGCCGCCTTGCCGCGCCTCGCCGAATATTTCAGCGGCTGCTTCTCGCCGGCGCCCGGCCCGATCACGCTTGAAGTCGCGATTCGCGACGCGGCGCGGCTGTTGGCGGACGAAGCCGAACAGTTGACGCGCCTGAAATACGGCACGCGTTGACCGGCAAGGCGGTTGCGGCAACAATCACAGCGCCGCGACCGCTCACACACTACGGGAAGACCATGAAGGACGCCAAAGCCGGGCTCGAACAGTTCCTGACATACCGTCTGCATGTCCTCAACAAACTCGCCGAACGCGGCATCAGCGAACGCTATCAGACCAAGCTCGGCGTGACCTTGCCTGAAGCGCGCGTGATTGCGTCGGTGGGATCATTCGGGCCGTTCTCGATCATGGAACTGGCAAGGCATGCCAATCTCGACAAGAGCCAGGCAAGCCGTGCCGCCGAAGCGTTGATCAGGCAAGGACTCGTGAAACGCGAGGCGAGCGCCGACGACGGCCGCGTCGTACTGGTGTCGCTGACGCCCGAAGGCCGCGCGCTGTATCGAAAGGTCATGCCGATCGCGCGCAAATGGAACGGCGACATGTTCGACTGTCTCGACGAGCAGGAAAAACTCGACTTCGGACACGCGCTCGACAAGATCATCGGCACGATGACGGCGCGCGAGGAATGACCTGCGCGCCGTAGGCGGCACTGAATTCAGCGCTTGCCTTCGCCCTGCCCATCGGCGTCGCCCGCGGTGGGCGCCGGGTTGGGCGCACTAGCCGCCGCGCCCGCGGTGGATGCGGGGTTGGACGCCGGGTTGGACGCCGGGTTGGACACACTACCCGCCGCGCCCGCGCGGCCGGATTCCACCGCAGCACCCGCAGCGCCCGTCGCCGCCGCACCCGCCACGCCAGATCCCGCAGACGCGCCGGGCCCAGCACCCGGCGCACCGCCCGCCGGCACACGAGCACCACGTGCGAGCCGCCACGCGATCGCAGCAAGCGAACCCACGGCCAGCAGCAATGCCGCCCATAGCAAATAGCGGCGCATCGCATCCGGATCCCTCGCGGACTGCGCCCTCGCGGCCTGCTCGGGTGACAGCGCCTCACCCAGGCGCGCCGTCGCGGGGACCGTCGAGGCGCCCATCAAGAGATCGTCCCGGCTCGCCGCGGACGACACCGTCGTCGCGCTACCCACCGCCAGGGTGAACGGCGCGGTCCCACGCGCGACGAACGTCAGGACCGCCGGGCGCCAGCCCGCGGCGACCGTCAGTGTGCCGCTGCCGAGTCCGCCGTTGCGCGGGTCGACCACTACACGCCACTGACGATCCGTGTCGGGCGTCAATTCGAGCGAAGGATTGCTTTGCTCCACCTCGCCGTTGTGCAAGCGGAACAATGTCGCGCCCGCCACTTCGCGCCATGGCGTATCGAGCCCCGTGCGCGAATAGACGAGCGCAGGCGCAACGGTATTCGGCTGAGGCAGATTCAGGCGCAACCGGTCGACGGGATACGGGCCGCCGGTACTGAAAAAATACTCGCCGGGTTTCGGTCCCGCGTGGGCGACGATGCCTTCGCGCCATGCCCGCTCCGCGCGTTGCGCGGCGTCGGCGGCAAGCGGCTGAATCTCCATGTCCAGCGACTCGACATACGGCGTGCCGTCGAGCCAGCGCAAACGCAGGTAGCGCGCGCGATTGCCGTCCAGTTCGATCCGGTCCTGACTCAGCGTGCTGCCGTTGTAGCTGACCTTCAGCAGTTGCGCATCGCCGGCGGGTTGCCAGTGACGCAAATCGTCGCTCGATTCGACGGTGACGCGCCCTTGGTAATTGTCGTCGCGCAGATGCACGAGCACCGCGGTCACCCGGCTTGCATGCGACGCGCGTCCGAGGTCGATCAGGTCCGTGTCGTGTTGCGCGCGGGACGGCGGCGCCGAGGTCGCGCGCAGCGAACCGTCGGCGGCGATCGTCACGCCGAGCGGTGCGGCGGAACTGCTAGCGGCAGCGGGCGGCAACGGAAACCAGCGCACCGGACGCAGCGTGGGCGGCGTGCGCGGCGGCTCGCGCGGCGCATCGAGCGAATACGGCACGGGTTCGCCCGTGCCGTTGAAGACACGCACGTCGCCGAGATCGTGACGCTGGCTCGCCGCGTAGACGGCGGCCGGCAGCGTCACGCTGTAGTACGCGGCGCCTTCTTCGAGTTGCAGCGCGAAATGCTGCGCGAAGTCGTCGGCGGCGATGGCGGGCGCGGACGCCCACATCGCCGCGATCGCAAAACACCAGCCGGTGAATGTAAAGGCACGCTTCATTGCTTGGATTCCACGACCAGAGCCTTGGGCGGTAACGGTGAGAAGTAGCCGATCAGCAACAACATCAAACCGATGCCGATAAACGAAACGATCCGCTCGATCCCGGTCACGTGAGACAGATCGAACAGGAACAGCTTGACCACGGTCGCCGCCAGCAGCGCGCCGCCGATGAACCAGAACATCCGGCTCGCCCGGCGCGTCGCCCAGATCATCATGGCAAGCGCGCACACCGTCCAGAATACCGATATTGAAGCCTGTACGAGCATCGAGTGTGACATGGTCTCGAACTCGTACGGCACGCCGGTCCAATGATGCAGCGTGCGCAGCAGCATCGCGTTCAGCCAGACGAATCCGGTCGCGCCGGCCGCTACTTGCAACGGCACGCGATATTCGCCGATCGGCACGCCGAGCCGATGAATCCGCGCGAGCCAGAACGCCGCCAGCGCGAACACCACCGCCTGCACCAGGTCGAGCGGATTGAGCAACGGCAGACGCGCCCATGCGCCGCCGTCCTGCGTCAGGTTCGCGAAGAACGTCCATATCCACATCACCAGCACGAGCGGCGTCGACGCGATCGCGCACAGCCGCACGATACTGTCGCGCCGCGCGAGCCACAACCCGGCAAAAGCAAACGCGCTCCAGCCGACCAGAAACACCTGCTGCAGACTGAACGAGGCGAGCACCGCACCGACATCGTACGCCGTGTGAAAACGATGATGCAGCGTGCGCAACAGCAGCGCATTGAACCACAGGAACAGCGTGGCGAGCACCAGATAGTCGAACGCTCGCGGATGCCATTGCACGCCCAACGCACGCAGTTTGCGCAGCCACACCGCACAGGCGACGAACGCGAGAATCTGGGCGACATCGAGTGGATTGAGGATCGGCAGCCACACGAGCGGCGCGGCGCTGCCGTCGCTCGTCACACTTGCGATACTCCACGCCCACAGCAGCACGGCGAGCGGCGCGGCGGCCCACACCTGATACGCCCGCATGAAGCGCGCGACCGGCCAGCGCAGACGGTGCCCGGCGCCCGCCAGCAACAGCAGCGGCACACCGAAGCCATATGCCCACGCGCTCCAGCTCCATGCGCCTTCGGGAACGTAAGCCCGCAAAGCCCAATAGCCTTCGAGCGCGGCAAGCGCGCCGGCCGTCCAGAACATCAGTGTATGCAGCGGCGCGAGCACGATATTGCTGACGTCGCGCTGTTGGCGCCACAACAATCCGTACACCGAGAGTGCGGCGAGCGCGCCGACCAGCCAGCCGTAGCCGCTCAACGGCGCCATACCTAACGTGAAAAGCTCGGCCGTGAGGAGCGCGAGAACCGGCACGAACGCCAGCGCCGGCAATTCGGCGAGCGGCCAGCGCAGCGCGCGGCGCGCGCCGTGAGCCAACCACGCTGTCAGCACGGCGAAGAGCGCGACGGCGGCCGCCTCATAACGGCCGCGTTCTAAGCCAGGACGAGTGCTCACGTACGCATGGATTTCGGACAGGCCGCCCAAGGTCCACCACGACAAACCCCACACGCTGGCAACGAGGCCGATCCGCGGCATCCACACGTGCCACTCGCCTGCTTCGCTGCGGCCGTGCAAACGCCATCCCGTGAAAATGCCCGCGAGCGCGATCAGCACGGACGCGATGTAGGCACCGTTCAGGACCGGCAAGACGCTCGCGTCGTAAGTCTGAGCGATCATGCCGACCGCATAGGCGCCCGCCGCGGCCAGTTGCAGCAGCAGGCCGAAACCGAACGCGCTCAGGCGCCGTTGACGCACGGCGAGCCAGCTGATCGCGGCCCCTTCGATGGCCCAGGTCGCGCTCGTCGTCGGTCCGGTGAACGCGAGCGGCACGGCGAGCGTGGCAAAGATCACCGCCAGCGCGAGCATGGCCTCGAACATCATGCCGAGGCGTTCCCGGCGCCGCGACAGCCAGCCCGCGATCGCGAGGTAGAACGCGGCCAGCGCCACCGCACTCCATGCCAGCCCGAACCCGGTGTTCTTCATCAACGCGGCTTGCAGGCCGATCGCCACCAGCGGCGTGCCGAACACCAGCGTGCCGTCGACGTAATGCTTGAGGGCGATTTCTCGCCGTACCGCGTAGAGCAGCGCGATGCCGACGTACATCAGGAAAAACAGAATCAGGAACGGCTCGGTGCTGGCGAGCAACTCGGGGCGGTAAGCTACCGCGCCCCACGCGGCGCCGATCGAAAACGTGAACACGAAGCCGAGCAGATTCAGCGGGCGCCACGCCTTGAACCAGGCGATCGCGAAGATGCCGGCATTGAGCAGCGCGTAGTAGCTGAACAGCATGACGTGACTGCCGCCGCCCGTCGACAGCAATATCGGCGCGAGAAAACCGCCCGCGCTTCCCATGAAGGCCAGCGACGAAGCGTTCTGCCGGACCGCCAGGAATGCACTGAGCGCGCAGATCGCGACCATCAGCGGAAAGGCCGCGCCCGCCGGCAGCAAGTGATACAGCCGCGTGGCCGCGAAGACGGTCAGATACAGCGCGCCGACGCCGCCGCCTTGCAGCACCAGCCCATACGCGCCGCGTCGCTCGCCGATGCGCCAGCCGAGCACGATCAAGGCGGTCGCGGCGAGCGCCACACCGGCAAGGCGGAATTCGATCGGCAGCAGGCTATTGTCGGCGGCGTATTTGAGCAGGAAGGCGATGCCGAAAAACAGCACGACGATGCCGACCCGCACGACCGTGTTGCCACCTAGAAGCCAGTCGCGGCCCGCTTTGAAGATGCGCTCGGCGAGACCAGGGCCGCGAGGAGGCGCGGACGCTGTCGCGGGAACGGGTTGTGCGGCCGGGGCGACGGAAGCAGCGCCGGGTACGCCGAGTGCAATTGATACGTCTGCTGCGCCACGAGCGGCTGTTGCGCCGTCCGCGCTCGCTGCATGCTGAGCGGCCGACGCCATCGCTTCGGCGCCTGTCGACGAGCGCGCAGTGGCGAGTCGCATCGCTGGCGCCTCGGGCGGCGGACTTGCCGTCCGCTCATTGGCAGGCGGGATCGCATAAGGACTCGACGCGGCGTCCGACGGCGACCGCTCGAACGCTGCCGTGTCGGCGACCTGCGCATCAGCATCCATAGCGCCCTCGACGCCGCCCGCTCGCAACTGACGAATCTCGCCGCGCAACGCGACGATCTCCCGCTCGAGCCGCTCGACGCGCGCCGCCAGTTCGCCCGGAGGGTTCCAACTGTCAGTGGCGGCCGGGTTGGCCGCGGACGGCGTTGCGGCATCCACGGACTTCTTTTGCAGCAGACGCGAAAACGCAAAACCAGCCACCGCACCCAGCAATGCGCCGAGGCTGATCGAGAAATTGTTCGACAAGGCGGCCAGCATGCCGACCACCGCACCGAGCACAGTCAATATCACGCTCATCGCAGCCCTCTTTTTTATTGTGTTCTGTAGCGAGATTTATTCAATGATGCACCGATTAATCCGCGAGTATTACGCAACCGATACGACGAAAATCGGCGCGCAGAATACCATGCAAATCGCGCTTTCGAGCCAACAATGAAGTGAATGGCGCCTATGCAAAAATGCTTGATGATTTTTCCGACCGCACACAGCCGCGTATCGGCGTCCGCTCACGGCAAGCGGCCAACCATGTCAAAATTCGCCGCCGGCCGTCGGGCCATCCCTCTCCCACATTTCATCCAAGGAAGTTGCAGTGGACATCAACAAACAGGTCGCGGCCCTCACCGCTTCGGAACTTCAGACGGCCGGCGCGAGCCAGGCCACGGCGATTGCGGTCAGCGTGCTGCTGCGCCATCTGCGTTCGCCTGAGCTGGCGAAGCTGTTGTCGTCGGCGTTCGAAAACCATCAGGCGGTCATGCTGCAAACGCCGTGGCCCGAGCCAATGCTGCAGGCGTTCGAGTCGACCCGCCGGTTCCTCGAAGGCGCCGCGCAAGCGGACCTGCCCGGCACGCAAGCGCCTGCGCAAACGCCGGACGCCTGAGCGCGGCCGGGCTGTTTCAGGAAGACGCGAGCAGCGCGCGGAGCCAGGTGCGCAGCGCCGATATCTCTTCCGCGCATACCGAATGCGGCATCGGATACGTGCTCCAGTCGACCTTGCAGCCTCGCGTGATCGCAAAGTCGCGCGCGGCCTCCCCTAACGGGATCGGCAACACGTCGTCATACATGCCATGCGCGGCAAAGATAGGCGTGCCACGGTTCGCGGCGCTAAAACGGCTGTCGATAAAGCCCGGCGACGGCACATACCCCGACAACACGATCAAACCGGCAAGCGTCTCGGGATGCGTCAGCCCCGCCGAATAGGTCATCGCCCCACCTTGCGAAAAACCCGCGAGAAAGATGTTCGAAGTGGGAATGCCGCGCCGGTTCTGCGCGTCGATCAATTGCCGCACGGTTGCGCAAGACGATTCGATACCCGCTTCGTCAATCTGCTCATTGATGTTCTGAAACGAGCGGATGTCATACCACGCGCGCATCACGTAGCCGTTGTTCGCGGTAACGGCAATCTCCGGCGCGTTGGGAAACACGAAGCGCACGGCAGGCGCATTGCCAAGACGCAGTTCGGGCACGAGCGGCACGAAGTCGTTGGCATCGGCGCCGAGACCGTGCATCAGGATCACGGCAAACGTGGGATTCGGCGCGCTTTCAATTTCAATGGTGGGCGGTTGCTCGGTCATGTATCGCGATTACCCGGTTTCAGAAAACGGTCAGAGGATCGGAAAGAGTACCAGCAGGATATACCGGCAGGCGAGACAAGGCGCCCCTGGCATCTTCAAAGCCTGTCCCCTCCCGCCTCGGCCCGCGACCCCGCGCGCCCGCGTCCGGCCCGACTCCGCGCCGGCGCCACGACCTCGGCGAGCAGTTCCTCATGCAGTTCCCGCAAGACCTCGACAAACGCCGACGCCAGCCGCTCCCGCGGTCTGTGCGGAGGAAACAGCAGATAGGTCTGAAAGCGCGTGGCCGGCAGGAATGGGCGAATCACGATTTCCGGCCCGGCGAAGTCGCGCGCGACGATGGGATGCGCGAGGGTCACGCCCATGCCGTGGCGGACCATCTCGCAGCACATCGCCGCGTATTGCGCCTCGATCGACATGACCCGCTGCACGCCCGCGCGCTGGAACACCTCGTCCATCAAGGTGCGCGTGCCGTCGCCGTGACACAGCGAAATGAAGGGCTCGCCTTCCAGATCCTCCGGCTTGATACTGCGCTTCGCCGCCAACCGATGCGCCGCCGGCATCACGCAAACGGCAGCCACGTCCGATAGCTGTTCGACCTCGCAATCGGATGCCTCGCTGACATACACCGCCACACCCAGGTCGCAGAACTGCGAGGCCGTCCAATGATTGACCGTGCCCGACGTATTCACGTGCAGCGACACGGTGACATCCGGAAACCGCGCGACAAAACGCTTGATGGCGTGCGGCACCAGCGTCATGCCTGCGGAAGGCATCGCCGCGATGCGCAGACGTCCGCTGCCGAGATTGCGAATCTGCGCCGCGGCATTCGCGAGGCCCTGCAAGCCGACAAACGCGCGCTCCACTTCGCGAAAGAACGCTTCGCCCTCGCTCGTGGGAATCAGCCGCACGCCGCTGCGCTGAAAGAGTTGCAGCCCCGTGTCGCGCTCGAGTTGCGCGATCAGACGGCTCACGTTCGGCTGCGACGTGAAGAGCGCCTTTGCGGCGGCGGTCATCGACCCCGACACCATCACCGCGCGAAACGCCTCGATGTGCTTGAGATTCATCCGTATTCTCCCTTAGACGACACCTTTCAATCCATATCATCCATGCATGGATAGGTATTTTATTCGTATTGGACGGCATGACTAGCCGGCGCGACACTGCATTCCAACGACGGGCAGCGAAGCCCGCGTCCCCACACCGGAACTGGAGATCGTCGTCATGAAAAGAGCGTTGCATCGCCGCCTGTCCGCCTCGTCCCACCCCGCCTTCGCGGCGCTTCTCGCCGCTTCCACCCTCGCCGCTCCGCTCCTCGCGCAGGCCGACACCACGCTCTATGTCGCCAACGTCGGCGGCTCGAACGAGCAGCTCTACCGGCAGAAGATCATCCCGCCGTTCGAGAAGGCGCATAACGTCAAGATCGTCTACGTCGCCGGCAATTCGAGCGATACGCTTGCCAAGCTGCAGGCGCAGAAAGGCCATCAGCAGATCAACGTCGCGGTGATGGACGACGGCCCCATGTACCAGGCGATGCAGCTCAACCTGTGCGCGAAGCTCGACGACGCGCCCGTGATGAAGGACGTCTACCCACTCGCGAAGATCGGGCCGAGCGCGATCGGCGTCGGCATGGTGGCGACCGGCATCGGCTATAACGAGGAGGCCTTCAAGAAGGCCGGCCTGCCGCCGCCCGACTCGTGGAAGGCGCTCACCGACAGCCGCATCAAGGGCAAACTCGGCGTGCCGCCGATCACCAATACCTACGGCCTGCATACGCTCGTGATGCTCGCGCGTCTTTCCGGCGGTGGCGAAAAGAACATCGACCCCGGCTTCGCCGCGATGACCAAACAGGTCGCGCCGAACGTGCTGTCCTGGGCGCCGACGCCCGGCGAGATGGACGGCCAGATGCAGTCCGGCGACGTGATCCTCGCGCCATACGGCAGCGGCCGCGCGGTCGCCTTGCAGAACACCGGCTTCCCGCTCAAGTTCATTTACCCGAAGGAAGGCGCGGTCGCCTTGCAGGTGGCGGCGTGCGCGATTGCGGAGAACGCGCAGCCGCAGTTGTCGCAGCAGTTCGTGCAATACCTGTTGAGCCCGGAAGTGCAGGTCTTGCAGGCCCAAGGCATCGGACTGGGTCCGGTCAACAAGACCGTCAAGCTCACGCCTGAGATCGCCGCGCGCGTGCCCTACGGTCCCGAGCAGATTTCGAAGCTGACCGCGATGGACTGGACCACGATCAATCAGCACCGGACCGAATGGACCGAGCGCTGGAACCGTTCGGTCGAACGCTGAAATGCGGCACCTAGTACGGCACTTCAGCGGCACCAGCGGGTTCCTCGCGCGACGCGCGATCTGATGAAGGAGCGAGGCGCATGGCCTTCCTGACTCTGCAAGGCATCTCGAAACGCTACGGCGATTTTACGGCGGTCGATCAACTCGATCTCGCGGTCGAACGCGGCGAATTGCTGTCGCTGCTCGGACCCTCCGGCTGCGGCAAGACCACCACGCTGCAAATGGTCGCGGGCTTCGTCACGCCGACCACCGGCCGCATTCTGCTCGATGGCCGCGACATCACCAGCGAACGTCCCGAGAAGCGCGGCATCGGCGTGGTGTTCCAGAGCTATGCGCTGTTTCCGCACATGACGGTGGCGGCCAACGTCGGCTTCGGGCTGGAGATGCGCAAGGTCAAACGCAAGGAGCGCGACGAGCGCGTCGCCGAAGCGCTTTCCCTCGTGCGCCTGAAAGGCCTCGGGCACCGCTATCCGAAGGAACTGTCGGGTGGCCAGCGTCAGCGTGTGGCGATTGCGCGCGCCATCGCCATGCAGCCGGAACTGCTGCTGCTCGACGAGCCGATGTCCAATCTCGACGCCAAGCTGCGAGAAGAGATGCACATCGAACTGCGCGCGATCCAGAAGCGCCTCGGCATCACGACGATTCTCGTCACGCACGATCAGGTCGAAGCGATGACCATGAGCGACCGCATCGCGGTGATGCATCGCGGCGCGATTGCGCAACTCAGCACGCCGTACGACGCGTACGAGCGCCCCGCCACGCCGTTTGCCTCGACGTTCCTCGGCCGCACCAACGCGCTTTCGGGCGAGGTGCTGCGCCGCAATCCGCGCTGCGCGGAAGTCGCCGTGGCCGGCACGACGCTGCATGTGCCGCACGAAGGCCGTCATGTCGACGGCACGGTGAACGTTTATATCCGCCCGGAAAAGGTTCATCTGGCCAATGGCGAGGCGCGCCTGCGCGGCCGCATCGCGACGCGCGTGTTCGTCGGCAATCAGTGGCTGCTCGAAGTGGACACCGAACTCGGCAAGCTGCGCGTCGCGCAGCCGAACCACGGCGCGCCGCCGCCCGAGGAAGGCCACGAAGTCGGCCTCGCATGGACCGACGACGATCTGCGCGTGCTCACGCAAGACACTCCGGAGAGCGCTCATGGCCACGCTTGACGACGCCCGTCCTGGCGCCGCGCCGTGGCTGCTGTCGGGGCCCGCGCTGCTGCTGTTCGTCGGCCTGTTGCTGGTGCCGCTGCTGCTCACGCTGATGCTGTCGTTCCGCGTGTTCAGCGATACGGCCGGCGTCACGGCCGCCTATACGTTCGCGAACTATTGGGAAGTGGTTAGCGATCCGTACTACGGCACGATCTTTCTGCGCACCACCGGCCTCGCCTTCGCCGTCACGCTATTGTCCATCGTGCTCGGCGTGCCGGAGACCATCGTGCTCGCGCGCATGAAGCGTCCATGGCAGTCGCTGTGTCTGCTGGTCGTGCTCGGTCCGCTGCTCATCTCCGTGGTGGTGCGCACGCTCGGCTGGCAGATCCTGCTCGGCAACAACGGCGTACTGAACAACTTGCTCCAGGCGCTGCATGTGACGGACGAACCCATCCGTCTCGTCTTCACCATGACGGGCATGATCATCGCGCTCACGCATGTGCTGGTGCCCTTCATGGTGATGTCGGTGTGGGCGACCATGCAGAAACTCGACCCGCAAGTGGAATGGGCCGGCCGCTCGCTCGGCGGCTCGCCGTTCGCGGTGTTTCGCCGCGTAGTGCTGCCGCAGATCATGCCGGGCGTGCTGTCGGGCTCGATCATCGTATTCGCCTTGTCGGCATCGGCGTTCGCCACGCCGGCGCTGATCGGCGGCCGGCGCCTCAAGGTGGTCGCCACCGCCGCTTACGACGAGTTCCTCGGCACGCTCAACTGGCCGCTCGGCGCGAGCATCGCCGTGCTGCTGCTGATCGCCAACGTGGCGATCGTGATGGGCTGCAGCCGCCTCGCCGAGCGCCGCTTTCAGCACATCTTCGATTGAGCGGGAGACAGCGATCATGAAACAGAACGGCATTCTCGGGCTCGTCTACAACGCGTTCTTTCTGACCTTCATCCTCGCGCCGCTCGTGGTGGTGGTGATGGTGGCCTTCACCGACAAGGGCTTCATCTCGATGCCTTTCGATGGCGCGTCGCTGCGCTGGTTCCGCGCGATCATCGAAAACGGCGACATCGTCGCGGCGTTCTGGCTGTCGGTGCGGCTCGCGTTCGCGGCGGCGAGCATCGGCGTGCTGCTCGCGGTGCCCGCCGCGCTGGCGATCGCGCGCTATCGCTTCCCGGGCCGCGCCGCGCTCACCAGTTTCTTCCTCTCGCCGATGATGATCCCTGCAGTCGTGCTCGGCATCGCGTTCCTGCGCTTTCTGTCGCTGCTGCATCTGTCGGGATCGTTCTGGTCGCTGGTCTGCGCGCACGTGATCATCGTGCTGCCGTATGCGTTGCGGCTCGCGCTGTCGTCGGCCGTCGGGCTCGATCGCGATGCCGAGCGCGCCGCGCTCTCCTGCGGCGCGAGCCGCTTCACCGCGTTTCGCCGCGTGGTCCTGCCGATGATCCGCACCGGCGTGGCGGGCGGCTGGGTGCTCTCGTTCATCCAGAGTTTCGACGAACTGACCATGACCATCTTCGTCGCAACGCCCGGCACGACCACGCTGCCCGTCGCCATGTACAACCAGATCGCGCAGACGATCGATCCGCTGGTCGCTTCGGTGTCGGCGGTGCTGATCGTCGGCACGGTCCTCCTGATGATCCTGCTCGACCGCATGGTCGGACTGGATCGCATTCTGATCGGAGAAACCCGATGACATTGACTAGCACCGCCAGCCCCGACGTGCTGGTGCTCGGCGGCGGCCTCGTCGGTTCGGCCGTGGCCTACGGGCTCGCCCGCGAAGGCGCGCGCGTCACCGTGCTCGACGAGGACGACGGCGGCCTGCGCGCGTCGCGCGGCAATTTCGGCCTCGTCTGGATTCAGGGCAAGGGCTACGGCCTTTCGCCTTATGCGCGCTGGTCGCGCAGTTCGGCCACGCGCTGGCCGGGACTCGCGCAGGCACTGCTGGACGAAACCGGCGTGGACGTGGCGTTGCGCCAGCCGGGCGGCTTTCACTTTTGCTTCAACGACAACGAACTCGCCGAACGCGACAAGCGCCTCTCGACGCTGCAAGCCGAATTGGGCGATTACCCCTACCAGATGCTCGATGCCGCCGAAGTCCGCGCGCGTATTCCGCACATCGGCCCGGCGGTGATCGGCGCGAGCTATTCGCCGATGGACGGTCACGTCAATCCGCTCAAGCTGCTGCGCGGCCTGCATACCGCCATGCAGGCGCGGGGCGTGCGGCTCGTGTCGGGCGAACGCGCCGAGCGCATCGAGCCGCAAGCACAGGGCTTCGTCGTGCACGGCAGACGCGGGACGTATCGCGCGGCGCGCGTGGTGCTCGCTGCGGGACTCGGCAATCGCGCGCTCGCGCCGTTCGTCGGACTCGACGCACCGGTCGCGCCCAATCGCGGGCAAGTGCTGGTGAGCGAACGCGTCGCGCGCTTTCTCGACTATCCGACGCTCAACGTGCGCCAGACCGATGAGGGCAGCGTGCAGTTCGGCGATTCCATGGAAGAAGTCGGCTTCAACGATTTCACCACCACGCACGTGCTGACCGACATCGCCCGGCGTGGCGTGCGCGCCTTTCCGATGTTGCAGCACGTACGGCTCGTGCGCATGTGGGCCGCGTTGCGCGTCTACAGCCCCGACGGCTTTCCGATCTACGACCACTCCGCGGCGCACCCCGGCGCGTTCGTCGTGACCTGCCATAGCGGCGTGACGCTGGCGGCCGCGCATGCGCTGCGCGTCGCGCCGTGGATCATGGGCGCGCCGATGCCCGACGAACTGCCCCATTTTTCCGCGCGCCGCTTCGAGCACGCCGGTGAACTGACTCCCGCTCATTGAATCCGACATGACTACCCAATCGACTCACACGCTTTTCAAGCCGCTGCCGGGCGCGCAAGGCTCGGCCGCCACGCACGTCGACATCTGGTTCAACGACCGGCCGTTGTCCGTGCCGGGCGGTTGCTCGGTCGCGGCGGCCTTGCTTGCGGCGGGCGTATCGCGCTTTCGCGCGACGCCCGTCTCCGGCGCAGCGCGCGCGCCCTTCTGCATGATGGGCGCGTGCTTCGACTGCCTCGTCGAGATCGACGGCATGCCGAGCCGTCAGGCCTGCATGGTCGAAGTCAAAGCCGGCATGCGCATCCGCTCGCAGGAAGGCGCGCGCGATCTGCCGCCGTTGGGCGCGACTGCGCCGACCGACGCACCGCTGGAGAACGCCCATGAGCGCTGATTTCGCTTCCGAAGCCGTCGACGTCGTCGTGATCGGCGCCGGTCCCGCCGGCATGAGCGCGGCGACGCGCGCGGCGCGCGCCGGCCTCTCAACGGTGCTGATCGACGAACAGGACGCCGTGGGCGGCCAGATCTATCGCGCCATCGGCCGCGCCGATGCACGCCGCAAGCAGATTCTCGGGCCGGACTACGCGGCGGGCGCCGCCATCGCCGAAGCGTTCGCCGCTTCGGGCGCGCGGCATCTGACCCGTGCGACCGTATGGCAAGTCACGCGCGAGCGCGGCGTCAATTATCTGCGGGACGGCAAGATCGGCAGCTTCGACGCGCAACGCGTGATTCTCGCCAGCGGCGCGCTGGAACGGCCCTTTCCGATTCCCGGCTGGACACTGCCCGGCGTGCTGACAGCGGGCGCGGCACAGATCCTCTTGAAGAGCGCGGGCGAAGTGCCCGCCGCGCCGCCGGTGCTCGCGGGCTGCGGGCCGCTGCTGTATCTGCTCGGCTGGCAATACGTGCGCGCCGGCGTGCCGATCCGCGCGCTGGTCGATACCACGCGCCATGAAGACCGCTGGCGCGCGAAGCGGCATGCGTTGGCGGCGCTGCGCGCGTGGCCGTTCCTGAGCAAAGGCTTGCAACTGATTCGCACGCTGCGCGAAGCGAACGTGCCGATCTTCGAGGCCGCCGACAATTTGCGCGTGGAAGCGCGCATCGGAACGGATCATGTCGAGCGTGCCGCCGCGCTGCACTTCACGACGCAAGGCACCGCGCATCGTATTGAAGCCGATGTGATCCTGCTGCATCAGGGCGTCGTGCCGAACACGCAATTCACGCAGGCGCTGCGCGCCACGCACCGCTGGGACGACGCACAACTCTGTTTCACCCCGAAAGTAGATGCGTGGGGCGAACTGGACGTGCCCGGCATCTTCGTCGCGGGCGATGGCGCGGGCATCGGCGGCGCGCAGGCGGCGGCCTTGCAAGGCACGCTCGCCGGTCTCGCGGCGGCCGCGCAGCTCGGCGCGCTGACGGCCGAGGTACGCGATGCCGAAGCCGTCGCACACCGCCGCGCGCTCGCGGGCGTCATGCGCGTCCGGCCTTTTCTCGACAGCCTGTATCGTCCGCGCGACATCAACCGCATTCCGCGCGACGAGACCATCGTCTGCCGTTGCGAGGAAGTCACCGCGGGCGAGTTGCGCAAGTTCGTCGAACTCGGCTGCGTCGGACCGAATCAGGCGAAGTCGTTCGGACGCTGCGGCATGGGTCCGTGTCAGGGACGCATGTGCGGTCTCACGGTGACCGAAGTCATCGCCGACGCGCGCCGCGTCTCGCCCGCCGAAGTCGGCTACTACCGCATCCGTCCACCGATCAAGCCGCTCACGCTTGGAGAACTCGCCGGTGAGTGACACGACCGACATCCAGGAAGCCGATGTGCTCGTGGTCGGTGGCGGCCTGCACGGCACGAGCAGCGCGTTTCATCTGGCGCGGCGCGGTGCGAAGGTAATCATGCTCGAAGCCGACTATGTGGCGCGTCATGCGTCGGGCGTGAACGCGGGCGGCGTGCGCACGCTGGGCCGCCCGTTGCCCGAGATTCCGCTCGCGCTGATGTCGCGGGAAATCTGGCACGGCATGAGCGATCTGCTCGGCGAGAACGGCGGCTTCGTGGCATCCGGCCAGTTGAAAATCGCCGAAACGGATGACGAACTCGACGCGTGCCGCCAGCGCGTCGCGCAGCTCGAATCGCATGGATTCACGCACGAGAAAGTGATCGATCGCGACACCGTGCTCGAACTCGAACCGGCGCTCGCGCGGCATGTCACCGGCGGCATCTGGGTCGAGCGCGACGGTTACGCGCTGCCTTATCGAACCACGACGGCATTCCGGCTCGCCGCGCAGCGGCTCGGCGCACGTTTTCTGGAAGGCACGCCGGTGCGGCGCATCGAGCAGCGCGGCACAAGATGGTTCGCCGTCACACCGCACGGCACGTTCAGCGCGAACCAGTTGCTCGTCACCGCGGGCGCATGGTCCGGCGAATTGGCGAAGCAGGTCGGCGAGAGCGTGCCGGTGCATCCCGAAGGTTTGATGCTGATGGTCACGCAGCGCGTGGCGCCCTTCTGCCGCGCGACGCTCGGCGCAACGGGCCGGCCGTTGTCCTTCAAGCAGTTCGACAACGGCACGGTGGTGATCGGCGGCAAACTGATCGGCATTGCCGATCTGGCGAATCGTCACGGCGAAGTCGATTTTGCCCGCCTCGTGCGCAGCGCGCGAACCGTGACGGATCTGTTTCCTCATCTGCGGAATCTCGGCGTGAACCGCGCGTGGGCCGGTGTCGAAGCTTTTACGGAAGATGAACTGCCGGTCATTTCCGCGAGCCGCAAGGCGGCGAATCTGTATTACTCGTTCGGCTACTGCGGCAGCGGTTTTCAGCTCGGGCCGGGTTGCGGCCAGCTCGTGTCCGAACTGATGCTGGACGGCAAACCCTCGCTTTCGCTCGATGCGTTTGCCATTGATCGTTTTAGCCGCTCGGCCGCGGCTTCCCGCTCTGGCGCTTCGCATCTCGTTGCGCACTAACCGATTTTCCGTCGCGCCCTCCAGTCGATCCGCGCGGCGGCTTCGTTCGCCTTTTCAAATGGAGAGATTGTCATGACCGATATCGTTCGTATCGACACCAACCAGCGTATGAGCCGCGTCGTCAAAGCAGGCGGCCTTGTGTTCGTCGGCGGCCAGACTTCCGCCGATCACACCCCTGACGTCAAACTCCAGACCGCGAAGGTGCTGGAAAAGATCGACGGCTATCTGGAGAAGGCGGGCATCGACAAGACGCGCCTCGCTTCCGCACAAGTCTGGCTCGCGGACATTGGCCGGGATTTCGCAGGCATGAACGAAGTGTGGGACGCGTGGGTTCCGCAAGGTCACGCACCGGCGCGCGCGACGGTGCAAGCAAAGCTTGCCGCGCCCGAGCTGCTGGTCGAGATCGCGGTCGTGGCGCTGGGTTGAGTAACGCAGTTAGCGCAACCGCGCCGTGCTGATCACGGCGTGCCGATGCCTCGCCGCCCAATCCATCAGGTTGGCGAGCGGCCCGTCACCAGGGCACGGCGCGTCCGAGATAGTCGAGGTAATGGAAACCGGCGCGCCCTTCGTAAGCCTCGATGGTATTGACGAGATTCGGAATGCTTTCCTCGATGGTCAAGCGCGCCGCAGGGCCACCCATGTCTGTCTGCACCCATCCGGGCGCCATGAGCAGAAGGCTGCGCGGATAACTCGCGCTACGCGCCGCGAAGGTACGCATGAACATGTTCAACGCGGCCTTGCTCCCTCGGTAGACTTCATAGTTCGCGTTGGTGGCATTGGTGATACTGCCCTGCCCCGACGACATGACACCGATCGTTCCAGTCGGCGGGACCAGGTCCTGAAACGCATGGATGACCCTCATCGGACTCAGCGAGTTCGTGACCATCACGCGCACAAATTCCTCGGTCGAGACGTCCGCCAGCGTTTCACGATCGTCGTTCTTCACGCCCGCGTTCACGAAAAGCACATCGACACGCCGACCTTCAAGGCGGCCGCGCAGCGCTGCGATCTGCCCGGGAATCGTGATATCCACAGTCTCCACTTCGAGCGAGCCAGCGCAGGCGTTGGCAAGATGCTGAAGTCTTTCTGTAGAGGCAGCTCGCCCGGTAGCGATGACTCGGTAGCCGCGCTTCAACAACTCCTCGGCCATCGCCAAGCCAAGGCCGCGCGAGGCGCCGATAAGGAGAACGGTTTTCTGCGAAGGTGTGTCTTGCATTGGCATCCTCGATAAACAAAGCTGCTCTCGAACCTGAGTAACGAGAGCGATCCTTTCGGCTCGATCACGCAAACCAATGTAGCGGTTCATCGGGCATGGCGGAAGCCGCACTGAATGCAACTAATATATGCATCGGACGCCCTACCTCACCTTGCTTACCACGATCAAGCGATGCCAGAACCGGACCTCAATCTACTCTTCGCGCTCGATGCGTTGCTGACCGAGAAAAACGTCACACGTGCCGCTCGATCGTTGCATCTCAGCGCGTCCGCGATGAGCCGCACGCTGAGCCGCCTTCGCGCCGCAACCGGCGATCCATTGCTGGTCCGGGCGGGGCGCAATATGGTGCTGACTCCGCATGCCGAAGCGATTCGAGAGCAAACACAAAACATTGTCCTCGAGGCGCGTTCGTTGCTTTGTCCGTCGTCGACGGCAGCAGATTTTTCAACGCTGCGCAGAACCCTGAGGATTCGTGCCAATGAAGCTTTCGTGGAAGCCTTCGGCGCAGCATTGATTGCTGAAGTGAGCGCGGTTGCGCCGCTCGTGCGTTTGCACTTTTCCTCCAAACCGGAAAAGAGCGCCGAGTTTCTGCGAAATGGTTCGGCCGATCTCGAGATCGGCGTGCTGGAGGAGATGGGACCTGAAATACGCGTGCGGGCGCTGTTTCGAGACCGCTACGTGGGTGTGGTCAGAAAGGGGCTCCCCTTGAGATGAAACAGGACGTGACTACCGAACAATACGCAGCCTTTGGCCACGTGGTCGCGCCGCACGGCCGCCAGATAATCGAGTCTCTCGACGCCGCGATTGCCTTGCTGGGATTGGAGCGAACAACCATGGCGATCGTGCCGAGTTTTCCGGCCGCATTGGCGGTGGCGCGAGCATCCGATCTGGTCGCGCTCCTGCCTGCATCTTTCGTGAACGCCCAGCAGAGCGAATCCGTCCACTCTTTTGAGCTTCCCGTAACGACGGATGGCTTTACGATTTCCCAGATGTGGCATCCCCGTTTAGAGAACGATCCGGTTCATCGTTGGTTTCGGCAATTGGTTCTCGACGTATGCCGTCGGCAGGTGCCGTTCTGAACGCAAGCGGAAGCCCGCAAGAGCTCACGAAGACTCCGTGTCTCCGGCATTGCGCGCGGTACACAGGCGCCACGCGGACTTTGGCGCAGCAACGGTCTCGCCGACGTGGCGCCACCAGCGTTCGCCGCGATGCGGCGCGCTCAGATCCAGCCGTTCGCCCATGCGCGGCGTCGACAACGAGACACCGCGCGCAAGAGCCAGTGCCATCACCCTTTCGAACGGCTCCTGCCAGCGGTGCATGGCGAGGTCGAAGGTGCCGTTGTGAATCGGCACGAGCCAACGGCCGCGCAGGTCGATGTGCGTCTGCACGGTTTCTTCGGGCTGCATGTGAACATACGGCCACTGCGCGTCGTAAGCGCCAGTTTCGACCAGCGTGACGTCGAACGGCCCAAGCCGCTCGCCGATCGTTTTGAAACCATCGAAGTAGCCCGTGTCGCCGCTGAAGAACACGCGCAGATCATCGTCGACGATCACCCACGACGCCCACAACGTACTGTTGCCGTCGAACAGGCTACGGCCGGAAAAGTGCTGCGCGGGCGCAGCGGTGAATTGCACACCGTCGACCTCGGTGCCCTGCCACCAATCGAACTGCCGCACCTTCGACGCGTCGATACCCCATTCGATCAGCCGGTCGCCGACGCCGAGCGGCGTCAGAAACACGCCGGTGGTCTGCGCGAGCGCGAGCACGGTTTCGCGGTCCAGGTGATCGTAGTGATCGTGCGACAGGATCACGCCGCGCAACGGCGGCAAATCGGCGAGCGCGATCGGCGGCGCATGGAAGCGCTTCGGGCCGAGATGCCGGAACGGCGAGGCACGTTCGGCGAACACCGGATCGGTCAGCCAGAACTGGCCGCGCAGCTTCAGCAGCATCGTCGAATGGCCGAGCCGGTAGAGGCTGCGGTCGGGCGCCGCATCGAGCTGGGCGCGCGTCAGCGCGTCGACGGGCAACGCCTCGGCCGGCACGGTGCCGCTCGGCTTGTTGAGCAACACGTTCCACACAATGCCGAGCGTCTTGCGCAGGCCTTCAGTGGGACGCGGCTTGACGTTGCGAAAGCGTTCGCCGTCGTGCTGCGGCGAGGTGCTGGACAACGCGCGGCCGCGACGCGCGGCGGTAAAGCCGAGCACGCGGCTCACAAGAGCGGGAAGCGACGTCATGAGGTAGGCCGTCCAAAGAAAAATGTACACTCGGCAGTGTAGTTTGTTTTCGAGAAAAGTAAACTACCCGGTGTAAAATCTCTCGATGGATCCAAGTACCACTCACCAACGCCTGACTGACCGCAAGCGTGTCGCCATCGTCGGCGCCGCGATCGAGGAATTCCTCGCGGCCGGCTACGACGCGACCAGCATGGACCGTATCGCCGCTCGCGCGAACGTCTCGAAACGTACGGTCTACAACCATTTCCCGAGCAAGGAAGTGCTTTTCGCGGCGATTCTCCATCGGCTATGGGACGCGAGCCAGAGTGGCGATGCGCCCGCCTACCGCGCCGACCAGCCCCTGCGCGCGCAGTTGCTCGACCTGTTGGGCCGCAAGCTGCGGCTGCTGAACGACGAGTCCTTCCTGTCGCTGGCACGTGTGGCGATCGCGGCCGGCATCCATTCGCCGGAACGAGCGCGAAACATGGTCGCCCGACTCGGCGAACGCGAGGAAGACCTGACCGTGTGGATCCGCGCTGCCGCCGCCGACGGCCGTCTCAAGACCGACGATCCGCTCTTCGCGGCGCTGCAGATGCAGGCGCTCGTGAAGGCTTTCGCCTTCTGGCCGCAGGTGACAATGGGCCAGGCGCCGCTCGGCGAACTGGAGCAACAGCGGGTCGCGGAATCGGCCGCTGACATGTTCCTCGCGCGCTATGCATGAGCGGACAGCCGGGCCTTGCATGGCATAAAAGCCCGGCCAAACGCCATGTACGAGCGTCTACAATCGAGATTTTCGACCCGTTCAAACTGTGCCGATGTCCCAAAAGATCGACTACCTCAACCCCGCCCTTCCGGCCGGCCTCCGGCGCGTATCGATCCCCGTGGTCGACGCCACGCCGGCAACGCTCGATGGATTTGGCCGGCTCGTAGCGGACCCGAGCGAGTGTCCGATCGAGATCGTGCAGTGGCCGCCGATGGGCTCGCGCCCCATCGACCCCGGAACCGGCGATGAGGCCGGCACCACCGAAGGCACGTTCGTAAGCGAATGGCGCGGCGACATCCTCTACGGCTGCAACGAGGCTGTGGGCGGCCACTACGTTCTTGCCTACGCAACCGAGCCTGAAGCCGCGCGCGACGATAGCGCCCACACACCGGAGCGCATGTTGCTGTGGCACGCGAACTACCATCCGGATGGCGGCCAACTGTTCTTTCCGCTGGACCATCGCCCGTTCTACGTTCCCCTGGCATTACCCGGCGACGACATCGCGCCGGAGAAGTTCGTGTGCTTCCGCTTCGACGGCAAGCAAGGGCTCTACATTCATCCGAGCATCTGGCATGAAGGGGTGTTCACGCTTGAAGGGACGCAGCGGTTCTTCGATAAGCAGGGCGCGGTCCACGCACGGGTCTCTGTCGACTTTGCCCGCGAGTTCGGTTGCCTGCTCGAGGCTCCGATCGTGCGTGACGTCCCACTGTCCGGGCGAAACGGCGACCACCTGTAGCGGTGGGAAGAACGGGGTGATGGCCCAGCGCTTGCGGAAAGCGGAGGTGTTGTGACAGCGCGTCTAGGCGCGCCGCGGATGTAGAAAAGGCCACGTCCTTCACAGAACGTGGCCTTATTTCCTGGTGCGTGAGGCCGGACTCGAACCGGCACACCATTTCTGGCGTCAGGACCTAAACCTGGTGCGTCTACCAATTTCGCCACTCACGCGAATTTTTACTGCAGGCAGGACCACTGCGGTCTCGCAAGCGAAACAACTCGCCGCAATTCCAGCAACAGCCTTTTATTCTACGCGGGTTCCAACGACTTCATCCCCGCCACCGCCCGCGCAGGCGGGCATGACACACTGCGCCTGCCTGTTGTTCCGCGTGCTTTCGGCCGCGTCGAAAACACGCGCCCGAAAGCGTAAGCGCGAGATTCTAACCGATTGATTCGCGCTTGTCTGCATTTGCCCGGCATCTGTCCGGACGGCGCCGATGCTACAATTTTTGGCTTGATGCACGCACAGCGTGCGCCCTCTTCGCCTGCCCTTCCCCAAAACCAATCCCGTGAATTTCGACGAATATTGCCAGCAGAAAGCGGCGCCGCCCGGATCGAGTACTTACTATGCACTTCGGCAGGCGCCCGCAGCCAGCCAGCCGCTGTTGACCGCGCTGTTCGCACTGCGCCGCGAGTTCGAGGAAACGGTCAAGGAGACCAGCGATCCGGCCATCGGCCGCACGAAACTCGCGTGGTGGCAGAACGAACTCGCCGCGCTGGCGTCGGGCTCGCCGTCGCATCCGGTGTCCAAGGCGCTGGCCGCCTACCTGCCCGATGTGAAGGCCGACTACCCGATGCTGCAGGCCTTGCTCGCCGGCTTCGAGATGGATCTCGACCAGGCGCGCTACCTCGACTATCCGAATCTGCGGCGCTATGTGCAAGGCGTCGGCGGCACGTTCGCGTCGCTGGTCGCGCGCGCCACGGCGAAAGATGCCGCACAGGCGTCGAACTGGTCCGCGGCGCTCGGCGAGGCGCTGCTGCTCGCGCAGTTCGTAGTCGAAACGGGCAATGACGCGCGCCACGGCCGCATCTACATTCCGATCGACGAAATGCAGCGCTTCAATGTGACCGCCGCGGATCTGATCAATCGAAAATATAGCGACGCGTTCACCGAGTTGATGCGCTTCGAGACGAAGCGTGCCCGCGACGCGTTGCAGACCGCGCTCGGCGCCGTGCCCGCCGGCGAGCGCCGCTCGCAGCGCACGCTCGTCGCGCAGGCGGCCTTGGCGTTGGCCCTGCTGGATGAAATCGAACGCGACGGCTATCACGTTCTGCATCAGCGCATCGCGTTGACGCCGATTCGCAAGCTTTGGATCGCGTGGCGCGCGAAGTGAACTGAGCTACTGGCGCGTCGGCTTTACGCGAGGCGCGTTCAGCACGTCGTCATGCGCGTAGCAACGGCAGCGGTTCGAACCGCTGCTGCAGGATCGTCGACGCGTCGAGTCCCCACCAAGGCCCGAGCACGGTGGCGTAAAGCTGCCGGAAATCGACGCCGACCGGCAAGTTGCCATTGCCGTCGAGCCGCGCGAGCACCGGGGGCACGCCGTACAGGCCGCCGCGCACGCGTCCGCCCACGACGAAATGCGGCGCCACGGTGCCGTGATCGGTGCCGTTGCTCTGATTCTCACGCGGACGCCGGCCGAACTCGGCATAGGTCATCACCAGCGTATCGTCCCAACGGCCAAGCTCGACAAGCGCCGACTTCATCGACATCAATCCTTCCGCGAGCTGCTTGAGCAGCGCCGCCTGTTGACCCGGCTGGTTCTGGTGCGTGTCGAAACCGTTCAGCGTGAGACGGATCACCGCCACGCCTTGGCCTCGCTGCGGCGATTCCTGCTGCGCGTTGCGCGACGCAACGTCTTTTGGAACTTCGCCGGCTGCCAGAACCTGCATCGCCGTTCTGATCGAACTGCCGAACGCGCCGTCGGGAAACACGGTCTTCAACGGCGCCTGCCCTTGCACGGGGCGCAGCCGGTCGGCGGCTTTCACGATGTCGTTTTCGACGTCGAGAATATGCGCCAGTTCGGGATTGCGCTCGTGCAGCGATACCGGCGTGGCAAGCCGCGAAGCCTTCACGAACTGCGCCGGATTGACCAGCGCGATAGCGCGCGCGCCGTTCGCGAGCGGCCCCATCTCGGCGCTGCCGATCACCACGCCGTCGGCGGCAAAACCGGCGGGCACCGGCGTTTGGGCAAATGCGCGCGTTAGCCACCCCTCGCGCAGATACTGGTCGGAACGCGACGCGGTGTCCCAGATTTCGATCGAGCGGAAGTGTGACAGGTTCGGTTGCGCATAGCTCACGCCCTGCACGATCGCCAGTTGCTGGTCACGCCATAGCGGCATCAACGCTTGCAAGGACGGATGCAGCGCGGTGCGTTCGTCGAGTTGAATGACCTGTTCGCGTTTGATGCCGATGTTCTTGCGCAACTGGTAGTACGTGGGATCGGCAAAGGGAATCACCGTATTCAAACCGTCGTTGCCGCCCTTCAGTTCAACAAGAATCAACAGGTTGTCGTAGCCGCGTGCCGAAGACGCGCCCGGCGCCGCCATTTGCGCGCCGAATGCGCGGGGCAGCCAGAGGGTCGCGCTCGCGGCCGCGCTCATCGAGAGAAAGCTGCGTCGTTTCATCCTGCACCTCGTTCGATTGCCGCGGCGCGAGTCGTATCGCCGTCGACAGACACATTCTTTTTAGCTGCCTTGTGCGTGCTTAGTTCAGCGGTTCACTTCAATTGATACGCCGGGTCCATCAGCAATGCCTCCAGATACGCACTCGCGGTCGAACCGGTTTCGATCGCATCGACCGGCGTGAGCGGCAGGACCGCATGCTGCAACTGCAGCTCGGTCGACAACCCCGGCCTGGCCGTCGGCGCGGTGTTGTAGTGCGCAAGCCATGTCTCGATGTCGAAGCGTACGCCACCTTTGCCGCCTTGAGCGGCGCGCGCCATCGCGCGCTGCAGCGTGGGAGCCGGCTGCATGTCGGGCATGGTGCCGCTCGCGGCGATCCTTGTGGTCGTCGGACTGGTCATGCGCTGCGGGCCGGCGGCCTCGGTCGCGCGAAACAGTTGCTCGACGAATTGCTTGCGGGCAAGCAGCGTGGAACTGTTGATCCATGTCGTGCCGCCCGGCCATCCTTTGACGTTCGGCGGGTAGAACAGGTTCTCGCCGAGCGTGCGGATTTGCGAGGCGAACGGCGCCGTATTGTCGTAGCCGATGTCGAACGCGCGCAGCGTGCCGACCACGAACTCCGCCGGCGACTTCACGAGGACACCCCGATCGCCGTCGTCCCAGAACGCCTCGCTCAGAAAGACTCCCCGCAGCGCGACCTTGATATCGTAGTGGCTCGCGCGAAACCGCGCCGCGATCGGTTCGACGCGCGACAGGTCCGGCGTGTCCGAGACAAATTCGCGCCACAGTTTGGCGGTCACGAAGGTGGCCGTTTCCGGCCGCGCGAGCAGGATATCGAGCACCTGATCGCCGTCGAATGGCCCTGTCTCGCCGAGCACAGTCTTCTCGCCGTCGTCGTGCTGGTTGGCGCGCCACACGTAGGCCTGCGTGTCCGGATCGAGACTCCAGCCCGTATAGGCGCGCGCGGCCTCCGACACGTCACGCTGCGTGTAGTGTCCTTCGCCTAGCGTGAACAGCTCCATCACTTCACGGGCGAAATTTTCGTTGGGCTTACCCTTGCGATTGCTTGCGCCGTCGAGGTATTGCAGCATCGCCGGATCCTTCGCGACGTCGTGCAATAACTCGCCGAAGTTGCCGAGCGCGTCGCGCCGCAACAGCATGTTCTGCTGCGCCATCTGCTGCGGATACGGCACCTTGTCCTGACCCGAGGTGAAGTGGTTATGCCAGAACAGCGTCATGCGCTCGGTGAGCGGCGACGGTGTGGTCAACATCTCGCGCACCCACCATGAGCGTAATATTTCGTAACGCTGCGCGCGCAGTCGCTGCTCCTCGCGACGTTGATCGTCGGTCCACGCTTTCTTCGTCTCGCGAGTCGGAATCGGTTCGAGGATCCAGTCGGGTAGTGGCGTGACCGCCTCGGTCCGCGCGCTCGCGAGTGCTTTATCGACGGCCTGCGCTCGCGTGAGTCCAACGTATTGCGCGAGTTCGGCGCTATCCGGCGCGAAGCCGACACGTGTCAGGAAGAAGCGCGCATCGTCGGCATCGAGGACGCTTTGTTCATGCTGCGAAGCGGCCTGCTCGTCGGCGCCCGGCAGAGCGTGCCTGATGTGTGGAACACGAGTCGCGCCAGGCTGCACCGCGGCCGCCGGGCCGCTTAGTGTCACCACCGCCAAGGCAAACGCCGACGCTACAAACTTGCGGCCACAACTACCACGCGCGTGCAATTTCATCATCGGTCATCGAGGTTGCCGCGATGTCATGGAGAGGCGTTGCGTGCGCACTGCATACATCGCGCGCTTCGTTCTGACGACTTTTCGGCAGATTGAACGGGGAGAGTGGACAGGGAAAGTGCAACGAATTCTTTCACGCAGGGAAGAAGCGTGAACCGCGTGCCGAGGGCTGGCACGATAATAGCTACCGTTTGTAGAGTTCGCGGACAGCATCTTCGATGTGCTGCCGCAACAGGCGCCGTTCGTCGGGCGTCATATGACCGTCGCGACGACGTTGATCGAGATCGGGGGGAACTGCGGTGCGCAACATGACGTCTGATGCGGGATGGTCGGTGCTCGGGTCGTGGCGGTTGGCCTTGCCCTGCCTGGGCGCGCGCTGGCTCATGGCTCTGTCGGCGGAAGGCTGGGCATGGGCGAGCGTTGGTCCTAGTGAGCCTGCCAGCGTACCGGCTACCGCCAGTGCAATCACGCTTAGGCGCACATTCGGCCAAACCCCTCCCTTCATGTTGTTCCCTTCGTGGCGCGGCAACCGGCTACCTCAAATGCGTATACAAACCCCGGTAACGAGCCGGGTGCGAGAGTTTTAGTCGTGTGAAGTATCCACCGAACAGCCGCATTCAGTAAAGGAGTCTACCTGCCCCCGCTTTACGTCGTGCCACAGTGCGGGTAAATTTTGTAACTGACTGTAACCCGTTAAATGATGCAAACGCGCACCCCTTTCTAATCGCGCTAAGATGCCGACCATGGAAACCAAAAACCCTTCGAAAATCCTCGTCGTCGATGACGATCCACGCCTGCGCGATCTGCTGCGCCGCTACCTCGGTGAACAGGGCTTCAACGTCTATGTCGCCGAGAACGCGCCGTCCATGAACAAGCTTTGGGTGCGTGAGCGCTTCGATCTGCTGGTGCTCGATCTGATGCTGCCGGGCGAAGACGGTCTGTCGATCTGCCGCCGCCTGCGTGGCAGCAACGACCGTACGCCGATCATCATGCTGACGGCCAAGGGTGAAGACGTCGACCGGATCGTCGGCCTGGAAATGGGCGCCGACGACTATCTGCCCAAGCCGTTCAACCCGCGCGAGCTGGTTGCGCGCATCCACGCGGTGCTGCGCCGCCAGTCACCGTCGGAGTTGCCGGGCGCGCCGTCCGAAACCACCGAGGTATTCGAGTTCGGCGAGTTCGCGCTGAATCTCGCCACCCGCACGCTCACCAAGGCCGGCCAGGAAATTCCGCTGACCACGGGCGAGTTCTCGGTGCTCAAGGTGTTCGCGCGTCATCCGCGCCAGCCGCTGTCGCGTGAAAAGCTCATGGAGCTCGCACGCGGCCGTGAGTACGAAGTGTTCGACCGCAGCCTCGACGTGCAGATCTCGCGTCTGCGCAAGCTGATCGAACCCGATCCGGGCAGCCCGCGTTTCATCCAGACCGTCTGGGGTCTGGGCTACGTGTTCATCCCCGACGGTGCAGCCTGAGTTTGTTCTCACCTCCAGTTTTTGATTTCAGATAAGAAGGGCCCATGCGGATCGACCGGCGCCTCCTGACGCTCGCGTTCGGCGGCCTTTTCTGGCGGACCTTTCTGTTGATCGCGCTGTTGATCGCAGTCAGTCTCGCCGCGTGGTTCCAGAGCTTCCGGGTGATCGAACGCGAGCCGCGCGCGCAGCGCGTGGCGCTGCAGCTCGTCGCCATCGTCAAGCTCACGCGCACCGCACTCCTCTATTCCGATCCCGACCTGCGGCGCGCCCTGCTGCAGGATCTGGAAAGCAATGAAGGGGTGCGCGTGTACCCGCGCGAAACCACCGACAAGTACAAGCTCCAGCCCGACGAGTCGCTGAACCGGCTGATCGAACACGACATTCGCGGCCGCCTCGGCGACGACACCGTGATTGCCCAGAGCGTGAACGACATCCCCGGCGTCTGGATCAGCTTCAAGATCGACGACGACGACTACTGGGTCGCGCTCGACCGCGATCAGCTCGACAACGCCACCGGTTTGCAATGGGCCGGCTGGGGTGTGTTCGCGCTGGCGCTGTCGCTATTCGGCGCGGCCTTCATCACGAGTCTCGTGAACCGTCCGTTCGCGCGCCTCGCCATGGCCGCGCGCAAGGTCGGCTCCGGGCAGTCGCCCGAGCCGCTGCCTGAGCGCGGCATGGGCGTGGCCGCGGAAACCAATCGCAGTTTCAACCAGATGGTGCAGGACCTCGAACAGCTCGAAGCCGACCGCGCGCTGATGCTTGCCGGCATCTCGCACGACTTGCGCACTCCGCTTGCGCGTCTGCGGCTCGAAACCGAAATGAGCCCGTCGGACCAGGCTACCAAAGACGCGATGGTCGATGACATCGAGCAGATGGACATGATCATCGGCCGGTTCCTCGACTACGCGCGCCCGGTGCAGCGCGTGCCGGAGCCTGTCGACCTGTCCGTGATCGCGGGCGAGTTGGCCGCGCGCATGCAGAGCGAAGACAGCATGCGCCTGATCACGCGGCTCGCGCCGTCGGCGGTGATCGAGGCCGACGAGACCGACATGCGCCGGGTGGTCGGCAATCTGCTCGAAAACGCACGCAAATATGGCTTGAGCGATGGCGACGGCATTCCGCACGTGATCCTGGAAACGCGGGTGTCGCACTCGCGGGTCGAGCTCTCGGTGGTCGACGAAGGGCCCGGCATTCCGGAAGACCAGCTATCGCTCGTTACACGGCCGTTCTACCGTGTGAATTCGGCGCGCACCCAGGCGAACGGCACGGGCCTAGGCATGGCCATCGTTCAACGCCTCGTGGGCCGTTACCGCGGCGCGCTGCGCTTGCGCAATCGCACGCCTGGACCGGGTCTCGAAGTCACCATCGAATTTCCGCTGGCCAAGGGCGCCTAACGGAACGGGCATCGCCCGACAGAGGCGAAAGCAGATAACGTGTAACGCGTTCGTTGCGACGAGTTAGTCGCTTCAGACATGCTGTTTTCCGACGCACGAAGGAGCACTCGCATGAAAACGGTCGGCGATAAAGTTGAAGCATTCACCGTCACGGCGGCGAAGCCGGGCTTCAATCATCATGAAGAGAACGGCATTTCGGCATTCGAAGAGATCACGGAGCAGTCGTTTCCGGGCAAATGGAAGATCATCTACTTCTACCCGAAGGATTTCTCATTCGTGTGTCCGACGGAGATCGTCGAGTTCGGCAAGCTGGTCAGGGATTTCGAGGAACGTGACGCAGTGTTGATGGGCGGCAGCGTCGACAACGAATTCGTGAAGCTGGCATGGCGCCGCGAGAACAAGGACCTGAACCGGCTGAATCACTATTCCTTCGGCGACGTGAAGGGCGAGTTGATCGATCAGCTCGGCGTGCGTGATCAGGAAGCGGGTGTCGCGCTGCGCGCCACCTTCATCATCGATCCGGACAACACGATCCAGCATGTGTCGGTGAACAATCTGAACGTGGGCCGCAATCCGGAAGAAGTGCTGCGGATTCTGGACGGCCTGCAAACGGACGAGCTGTGCGCTTGCAACCGCCCAATCGGCGGCGCCACGCTCTGAGTCGTGCCGGTGAAAAGGCCGCCGCGCTGTTGAATGCGCGCGGCGCGACTTGACTGCCGTTGCCGCGCGCCTCCTGTAAAACCGGGCTCAGTTCTTGATCAGCAGAACCGCGGCCTGAGCTTCAATGCCCTCGCCTCGGCCGAGATAGCCGAGCTTTTCGTTGGTCTTGGCTTTGACGTTGACGCGCTCGACCGGCAGACCGAGATCGGCGGCGATATTGGCGCGCATGCCTTCGATATGCGGCGCCAGCTTCGGCGCCTGCGCGACCACGCTGCTATCCACGTTGGCGATGGAAAATCCCGCCGCTTTCACACGCGCAAAGCATTCACGCAGCAACACGCGGCTGTCCGCGCCGGCAAACTTCGCGTCGGTGTCGGAAAAATGCCGGCCGATATCGCCCATCGCGGCGGCGCCGAAAATGGCGTCGGTAATGGCGTGCAGCAGCACGTCCGCATCCGAATGGCCGAGCAGACCGCGCTCATAAGGAATCGTCACGCCGCCGATAATCAACGGGCGTCCCGGCACCAGCGCATGCACGTCATACCCTTGCCCAATTCTGAAATCCATATGCGTCAAGTCCTCAAGCCCGCTAGTTAAAATTGAATTCGTCCAGTCAGGACGCAGCCGCTGGCCGGCTCAGAATCGCCTCGGCCAGATCGAAGTCTTCCGGATACGTCACCTTGAAGTTGCGCAAGCTGCCCTGCACCAGCTTCGGCGCGTGGCCCAGCCATTCGATCGCGCTCGCTTCGTCGGTCAGATCGTGACCGTCGGCCTGCGCGCGCAGGATCGCCTCGCGCAGCATGCCGATGCGGAACATCTGCGGCGTCTGCGCCTGCCACAAGCCGTCGCGCGCCTCGGTGCGGGCGATCCGGCCATCGGAAGAAGCCGCGTCGATGCGCTTCAGCGTGTCCGCCACGGGCAAGGCCATGATGCCGCCCACCGGGTCGTCCTTCAACGCGCCGACCAGCGTGCGGATCAGCGCGGGCGTGATGCCGGGGCGCGCCGCGTCGTGCACCAGCACCCAGTCGTCGTCACGCGCGCCGAACTCGACGAGCGCATGCAGACCGTTGAGCACCGACGCCTGGCGCGAGGCCCCGCCGCTGCGGCGCACCGCGAAACGCAAGCCGCCGAAGCGGCGGCCGTCGAAATGAGCGTCGTCCGGAGCGATCACGACGAGGGTTTGCGCAAACTCGCTGCAGGCGTCGAATGCCGCCAGCGAGTAATGCAACATGTCGCGGCCGGCAACAGTGCGATATTGTTTGGGCATCGCGGCGCCGGAACGGCTGCCGGTGCCAGCGCACGGAATCAGGGCAAATAGACGGGAAGTCACGAGTGCGGATGCCGCGAAGTCAAAGTAAAGGATGGATTTTATAATAGGTCCTTCGCATCCACGCCCCGACGCGCGTAAACTTGCCGGTCACGTGTGAGCCTGAGGCCGCTTTTTCTCTTCTATGCCAGACATCGCCGCATCATCGCAGTACTCCCCGCCCGTCGCGCTCGTCAAGGCCGGCCAGCGTTTCGCCTTCGACGGCACGCACGGCTCGTCCGACGCGCTGCTGATCGCCCGCTACCATCTCGCCTATCGCGAGCAGGTGCCGCTGCTCGCGGTGGTGTGCGAAAGCGCCGTCGATGCGCAGCGTCTTGCGCAGGAAATCGGCTTTTTCGCGCCCGAGGCGCGCGTGCGTCTGCTGCCGGACTGGGAAACGCTCCCTTACGACACCTTTTCGCCGCATCAGGATCTGGTCTCGGAGCGTCTCGCCACGCTGCACGATCTCGGCGAAGGCCGCTGCGACATCCTGCTGGTGCCCGCCACGACGGCGCTGTACCGCATGCCGCCCGCCTCGTTCCTGGCCGCCTACACGTTTTCCTTCTCGCAAGGTCAGCGGCTCGACGAAGCCAAACTCAAGGCGCAGTTGACGCTGGCCGGCTATGAACACGTGAGCCAGGTGGTGCGTCCGGGCGAATACTGCGTGCGCGGCTCGCTGCTCGATCTCTATCCGATGGGCTCCCCCTTGCCCTACCGGATCGACCTGTTCGACGATCAGGTCGACTCGATCCGCGCGTTCGACCCGGACACGCAGCGCAGCCTCTACCCGGTGAAAGACGTGCGCCTGCTGCCCGGCCGCGAGTTTCCGTTCGACGAAGCCGCCCGCACCGCCTTCCGCAGCCGCTGGCGCGAGACCTTCGAGGGCGACCCGAGCCGCGCGTCGATCTACAAGGACATCGGCAACGGCGTGCCGTCGGCGGGGATCGAATACTATCTGCCGCTGTTCTTCGAAGACACGGCCACGCTGTTCCATTACCTGCCCGAAGGCGCGCAACTGGCGTTCGTCGGCGATCTCGAAGCGGCGATCCGGCGCTTTACCAACGACACGAAGCAGCGCTACAACTTCCTCTCGCACGACCGCGACCGGCCAATTCTGGAGCCGCAGCGTCTGTTCCTGTCGGACGAGGATTTCTTCACGCTCGCCAAACCGTTCGCGCGGCTCTCATTGCCTGCGAACGCCGGCGGCGGCTGGTCCACGCCATTGCCGAATCTCGCGATCGACCGTCATGCGGAAGATCCGGTTTCGGCCTTGCGCGCCTATCTCGACACCACGCCGAATCGCGTGCTGTTCGCCACCGAATCGGCGGGCCGGCGCGAAACGCTGCTGCAATTGCTCGCCGACAATCAACTGCGGCCGGTATCGAGCGACAGCTTCCAGGACTGGCTGACGAGCGACGAGCGCTTTTCATTGGGCGTCGCGCCGCTCGCCAACGGCTTTGCGGTGCCGGTCGACGGCATCGCGATCATCACCGAGACCGAGCTGTATGGTCCGCTCGCGCGTCGCGCGGGGCGCCGCCGTCAGGAACAGGCGAGCAACGTCGATTCGATGGTGCGCGATCTGTCCGAGCTCAAGGTGGGCGATCCGGTCGTGCATTCGCAGCACGGCATCGGCCGCTATATGGGACTCGTCACCATGGATCTCGGCGAGGGCGAGACCGAGTTCCTGCACCTCGAATACGCGGGCGATAGCAAGTTGTACGTTCCTGTCGCCCAGCTACACGTGATCTCGCGCTACAGCGGCGCCGATCCGGAAAGCGCGCCGCTGCATTCGCTCGGCTCCGGCCAGTGGGAAAAAGCCAAGCGCAAGGCCGCGCAACAGATCCGCGATACCGCGGCCGAACTGCTGAATCTCTACGCACGCCGCGCGGCACGTGAAGGCCACGCGTTCGCGCTCGAACCGAAAGACTACGTGAAGTTCGCGGAGAGCTTCGGCTTCGAGGAAACGCCGGACCAGGCCGCGGCGATCGCTGCCGTGATCGGCGACATGACGAGCGGCAAGCCGATGGATCGCCTCGTGTGCGGCGATGTCGGCTTCGGCAAGACCGAAGTGGCATTGCGCGCGGCGTTCATCGCGGTGATGGGCGGCAAACAGGTCGCGCTGCTCTCGCCCACTACGCTGCTCGCCGAGCAGCACACGCAGACTTTCAGCGACCGCTTCTCCGACTGGCCGGTGCGGATCGCCGAGCTGTCGCGCTTCAAATCCACCAAGGAAGTCAGCGCGGCAATCCAACAGATCAACGAAGGCACGGTCGATATCGTGATCGGCACGCACAAGCTGCTCTCGTCCGACGTGCAATTCAAGCGGCTGGGACTCGTGGTCATCGACGAGGAACACCGTTTCGGCGTGCGTCAGAAAGAGGCGCTGAAGGCCTTGCGTGCCGAAGTGGACGTGCTCACGCTGACCGCCACGCCGATTCCGCGTACGCTCGGCATGGCGCTCGAAGGCCTGCGCGATTTCTCCGTGATCGCCACCGCGCCGCAGAAGCGCCTCGCGATCAAAACCTTCGTGCGTCGCGAGGAAGACAGCGTGATTCGCGAAGCCATGCTGCGCGAGTTGAAGCGCGGCGGCCAAGTCTACTTCCTGCACAACGAAGTCGAGACGATCGAGAATCGCCGGCAGATGCTCGAAGCGCTAGTGCCTGAAGCGCGCATCGCGGTCGCGCACGGCCAGATGCACGAACGCGAACTCGAACGCGTGATGCGCGACTTCGTTGCGCAGCGCGCGAACGTGTTGTTGTGCACGACGATTATCGAAACCGGCATCGACGTGCCGAGCGCCAATACCATCCTGATTCATCGCGCCGACAAGTTCGGTCTTGCGCAATTGCACCAGTTGCGTGGCCGGGTGGGCCGTTCGCATCACCAGGCGTATTCGTATCTGCTCGTTCACGATCCGCAAGGGCTGACCAAACAGGCGCAACGCCGGCTGGAGGCGATCCAGCAGATGGAGGAACTCGGTTCGGGCTTCTATCTGGCCATGCACGACCTCGAGATTCGCGGCACGGGTGAAGTGCTCGGCGATAAACAATCCGGCGAGATTCACGAGATCGGCTTCCAGCTCTACACCGACATGCTGAACGACGCGGTGAAGGCGCTCAAGGAAGGCAAGGAGCCGGATCTCACCGCGCCGCTCGCAGCGACCACCGAGATCAACCTGCATGCGCCGGCGATTCTCCCCGCGGACTATTGCGGCGACGTGCAGGAGCGTCTGTCGCTCTACAAGCGGCTGGCTAATTGCGAGCACAACGATTCGATCGACAGCATTCAGGAAGAACTGATCGATCGTTTCGGCAAGCTGCCGCCGCAAGCGCATGCGCTGGTGGAGACGCATCGTCTGCGGCTGGCGGCCAAACCGCTCGGCATTTCGAAGATCGATGCCGGCGAAGCGGTGATCGGCTTGCAGTTCATCCCCAACCCGCCGATCGACGCGATGCGGATCATCGAGATGGTGCAGAAACACAAGCACATCAAGCTCGCGGGTCAGGACAAGCTGCGTATCGAAACGCGCAGCCCCGATCTGGCGGTGCGTGTCGCCACCGTCAAGGAAACCTTGCGCGCGCTCGGCACGCCGAGCCGTGGCACCGCGGCGAGCGCGGCCGCGCGATAAGTTCGTGCGTTACACGGCAGCGGCAGCGCTAGCGCAGCGTCGAAAACCGGGGTACGTCTAGCGTTTTTCCCATTCATGCTGCGGTGCGCAAACACGCACCGCAGCATACGGGCGTCTTTTTTTTGGGTATGATCGAAAGACTCAAATGCCGGAGTCTTGTCATGTCTCATGTCGCTGAAACAGCGCAGTCCACGCCGCAGTCCACCTCGTCTTCGCCCGTTTCGCTCCCGTGGGTCGCCCGCCTCGTGTCGATGGACACGGTCAGCCGCAATCCGAATCTCGGTCTGATCGAAACAGTGCGCGACGAATTGCGCGCGGCCGGCGTCGAGGCCACGCTCACGCACGACGCAAGCGGCAAATGGGCCAACCTGTTCGCGACGATTCCCGCGCACAACGGCGAAACGAACGGCGGCGTGGTGCTGTCGGGCCATACCGACGTCGTGCCGGTTGACGGCCAGCAATGGGACAGCGATCCGTTCAAGCCGGAAATTCGCGGCGACAATCTGTACGGCCGCGGCACCTGCGACATGAAAGGCTTCATTGGCGCGGCGCTGACGCTTGTGCCGGAAATGCAGCGCACCAAACTCGCCAAGCCGATTCACTTTGCGCTCTCCTTCGACGAGGAAGTGGGCTGCGCCGGCGCGCCGCTCCTGATCGCCGACCTGATGAAGCGCGGCGTGAAGCCGGACGGCTGCATCGTCGGTGAGCCGACCAGCATGCGGCCGATCGTGGCGCACAAAGGCATCAACGCCTACCAGTGCTGCGTGCGCGGTCAGGCGGCGCATTCGTCGCTAACGCCGAAGGGTTTGAACGCGATCGAATACGCCGCGCGGCTGATCTGCTATATCCGCGACATGGGCGATCAATTCCGCGAGCAAGGCCCGTTCGACGAACTGTACGACGTGCCCTTCACCACCGCGCAAACCAGCACGATCGTCGGTGGCAACGCGATTAATACCGTGCCGGCCGAATGCAAGTTCCAGTTCGAGTTCCGCAACCTGCCCACGCTCGATCCCGAACCGATCTTCGCGCGCATCGATCAATACGCACGCGAAACGCTGCTGCCGAAAATGTTGCGCGAGCATCCATCGGCGGCAATCGAGATCACGAAGATCGCCGCGGCGCCGGGGCTCGATTCGTCTGAACAAGCCGCCATCACGCAACTGGTGCGCGCGTTGACCGCCGATCAGGACAAACGCAAGGTGGCCTACGGCACGGAAGCCGGCCTGTTCTCGCTCGCGGGCATTCCGAGCATTGTTTGCGGACCCGGCAGCATCGAGCAGGCGCACAAGCCCAACGAATTCGTCGCGCTGGATCAGTTGGTGGCATGCGAGCGTTTCCTGCACAAATTCATTCACAGCATGTCGGTCGACGCGCACGCGCACTGAAACCGACGCACGTAGAAAGAGTCTTACCCATACCGAGCCACGCACGCCCACGCCATGTCCACCGCCACGCCGCAACACACTGACCATACGATCGACGGCGAGCCGATCCCCACGCTCGACGACATCGCTGCACAGCATTTTGCGTTGACGCCGTGGGTGGCGCGAACGCCGGTGTTCGACAGGGCGGACTTTCCGTCGCTCGAAGGCACGGTGGTGAATTTCAAGTTCGAGTTGTTGCAGGCGGGCGGTAGCTTCAAGGCGCGTGGTGCGTTCACCAACCTGCTCGCACTCGACGAAGCACAGCGCAGCGCAGGCGTCACGTGCGTGTCTGGCGGCAATCATGCGGTGGCGGTCGCGTATGCGGCCATGCGCCTCGGCATCAGCGCCAAGGTCGTGCTGTTTCACGCGGCCAATCCGGCGCGCGTGGCGCTGTGCCGGCAATACCGCGCCGAAATCGTGTTCGCGCAGGACATTGCCGAGGCATTCGAACTGGTGCGCCGGATCGAGGCCGAAGAAGGCCGCTATTTCGTGCATCCGTTCAACGGCTATCGCACGGTGCTGGGCTCGGCCACGCTCGGCTACGAGTGGGCCACGCAAACACCGGATCTCGAAGCGGTGATCGTGCCGATCGGCGGCGGCGGCCTCGCGGCGGGTGTGGCAACCGCCATGCGCCTGGCGAATCCGAACGTGCATGTGTATGGCGTGGAACCCGAAGGCGCGGATGTCATGGGCAAGAGTTTCGCCGCCAATCACACAGTCAAGATGCGCCAGATGCACGGCATTGCCGACTCGCTCATGTCGCCGCACACCGAAGAATACAGCTACGAATTGTGCCGGCGGCATATAGATCAGCTCGTCACGGTATCGGATGACCAATTGCGTGCGGCCATGCTGACCTTGTTCGGACAACTGAAGCTCGCCGTCGAGCCGGCCTGCGCCGCGGCGACCGCCGGCTTGCTCGGCCCGTTGCGCGAACAGCTGCAAGGCAAACGCGTGGGCGTACTGTTGTGCGGCACCAATACAGACCCAGTCACGTTTGCCGCGCATATAGAACGCGCACGGCATAGCGAGCCACTGTTTCCACAATAAAAAACAATCCTCGCCGCCCTGGCCAAAAGACTAGCCTATCCTTCTCAGGTTGGTATCATTCGAATATCGATTTCTGGGAGGAACCTCTATGAGCATGGTCAAGGAATTCAAGGAATTTGCCCTCAAGGGCAACGTGATGGATCTGGCAGTCGGTGTGATTATCGGCGGCGCGTTCTCCACCATCGTCAATTCAATTGTTAAAGACCTGATCATGCCGGTTGTCGGGCTCGCCACCGGCGGCCTCGACTTCTCCAATAAGTTCGTTCGCCTCGGTCCCATTCCGCCGACCTTCAAGGGCAGCCCCGAGTCGTATAAAGACTTGCAAACGGCGGGCGTTGCCGTATTCGGTTACGGCTCGTTCATCACCGTGCTGATCAACTTCGTGATTCTCGCGTTCATCATTTTCCTGATGGTCAAGTTCATCAACAATTTGCGCAAGCCGGCAGAAGCCGCGCCGGCGGAACCGCCGCCGACGCCGGAAGACGTGCTGCTGCTGCGTGAAATCCGCGATTCGTTGAAGAACTCGCCGCGCTAACTATTCCGGCGCGTCAGCCGGAGTCAGTCATAAGCAAAAGGCCTGTTGCGATCCGATCGCAACAGGCCTTTTGCCTTATTTGGGTCAATGCCGGCGGCCTCGACGCTCACGCGTCCCGCTGCTCCTTCTGAGTCACCGCGACTTCGATCATCGTCTCGAGCTGACTGAAATTAACCGGCTTGGTCAGATGCGAGGTGAAACCGGCGCTCAGGCAACGACGCACGTCTTCGTCGGTGCCGAAGCCGGTCAATGCGACCGCGGGCGCGTCCGAGTGCTCGCGGAACGCTTTGATGAAGTCGAGACCGGTACCGTCGGGCAATCCTACGTCGCTGACGATCAGATCGAAGGTCTGCGATTGCGTGGCGGCTAATGCATCGTCGACCCGGCCCACGGTCGTGACTTCATGGCCGAGGCTGCGAATCAGTTGCTCCATGACCTCCGCGGTGTCCACATGGTCTTCGATCAGCAGGATGTTCAGCAGACCGCCCGAATGCACTTCGTCGGGCACCACGACCGGCGAAGTCACCTGCGGTGCCGCGGCCGTCGGCAAGGTAATCGTGAAGGTCGCGCCGCAGTGCGCGCCCGGGCTTTGCGCGGTCACCGTGCCGCCGTGCACGTCGGTCAACGCCTTCGTGATCGCGAGACCGAGGCCGAGGCCGCCGAACTGCCGTGTCATGTTCTGGTTGCCTTGCTCGAACGCATTGAAGAGTTTGCCGATCTGGTCCGGCTCGATGCCGATCCCCGTATCTTCGACCGAGATCTGCACGTGCATGCGTTCGTCGCGCGTGCGCACGTAAATATGGCCGCCGTCCGGCGTGAACTTGGCGGCGTTGCGAATGAGATTCCACAGCATCTGCTGCAGCCGCGCGCGATCGGCCAGCACGTAATGATGCTGCGCGTCTTTATGGACGTGCACGTCCTGCTGCTTGACCTGGATCTCGCTGCGAAACAGTTCGAGCACACTGTCGATCACGTCGTGCACGTCGACAGTTTCCAGCGACAGCCGCAGCTTGCCGTTCGCCACGCGCGTGAGATCGAGCAGGTCGTCGATCAGCCGCGCTTCGAGTTCGACGTTGCGACGGATCATGCGCACGCTCGCTCGCGCCTGATCGGGCAGACCCGGAATCATTTCCAGCACGCTGGCGCCGGCCAGCACCGGCGTGAGCGGCGTGCGCAATTCGTGCGAGAGCATGGCCAGAAAGCGGTCTTTGGCGCGATTGGCTTCTTCGGCGGTCTGGCGGGCGGCCTGCTCCGACGCCAGCAGCCGTTCGCGCTCCTCGGCCGCCTCGCGCTGAGAATGAATGTCCGTGCAACTGCCGAACCATTTACTGACGTTGCCCTCGGCGTCGCGCATCGCCACCACGCGCAAGTCGAACCAGCGATATTCGCCGTCGTAACGGCGAATCCGCAACTCGTGCCGGTAGTCGCCGGCGTTGCTCGACACCGTTTTGAGCCAGCTTCGGCGAATCTCCTCGCGGTCGTCCGGATGCACGGCGTCGAGCCAGGCGAGACCGTACGAACAGCTTTCAGCGACGCCCGTGTAGTCGTACCACTGCTTGGACAGAAAATCGCAGTCGCCCGTGGCATTACAGGTCATGACGAGGTGCGGCAACGCCTCCGACAAGGTGCGGTAATGCTGCTCGCGATCGCGCAGCAATAAGGCTTCGTCCGAGGCGCGCTGCAGGCGCACTTGCGAGAGCACCCGTTCGACGGCTTCGGGCAGGTAATCGAGGTAATCGCCGGATTTCGGCACGACGTCGGACACGCCCGAGCGCAGCGCTTCGATAACACGCGATTCGTCGGTAAAGCCGGTCACGAGGATGGCGGGAATCCGCACGCCTTCCGCGCGCAGACGGCGAAAGAAGTCCAGCCCGGTTTCCGGCCCGCTCAGTTGGTAGTCGAGCACCAGCAAGTCGGGGCCGCCTGCCGCGAGCCGTTCACGGGCCGCTTCGACGCCGGCGCAGATTGCGACCCGGCAGCCGGCGCGCTCGAGCGACTTGCGCGCGAGCCGCAGGATGCCTTCGTCGTCATCGACGACCAGCACGTAGGCGGCGGGCGGCACGGACACTTCTTCGGTCATGCGGAGTCTTCTCTGGCTAGGGTCAACAAGTGGTCTATCTTGTCACGAGCGTCTTTCGGCCGGCTTCATGCGAACCTTCCATCACGGCGCCGCGAGACGATGCCCTGAAGGCAGCTTGACCACCTGCAGGAAAAAACCGAGGCGGCGCACGGCTTCGATAAACGCATCGTATTCGACCGGCTTGGTGATATAGACATTGCAGCCGAGTTCGTAGCAACGCGCGATTTCGCGCGGGTCGTCGGTCGTGGTCAGGACGATCACCGGCACGGCGGCCGTCTGCGGCGATTCTTTCAGACGCCGCAAGACTTCAAAGCCGTCCACCCGCGGCATTTTCAGATCGAGCAGCACGACGAAATTCATCAAATCTTCGCGCGCGGGCACAGCGCTGTTAGCGGGATCGGCCGGGGAACTCGCGGCGTCGGCCGTTGACGGCTCCGGGCCGAAGAAATAATCGAGCGCCTGCTGGCCGTCGCGAAAGCGCACGAAACCGTTCGAAATGCCGGCGCGGCGCAGATTGCGCTCGACCAGCGTGGCGTGGCCGTCGTCATCTTCGATCAGTACGATGCTGACCGTTTCCCCGTGATTCATATGCTCTCCGTGCTCAACGATGGGTTGATGCCCGCCGCTTGTGATTATCCGCGCCGCCGCCCTCTTTGCCTGCTCAAGTTCAAAGACGCGCGGGCTGTTCCGGCAACACCACGAAAAACGTCGACCCCGCGCCCTCCGCCGACTCGACCCACACGCGGCCTCCATGCCGTTCCACCGTGCGACGCACCACCGCGAGACCGATGCCGTCGCCGTTCGCGACGTCGCCGTGCAGGCGCTGAAACGCCCGGAACACTTTCGACATATAGGCGGCCGGAATGCCGAGGCCGTTGTCGCGCACATAATACGTGCGCATGCGGATCGCGCGCGGCTCGCCTGCCTCGGCCGGCTCGACCGGTTCGGGTTCCAGCGCGCCGACTTCGATACGCCCGTTGCGCGCCGGGTCGAGATAATTCAGCGCGTTGCCGATCAGATTGCTGAAAATCTGCTCGATCGCGCCGGGGTCGCCCCACGCGGGCGGCAGATCGCGCACGGTCACCACGGCGGCATGCTGCCCGATCGCGCCCTGGAGTGCGTCGACCACCCGGCCCACCACGCGCCCGACGCTCACACGCTGCCATTGGTATTCGAGCCGGCCCGCGCGTGAAATACGCAGCAATGCGTCGATGATCGACGCGGCCCGCGTCACTGCCGTGCGCAAATATTGCAAGGACTCGCGCATCTCGCCATCGAGAATATGCGCCATGCGTCGATGCTCGGCTGGCGGCAATTTTGCCGCCTCGACGACGCTGCCCAACTCGTCGCACGAGACCTGCAGTTCCTTCGAGAAGCCTTGCAGATTCACCAAGGGCGAGCGCAGATCGTGCGACACGCTGTAGATGAACATTTCATTATCTTGCGTCTCCTGACGCAGTTCCTCGTTGACGCCCGCCAGTTCCCGCGCGCGCGCTTCGAGCCGCGTCTTCAGCATGGCCTGCTCGGCTTCCGCCGCACGCAGGCGCGCGCCCGTCTGATGCAGCACGGTGTCGAGCGCGGCAATTTCGTCCTTACCCGACAGCGCCGGCGCCAGCGTGCGCCCGCTGCCCAAGCGCTCGGCGTTCTCGGTCAACACTTCCAGTCGCCGGCCGATGCTGCGCGCAAAGGCCACCGCGGTCGCGGCCCAGATCAGCATCGAGCCCAGCACGGCGCCGATCAGCGCGTACTGCTGATGGTCGCGGCGCCGCGCGAGCGCGGCCGAACGTTCAGCGTCGAGCCGCGACGCCTCGTCGCCGAACGCCGCGAGTTCATCGCGAAACACGGCGATCTGCTGTGGCAACGCGCCAGTCTCCAGCGCCGCAAACGACGTCGGACGACGCCCTTCGCGCAGCGCCTGCGAGATCGCGACGGTTTGTGTGCGATACGCGTCGATGGCCCGCTGCATCTTGTGCACGCGTTCGACCTGTTGCGGCGTGCCGGCGACCAGCACCTCGAGATTCGACAGCCGGTCGCCCAGATCGACCCACACGGTATGGCGGTCGATCAGCGACGCGTCGCCGATCACCATGCCCGTGCGAACCCGCGCCGTCTGACGCAGCAGCGGATCGACGATGGCCGATGACTGATAGAGAATCTGCTTGCTGTTGGTGACCCACTGCGCGGCCTGCGCTGTCTGCTCCTGGGTATCGAAGACGACCCCAAGAAGCGCCAGCTCGACCGCGCTCGGCACTGCAATCAGCAGCAGACCCTTGGTGAATAGTTTCATGTTCGCCCGAAGGGTCGCAAAGGGTCGCTCAAGCGGTCGATCAAGCCGCGGCGGTGCGCGTGACCGGCCACGCAGCGCCGCGCCGGCGGGACATTGCGGTGTGATATCGGCGAGCTCGGTGTAGGGCAGCCGGACGGGCCATTATCGACGTGAATTCGAGATATTTCAACGTGCCGGCAAGATGCGCCGCCCCACACAAAAATGACTTTTTTATTGGTATGAGATGATTTTTCGACGCCTCGTGCGTCTATGATGGAAACAGGTGGGCTAGGAAGCGAAAGCGCGCGGCGAGGCGGTTCGGCATGATTCGTGCGGGAGGCGGTGGGGCGGCGTTGTTGTCGAATCACCGTGAATCCGACCTTGTCGTATGCTATAAAAGATCGACGTGCGGCGCGCGAAGCCGGGAGTGGTCGCATGAGGACGCTGCGTTTCTTGCAATTCTTTTTCAGGCGAATTTTTATGTCCTTCCCGAAAAAGCGTAGACGCGCGAAGGTGGACGGCGATGAGTCGTTCCTCGCGGTACTACGGCATTTCAAGCCGTTCGGTCAGCTCGACACCAAGATTGCGCGTGCTCGCGCGCAAGACGAGCCTGTCCTTTATGCGCACGTGCTGCCGGGACTCGATGTACTCCTGTGCAGTGTGCGTGGCGCACAACCGCCCTATCCGGCACCCGCCGAGTTACGGCGCCGTTGCATCGAATCCATTACCAATGCGCTGGAGCAGCCGCTCGACGGTCTCGAGAACGGCGGCTACTGGTATGAGGCCGACGGCTTCGGCTTTCTGGTGTTTGCCAGCCGGGCTCGCGCCAGGATCCTGACGGAATTCGGCGCGACTCGCGTAGGCGGTGCGCGTCGCGGGGTGCGTCGTCAGGATGCTGCTGGAGACGCCGCGCCGCGCTCGCTCAGGTAGACCGCTCAGGTAGACCTTTAGCTTTATAGTTGCGCTTCACGCTCGCAACACCGTCTGTTCACACAGTTCATCACACGGTGTTGCGTCATCACCTTTCCTTGATTCGATTTGTCTCTCAGGTGATCTGTCTGCGCGCGCGTGCGGCGCTCGCCGTGTCTCGTTTGCTCGTAATGTCGTCGAAATTGTCGAAGTCGTCGCGCCCGGGCGGCACACTGATCAGCCACAAAAAGATCAACGACAGGCCGCCGCCGAAACTCCAGCTCAGCCAATCCGAAGGCAGGATGAAAGGCATCAGCTTCCCTTGTATGTAGCCGCGCTGGCGGGCGACACCGCAGCCGGCTTCTTCTTATCCGTCGTCGCCGGTGACGAAGCGCCGCCCGATGATTTGTTGACCGGCGCGCCATCCAGAGAAATCGCCGACTTGGGCTGCTGCTTTACGCCCGGCGGCGGCGCCGTCGGCGCCTGGCGGATCTGCGCGAGCATTTGCGTGCACGGCAACGGCTTGTTGTTGCTCGGCGCGAGCAACGGAATCAGCGCCGCGAACGGATTGATCAGGCCGAGGCCGACCGCCGCGCCGCCGCGCAAGGCCAGCGCGGCCGCGTTCACGCCGACGTGCGGGTCCTTGAAAGTGCCTTTCACGTAGAGCGGCGAACGCAGCGAGAAGACACGGAAACCCTTGGTATGCGGATGCACGCCGAGGTCCATCGACTCGTCGCGCAGATTCACGTTGCCGTCGATGTCGATCACGGCGTCGTCCGTATCGAGCGCGAACACACGCGATTCCAGCACGCCGTTGGTCGCGACAAAATCGGCGGCCGCGCAGTTGATTTTCACATCGCGATTGCCGAACAGCTTTTCATACACGACGTTCGCCACGTTCAGCCCGGCCGCTTCCATCAGCAGACGGCTCACCGTGCCGTCCGTCACCAGCGCCTTGACCTCGCCGTTCGACGTTGCCGCGAGCGCCGCCGGCGAATTGCCCGTGGCGGTCAACGCGGCGTCGCCGTTGATTTCGCCAAGGGCGTTCTGCATCGTCTTGAAGTTCGGGAACAACTGCTTGAGCTTCAGATGCCGCGCCGAGGTCGCGAAACGGCCCTTGAGCGGCGTCGTGCTGCCGTCCAGATGAATGTCCGAAGCGAGCGTGCCGCCGGCCACGCCAAACTTCAACGGTTCCAGCGACAGTACGCCGTCGGTCATCACCACGTGCGTGTACAGATCCGTGATCGGCAGATTCACGTCCTTGACGATGCGCCGGCCGGTGAACTTCACGTCGGCGTCGATCGCCTTCCAGCGGTCGGTGCGGAATTCTTCGACCGGCAGCGCCTTGTTGGACGGCTGCGTCGTCGCGTCGCCGCGCTTGGCCTTGCTGGCGTTCGAGTCCGCGCCGATCACCGGCGCCAGATCGGAAAATTGCAGCAGATGCGACACGAGTTCGCCCTGCAGCAGCGGACGCGGTTCACGCGCCGTATAGGTCATTGAGCCGTTGATATCGCTGCCGCCGACCCGGCCTGTAAAATTTTCATACTTGAAGACGTTCCCCGTGGACTTGAACTGGCCGACGAGCCGCCCTTCGGTTGCATAAGGCGGTGTGTCGGGCAGCGTCACGCCAGTCAGCGAATAGAGACGCGCCATGCTGTTGCCTTGCAGCCAGAGGCGCAGATCGACCGCGGCAAGATGCGCCGGATCGGTGATCGTGCCGACCAGGCCGACATGCAGATCGCCCGCCTTGACATCGGCTTGCACCGGGAACGGCCGGTTCGCGTCCTGCAGCGCGAGCACACCGCCGACCTTGCCGCTGCCCGACACCGGCGTCTTGTTGTAAGTCCCTTTGACGGTCCAGCCGATGGCGTACGGCGGAATTTCCTGCTTCGCGCCGGCTTGCGTCTGCGCCTCGCTCGCGCCCGAAGCCGAGGCCGGCGCGGACGCCACGCCCACGCCGCTCGCGCCTGCAACCAGGGCCTCGCTCGCGCCTTTCGAGCCGCCCGCGACCAGGCCGCCCGAGGCGCCCGTGGCCGCCGTGGTACCCGACGCGCTGATATCCGTCGACGACGCGCCGGAGGCAGCCGCCGCGGACGCCGCCGCGGCCTCCGACGCCGCTTGCGCATTCGCCTGCTGAGTCAGCTTGCTCGCACCCGACTTGCCGATGGTTTGCGCCGACGAACTGCGCGACGCCGCTTCCTGCTGCTTCATGGCTTCGCCGATCGGAATCGGCTGGCCGAGCGTGTCGATGGCCATCTGCAGATCGACCTTTTTCTGCTGATCGGACAGCGCGATATTGCCTTTGGCAAAGGCGATATCGTGCAGTTCGAGCTTCCATTCCGAAGGCGCGCTCGACGCCGCCAGCTTGAAGGTCCAGTTGTTGCGGCCGTCGAGCACGCGCTCGAGGTCGACCGAAGGATTCACAAGGTTGATGGTGGGAATCACGATATCGTGCGCGAGCAGCGGCAGCACCTTGACCTGGAAGTCGATCTCGTCGAGCGTGGCGAACTGCGGCTGCTTCGTCCAGTCCGGATTGCCCACGGTGATATTGGCCGCCGAGAAACGCGGCCACGGCACCCAGCCGCGCCAGCCGGTTTCGCCGACCGGATGCCGCCAGCCGACCTTCAGATCGCCGTTGATGGCGAACGGCCTGCCGATCGCTTGCGTGACCTTGTCGTTGATATAAGGCCGTGCCCGGTTCCAGTCGAACGTCAGAATAAAAATAGTCAGCGCGACAATCAGAATGACGATAATCGCCAACAGCCACGCGATGATTTTTCCGATTCGCCGTCCTGTCGTGCTCGACACTGCCATTGAGAGGCTCCGCTAATTCTTTTACGTTGAACAAAGAGCAGCACGTTGCGTGCCCGATCATTGACCGCCAGCGCCGTGCCGCCGGCGCTTTATTAGCGCTTTATCAACGCTTTATCATGTTGAGCGCAGGTTGCACCCACACACACGTTGCAGCGAGCCTCGACCTTACGCATCCCCCATTACAAATTCAAACATGACCGATGTTCCCTTAGTCCTCGCCGAAGGCATCGTCCGGCGCGATGCCGTGCGCGGCCAGACGTTGCTGCAGCCGACCACCTTCGCTTTACAGGGAGGCGACCGTGTCGCGATCACCGGACCGTCAGGCTCGGGCAAGAGCGTGTTCCTGCGCGCCCTCGCGCTGCTCGATCCGCTCGATGCGGGACGCGTGATATGGCATGGCGCGCCGGTGGAACGCGCCGCCATTCCGCGCTACCGGCGCAACGTCGCGTATATCCGGCAGCGGCCCGCGCTGCTCGACGGCAGCGTCGAAGACAATCTGCGCTACCCGTTCGAGTTGCGCACGTATCGCAGCGTACGCTTCGATCGCGCGCGAGCGGCGAGCCTCGCCGCTCAGGCCGGCCGCGGCGACGACTTTCTCGACAAGCGCGCAAGCGAGTTGTCCGGAGGCGAGGCGCAGATCGCCGCGCTGATTCGCGTGCTGCAACTCGCGCCCGAGGTTCTGTTGCTCGACGAGCCGACTGCCTCGCTCGACCCGGAGTCGTCGCATGCGATCGAAGGACTGGTGCACGCATGGTTCGACGCCGATCCCGCTCGTCATGCGTCGATCTGGGTGTCCCACGATCCGGCGCAAGCCACGCGCATGAGCGCGCGGCATCTGACCATGCGCGCCGGCGTGCTCGACGAAACCGCGCGGACCGAGGCACGGCCCGAGATGCCGCCCGCCCATCAGTACCAACAGGAGTCCGGCCAATGACACTGCAAAACCTGAGTCTGTGGGATGTCGCAATCGCCGCGCTGCTGATCGTCGTGAACGGTGCCGTCTCGGTGGCGCTCAAGCTCGATCTCGAACGCAAGCTCGCGTGGGCCGCCGTGCGCACCGTCGTGCAGTTACTGGCGATCGGCTACGTGCTCGGCTGGGTATTCCAGTACGACCGCTGGTACGTGGTGTTGCCGCTGATGATCGTGATGACGCTGATCGCCGGCTTCGCGGGCGCGCAGCGCGGCAACCGCACGTATCGCGGACAACGCGCGGACAGCGTGCTGTCGATCTGGGTGAGTTCGTGGCTGGTCGCCGCGGTCGGGCTGTTCGTCGTGATTCGCATTCACCCGTGGTACGAGCCGCAATATGCGATTCCGATTCTCGGCATGATCCTCGGCAATACACTGACCGGCGTGTCGCTCGGCATCGAACGCATGACCGAGGAATTGACCGCGCGACGCGATCGCGTCGACATGGCGCTCGCGCTCGGCGCGACGCGTTGGGAAGCGGCACAGGCGCCCGCGCGCCAGGCGGTGCGGGCGGGCATGATGCCGACGCTCAATCAGATGGCCGTGGTCGGCGTGGTGAGCCTGCCCGGCATGATGACCGGCCAGGTGCTGGCCGGCCAATCACCATTGCAGGCGGTGCGCTATCAGATCGTGATCATGTTCCTGATCGCCGCGTCGTCAACGCTGGGGACCGTGGGCGCGGTGCTGCTCACCTACCGGCGGCTCTTTTCCGCCGAGCACCGGTTTCTGTCGGCGCGGCTCGTGGAGCGGACCGTGGCACGGCGCTAAGCCGCGTTCAGGCTCGCCGCTGTGCTCCCTTCACGCGCCGGACTCAACGCTTCGCGCTTATCGCGACTTCCGTGCCGTCGCTGAGCGTGAGTGTTTTCGTGCTGCCGTTCACCGGCATCGTGAAGCGCACGATCTGGCTGACGCTCACGTCGTTCGGACACTTGAGCGTTTTGCCGCCGCTCGTGACGGTTTTCACGCCCTTCGGCGTCTGCGCCTGGAAGCTCAGTTGTACCGTCGCCGTGCCGTCGCCGGCAACCACCGGCGCGAAACGGATCTGCGTCTGCCGGATCATCGCGCCATTGGTGTCGGTCGGTAGTGACGCGTAGTTCGGACACGCATCCGTCGCGGGAACCGGTCCGCCAGGCGGCACCGTCTTCCATGTGAAGTCGTCCGATTCGCCGGAGCGGATCGTGCGGGTTTCCTGCGAATTGCCGAACTGTTTCGACGTGACGCGCACCGTGTAGCGGATCGGGCCGTCGAGGGCGGACTGGGACGTGACCGTGATCGGCGTGGCCGCGCGAGCCACCGGCGCAAACATGCCGGGCGCGAGCGCGCATGCGAGAGAAGCGACAACTGAAACGGCGGAGAGTCTGAAGCTCATACTGTCACCTCGTTGTTGTGCCGCTGCGCGCCCGCTTCAGCGCTACTGCTCGCGCACCGCCTGGCTCGATGATGCCGGGCCGCGAGACACGCAACTGTTTTAGCATGCTGCCCTGCCAGTCTAACGCCAAGCGGCGCTGCGCGCGCTGCCTGCGAATCGGGTGTTAACCCGCTTGCGGCGACGCGTTTTCTGCGCGTATCGCGGCTTTGGCGCACGAAAGCGCAGGTCGCGCCGCACTGCTGCAGATCGACGCACCGGATAGCACAGTTTGATGTGCATCAAATGAACACGGCCGGCGCGCATTGCTGCGACGCCGGCCGTTTTTTCGCTTCAGCCCGCTACGGCGAAACGCTATTTACGCGTCGAAACCCGTCAGCACCAGTTTGCCGATCGCGCGCCCTTCTTCAAGCAGTTGATGCGCGCGGCGCAGATTCGCGGCGTTGATCGTGCCGAGGCTCTGGCCGACGGTCGTGCGCAGCGTGCCCGCATCGACGAGACGCGCGACTTCCGTCAACAGCTTGTGCTGCTCGATCATGTCCGGCGTGCCGAACATGGAGCGCGTGAACATGAACTCCCAATGAAAGGCGGCACTCTTCGCCTTCAGCAGTTCGACCGGCACCGGCTGGCTGTTTTCCACGATCGTGCAGATGCTGCCTTGCGGCTTGACGACTTCCGCCGCGGCGGGGAAATTCTTGTCGGTGTCGTTGAACATCAGCACGTAATCGACCTGGTCGATGCCGAGCTTTTTCAATTGCGCGGGAACGTCGCCGAAATGATCGACGATGTGATCCGCGCCCAGCTCCGTGGCCCATTTCGCCGATTCGGGCCGCGACGCGGTTGCGATCACCTTCAGCTTCGCGAGTTGCTTCGCCAGTTGGATGCCGACCGAGCCGACCCCGCCCGCGCCGCCGAAAATCAGCACGCTGCGGCCTTCGTCCGCGCCTTGCGGCGACACGCCGAGACGGTCAAACAACGCTTCCCAGGCGGTGATCGCGGTCAGCGGCAACGCGGCCGCGTGAGTGAAATCGAGCGACGCCGGCTTGCGCCCGACGATCCGTTCATCGACCAGATGGAACGCGCTGTTGGCGCCCGGCCGCGTAATGCTGCCCGCATAGAACACCGGATCGCCGACCTTGAACAGCGTGACGTCCGGGCCGACCGCGGCCACGGTGCCGGCAGCATCCCAACCGAGGATGCGCGGCGTCTTTTCGAGCGTGTCTTTCGGCGCGCGCACCTTGGCGTCGACCGGATTGACGGAGATCGCCTCGACCTTGACCAGCAGATCGCGACCAGTGGCTTCGGGTTTCGGGATCTCGACATCGACCAAGGCTTCCGCTTGATCGATCGGCAAATAGCGATAGAGACCGACGGCTTTCATACATGCTCCTGTTAGTTCAAATCAGAGTGAAAGGATCGCCGTCTTTGCGACGGCCCGCTGGTGCCGGTTGCGCGTCGGCGATTCCATTGGCGTCATCCTACGGCGGCTCTTATTCTTTTAAAACCGTCATAATGACTAAAACATTTTTTGGAATTTCAGAAGAATGAACTCACCTCCTGTTCAGGTTTCGTCCGAGCGCACGCCACCGGGCGACCGGGAGCGGCTCGATCTGCTCGACGTCGCCCTGTTTGTGCGCGCCGCATTGCTGGCCAACGTGTCGGCGGCCGGACGCGAATTCGGTTTGTCCGCAGCCGTGGCCAGTTCTCGCATCGCGCAGCTGGAAAAGCTGCTCGGCGCGCGTTTGCTGCACCGAACCACTCGCCGCATCAGCCTCACGCAGGACGGTGAAGTCTTCATGACGCGCGCCGAAGCCCTGCTCGACGCGGCCGCCGCCGCGCGCGCCTCGGTGGGCCGGGCGCAGGCCGAGCCGCAGGGCCGTCTGCGCGTCTCGATGCCGTCTTCGTTCGGACGGCAGCACGTGTCGCCGGTAGTCGGCGAATTTCTGCGCCGCTATCCCGGCGTGAGCGTCGATTTGCGGCTGACCGATCAACTGGTCGACCTCGTCGATGCGGGTATCGACGTGGCGATCCGCGTCGGCGCGCTGAAGGATTCGTCGCTGGTGGCGCGGCGCCTCGCGGTAAACCGGCGGGTGCTGTGCGCCGCGCCCGCTTACCTTGCCGCGCGCGGTACGCCGCATCATCCTTCGGACCTCGCGGAGCACGAGTGCATGATTCTGTCGGACCAGCGCGACTGGTCCTTCGTGACGCCGGCCGGACCGCTCACGGTGCGCGTGAGCGGGCGCCTCGTCACGGACAACGGCGAAGTGATCCGCGACGCCCTGCTCGCTGGATTCGGCATCGCGCTCAAATCGACGTGGGACGTCGCGCTGTATTTGCGCAGCGGCGAACTGGTCAGCGTGCTGGACAGCTATCCTCTCGCCGATAGCGTGGCGATCTGGGCCGTGTACCCGAGCCGTTCGTTCGTGCCGCCGAAGACGCTCGCCTTCATCGAATTTGTGGCGGCCCATTTCGGCGATCCGCCTTACTGGGACAGAGAGCCGGTTTGAGACCGAAGCGCCGGCGACGGCGCTCGAATCGACGCATGGTCAGTGCTTGTTGCCGCGTGCGCCGCCGGCTCCTTTGTCGTCGGAGTTGACGTCGGTGTGCGCATCGTTCTGCGTCTTCTGCTGATACTCGCCGCCGCCGCGGCGGTCGGTATCTTTCAGACCGCGTTCGAGGTCGCGATGCGCCTGCTTGCCGACTTGGCGCGGGCCGTCCTCGCGCTGCGACTCCGGATTCTGATCGGCTTCATGAGGCAGAGGCGCGGCGGCTTCCTGCATCGATTGGGGCTGCTTTTTTGCGTGTGGGTCCGCCTGCTTGTCGCCGTCGGACGATTGCGGTGAAGTCTTCATGGTATTGCTCCTTATCGTTCTGAATCGGGTCCGGCCGAGTTTATTGCGCATCGACCAGACGTTTTTTCATGGCTGCGGTGATGCGCTGACGCGTCTTCGCATAGTCCGCCCACGGGTCGCTTTTGAGGTCGGCGAGGCGTTCGTGCAGATTCTCGATGGTCCATTGATCGCCGCCCTTGGTGCCGGCGACCTCGTCCCACGCGAGCGGCACCGATACACCGAGGCCCGGACGCGCCCGCGCCGAGAATGCCGCGACCGTGCTGGAACCGCGGTTGTTGCGCAGATAGTCGACGAAGATTTTCTGCTTGCGATTCTGCGCGCCCATCTTCGCGCTGAAGTACTTGGGCAGCGTTGCCGCCATGTGCTGGGCGACGGCTTGCGAGAAGTCTTTCACCTCGTCCCAGCCGGCCTGTTTCGCGAGCGGCACGACCACATGCAAGCCCTTGCCGCCGCTCGTCTTGCAGAACGATTTGAGGCCGAGTTCTTCGAGCAGCGAACGCGTGAGTTGCGCGGCTTCAATCATGCGTTCCCAACCTAGCGCCGCGTCGGGGTCGAGGTCGAACACCACGCGGTCGGGCTTTTCGATATTCGACACGACGGCGTTCCACGTGTGAAATTCGACGGTGCCCATTTGCGCGGCGCCGACCAGCGCTTTGATGGTATCGACGGTGATCAGCGGCGGATGGCCGGGATCGAGGCCCGGATGCTGCGTGACATTCGGAATCGACAGCTTCTGGCTGTGCTTCTGAAAAAACAGTTCGCCGCCGATGTCCTCGGGCGCACGCACCAGCGACACCGGACGGTCTTTCAGATGCGGCAGCATCCATTCGGCGACGGATTCGTAGTACTGCACGAGATCGATCTTGCGCGCGCCGCTGCTTTTGTCGATGACCCGGTCGGGATGTGAGATGCGGACGCCGGCGACTTCGGCGGGCGGCGCAGCGGTGTTTGATTTTGCGGGTGCGGGTTTGGTGGCTTTGGTTTTCGTGGTCGCGGTTTTCGTTGCGGCGGATTTCGTTGCAGCGGATTTCGTTGCAGCGGTTTTTGCGGCACTGGCCTTCGCGCCGGCTTTCTCTGCGTCGCGGCTTTTTACGCTGGCCTCTTTCGCGTCCGCCGTTTTCGCGTTGGCCTTCGATTTCGCCGCGCCAGTCTCCTTTTCACCGGAAGCGGCCACAGTACTGGCGGAAGTTTTCCGCGCCGCACGTTTCTTCGGCGCGTCGGAGATGGAATCAGTTTGCTGTTGCACGTCGGCTCCCTGGCGAGGTGTTTCCTTGACGATCTGGCGCGCCGGCTTGTCGTTGCGCAGACTCACGAACGACGCCTGACGCACGATGCCGTCACTCGTCCATTCCGCGAAATTGCATTCGGCTACGAGCACCGGTTCGACCCAATGCACCGGCGTGCGGCTGCGCTCGCGCGGCGCGGCCGCAAACGGCATGCGCTGGGTCGCGTGCGCGTCGAGTTCTTTCTTGACCGAGCGCAGCAGCGCCGCGTCGAAGCCGGTGCCCACACGCCCCGCGTAATTCAATTTGCCTTTGCTATCGTAGACGCCGAGCAGCAGTGCGCCGAACGCCGCGCGGCTGCCGGACGGTTCCGAATAGCCGCCGATCACGAACTCCTGACGCCGGCGGCATTTCAACTTGATCCACGTCGACGAACGTCCCGACAGATAGCCGCTGTCGCGCCGCTTGCCGATGATGCCCTCCAGCGCCATATCGCACGCGCTTCTGAGCAGGTCTTCCGCGCTGAAGTCGAAATTGTTCGAGAAGCGCAGCACGCTGTCGTCGACGCCTTCCAGCAAGGCGCGCAGAATCGCGCGGCGCTGTTCGAGCGGCACGCCGCGCAAGTCGTAGCCGTTCAGGAACGGTATATCGAACAGGTAGACGATGATGTCTTGTGGGCGGTTCGCATCGAACGCGTTCTGCAGCGCCTGAAAATTCGGTACGCCGTTCTGGTCCAGCACCACGGCTTCGCCGTCGAGCCACGCGCTTTCGATGCCTAGCTGTTCGAACGCCTTGACCTGTTTGCTGAACTTCGCGGTCCAGTCGTTGCCGGCGCGCGTGAACACCTTGACGGCGCCCGCCTTCGCATCGCGATCGATTCGGGCCAGCACACGGTAGCCGTCGAACTTGATTTCATACGACCATTCGTCACCGGGCGGCGCGGCATCGACGAGCGTCGCCAGTTGCGGCTTGAAGGTCGCGGGCAAGCGGGCTTTCACGGCGCCCTCGATCGAGGGCGCGGCGGCGAGTTCGCGCAGCGACTGTGCGTTGCGCGTCGCCACGATGTCCGGTCGCCGGGGATCGGCGTTGGATGAAGCAGCTTTCGCGCTGTTCTTGCCTCCTCGTTTTGCGGACGACGTCGTATCAGAAACGGCCGCAGTGGCTGCCGCAGTTTTGCGTGTGCCCCTGGTTGCCGCTGTCTTCGTCGTTTGCTTTCCGCCTTTGCCCGACGAAGCGCTGCCGCTGAGCACGCTGCCTGGACGCTTCTTCAGAATGTCGTAGTCGCTCTCGTCGCGCGCTTCGTCGTCGCGTTCCTTGATCAGCAGCCATTGCTCCTTGTCGCCACTACCACGCATATGGCTGCGCACCAATGTCCAGCCGCCTCGCAGTTTTTCTCCATGCAAATGGAACTTGAGTTTGCCGGCTGCGTAGGAACGCGCCGCTTCCGCCGCGCCGCCGACCGGCCCCCACGTGCCGCGATCCCACACGATCACGCTGCCCGCGCCGTAGTTGCCCGGCGGGATTTCGCCTTCGAAAGAACCGTATTCGACCGGATGATCCTCCACATGCACTGCCAGCCGTTTCACCGACGGATCGAGGCTCGGCCCTTTCGGCACCGCCCACGACAGGAGCGTGCCGTTCAGTTCGAGCCGGAAATCGTAATGCAAGCGCCGTGCGTCGTGCTCCTGAATCACGTAGGAGAGCGCCTCGCCGACTGCCTTGCCGGTCGTTTTCCGGCCGCCTGGTTTGCGCCTGGCGCGCGTGCCAGCCGGCTCCGGCGTGTCGTCGAAGCGGCGCTTGCGGTTGTAGAGATCGAGTCTGTCGTTCATGGCGATGACGTCGTCGTGAGTGGCTCAGGCGCGATGCCGACGATCAGGCCGCCGCGCGACGTTTGCGGGCCGCCGGCGTCGACGAGGTTTTGGTGCTCGCGCGGCCGCTTGTGCCACCAGCGCGCGTTGTTGTCTTGCTCGCTGTGCGAGTCGTGCGCGGTTTCTTGCGGGCCGGCGTCTCATCCTCGGTATCCGCATCGGCCTCATCGCCGTCGTCGTCCGCGGCGCGCTTGCGGCCGCCCGCCGCCGGCTTGCTCTTGCCGCGCCCCAAGCTGCGCTTGAGCAGATCCGATAGATCGAGGATGTCGGCGGATTGACGCGACTCGTGCGGCGCTTCGACTTCGGTGATTTCCTCGGTCTTGCCCGCGCGAATCTTGCGATCGACCAGTGCCATGATGTCGTCGCGGAAGGTGTCGTGATACTGCGACGGATCCCACTTGTCGCTCATGTCGTCGATCAGCTTCTTCGCCATGTCGAGTTCGCGCGCGGATACGCCCGCCGCCTTCACACCATCGGCCGGCAGCTTGAATTCGTCGAAATCGCGCACCTCCGCGGCCCAGCGCAGCGTGTTCAGCGCCAGCACCGGCCCCACTGGAATCAGCGCCGCCAGATGCTGCTTGTTGTGCAGCACCACGCTCGCCACGCCGATCTTGCCGGACGCCTTCATGGCTTCGCGCAGCAGCGCGTAGACCTTTTCGCCCTTGCGGTCGGGCGTGAGGAAATAAGGTGTGTCGAGATAGAGAAACGAGATATCGGGGGCGTCGACAAACGCCAGAATATCGACCGTTTGCGTCGACTCGGGGTTCGCCGAGCGGATTTCGTCGTCGGAGAGCACGACGTACTTGTCCTTCTCGTACTCGAAGCCGCGCACGATGTTATCGCGCGTCACATCCTTGCCGGTGCGCTTGTTGATCTGCTTGTAGCCGATCGGATCGATCGTGCGCTTGTCCAGCAGATTGAAGCCGACTTTCTCGGACTGCGTCGCCGGATATAACTGCACCGGCACGTGAACGAGGCCGAAGCTGATTGCGCCTTTCCAGATCATGTGTGCCATCGTGCGTTCCCCTGGGCCTAAGACCTGACACGAAGCAGCAAGCGTGCCACGGCCTTGCGGGCAGCGCCGGCGCGCGGCGCGGTACGACGGGCGCCGGCACAGGCTGTAAGTCTTGCGTCAGCACGGCAAAAGCTACGCCGTGCGGCTGGCGGCCGGTACAAGTTCCAGCGGCACTTCGGCGAAGCCGCGAAAGCGGACGCGTCCGCCGCGCGTCGGCTCGCCATCGAGGCGATAGTCGGGAAAACGCTGCACGAAGCGGCCGATCGCGATGCGCGCCTCGAGCCGCGCGAGCGACAAGCCGGCGCACTGATGGATGCCGAAGCCGAACGCCAGATGCCGGTTCGGATCGCGGCGAATGTCGAAGCGGTCCGGATCCGCGAACTGCTCCGGGTCGCGATTCGCCGCGCCGATGCACAGCGTGACCGGCGTGCCGCGCGCGACCGCGACGCCGCCGATCTCCGTGTCGACGGTCGCCATGCGGTTGCCGAGCTGGTTCGAACTCTCGAAACGCAGGCATTCCTCCACCGCGGATTCGATCAGCGACGGCTCGTGCAGCAGCGCCGCGCGTTGCTCGGGCCACTGCGTCAACGTGACGAGGCCGTTGCCGATCAGATTGGTGGTCGTCTCATGGCCGGCGTTCAGAATGAAAATGCAGTTCTGCAGCAACTCCGCTTCCGATAACTGCTCGCCGCCCTCCTCGCCCTGAATCAGACGCGTCAGCACGTCATGCTGCGGGTCGCCGGGCGCGCGCCGGCGCCGCGCCACTAGATCGCGCAGATAGCCGACGAATTCGTCCACCGCGCGATTGCCGCGTTCGAACTGCGCTGCGGTCAACGACGGCTCGAGCGCGCCGAGAATCGCGAGCGACCAGTCACGCAAGGGCTCGCGCTCCGCGTGCGGCACATCCAGCAGATTGCCGATGATCTCGACCGGAATCGCCGACGCGAACTCGCCGATCAGATCGATCCGGCCGCGTGCGCCGGCGGCATCGAGCAAGCCGTCGACGAGGCGCACCAGCCCGGGCTCCATCGCCGCGATGGCGCGCGCCGTCAGCGCCCCGGCGATCAGCTTGCGCACGCGCGTGTGGCGCGGCGGATCGTTGAAGACCAGGCTCGTGGTGTGATGCGCGTAGAGCGGCGAGTCGCCGTACTTCGGCTTGAATTCGACGGTCTTGTCGGAGCTGAAGGTTTTCGCGTCGCGATACACGGCCTGCACGTCACGAAACCGTGTCAGAAATAGCGAACCGTCCGGCATGCGCTTGACCGGTTCGTGAGTGCGCAATGCGTGATAGACCGGATAGGGATCGGCGTGGAAAGCGGGATCGAGGTGGCGCAAATCGAAGTCGCGCGCAAGAGTGGATGCGTCGCTGGCGGTCGCCGGGGGCATGCGTGTCTCCGTAGTGGTGCGCCTCGTCATGGATGCCGGTGCGTTCACGTGGCGGACGTTGCACGCCGCGAAGGCGCGGATGCGACGGTCGGTGCGCGCAGCGGCTGCGGGGCGTCGTTCGATGCGCCAGTATGAACTGGGCGCCGCAGGATTGCACGGTGCGCTGCGAGGTGGGGCGTGGCGTGGCGTTTCCTGCGGATTGCCAAAGGTGCCGTGCACTGCGAAGCCTGGCGCTCCGCTACCGATTGCCGAAGGCGCGGTGCGATGCGATGCGAGATGCGGCGCGGCGTCCGCCGCGGATTGCCAAAGGCGCGCAGCGGTCCCGCTCTCCGAGCGGATCGCCAGCGGCAAGGCCAACCGGCGAACCGTTACAATAGCGGGATTTTCCGCGCGCGCCGCGCGCCGTCCTTTTCCGCGTTACTGCGTCGTCGTCCATGAACCTCGTCATTCAAAGCCCCGCGCCCCTTTCCGCCGACCATCACAAAGCACTCGTCGCGCTGGCGCGCGGTTCGCACGCCAGCGTCGTCGACGCGAACGCGATTCGCATTGCGGACGCCAACATCGCCCAGCGCGCCGACCTCGACGTCTATTGCGGCACGCATCAACTGGACTACGCGTTTGTCGAAGCTGGCCGCCAGCTGCGCGACTTCGGGCTAGTGGCGATGGACATGGATTCGACGCTGATCACGATCGAATGTATTGATGAGATTGCGGACTTCTGCGGACTGAAAGCGGAAGTGGCCGCGATCACCGAAGCCTCGATGCGCGGCGAAATCAAGGACTTCAACGAAAGCCTGACACGCCGCGTGGCGCTACTCGAAGGCCTCGACGCAAGCGCGCTGGAACGTGTGTACGAAGAGCGGCTGCAACTCACGCCGGGCGCCGAGCGGATGTTGCCTGGCGCGAAGGCGGCCGGGTTGAAAACGCTGCTGGTGTCGGGCGGATTCAACTTCTTCACCGAGAAACTGAAGGCACGGCTGGGCCTTGATTTCACTCGCGCCAACACGCTTGAAATCGTGGATGGCAAACTGACCGGCAAGGTGGTCGGCGAGATTGTCAATGCCGATGTCAAAGCGCGCACGCTGCGCGAAACATGCGCGCAACTGGGCATTGAAACGAGCCGCGCCATTGCCATGGGCGATGGCTCCAACGATCTGAAAATGATGGCCGAAGCCGGGCTCTCCGTTGCGTTCCGTGCGAAGCCGGTGGTGCGCGAAGCGGCTAGCGTGGCGTTCAACTATGTCGGCCTGGATGGCTTGCTGCGGCTGTTCTGATGCCGGTTGGATGCGCTGGCCGACGCAATGGCGGCCAGCGCCCGGCAGTGATGTCATTTTTTCAGAACGTCCACTGCGATTAACGCCAGCATGCTGGCGAAATCGACGACACCGATGATCCCACACCACTTCAGAAAGCGCGCGTAGTTTTCCTCTACTGTCAGCCACATTGTCATTTTTTTCACGAGAGCCTCCTTTGAGAGGACAAGTATAAATGCTGCACTATCTAAAAAATCTATCTCAGGTGCACATGTAGGAATGCCAATATAAAGGCAGCGCCGCAAGCGAAGAGGATTGACATAGCTATCTCCATGCGCGAGAAAGCTCCATCAGCAAATGGTTTGTTTCGCGGCGGCGCCTTCGCCTTGGTCCGTTCGTAATGCGTATTGACCAGACCCGACATCACGAGGCTGGAACAGGTGAATGCCGCCACGCACAATCCGGCTGCGTAGTACGCCAGAACCGGTGCCTCGGCACTGCCACGCTCCAGCGCCGTCACCACTTCATAGACCGCCGACGCGCACAAGCCGATCGCACACCAGAACAGTTGGCCGTCTTTCACCGAGCCGGCAATCAACGCCTTTGCGACGTGCCAGCCGTGCGCGGGCGCGACGAGCACTAGCGTAAAGATCGGGCCGATGATCGGCACGCCGAGATTCAGCAACACCCAGAAGAAAAGATTCATCGAAGCTCACCATAGTGCGGCAACCGTAAGTTGGGATGCGCACCATCGTAGCGTCGAGACCGCACGCCGAACATTCGGCCGAATGGTTAGGCTTACTGGCTATCTTGACAAGAAAAAACCCACCGGGAACATGTCCCGATGGGTTCACTTTTCCAAACGGAAAAAAGTCGATCTAGCGTTATCCCAGCGCCGCCAGAGACTGCTCGATATCCGCACGCAGGTCCGCCTCGGCTTCGAGGCCGATATAGAACCGCACCAGCGTCCCGCCGTGCGGCCATTGGCCCGCCGTGCGCATCGACGCGACGTCGTACGGCATCACGAGACTGTGCGCACCGCCCCAGCTCCAGCCGAGCGAGAACAGTTCGAGCGACTCGCAGAACGTGTCGATTTGCGCCGCGCTGTAGCGGCCGTCGAACACGACGGAAAACAGCCCGCCCGCGCCCGTGAAGTCACGCTTATAAAACTCATGGCCCGGACAGTCGGAGAGCGCCGGGTGCAACACCGCGGCAATTTCCGGCCGCGTCTTCAGCCATTTGGCCAGGCCGAGCGCCGCGCGGTCATGCTGCTCGAAGCGTAGTTGCATGCTCGGCAGGCTGCGTAGAATCAGCGAGCAGTCGTCCGACGAAACGCCGATGCCCATGCGCATGCGCGCCGCCTTCAGCTTCAGATGCAGTTCGCGATCGACGGTAATGGTCGCGCCCATCAGCACATCGCCGCCGCCCGATTGATATTTCGTGAGCGCCTGCACCGAGATGTCGACGCCGTGATCGAACGGCCGGAAACCGAGCCCCGCCGACCACGTGTTGTCGATTGCGGTGACGACGTTGCGCGCGCGCGCCGCCGCGGTGATGGCGGGCACGTCGGCTACTTCCATGGTCACCGAGCCGGGCGCTTCGAGCCAGATCAGGCGCGTATTCGGCTGGATCAGCGCGGCGATTCCCGCGCCGATCATCGGATCGTAGTAACGCACGGTGATGCCGAAATCGCGCGCCAGCCAGTCGCCGTGATCGCGATTCGGCGAATAGACGTTATCGGGAATCAGCACGTCGTCGCCGGCCTTGACGAGGCCGAAGTACACGTTCGAGATCGACGACAGCCCCGACGGCTGCAGCAACGCATGATTGCCGCCCTCGATGGTGGCGAGGCGCTGCGCGAGCGCGAGCGACGTCGGCGTGGCATGCAGCCCGTAGCGCCATTGCGCATCGTTTTTCCAGTCAAGCGCGCGCATGGTCGCGAGATCGGGGAACACGACCGTCGACGCCCGCGTGACCGGCATCGAGAACGATTCGAAGCCCGGCGTGAGCTGATCCTCGGCACGTACGATGCGGGTTTGCAGTTCGCGTTGGAGTTTGGATTGAGTCATGGTGAATTCTGGTGAGAAGCAGACGGAAACGGAGGGCGCGCGGTGTCAGGGCGAGCGCCGCCCACGCAAGAGTAGACGAGCCTGCGGGATTTCGCTCGCGACACAGCGCGCGAGCGGTCGGGCGCCACGCGGCTGTGGGTTCACTCGCCGGTTCGCAGGTTGCTGACGCCGCCCACGGCGTGGCCGCCGGCAGCAGCGGCGCTCGAAGCGGGCACCGTGGCGGCGCCAGCGGAAGGCTGCGCCGTAGCCTCGTTCGTCGCGGCCGCGGCCACCGGTGCGCCCGGAGGCGGCACCGCCTGCCCTGCCGCCAGCGGCTTCAGGTCGAACGGCTGCGGGTCGGAATCATCGACGTTCATGCGCTCGCCCGCCACCGAGCCGTCCGCTGCGAACTTGCCGACCCAGTTGCCGGTGATATGGGTGCCGTCGTTCGATTCCTCGACTTCGAGCGTATCGCCATCCCGGTCGCCCGCGATCAGGATCACCGCGCCGGTGTCCGTGAACTGATACTCGCCGTGCACGCCCGACGGGTCGTCGCTTTTCGGGCCGAGCTTCAGCACGATCTGGCGTGAACCCAGCATGCCGGCGTAGCGCGGGAACTTCGCGAATTCGGGGCTCGGCTTGAGTGGCAACTGGATCGGCGGAGGTGCCGCCAACGCCTTCACCGCGTCGCTCTCCGCCCACGCCTGCGCGGGCAGCGTCGTCGCCGCACCGGCACACATCAATACGGCAGCGCTCGTCATCCACCAACCGCGCCGGCGCACCGCACCCTTCATCGCTTTCAATTCCCGCATCCTTCCTTTCCTTTGCTCGATACTACTTACGGCCGACATGCCGCGCTTCAGATCCGTTCGAAGATCGCCGCGATGCCTTGCCCGCCGCCAATACACATCGTAACCAGCGCATAACGCCCGCCGATCCGCTGCAGCTCGTGCAGCGCCTTGACAGTGATGAGCGCACCGGTCGCGCCGATCGGGTGGCCGAGCGAAATGCCCGAGCCGTTCGGATTGACCTTGGCCGGATCGAAGCCCAGTTCCTTGCTGACCGCGCAGGCCTGAGCGGCGAACGCTTCGTTGGCCTCGATCACGTCGAGGTCGGCGACCGTCAGCCCGGCGCGCTCGAGCGCGCGGCGTGTGGCCGGCACCGGACCGATGCCCATGTACGCCGGATCGACGCCGGCATGCGCGTACGACACCAGCCGCGCCAGCGGCTTGATGCCACGCTGTTCGGCGAGGCTGCGCTCCATCAGCACGACCGCCGCGGCGGCGTCGTTGATGCCCGACGCATTGCCCGCCGTCACCGTGCCGTTTTCTTTCGCGAACACCGGCTTCAGCTTGGAAAAATCTTCCGCCGACGCGTTCATGCGCGCGTGTTCGTCCGTGTCGAACACGACGTCGCCTTTCTTCGACCGAATCGTGATCGGCAGAATCTGTTGTTTGAAGTAGCCGCTCGTGATCGCGTTGGCCGCGCGGCGATGCGATTCGAGGGCGAGCGCGTCCTGTGCTTCGCGCGAGATGTCGTATTTACGCGCGACGTTCTCGGCGGTCACGCCCATATGGATCGACTGGAACGGGTCGTTCAGCGCGCCGACCATCATATCGACGAGGCGCGCGTCGCCCATGCGTTGACCGAAGCGCGCGGCCGGCATGGAGTAAGGCGCGCGGCTCATGTTTTCCGCGCCGCCGCCGATCGCAATGTCGGCGTCGCCAAGCAGCACGCTTTGCGCGGCCGACACGATAGCCTGCAGGCCGGAGCCGCACAGACGGTTCACCGTCAACGCCGGCGCATGTTGCGCAACGCCGCCGTTGATTGCGGCCACGCGCGCCAGGTACATGTCTTTCGGTTCGGTGTGCACGACGTTGCCGAACACCACGTGGCCGACTTCGTCGCCCGACACGTTGGCGCGCGCCAGCACTTCGCGCACCACGCATGCGCCGAGATCGGTCGGCGAAAAATCCTTCAGGCTGCCGCCGAAACCGCCGATTGCCGTACGCACACCGCTTACCACCACTACGTCCCGTTGCATCGCTCGCTCCTCTTTAGTCTCTCAAGATGATCTTGCCTCGGCGGGTGGCGCTCTGTAGCGCGCGTATTCAGCCCGCCAGAAGTTGTTCGACCGTCGCGCGCGAAGGAATCGGCGCCACCGCGCCGTAACCTTGCGTGGACAGCGCAGCGGCGACGTTCGCGTAACGCGCCGCGGCAAACGGATCGTCGCCCGCGACGATGCGCGCGATGAATGCGCCGCCGAAGCAGTCGCCCGCGCCGGTTGCATCGACGGCATTGACGACGTGGCCCGGCACGACGCGCCGCTCGTTCGGCGTCGCGATATACGAGCCCTCTTTGCCGAGCTTCAGCGCAACCACACTCGGGCCGTGCGACAGCAGGAAATCGACGATTTCGTCACGGCCGGTCAGGCCCGTGAGGTCGGTGACGTCGTCCCAACTCGGCAGGCAGATATCGGTCTGACGGATCGCTTCGAGCATCACCGCGCGCGCCCGCGCGAGCGGCCAAAGCTTCAGACGCAGATTGGTGTCGAAGCTCACGCGCACGCCGTTGGCGCGCGCATGCGCGATCGCTTCCAACGCTGCGTCGCACGCGCTAAGACTGATCGCGAGACTGATGCCCGACAGATGAATCACCTTGGCTGCGGCGATCGCGTCGAGCGGCAGATCGTGCGGCGCGTAGCGGCTCGCGGCCGAGCCGGCGCGCAGATAGTCGAATGCGTGGCCGTTCGGGCCGTGCGACACGAAATACACCCCCGTGGACGCCCGCGGATCGACGCGCACCAGCGACGTGTCTACTTGTTCACGCTCCCACAGATCGACCAGCAAACGTCCGAAGTGATCCGCGCCGACCGCCGACACGAAACCGGTCCGCGCGCCTTGTCGTGCAGCCGCGATACAGAAGTTCGACGTATCGCCGCCGAAACCTTGCAGATAGTTCGGCTGGTCTTTGGCCGACTGGTTGAATTCGATCATCGCCTCGCCGAGCGCGAGGATTTCGGGACGCCCGGATTGCGGCATTGCGGTCGTGCTGGCCGTCATCGATTAAACCTCGCCCCACAAGTCGTGACCGTCGGCGCCGGTGATTTTCACCGACACGAAATCGCCGACCTTGTAGCGCTTCGACGCCTTCGCAGCCGGAGCGATATACACGACGCCGTCGATCTCCGGCGCGTCAGCCGCGGTGCGGCCGATGCCGCCGTCGGCGTTGATTTCGTCGACCAGCACCTTCAGCGTCTTGCCAACCTTCTTCGCGATACGCTTGGCCGATACTTCCTCGGCGACTTCCATGAAACGCGCACGACGCTCTTCGCGCACTTCGTCAGGCAACGCGCCATCGAGTTCGTTGGCCGTCGCGCCTTCGACCGGCGAATAGGCGAAGCAGCCGACGCGATCCAGTTCCGCCTCGCGGATAAAGTCGAGCAACGTCTGGAACTGCTCTTCGGTCTCACCGGGGAAGCCGGCGATGAACGTGCTGCGGATGGTCAGATCCGGGCACATTTCGCGCCATTTCTTCACGCGCTCCAGCACTTTCTCGGCGTTGGCCGGGCGCTTCATGCGCTTCAACACTTCCGGATGCGCATGCTGGAACGGCACGTCGAGATATGGCAGCACGTGGCCCTTGTACGGACCTTCGGCCATCATCGGAATCACTTCGTCGACGCTCGGGTACGGATACACGTAGTGCAAACGCACCCACGCGCCGTATTGCGCGGCGAGTTCGCCGAGCGCGCCGACCAGGTCGGTCATGCGCGTCTTGATCGGCTTGCCGTTCCAGAAACCCGTGCGATATTTGACGTCCACGCCGTACGCGCTCGTGTCCTGCGAAATCACCAGCAGTTCCTTCACGCCCGACTTGAACAGATTTTCCCCTTCGAGCATCACGTCGGCGACGGGACGCGACACGAGGTCGCCGCGCATGGACGGGATGATGCAGAACGTGCAGCGGTGATTGCAGCCTTCGGAAATCTTCAGGTACGCGTAATGACGCGGCGTGAGTTTCACGCCGGCGGCCGGCACCAGGTCGACGAACGGATCGTGCGGCTTCGGCAGATGGGTGTGCACGTGCTGCATCACTTCGCCGAGCGCGTGCGGGCCGGTCACGGCCAGCACCTTGGGATGCACTTCTTCGATCAGCCCCGAGCCGCTCGCGCTTTTCTTCGCGCCGAGACAGCCGGTCACGATGACCTTGCCGTTTTCGTTGAGCGCCTCGCCGATCGCGTCGAGACTTTCCTGCACCGCTTCGTCGATGAAGCCGCAGGTATTGACGACCACGAGGTCCGCGCCGTCGTATGTGCCGGAAATTTCGTAACCTTCGGCGCGCAGTTGAGTGATGATCTGCTCGGAATCGACCAGGGCTTTCGGGCAGCCAAGGCTAACGAATCCGACCTTGGGCGTGGCAGTCGGGACAATCGTGGGTGTGGCAGACATGGGGGACCGCTTGAAGACGTTAAACCTTGAATTGTAGCGGTTCGCCAAGGCTGCCGCTCGTAAGTCTTTGAATTTTCGCCCTCAAACGACCGCGAGGTCGGCTGGATTGCGCTGTGAAAGGTGCCCGGATTGATGTGTCGCCGTTAATTGACCGACGCCCAAAGCACGCTCGATCACTTCCAGAATTTCGTGCGAATCCTGCACCCGGCGGATCGCCGCATGCAACTCGGCGGCCTGCGGCCAGGTCCGTTGCAGATAGCTGAGCCACTTTTTGACGCGCCCATGCTCGTGCCGGGAAACGACACGGGCCTGCAATTTCCGCAGATAACCGGCGATGTGACTCAGCACGTCCTGCCAGTCCCCGTCGGATGGCGAGCGCTCCATCAGTCCGCGGATTCTCAGTGCCAGGAAAGGGTCCGAGACGGCGCCGCGTCCGATCATCACGTCCGCACAACCGCTGACCGCGCGGCAGCGCTCCCAGTCGGCCACCGTCCAGACTTCTCCGTTCGCGATCACCGGCACGTCCACGGCGGCGTCGATGCGCGCGATCCACTCCCAGTGGGCGGGCGGCCGGTAGCCGTGATCCCGCGTTCTGGCGTGGACGACCAGCGAGGCCGCGCCGCCTTCCGTCAGCGCCGTGGCGCAATCAATTGCAAGCGACGTGTCGGACACGCCGAGGCGCATTTTTGCCGTCACCGCGATGCCGGCCGGCACCGCGGCGCGTACCGCCGACACGATCCGGTTCAACTGTTCAGGGTCGGCCAGCAGCATGGCTCCGCCGCCGTGCTGATTCACGACCTTGGCGGGACATCCGAAGTTCAGATCGATGCCATGCGGCGACAAGGTGGCCGCGTGGGCCGCGTTCAGGGCCATCCATTCGGGGTCGCTGCCGAGCAGCTGGATGACCATCGGCGTGCCGTTGGGCGTGTAGGCTCCGTCGAGCACTTCGGGCGCTTCCCGCTCGTAGACGCGGGTGGGAAGCACCGAGCCCGTCACGCGAATGAACTCGGAGACGCATCCGTCGAATCCGCCGATGCCGGTCAGCACGTCACGCAAGACGTAGTCCGCGAGACCTTCCATGGGGGCGAGATAGAGGCGGCTCATGCGGAAATGGGCGCCGGGAAATGGCGCGTTTCCTGAGGATAAACGGGGCGTCCGTAAAACATGAGATCGACGATCGGAATGGGGATGAAGTTGGCGGCCAGAGCGCCCTCTCCGAGGAAATGCCCCACACACGCAGCCGGCGATTGTACCGCGCCTGCAGCGGATCGGCCGCGGCCGGCCGCTCAGTCCTGGCGAGGGCCGCGCATGCGAAGCGTCAAAACTCCGGGGCGCTTCCCGACGACACCCCAACGCCGCGACACCCCGCTCGTCTGATCGCCCCTACTTCTTCTCCGCCTCCGGATCAACTTCCGGGCTACCCTGCGGATTGGTTGGAGCACTTCCGGGATTGCCGGCACTGACCGCGCCACCCGGCGTAAACGGAAATGTGGCGAACATCGATTTCGCCTGGTTCTGCATCTGCTCCTGCATCTGCACGAACATGTTTTTCGACTGCTCGATATAGCTGGTCATCATGCCCTGCATCATCGGCGCCTGCATGTTCATGAACTGCGACCAGACCTCGGGGTTCATCGCCTTGCCTTCGTACAGATTCTTCGACTGGTCGGCGAGCTTCGCCTGAATGTCGATGAAGGCCTGGATGTTCTTTTCCAGATACGTGCCCATCATGCCCTGCATCGCATGACCGTAGAAGCGGATGATCTGCGACAGCATCGACGAGGAGAACATCGGCAAGCCGCCGCTCTCTTCTTCGAGAATGATCTGCAACAGGATGGCGCGCGTCAGGTCCTCGTTGCTCTTGGCATCGATGACCTTGAAATCCTCCTGATCCAGCACGAGCTGTTTGACGTCCGTCAGCGTGATGTACGTGCTTGTCTCGGTATCGTAGAGCCGACGATTCGGATATTTCTTGATCAGTCGTTCGGCTGTTTTCTTTGTAGTAGTGGTCATGTAACGCCCTTGAGCGCAAGTTGAGCGTGGAAACGGCGTCAGCGACTGCGCAATCGGGCCTTTGCGCAGTCGAGACGCCGCCGAACCATCTGAGCCGTAGCGCGCTGCCTTGTGAGCGGCGCGCCGGTGACTCAGCCCATATGCAAACCGCCGTTCAGCGAAAAATCAGCGCCCGTGGAGAAACCCGATTCTTCCGATGCCAGCCATGCCACGATCGAGCCGATTTCGTCCGGCTGGCCGAGACGGCGCACCGGGATTGTCGCGACGATCTTTTCCAGCACGTCGGGGCGGATCGACTTGACCATATCGGTGCCGATGTAGCCCGGCGACACGGTGTTGACCGTCACGCCCTTGGTGGCCACTTCCTGCGCCAGCGACATCGTGAAGCCGTGAATGCCGGCCTTCGCGGTCGAGTAGTTGGTCTGGCCGAACTGGCCCTTCTGGCCGTTCACCGACGAAATGTTGATGATGCGCCCAAAGCCACGCTCGACCATGCCGTCGATCACCTGCTTGGTGACGTTGAAGAGGCTGGTCAGGTTGGTGTCGATCACCGCCGTCCAATCTTCGTGCGTCATCTTGCGGAACACGACGTCGCGCGTAATACCGGCGTTGTTCACCAGAATGTCGATCTCGCCGACTTCGGCCTTGACCTTGTCGAACGCGGACTTGGTCGACTCCCAGTCGCCGACATTGCCTTCGGACGCGACGAAATCGAAGCCCAAGGCCTTTTGCTCTTCGAGCCACTTCACGCGGCGCGGCGAGTTCGGGCCGCAGCCCGCGACGACCTTATAGCCCTCTTTGTGCAGCCGCTGGCAAATGCTCGTGCCGATGCCACCCATCCCGCCCGTTACGTACGCAATTCGCTGTGTCATAAACTACACTCCGTTATCGTTTTCGAGGCGCCGACTGGCTGCCTCTTCCCTCGCCTGTACTTCATCTCCACTGCCGCCGGGCGACCGGCTGACGAGGCCTCCGCTGACCGCGCGCTACAGCGCGCGGCAACGTTTCATCCGGCGCATGACCGGCGCCCGCGGCGCCCGCCACGCGCCCCTGCTCAGGCGCGCTCGAGCGCCAGCGCCACACCCATGCCGCCGCCGATACACAGCGACGCGAGACCCTTCTTCGCATCGCGCTTCTGCATTTCGTGCAGCAGCGTGACGAGAACCCGGCAACCGGACGCGCCGATCGGATGGCCGATCGCGATGGCGCCGCCATTCACGTTGATCTTCGACGTGTCCCAGCCCATTTGCTGATTCACGGCGCACGCCTGCGCGGCAAACGCTTCGTTGATTTCCATCAGGTCCAGATCGGCCGGCGTCCAGCCCGCGCGTTCCAGACAGCGGCGTGAGGCCGGCACCGGACCCATGCCCATCACCTTGGGATCAAGACCCGAGGTGGCGTATGCCTTGATGCGCGCGAGCGGCTTGAGGCCGAGCGCTTCAGCCTTCTTCGCCGACATCACCAGCACCGCCGCCGCGCCGTCGTTCAGACCCGACGCGTTCGCCGCCGTGACCGAGCCTTCCTTCGAGAACGCCGGCTTCAGGCCAGCCAGCGACTCAGCCGTCACGCCATGGCGCACGAACTCGTCGGTGGCGAAACGCAGCGGCTCGCCCTTGCGTTGCGGAATTTCGACCGGCACGATTTCGTCGTCGAAACGGCCCGCCTTCTGCGCGGCTTCCGCCTTGTTCTGCGACAGTGCCGCGAACGCGTCCTGCTGCTCGCGCGTGATGCCGTATTCCTTGGCGACGTTTTCCGCCGTCATGCCCATGTGGTACTGGTTGTAGACATCCCACAGGCCGTCGACAATCATCGAGTCGACCAGCTTCGCGTCGCCCATGCGGAAACCGTCGCGCGAACCCGGCAGCACATGCGGCGCCGCGCTCATGTTTTCCTGACCGCCGGCCACCACGATATCCGCGTCACCCGCGATGATGGCGTTCGCCGCGAGCATCACCGCCTTCAGGCCCGAGCCGCACACCACGTTGATCGTCATGCCGGGCACAGCCGTAGGCAAGCCGGCCTTGATCACAGCCTGACGCGCCGGATTCTGGCCCGAGCCGGCCGTGAGCACCTGACCCATGATCACTTCGCTAACCTGCTCCGGTTTCAGACCGGCCCGCTCGAGGACGGCGCGAATTACCGTGGCACCGAGTTCGGGTGCGGCGATCTTCGCCAGCGACCCGCCGAATTTGCCCACTGCCGTACGAGCGGCCGATACGATCACAACATCAGTCATTTCCATTTCCTCCGGGCGGTCGGCCTCATGCGCCGCTGCCCGTCAAGTTAAAAATCTCGTTGCTCTTAGTCACGCGCCAACTCAAGCAGACGCTCACTCACATCGCAAACAACCGCGCCGTGAAGCGCGTTCAAACCTACTCCCGCTGCCGCACGTAACGCCCGGGCGCCGCTTCGATCACCGGGAACTCAGCCGAGCCGGCGGTGGCGCGCGGCTTCACCTTCTTGCCGCCGTACTGGTCGAGCCACGTGGTCCATTCAGGCCACCAGCTGCCCGGGACTTCGGTAGCCTGATCGAGCCATTCTTCCGGGTTCTCCGGCAGCGTCTTGACGTCGCCTTCCAGCATCCAGAAGTTGCGTTTTTTCTTCGCGGGCGGATTGATCACACCCGCGATGTGACCCGACGCGCCGAGCACGAACTTCAACGGCCCGCTAAGGAGCGGCACCGACGCGTACGCTGATTGCCACGGCACGATATGGTCTTCGCGTGAACCGTAGATGAAGGTGGGCACGTCGATCTTCGACAGATCGATCGGCTGGCCGCAAGTGGTCAACGCACCCGGCTCGCGCAGACGATTCTCGAGATACGTATTGCGCAGATACCAGACATACATCGGGCCCGGCAGGCTGGTCGAATCACTGTTCCAGTACAGCAGGTCGAACGGCACCGGCGTGCGGCCTTTAAGGTAATTGTCGACGACGTAGTTCCACACCAGATCGTTCGGGCGCAGGAACGAGAAGGTGTTGGCGAACTCGAGGCCGCGCATCAGCCCCGGCGGCGTACCGTTCTTGCCGCCAATGGTCTGCTCGCGCATCTGCACATGCTGTTCGTCGACGAACACGTCGAGCACGCCCGTGTCCGAGAAATCGAGCATGGCGGTGAGCAGCGTCATGGACGCCGCCGGATGTTCGCCACGCGCGGCGGCCACTGCCAGCGCCGTGGCGAGCATCGTGCCGCCGACGCAGAACCCGAGCGTGTTGATCTGCTCGCGGCCACTGATCTTGCTGACCGTGTCGATGGCGGTAAGCACGCCCTCGCTGATGTAGTCGTCCCACGTTTTATGCGCGATAGATTGATCGGCGTTGCGCCACGAAATCAGGAACACCTGGTGTCCCGAATCGAGCCCGTGAGCGACCAGCGAGTTCTCGGGTTGCAAATCGAGAATATAGAACTTGTTGATGCAAGGCGGCACGATGAGCAGCGGCCGCTCACGCACGGTCGCCGTGCGCGGCTTGTACTGGATCAGCTGCATCAGATCGTTTTCGAACACGACCGAGCCTTCGGTGTTCGCGAGATTTTCACCGACCACGAAACCCGATTCGTCGGTCTGCGAAATCTTGCCGCGCTGCAGGTCGCCGAGCAGGTTCATCACGCCCTGGCGCAGGCTCTCGCCCTTGCTGTCGAGCAAGGTCTTTTGCGCTTCCGGATTCAAGGCGAAGAAGTTGCTCGGCGAGGCGGCCGCGGTCCATTGCTGGACGGCGAAACGGATGCGCTCGCGCACCTTGGGCTCGGTGTCGAGCGCGTCGACCATTTCCTGCAGATAGCGCGCGTTCAACAGATACCACGCCGCGGTGAACGCATAGGCCGGCGCCGAACTCCACGCGTCGGAACTGAAGCGGCGGTCCTTGAGCTGAGGCGCCTGAGTGACTGACGTAGTGGCTTGCTGAATCAGCTCCATTGCCTCGCGCGAATAGTCAGCCTGCAACTTCTGCAGACGCTCGGAGGGAATGGCTGCGGTCGGGATATTCAGGCCGGCGAAGGACGGCATGCCGGGCATCGATCCTGCCGCCAGCTTGCTGAAGTCCGGCATGCCGGGAAACGACGGCATCTGAGGGAAACCCTGCGGCAAGCCCATCTGAGGCATTGCCAGTGGCATCTGCGGCATGGCGAAAGGCATGTTACTGCCGCCGGGTGAACGCCATGCGTTCATCCAGGCGTCGATAAACTGCTGCATGCCTGCGGCCGGTGTTGCACCGCTCGTACCGGCCTGCTGCGTGTGCTCCGTGGAGGAGTCCGTGCTGGGGGAAGCTGAGGAATGTGAAGCTGCCATACCTGCTTTTGACCGGTAAGTCCTTGCGGACGGGTTGAGAGGCAGGCTCGTGCGCACGTGAGCAAGAGCTCGCGACCTCGTCACGCCCTGTCCCTTGTACGAGGAGCCGTGAGGAACATTCTTGCTCCCCATCGCAAGGCATGTCAATGCTTGTTCCCGATTTTGCCGCAGTGCGATAGTTTTTTAATTATCGTTTTCCCTGTGTAGAAGATCGCGCTTTTGGAACATGCGTAATTCGACGCGCACGAGAACGGAAAAAGCTCCCAAATTGCATAGGCTTATGTGCATTTATCCGTTCGCGCGCGGACAGTTTTGGCGGCAGATTCACGCCAGCGCGCGGAATTCCGGCAGTGCAGCAAAAACGCTCGGGCTTCTCCGAATAAACCCTCATACGGGTGCTCGCGGGCAAGGGTCGTGCGAGACATGGTAATGCTCAGACAAGCATGCCCGCATGCATGACATCGCGCCGTGTCGATGTCATGCATGCGGGCATATGTGTGTTGGCGATCGCGAAAAAAACCGCGCGCGACGCCTGTCGCGGTTTAGTCCGCGATCGACTGCGCCTGTGCGTCCAGCCAGATCAGCGCGGCCATGCGGCCGGTCTCGCGATCGCGGCGATAGGAATAGAAGCACTCACGCTGCGTGACCGTGCAGAGATCGCCGCCGACAATGCGCTCCACGCCGAGCCGCTGCAGACGCAAACGCGCCAGCGCCGGAAGATCGGCCAGATATTTCCCGGGATTGCGCGGGTGCTCGACGAAGGCGTTTGCCGTCGCCTCGCGTTGTGCGGCGTCCACGCCGTTCATGAAGGCGTCACGTACATCTGCGCCGACTTCGAAGGCGTCAGGACCGATGGACGGACCGAGATAAGCGTGCAATGCGCCCGCCTCGACTCCGGCAAGCTCGGCGACGCGCGCTGCCGTCTGTTCGACGATGCCCGCCGCCAGTCCGCGCCACCCGGCGTGCGCCGCGCCGACCGCGCGGCCCGCTTCGTCGCAGAACAGCACCGGCATGCAATCGGCCACCATCACGACGCACACCGTGCCGGGACGATCGGTGACGCTGGCGTCGGCGCGCGTCGGCGTGCCGTTCGCATGTGCTTGCGCGAGCACGTCTTCCGCCCGCACGATGCCGGCGCCGTGAATCTGTTCGAGCCACGCGGCCTCGCTCACGCCGGCCAGCTTCAACAGACGTTCACGATTCGCCGCAACCGCTGCCGGATCGTCGCCGGATTTCATGCCCAGATTCAGGCCGCCGGGCAAATCCGCGCCGTTCCGCCAGCGGCCGAATGGCGCTTCGCTCACGCCGCCGTCGCGGGTCGTGACGAGCGCACGCACGCGCGGCGAGACATTCCATGCGGGTTGCACGACATCGGCAAAGCTCAGCTCGGGCGCGGTCATGCGTGATCGTCCTCGTCGTGTTCGTCGTGTTCGTCGTGTTCGTCGATGTCGCCGTGATCCAGGGCGCCGTCTTCATCGGCGTCCTCGTCGAGCGACGCGTCGTAGTCGTCTTCCTCGTAGTACGTCTCGTCGAACTCGCCCGCGTCGTCGCGGCCGAGGCCGAGCGCGGCCGACAGCGCTTCCATGTCGGCCGGCGCATCCGCACGCCATTGCATCGTGCGGCCGGTCTGCGGATGAATCAGACCGAGGCGCCATGCATGTAGCGCCTGGCGGGCGAAACCGTCGGGCAACGGTGTGACCGAGCGCTTGCCGCGGGCCCGCCCGTACACCGGATCGCCGAGCAGCGGATGACCGATATGCGCGCAATGCACGCGAATCTGATGGGTGCGCCCGGTTTCCAGATCGCAATGAATCGCGGTGACCGGCTGACGCTGCCAGATCGCCGAATCGACGCGCCGGAAATGCGTGCGCGCGGGCTTGCCCGAGGCGCTCGTGACCACGGCCATGCGCGTGCGTTCGCGCGGATCGCGGCCGATCGGCGCGTCGATCGTGCCTTCTTCGGGCATGTTGCCCCACACCAGCGCGAGATAGCGGCGCTTCACCGTGCGCGCCTGCAACTGGCGCACGAGGTCGGTCTGCGCCTCGAGCGTGCGCGCCACCACCATCAGCCCCGAGGTTTCCTTGTCGAGCCGGTGCACGATGCCCGCGCGCGGCAGGCCCGCGGCAGCGTCGCCGTAGCGGTACAGCAGGCCGTTGAGCACCGTGCCGCTCCAGTTGCCGGCCGCCGGATGCACGACCATGCCGGCCGGCTTGTTGATGACCACCAGCGTGTCGTCTTCATAGACGATTTCGAGCGGCACCGGCTCCGGCGTGAACGCCAGTTGCTCGGGCAGCAGATCCGGCACGAGTTCGATAGTCGCGCCGAGCGGAACGGGCTGGCGGATTTTCGCGGGTTTGCCGTCGATCCGCACGCGCTCGGCCTCGATCCAGCTTTGCAGGCGATTACGCGAGAACTCGGGAAAAACCCGCGCGAGCACCTTGTCGAGGCGCTCGCCGGCCAACTCGTCGGGCACGGCGACGCTGCGCGGCGTTTCGTCCGCCACGCGGCTCGCCACGGTCGGCACATGGCTGGGCAGAGCGGCGGCACTGAGCGCGTCGCTGCCGAGATCGTCGTCGAGGGAATCGACGCCCAACGCGTCGGAGGGGTCAGCGCTTACGCTATAATCTTTGTTGCTATTCCCGGCGCCGGTTGCGGCGCCTGGAGTATTTGAGCGGGTCATTGAGTCTGGGTCACCTGGACGTAAAGCTAGACTGGAAAATGCGAGCCTTGAACACCATTACTAAAGCGGCGATCAATTTGGCGGCCATCAAGAAGGCGGCCCGGAAAGTGGCCGGATACATTGCGTGCGCCGCAGCCGTCGCCGTTGTTGCGGCTTGCCACGGCCTGCCGGAGAAGACCGACGAGACGGCAACGTGGAACAACAACAAATTATATACGGAGGCGAACGACGCCTTGACCGGTGGTGATTACGGCAAGTGCGCCAAGTACTTCGAAATGCTCGAGGGGCGCGATCCGTTCGGCCACTTCGCGCAACAGGCGCAGATCAACGTTGCGTACTGCAACTGGAAAGACAACGAAAACGCCGCCGCCGACCAGGCTATCGACCGCTTCATCCAGCTGCACCCGGATCATCCGGACATCGCTTACGCGTACTACCTGAAGGGCATGATCCACTTCAACGACGACCTCGGTCTGTTCGGCCGCTTCTCCGGCCAGGACATGAGCGAACGCGATCCGAAGTCGCTGCGTGAGTCGTACGACGCGTTCAAGGTCGTGGTGGACAAGTACCCGAACAGCAAGTATGCGCCGGACGCCGCGCAACGCATGCGCTATATCGTGAACGCGCTGGCGTCGCACGAAGTTCACGCAGCGGATTATTACTACCGCCGTGGCGCTTATGTCGCCGCAATCAACCGCGCGCAACTGGCGCTCACGCAATACAAGAACGCACCGGCTATCGAAGACGCGCTGCACATCATGATGCTGTCGTATCAGAAGCTGAACCAGCCGCAACTGGCCGACGACACGAAGCGCGTGCTGGCCGGCACCTTCCCCGACAGCCCGTACATCACGGGTCATGCACGTCCGGGTACGGAAAAGTCGTGGTGGCAGTTCTGAGCTTCACCGCGTATTGAGAATCAGCAGGAAAAAAACGCCACGACTTCGGTCGTGGCGTTTTTGTTTGTGCGTTGCGTTGCTTTACGTCGCCGAGGCGCCACGCGGCCGCGCCAGCGCCGCTCAATCCCGCTCGAACAACGCAATCGACTCCACATGCGACGTGTGCGGGAACATATTGACCACGCCCGCCCCCACCAGCCGATAGCCCGCCTCATGCACGAGCAAACCCGCGTCGCGCGCGAGGGTCGCCGGGGCGCACGAGACGTAGACGATGCGCTTAGGCAGCGGTCCAACGCCGCTCTGCGCGATCTCCACCAGCGCCTTGGCGACGGCCAGCGCGCCTTCGCGCGGCGGATCGATCAGGAACTTGTCGAAGTGGCCGAGCGCGCGCATGTCGTCGGCGGTGACTTCGAACAGGTTGCGGCACGCGAACGACGTATGCCCCGCCACGCCGTTCAACCCGGCATTAGCCAGCGCGCGCGAGGTCAACACCTCGCTGCCTTCGATCCCCACGACCTCCCTCGAAATCCGCGCGAGCGGCAGCGTGAAGTTACCGATCCCGCAGAACAGATCGAGCACCCGGTCCGTGCGCGCCGGCGCCAGCAAGCGCAGCGCGCGGCTCACCAGCACGCGGTTGATGGCGTGATTCACCTGGGTGAAATCGGTCGGCTTGAACGGCATACGAATGTCGTATTCCGGCAGCGTGTAGTCGAGCTGTACGTCGAGCGGATAGAACGGCGTGACCGTGTCCGGGCCGCCCGGCTGCAACCAGAACTGCACCTTGTGCTGGTCGGCGAAATCACGCAGCACCTGCTCATCCGCAGCGGTGATGGGCTCGAGGTTGCGCACCACCAGCGCCGTGACGGATGAACCGACCGCCAGTTCGAGCTGCGGCATGCGGTCGTAGATCGACAGCTTGCGCACCATGAAACGCAATGGCATGAGCATGGCCGACACGTGCGGCGGCAGCACTTCGCACGTCTTCATGTCGGCGATGTAGCTGCTCTTCTTCTCATGGAAGCCGATCCGCATGCCGCCCTTTTCCGGCAGGAAACGCACGGCCAGACGCGCACGGTAGCGATAACCCCAGGACGGCCCATGAATCGGCCGGAACACCGTTTCCGGGCGCAGCTTCGCCAGATGCTGCAGGTTGTCTTCGAGCACGCGCTGCTTGACGGCCACCTGCGCGCGAATGTCGAGATGCTGCATCGAACAGCCGCCGCAGATATCGAAGTAAGTGCATTTCGGCTTGGTGCGCATCACGCTTTCGCGGAACACTTGCACCACTTCGGCCTGCTCGAATTTGGGCTTGCTACGATGCGTCGAATAACTGACGCGCTCGCCGGGCAACGCGCCTTCGACAAAGATGACCTTGCCGGACGTACCGTCTTCGGTTTCGGTGCGGCCGACGCCGCGCGCTTCCATGTCGAGCGAAACGATTTCAATGACCGGCTCGTTGCCGGTGACAACGTGTGCCGGCGCGGGCGGGGGCGTCTTGGAGCGCTTCGGCGCGCGGCGATGGGGGGCAGTTCGGGACACCTGCGACTTCCTGACAAACTTGGGGAAAGGCGAGATTGTAGACGAAGCGCCGCGCCTGCCCTTCATTCGGCGCGGCGGGAACGGCCCCGCGCGGGTCGAGGCCGAGCGCAACGCGAGTTCGCAGACCACGAGCGACTTGCATCCTGAACGAAAGGACCGCCGCGGCCCTGCAATCCGCCGCAGGGCAGACACGTCACGCCCCGACCGCGAGCGGCTTACTGGTCAAACGCCGCCAGATACTCGGCCCATTGCGGCGCCGTTTCCAGCGCCAGTGCGTTCTTGACCAGGTTGATCTCGTCAGCATACTCCGCGGGCGAAAATGCGCCGCGAATCAGTTGGAAGCGGCAATAGAGCAAGTATGTGTTGACGACGTCGGTCTCGCAGTAATTGCGAATTTCCTCGATGCGCCCCTGTTGATACGCGTGCCACACCTGACTGCCGTCCATGCCCATTTTGCCTGGGAAGCCGCACATCTTGGCGAGCGCGTCGAGCGGCGCGTTGGCGCGCGCCTGGTACATGGCGAGCACGTCCATCAGATCCGTGTGACGCGCGTGGTAGCGGCTGATGTAGTTGTTCCACTTGAACTCGCGGTCGTCCTCGCCGAGATCCCAGAACTTGTAGGCGGGAATGCCGTTGACGAGCGCGCGGTAGTTCAGCACCGGCAGGTCGAAGCCGCCGCCGTTCCACGACACGAGCTGCGGCGTGTACTTCTCGATCACGCGATAAAACGACTGCACCAGCGCCGCCTCGCCGTCTTCCAGTGTGCCGAGCGAACGCACCCGGAAACCATTGTTGTCGCGGAACACGCAGGAAATCGCCGCGATCCGCTGCAGATGATGCGGCAGGAAATCGCTACCGGTTTTTTCGCGGCGCGCGGCGAACGCATGCTCAGCGACTTCGGCGTCGCTCAGGTCGGCGGGCAAATCTTCGAGGCGGCGAATGCCGACGACATCGGGAATCGTCTCGATGTCGAAAACAAGAATCGGTGTCATCAGGTTATAGAACGGCGTCCTTGCGAACACCGTTGGAGGCGAAGAAGCGCTTCAACCGCACAAGCGCTTCCTGTTGGATCTGGCGCACACGCTCGCGCGTGAGGCCCATTTCGTCGGCCAGCTCTTCGAGCGTGGCGGGCTCGATGTGATTCAGGCCGAAGCGCCGCTCGATCACATGACGATGCTTGTCCGACAGGCGAGCCAGCCACGCGCGCGTAAGCGTTTCCAGTTCGCGGTGCTGCACTTCGGCATCCGGCGACTGGCTCTGGTCGTCGGACAGCAGATCGAGAAGACTGCTCGCCGGATCGAGATCGAGCGGCGCGTCGAGCGACGCGGTGTGCTCGTTCAGCGCGAGAATGTCGGTGACTTCGTCGGTGGTCTTGCCGGTCAGATAGGCGATGTCGTCGATACTGGCGTCGCGGCGCTCGGCGGCCTCGCCCGAATTCATCGAATTTTTTTCCAGATGACGCTTGGCGCGCAACACCTGGTTGAGCTCGCGAATCACGTGTACCGGCAAACGGACCGTGCGCGCCTGATTCATGATGGCGCGCTCGATACTCTGGCGAATCCACCACGTGGCATAAGTGGAAAACCGGAAGCCGCGCGTCGGATCGAATTTTTCGATCGCGTGCATCAGGCCGAGATTGCCTTCCTCGATCAGATCGAGCAGCGGCACGCCGCGATTCAGATAGCCCTTCGCGATGCTGACGACGAGCCGCAGATTGCGCTCGATCATGACTTGCCGCGCTTCGAATTCGCCCGCCTTGGCAAGACGCGAATACTTCTGCTCTTCCTCGACGGTGAGAAGCGGCTTGACGCTGATACGGTTAAGGTAGTGCTGAATCGTGTCGGCCGTCAGCTCGGCTTGCAGCAGCGCGCGGAAATCGTCCGCGTCCGGCGCGGCTTCGCTCGCGCCTTCACGGGTCTCGCCGGCTTCGTCCGCGCCGCCCTGGCGTTCGTCGAGATCGCGTTCCTCCGCGACTTCTTCTTCCACTTCCGAAGCGCCGCTTTCCTCCACCGAAGCGGACATAGCGTGGCTGATCGTCTCAGACTCGGCTTGCGGCGGGCGGCGCTTCGATTTCGGCATGGTCGTATCGCTTATTGCGGCGGCAAATACTTCAGTGGGTCGACAGGTTTACCCTGCCGGCGAACTTCGAAATGCAACATCACACGGTCGGAATCGCTGTTGCCCATCTCGGCGATCTTCTGCCCCTTCGTCACCGCGTCCCCCTCTTTTACCATCAAAGAGCGGTTATGTGCATACGCCGTGAGATAAGTTGCATCATGCTTGATGATAATGAGATTGCCGTAACCACGCAGCCCATTTCCGGCATAAACCACGCGGCCGTCCGCCGACGCCTTCACCGGATCGCCGGCAGCGCCACCGATATTGACGCCCTTGTTGGTCGAGTCGTTGAACGTGCCGAGCAGCGGGCCGCGCACCGGCCACGCGAACGCCACGTTGCCGGACGCGCCGGCGTTCGAATCGCTGGCCGCGCCAGGCGTGGCCGGCGGCGTCAGCGACGCGTTGTTCGTCGTAGAACCGTAGATGGGCGGCGCCGCCACACCGGCCGCGCCAGCAGTCCCGCCCGCCGACGCCGACGTGCTGCCGAGCGGTGCGCTTTGCACCGCAACACCGCTGCCGATCGGCGCGGTCGACACGCCCGGCGTCAGCGCCGCGGTGTTCGCACCCGGCGGCACGACGCGCAGCAACTGATCGACTTCGATCTGATTCGGGTTGGTCAGATTGTTCCACGCCGAAATGTCGCGGTAGTTCTGGCCGTTCTCCAGTGCGATCCGGTACAGCGTGTCGCCCGGCTTCACGCGATAGTAGCCAGGCGGCGGCGGTCCGAGCGGCACGGTCGGCTGCGCGGCTTGCGTACCGAGCACGCCGCCGCCGGAGCGGTCGACGACCGGCGCCTGATCGAGCCGGGATGCGCAAGCCGTCATCAACAGGGACAAGGCGAGCACGCACACGCTACGCTGGGTTACGGTCATGGGGACATTCAGTGTGGTTCTTTGCATCGCGCGCAACATACTCATCGGTGTCAAATCACTCCGGATTTTAAGGGTACAAAGAAAACGCGATCAAGCCGCGACTCGCGCCACTGCGCGGGTCCGAGGCGCTCGACCAGAGTCAGCACCTGGTTCTGGCCGTCCTGCGAGCCGACCGGCGCGACCAGACGGCCGCCGATCGCGAGTTGTTCAAGTAACGCTTGCGGTACGTCCAGCCCCGCCGCGGCGATCACAATCGCGTCGAACGGCGCCGCGGCCGGCAGTCCCAACCGCCCATCGCCGTAATGCAGGCGAATGTTCGGGATGCGCAGCGGACGCAAGTTCGTCTTCGCGCGTTCGGACAGCGGCTTGATGCGCTCGATCGAGTAGACCTCGCGCGCGACCTGGCTCAGCACGGCCGCCTGGTAACCGCAGCCGGTGCCGATTTCGAGCACGTTGTTCAGCACGCGGCCGGCGGCGGCCAGCTCGATCATCCGCGCGACCACCGACGGCTTGGAGATCGTCTGGTGATGGCCGATCGGCAACGCCGCATCTTCGTAGGCCTGAACCGCGAGACCCGGGTCGATGAACATGTGGCGCGGTACCACCGACATCGCGTTCAACACGCGCTGATCGGTCACGCCGTTCGCACGCAGGCGTTCGACCATCCGTTCGCGAACCCGTTCCGAGGTCAGTGCCATCGCGCCGTTCAAAGCGACGTTCGGCGCGGCGCTGCGCTCGTTGGATCGGGCCGCGGGTTTGGCCGATGCCGCCGACTGCGGCGCGGTGCGTGTCGTCGAACTTTGAACGACCGGCTTGGCCGGCGTTTTAACGGAAGGCGCGGCCACCGGCTTCGGCGGGGTCGCCGCCGAAGGCTTGGCTTGCGGTTTTAGCTGCACCGCGGGCTGCGCCCTTGCCTGCCTGGATTGGGATTTACCCGAGGAGCCAGGCGGCGCATTCTTCGCGGGCTGCTGGCGCGCGTTCAGTGCCGCGCTCGCGGCGAGCGCCGCCGCGCGGATTTCGCCTGGGCGTCCTTCGGGCCGGCGCGGTTCGCGCACCAGATCCTCGAGGCCGAGCGGAAAGCGCTTGGCGCGCTCGCTGGTCATGAAGCGCCGCCGCCGGCGCGCGCCCAGTCGCGCGCTGCGGGCAGCATTTGCGTGTGGGTCAGGTCAAGCTGCAATGGCGTGATCGACACGTGGCCGTTGGCGACAGCGTGAAAGTCGGTGCCTTCGCTCGCGTCGCGCGCGCTCCCCGCCGGACCGATCCAGTAGATCGGCTCGCCACGCGGGTTGGTCTGGCGAATCACCGGCTGCGACGGATGCCGTTTGCCGAGACGCGTGATCTGCCAGTCGCCGAGTTGTTCGTACGGCAGATTCGGAATGTTGACGTTCAGGAGCGGATGCCCAGGCAACGGCTGCTGCAGATAGTGCGCGACGATTTCAGCGGCGACACGCACGGCGTCGTCGAGATGCACCCAGTCCTTGTCGACCAGCGAGAATGCAATGGCCGGCACGCCGAACATGATGCCCTCGGTGGCGGCCGCGACGGTGCCCGAATAGAGCGTGTCTTCGCCCATGTTCTGACCGTTGTTGATGCCCGAGACCACGAGGTCCGGCGTGTGGTCGAGCATGCCGGTCAACGCGATGTGCACCGAGTCGGTAGGCGTGCCGTTCACGTAATAGAAACCGTTGGCCGAGCGCAATACCGAGAGCGGCCGCGACAGCGTCAGGGAATTCGACGCGCCGCTGCAATTCTGCTCGGGCGCCATCACGGTGACGTCCGCGATCGGCTTGAGCGCTTCGTAAAGCGCAGCAAGGCCGGGCGCCAGATAACCGTCGTCGTTGCTGAGTAGGATTCGCATGCGGCGATTGTAACCGAGGAAAGAAGACGCGCGAACGACACGGCAGGCCGTGCGTGCGACGTATGCAATGCGCACGCGTCGGGATCGTGAAAGGCTGGCGCGAGTCGGCGGCCGAACATGCATCGAGCACTCGCCGATCGCGTGCGAGCCAATAAAAACGCACGGTCGTGCTGATTGTTTTACACTCAGAATACTTGCGAACCCCTGATCGAAACGGAGACACGATGCGCGCGATTCGTTGCAAACAATATGGGCCACCGGAGAGCCTGGTCGTCGAAAACCTGCCGGACCTCGAAGCGCCGCCAGGCCATGTCGTGATCGACGTGAAAGCCGCGGCCGTCAACTTTCCCGACGTGCTGATCATCGAGAACAAATACCAGTTCAAACCGCCGCTGCCCTTCACGCCCGGTTCGGAAGTCGCGGGCGTGGTGCGCGCGGTCGGCGCCGGCGTCACGCAGTTCAAGCCCGGCTCGCGCGTGGTCGCCTTCACAGGTCAGGGCGGTTTCGCGCAGCAGGCGCTCGCGCCAGCCGCGGCGTGCGTACCGTTGGCGGACCATGTGGACTTCGAGCTGGCAGCGGCGTTCACGCTGGCGTACGGCACGTCGCATCACGCCGTGGTCGATCGCGGCGCGTTGCAGGCGGGCGAGACGATGCTGGTGCTCGGCGCGGCCGGCGGCGTCGGGCTGGCAGCGGTCGAAATCGGCAAGGCGCTCGGCGCGCGCGTGATCGCGGCGGCGTCGAGCGACGAGAAACTCGCGACCTGCGTCAAGCACGGCGCGGATGCCACCATCAACTACAGCACCGAAGATCTGCGCGAGCGCGTCAAGGCGCTCACCGACGGTAAAGGTCCGGACGTGATCTACGATCCGGTGGGCGGCGTGTATACGGAGCCGGCGTTTCGCAGCATCGGCTGGCGCGGGCGTTATCTGGTGGTCGGCTTCGCCAACGGCGAGATTCCGAAGCTGCCGCTCAACCTGACGCTGCTCAAAGGCGCGAGTCTGGTCGGTGTGTTCTGGGGCGACTTTGCAAAGCGCGAGCCGCAGCACAATCACGCGGCGTTTCAACAGATGACACGGTGGATCGGTGAAGGCAAGCTCAAACCGTATGTGTCGGCGCGCTATTCGCTCGATGATACGGGACGCGCGTTACGGGATATGGCCGGGCGTCGCGTGATCGGGAAGGTGGTGGTGACGCCTTAGTCCTCGTTTGACCGATTCGGTCTCGTAGCAACCAAAAGGAACGACGTGCGGTTTTCCAACTCGCGCGTCGTTTCTTTTTCGCTAAGCGTGGTGCGTTGCGTGTTGAGCGTTGCGCTTCGCGCGTATCGAACCCGCGCCGCTCTGCCCTACAGCTTTTCCGTGTCGCCGGTCTTGGGCTGCCACTTCATCAAGCGCCGCTCGCCGACGCCGACGATCGCATCCAGAATCAGCGCGAACGCGGTCAACACCAGAATCCCGGCAAACACGGTATTGATATCGAAGGTGCCTTCGGCCTGCAGAATCAGGTAGCCAACGCCGCGCGCCGAGCCCAGATACTCCCCCACCACCGAGCCGACGAACGCCAGTCCCACCGACGTATGCAAGCTCGAAAACACCCAGCTCATCGCACTAGGCAAGTAGACGAAGCGCAGCAAATGCTTGCCGTTCGCGCCGAGCATGCGCGCGTTGGCGAGCACGACCGGACTGACTTCCTTCACGCCCTGATAGACGTTGAAGAACACGATAAAGAACACTAGCGTGACGCCGAGCGCCACCTTCGACCAGATGCCCAGCCCGAACCACACGCCGAAGATCGGCGCGAGAATCACGCGCGGCATCGAGTTGGCGGCTTTGATGTACGGATCGAACAGCGCGCTCGCCAGCGGCGAAAGCGCGAGCCACAAGCCCACGCCGAGCCCGAGCGCCGTGCCGAGCACGAACGCGAGCACGGTTTCGACCAGCGTGATCCACAGGTGCAGATAGATCTCGCCGCCCACGAACCACTCCCAGATCCGTTGCAGCACTTTCTGCGGCTCGCCAAAGAAGAACGCGGCCTTGTTCGGATCGTCGAAATAGAAAGGCGGTAGCAGCGTCGGGCTGGTCAGCACGTACCAGAATACGAAGCACAGCACGAGCAGCAGCCATTGCCAGATCACCAGATTCGCCCGGTTCGGGCGCAACGTCTTCCACATGACTCGGTTTGCCTTGGACGATTGATTGACGCCAATACGTGACGCGCTTACGTTTATACGGCGGTGAGTTGCTGCTGATAGCCTTTGAGCACCTCGTCGCGCAGCACGCTCCAGATCTGCGCATGCAACTCGACGAAACGCGGATGCGAACGGATTTCGGCGACGTCGCGCGGACGCGGCAGGTCGATCGTGAATTCGCCGATCGGGTGCGTGCCCGGCCCGGCCGAAAGCACCACCACGCGGTCGGACATCGCGATCGCTTCGTCGAGATCGTGCGTGATGAACAGCACCGCTTTGCGTTTGGCGGCCCACAGGTCGAGCAACTCGTTTTCCATCAACTGACGCGTCTGGATATCGAGCGCGGAAAACGGCTCGTCCATCAGAATGATGTCCGGATCGAGAATCAGCGTTTGCGCCATCGCGACGCGCTTGCGCATGCCGCCCGATAGCTGATGCGGATAGCGATCGCCAAAGCCGCCGAGGCCCACGCGCTTTAACCACTCGTCGGCTTTGACGCGCGCTTCGGCCGGCGGTACACCGTGGAACGCGAGGCCGGCCATGACGTTGTCGATGGCCGAGCGCCACGGCATCAGCGCGTCGGCCTGGAACATATAGCCGGCGCGCCGGTTAATGCCCTTGAGCGGCTCGCCGAACACGCTGACCGTGCCCGACGAAGGTCCTAGCAAACCCGCGCCGACATTCAGCAGTGTGGATTTGCCGCAACCGGTCGGCCCGACCACCGAGACGAACTCGCCCGGCGCGATGCGCAGCGTGGTGTCCTTCACCGCCGTGTAGCGCTGCGCGCGATTGTCGCGCGCGGCGAACGTGCAGGTGATGTTCTCGAGCGCCAGTGCGGCAACGGTCATCGTTCAGCTCGCTTCGAAAGATCGGATTGGTATGTGATCAGGTCACGTTATCGCACGCGGCGCCGGGATCGGGTTGCGACGCGCGCTGCGTCGCCTCGCAGTCCGGATGCCCGCGCTCGACTCAAACCTTGACGGTAGTCAGCGCTTTCTTGACGAAGTCGTTGGTCCACGTCTTCGACAGATCGATCGGCTTGCCCTGCACGTTCGGGTCGAATGCCTGCAAGGTCTTCAGCGACGTCGCGGGACCATCCGCCGGCATCAGGCCATCGGGCGACATCGCTTCCTTCACGTGCTGCCACGCGTCCAGATACACCGCGCGGTCGCCGAGCAGGTAGCCTTCCGGCACCGTGTTGATCAGTTCGCTGCCGGTCGCCGTTTGCAGCCACTTGAGCGCGCGCACCATCGCGTTGGTCAGCGCCTGCGTGGTGTTGGGATTCTTCGTGATGAAGCTTTGCGACGCGTAGAGACACCCCGCCGGCATATCGCCACCGAAGACGTTGCGCGTGTCGGCGAGCGTACGCGTGTCCGACACGACGCGAATCTCGCCGGTGCGCTCCAGCTTGGTCATGACGGGGTCGAGATTGGCGATCGCGTCGATCTGCCCCGACTGCAACGCGGCGATCGCGCCGGCGCCCGCGCCGACGCCGATAAACGCGACGTCTTTCGCGCTCAGTCCCGCTTTCGCCAGCACGAAGCTCGCCATGATCGAGGTCGACGAGCCCGGCGCGGTCACGCCGATTTTCTTGCCCTTCAGATCGGCAATCGACTTGTAGTTGGGCATGGTCTTCTTCGAAACCGCGAGCACGATCTGCGGCGCGCGCCCTTGCAGCACGAACTCGCGGAACATCTGCTTTTGCGCCTGCAGCAGCAAGGTATGCTCGAACGCGCCGGACACCACGTCCGCACTGCCCCCGACCGCCGCCTTCAATGCCTGCGAGCCGCCGGCGAAGTCGGAGATTTCGACGTCGAGCCCTTCGTCCTTGAAGTAATTGCGGCGCTCAGCGATGGTGAGCGGCAAGTAGTAGAACAGGTTCTTGCCGCCGACGGCGATCGCCACCTTGCTGGTTTCAGGTTTGCCCTGCGCGAAGGCGAGCGGTGTGGCGGCGAGCGTGGCGCCCGCGAGTGCGGCGGTGCCGGCGAGAAAACTTCTCCGTTGCATGGGCTCGAGTCTCCAAACTTTCGTGGTCCGGTTTATCTTTTTACCGCGACGCTCGTGGGCGCCGCGTGCGCTGCTCAAACGATCTGTTGCGCGTGCAACCTTGCAATGTGGTCTGCATCATAACCTAGCGATTGCAGGACTTCATCGGTATGTTCACCCAGTTCCGGGCCGAGCCAGCGTGTCTCGCCCGGCGTGGCCGAGAGCTTCGGCGTGACCGACGGCAGCGTGATTTCCTTACCGTCCTGCCACTTGAAACGCTGGATCATCTGGCGCGCCATGAACTGCGGATCGGTGAACATGTCTGCCACACTGTAGATGCGGCCCACCGGCACGTCGGCGGCATTGAGCACGGCGAGCGCTTCGTCGATGGTGCGCGTGGCAAGCCAGGCGGCGATCGCGCCGTCGATTTCCTGGGTGCGCGGCACGCGCCCGTCGTTATGCGCGAGCGCCGGATCGTTCGCGAGATCCTCGCGCTCGATCGCGATCATCAGGCGTCTGAAGATCGGATCGCTATTGCCGCCGATCACGATACTGCCGTCGCGGCACGGATACGTATTGGACGGCACGATACCCGGCAGCGACGCGCCGGTGCGCTCGCGCACCATGCCGTACACGCCGTATTCGGGCACCACGCTTTCCATCATGTTGAAGACGGCCTCGTACAGCGCGACGTCGACGACCTGCCCTTTGCCGCCGTTCACCTGTTTGTGATGCAACGCCATCAGCGCGCCGATCACGCCGTGCAGCGCGGCGATCGAATCGCCGATCGAAATACCGATGCGCGGCGGCGGCAAGTCCGGGTAGCCGGTGATATGACGCAAGCCGCCCATCGATTCGGCGATCGCGCCGAAGCCGGGCCGGTCGCGATACGGACCGGTTTGCCCGTAACCGGACAGCCGCACCATGACGAGACCGGGATTTTCCGCCGACAGCACGTCATAACCAAGCCCGAGTTTCTCCAGCAAGCCGGGCCGGAAATTTTCGACGACGATATCCGCTTCTTTCGCGAGGCGCCGCACGATCTCCTTGCCCTCTTCGGCCTTCAGATTGATCGTGACGGATTTCTTGTTGCGTGCCTGCACGGCCCACCACAGCGACGTGCCGCCGACTTCCGGATAGAGCTTGCGCCATTTGCGCAGCGGGTCGCCGCCCTTGGGATCTTCGATCTTGATGACGTCGGCGCCGAACTCGCCAAGAAAGCGCGCGGCGAATGGGCCGGCGATCAGCGTGCCGAGTTCCAGCACCTTGACGCCGGCGAGCGGGCCGGTTTTATCTTGCGGCGCGGCGCTCGCGCCTGATTCAGAGGTAGCGCTCATGTGTCTCCTTTGTCGACCCGAGTTAGCGCTTCAGCGCTTACTCGGGTCCCATGCAAAGCTGTCGACCCGAGTTAGCGCTTCAGCGCTTACTCGGGTCCCATGCAAGGCTGTCGGCGGGAGTTAGCGCTTTAGCGCTTACTCCCGCCCCACGCAAAGCTGTTCCGCGCTAACGCGCGTCGCCATACGGCGAGCGCCTTGTGCTACATCGAACGCCGGTCGAGCATGGCGCGGGCGATCGTGCCGGCGTCCACGTATTCGAGTTCGCCGCCCACCGGCACACCGCGCGCGAGGCGCGTCACGGCCAAACCGCGCGCCTTGAGCGTCTGCCCGAGGTAATGCGCGGTCGCCTCGCCTTCGTTGGTGAAATTAGTGGCGAGCACGACTTCCTTGACCACGCCATCCGATGCGCGTTTGACCAGCCGGTCGAAATGAATCTCCTTCGGCCCAATGCCGTCGAGCGGACTCAGCCGTCCCATCAGCACGAAATAGAGGCCGCGATAGGTCATGGTCTGCTCGAGCATGATCTGATCGGCAGGCGTTTCGACGACGCACAGCAAAGTGGCATCACGCTCCTCATCGAGGCAGACTTCGCAGATCTGCGCCTCGGTGAAGGTGTTGCACTTCTCGCAGTGCTTCAGATGCTCAGTGGCGAACAGCAACGAGCGGCCGAGTTTTTCGGCGCCGTCGCGATCGTGCTGCATCAGGTGGTAAGCCATGCGTTGCGCGGACTTCGGCCCGACGCCGGGCAGCGCGCGCAGCGCTTCGACGAGCGCCGACAAGGCGGAAGGTTGTTTCATGCGGATCGGCGTCGAAGTGGGTAGTGCCCGGCAATCCGGGTGGCGATGCGGTTGATACGATCGGTTTCCATCATTGCGGCGAGGGCCAGCCCGAGGGCGCACGTTGCACGCCTCAGCCGAACGAACGCCGGTCGAGTCAAGCCGGAACAAGCGCGCGGCGAGTGCAGCACCGGCGGCACATGCAGTGCATGCAACTCACACGTTCCGTTCACGCCGCGGCGACAATTGCCGCGGCGCCTGACCCGCCGCCTCGCGGCGTCGTCGCGTTCAGAACGGCAGTTTGAAGCCCGGCGGCAACGGCAGACCCGAAGTCATACCGCCCATTTTCTCCTGCGCGGTGGCTTCGGCTTTACGCACGGCGTCGTTGAACGCGGCGGCGACCAGGTCTTCCAGCATGTCCTTGTCGTCGGCGAGCAGGCTCGGGTCGATCGATACGCGGCGCACGTCGTTCTTGCAGGTCATCGTCACCTTCACGAGACCGGCGCCCGACTGCCCCTCGACTTCGATCAGCGCGAGTTGCTCCTGCATCTTCTTCATGTTTTCCTGCATCTGCTGAGCTTGCTTCATCAGCCCGGCGAGTTGGCCTTTCATCATGGACATGCTCCTTCTTGATAGCGTGAATTTCGGAAATCGGGCGCGCTACAACGTGTTGCGCTGCGAATCAGTGGACCGACGGCGCGCCGTTCGCGCCGGCGTCCGGAGTAATCGGGCGGATCGAGCCCGGCACTATGCTCGCGCCGAACTCGCGGATCAGCGACTGCACGAACGGATCGGCGCCGATCTCGCGCTCCGCTTCCTGCTGGCGCTGCGCGCGCAAGGCGGCGTCGTGCGCGGCGGCCGTGCGGCGCGCCGGACCGACTTCGACGAGCACGTCGACAGCCTGGCCAAGCCTGTCGGCGAGCGCGGCTTTCAGTTTAGCGACCTGCGAGGCTTCCGCGTACTGCGGCACCGGCACGCTCAATTTGAGCGTGCTGCCCTCGAGCGCCATCAGTTCGCTGTTGAACGCCAGCTGATAGGAAATGCCCTTGAGCGGCAAGTCGACGGCCAGCGCCGGCCAGTCGCCCTTGAAACCGAGCGGATCGAGGGGCACCGCGGGCGGCAGCGGACGTTGATCGACCACCGGCGCCGGCGTGGACGCTGCGGACGTATTCACGCGGACATCATCCGGGCCGCTGTCGAACACGGGCATGTAGCCGTCGTCGGGCAGGCCGTAATAGCCTTCGTCCGCAGCGGTGAGCGGCATGTATTCGTCGGGCGGCATGTCGTCCCACGGCGGCACCGACGCGCCGTTCTGCTCGGCGCCGTTGCGTTGCGCGGGCGCTGAAGAGGCGGACGCGCGAGCCGCCGGTGCTGCCTCCTGCGGTGCGCGGCGCGGTGCGCCCGGCGTCGGCACGGGAACGACGACGCGCGGTGCGGCCGGTTTCGGCGTAGCGGGAACGGCAGGTTTTGCGGCCGCTGCTGCGCTCGCGCGGCCACGGTCCGAGGACACTTTCAAACCGGCGCTGCGCAGGACGTCGAGCGCCGCGCTCGCGCCGCCTGCGCGACGCGGTGCGCTATCGGCTGCGGGCGACGGCTCTTCCAACGGTGCCGCGGCGGCAGCCTGCTCGGTGCGAGCGAGCGCCGCAGCCGCGGGTGCGCTTAGCGAAGTCGCGGGCGCTGAGTCGGCGAGGGGTCCGGGGACGTTGTTCGTCGCCGAACCATCGGGCTCAGTGGTTACGGAAACTTCGTTCGCCGCCGAGTCGGTAGGCGCGTCATCCCACGGTGCCAAGGCGGCGGCCGCCGTGGCCGCAGACGAGACTGGCGACGCGGATGCCGCGGCGGCATCGTCCACCGGCCGCGACTGCGCTGAATTCATGTTGTGAACAACCGGCACCGACTCACCGGCGACCGCCGGTTCCGCGCCAGATGATTGCTCTGCTGCCTCGCCTCGACCAGAATCCGGTGGCGCAGCTTGAATACTGTTATGAGCAGGCGGCACTTCAATTGGGCTATTGGCTTGCTGCGCCGGCTGAACCGCGGCGCCCTTCTCCAATGCCGCGGCATTGCCCGGCTGCGTTTCGCGAACCGGCGCAGCGGCGTTCACGCTCGCACCACGCGAATCCGTCAACACAGCGCTTGCAGTCGCGCTCGCCGGCGCTCCCAATGCTCCCTGCTGCGCGGCCACAGCCGGCGCACCGGCGCGTTGTGCCCCACTCGCTCCCGCCTGGCCAGACGCGCGCGCCGAACCCACGGCGCCACCGCCACCGCCCGTGGGCGCCGGTTCGAACGCGAGCATGCGCAGCAGCGTCATGGTGAAGCCGGCGTACTCGTCCGGCGCGAGACCCAGTTCGCTCCGGCCGATCGTCGCGATCTGATAGAACAGTTGCACCTGCTCGGCGCTCAAGGCTTCAGCGAAGCGGCGCAAGTCGGCGGCCTCAGGCCACTCGTCCAGTACCGACGACGGCGCGAACTGCGCCCACGCGATCCGATGCAGCAAACTCGCCAGATCCTGCAGCGCCGTCGAAAACGACAGGCTGCGCAACGCCATCTCGTCGGCGACCGACAGCACCGCGGCGCCGTCGCCGTCCGCGAGCGCGTCGAGCAGACGAATCAGATAGCTCTGGTCGAGCGCGCCGAGCATGCCGCGCACGGCTTCTTCATTAACCTGATTGGCCGAATAGGCGATCGCCTGATCGGTCAGCGAAAGCGCGTCGCGCATCGAACCGTCGGCCGCGCGCGCGAGCAGGCGCAGCGCCTGGGCGTCGTACGGCACCTTCTCTTCGCCGAGAATATGTTCGAGATGCGAGACGATGTGGCCGGCGGGCATCTGCTTCAGATTGAACTGCAGACAGCGCGACAGCACCGTGACCGGAATCTTTTGCGGATCCGTCGTGGCGAGAATGAACTTGACGTGCGAAGGCGGTTCTTCCAGCGTCTTCAACATGGCGTTGAAGGCGTGGTTGGTCAGCATGTGCACTTCGTCGATCATATAGACCTTGAAGCGCGCATCCACCGGCGCGTAGACGGCGCGCTCCAGCAGTGCCGCCATTTCGTCGACGCCGCGATTACTCGCCGCGTCCATTTCCACATAATCGACGAAGCGCCCTTCGTCGATCTCGCGGCACGCGCGGCACACGCCGCACGGCGTGGAGGTCACGCCGGTTTCGCAGTTCAGCGCCTTGGCGAAGATGCGCGACAGCGTGGTTTTGCCGACGCCGCGCGTGCCGGTAAACAGATAGGCATGGTGCAGACGGCCGCCGTCGAGCGCGTGCGTGAGCGCGCGCACCACGTGCTCCTGTCCGACGAGCGAAGCGAAATCCTTCGGCCGCCATTTGCGTGCGAGAACTTGATAGGTCATCGGGAAATTGTATCAGTAACGATGGCGTGCAAAACCGATTCGCGACCGCTCGCGAACGCATCCCGTCACTTCATTGGAAGCGGCTAACGGACCGATAGAAAAAAATAGATGAAGCGCGCGAGAAACATCGGGAGGCGTGGCTGCATGCCGCTGCGCTCAGGGTAAACAGAAGATGGAATGCGTTTGCGGAAGAACCCGCGGAGAAAAACAAGAACAACAGAAAAGGAAGGTGACGAGCCCGACCCTCGGCACTGGTGGAAAACGGCTGTGGCTGCTTCGTTCCCGACCTGACCAGGTTGACCATCCCTCCATGCGAGGAGGCCCGTCACGAAACATTCTATCATCGCTTGGTCCGTCGTGCGACTGTTAATACGAGCAAATCGTCAACGGCGCGCCGAATCGCTACTTGCGCACCATATAGTCGATCTCGCAGCGAGGCCGGCGAAAGCCACTTGAGTTTGGCCGGCAAGCCACCAGATAGGTTGCGTCATGGTTTGATGAATCACGGTGGCACTTCGTCGGCAGCCATTGGCCCCACTGCCCTGATGAGTACTATCGGCCCCGGCAACGCATAGCGAATTAAGCTAAACTGCCGTACGGATGACCCGCAAACGCGAGCCTTCCGCATACTCCGAAACAGGTTCACACCTTTTCCGGTGTGTGTCGGCAAAGTTCCGGTTGCGGCAAAGCGAACGGAAGTTTCCTTAGGTTTTGACGTATCGTGGCGAGCAATTCAGGCGGGCCTCGAACCGATAGAGGTATTCATACAATGAGCGAACAAATCAAGCATATTAGCGACGCATCGTTCGAACAGGACGTCGTGAAATCCGATAAACCCGTGCTGCTCGATTTCTGGGCTGAATGGTGCGGTCCGTGCAAAATGATCGCGCCGATCCTCGACGAAGTCGCGAAGGATTACGCCGATCGCCTGCAAATCGCCAAGATCAACGTCGACGAACATCAATCGACGCCGGTCAAGTTCGGCGTGCGCGGTATTCCCACGCTGATCCTGTTCAAGAACGGCGCTGTTGCGGCGCAGAAAGTCGGCGCACTGTCGAAGTCGCAACTCACCGCGTTCCTCGACGGCAACCTGTAAAGCGGTCTGAGCAACGCGCTGCGAGGTCTCTCTGAAAGCCGCGGGCGCGTTGTGTTAAGCGTGTTGTCGGGCGACAACACGCTTAACAAGAAAGATGCCATGCCGTCGCACCGGCGGAAACTGGCGTGTGCTATGCTAGAATCCGCAAAACGTCGAAAAGACGTGTAAGTCCTTGAGCGGTTCCGCTCACTCTCCTCCCAGATTTCATTTCGTCGCACCTTCTCCTGCGGGTTCTCCGTATGCATTTATCCGAGCTTAAGACTCTGCACGTGTCCGAATTGATCGAGATGGCCAATGGCCTCGAGATCGAAAGTGCGAACCGCCTGCGCAAGCAGGAATTGATGTTCGCCATTCTAAAAAAACGAGCCAAAACGGGCGACACGATCTTCGGCGACGGCACGCTCGAAGTGCTGCCGGACGGCTTCGGCTTCCTGCGTTCGCCGGAAACCTCGTACCTGGCCAGCACGGACGATATTTATATCAGCCCGTCGCAAATCCGCCGCTTCAACCTGCATACGGGCGACACGATCGAAGGCGAAGTGCGTACGCCGAAAGACGGTGAACGCTATTTCGCGCTGGTGAAGGTGGACAAGGTCAACGGCCAGCCGCCGGAGGCCTCGAAGCACAAGATCATGTTCGAAAACCTGACGCCGCTGCACCCGAACAAGGTGCTGCTGCTCGAACGTGAAATGCGTGGCGAGGAAAACGTCACGGGCCGCATCATCGACATGATCGCGCCGATCGGCAAAGGCCAGCGCGGCCTGCTGGTCGCATCGCCGAAGTCGGGTAAGACCGTGATGCTTCAGCACATCGCCCACGCGATCAAGCAGAACCATCCGGATGTCGTGCTGTTCGTGCTGCTGATCGACGAACGCCCGGAAGAAGTGACCGAAATGCAGCGCTCGGTGGCAGGCGAAGTGATCGCCTCCACGTTCGACGAACCGGCCGCGCGTCACGTTCAAGTCGCCGAAATGGTGATCGAAAAAGCCAAACGCCTCGTCGAAATGAAGAACGACGTGGTGATTCTGCTCGACTCGATCACGCGTCTCGCGCGTGCGTACAACACGGTCGTGCCGGCCTCGGGCAAGGTGCTGACGGGTGGTGTCGACGCCAACGCGCTGCAACGTCCGAAGCGTTTCTTCGGCGCGGCGCGCAATATCGAGGAAGGCGGCTCGCTGACCATCATCGGCACGGCGCTGATCGAAACCGGCAGCCGCATGGACGACGTGATCTACGAAGAATTCAAGGGCACCGGCAACATGGAAGTGCACCTGGAGCGCCGTCTTGCTGAAAAGCGCGTCTATCCGTCGATCAACCTGAACAAGTCCGGCACGCGCCGCGAAGAACTGCTGATCAAGCCCGAAGTGCTGCAAAAGATCTGGGTGCTGCGCAAGTTCATTCACGACATGGACGAAGTCGAGTCGATGGAATTCCTGCTCGACAAGATCCGCCAGACGAAGAGCAATTCGGAGTTCTTCGACATGATGCGTCGTGGTGGCGGCAGCTAAGGAATTGGACTGATCCAGCCGCACCAATCGCAATTTACGCATCGCATGAAAAAGCCGCTCGTCGCAAACGAGCGGTTTTTTTTCGCCCTTCGATTTGCCACCTGCGCACGGCGCACAGGCCACCTCCGGTTTCCAACTCACGCGTCGCTCAGCGCGGCAACCTATACGTGAACGTACACGTTGAAGTACAATACAAACGGTCCGTCATGTCTGCCCCACGCCTATGTCCAAGGCCTCACCCACTCTGCTGACGGTGCGCGACGCCGCCGAACGTCTCGGCGTCACCCCGCGCACGCTGAAGTACTACGAAGAACGCGGCCTCGTGTCGCCCACGCGCAGCGAAGGCCGTTACCGGCTTTATGACGAGGACGATCTGAAGCGCTTCGGCCGCATCCTGCGTTTGCGCTCGCTCGGCTTCTCGCTGCACAGCGTCACCGAAATGCTCAAGCGTCCGCTCGAATCCGTCGACGGCGGCCACCGCTATTCCACCGAATCGCTGCAGCAGATTCACGACGCCATCGAGCAGCAGGTTGCGGCGCTCGACACGCGCATCGAAAGCGTGCGCCGCGAACTGAAGGAAGCGCAGAAGCTGCGCGCGGAACTGAGCCCCGACCTCGACTACCTGAAGCGGCGCCTTGCCGGCGAAAATGCGGAGGCGTTGCTCGAACAGCGCCGCAACGCGCGCGCCAAGGCAGGCAACGCGACACCTTCGAAACGGGCAAAGGAACCGAACGAATCCACGCCGGGTGAGTCCACGCCGGGCGAATCCACATGAGCACTACATCGCCCCGCGTGTCGTTGTTCAGCGCCGAAAAACTGCGCGGCGATTTCTTCCCGTGGGTGCTGGCCGTCGTTACCGGCCTCGATTATTTCGACAATTCGATCTTCTCGTTTTTCACCAGCTATATCGCGGGCGGCATCAATGCGTCGCCCGATGAACTGGTGTGGGCGTCGAGCGCCTATGCGGTCGCGGCGGTGCTGGGCATCCTGCAACAGCAATGGTGGGTCGAACGCTTCGGCTACCGGCGCTACGTGGCCGGCTGCATGCTGCTCTATGCCGCCGGCGCGCTGGCCGCGGCGCTGTGTGAATCGTCGATCGAACTGGCGTTCGCGCGCGGCTTTCAAGGCTACTTCATCGGCCCGATGATGGGCACCTGCCGCATCCTGATCCAGATGAGTTTCAAGCCGCAGCAGCGGCCGGCGGCCACTCGCGCGTTTCTCATACTGATCGTCCTGAGCAGTGCGCTGGCGCCGCTGATCGGCGGCCAGCTGGTCGGGCATTTCGACTGGCGCGCGCTGTTCGCGTGCACGGCGCCCGTAGGCGTGCTGTTCGCCGTGCTGGCCTTGCTCGCGCTGCCCGACTCCGGCAACCGTCTGCCGGAGGACCGCGGCTCGGCGCATTTCTGGCCGTACGTGATCTTCGCGTTAGCCCAAGGCGCGCTGCAGATCGTGATGCAGCAGGTGCGCTTCCAGTTGTTCAGCGCGTCGCCCGGATTGATTCTGCTGAGCGTCGCCGGGATTGTCGCGCTGGGCTGGTTCGCCTATCACCAGTGGCATCATCCCGCGCCGCTCGTGCGCCTGCATGCGCTGCGCGAGAAGGTCTTCCAGGTCGGCCTCGTGCTCTACATGTTTTATTACTACATCTCGACGGTATTCAGCTATCTGATCTCGCGCTTTCTCGAGAGCGGGCTCGGCTATCCGGTCGAAAACACCGGGCAACTGGTCGGCACGACGTCGCTGATTTCGGCGAGCGCGCTGTTCGTCTATTTGCGTTACGCGAAGCTGCTGCCGCGCAAGAAATGGATTATCGTGTCCGGCTTCGCGGTCGCCGCGTTCGCCGCGGCATTGATGACGCGCATGTCGCCGGGCGCCGGCGAATCGGCGTTGATGCTGCCGCTGCTGTTGCGCGGTTTGCTGCTGCTGTTCATCGTGCTGCCGGTCGCCAATCTGACATTCAAAATCTTCGCCATTGAAGAATTCAGCCACGGCTACCGGCTGAAAAACATCGTGCGGCAACTGACCATGTCGTTCGCGACGGCCTCCGTGATCATCGTCGAGCAACATCGCCAGGCGCTGCACGAAACTCGCCTCGCGGAGTTCGTGAATCCGTACAATCCTGTGTTCCAGAACTCGCTCGCCGCGCTGACGAACGGCTTTGCAGCCGCCGGCCGCTCGCCCTCCGAGGCGCACTCGCTGGCGCTCGTGGAACTCAGCCGCAGCGTCGCGCAACAAGCCAGCTTTCTGACCTCGCTGGACGGTTTCTACTTCCTGATCGGCGTGGCGATATGCGGCGGCCTGTTTGCCGCGTGGCAAAAACAGATCGACTAGGGTTGCTTCAGGCCATGCTATCGAAACTGACTCAATGGTTCGGCACACGCCGGCGCGAGCGCGCGCTGCGCGACTACGCGGTCGGCGATTCGCTCTGGCAAGCCACGCTCGACGGCCTGCCGTTCCTCGCGCACCTCGCCGCGCCAGACCTCGTGCGTTTGCGCGAAATGACGAGCCTGTTCCTCGCGCAAAAGGAATTTTCGACCGCGCACGAATTGGAACTGACCGACGCGATGACCGTGGCGATCGCCGCCCAGGCATGTCTGCCGGTGTTGAACCTGAGCCTCGATCTGTACCGCGGCTGGGTCGGCGTGATCGTCTATCCGGGCGAATTCGTGATCCGCAAGACGGTCGAGGACCAGGACGGCGTGGTGCACGAAGTCGAACAGGACGCGAGCGGCGAAGCATGGGAAGGCGGGCCCGTGGTGCTGTCGTGGGAAGACGCGCAAATGACGGACGGCACTGATGCCTACAACGTCGTGATTCACGAATTCGCGCACAAGATCGACATGCTGAACGGCGAAGCGGACGGCCACCCGCCGCTCATGCGCCGCTGGCACGCGCCGCTCGATTCGCAGGCTTGGGCCGACGTGTTCGACCACGCTTACGACCACTTCTGCGCGAAAGTCGACGCGGTGCCGGAGCGCCGCTGGGCGCGCTTCGAGCGCGACTCGCTGATCGATCCGTACGCGGCAGATCATCCGTCGGAATTTTTTGCCGTTTGCAGCGAGGCGCTGTTCGTTCAGCCGCAGGCGTTCGAAGCCGAGTATCCGGAGTTGTATCGGCTGCTTGCGCGTTATTACCGGCAGGATCCCGCGCGAGTCGGCTTGACGTTCCCGCCCGCCTGATGCGCAACGCCCGCCAGGCAAGGGTTGCCGCCCGGCCTGCAAGCCGGTCGCCAAGCGAGCCGGACAGCCGTGAAAACGGCACGCGCCGCTAGCAAAAAGCCTCGGCAAAAGTCGTCAAGCGACTGATTTTCTGGCATAATCGCCGTTTTTCGACCATAGGCAAGTGGCTCGCGCCTAGATGCGGTTCGTTCAAATACGGTCGCACGCGGGTTGGCTACCGCCAGATTAAAGGAAAGACCATGAAAGAAGGCATTCACCCGGATTACCGCGAAGTTCTGTTCATCGACGTGTCGAACGACTTCAAGTTTGTGACGCGCTCGACCATCCAGACGCGTGAAACCGCCGAATTCGAAGGCAAGACCTACCCGCTCGCCAAGATCGAAGTGTCGTCGGAATCGCATCCGTTCTACACGGGCCAGCAAAAGATCATGGACACGGCAGGCCGCGTCGAGAAGTTCCGCAACAAGTTCGGCTCGCGCGCTACCGGCAAGGTGGCAGCGAAGTAATACCTGGCTCGTCGCCGGCTCTGGCCGGCAGCGAAGCAGGAGCAAAAAGGGCAGCGCGAGCTGCCCTTTTTTGTCGCCCGGCTGATCATCCATCGCCAATGCGGCGGCGAAAAGCTACGAGCACGGCGCGCCACCCAAACCGTGTTACAGCTTTCCCAACCACGTTGCGAGCCGTTACCGGCCGTGACGCGCATCGCACGGCACGACTACAATGCCGGATGCTCCAAACTGGCCATTCGAGCCGGACATGCCGTCCGGTCCCGGCTGCACCGCTTATCCGATATCCACACACGCATGAGACCTGCCGTTCGCCTCACTGCCTCAGCGACCAGTGCCTTGCCGCGCTGGCTGCTGCTGACCATCTGTATCGTCTACGCATCGTTCGGACTATTCGGCCGCGATCCGTGGAAGAACGAGGATGCAGCCGGCTTCGGCGTCATGTGGACCATGGCGAACGGCGGCGCGCACGACTGGCTGCTGCCGAATCTGGTCGGCAAATACCTCACTGAAGACGGCCCGCTCGGCTACTGGTTCGGCGCCAGCGCGATCCGCCTGCTCGCGCCGTGGGTCGATGCGAGCAATGCCTCGCGCGTCTTCACGGGCCTGATGTTCTGCGCGGGCTGCGCGTTCGTCTGGTACGCCGCTTACCTGCTCGGCCGGCGCGCCGAGGTCCAGCCGTTCAAATACGCGTTCGGCGGCGAGCCGGAACCGCGCGATTACGGCCGCACGCTCGCCGACGGTGCGCTGCTGATCCTGCTTGCCTGCTTCGGCCTTGCCGAGCGCGGCCACGAAACCACGCCTCAACTCGCGCAGTTCTTCGGCATCGCGATGCTCGTGTACGGGCTCGTGCGCATGATCGACAAGCCGATCCAAGGCGCGCTGATCTGGGGGCTCGCGATCGCCCTAGTCATGCTGGCCAGCAGTCCGGTGCTGGTCGGCGCGCTGCTGCTCGGCACGCTGGCAATGACCCTGATCGTGCGCGAAACGCGCTCGCGCTGGCTGCTGCTGGCGGGTCTGCCGGTGGCGCTCGTGCTGTCCGTGGCGTGGCCCATCGCCGCGCTCGCCGCCTTCCCCGACGACGCCGTCTGGTATCTCAATCAATGGGTGCACGTCAGCTTGAGCTCGTTCGCCGGGCCGCCCGGCTCGGTGGCCGGCTACGCGCTGAAAAACCTGCCGCTTTTCACGTGGCCCGCGTGGCCGTTGGCGCTCTGGGCGTGGTTCAGCTGGTCGGGATTGCGGCGCGCGCCGCACGTGGCCATTCCGCTTTCGGTGATCGGACCTCTGTTCGTGCTGGTCGTGCTGCAGAGCCATCAATCGAACCGGCTTTACATGCTGCTGCTGCCGCCGCTCGCGGTACTGGCCGCGTTCGCGCTGCCCACGCTCAAGCGCGGTGCGATCAACGCGATCGACTGGTTCGCGCTCCTGAGCTTCACGATTCTCGGCAGCTTCGTCTGGCTGGTTTATATCGCGGGGCTGACCGGCTTTCCGCATCCGCTCGCGCGCAATCTCGCGCGTCTCGCGCCGGGCTTCGCGCCGCAGTTCAAGATCCTGTCGTTCGCGTGCGCGGTCGCCGTGACGGTCTGCTGGTTCGTGCTGGTGCAGTGGCGGCTCGCGCGCCATCCGAAAGTCTTGTGGCGCAGCGTGGTGCTCTCGAGCGCCGGCACCACCCTGATGTGGGTGTTGCTCATGACGCTGTGGCTGCCGGTGGTCAACTACAGCCGGACCTATAAGGACGTCGCCCAACAGATCGCCGCCCATCTGCCGGACGACTACACCTGCATCTCGCCGGTGCGCCTCGGCAATGCGCAAATCGCGACCTTTGCGTATTTCGGCGACATGCACTTCTCCTTCGACCAGGACTGCGACGTGATCCTGCGTCAGGATACGCAGGACTACGGCGAGCCGAGCGCGATGTCCGACTTCGTCTGGAAGCTGGTGTGGGAAGGCCGCCGTGTTGCCGACCGCGACGAACGCTTCCGCCTGTACGTGCGCATCGACCGTCCGAAGCCGCCGGTCGTCAAGCGCCGCAACTGGCACAAGAAGTCCGACTGAGCATGTTCGCCGACGTACGGAAAATCGCCGGACTCGCGTGGCCGGTGCTGATCGGGCAACTGGCGATCATCGCGTTCGGCGTGATCGACACGGCGATGGTCGGCCGCTACTCGGCTGTCGATCTGGCGGCGCTCGGCCTGGGCTCGTCGGTCTATATCTCTGTGTATATCGGCCTCACCGGTATTCTGACCGCGCTGCAACCGATTACCGCGCAACTCTACGGTGCGCGCCGCTACATCGAGATCGGCGAGGAGGTTCGCCAGGCCTTGTGGCTCGCACTCGCGCTGACGGTGATCGGCTTTCTGATTCTGTTTTTCCCGGGCCCGGTGTTGCAGGTTGCGCGCGTGCCCGAGGCGCTGCACGACCGCACTGTCGCGTATCTGCGGATTCTGGCCTTCGGCTTGCCGGCCGGCCTCGCTTTTCGCGTCTACAGTTCGATCACCAATGCGGTGGGCAAACCGCGGCTCGTGATGATCCTGCAGATCGGCGCGCTGCTGCTCAAGGTGCCGCTCAACACGTGGTTCATCTTCGGCGGGTTCGGCGTGCCGGCGCTCGGCGGGCCGGGTTGCGCGCTTGCCAGCACGACGATCAACTGGGGGCTGGCCGCGCTCGGCATGTTGCTGCTGACGCGCGTCGACGTGTTCAAACCGTTCGCGATCTTCGCGCAGTTCTGCTGGCCAGTCTGGCGGCGCCAGGCGGCGCAACTGCGGTTGGGCATTCCGATGGGCCTGTCGTATCTGATCGAAGTCACCTCCTACACGTTCATGGCGCTCTTCATCGCGCGCTTCGGTACGACGACGCTCGCCGGCCATCAGATCGCCGGCAATATCGGCGCGGTGCTGTATATGACGCCATTGTCGATCGGCATCGCTTCGTCGACGCTGGTCGCGCAGGCGCTCGGCGCGCATCGTCCGGCAGCGGCGCGCACGCTGTCGCGTCACGGCATCATGATGGCAATGGCGATCGCCTGCTGTTACGGCGCGGTCGTGCTGGTGCTGCGGCCGTACATCATCGAAGGCTATACGCCGAATGCGCAAGTCGTCGCGGCGGCGTCGCCGCTGGTGCTGATCGTCGTGTGCTATCACCTGTTCGATGCGTTGCAGATCACCACCGCGTTCGTGCTGCGCGCCTACAAAGTGGCGGTTGTGCCGACCGTGATCTACGCGGTGGCGCTGTGGGGTGTGGGGCTCGGTGGCGGCTATGTGCTCGGCTTCAATGTGACTGGCGGCACGCCGGAATGGCTGACCGGCGCGCGCGGCTTCTGGGTGGCGAATACCGCGAGTCTCGCGATTGCGGGCATCGGCTTGCTGATGTACTGGCGGGTGGTGAGCAAGCGCTATTTGCATGCCGAGGCGGCGCTTCGGGTCGATTCGGCGGCTTGACGGGCGCTGCTGTACAGCGGCGAAATGCGCGGGTTTCCCGTTGGTGAACTGCAGTTTGGTCTCCGCCCAACGCCCCGTTGTCGTGGGGATTGTCAATAACGGACCGTTAGTTGCGTTAGAACTGCAGTAAAAAGCGGCCGCGCAATGCAGCCGCCCGCCCTACCTTGCTGTCGCCCTTGCCTCGCGGATATCAACCCGCGTGTGCTTGCTCCTCCAGCACCTGCGCCCCGTTAGCCGTTTGCGCATCGCTCACTGCCTGATCATGGCGCTCGAAAATCTCGCGCGCGGCAAACAACGCATTCAGCGCCGCCGGAAAGCCCGCGTACAGCGCCATCTGCATGAACACCTCGACGATCTCCTCGCGCGTGCAGCCGACGTTCAACGCCGCCTCGATATGCACCTTCAATTGCGGCTGCGCGCAGCCGAGCGTCGCCAGCGAGGCGATCGTGGCAATCTCACGCGCGCGCAGATCGAGTTGCGGCCGGCTGTAAATATCGCCGAAGCCGAATTCGATCAGCAGACGGCCGAAATCCGGCGCGATCGGCGCCAGCGCGGCGATCACCTGTTCGCCGGCCGAGCCGTCAATCTGCTTCAGTTTGTCCCAGCCTCGGGTGTAGCGGTCGTTGTGTGCGTGGTCCATGGTGAGTCCTCTTCCGAATGTGAGTGCGCCTGAGTTTCGTCGGTCTGTCGTGTCGAATGCTCCGCGACGGGTGCGCGCCCGGCCGCTTCGTAGTACGCGATCTTGTCGACGATCGCGCCGAGGTTGCTCTGCAACTCGGCGATCCGCGCCAAAACCGCATCCCGATGCGCCACCAGCAGATCGCGGCGCGCGCCCACCGTAGGCTGCCCTTGTGCGCGCAAGGCCGCGAACGCCTGCATGCCGGCGATCGGCATGCCGGTCGCCTTCAGACGCATCAGGAACCGCAGCCAGTCGAGATCAGCCGGCGAATACAGCCGATGCCCCGCCTGCGTGCGGCCGACGGCGCGAACCAGCCCGGCCTGCTCGTAGTAGCGCAGCGTATGCGTCGAAACGCCGATCGTTTCAGCGACCTGCCCGATGGTGAGTGCTTTCGAGATATTCGACATGACGGAACTCAGGTTAGGACTTCGAGTGCACTCTAAGTCAAGTGCTGTCATTTGTCTGCGCTGTCATTCGTCTGCGCTGTCATTTGTCCGCGCTGTCATTTTTTACGGCGTGATGTTTTGATCGATAAGCTCACAACAGCCTAATAACGAGGCAAAAGGTTTAAATCTTGTTCACACTGATTTACTTGTCGTGAATCGATCGGTATAAATCGTCCGCGTTCGCAAATAAGGGCGCGCAATTTGTTCTATGCTTAAGCGCAGCGAAAGCTGACAGGCTGCTGTCGTCCGAGCTTTGTACGGGTCGTCCCTTCGCGGCTAACTTTTTTGCCCACAATGGAGTGCTTGCCATGCTGAAGAAGCTTTTAATGCTTTGCGTTGCTTTGGCTTTGTCGCTGTCGGCCGGATTTGCGGCGGCCGTCGAAGTAAATTCCGCCGATCAGGCGGCGCTCGAATCGGTCAAGGGTATCGGCCCGGTGCATGCGAAAGCGATCATTGACGAACGCACGAAGAATGGCCCGTTCAAGGACGCCGACGATCTCGCCACGCGCGTCAAGGGCATCGGCACGAAATCGGTGGCCAATCTCGAAGCGGCCGGCCTGACGATCAACGGTTCGTCCACACCGCCGAGCGGCGCCAAGCCCGCCGCGAAGCCGGGCAGCACGGCCACGACGAAGGCAGCGCCAGCCGCCGCGCCTGCGGCCACGACCGCGGCGCCAGCCACGGCTGCGACCACGACGCCGGCCGCGCCCGCGGAGGCTTCCGGCGCGAAGGCATCGAAGTCGAAGAAGAAGAGCAAGGCTGCGGCATCCGACGCGGCGGCGGCATCCGCGCCGGCCGCCACGACCGCGGCGGCGCCGGCCAGTGCCTCCGACAGCAGGGCTTCGAAGAAGAAAGCGAAGAAGAGCAAGGCCGCATCGGCTGCGGCGGCCTCGGGCGGCGCCTGACAGCACGGAAAGAGGACCGGACAGAATCACACGGAGTACGAAACAGGATCAGGCAGCGGCAGCGTAACGGCCCAAGGGTTATGCGCGTGGCGGCGACACCAGTGCACCGTCGGCGCCGTCTCGCCGCCGCCCGCCTTCCTTCCACAGCGCCGCGCAACCGCGCGGCGTTTTCACCCGCTGACCCGTCGAGCACGTGTCGGCATTCAAGAGAGACTGTCATGAGCCTACTCGACACACTCGGTTCCCTGGTTGGCAAATCCCCCGAAGGCGGTGGTGGCCAGCAAGCCCTGATCGCGGCTGCGCTCGAATTCGTCAACAGCCAGCCGGGCGGCCTGAACGGCCTGATCGACCGCTTCAAGGAAAAAGGCCTCGGCGACGTCGTGACGTCGTGGGTCAGCAATGGCGAAAATCAGCCGATCGCGCCCGACGCGCTGCACAGCGTGCTCGGCTCGGAAGCCGTCACCAACCTCGCGGCGAAGGCCGGCGTGCAGCCGGATCAGGTCACCGGACTGCTGTCGCAGATTCTGCCGCATGTCGTCAATGCGGCCACGCCGGAAGGCGAAGTGCCGGCTGAGGGCAAGCTGAACGCCACGACCGTGCTCGGCGCGCTGGGCGGCTTGTCGGCGTTGTTCGGCAAAGGCAACGCGTAACGACACGGGCGGCCTTGGCTGCCCACATGCCCGCTTGCAGCGCAATCAGCGGGCAAAAAAAACGGCAACGAAGTCACCTTCGTTGCCGTTTTTTAACATCGTCAGGAACGGCTCGACCGCCGCCGCTCCTTCTCTCCGAAGCGAACGCGTTTCGCTTAATGCACGACGCGTTCGAATACCAGCTTGCCCTCTTCCAGTTCGACCGGAATCACGTCCTTCGGACCGAACTTGCCGGCCAGAATCAGCTTGGCGACCGGGTTCTCGATCTCCTGCTGGATCGCGCGCTTCAACGGCCGCGCGCCGAACAGCGGATCGTAGCCGACCTTGCCGACATGCTCGAGCGCCGAATCCGACACCACCAGTTGCATATCGAGCTTGGCCAGCCGCTCGTGCAGACGCTGCAACTGGATTCGCGCGATCGACTGGATATTCGAGCGGTCGAGCGCGTGGAACACGACGACGTCGTCGATCCGGTTCAGGAACTCGGGCCGGAAGTGCAGCTTCACTTCTTCCCAGACCGCGTCCTTCACCGCGTCCTGCGGCTCGCCGACCATCGACTGGATCACCTGCGAACCGAGGTTCGACGTCATCACGATCACCGTGTTCTTGAAGTCCACGGTGCGGCCCTGTCCGTCGGTCATGCGGCCGTCGTCGAGCACTTGCAGCAGCACGTTGAACACGTCCGGGTGCGCCTTCTCGATTTCGTCGAGCAGGATCACGCTATACGGCTTGCGACGCACGGCTTCGGTCAGATAACCGCCTTCTTCATAGCCCACGTATCCCGGCGGCGCACCGATCAGGCGCGCGACGCTGTGCTTCTCCATGAACTCGCTCATGTCGATACGGATCAGATGATCTTCCGAATCGAACAGGAACGATGCCAGGGCTTTGCACAACTCCGTCTTGCCCACCCCGGTTGGACCGAGGAACAGGAACGAACCATACGGCCGGTTCGGATCCGACAGACCGGCACGCGAACGGCGGATCGCATCGGCAACCGCGCTGATCGCCTCGTCCTGACCGACCACGCGCGCATGCAGTTTCTCTTCGATCTGCAGCAGCTTTTCGCGCTCGCCTTGCATCATGCGCGACACCGGAATGCCGGTGGAACGCGACACGACTTCAGCGATTTCCTCCGCCCCGACCTGCGTGCGCAACAGACGCGGACGGGTCGGATTGTTCTGCTCGCTCGCCTCGGCCTTGGTCACTTCCTTCAACTGCGCTTCGAGCCCCGGCAGCTTGCCGTACTGCAACTCGGCGACCTTCTCAAGCTTGCCTTCGCGTTGCAGGCGCGTGATTTCCGCACGCGTCTTTTCGATCTCTTCCTTCAGTTGCGCGCTGCCCTGCACCGCGGCTTTTTCCGCGGTCCAGATTTCTTCGAGGTCCGAATATTCGCGATTCAGCCGCTCGATTTCTTCCTCGATCAGTTGCAGACGCTTTTGCGACGCTTCGTCTTTTTCCTTCTTGACGGCTTCGCGCTCGATCTTCAACTGGATCAACCGACGGTCGAGCCGATCCATTTCTTCCGGCTTCGAGTCGATTTCCATCTTGATCTTCGAGGCGGCTTCGTCGATCAGGTCGATCGCCTTGTCCGGCAGGAAACGGTCCGTGATGTAGCGATGCGACAGTTCCGCAGCGGCCACGATTGCGGGGTCGGTGATATCGACGCCATGATGCAACTCATACTTTTCCTGCAGACCGCGCAGGATCGCGATGGTCGCTTCGACCGACGGTTCGTCGACCAGCACCTTCTGGAAGCGGCGTTCGAGCGCGGCATCCTTTTCGATGTACTTGCGATATTCGTCCAGCGTGGTCGCGCCGACGCAATGCAGTTCGCCGCGCGAGAGCGCCGGCTTGAGCATGTTGCCCGCGTCCATCGCGCCTTCGGCCTTGCCCGCGCCGACCATGGTGTGAATTTCGTCGATGAAGACGATGGTCTGCCCTTCGTCTTTCGCGATGTCGCTCAGCACGGCTTTCAGGCGTTCTTCGAACTCGCCGCGATACTTGGCGCCGGCCAGCAAGGCCGCCATATCGAGCGACAGCACGCGCTTGCCCTTGAGCGTTTCCGGCACTTCGCCGTTGACGATACGCTGCGCCAGACCTTCGACGATCGCGGTCTTACCCACGCCCGGTTCGCCGATCAGCACCGGGTTGTTCTTGGTGCGGCGTTGCAGGATCTGGATCGAACGACGGATCTCGTCGTCACGGCCGATCACCGGATCGAGCTTGCCGGCCCGCGCGCGCTCGGTGAGATCGATGGTGTATTTCTTCAGCGCTTCACGCTGGCTTTCGGCGTCCTGGCTATGCACCTGCGAGCCGCCGCGCACCGCGACGATCGCGCTTTCCAGCGACTTGCGCGACAAGCCGTGCTGACGCGCGAGACGGCCGGCCTCGCCTTTGTCGTCCGCAACCGCGAGCAGGAACATTTCGCTCGCGATGAACGTGTCGTTGAGCTTCTGGGCTTCCTTGTCGGCTTGATTCAGCAGACCGGTCAGCTCGCGGCCGATCTGCACGTTGCCGTCCGTGCCCTGTACTTGCGGCAGACGCGTCATGGCGTCGCCGAGCGCCGTTTGCAGCGCCTGCACGTGCACGCCGGCACGCGAGAGCAGCGAGCGCGCCGAACCATCCTGCTGGGCGACGAGAGCCGACAGGACGTGAACCGGTTCGATGTATTGATTGTCGTGGCCGACGGCCAGACTCTGGGCATCCGCCAGGGCTTCCTGGAATTTAGTGGTGAGCTTGTCGATTCTCATCAAGAGACCTCCAATTTTCGATTACCACCAAAATGAGGCGTTTTATCCAGGTTTCAAGCGTTTTTTTGCCCCAAGCGACAACTATTTAACATTTGACGCGCGAGAAATGCCTGGCGCATTCATGCCGCCGACGCCGCGTCGCCGTTGGCCGGCGAGACCGGCGTGATCGGAATCACGTTGCTCAAGCCAAGCAGCGCGGCCAGCGGGCCGTGCGGCTGCGCCATCTCGCCAATGGTATGGCGATCGAGCTCGGCGAGGAAGGCATTGCGCGCCGCCTCGAGCGCGCCGCGCAAACGGCATTGCGCCGTAATGACGCAGCCCCGGCTCTCGCCGCGCTGGTCCGGAAAGCAACCGACCAGCGCAAAGTCGCTCTCCGTCGCGCGCACGATTTCGCCGACCGTCAGCGCATTCGTCTGCTCCGCGAGCCGCAGGCCGCCGTTGCGGCCGCGCACGGTCTCGACCCAGCCGAGTTCGCCGAGCTGCTGCACGACCTTCATCAAATGGTTCTTGGAAATGCCGTACGCGTCGGAAATGTCCTGGATGGTCGACAACCCTTCGCCACGAACGGCGAGGTACAGCAGGACACGTAGTGAGTAATCCGTATAGTCGGTCAGTCTCATGGGTGCAGGTAGTGCAATGAGCGCAAGCCGCGATCCGGGGGATAACCGCGTCGATGCAAGGGTTGCCGTGGGCCGTCGCTTCGCCCTAAGATGCAGGCGCCACGCATATTTTCCAGTTCTGCGCAGACAGGCGGAGTGCGTGAATCGGCATTAATGGTAACGTTTCCTGCCTGGGGCATTCTTACGAAAAGCGGGGTATTCGCATCCTACTTCCGCACGTTCGGGCTCCATTTGAGGCTATTTCCGACGCTGTGTGGCGCCATGTGGCGATATGCAGTGAATCGCTGCATTTTTTGGAATCTGCATGAACCCGTCTTTCCCTGCCGCGCCAGTGGTCGAGCGCGCCGCCGAGCCCACCGAGGCGAATATCCGCGATCTCGTCTACGGCTTCTACGACCGCGTGCGAGCCGACACGCTGCTCGGCCCGGTATTCGACGCGAAGCTGGCGGGCCGCTGGGACGACCATCTGCCCAAGATGTGCACCTTCTGGGGCAGCCTCGTGCTGGGCGCGAAGCAATACCGCGGCAACGTGCAGCAGGCGCACCAGCCGCTCGAGGGAGTCGAGCCGCAGCACTTCAGCCGCTGGCTGTATCTGTTTCTGGATACGGTCGAATCGCGTTATCAGCCGGCTGCGGCGGTGCGCTTCATGGAACCGGCGCTGCGTATCGCGCAGAGTCTGCAACTGAGCCGTTTCGGCTGGGACTACAAGATTCCGGAGGAACAACAGGCGTTGCTGGACCGCATCGCGCCAAAACGGCATCCGCGCGACGGCGAGGATGGCCACGCGGCGCGGCCGCCCGGCGAGCCGTTTCCGACGCGGATCGTCGGCCGGACGCGGGACGAATGAGCCAGCCCGGTTCAGGTTGATAACCCGCTTTGAAACGGTACGGCGGCACGGAGTAACCGTGGCGAGCGTCGTCCCCAGCCTAGGAGCGCTTCAGATTGGCGTGAGATGCGCCAGGACGCTTTCTGACTCGCCAGCTCCCATGCTCAAACCCGCGCCCTATTCCGCCGTTCGATTGTCCGATTCGATGCCCCAGCGCGCGAGCGCCGCGTCGTCGGTGACACGGGCATCGACCCAGCGCTCGCCGGCTTCGGTCTTCTCTTTTTTCCAGAACGGCGCCTGGGTCTTCAGATAATCCATCACGAATTCGCACGATGCGAAGGCTTCCCCCCGATGCATCGCCGTGGTCGCCACCAGCACGATCTGATCGAGCGGAGACAGCTTGCCGACCCGATGCACGATCGACACCTCGATGCCCGGCCAGCGCTCGCGCGCGCTCACGACGATCGCTTCCAGCGACTTCTCCGTCATGCCGGGATAGTGTTCGAGCTCCATCGTCTCGACGGTGTTGCCGTCGTTCAGATCGCGCACGGTGCCGACGAAGCAGGCCACCGCGCCGATCTTCGGATTGCGCGCGCGCAATGCGGCGACCTCGGCGGTGAGGTCGAAGTCTTCCGTCTGGACGCGAACGGGCATCTAAGGCTCCTATGCGGTTAAGCGGCGTTGTGGCCTTTTTTTGGTTCAGCCGCCGGTGACAGGCGGAAAAAACGCGACTTCGCAGCCTTCGGTAACGCGCGTCCCGGCGCCGGTCATCACGTGGTTGCAAGCCATGCGCAGCGCGCGCCCTTCCGCCAGCGTGTCGGCCCAGATGCCGCCGCGCACGCGCAGCCACGCGCGCACATCGCCGACGGTCGCGATGCCGTCGGGCAGATCGACGGTTTCGTCGGCTAGGTCGAGCGCTTCACGCACGCTCGCAAAATATCGGAGTTGAATCTTCATCAGGGTGCCGCCGGCGGTGGCCGGCCTCGCTCAGTTCAGCAATTCGGAAAAAGGAATGAAGCGCACGGTCTCGCCGGCGCTGATCGCGTGATTCGGCGGATTGTCGATCAGGCCGTCGCCCCACACTGTCGACGTCAGCACGGCCGAACTCTGGTTCGGAAACAGATCGAGGCCGCCGGCCGGGTTGATGCGCGCGCGCAGGAATTCGTTGCGGCGGTCGGCCTTGCTCTGCGTGAAATCCGCCCGCAGCGACAGCGCGCGCGGCGCGACCGTCTGCACGCCGGCCAGGCTCAGAATGAACGGCCGCACGAACAGCAGGAAGGTGGCGAAGCTGGATACGGGATTGCCCGGCAAACCGATAAAGAAGGTTTCAGCCGAAACCGGGGACTCCGACGCAGCCTCGCCACGCTGCGCCGCACGGCGCACCGCGCCGAACGCGAGCGGCTTGCCCGGCTTCATCGCGATCTGCCACATCGCAAGCCGCCCTTCCGCTTCCACCGCCGGCTTCACGTGATCCTCCTCGCCCACCGACACGCCGCCGCAGGTCAGGATCAGGTCGTGCGCCTCGGCGGCTTCGCGCAGTGTCGCGCGCGTTGCATCGAGCTTGTCCGCCACGATGCCGTAGTCGGTGACTTCACAGCCGAGCTTCTCCAGCAGGCCGCGCAATGTGAAACGGTTCGAGTTGTAGATCGCGCCCGGCTTCAGCGGCTCGCCAGGCATGGTCAGTTCGTCGCCCGTGAAGAACACGGCAACCTTGACGCGCCGCCGCACCGCGAGTTCGGCGCAGCCGACCGAGGCCGCCAGTCCCAGCGCCTGCGGCGTAAGCCGCGTGCCCGCCGGAAGAATCACCGAGCCGCTGCGGATATCCGCGCCCTGCGCCGTGATCCATTCTCCCGGTTGCGGACTGTGCAGGACGGTGACGTCCGCGCCGGAGGCTTCGGTCTGCTCCTGCATCACGATCGCGTCGGCGCCGGGCGGAACCGTGGCGCCGGTGAAGATGCGCGCGGCCGTGCCGGGCTTCAGCGGCTCCGGTGCGTGACCGGCGGGGATCCGCTGCGAGACCGGCAAACGGCTGTTGCCCTGCGCCGTCAGATCCGCCGTGCGGATCGCGTAGCCGTCCATCGAACTGGTGTTCATCGGCGGGACGTCGAGCGGCGACGTGACGTCGGCCGCGAGCACGCGGTTCAGCGCTTCCAGCGTGGGGATCGACTCCGTGCCGGAAATCGGGCTCGCTGCGCTGAGGAGAGTCGCCAGGGCTTCGGCGGTGGCGAGCATCGGCGCGCGGGGCGTGGGTGTGGACATCTCTGATCTCGGGGCCGCTGACTAAAAGAATATTGTAGCGGTCGAAGCGGATAGCCTGGGCAGCCCGGCGTTATGGGGGGATTTTTTGGAGTTGGAGTGCTTGCCACGAGGGTTCGCGGCAAGCGTCGTTTAGCGTCGAGCGCGACGCCGACTTAATGAGCGCCCGCGTTCGCCGCAACGAAGTCCTTCACGCGCTGCACGTCCGCCGGCAGCACTTCGAAACGCTGCGGCAACGACTCGAGTCCCGCGAACGCCGCCGGCCGCTCCGGCTCGCGCAACAGCGCTTCGCGGATCGTCTCGCCGAACTTGATGGGTTGCGCCGTCTCCAGCACGATCATCGGAATGCCCGGCTGCAGATGTTCGCGCGCCACCTTCAGGCCGTCGGCCGTGTGCGTGTCGATCATCGTGTCGTACCGCTCGAACACGTCGCGGATCGTGTCCACGCGGCTGTCATGGCTGCTGCTGCCAGACACGAAACCGAACTCGCGCACGCGCGCGAAATCGCCGCTTGCCGCAAGGTCGAAGCCGCCCTTCTCTTCGACATCGCGGAACAGTTGCAGCACGCGCGCCGGATCGCGGCCGAGCAGATCGAACACGAAACGCTCGAAGTTCGACGCCTTCGAAATATCCATGCTCGGGCTGCTGGTGTGGTACGTCTCGGCCGCCTTGCGCACGCGGTAGATGCCGGTGCGGAAGAACTCATCGAGCACGTCGTTTTCGTTCGTCGCGACGACGAGTTTCTCGATCGGCAGGCCCATCATGCGCGCGATGTGACCCGCGCACACGTTGCCGAAGTTGCCCGACGGCACCGTGAACGACACGCGCTCGTCGTTCGACTTCGTGGCCGCGAAGTAGCCCTTGAAGTAGTACACGACCTGCGCCACGACGCGCGCCCAGTTGATCGAGTTGACCGTGCCGATCTTGTACTTGGCCTTGAACGCGTGATCGTTCGAGACGGCCTTGACGATATCCTGCGCGTCGTCGAATACGCCTTCAACAGCGATGTTGAAAATGTTCGGGTCTTGCAGGCTGTACATCTGCGCGGTCTGGAACGCGCTCATTTTCTTGTGCGGCGACAGCATGAACACGCTGATGCCCTTCTTGCCGCGCATTGCGTATTCCGCGGCGCTGCCGGTGTCGCCCGAAGTCGCGCCGAGAATGTTCAGCGTTTCGCCGTTATTGGCGAGCGCGTATTCGAACAGGTTGCCGATCAACTGCATCGCCATGTCCTTGAACGCGAGCGTCGGACCGTTCGACAGTTCCAGCAGCGACAGCGGCGCGCCGTTTTCGACGCCGAGCGTCTTCAACGGCGTGATCTGCGCGGCGCTTTCGTCGTCGCGCACATTGCAGTACGTGGCCGCCGTGTAGGTCTTGCGCGTGAGCGCGCGCAGGTCTTCGGCGGGAATGTCGTCGCTGAATTTCGACAGTATCTCGAAGGCGAGGTCCGCATACGGCAGCGTGCGCCAGCGCGTCAGTTCGTCAGCCGTGACGCGCGGATAGTCGGCCGGCAGGTAAAGGCCGCCGTCTTTCGCGAGACCGCCCAGCAGGATGTCGGAAAAGGTATGGCGCTCGCCGGCTCCGGCGCCGCGCGTGGAGAGGTAGTTCATAGTTCGGCCTAGTTCAGCGCTTCCATGCGCAGCTTCGTGACTTGCGAGACAACGGTCTTCAGCGCTTCGATCGTTTTGATCGCGGCGTTGACGTTCTTCTCAACCGTTTCGTGCGTAATCAGGATGATGTCGGTTTCGCCCTTGCCGTTCGCGTCGACCTGCTCCGATTCCTTCTGCAGCAGCGCGTCGATCGAAATGCCGGTGTCGGCCAGAATGCGCGTGATGTCGGCCAGCACGCCGGTTACGTCCGCCACTCGCAAACGCAGGTAGTAGCCGCTCGTGACTTCGTCGATCGGCAGGATCGGGGTGCTCGACAGGCTGTCCGGCTGGAACGCCAGATGCGGCACGCGATGCTCCGGGTCGGCCGTGTGCAGACGCGTCACGTCGACCAGATCGGCCACCACGGCGGAAGCGGTGGGCTCGGCGCCCGCGCCCTTGCCGTAGTAAAGCGTGGTGCCGACCGCGTCGCCGTGTACGACGACCGCGTTCATCGCGCCTTCCACGTTCGCCAGCAGGCGCTTTTCCGGAATCAGCGTGGGATGCACGCGCAATTCGATGCCTTTGTCTGTACGGCGCGTGATGCCGAGCAGTTTGATACGGTAGCCGAGTTCCTCGGCGTATTTGATGTCGATCGCCGCCAGCTTGCTGATGCCTTCGACGTAAGCCTTGTCGAACTGCACCGGCACGCCGAACGCGATCGCGCTCATGATGGTCGCCTTGTGCGCGGCGTCCACGCCTTCGATGTCGAAGGTCGGATCGGCTTCGGCGTAACCCAGTTCTTGTGCGGCTTTCAGCGCGGTTGCGAAATCGAGCCCACGGTCGCGCATTTCCGAAAGGATGTAGTTCGTGGTGCCGTTGATGATGCCCGCGATGTACTGGATGCGATTGGCCGTCAGCCCTTCGCGCAGCGCCTTGATGATCGGAATGCCGCCCGCCACCGCCGCCTCGAACGACACCATCACGCCGTTGGCGCGCGCCGCTTCAAAGATCTCCGTGCCGTGCACCGCGAGCAGCGCCTTGTTGGCGGTGACCACGTGCTTGCGGTTCTTGATCGCGCGCAGAACGAGCTCGCGCGCCACGCCTGTGCCACCGATCATTTCGGCCACGATATCGATCGACGGGTCGTCGACCACCGCGTTGAAGTCATCGGTCAGCGCCACGGTGCTGGCTTCGCTGCCGAGCGCCGCGGTCGCCTTGGCGGGATTGCGCACGGCAATGCGCGCAATCTCGATGCCGCGGCCCGCGCGGCGTTTGATTTCTTCCTGATTGCGGCGCAGTACCGTGAAGGTGCCGCTGCCTACCGTGCCGAAGCCCAGCAGTCCAACTTTGATCGGTTCCATGCAGCGTGTGTTTTCGAGTAGATGATTAAAAGGGAAACGGGTGGCGCCCGGCGGACGGCGCGACGCGGTGGGAGCCGCGTCGTATGCTCTATTGTGCGCTAGGCAGAGTGACGCTTGCGGTAACCGTCGAGGAAGCGCGCAATGCGGTTGATCGAATCCGCGAGATCGTCCACGTTCGGCAGGAACACGACGCGGAAGTGATCCGGCGTCGGCCAGTTGAAGCCGGTGCCCTGCACGAGCAGCACGCGCTCTTCCAGCAGAAGGTCGAGGATGAATTGCTGATCGTCCTGGATCGGATAAATCTTCGGGTCCAGACGCGGGAACATGTACAGCGCCGCCTCGGGCTTCACGCAGCTCACGCCGGGGATGGCCGTCAACATGTCATACGCGAGTTCACGCTGTTTGTACAGGCGCCCGCTCGGCACGATCAGGTCGTTGATGCTCTGATAGCCGCCGAGCGCGGTCTGGATCGCGTACTGGCCGGGCACGTTCGGGCACAGGCGCATGGACGCCAGAATGCCGAGCCCTTCGAAGTAGTCTTTGGCGTGACGGCGATTCTCGCCGGCGGTCAGGCCGGAGATGAACATCCAGCCGGCGCGGTAGCCGCACGAACGGTAGCTTTTCGACAAGCTGTTGAAGGTGACCGTGAGCACGTCTTCGGAGAGCGCCGCCATCGACGTGTGCTTCTTGCCGTCGTAGACGATCTTGTCGTAGACCTCATCGGCGAAGATCACGAGGCCGTGCTGGCGCGCAATTTCGATCAGGCCGAGCAGCAGTTCGTCCGAATACAGCGCGCCGGTCGGGTTGTTCGGGTTGATGACCACGAGCGCGCGCGTGTTCGGCGTGATTTTCGCGCGAATGTCGTCGAGGTCGGGCATCCAGCTATTCGACTCGTCGCAGATATAGTGCACCGGCGTGCCGCCCGACAGGCTCACGCCGGCGGTCCACAGCGGGTAATCGGGAGCGGGCAGCAGCACTTCGTCGCCGTCGTTCAGCAGACCTTGCAGCGCCATCACGATCAGCTCGGAGGCGCCGTTGCCGATGTAGATGTCGTCCAGTTCGACGCCGTGCACGCCCTTTTGCTGCGTGTAATGCATGATCGCCTTGCGCGCGGCGAACACACCCTTGGAATCGGAGTAACCCGACGAGCCCGGCAGGTTCAGGATCATGTCCTGAATGATTTCGTCCGGCGCGTCGAAGCCGAACGGCGCGAGATTGCCGATGTTCAGCTTGATGATACGGTGGCCCTCTTCTTCGAGCCGCTTCGCGTGTTCGAGGACGGGCCCGCGAATGTCGTAGCAGACATTCAACAACTTGTTGGATTTGAGAATCGGTTTCACGGCGGGCACTTCATCCTGGTTGATGGCGGGGGCGAACAGGCGTGCGTTCCTCAGGCGCACCGGCGCTCAATGGCACCGGAGCGGCGGCGAGAAGAACCACACAGACAATTGCAGACGAAAGCGGCCGAAAGCGGGCAAAACCAGGCGGGTAGCCGGTGGGCCGCACCCGTGGACTCCGCGCGGCTTGTGGCGGCACATGAGCGAGGGGCGCCGCAAGGCGGCTAAAAAGTTATAATTTAGCGGATTTTGGCCGACTTCCGCAATGCACCAACCGCAACGGCAAGCCTTTTCGGCCGCTTCTGTCCCGCTAGTACCCCATGCGCGTGTCCCACTCGCGTCGAATCGCCCTGCCCCCGCTGCATCGGTCAGGCCGGCCACACGCATGATGTCTCACGACGACTTCGGAAAACCAATTTGAAACTACATCAGGATTCGAGCGGCGCCCTCAATACCGTGACCGGCTACGGCGCCGACTATGTCGAAATCAATCTGGTGCGCCACTCGAGCAGCATTCTCGTGCTGCCGGACGCGCCGGTCATTGCTTGGCCCGTCTCCTCTTTCGAGCAGCTGAGCGCAGAGCACTTCGCCATGCTGGTCGACTCCGCGCCCGAAGTGGTCGTGTTCGGAAGCGGCGAACGGTTGCGCTTTCCGCATCCGCGCCTGACCGCCGCGCTCACGGCGAAGCGCATCGGCGTGGAGACGATGGACTTCAAAGCCGCCTGCCGCACCTACAACATTCTGATGGCCGAGGGCCGCAAGGTCGCGGCCGCGCTGCTGATCGAGGCCTAGAGCCAAGGCGGCGCCGGTCTCGTGCGCGTGGTTTGCGATGCGAGTACGAGGCCGCTGCGCGTCCGTATCGGAAGCATCGGCGCCGCCGGCGCCGAACTGCGCGCCCTGGCCGAGTCACGGCCGATCACGTACACTGCGCGCCATTGATTGCTGGAACGGCAGCCTTGGCACGCCTGCGCGAGCCGAGAAGGATCTGTCGAAGGAAGGTGCCGCAGCGCCGCCGTCGAACTGACGGCGCGTGGCAAGGCAACCAGAACGCGGCGCGGCCAGTCTCATGCTCGCGCGCCCCGGGAGTGGCCGTCTGGCAAAGCGCCGGCCGCTCCGCTAACAGCCGCGCCCGACCGGTCGCCATTTCCAAACAACACCGCTTCGCCGCCTGCGCGGCGTCGCCACAAAGGTTGAAATCCATGAACGATACGCCGACGAGGCTACCGCTCAACCGCACTACGATTCTGCTGCTGGTGCTGGCCCTTGCCGTGATCTGGTTCGTGCCGCTCGGCTGGCGCCATCTCCTGCCTAGCGACGAAGGCCGCTACGCCGAAATGGCGCGCGAGATGTTCGTCACCGGCGACTGGATCACGCCGCGCTACAACGGCTACAAGTATTTCGAGAAACCGCCGCTGCAGACCTGGGCGAACGCGCTCACGTTCGCGTGGTTCGGCGTCGGCGAATGGCAGGCGCGGCTCTATACGGCGCTGACGGGCTTTGCCGGCGTGCTGCTGGTCGGCTTTACCGGCGCGCGCGTGTTCAACGCGGCGACTGGCGTGTTCGCGGCGATCGTGCTGGCCACGTCGCCGTACTGGAACCTGATGGGCCATTTCAACACGCTCGACATGGGCCTGTCGTTCTGGATGGAGCTGACGCTGTGCGCGCTGCTGCTCGCGCAGCGCCCCAACCTGCCGACCGGCAGCGTGCGCGGCTGGATGTGGGTGTGCTGGGGTTCGATGGCGCTGGCCGTGCTGTCCAAAGGCCTTGTCGGCGTGATCCTGCCGGGCGCGGTACTCGTGCTGTACACGGTGATCGCGCGCGACTGGGCCGTGTGGAAGCGCCTGCATCTGATCGGCGGCCTGATCGTGTTCTTCGCGATCGTCACGCCGTGGTTCGTGCTGGTGCAACAGCGCAATCCGGAATTCCTGAACTTCTTCTTCATCGTTCAGCAGTTCAAGCGCTATCTGACGCCTGAGCAGAACCGTCCGGGGCCGTTCTACTACTTCGTGCCGGTGCTGATCGTGGGCTTTCTGCCGTGGCTTTCGGTGACGCTGCAAAGCGTGCGCCACGCGTGGCGTCTGCCGCGCCAGCCGAACGGCTTCGCGCCGGTCACGCTGATGCTGACGTGGACCGTCTTCATCTTCCTGTTCTTCAGCGCGTCGCACTCGAAGCTGCTGTCCTACACGCTGCCGATCGCGCCGCCGATCGCGCTCCTGATCGGCATGTATCTGCCGCTCGTCACGCGCGAGCAGTTGCGCCGCCACCTCGCCGGCTATGCACTTTTTCTCGTAGTCGCCGCATTCGCCGCCTTGTTCATGGCGCGCTTCGGCAGCGCCCGCAATCCGGCCGAGCTGTACGCCGAGTACCGCACGTGGGTGCTGGCGGCGCTGGCCGTCGCCTTCGTGATGACGCTGGCCGCGTTGTGGCTGAACCGCCGCGGCCGGGCCGGCAGCCTCGGCGCCGTCGCCACCTTCGGCGCGGCGTGGCTGCTGCTCGGCACCATTGCCGGTACGGGTCACGACGTGTTCGGCCGCCTGAGCTCCGGCGCGCCGCTCGCGCCGGCCATCAAGACCGAGATCGCGAAACTGCCGGCGGATACGCCGTTCTACTCTGTGGGCGTACTCGACCACACCATGCCGTTCTATGTCGACCACACCATGATCATGGTCGAGCACCCTGACGAACTCGCGTTCGGCGTGTCCGTCGAGCCGCAGAAATGGATTCCCTCCATCGATGCCTGGGTCGAGCGCTGGAAGGCCGACCGCTATGCGCTTGCCCTGATACCGCCGGGCACCTACGACCGTCTCCTCAAGGAAGGCCTGCCGATGCGGGTGATCGCCCGCGACTCGCGCCGCGTGGTGGTGGAAAAGCCGACGGCCACGCCCACGGCGGCCGGCGCGGCCGCCGCCGAAGCGCCTGCGCCGACGCCGGTAGAAAAAGCACAACAATGACCCCATATCAGGATCTAACCGTTCGATGAACCCGATTTCCCTCTTTTGCATTCTTGCAGGCGTCACGTTGAACGCCGGTGCGCAGTTGCTGCTCAAAGCCGGTACGAATGCCGTTGGACACTTCGAATTCACCCGTGCGAACATCCTGCCCATCGCCTTTCGCCTGGCAACCCAGCCGCCGATCATCGGCGGCCTGGCCTGTTATGTGATCAGCGTGGCAGTGTGGGTCATCGGGCTGTCGCGGGTGGACGTGTCGATCGCCTATCCGATGCTGTCTCTCGGCTACATCGTCAACGCGTTCGCGGCGTGGTACCTGTTCGGCGAAGTGCTGTCAGTACAGAAGCTGATCGGCATCGGCATCATCCTGGTCGGCGTGGTGGTGCTGGCGCGCAGCTAGGCGCCACTGTCCAAGGCAAGGTGTGCCCGACACAATTTATTACTGTTTATCGCCGGCGCCGGCTGGGAAGATCCAGACGGCAAAAGATTCCGTAAGCGGACAGCCCGGCCGTCTAAGGAATCCGTAAGGTTGACCACGGTATGCTGCGCGGTTGCGCCCTTTTTGCCGCGACCCCGGGTTTTGCGCGTAGTGTGTGGTGTCCTGCGCGCCCTGCGGGTTGCGCCTCTTTCAATCGAGCGAAGCATTCATGACCCAGTCAACAGTCCCGTTTTTGCCCTTTGTCAAACCCGAGATCGATGAGGAAACGATTCAGGGCGTCGCCGACGTGCTGCGCTCCGGCTGGATCACCACCGGTCCGCAGAACCAGAAGTTCGAAGCGGCGCTTTCCGAGTTCTGCGGGGGACGTCCGGTGCGCACGTTCAATTCCGGCACGGCAACCCTGGAAATCGGCCTGCGTATCGCCGGCGTGGGCGAAGGCGACGAAGTCATCACCACACCGGCCTCGTGGGTGTCGACCAGCAACGTGATCTATGAAGTCGGCGCGACGCCGGTGTTCGCCGACATCGACCCGGTCACGCGCAACATCGACCTCGACCTGCTGGAAAAAGCCGTCACACCGCGCACCAAGGCGCTGATTCCGGTGTACCTGTCGGGCCTACCGGTCGACATGGACCGTCTTTACGCAATCGCCCGCGCGCACAAACTGCGCGTGATCGAAGACGCCGCGCAAGCGTTCGGCTCGACATGGAACGGCGAGCGCATCGGCAAGCTGGGCGACATGGTTTCGTTCAGCTTTCACGCGAACAAGAACCTCACCTCGATCGAGGGCGGCGCGCTGGTGCTGAACAACGAGGAAGAAGCGATCCTCGCCCAGAAGTACCGGCTGCAAGGCATCACACGCACCGGCTTCGACGGCATGGACTGCGACGTGCTGGGCGGCAAGTACAACCTGACGGACGTCGCCGCGCGCGTCGGCCTCGGCCAGCTGCCGCATCTGGAGCGCTTCCTCGCGCAGCGTAGGAAGCTCGTGCGCGCGTATTTCGCGGGTCTGGAAGGCGGCGCGGCGCTCAAACTGGGAGTCGGCCTGCCATTTGCTGACTATAAAAACAGCAACTGGCACATGTTCCAGATCACGCTGCCGCTCGACAGACTGTCGATCGACCGCGCCGGTTTCATGGGTCAATTGAAGGAACGCGGCATCGGTTCGGGCGTGCACTACCCGGCGATCCACCTGTTCTCGCTGTATCGCGCGCGCGGCTTCAAGGAAGGCATGTTCCCGCATGCGGAGAAGTTCGGCGCGACCAACGTCACGCTACCGCTCTTCACGTTGATGAACGAAGGCGACGTGGAGCGCGTGTGCCGCGCGGTCAATGAAATTTGCGAACAATACGGAAAATAAGCGGAAATGATTTATTCGGAACATCGCGCTGCAGCGTCGGATACGCCGGAAGTGTCGGTCATCATCCCGGTGTACAACGAGGAAGCCGGTCTGGCCGCGCTGTTCGCGCGCCTGTATCCGGCGCTCGACGCGCTCGGCGCCGGTTATGAAGTGATCTTCATCAACGACGGCAGCCGCGACAAATCCGCCGCCCTGCTCGCCGAACAGTTCCGCGCGCGTCCCGACACGACCCGCGTGATCCTGCTGAACGGCAACTACGGCCAGCATATGGCGATTCTGGCGGGCTTCGAGCAATCGCGCGGCGAGATCGTCATCACGCTCGACGCCGACCTGCAGAATCCGCCGGAAGAAATCGCCAAGCTGGTCAACAAGATGCGCGAAGGCTACGACTACGTCGGCACGATTCGCCTGCAGCGCCAGGACAGCCTGTGGCGCCGCAAGGCCTCGCGCGTGATGAACCGGCTGCGTGAGCGCATCACCCGCATCAAGATGACCGACCAGGGCTGCATGCTGCGCGCGTACAGCCGGCACATTGTCGACACGATCAATCGCTGCGGCGAAATCAACACGTTCATTCCGGCGCTCGCATACACCTTCGCGCAGAATCCAGTCGAAATCGAGGTCGCGCACGAAGAGCGTTTTGCCGGCGAATCCAAGTACTCGCTGTACTCGCTGATCCGCCTGAACTTCGACCTCGTGACCGGCTTTTCGGTCGTGCCGCTGCAATGGCTGTCGTTCATCGGCGTGATCCTGTCGCTCGGCTCCGCGGCGCTGTTCGTGCTGCTGCTGATTCGGCGCTTCATTATCGGCGCGGAAGTGCAAGGTGTGTTCACGCTGTTCGCTATCACCTTCTTCCTGCTCGGCGTGATCATCTTCGCGCTCGGCCTGCTCGGCGAATATATCGGCCGGATCTATCAGCAGGTGCGCGCGCGTCCGCGCTATCTCGTGCAGACCATTCTCGAACAGCGCGACGGCACGACCGTGACCGAAGCGCCGCGCCAGACCGTCGTGCAGGCGGTGCAGGCCGCGCCGCTTCTCGATCAGGGCCCGACTCCATGAAGCCACGCGCCGTCGTATTCGCCTATCACAACGTCGGCGTGCGCTGTCTGCAGGTGCTGCTCGCGCGCGGCGTGGACGTGGCGCTCGTCGTCACGCACGAAGACAGCCCCAGCGAAAACATCTGGTTTGGCAGCGTCGCCTCGGTCGCGGCCGAGCACGGCATTCCGGTCGTCACGCCGAACGATCCGAAGAGTGCCGAGCTGCGCGCCGCGGTGAGCGCCGCGCGCCCGGACTTCATCTTCTCGTTCTACTACCGCCACATGCTGCCCGTGGACGTGCTGGCGCTCGCCGCACGGGGCGCTTACAACATGCACGGCTCACTGCTGCCGAAATATCGCGGCCGCGTGCCGACCAATTGGGCGGTGATTCACGGCGAAACGGAGACCGGCGCGACGCTGCACGAAATGGCCGCCAAGCCGGACGCGGGCGCGATCCTGGCGCAAACGCCGGTGCCGATCCTGCCCGACGACACCGCCGCGCAGGTGTTCGACAAGGTCACCGTGGCCGCCGAACAAACGCTGTGGCGCGTGCTGCCGTCCCTGCTGGCGGGCGAGGCGCCGCGTCTGCCGAACGACCTCGCGCACGGCAGCTACTACGGCGGCCGCAAGCCGGAAGACGGCCGCATCGACTGGACGCAAACGGCGCAGCAGGTCTACAACCTGATCCGCGCGGTCGCGCCGCCTTACCCGGGCGCTTTCACGGACCTCGGCGGGCGGCGTTTCATCGTCGCGCGCGCGCGCCTCGCCGCGCCCGGCGCGCTTCGCTCGGATTTGCCCCCGGGCCTGCACGTAAGCGATAATGCCGTTTTCGCGATATGCGGCGACGGCCGCGCGATCGCCATCCACGAATTGCGGCACCAGCACGACGGCAGCGAGTCTGTCGTCACTCCGGCCGAATTTGCCCAGCTCATCCAAACTCCCCGTCATCAATGAAAAAAGTCCTGATTCTGGGTGTGAACGGCTTCATTGGCCATCACCTGTCCAAGCGCATTCTCGAAACGACCGATTGGGAAGTGTTCGGGATGGACATGCAGACCGAACGTCTGGGCGACCTCATCAATCATGAACGGATGCACTTCTTCGAAGGCGACATCACGATCAACAAGGAGTGGGTCGAATATCACGTCAAGAAGTGCGATGTGATCCTGCCGCTGGTCGCGATCGCCACGCCCGCCACGTACGTGAAGCAGCCGTTGCGCGTGTTCGAACTGGATTTCGAGGCGAACCTGCCGATCGTGCGTTCGGCCGTCAAGTACGGCAAGCATCTCGTGTTTCCGTCCACGTCCGAGGTCTACGGCATGTGCACGGACGAGCAGTTCGACCCGGAAGAATCGCAACTGTCGTACGGCCCGATCAACAAGCCGCGCTGGATCTACGCCTGCTCCAAGCAGTTGATGGACCGTGTGATCTGGGGTTACGGCATGGAAGGCCTGAACTTCACGCTGTTCCGTCCGTTCAACTGGATCGGCCCGGGCCTCGATTCGATCTACACGCCGAAGGAAGGCAGCTCGCGCGTGGTCACGCAGTTCCTCGGCCATATCGTGCGCGGCGAGAACATCAGCCTGGTGGACGGCGGCGCGCAAAAGCGTGCGTTCACGGATATCGACGACGGCATCGGCGCGCTGATGAAGATCATCGAGAATGAAGACGGTGTCGCCACGGGCAAGATCTACAACATCGGCAACCCGACCAACAATTTCTCGGTGCGTGAACTGGCGCACAAGATGCTGACGCTCGCCGCCGAATTCCCCGAATACGCGGACACGGCCAAGCAGGTGCAACTGGTCGAGACCTCGTCGGGCGCGTACTACGGCGCGGGCTACCAGGACGTGCAGAACCGCGTGCCGAAGATCGACAACACCATGCAGGAACTCGACTGGGCGCCGAAGTCGACCTTCGACGAAGCGCTGCGCAAGATTTTCGAAGCGTATCGCGGCCACGTCGGCGAAGCGCGCGCGCTCGTCGAACAGCAATAAGGGCTGATCCTTGGCTCGCATCGTCCTGAAGATCGACGTCGACACGCTGCGCGGCACCCGCGAAGGCGTGCCGAACCTCGCGCGCATTTTCGACCGCTTCAAGGCGCGCGCCACTTTCCTCTTCAGCCTCGGGCCCGACCACACCGGTTGGGCAATGCGCCGCGTGTTGCGACCGGGCTTTCTGAAGAAGGTGTCGCGCACTTCGGTGGTCGAACACTACGGCGTCAAGCAGTTGATGTACGGCGTGCTGCTGCCCGGCCCGGACATCGGCGCCAAGGCGGCCGCGGAGATGCGCGCGATCCACGAAGCCGGCTTCGAATGCGGCATTCATACGTGGGACCACGTGTATTGGCAGGACAACGTGCGCTCGAAAGACCGCGCATGGACTACGGCGCAAATGCAGCAAAGCCACGACCGTTTCGTCGAGGTGTTCGGCGCGCCGCCGGTCACACATGGCGCGGCAGGCTGGCAAATGAACGGCCACGCGTTCGAACAGATCGACGCCTGGGGCATGCGCTACGCGTCCGACGGACGCGGCCACTCGCCGTATCTGCCGGTGGTCGGCGGGCGCACGCTCTCGCACGTGCAGATGCCCACCACGCTGCCCACGCTCGACGAAGTGCTCGGTGTGGACGGTGTCGAAACGCACAACGTCGCCGCGTGGATGTTGAAGCACACGGAAAACAATCCGCACGACCAGGTGTTCACGCTGCACGCGGAACTCGAAGGGCAAAAGCTCGCGCCGATCTTCGAGCAGCTTCTGGAAGGCTGGCGCGCGCAGGGCCATACCTTCGCGACGATGGGTGATTACTACGCGACGCTAGACCGCAGTACGCTGCCATCGTACCCTGTTACATGGGGCGAAATTCCAGGGCGCTCCGGCGAGTTGATTGTCCAGCCCTGACTGGCCGATCCGCAGCCGGCCCTGACAGACCCGCCGCCGCGCGAGAGCATGCCGCGCGCCGGCCGCCCCTCCCCCAAAGTCTCGATGCCAGGCCGACGCCGCCGCAGTCATCCGGCGCAGGCCATCACAACCGGAGAACCTCGTGCCCATTGCAGTCGACCAACCCATCCCCGACTTCACCGCCCCCGCTACCGGCGGCGAGATCACGCTGTCCAAGCTGCGGGGCAAGAAGGTGGTGCTGTATTTTTATCCGAAGGACAACACGCCGGGCTGCACGACCGAAGGTCTGCAGTTCCGCGATCTGTATCCGAAGTTCAAGAAGGCCGGCGCGGAAATCCTCGGCGTGTCGCGCGACAGCCTGCGCTCGCATGACAACTTCAAGGCAAAGCTCGAATTGCCCTTCCCGCTGATCTCGGACCCTGAAGAAACGCTGTGCGCGCTCTTCAACGTCATCAAAATGAAGAAAATGTATGGCAAAGAGGTACGGGGAATTGAACGCTCCACGTTCCTCATCGACGCTGAAGGCGTGCTGCGCCAGGAGTGGCGCGGCGTGAAAGTGCCGGGCCACGTCGACGATATTCTGGAGGCTGTACAAGCGCTTTGAGGCGCGCTATATTGGGTTGCAATGAGTGCCTGTACACACCCAATTTTTGCCGCTGCGCCAGACTTGACGGCTGCTTCCCGTTTCCTGGGTTCCGTCGGAGTCGCGAGGTGCAACGCGAGCACTGTAGGCGAGCCGCTTGCCCCGTACGCCGGGGCGGCGGCTTTTTTAATTGCGCGGAGCCGTTCTTTCACTCGGCCACGCGCATCCGTTAAGGAGCCGATCGAAGACCAGGCGAACCGGCATCTCTAGACCGAATGCGCGCCTCCGGGCGCAATCTGCGTGCGCACTCACTGGCACCGGCAGAATGCGACAGGCGGCGCACGATATGTGACCCGATTAATTCGAGGGAAACCATGCCTTTGCCTACCCCCCCCAGCAAGCTCGGCAATCTCCTGCCGCCTGACGAATACAAGGCCAAAGCCGCCAGCCCGGCGCGCTCGGCCGCGAAGAAACAGGCGGTCGTTGGGGAATCCGCAGAGTCGGCCGACTACGGCCGCGCGAACGTCGCCACGCCGATGGCACACGCCGCCAATGCCGCGACCACTTTGCGGCCGGTGCCGGCATCGTCGGCGGCCGCTGTTGCGTCCGCATCCGCTGAACAGGCTGCTCCGGCGCGTGGTCGCAAAACGAAGCAGACCGCCGCACTGCTGCAACCGGTTCCCGCCAGTCGTCCGCAAGCCGAGCCGGCCGCGCAGCCGGTCGTGGCCCGCGCGCCGAGCGCGAAGCAGGCTGAAGCGAGCACGCCCACGGCTGCCGCGCCGGCTACGCGCGGCACCACCAAGAAACGCGGTGCGGGCACCGAGCCGGTTGAAATGCAGAAGCTCTTCGTGCTCGACACGAACGTGCTGATGCATGATCCGAGCTGCCTGTTCCGTTTCGAGGAACACGACGTCTATCTGCCGATGATGACGTTGGAGGAACTCGACAACCACAAGAAGGGCATGTCGGAAGTCGCGCGCAACGCTCGCCAGGTGAGCCGCACGCTCGACGCGCTGGTAGCGAACGCCGGCAACATATCCGACGGCATTTCGCTCGCGCGGCTGGGCAGCCGCGAGGCGTCCGGGCGTCTGTACTTCCAGACCAAGCTCAACGCCATCGAGCCGGTGGAAGGTTTGCCGGAAGGCAAGGCCGACAACCAGATCCTCGGCGTGGTGCGCGCGCTGCAGCGCGATCGGATGGATCGCCAGGTCGTGCTGGTGTCGAAAGACATCAACATGCGCATCAAGGCGCATGCGCTCGGCCTGCCCGCTGAAGACTACTTCAACGACCAGGTGCTCGAAGACAGCGATCTGCTGTATTCCGGCATCCGCGCGCTGCCGCAGGATTTCTGGACCAAGCACGCGAAGGGCATGGAAAGCTGGCAGGACACCAAGACCGGTACGACGTACTACCGTGTCACGGGTCCGCTGTGCGCCTCAATGCTGGTCAACGAGTTTGTCTATCTGGAGCCGCAGAACGGCGAGCCGGCGTTTCACGCGCTGGTGCGCGAACTGAACGGCAAGACGGCGCTGCTGCAAACCTTGCGCGACTACGGGCACCACAAGAACAACGTGTGGGGCATCACGGCGCGCAACCGCGAGCAGAACTTCGCGCTGAACCTGTTGATGAATCCGGAGATCGACTTCGTCACGCTGCTCGGTCAGGCCGGCACCGGCAAGACGCTGGTCGCGCTCGCCGCCGGCCTCGCGCAGGTGCTGGACGACAAGCGCTACAACGAGATCATCGTGACGCGAGCGACGGTGCCGGTCGGCGAAGACATCGGCTTCCTGCCGGGTACGGAAGAGGAAAAAATGCAGCCGTGGATGGGTGCATTCGACGACAACCTCGAAGTCCTGCAGAAAACCGACGACGCAGCCGGTGAGTGGGGCCGTGCCGCGACTCAGGAACTGATCCGCTCGCGCCTGAAGGTCAAGAGCATGAACTTCATGCGTGGCCGCACGTTCGTGGACAAGTATCTGATCATCGACGAGGCGCAAAACCTGACGCCTAAGCAAATGAAGACGCTGGTCACGCGCGCGGGTCCGGGCACGAAGATCATTTGTCTTGGCAACATCGCGCAGATCGATACGCCTTATCTGACGGAAGGCAGTTCGGGTTTGACGTACGTGGTCGACCGCTTCAAGGGCTGGGCGCACAGCGGGCATGTGACACTGGCGCGCGGCGAGCGTTCGCGCCTTGCGGATTACGCGTCGGAAATTCTTTAAGTTTCAATTAGTTAGCGTTATCTAGAAGCCGCGTCCGGAGTAATCCGGACGCGGCTTTTTTCTTGACTGTACCTTCTCGTCGGGCAACACTTAGCGCACGAACTTCAAGTAATTTGTCAAGAATTCTTGCCGGAGCGAGGTTCCAAGGGCTACCATCCGGACATCGTTCGCCGTTAAACGGGCGTTTACCGCTCTCCTCGTCTTCATGCGCCGACTCGCCTTTTCGCTGCTGACCGTTCTGCTGCTCGCCGCCTGTGCCGGCGCGCCGCAGAAAACGTCATCGCGCGCGGGCAGTTCGGTCGTGGTGGCGAACGGCGCTTATCATGCTCCGCCGCCCGGCTTCCCGAACTTCGTCGATCACAGCATCGGACGCGAGGAAATCTCGATTCAGGCGATGAGTCTCGTCGGCATTCCATACCGTTGGGGCGGAAATACGCCGGATAGCGGCTTCGATTGCAGCGGATTGGTTCGCTATGTGGTGTCGCGCGCGGCATCCGTCAATCTGCCGCGCACGACGGCGGATATGAGCGGGCGCGGCGAATCGATCGAACCGGACGAGATCGCGCCGGGCGATCTGATTTTCTTTAATACGACGGGGCGCGCGCATTCGCATGTTGGCATTTATGTGGGCAAGCTGCGCTTCGTCAACGCACCGTCGACCGGCGGTACGGTGCGGCTCGACTATCTGACCAATCCGTATTGGGCCAAGCGTTTCGACGGGATCCGCCGCGTGGCCGCGCCGGCAGCGACACCGGCGCCGTTCGATACGCCGAGTTATCAGGCTGCGGCGCCGCAGCCTGAGCGCGTGGCGCAGACGGCGCCAGCTTATGCGGCGGCTGCGGGTGTGCCGGCGTATGCAGGTAAGGCGGCGACCGTGGCGCCGACGTCGGCGAAGACTGCTTCACAGGCGTCGCCGGTTTATGCCGCTGGCACGCTGCAACCCCAATCGCAATCGCAGCAGACAGCCCGCGTCGCGGCAACGTCGCGCGTGCCGTCTCCCACCGAGACGCAATCGACAACGACCGCGGCCGCGCCGCAAGCCGATCCGTTCGAACCGCCACCGCCGGGACTGAGCGCGGCGCAGATGCAGGCGCGTGCGGCAGGCGCGGTGTCGCCGACGCCGGTTCCGGCCGCTCAAGCCAGCGCCTATGACGGCATCGCCGGCGCGCCTGCTCAACAACAGGCGGCCGCTTCACGCACGGCGCCGCAAATGGCGAGCTCCCGCGCGCCCGATCCAATCGACGCCGCCGCCGACGCGTTCGAGCCGCCGCCGCCGGCGTCCGTCGCCGCGCGTCAGGCTCGCCAAGCGCAGCAAGCTGACGAAAATGGCAGCGTGCAGATCATGCGGGCTTCGACAGGCGCGCGCGGCATGCCCGCGCCCACGCAAACCAACGACGACCCGATCGCGCGCTTTGCCAACGGCAATTTCTGACGCCGTGATGTGGGCCTGGCGCAAACAGGCGTGGATCAAGCCGCTTCCGTGTCCATACGACGCGATGTAGGCTGCGGCAAGCCAGGGTGCGCGGACCTGATACTAACGCTCAGCCGTTCAACAACATCACGCAGCGCACCACCGCCCAGCGAATCACGATTCGCCCTCAGCACTTCAGACCACGCCCAAATCGCGCCGCCTGGCGTCGATATTTCGTTATACAACCGGCCGTCGGCGCACGAACAGCAAGTGACGCACCGTCGTTCACGATCCTCCCCCTCACTACGATCCCACACACGACACCGCCCCCGCTGATCTGCTATCGTCATCGATATTCTTCCGACAGCAGGTGATGACGATGGATCTCGGGCTCAAAGACAAGGTGGTGTTGATCACAGGCGGCAGCAAGGGAATCGGGTTCGCGTGCGCCCGCGCGTTCGCGCTCGAGGGCGCCAAAGTCGCGATCGTCTCGCGCGATCCCGCCAACCTCGCGCGCGCTTACGAGCAGTTGAAGCAGGAAGGCCTGCACGTGCACCGGACCCGCGCCGACCTGCACGAACCGCACAGCGCCGCCGATATCGTCGAGGAAGTCAGCACCGCAGTCGGCCCGATCGACATACTGATCAACAGCGCCGGCGCCGCGCGCCGCTATGATCCGGAAACGCTCGACGCCGACGCGTTCCGCGCCACCATGGAAGCGAAGTACTTCCCCTACATCTATCCCCAGCAGGAAGTACTGCGCCGCATGGCCGAACGCGCCAAGTCCGGCAACGGCGGTGAGCCCGGCACGATCGTCAACATTATCGGCATGGGCGGCAAGATCGCGAGCGATATCCATATTGCCGGCGGCGCCGCGAACGCCGCGCTGATGCTCGCCACCGTCGGCCTGGCCCACTATTACGCGCGCTACGGCATCCGCATCAACGCGATCAACCCCGGCTCGACGCTGACCGAGCGTGTCGAGGAGACCGTCAAGCTGGAAGCGACGCAGCAAGGCGTCGAGAGCGCGGAAGCGCTCGCGCGCGGGCAGGCCAAAGTGCCGCTCGGCCGCTATGCCAAACCGGAGGAAATCGCCGACGTCGCGCTATTTCTGGCGAGCCGCCGCGCGAGCTATGTGACGGGGGCAATCGTCCCGATGGACGGTGCCAGCGCGCCGCTCATCTAGACGGCGCGCTACGAATCCGGACAGTTTGATAGCGCGGCGGGCAGCGCCGCCGCGCGGTTTTACAGGAAACGGTGGCCGAGCCACCAGGCGGCGCCGGAGAGCGCCGCGGAAGCCGGGATCGTCAGAATCCACGCCCACACGATATTGCCGGCCACACCCCAACGCACCGCGCTCAGCTTCTGCGTCGCGCCGACCCCGACGATCGCGCCGGTAATCGTATGCGTGGTGGACACGGGAATGCCGAGCCACGATGCAGTGAACAGCGTGATCGCGCCGCCCGACTCCGCGCAAAAGCCGCCCACGGGCTTGAGCTTGGTGATCTTCTGCCCCATCGTGCGGACAATGCGCCAGCCGCCGAACAGCGTGCCGATGCCCATGGAAAGATAGCAGCCGCCGATCACCCACAGCGGCGGCGCCTCCGCGAACGACGACGCATAGCCCGTAGCAATCAGCAGCATCCAGATAATGCCGATGGTTTTCTGCGCGTCGTTGCCGCCGTGCCCGAGGCTGTATAAACCCGCCGACACCAGTTGCAGGCGCCGGAAACGCCGGTCGACCTTGCTCGGCGGCGTGCGGAAGTAGATCCACGACACCGCCAGCATGAAGAACGAGCCGAGCACGAAGCCGAGCAGCGGCGAAATGAAGATGAAGGCCACCGTCTTCATCAGGCCGTCGAAGTTGAGCGAGCCCCAGCCCGACTTGGCGAGCGCCGCGCCCACCAGGCCGCCGATCAGCGCATGCGAGGAACTCGACGGAATGCCGTAATGCCAGGTGATGATGTTCCAGCCGATCGCGCCGGCCAGCGCGCCGAAAATCACGTAATGGTCGACGATGTTCGGGTCGATCGTGCCCTTGCCGACGGTTGCGGCCACTTTCAGGTGGAACACGAAATACGCGATGACGTTGAAGGCCGCCGCGAAAGCCACGGCCTGCTGCGGCTTGAGCACGCCGGTCGAAACGACCGTGGCGATCGAATTCGCCGCGTCGTGAAAGCCGTTCATGAAGTCGAAAATCAGCGCGACGGCGACCAGGCCGACGACGACCCAGATTGCGAGTTGTATCGATTGCATTATGCGTTTTCCAGCACGATGCCTTCGATGATGTTCGCTACATCCTCACACTTGTCCGTGATCGTTTCGAGCAATTCGTAAATCGCTTTGAGCTTGATCAGGGTCTTGACGTTGTCTTCTTCGCGGAACAGCTTCGACATGGCCGAGCGCAGCACGCGGTCGGCTTCCGATTCCAGACGGTCGATATCCTCGCAGGCCTTCAGGATCTGGCTCGCCTGCTTCATGTCGGACAACAGGCTCACCGCGAACTGCACGCGCTCGGAGGTGGCCGTGCAGATGTGCGCCAACTGGCTCGCCTCGGAGGTCACGGCTTGAACGTCGTACAGCGAAATGGCGGTGGCGACGTCTTCCATCAGGTCGAGGATGTCGTCCATCGTGGTGATCAGCTTGTGGATCTCGTCACGGTCGAGCGGCGTGATGAACGTCTTGTGCAGCAGGTCGATGGTTTCGTGCGTGAGCTTGTCAGCGGCCTTCTCGGCTTTCTGCACGTTTTGCTTATGAGTCTCGGCGTCCTGCAGGTTGTCGATCAGCAGCTCGAGTTCGCGGCTTGCAGAGACGATGCACGTTGCGTGCGCATTGAAAATTTCAAAGAACTTGCCCTCGGTGGGCATGAATCGACCGAACATTGGGATCCCGAAAATTGGTCACATTATGGCTGACATAAAACCGCCACATTGTACCGTTGCGAGACCCCGGCCGCACTTGTGAAAGCGCCGTTACAACGACGCTCCAGTTATAGCTTCACTTCTGCGCGAATTGCGTTTCTAGTCGCTGTAGAAATTTTGCGCGCCCGCAAAATTGTCGAACTTCGTGAATTGACCATGGAACGTGAGCCGAACAGGGCCGATCGGACCATTCCGCTGTTTGCCGATGATAATTTCGGCCGTGCCCTTGTCCGGGCTGTCCGGGTTATACACTTCGTCGCGGTAAATGAACAGGATCACGTCGGCATCCTGTTCGATAGCGCCGGATTCGCGCAAGTCGGACATGATTGGTCGCTTGTTCGGGCGCTGTTCAAGGCCGCGGTTGAGCTGCGACAAGGCGATCACCGGTACGTCGAGCTCCTTGGCGAGACTCTTCAGCGAACGCGAGATTTCCGAGATTTCGGTCGCGCGGTTTTCACCTGACGACGACCCGCTCATGAGCTGCAAATAGTCGATGATGATCAGCCCCAGCTTGCCGCACTGGCGCGACAATCGCCGCGCGCGCGAGCGCAATTCCATCGGGTTCAGACCGCCGGTTTCGTCGATGAAAATCTGCGCTTCGCTCATTTTCTGCACGGCGTGCGTGAGCTTCGGCCAATCCTCGTCGGTGAGGCGCCCGGTTCGCATACGGTGCTGATCCAGCCGTCCAACCGAGCCGAGCATACGCATGGTGAGCTGCGAACCCGGCATTTCCATCGAGAACACCGCGACCGGCAAGCCGTACTCGACCGCCACATATTCGCCGATGTTCATCGAAAATGCCGTTTTACCCATCGACGGACGACCCGCGACGATGATCAGTTCGCCGCCGTGCATGCCCGAAGTCATGCGGTCCAGATCGACGAAGCCGGTCGGCGTGCCGGTCACGTCGCTCGGATTGGCGGTGTGATAAAGCGTGTCGATCCGCTCGACAACTTGCGTGAGCAGCGGTCCAATTTCGAGGAAACCCTGCGTGCCGCGCGCGCCGTCCTCGGCGATCGAAAAAACCTTCGATTCGGCCTCATCCAGCAACTGCCGGACTTCCTTGCCCTGCGGATTGAAGGCGTCGGCCGAGATTTCGTCGGCGACCGAGACTAGCCGGCGCAGCACCGCGCGATCGCGCACGATTTCCGCGTAGCGGCGGATGTTGGCCGCGCTCGGCGTGTTCTGCGCGAGCGCATTCAGATAGGCCAGACCGCCGACTTCCTCCGCCTTGCCCGAGGTGCCGAGCGCCTCGTAGACGGTGATCACGTCGGCCGGGCGCGTGGCCGCGATCAACTTGCCGATGTGCTCGAAGATGATGCGGTGGTCGTAGCGGTAAAAATCGCTCTGCGACAGGAAATCGGCGATGCGGTCCCACGCGGCATTGTCGAGCAGCAGGCCGCCCAGCACCGATTGCTCGGCCTCGATCGAATGCGGCGGGACTTTCAGCGACTCGAGTTGGGGATCTTTGGACGGTGCGTTCATGGAGAGGAATTATCAGGTAATCGAGCGGCCGCGGCGAGCGGGAAAAACAAAAAAACAGGCACAAAAAAGGCAGGGGCCGGTTACCCGGCCCCTGCCCTTCGCCAGCAACGTCCTGGCAAATACTACCTGATGCTTAGACGTGTTCGCCGATCACAGCCACCGTCACATCGACCAAGACGTCGGTGTGCAGCGAGATCTGAACTGCGTGCTCGCCAACCAGCTTCAGCGGGCCTTCCGGCAGACGCACTTGCGCCTTTTCCACTGCGAAGCCTTGCTTGACCAGGGCTTCAGCGATGTCCGCGTTCGTCACCGAACCGAACAGACGGCCGTCAACGCCAGCCTTCTGATTGATCTGAACCGTCGAGCCACCCAGCTTTTCGCCTTGAGCGGTAGCAGCAGCCAGCTTTTCAGCGGCGACTTTTTCCAGTTCTGCGCGACGCACTTCGAATTCAGCCAAAGCTTCTTTCGTTGCACGGCGAGCTTGCTTGTTCGGGATCAGGAAGTTACGTGCGTAACCGTCCTTGACCTTCACGATATCGCCCAGGTTGCCCAGATTGACGACTTTTTCCAGAAGAATAATTTGCATTCGGAGACTCCTTATCGCGTCGTCGGGTTAGGCCTTGTGCTGGTCGGTGTACGGCACCAGCGCGAGGAAACGTGCGCGCTTGATTGCCGTATCCAGCTGGCGTTGATAGTGCGACTTCGTACCCGTGAGACGCGCCGGCGTGATCTTGCCGTTTTCGCCGATGAAGTCCTTCAGCGTTTCGAGGTCCTTGTAGTCGATATGATCGACGCCAGCGGCCGTGAAACGGCAGAACTTCTTGCGCTTGAAGAGCGGATTTTGTTGCTGACGACGCTTGTCGAATTTCTTACCAGTCGGGCGGGGCATGTTCAGTCCTTTCCAATGTCCTGCAATGCTGTGATGTGAAATACCAGAGTTCTTGCGTTGCGGTGCTTTTTTGCCAGAAAGCCTGTGAAGAGCGTTTCCACGCCCATCTGACAGCTTTCCAGCTTACCGCTCGCCTCGCCTGCGGCTACTGCCTGCATGGTCAGTTCGACTTGCCGGGTAATGCCGGCTTCGACGACTTCCGTGCGGTGGTGCAACGTGCAGCCTGCAATCGGAACGCCGGCGGGGGTATATCGCACCGGTTCGCGTTCAACGACGCTGGCCGTCAGTTGCAGCCGATTCATGTAGCCTTCGACGAGAACGACGCTTTGATCTGGTAGCTTAAATAGTGTGTCTTAAGCCTGCGCTTCGGACGGTTGCGTAGCAGCCGACTTCTTGGCTTCTTCGCGCTGCACTTCCTTCATCATCGGCGACGGGCCGGTTTCGGCCTTCTTCATCTTGACGATCAGGTGACGCAGAACAGCGTCGTTGAACTTGAATGCGTGTTCCAGCTCGTCGAGCGTGGTTTGGTCGCATTCGATATTCATGCAGACGTAGTGAGCCTTCGCGAGTTTCTCGATCATGTAGGCCAGTTGGCGACGGCCCCAGTCTTCGATACGGTGGATCTGGCCACCGTGCGAGGTGATCGTGGACTTGTAACGCTCGATCATGGCGGGCACTTGCTCGCTCTGATCCGGGTGCACGATAAATACGATTTCGTAATGACGCATATTCACTCCTTGTGCTGACTTATGGATTAAAGCCACCCGGGCGTCGAACCGGTGTGGCAAGTGAGAAGCCCAAGAGTGTAACCCGATTGGGGCCGGGTTGCAAGATATCCCGTTATTGCGAGGCGCGAATCGGGTGTGTTTTCAAAGGTTTAGGCGCCGGCGCCGCGACGTGGAGACAGTTTCTTGCGCCTGGCGGCCTGAAACGCGCGACGGAACGTGTGGAGCGGCCGCACCCGCAAGCCCCGGCAGCCTGCGGCCCACCAGGGCCGCCCAGCGCGCCGGTGCAGTCTACGAGCCAGTTTCCGTGCGCTCGCTGCCGCTTTGCAGACGCGCCTTCAGTGCCACTTCGAGTCCCTTCAGCGCGTCCGGCGCGGCGTCCGAGATCGCCCACCAGGTCATGCCTTCCGCGTTCCAGTGCGCAATCGAGTAGCCTTCGCGGCCGAGCGTCGCCGGCGCCGTGCCGCTGGAGGCGGTCTGCGGAAAGACGTACACGTCGATCACATGCTTCTGGTAGCGGTACACCAGCACGGCCACCCGCTGATGCGCGAGGTAATCGAGGCGGCCGCCCTCCAGCGCGAAGCCGTTCGCCGCGAGATCCTCGACCGGAGGCGAATAGTCGAGCCGGCCGTTGAACCACGGCTTGACCGTATGCCGATCCGTCGAAATCACGTCGATATCCCGTCCCGAGACCTGCGCGCGCACGTGACTTTCTATCAGCTCGTCGGTAAATGGTCCGAAGTCCGCCGGCCGACGCAGGTTCAGCGCCACGCCAGCCGCCGCCGCGCACAGCGCGAGCACCAGCACCGTCAGCCAGCCGCGCCCGAACACGCCGCCTGAGCCCACCGCGCCGCCGCCGACGCCGCCCGTGCCAGCGCCCGTCGGCCAGCCCAAGCCACCCTGCGGCGCACGCATACCAGCCAGCAAACGCTCGAGCCAGCCGCGCCGCGCCTGCTCGCGCGGCGGCGCCTTGACGTTGGCAACCGGCGCCTCGGCCGCCGCAACCGGCTCGTCGACGGACGGCAATCCGGCGACGATCCGCTCGCGCAGCGACTGCGGCGCACGATGGTAAGGCAGCGCGCGCACCGCGCCACTCAAGGCTCGCAGGTTCTCGCTTTCGCGCCGGCAGGCGTCGCAGCTCTCGATGTGCTGCTGGACGCGCCGCGCATCAGGCGCGGGCAATTCGTGATCGGCGTTCGCGTCGAGGAGCGGCCGCGCTTCGTTACAGTCCATCTGGCGTCTCCTGAGCGTTGCCGGCGGCACCGCCGGGTGTGTTGAGCGGCCGGCCATTGGCGGACGCCCGCAATGGGGTCACGCTCGCCGTAGCCGATCTGCCTGGGCCGGCCGCCGCGCACGCGGACGACCGGTGCGACGCGCTTCCGCCCCCCTGTTTCTCCATGAGCAACGCGGCAAGCTTGCGACGCCCCCGCGCGAGCCGGGACATCACCGTGCCGATCGGCACGTCGGCCACCGCGGCGATCTCCTTGTAACCCATTTCCTCCAGCTCCCGCAGCATCAGCACTTCCCGATATTCGACAGGCAACTGCGCAAGCGCCTCGTGCACGCGCTTCGTGTCCTCGTCGCGGATCAGGAGCGCCTGCGGATCGGCGCCGCCGACGCTCCAGCCCTCGAACGAGGCGTCGTCCATGGTGTCGTCGAACTCCACCGTCTCATGCGACGACGAACGTCGTCGCCATTCCGTGTACCAGGTGCGTCGCACGATCGCCAGCAGCCAGGGCCGCGCCGAGTCGCCGCGAAACGTGTCGAAGAAGCGGAATGCGCGCATGAACGCTTCCTGCACGACGTCGTCGGCATCGCTCGCGTTACCGCACAACCAGCGCGCAAGGTTGTACGCGGCATCGAGGTGCGGCAGCGCCATCTGCTGAAAGCGCCGGCTCCTCGCTGCTTCGGACTCGCCGTGCGCGCGGACAGGTTCTGAATCGGTCTGGACCACCTCGGCCCTCCAGGGCATTGCGGCTATGCGATGTAGCTCGTCGGGACACTCTCTGCAACGGATAACCGGCCATTTGCCGAGTTTATTCCCGACGCCGCCCGGAATCCGCAAAAAATCCGGCCGAACCGCCGGCGCGCCCGGATGCGGCAGCGGCTAGTAAGCCGGGCGGTTCCAGTAATCCTCGCTGGCGTAGACCTCTTTCAGATAATCGATGAAGTACCGCACCTTCGCCGGCACGTACCGCTGCTGCGGGTAGACGGCGAGAATGTCGTAGTCGGGCAGCGCGAACTCGTCGAGCACGGTTTCCAGCTCGCCGCGCGCCAGCTGCTGCTGGATCTCCCACGTGGAGCGCCAGCCGAGCCCGAGACCTTCCGACACCCAGCGGTGCAGCAATTCACCGTCGTTGCAGTCGAGCGTGCCGCCCACCCGCACCGTCGCCAGCTTGCCGTTGCGGCGGAAATACCAGCCGCGGTTTTGTCCGCCTTGCAGATTGAACGCGAGACAGTTGTGCTGCGGCAGATCTTCGAGCGTTTTCGGTCTGCCGTGCTGGCGAAAATACTCCGGCGTGCCGCACACCACGCGCCGGTTCGACGCCAGTTTGACCGCGACGAAGTTCGGATCGACCGCGCCGCCGATCCGGATCGACAGGTCGTAACCCTCGCGTACCAGATCCACTACCCGGTCAGTCAGATTGAACGACACCTGTAATTCCGGCTTGTCGGCGAGAAACACCGGCGCGAGCGGCGCGACGTGCTTGCGCCCGAACGCCGCCGGCGCCGACACGATCAGATGGCCGTTCACGGCGCGCCGCCCGGCGCTGAGCTCGTTTTCCGCCTGATCCCATTCGGTGAGCAGACCCCGGCAGCGCTCGAGAAACGCGGCGCCGTCTTCGCTGACGACCAGCCGCCGCGTCGAGCGGTACATGAGTTTGACGCCGAGGCGCTTTTCCAGCGCGTCGATGCGGCGACCCAGAATCACCGGCGACACGCCCTCCTCCAGCGCGGCCGCCGCCAGGCTGCCGGCATCCGCGACACGCACGAAGGTTTCGATCTGTTTGAAGCGATCCATTTTTGTCTCCCTGCTGCCAGTCCCGATGCCAGTGCGCGGGTCATTCCATACTTTTTGTTTCGAAATAAGCGACCCGGACTGATCTTATCAAACCTTTCCGTCAGGCCTAAAGTGCACTCAACACTTTTAATTCGCCCATTCCCAAGACATTCAGGAGACATTCATGGCCAAGATGAGAGCCGTCGACGCAGCGGTGCTGGTGCTCGAAAAAGAGGGCATCGACACCGCATTCGGCGTTCCGGGCGCAGCGATCAACCCGTTCTACTCGGCCATGCGCAAGGCAGGCAACATCAGCCACGTGCTGGCCCGCCACGTCGAAGGCGCGTCGCATATGGCCGAAGGCTATACGCGCGCTCAACCGGGCAACATCGGCGTGTGTATCGGCACGTCGGGCCCGGCCGGCACCGACATGATCACCGGTTTGTACTCGGCTCAGGCCGACTCCATTCCTATTCTGGCTATCACGGGCCAGGCGCCGCGCGCGCGTCTGTACAAGGAAGATTTCCAGGCCGTCGATATCGAATCGATCGCCAAGCCGGTAACCAAGTGGGCCGTCACCGTGCGTGAACCGGCGCTGGTGCCGCGCGTGTTCCAGCAGGCTTTCCACCTGATGCGCTCAGGCCGTCCGGGTCCGGTGCTGGTCGATCTGCCGATCGACGTGCAACTCGCCGAAATCGAATTCGACATCGACACGTACGAACCGCTGCCGGTCTACAAGCCGAAGGCGACGCGCAAGCAGATCGAAGCTGCGCTCACCTTGCTGAACAACTCGGACAAGCCGCTGATCGTCTCGGGTGGCGGCGTGCTGAACGCGGCCGCGGAAGATCTGCTCGTCGCGTTCGCTGAAACCATCGGCGTGCCGGTGATTCCGACGCTGATGTCGTGGGGCGCGATTCCCGACGACCATCCGCTGATGGCCGGCATGGTCGGCCTGCAAACCTCGCACCGCTACGGCAACGCGACGATGCTTGCCTCCGACTTCGTGCTCGGCATCGGCAACCGCTGGGCGAACCGTCACACGGGCAGCGTCGAGGTGTACACGAAGGGCCGCAAGTTCGTGCACGTCGATATCGAACCGACACAGATTGGCCGCGTGTTCGGCCCGGATCTGGGCATCGTGTCGGACGCGAAGGCCGCGCTCGAACTGTTCGTCGAAGTGGCAAAGGAATGGAAGGCCGCGGGCAAGCTGAAGGACCGTAGCGCGTGGGTCGCCGACTGCCAGGAACGCAAGCGCACGATGCACCGCAAGACGCACTTCGACAACGTGCCGATGAAGCCGCAGCGCGTCTACGAAGAGATGAACCAGGTGTTCGGCCGCGACACGTGCTACGTGAGCACGATCGGTCTCTCGCAGATCGCCGGCGCACAGTTCCTGCACGTCTACAAGGCGCGCAACTGGATCAACTGCGGCCAGGCGGGTCCGCTCGGCTGGACGATTCCGGCGGCGCTCGGCGTGCGTGCGGCTGACCCGCAGCGTCCGATCGTGGCGCTCTCGGGCGACTACGACTTCCAGTTCATGATCGAAGAACTGGCCGCCGGCGCGCAATTCAAGCTGCCGTACGTGCATGTGGTGGTGAACAATTCGTACCTCGGCCTGATCCGCCAGGCACAGCGCGCGTTCGACATGGACTTCTGCGTGCAGCTCGGCTTCGAGAACATCAACGCACCGGAGATGAACGGCTACGGCGTGGATCACGTCGCGGTCGCCGAAGGTCTGGGTTGCAAGGCGATCCGCGTGTTCAAGCCGGAAGAACTGAAGCCCGCGCTGCTGAAGGCGCAATCGATGCTCTCCGAGTTCAACGTGCCGGTGATCGTCGAAGTGATTCTCGAACGTGTGACCAACATCTCGATGGGCACCGAAATCGACGCAATCAACGAGTTCGAAGAACTGGCCACGAAGCGCGAAGACGCGCCGACCGCGATCAGCATGCTCGACTGAGTGGCCTGACGCAGCGAAACGATGAGCATCACGTGAGCGCGGTTCAGCAACACCGAACCGCCTCACGAAGTTATTCCACTGACCGACCAGAGAGACAGACGCACCATGCCGAAATTTGCAGCGAATCTCACCATGCTGTTCAACGAAGTCCCGTTCCTCGACCGCTTTGCGGCCGCTGCGGACGCGGGCTTTCACGCCGTCGAATTTCTGTTTCCGTATCCGTTTCAGATCGCTGAATTGAGCGAGCGTCTGCAGCAGAACCGCCTGAAGCTGGTGCTGCACAACCTGCCCGCGGGCAACTGGGAAGCCGGCGAACGTGGCATCGCTTGCCTGCCGCATCGCGTGAGCGAATTCCGGGAAGGCGTCGGCCGCGCGATCGAATACGCGAAAGCACTGAAGGTGCCGCAACTGAACTGCCTCGTCGGCATTCCGACGGCCGGCGTGGATGCGGACAAGGCGCGCTCGACCATCGTCGACAACCTGCGCTTCGCCGCGGGCGAACTGAAGAAGGCCGGCATCAAGCTGCTGGTCGAGCCGTGCAATTCTTATGACATTCCTGGCTTCGCACTGAACCGTTCGGCCGAAGGTCTCGACGTGATCCGCGCAGTCGGTTCGGACAATCTGTTCCTGCAGTACGACATCTATCACATGCAACGGATGGAAGGTGAACTCGCGGCGACCATCAAAAAGAACCTGCCGCAAATCGCGCACATCCAGCTCGCCGACAACCCGGGCCGCAACGAACCGGGCACCGGCGAAATCAACTACCCGTTCCTGTTCGATCTGCTCGACTCGCTCGGCTATGACGGCTACGTCGGCTGCGAATACAAACCGCGCACGACGACCACCGCCGGCCTCGGCTGGGTGCAGAGCGTGGCCGGGCAAACCCGCGGCGCGGCGCACGCCGCCGCCTGAGCGTCGCATCGCCTGGTTGCCGGGCGGGATCAGGCGCTCGACGCCCGAAGGAAGTCCCACGAGGGACCCCAAACAACACTGGAGATTTAGACACATGGCAAAGATCGGTTTTATCGGCCTCGGCATCATGGGCGCGCACATGGCGCGCAACCTCATCAAGGGCGGTCACTCGCTGTTCGTGAATGGCGCGTACCCGGTGCCGGAAGATCTGAGCAAAACGACGAGCGTCGTCGCCAATTCGACCGCTGTCGCGCAGGCGGCCGATATCGTGATCATCATGGTGCCGGACACGCCTGATGTCGCCAACGTGCTGTTCGCCGACGACGGCGTCGCCGCCGGCCTTTCGCAAGGCAAGCTCGTGATCGACATGAGCTCGATCTCGCCGCTCGACACGCAAGCGTTCGCGAAGAAGATCAATGCGCTCGGCGTCGACTACCTGGATGCGCCGGTTTCAGGAGGCGAAGTCGGCGCGCGCGAAGCGTCGCTGACGATCATGGTGGGCGGCCCGGAAAAGGCCTTCGCCACGGCCAGGCCGCTGTTCGAACTGATGGGCAAGAACATCTCGCTGATCGGCGACAACGGCGCGGGCCAGACCTGCAAGGTCGCGAACCAGATCATCGTCGCGCTGAATATCGAAGCCGTGGCCGAAGCGCTGCTGTTCGCCTCGCGCTCGGGCGCCGATCCGGAACGTGTGCGCAAGGCTTTGATGGGCGGCTTCGCGTCATCGCGGATTCTCGAAGTGCACGGCGAGCGCATGACCAAGCGCAAGTTCGATCCGGGCTTCCGCATCGAATTGCACCAGAAGGATCTGAACCTCGCACTCGACGGCGCGCGCAAGCTCGGCATCGCCCTGCCGCATACGGCAAGCGCGCAGCAACTGTTCAGCGTGTGCGCGGCGAATGGCGGCAAGGCATGGGACCACTCGGCAATGGTGCGCGCACTCGAAATCATGGCGAATTTCGAAGTCGCGCAAGCGCCGGGCAGCGAAGCCAAGGCGGCTTGAGGCAGTGATACGGACTGCCCTGATCGTTGCACTATCAACGTCATGGCAGTCGCAGGTGGGGCGCCCGGTTCGTCGTGCGGCATGCACGGCGGAACGGGCAAATCGTGCCGCTCTGGGCTGAGAGCGGCAAGTGGGGTCCGCAGCGGCACCCGGCGGCGCCGGGGAAGCCTTGGTCGGTCAGACGTCGTCGTCGGGTGTCCGGCTGTCGGATTTCAATGTTTAGCGATGTTTATGCTTTTTCGGCCAAACTCTCGCAGCGGGTGCGTCACGCACGCCGCTCACCGGCATGTCTCTTTGCCGCTCCCCTCGTACGCATGCCCGCAAGTCTGCTTGCATTTGCTTGCAACTCCGTCCCCTTTGCTCGACCTTTTTTGACACATCGGTCCGCGCTTTTCTCCTACACTCGTTGAGTCTGGTTGCGGGCGTGTCGGCGTTCAAGTGCGGCTTGCCGGTCATGGCAACGCGTGCCCGCTGTTTCATTCGCCCGATTCCCAACCAGTGTTCAACCCGTGAGCGGAATGTGCTTGCGCCAGTAACCCCTCTGCAAAGGATTCAGAATGAGCATCTTTGGTGACATCGTACATAAGCTCTTTGGCAAAGCGAAACCGGACCAGCCCGCGCCCGCTGTCGAGCCGACACCGGATCCGGCCGCGGCGCAGGCTGCTGCACCGTCGGCCGCCCCGGCGCCCGCGCCGCTGGCCGACGTCGACGTCGCTGTCGTCATGGACCAGTTCGTGAGCGAGAGCGGTCAAACGTTGAACTGGCGCACGTCGATCGTCGACACGCTGAAGGCGCTCGGCGTCGACAGCAGCCTCGATCATCGCAAGGAACTCGCCAGGGAACTGAAGTACACCGGCGACACGAACGATTCGGCAAGCATGAACATCTGGCTGCATAAACAGGTGATGGTGGCGCTGGCAGCAAACGGCGGGAAGTTGCCGCCAGATCTGGCGAACTAACAGCGTGCAGGCGTCGCCTTTTCGGCGCTAGCGAGAAACCGCAAGCTGAAACGACAACGCGGCGCTCCGGTCGATGACCTGGGCGCCGCGTTGTCATTTAAGCGTCATGCGCTGAATGCTCAGCGCTGCATCGCTCAGTACGTATCGAAAATCTTCTGCAACGCCACCGGCCCCGTTGCGCCCGCGGCCAATGCCAGCATCAGCAGCACGCGCGCCTTGTACGGATTCAGCGAACCCGCGCTGACGAAGCCGAGTGCGTCGTCGGCGGCCGCGCCGTTGCGCATCACGTGCCCCGATCCCACGCGCGACGCACGCACCACCGCGACGCCTTGCGAGGCGGCATCGGCGAGCGCCTGCTGCACCGAGGCGTGAATCGAGCCATTGCCCGTGCCCGCCACGACGATGCCGCGCACACCCGCGGCAACCAACGCATCGACGGCAATGCGCGACACGCCCGCGTAGCTCACGACGATTTCCACATGCGGCCACGTCGCGCCGATCACGAACTCGGTTGCGAGCGTATGCGGACGCACAACGCCGCGCTGGAACTCGACGCGGCCGTCCTGCACCCAGCCGAGCGCGCCGATTTCGGGCGAGTGAAACGCGTCGACCGCATAGGTGCTCGTCTTGACCACGTCACGCGCGCTATGGATCTTGTTGTTGAAGGCCACCAGCACGCCCTGCCCGCGCGAACTCGCCTGCGCCGCGACCGTCACGGCGTTCAGCAGATTCAGCGGGCCATCGGCGGACAGCGCCGAAGCCGGACGCATGGCCGCCGTCAGCACGACCGGCTTGTCCGACTTGACGGTGAGATGCAGCAGGTAGGCGGTTTCTTCGAGCGTGTCGGTGCCGTGCGTGACCACCACGCCGTCGATCTCATCGTCGGCGAGCAGCGTGTTGATGCGTTGCGCGAGCGTGGTCCAAAGCGGCATCGCCATGTCCTTGCTGTCGACGCTGGCAATCTGCTCGCTCTCCATGCGCGCCACCGTCGACAAGGCCGGCACGACGGCCAGCAATTGCTCGACGCCGATCACACCGGCCTGATAACCCGAGGTGTTGGTGGCGCTCGCGGCCGCGCCGGCAATCGTGCCGCCGGTCGCCAGCACGACGATGCGCGGCAGCAGTGGCGTGGTGCCTTCGTTTGAAGGTATAGCGGAAGAAGAAGTCGAAGTATTCATGGCGGCGATTGTAAGCGATGCGCCGCGCGCCGCCATGCGTGAAAAAACGGATGTCCGTTCGTTTCGGGGTTACATGAGGCCGGCGCTTTGGCGCCACACGTTTGCGCGGCGTCTGCACCGGGGCCAGCCGCAGCCCGCATGAAGTTCGCACTAACCGGCCGCCGCGATGGTGCGGCAGCGTTCGGCGTTGCGCCGGACCGCGACGATCCGGCGCATCTATCAAACCGCTTCGCGCAATTGCGCGGCGATATCCGCTTCGTTCAATTGCGGCGCGAACATCTCGATCAACCGGTACGCGTACGCGCGCAGGAACGCGCCCTTGCGCAAACCGACCCGCGTGGTGCTCGCTTCGAACAGATGCTGCGTGTCGAGCGCGACCAGTTCCGTATCGCGCTTCGGATCGTAGGCCATCGCCGCGACCACGCCGATGCCCATGCCGAGCTCGACGTAGGTCTTGATCACGTCGGCGTCGATCGCGGTCAGCACGACGTCGGGCAACGCGCCCGCTTTCGCGAACGCCTGGTCGATATGCGAGCGGCCCGTGAAGTCCTGATCGTAAGTGACGATTGGGAATTCGGCGATTTCGTCGAGCGTCAGATTCGGCCGGCCCACCAGCGGATGATCCTTCGGCACGACCACGACGTGATGCCATGAATAGCACGGGAACGTGACGATATCCGGGAAACGGTCGAGCGCTTCGGTGGAGATGCCGATGTCCGCTTCGCCGTTGATGATCATCTGCGCGATCTGTTGCGGGCTGCCCTGACGCAGCGCCAGATGCACTTTCGGGAACACCTCGGTGAATTGACGGATCACTTTCGGCAACGCGTAGCGCGCCTGCGTATGGGTGGTCGCCACGACGAGGTGGCCGCTATCCTGATCGGCGTACTGGCGCGCGACGCGGCGCAGATTCTCCGCGTCGAGCAGCATCCGCTCGATCAGTTGATGTACGGCCTTGCCCGGCTCGGTGAGGCCCGTGAGGCGCTTGCCGCGTCGAATGAAAATGTCGACACCGAGTTCGTCCTCCAGATCCTTGATCTGTTTCGATACGCCCGACTGTGACGTGTACAGCACGTTCGCCACCTCGGTCAGATTCATGTTCTGACGCACGGCTTCGCGCACAAAGCGCAATTGCTGAAAATTCATCTTGATGTCTCCGGTTCGGCCAGAGTTGAGTTATTTGAGTTCGTTTGAAACGCCGGGTCGTGTTGCTGTCGCTGCGCGCCTGACTGCGCTGCGCTCACTGCGCTGGAAACACACGCAAGGCGCGCGGCACCGCGGTCACGCCGTCGCCGATCGAGAGCTGCAGATCGCGCCACGCTTCGCGATCGAGTTCGGCCTCGAGCAGATTGCCCTCGCGGCCCGCGAGTTCGACCCGCACGGAGCCGCCCAGTGTCACCACGCGCCGCACGTCGACGACGATGCCTTCGCGATGCCCCGACGCCTGCGGGTACAACTGCAGATCGTGCGGACGCACATAGGCGAACGCGGGGCCGCTGAAATCGGCCTTGATGGAAACCGGCAACGCCGCGCCGTCCACCACGAAACCGCTTGCATCGACGTTGCCGTGCAGGCGATTCGCCGCGCCGAGAAACTCGTAGACGAACGAGGTTTGCGGATGGTCGTACACGTCCTGCGGACTGCCCACCTGCTCCACGTGCCCGCGATTCAGCACGACGATACGGTCAGCCACTTCAAGCGCTTCTTCCTGATCGTGCGTGACGAAAATCGTCGAGATATGCAGATCGTCGTGCAGACGACGCAGCCAGCTGCGCAGTTCCTTGCGCACCTTCGCATCCAGCGCGCCGAACGGTTCGTCGAGCAGCAGCACTTTCGGTTCGACGGCCAACGCGCGCGCGAGCGCGATACGTTGCCGCTGGCCACCCGACAGTTCCGACGGATAGCGTTGCGCGAGCCAGTCGAGCTGCACGAGCTTGAGCAGTTCATGCACCTTCTCGCGGATCACCGCTTCCGAGGGGCGCTCCTTGCGCGGCTTCACCCGCAAGCCGAAGGCCACGTTCTCGAACACCGTCATATGGCGGAACAGCGCGTAATGCTGGAACACGAAGCCCACTTCCCGCTCGCGCGCGCCGACCGTCGCCACGTCCTGGCCTTGCAGCACGACCTGGCCGCCGTCGGCGTATTCGAGTCCCGCGATCACGCGCAGCAAGGTCGTCTTGCCACAACCCGACGGCCCGAGCAGCGCAACCAGTTCGCCCGGCGGAAAGTCGAGCGAGACGTTATCGAGCGCGACGAAATCGCCGAAGCGCTTCTGCAGGTTACGAACGGTGATACCCATTACAGCTCTCCTTGCTTGAGCGGGTGTTGCTGCGGTGCATGCGTTGCTTGCGTTGTGTGTGATGCGCTTGTTGCGGGTGTTGCGCTTGTTGGATTGGCCGCAGGCGTAACGGGACCTGCGTATGCGGGCACATCGCGCGCGGCCGACAGTTCCGCCGACATATGGCGCTCGGCGAGCAGCTTCAGGCCGAGCGTCACGAGTGCGAGCAGAGCCAGCACCGACGCCACGGCGAACGCCGCCGAGAAGTTGTATTCGTTGTAGAGGATTTCGACGTGCAGCGGCATCGTGTCGGTCTGGCCGCGAATATGGCCCGACACCACCGACACCGCGCCGAACTCGCCCATCGCCCGCGCGTTACACAGAATCACGCCGTACAGCAGGCCCCATTTGACGTTGGGCAGCGTGACGCGGCGGAAGATCTGCCAGCCCGACGCGCCGAGCACGTGCGCGGCTTCTTCTTCGTCGTTGCCTTGCGCCTGCATCAACGGAATCAGTTCGCGCGCGACGAACGGGAACGTGACGAAGATCGTTGCCATCACGATGCCCGGCACCGCGAAAATGATCTGCACGTTGTGGTCCTGCAGCCACGGGCCGAACCAGCCCTGCGCGCCGAACATCAAGACATAGATCAAGCCCGAGATCACCGGCGACACCGAGAACGGCAGATCGATCAGCGTGGTCAGCAGCGCCTTGCCGCGGAACTCGAACTTGGCGATACACCACGAAGCCACGAGGCCGAACACGAGGTTCAGCGGCACCGCGATCGCGGCGGTGATCACCGTGAGCTTGATCGCCGAGAGCGCGTCCGGATCGGCGAGCGATTCCAGATAGAAGCCGAGCCCCTTGTTCAACGCCTGATAGAACACGGCGGCGAGCGGCACGACGAGAAACAGCGCGAGAAACAGCAGCGCGACGGCAGTCAGAATCCAGCGCACGACAGGCGGTTCGGTGACCGGATCGGGCCGGCGCGCGACGTTCAGCGGCGCGCGCGGCGCCACGGCCACGGTTGCGGCAGTACCTGCGTTCTTCACGGAATCGCGGCTCATTGCGCACCTCCGCCGACACCGATCGCCGCGACACTCGCGGCAGCAGGCGCCGGGCCCGCCCCCCCACGACTCGTGCGGCGCTGCAGATACCACTGCAAGGTATTGATAAAGAGCAGCATCAGGAACGACACGACCAGCATCACGACCGCGATCGCAGTCGCACCCGCGTAGTCGTATTGCTCGAGCTTGGTGATGATGAGCAGCGACGTGATTTCCGACTTCATCGGCACGTTGCCGGCGATGAAAATCACCGAGCCGTATTCGCCGAGCGCGCGCGCGAATGCCAGCGCGAAGCCCGTCAGCAGAGCCGGAAACACCGCCGGCAACACCACGCGGCGAAACGTCAGCCAGCGCGATGCGCCCAGGCACGCCGCCGCCTCTTCCTGCTCGCGTTCGAACTCTTCGAGCACCGGCTGCACCGTGCGCACCACGAACGGCAAACCGATGAAAGTCAGCGCGACCAGCACGCCCGCCGGCGTGAACGCGATCTTCAGGCCGAGCGGCTCGAGGAACTGCCCGATCCAGCCGTTGCCCGCGTACACGGCCGCGAGCGAAATACCCGCGACCGAGGTGGGCAGCGCGAACGGCAGATCGACCACGGCATCGACAATGCGCTTGAACGGAAACGTGTAGCGCACCAGCACCCACGCCACCAGAAAGCCGAACACCGCATTGATCAGCGCGCCGCCGAGCGCGGAAAAGAAGGTGAGCCGATACGACGCGAGCACGCGCGGCGAACTCACCGCGCGCACGAACTGGCTCCAGTCGAGCGTGGCGGTCTTGAGAAAGGTCGCCGCAAGCGGAATCAGCACCACGAGGCTCAGATAAGCCACCGTGATGCCGAGTGTCAGGCCAAAACCGGGCAACGCGCTCGGTTTTCGGAAGGTCAACGTCGTCATGCTCGTTACTCGTTCAGGTTGATGCTCGTATTGCCGGCCGCCGGGCCCTGGCGGCCAAAAGCGCGCCCCATGGGGCGCGCTCGGGAGTGACACGTCGCCGCGTCGTGCTGCCTATGTCTATGCCTTTGCCTATACCTTTGCCTATACCTTTGCCGATTCCGGCAGCGGGCTTGTTACTGCGGCTGATAGATCGAATCGAACACGCCGCCGTCGGCAAAGTGCGTTTTCTGCGCGTTGGTCCAGCCGCCGAACGAATCGTCCACCGTGTACAGCTTCAGCTTCGGAAACTTGGCGGTCAGCTCGGCCGGCACCTTGTTCGAACGCGGACGGTAGAAGTTCTTCGCGGCGATCTCCTGGCCTTGCTCGCTATACAGGAAGTTCAGGTAAGCCTCCGCGACCTTGCGCGTGCCATGCTTGTCGACGACCTTGTCCACCACGGCGACCGGTGGCTCCGCCAGAATGCTGACCGACGGCACCACGATCTCGAACTTCTCCGGACCAAATTCCTTGAGCGACAGGAAGGCTTCGTTTTCCCATGCGATCAGCACGTCGCCAATACCGCGTTGCACGAAGCTGGTGGTCGCGCCGCGCGCGCCCGAATCCAGCACGCCGGCATTCTTGTACAGCTTGCCGACGAATTCTTTCGCCTTCTGATCATTGCCGCCCGGTTGATGCTCGGCGTACGCCCACGCCGCGAGGTAGTTCCAGCGCGCGCCGCCCGACGTCTTCGGGTTCGGCGTCACGATCGACACACCCGGCTTGATCAGATCGTCCCAATCCTTGATGTGCTTCGGGTTGCCCTTGCGCACCAGAAACACGATCGTCGACGTGTACGGCGAGGCGTTATCCGGCAAGCGCTTCTGCCAGCCCTTGTCCAGCAAACCCTTGTTGGCCAGTGCGTCGATGTCGTAGGCGAGCGCCAGCGTCACCACGTCGGCCTGCAGACCGTCGAGCACCGAGCGCGCCTGGGCGCCCGAGCCGCCGTGCGACTGCTTGAAGGTGATCGTCTCGCCCGTCTTCGCCTTCCACTCCTTGCCGAACGCCTGGTTGACGTCCTGATACAACTCACGCGTCGGGTCGTAGGAGACGTTCAGCAGCGTCGTGTCGGCGGCGTGCGCCTGCGCCATCACACCGAGCGCGCCCGCCGCGCCCAATGCGAGCGCCGCGATCAGTTTCTTCGTCCTGCCTGCCAGCCCCGTACCTTGGTGATTCATGTCAACTTTCTCCGCGTTGTCCGCTGAAACAGCGTGTGGTGTCATCTTGCGTCGCGGTCACGTGCACATGAACGTCAACTGGAGGCCCAGTCTATCGAAGGGCTTTCATCATTAAAAATAATGTTTCTTCATTCTTTAATACTCAAAAGTGGTAATGACAGCTGGATAAGGCGTTGCGGCGCGAAAACGGGTGTTGAAGCATCGCCTGACGACGCCGGAACGCCACCCTTCGCCCCGAACTTAAAGTAAAGCTTGAATTGCGCCGAATACTGTATAAAAATACAGCCACCTGTTCATACATACAGTGGCGCCATGACCAAACTCACCGCACGACAGCAGCAGGTTTTCGATCTGATCCGCAGGGCTATCGAACGCACCGGCTTTCCGCCCACCCGCGCGGAGATCGCCGCCGAGCTGGGTTTCAGCTCGGCCAATTCGGCAGAAGAACATCTGCGCGCGCTCGCTCGCAAGGGCGTGATCGAACTCGCGGCCGGCGCATCGCGCGGCATTCGCCTGCTGGCCGGTCCGGAAGACTCGCCGCACCAGTTCACGCTGCCGCACGCCAGCATCATGCAACTGTCGCTGCCGCTGATCGGGCGCGTTGCCGCCGGCAGCCCGATCCTCGCGCAGGAACATATCTCGCAGCACTACGCGTGCGACCCGGCGCTGTTCTCGAGCAAGCCCGATTACCTGCTGAAGGTGCGCGGGCTGTCCATGCGCGACGCGGGCATCTTCGACGGCGACCTGCTCGCGGTGCAGAAGCGCAGCGAAGCGAAAGACGGTCAGATCATCATTGCCCGGCTCGGCGACGACGTCACGGTCAAGCGCCTGAAGCGCCGGCCGAACGGGCTCGAACTGATCGCCGAGAACCCCGATTACGAAAACATCTTCGTTGAAACCGGCAGTGCGGAGTTCGCGCTGGAGGGTATCGCCGTGGGGCTGATCCGCCCCGGCGAGTTCTAACCCAGTTCTAACCCTTTTGCGCGTTCAACAGAATAAAAAGCCGCGTCAATGTCGCATCGACACTGCATCAACGCCGCATCAACGTTGCATCGTCTGGAGAGTCTCATGGAACGTCTTGCCCGCCTGCTGCCCTTTCGCCAGTTCGGTCGTCTGCGTCACCTTCGCAAGCTGGTGCCCTGCTCATTGATCGAGGCGGCCACGCGCAGCACACCGTCGCTGTTCGACTCGCCCGAGGCTGCGTCGAGCTTGCCTTCGTCGTTGCCGGCGTTTGCCCGCGTGTCGTTGAATTCCGGCCTGAATACGGCTGAACCGGCGCGTCGCGCACCGGTGCGGGTCTATCACGGGCCGTCGCGTCTCATCATGGTCGGCACGATGGACGCAGTTTGCCGCATGATCGACCGCTGCATCGCCGACGAAGCCAACGTCCATGGCGCGGTGTTCGAGTCGTGATGACCCTGTCTTGAGCGGGCGGCGAGAGATTGCATTGCGTGGGATCGTTTTCGCGTGGCCGTGGTCCACGTTAGATCACACCTGATGGAGAGTCCCACTCGATGGCAGTTCCGAAACATACTCAACGCGGCAGCAGAGGCGGCGCCACAAAGCCGCTGATCGTCACACTCGTCGTGATCGTGGTGATCGCCGCACTGGGGTTTGCTTATGCGTCGCCGTACATCGCGCTGAACAATCTCAAACGCGCGGCCGATGCGCGCGACGCGCAAACGGTCAATCAGTACGTCGACTTCCCCGCGTTGCGTGAGAGCCTCAAGGAACAGGTCGCCGGCCTGCTGACACGCCGGCTTGGCGCGCACAGCAACGGCAATCCATTGGCCGCCATTGGCGCGATGATCGGCGTCGCATTGATTGGCCCGCTCGTGGATGCCTACGCCACACCGGACGGTGTCGCGGCCTTGCTGAACGGCATGCCGCCGCGCGGCGATCCGGGTGAGCGGCCGCCCGCGCCGCCGGCCGCGAACAAACCGTCCGACGCCGCCGCGACCGCACCGGCGCCGGCAGCGCCTCCTGCCGGCAACGCGGCGAATGGGAATGCCAACGCCACGCCCCCGCAACCGCCGCAGACTAGCGCGGGCTATCGTGGGCTCAACGAGTTTGTCGTCACGTACCAGCATGGCGCCGGCGACGCGCGTTACTCAGCGATCTTTCAGCGCGAAGGGATATTCACGTGGAAGCTGGCCGCGGTGAATCTGAACGAGTGATCGCGGCAGGTCGGCTTTGTTTGGGCGCGGATCCCGTGATCGCGCCAATTATTTGGCGAGTCGCGGCGAGTCGCGGCGAGTCGTTCAGCGACTTCGTTATGGCGTCGAGGCCACCGGGTAGTGAGGCCGGAGTACCCGGCCGCCAGCCAACCGCCCACAATGGCGACATGCGCATCAAGCCGCCGCTTGCTGCTGCTCCTGCGCCGAAGAACACGCCACCAGAATGCTGCACGAGACACGGTCGAGCAGCGGCGTATTGCCCGCGCCCATCCACCATCGCGACAAACCCGTGCGGCAACGGTGGCCGACCACGACCAGGTCGACATGCAGTTCATTGGCGAGGGTGGCGATCTCATCGATCGGATGGCCGAATGCAAAATGCCCTTGTGCGGTGACGCCTCGCTCGGTGAGCCAATCGACGCCTTCCTGCAGAATGTCGCGCGCGGTCTTTTCGAAACTGCCACAGGCCACGTCGGTCAGCAGGCCCGCGCTTTGCGCAATACTCGAGCGCATGTCGACGACGGAAAGCAAATGGGTTTCCGCTTTCAGATCCAACGCCAGGTCGGCGCCGCAACGGAGTGCTTTGCGGCCTTCGCGCGAGCCGTCGTAGCACAGCAGGATTTTCTGGTAGCTCGCCATGATTTTTCTCCCTTCGCGCGGGACGCGCGATTCTCAATTAATCATGGTGCGCCGCAATTCAGGTTGCAAGGGATGGAAAACGCTAACTGTGCGCTGACCGCCCTCTAACCACGCCCTAAACAGGTGCGCGAGCCGCTCGGAGGGTCGCCGCGCGCCGATGCCGCAGTGCAAGAAACCGGCTTCGCATTGTCGGGGCGAACCAACAGCGTCCCGCCTATGCCCTAGAATAGGCCGCCTCCCCCGGCCACTCACGTCATTCACGCCCTTCCTTGGAGACTTGTTCGATCCATGCCCGAAGCCGCCATCGAATTTCATCAGGTCAAAAAAAGCTACGGCGAAAAAACGGTCGTCGATGGACTGTCGTTTCATGTCAACGCCGGCGAATGCTTCGGCCTGCTCGGCCCGAACGGAGCGGGCAAGACCACCACGTTGCGTATGCTGCTCGGCATCGCTGCGCCGGATGCGGGCACGATCCGTCTGTGCGGCGAGCCGATCCCCGGCCGCGCGCGCGTGGCACGGGCGCGCGTCGGCGTGGTGCCGCAGTTCGACAATCTCGATCCCGACTTCACGGTGCGTGAGAACCTGCTGGTGTTCGGCCGCTACTTCGGTTTGAGCGCCGCGCAATGCCGTGCGATGGCGCCTTCGCTGCTCGAATTCGCGCGGCTCGAAAGCAAGGCGGACGCGCGCGTGAGCGAGTTGTCCGGCGGCATGAAGCGGCGCCTCACGCTGGCGCGCGCGCTCGTCAACGATCCCGATGTGCTGATCATGGACGAACCGACCACCGGCCTCGATCCGCAGGCGCGGCATCTGATCTGGGAGCGGCTGCGCTCGCTGCTCGCGCGCGGCAAGACCATTCTGCTGACCACGCACTTCATGGAAGAAGCCGAACGCCTTTGCCACCGGCTGTGCGTGATCGAGGAAGGACGCAAGATCGCCGAAGGCGCGCCGAGCGCGTTGATCGCTTCCGAGATCGGTTGCGATGTGATCGAGATCTTCGGACCCGACCCGGTCGCGTTGCGCGATGAACTGGCGCCGCTCGTCGAGCGCACCGAGATCAGCGGCGAGACGCTGTTCTGCTATGTCAACGACGCGCAGCCGGTGCATGCGCGGCTCAAGCAGCGCGCGGATCTGCGCTATCTGCATCGACCGGCGAATCTGGAAGATGTGTTCCTGCGGCTCACGGGCCGCGAGATGCAGGATTGAAGCGCATCGGTCGAGACCGGCATCGCACGCAACGCCCTGCAACTACAACGACGCCCTGACAGAAACCACGCAGGGACACGCACGAGACACGCACGAGACCCGCAATGGACGCACGCACCTACGAAACGACCGGCGACACGCCATCGAATCAGGAAGCCTTCGCCGCCTTCCCCGCGAACGCCAGCAACTGGATCGCGGTGTGGCGCCGCAACTATCTGGTGTGGAAGAAACTCGCGATCGCCTCGATGTTCGGCAACCTGGCCGACCCGATGATCTATCTGTTCGGCCTCGGCTTCGGGCTGGGGCTGATGGTCGGCCATGTCGACGGCGTGTCGTATATCGCGTTTCTCGCGGCGGGCACGGTGGCCTCGAGCGTGATGATGTCGGCGAGTTTCGAGTCGATGTATTCGGGCTTCTCGCGCATGCATGTGCAGCGCACCTGGGAAGCGATCATGCATACGCCGCTGACGCTCGGCGACATCGTGCTCGGCGAGGTGATCTGGGCCGCCAGCAAATCGGTGCTCTCGGGCGCGGCGATCATGCTGGTGGCAGGCGCATTGGGCTACGCGAATTTCCCGTCGATGCTGCTGGCCTTGCCGGTCATCGTGCTGACCGGGCTTGCGTTCGCGAGCATCGCGATGGTCGTGACGGCGCTCGCGCCTTCGTACGACTTCTTCATGTTTTACCAGACGCTGGTATTGACGCCGATGCTGCTGCTATCGGGCGTGTTCTTTCCGGTCTCGCAACTGCCTGCCGTTGCGCGGGGCGCAACCCAGATATTGCCGTTGGCGCATGCGGTCGACCTGATGCGGCCGGCCATGCTGGGTCGGCCCGTCGATAATGCGCTGTTGCATATCGCTGTGCTGGCCGCGTATGCACTCGGCGGGTTTATCGTGTCGGCGATTCTGTTTCGCCGCCGGATGATGAAGTAGGTTTTCCGGCCGTCAACCATAACAGACGCCAGGCGCTGATCGCCGCGCCCGACGAAACATCAGCGCCTGCCGCGAGCCGGACCCGCTCAGTCCTCGTCATCCGTCCACGGAATGTCCACGTCGGAGATAAACGCCACCGTGGCGAACGGGCCGCCGTCCTGACGCCCGATCTTGCCGTCGGCGCGCTGCCACTCGACCCGGAACACCGTGCCCGGATCGTCGGCGATCAGGCGGACCGTGCGCACTTCATCCGGATCGGCCTCTTCGACGGGGCCATCGAGCGAGATCTGCAGCTCCTGCGGCCACAGGCCATCGGCCGGATCGTAGATCTTGTCGCCGTCGGGAATCAGGGTGAAGGCTTCCACGCCGATGGTGGCCGACGCGTCCACGATCATCTTGCCCAACGCGCGCAGCAATGCCGTCGCCCGCGCCGAATTCGCCTGACGGATGGCCAGATCCCCGCGCGTCAGCGCCTGCTCAAGTTTTGGGTTTGTTTTTTGTTGCGCCATTCGATGTCCTGGGTCCTATCGCTCTGTTGTGGACGGCGCGCGAATTCGAGCGCGCGCCGCTCTCCATTTTTCGGGCTGAATCCTACCATCGCCATGCACTGCAGCATTGCCGGTCATGCACTGCGGCGCTTTCAGCCCACCCCGTCCACCACAGTTTAGGTCGTGATTCGCGATCCGGCTGCAACATTTGCCTTTCAATCGGTCGCGAATCGATCGCTATCGCACGCATGTCGCCGGCCTGGTTGGTCGCGCGCAGGCCGTCGTCATCGCAGTCTCGCCGGCTTGATGCCGCGTGGATTGTCCAAGCGCTGCGGCCGTCAGCCCTTGGCTCTGCCGCGCTTTCGCGCGGCCTTCGAGGCCGTCGCATCCGCCGGCTTCGCACCCGCGATTTCCGCGATCAGATGATCCCGGAACGCCCTCACCGACTGCGGCAGTTCACGCCCCGCCATGGTCTGCACCTGGATGCTGCGCTGGCGCATCTGCGGATGCGTCAGCGGCATTACGACAAAACCGTCGCCGGCGTAACGGTCACGCACGGACAGCAGACCCGTGAACATGATCGCGCCGGACTTCTGTGCGTAGCGATACATGGCGCCGCTGTTGTTACAGGTCAGCTCGGGCTCGAGCAGGACGCCTTCGAGCGCGCAGGTAATGTCGATCAACTGACGAATCGTCGTGCCCGGCTCGGGCAGCACAAGCGGATAGCGCTGCAAGTCGGCGAGCGACACCTTCGCGCGCGCGGCCAGCGGATGATCGGCGCGCAGCAGCGCCAGCACCGGCGCGCGCTCCGTGTGCTCGACTTTCACGCCCTTCTCCGGCGCGAGGCTGAAGGTCAACGCGAGGTCGGCGTCGCCGTCGCGCACCTGACGGGTCGCCTCGCCCGGCGACATAACCGAGAGCGTGAAGTCGATGCCCGGATACTGAACCCGGAAGCTCGCCATCGCAGTGGGCAGGAAGTCGGCGGCAAAACCTTCGGAACTCGTCACCTTGATCATGCTGCCGTGCAAAGTCTCGAGGCCGCCGATCTCCTTCATCACATGCTCCGCCTCCAGCAGGCTGCGCTGCGCGTAGGCGAGCAGGCGTTCGCCCGCTTCAGAGAGCGCCATGCCGCGCGGACGCCGCTCGAATAGAGCGACGCCGAGATCGCTTTCGAGCCGCGCCACCTGCCTGCTGATCGCCGAGACGGCGACATGCAGCCGCGCGGACGCGTCGCTGAGTGAACCGGTGCGGGCGACTTCGACGAAATAGCGCAGCGCGATGCCATGCAGCGAAAGTGCCATGTGTGCTGTCCCATTCAACGGTCAGCGCCGGCGCGCCGATATCCGCAAGCGCCTTCTGTACGCGCGGCGAGCTTTGCCTTTTCGGCAACGCAAGCTTCGAAAGACGATCATTGTGACAAAAAAAACGGCCTCCTAGAATCGGTTCGAAGATGCAGGCCGCGTCAGAGCGTCATCAGACAAACGACCACGCGCCGCCCGCCCCCACATTCGCCCGCATTGGAGACACGCATGAGCCGCACTCAGGCCATCGAGCACGCCACCCATCATTTCGAATCCGGCGCCTTTCTGGAAACGCTCAACCGGCGCGTCGGTTTTCGCACCGAAAGTCAGGAGGACGATCGCGCCGCCACGCTGCTGTCATATCTGACCGACGAGATCACGCCGGAAGCCAGAAGCCTCGGTTTCAGCACGCGCATCGTCACCAATCCGGTGGATGGCTTCGGGCCTTTCCTGATCGCGCAGCGCCACGAGGGCGACCATCTGCCCACCGTGCTGATCTACGGCCACGGCGACGTGGTGCGCGGCTACGACAGCCAGTGGCGCGCGCCGCTGACACCGTGGGCCGTGACCGTCGAAGGCGAACGCTGGTTCGGCCGCGGCACGGCCGACAACAAAGGCCAGCACAGCATCAACCTCGCCGCGTTGGCGAGCGTGCTGGCCGCGCGCGACGGCAAGCTCGGCTTCAACGCGAAGCTGCTGATCGAGATGGGCGAGGAAACCGGGTCGCCCGGACTCGACGCGATCTGCCACGCGCACCGTGAAGAACTGGCCGCCGACGTGCTGATCGCCTCCGACGGTCCGCGTCTCGCCGCGCGCCGCCCCACGGTATTCCTCGGCTCGCGCGGCTCGGTGAATTTCAGGCTGTCGTTGAATCTGCGCGACGGCGCGCATCATTCGGGCAACTGGGGTGGCCTGCTGCGCAATCCGGCGACGGTACTGGCGAATGCGTTGGCGAGCCTCGTCGACGCGCGCGGTGTGATCGCCGTCGACGGTTTGCGCCCGCCGCCGATTCCCGAGGCGGTGCGCCGTGCGCTCGCCGATATCACGGTAGGCGGCGGCCCGGGCGATCCGGACGTCGACGAAAACTGGGGCGAGCCAGGCCTTACCGCACCCGAGCGTGTGTTCGGCTGGAACAGCTTCGAAATACTCGCGTTCAAGGCCGGCAACCCGGAGAACCCGGTCAATGCGATTCCGTCGTCGGCGTTCGCGCATTGCCAGTTGCGCTTCGTGGTCGGCACCGATTGGGACAACCTCGAACGGCATCTGCGCAAGCATCTGGACGCACACGGCTTCTCGCAAGTGCAAATCGACCTTGAACGCGGCGCCCCCGCCACGCGTCTGAACCCGGACGATGCGTGGGTCACGTGGGCGATTGCCTCGCTCGAACAGACCACCGGCAAGAAGACCGCCGTGCTGCCGAACCTGGGCGGCACGCTGCCCAACGAAGTGTTCGCCGACACGCTCGGCCTGCCGACCATCTGGGTGCCGCACTCGTATCCGGCCTGTTCGCAGCACGCGCCCAACGAACACCTGCTCGGGCCGGTCGTGCGCGAAGGTCTGCAGATCATGGCGGGCCTCTTCTGGGATCTCGGCGAAAACTCGCCGCGCGCGACAAACAACCCCGCTATTTAAGCGACGCCCGCACGAATCGGGCGCATCACGCCGTTATCGCATCCGTCACGAGGCACGTCCACGATGAGCACGTCCACCCTGCAAGCCAGCGCCGCGCGGCCATCCGCCGCGAAGGTCCATCGCATCATTCTCGCGGCGTCGATCGGCAACGCGCTCGAATGGTTCGACCTCGTCGTCTACGGATTCTTCGCGGTGACCATCGCGAAGCTGTTCTTTCCGGCGCGCACCGAAGCCATTTCGCTGATGCTCACGCTTGGCACCTTCGGCATCTCGTACATGATCCGGCCGCTCGGCGGACTCGTGCTCGGTTCGCTCGCGGACCGCGCCGGACGCAAGGCGTCGCTTCTTCTCTCGATCGCGTTGATGATGATCGGCACCCTGACGATCGCCGTGATGCCGCCGTATGCGGCGATTGGCCTGTGGGCGCCGGCGGGCATCATGCTGTCGCGCCTCGTGCAAGGTTTTTCGGCGGGCGGAGAGTTCGGTGCGTCCACTGCGTTTCTGGTCGAACATGCGCCCGAGCGCCGCGGCTTCATGGGTAGCTGGCAGTTCGCGAGCCAAGGCATGGCGACGCTGCTCGCTTCCGGTTTCGGCGCGGTGCTGACGAGCCAGCTCACGAGCGCGCAACTCGAATCATGGGGATGGCGCGTGCCGTTTCTGTTCGGCCTCGCGATCGGTCCGGTGGGTTTCTATATCCGCCGTTACGTGGATGAAGGCGCCGAGTTCAGCGCCGAGCCGAAAGCCCGCACGCCGCTACGCGATCTGTTCGGCACGCAGAAGGTCCGCATGCTGCTGGCGGTCGGCTCGCTGATCATTTCGACGGCGGCCAACTACATGATCCTGTACATGCCGACCTACGCGATCAAGCAACTGCACTTGCCTGCCTCGACCGGCTTCGCGGCGACGCTCGCCACCGGCGTGGTGCTCACGGTGCTCACGCCGTTCGCGGGTCATCTGTCCGACAGCCTCGGACGCATCCGCATCATGGGGACGGCCGCCATGCTGATGCTGGTGACGGTATATCCGGCTTTTGTGTATATGAACGCGCATCCCTCGTTCGTGACGATGCTGCTCGCGCTGATCTGGATCGGCATATTGAAGGCGACGTATTTCGGTGCGCTGCCCGCATTGATGTCGGAGATTTTCCCCACGCAGACGCGCGCGACCGGTTTGGCGGTGAGCTACAACATCGGCGTGACGGTGTTCGGCGGTTTTGCGCCGTTCGTGATCACGTGGCTGATCGATGCAAGCGGCAATAAGCTCGCGCCGGGTTTCTATCTGATGTTCTGTGCGGTGGCGAGTTTGCTCGCGCTTTATGCGGTGCGCGGGAAGTTGAAAATCCGCTGACGGACGCGCGAATCCCGCCTCGCCCGCAGCGCCGTGGCAAAGGTGTTCGCCATCACTGAATACGCGGGAGCGGAGTACCAGCCGAGCACGTCTGCCTACGCGGTAGCGTCGCCGAAGCGACGCGCGAATCCCTTGCGAACGCCCGGCCATGCAGCCGGGGCAAATCAAACGTTCGCATGATGCGAGCCGCACTCGCAGCTCGCATTCAACGGCCCCGCATCAGGGCGCCGGATTCGGCTGCAGTTCGTGCAGCGCATCGATTTCCGCGAGTACTTCCGGCGAGAGCTTCACCTCGACGCTGGCGATGTTTTCCTTCAACTGATCGAGCGAAGTCGCGCCGATCAGATTGCTGGTCACGAACGGCCGGCTATTGACAAACGCGAGCGCGAATTGCGCGGGCGACAAGCCGTGACGCTTCGCCAACTCCACGTAACGCGTGATCGCCTGCACAGCTTGCGGCTTGCTGTAGCGTTGAAAACGCTCGAACAGCGAAATGCGCGCGCCGGCCGGACGCGCGCCGCCTTCATACTTGCCCGTCAGCCAGCCAAAGGCCAGCGGCGAATAAGCCAGCAAGCCGATGTTGTCGCGATGCGCGTATTCGGACAGCCCCGCTTCGCACGTGCGATTCACGAGGCTGTACGGATTCTGAATGCTGACGATGCGCGGCAAGCCGAGCTTTTCGGCCGCGCGCAGAAACTGCGCGACGCCCCACGGCGTTTCGTTCGACACGCCGATGTGACGCACCTTCCCCGCCTTGACGAATTCCGCGAGCACCGACAGCGTTTCTTCGATGGGCACCGTATAGGCGTCGTCGACCCACGGATACGCCGGGCGGCCGAAGGTCATCGTGCTGCGATCCGGCCAGTGCAACTGATACAGATCGACGTAGTCCGTTTGGAGACGCTTCAGGCTATCGTCGAGCGCTTCGGTCAGATTCTTGCGGTCGAACTGGTTGCCTTTGCCACGAATATGGGTCGGGTTGTGCGGTTGACGCGCCGGGCCGGCGATCTTGGTGGCAAGCACGATTTTCTCGCGCGCGCTGCGATGCTGCGCGAGCCATGTGCCGATGTAGCGCTCCGTCGAACCTTGCGTCTCGGCACGCGGCGGCACCGGGTACATTTCAGCGGTGTCGATCAGATTGATGCCGTGATCGAGTGCGTAATCGAGCTGGGCGTGCGCTTCCTGTTCCGTGTTCTGCTCGCCCCACGTCATGGTGCCGAGACCGATCAGGCTAACCTGCACGTCCGAGTCGCCGAGTCTGCGGTATTCCATCGAACTTGTCCTGTTGATTGGTTGACGAAAAGCGCTGACGTTACCATGTCCGCCCGAGCTCTGCCTGGCGCGCTAAAATGCCGCTCCAGCGCGCGTCACCCATTTTTTCGCGCACAATCTTTCGCTGCGGCTTCCCTGCGCCGACCTGCCTGCCATGAATCCCGAACACCTCGAACTGCTGGTCACGCGCGTCATGCCTTACGGGAAATATAAAGGCCGCGTGATTGCGGACCTGCCCGGTCATTACCTAAACTGGTTTGCTAGCCAGGGCTTTCCGCCCGGCGAAATCGGCCGGCTGCTGGCGTTAATGCACGAGATCGATCACAACGGTTTGAAGTCGCTGCTCGAGCCTTTGCGCAAGCGTTGATCGCCTCGCGGTGAAAGCGATGGGAAGCGCCCTGAAGCGTGGATGAAAGTCGCCCTGTCGGCATCGTGCAAGCAATGCCGGCCTGCACAAATTTACACGGTATTTTGCTTGTACCTTGGCCGCCGAATGGACTTTAATCCACGTAGGTCTTCGCGCGAACTCCATCATTCGCGCCATCGTCCGCATGTCATTTTGCCTGTCCGTCCATGTCTGAATTCAGCTTGTCCGCACTGCTCGAATTTATCGGCCACGACCTCTCGCCTGTGAGGGCGGTGATCATCTTCTTCCTGATCGGCTATCTCGTCGTCGGACTGCCTTTGCATTTCCGCCAGGGGCCCGCCTCGCGCGACATCTGGGGCACCGCTGCCGGCGTGACCATGGCAGCGATCTATGCGGCATTCATTATCGGCGTGTACCCGGCGTTGCATCATTCGGCCGGGTGGTTGCGGTAACGCGAAGCGGCTTCGAAGTGCGCCGTGCCTGAGCGCGTGCATACGACGACGCTCATCGCTCAAACCGGCGACACCTTCGGCAGATGCCAGCCATAGTTCACGGCGAGCATCCGCAAGACGAAGCACGCCGCGCCGCCCGCCAGCGCCGCCGGGCCCGGCGGCAAACCGGCACGGCGCGCCACCACCACGATGAACGCCCCCGCGAACGCGGCCGTTGCATAGATGTCGGCGTGCAGCACGAGCGGCACGCGCGCCAGCAGCACGTCGCGTATCACGCCGCCGCCCACGCCGGTGAGTGTGCCCATCAACATCGCGATAAACGGACGGATCCCGAACAGCAGCGCTTTTTCCACACCTGCCACGGCAAAGAGCGCGAGGCCCGCCGCGTCGAGCATGGTGACGAGCGCAACGGGAAACTGCTGCGCCGTCGAATGGAACATAAAGGTCAGCAACCCGGTGACGAAGGTCAGCGCCGGATAGCGCCAGTCACGGATCGCGTTCGGCGGTGAATCGCCGATCAGCAGATCGCGGATCACGCCGCCGCCGAGCGCCGCGACAAACGAAATCACCATCACGCCCAACAGGTCGAGACCGCCGCGGATCGCGCTGAGCGCACCCTCGACCGCGAACACCACCGTACCCGCCAGGTCCGCTGCCAGCACCAGTGTTTCGACGTTCAGTCTGATTTTTCGTATCGACAATGTCGGCATCGACGCTTCACCCTTCCTGCTTTCTGTCTACGAGAAATCGAAACGGTATAGGGAAATGCCGCGGGCGGGGTGAAAAATCTGCGTGTACGGTCACGCGCCGCGTGTGGCGCGCGACGCTTCAGGACGAAGCGCGCTAACCGCTCAGACGCCCCGTCGCGACCAGATGCGCAAGCAGGCGATCGACAGACTCGTCGATCGGCATGCGGTCGCTCTCGATCACGACATCCGACGCGAGCGGTGCTTCGAAAGGTCCGGAAATGCCTGTGAAATGCGGGATCTCGCCACGCCGCGCGCGAGCGTAAAGCCCTTTGGCATCGCGCGCTTCGCAGACACCCAGCGGAGCATTCACGAACACTTCCACGAAACCGTCGCCGACGATTTCACGCGCCGAGCGCCGATGCCGATGCTCAGGCGAAATCACCGCGGCAATCACAACGAAGCCCTGCTGCATGAACAGCGCCGCGACATGCGCGACCCGCCGCAAGTTCTCGGTACGGTCCTCGGGCGCGTAGCCGAGGTCGGCGTTCAGCCCGCGCCGCAGCACGTCGCCATCGAGCACGATCGCGGCGTGCCCCGCTTCCTTCAGGCGGTCATGCAAGGCGTTGGCGAGCGTCGATTTGCCCGCGCCGGAAAGCCCCGTCATCCAGATCACGGCGCCACGCGACGCGCTCATGTGCGATGCTCCGTGCCGCTTATCCCAACCTCGCCGGCCTCGCCGACCTCGCCGGCGTCCTGGCGATGCGTCGGCGCCAACACCGCGCCAAGGCCGTTGAACAACGGTTGCAGCAAGGCGTGACGCGGCAGCCAGCGTTGCAGCGAGGTCTTGTACAGCGGACGCCGCACCTGCGCGGAACTGGCCGTATTCACCTGGCGCGCGGTCTGATAAAACGACAGACAGCGTTCGTCCCAGTCGAGCCCGCAATGCGCGAGCAGGCGGCGCACATTGGCTTCGAAATCGTCGACCAGTTCCTCATATTTGACTTCGATCATCACACCTTCGGGGAGCACGCGTTGCCAGTGCGCCATTAGCGCGTCGTACGCGCGATAGTAGCGGCCCAGTTCGCCGAGATCATAGCTGAACGGCACGTCGTGAAAGATCCGCGAGAAAATCGACAGACAGGTTGGCAACGGCGCGCGGCGGCTGTGAATGAAGCGGGCATTCGGCAACGCGAGATGGATCAGGCCGAGGTTGATGAAGTTGAACGGATACTTGTCCGTGAAGTGCGTGTAGTTCGCAGCCGGATCGCGTTCGTCATTTGGAGTCGGGCTCTGAAGTTCCGGCAGCGCGTTGCGCATGCGACGCAGATAGTCCGCGCCGAGCGTGCGCAACGGCGCGGCGCCGACGTTTTCCAATGCTTCGATATCGATCCGCAACGGATCGCCCGGATCGCGGTGAATGCAGCCCACCAGCGCCTCGCCGAATTCCGTGCGCTCGCCCGCGCCGAACACCTGAGGATGGCTCGCGAGAATCTGCTCGATCAGGGTCGAGCCCGAGCGCGGCATGCCGACGATAAAAACCGGCGTCTGCGATACGTCGCCGAGACCGCGCTTTGCCGCCAGCAGATCGGAAGTCATTAGTTCGGGCAAATGGGCGAACAGGCCTAGCGTTTCCGTTTCGTTGTAACGCACGCCGGCGCGGTGCAGCGCGTTGCCCTTCAGGAAGTGATCGAACGACGCGTCGTTGCGGCCCACATCGGACAGCGCCTGGCCGTACGGAAAGTGAAGCTCCGCCTGATCGGCCGGCGTGAACGAAGCGGCGTCGCCGACGAGACGCTCCATCGCGAGGAACACCGGATCGTCGGCGGCGAGGCGCCTGGATTGCACGAAGTTGCGGTAGTACAGCGGCACTTGCGGCGCGGCTTCGATAGCGCGGCGATACGCTTCGTGTGCCTCGTCGAAACGGCCGAGTGCCTGCAGGCAGTTGCCCATGTTGTTGTGCGAGCCGTCGGCTTGCGGATTCACACGCGTCGCCTCGCGATAGGCGTCCACCGCCTGTTCGAGACGATGCATCTGCTCGAGCGTCCAGCCGAGACCGTGGTGCGAATGCGTGTCGCGCGGATCGAGCGCGATCGCTTCGTGATAGCGGACCACGGCTTCGGGAAAACGGTTCAGCGCGGCGAGCGTGGCCGCCAGGCGCTGTTGGACAAGCGGGTCGGTGGGATCGAGCGCACGGGCGGTTTCGTAATGTTGGAGCGCGGCGTCGAGTTCGCCGCGCGCGGCGCAGGCGTCGCCTTCGGCGCGCAATTCCGATGCAGCAGCCGGCTGTGGATCTTGCTTCATTGACGGCTGGATTCTTGCAGGCTTCGCATCGAGCGGTCCTGACAGTGGCGAAGTGCGATCTTTTCCTCCAGCCCGGCAAAGCGGCACGGTTGGAAGTCGAAGGTAATTGTCTGAAGCAAACTTAACAGTCGCGCCCTACAGTTTCGTTTCGAAAATTTAACTAACTGTTACAGCGTCGCATGCATGGAAGGTCTGGAAAGCTTCGCACCGCGCCTCACTGCTGCGGTCTGCGATCGCCATGCATGCCGGATCGGCACGCCATAGCATGCGCAAACGGTAATTTGCGGACACAAATGCCGCTGAACTCTTGAGCGCGCGTTTTTTCTCAATCACATACGAAGGAGAAAATCGTGAGCAGGCTCATTGCATCAATGGCACTGTTGGCGGTGACGGCCGGTTTGACCGGATGCGCAGTCGCGCCGGGATACGACTACGGCTATGCACAACCTTATTACCCTGACTACGGCTATGCGTACGGGCCGCCGTATGCGCCGGTTTATGGCAGCGTCGGCATTTATGGCGGCTGGGGTGGATCCTGCTGTTATCACGGCGGCGATTGGCACGGCGGCCATGGGTGGCACGGCGGGAATGGATGGCACGGCGGCGGCGGTTGGCACGGCGGCGGATATGGCGGATCTCACGGCGGCGGCAGCGCCAGCGGCGGGGGAAGTTCATGGAGCAGCGGCGGTGGCGGCCATGGGGGACATGGGCGTTGAACTCGCAAACCCGAAAACAAAAACGGCGCTGTGATTTCTCACAGCGCCTCAGACGCAGAAGCGAAGTTTGATCGGATTAATGGATTCGGCTTGGATCAATCACGACATGTTTTATGTGAATCTTTTTCCATGTGTACGTGACGTGAACCAGACCGTCCGGGGACTGGATAACCGCCGGATAAGAAAATTCCTGATTTGCCTCGTTCTCAAGGTCCAGAACTTCGTGATAAGTCTGGTGATCAGATGAAATGAGGACGGTCAGTCTGTGGCGGTCCCAACGACCTTCGACATAAGGTAGCGGATTGGCGACGATCAGGTCACGCCCGTCGATCAGGGTCACGGCGTCCAAACCCGAGTTTGAGTTGGGAATATCCACCGGCGAGAGAGCAGTCCACGTCTTTCCCCAATCACTCGACCTGGTGCTGAATACAAAGCCGTTTTTTGTCCGGACTAGCGCCTGCAACTGGCCGTGACGATGGTCGAGAATTGTTGGCTGGATTGCCTGAATTGCACGCGGGCCCGCCGCCGGATATTCGACTTCCCAGGTAGCCGCCCCATCCGTGGACCGTTCGAAATGAACTTTCCATCCGTCATGTTCGGTACTACTCCCGGCTATTACAATTCCATTTGATAACTCGACGGGTTTATCTTTTGCCGGTCCGGATATACCAGGGCCAAGAGCAGCCGGCTTCGACCATGAGGTTCCCCCATCAAGCGAGGTCATCCGGAAAGGATGCCAGTCCGCCGGCAATTTCCCGCGACTATAAAACAGCATCAACGGACCGTGCCTGGGAGAAAAAAGAATGGGATTAATTACCGTTAGAGCCTCACCGTCAGGCGAACGTCCGTCTGCGACCCGGACTGGCGCACCCCATTGTTTTCCGGAGTATTGCGCTACCCAAACACCAACGTCACTAGCGGCCTCTTTGCTGCCAGCCAACCACGCCGCCACCAAATGCCCTTTCGAAAAGGCAATCGTCGAAGCATGACAAAACGCGATTTTCTGCGGAGGATTAATAATATCCGCCGAAAGGATTGCGTCAGAATTATTTTCACGGCCAGCGGTAGTTTGAATCAGCGAAAAAGAAAGGATAACGAAAGTTATATGTCTGAAATATGACAACAGATGAAAATTCATACGATTAAACCGCTGGCATGGTTAGCAACTGCTATTTTGAGACGGCGAATGGTAACCGATCCGAATATTTTTTTTCGAAATAAGCTGGATTTATTTTCGGAAATTTATTTGTAATGTCGGCGGTTTAAACTGAAGTGCGGTAGTGTCTGCGTGTTTCTCCACGCTGCGGTCGTGGCGGCGTGGCCGTAATCAAATAGCCTTTACCGGATTTGGAATGGTATTTTCGGTCGAGCGAGCGCGCTTGGACGGCCTGCGCGCGAGTAACGGTTGCGCTGTTCTTCGGATCGAGGCCGACGTGTGCCGCACCGCTTCATCGGATACGGATAGATATCGCGGGCCTGCGGCAGGTCGTTGACGGCGAGGCCGTCCTCGCCCCAACCAGTGGACTTATGAACTAATGTTGTCGCGCGCCCTTCAGCGCTCCCGAGCAGACGTTTTTTGCCGAAAACCGAATTGCCTCGGCACGCCTCAAATACCGCTTTCCGCGAAGTATTTTAGTGGTTATACGCGGCGTTTTTTCCGCCTATCCGGCGCCCGTTCCGAAAACAAAAAAGCCGTTCCGAATTTCACATTCTGGAACGGCTTGGATGCTTCAACTATTTGAATCTATTGAATTCTTTGGGGTGGCTGATGGGGCTCGAACCCACGACAACAGGAATCACAATCCTGGACTCTACCAACTGAGCTACAGCCACCATTGACATCTGCTTGACTTGCCGTAAAACCTGGCTCGTCGATGAAGAAACGAGATTATACGAACAAGAATCTCGTTTGCCTAGTCCTTTATTCAAAAATTTCGATCGGCTCGCGCAGATGCTGTCTTGCCTCATCGAAGATGGTCAGATCGCGCGCGGCGAGACGCTTGCTATCCGACAACACGCGACGCCAGCCACGCGCGCCCGCTTCCCCACGATAGAGCCCGAGCGCATGGCGCGTGATGGCGCCGAGATACGTGCCGCGCGCCATCTCAGCGGCGCAATACTCGATCAACTTCGCTTCGACCTGCTCGCGCGTGAGTGGTGTTTGCGTCGACCCATAGAAGCGTGCATCGACATCGGCTAGCACGTACGGATTGTGATAAGCCTCGCGCCCGAGCATCACACCGTCCACGTGTTGAAGATGCGTCTCGACTTCGTCGAGCGTCTTGATGCCGCCGTTGATGATGATCTCCAGATGCGGAAAATCGCGCTTCAACTGATACGCGTACTCGTATTTGAGCGGCGGAATCTCGCGATTTTCCTTCGGGCTCAAGCCCTTGAGAATCGCGTTGCGAGCGTGCACGATGAACACGTTGCAACCGGCGTCCGCAATCGTGCCGACGAAATCGCGCACGAATCCATACTCTTCCACGGCATCCACGCCGATGCGGTGCTTCACGGTGACCGGCACCGACACCGCATCGCGCATGGCCTTCACGCAATCGGCAACGAGCTGCGGCTCGTTCATCAGGCACGCACCGAATGCGCCGCGCTGCACGCGTTCGGACGGGCAACCGCAGTTCAGATTGATTTCGTCGTAGCCCCATTGCTCGCCCAGCTTCGCCGAACGCGCGAGGTCGTCGGGCTCGCTGCCGCCGAGTTGCAGAGCGACCGGCGCTTCTTCGGGCGTGAAGGCAAGATGGCGCGGCACATCGCCGTGCAAGAGCGCGCCGGTCGTCACCATTTCCGTGTAAAGCCACGTATGGCGAGAGATCACGCGATGCAGGGAACGGCAATGACGATCGGTCCAGTCCATCATCGGTGCGACCGATACACGGCGCGGGCTGGGAGTGTGCGGTGAAGACATGGGGCGGCCAGACGGCTTGATTCAAAACACCGATTTTACCGCAAGGCGCAAATTCGCCGGCGCGGGGGCGCGATACTCGTCGCCCACGCTTCAGTTGCTTTAACACCAACCGCCGAGCTTCAGCGAGTCGCCCCCGAAACGTTGGTTCCGCCCTCGTCCGTTTTAGCCTTCAGCAAGCCGGTATTCAGCATGGCGGAAAGCACGTCCTCAATACGCGCGTCTTCGAGCAGGCGTCGGCCGGCGCGCAGGCGTCGCGCGTTAGTCAAATCGATGGCGCGCTGCAGATCGGAAGTCTCGGCGGCGATATACACCGCCATCCCATAGCCGTATCGATCGGCGAGCCTGGAGTCGAAGAAGTATTTCATGCTCCCGTTTTCGGCAGCCGCGCCGAAAACTTTACAGCGGATTCACGAAAGCACCTGAAACGGTTGCCCCTCGCAAGACGGTCAGGTCATTAATGCTGCCCGGCGTTCAGTAGCAGCCATACCTGCTGTCGAGGTTCACCGGCAACGACACGCGCGAACGCCGCTCGACAACGCACGCACGTGTAATGCTCCTCCGCGCGCCCGTCTTTCACCGCCCCACGACTGTTTAGCGTCAGGTTGTCATGCGGGCGATGCGCGGAAGGCAAGCCATAGAGCTCGAAGCAGTCCGCGCACGGCTGAATCCACAGGTCCATCGAGGTGTTCTCCAAGGCGACGAATCCAAACGAAATTCGATCCGCGCCATGCTATCCAAGGCCATTAACCCCCACCGCTACCCGGGTCTTTGACGTCCCAAACCGCTTGGCCCGTGGGGTCGAACCACTGCGGACGCTTGCTCCGCCTGCCTCTAGCTGATTATTTCAAATCCAAGAACAGTACTTTCAGATTATCGATACAAATTTTCGATAGTAGGGGTATACACTGCCTTCCATCGACGTTGCAGACACACCTCACTGCCCCCTGCGACGCCTTCCTGAATTGAAGTCGAAACATTATCGGAGTCACACCATGAAGACCAAGCTCATCGCCGCCCTGCTGGTTGCTGTTTCTGCCTCGATCGCCGCTCCCGCTTTTGCTAGCGGCTACGGCCCGGCGCCGTCGTATCGTCCGTCGGTCGGCGCACCGGCTTCGCAACAAGGCCAGAACGCACAAACCGTGGCAGCTGAACGTGCCAACGCTGAATCGAATGCCTACGGCGGCGTGAACAACGTGTCGTCGCAATCGGGTGCCAAAGAGCCGGTTTCGGGCCCGCAATCGGTTTTCTTCGGCCACTAAGCAGTTGCCGTTGAACCGGCTGCCTCACGAGGGCAACCGGTAAACTGGGCGCCGCGCATGCAGTATGGATGCCGGCGCCCAGTTGCGTTTGCATCATTGCACCCGCATCGGGACAGCCGGCTTGATCGGACGCGCGCGCACTTTCACCCAAGTGCGGAAGGCATGTGCGGCGCGGCGTCGAGGCCGCCCGTGTCGATCACTTCGCGCGCCGCGCGGAAGCCCGCCTCGGCCGCGGCATGCTCGGTGCACCATAAGGTGTCGATATGCACGAGCCGCCAGTCGACCACCACAGCCTCACCCCGCAACACCCGAAAATGCGCTTTGACGCCCGTCAGCACCTGTTCGACGGCGACCTCGATGTCGTAGTCCTGATAGCGCTCCTGGTAGTCCCCCATGTCGAGACCCTTCGGCTCCATCTTCGCCTCCATAGTGGCGCCGCCAATGCGACGGCCAGACTTGTCCGGCGAGCACGCTCGACGGCTCGCGGATCGATCCGGCCCGAACGTCAGGCCGCCCTCGCGCTGACGATTAATCGCAATCGCCCGAAAGATATTGCCGGCCATTGCAGGTGATCTCGACGTCGCCGCCGCTCGCCTCGGCGACCAGGCCGCCGGCCAGCAATTCGGCTGTCACGGACTGCGCCAGCTTCGGCGCATCCTGTCCGACACCGACGTCGTTCAGACGCCGCAAGGCTTCCACCGCTTCGGGACTCAATGACTTTGACATGGCCGTCTCCGTCTGCATGCTCAATTCATCCTAGCAAGTTTCGGGGACGTATGCAGGGGCGCGTCGCGGCACGCGAAATGCGTGGAAAACATGATTCCACCGGCGCGCGGCGGCGCCGAAACCGTAAGGCGATATCGCCCGGGAGGACGGATATGAAGCGAAGCAGATGGGCGGTATTGGCAATGGGCGTCGCGCTGGCGACAGGCCTCGGCATAAGCGGCACCGTGACGCCATTCGCACAGACGGCGAAACCGGCACAAACGCAGCAAAAGCCGGCGCAGACAGCGCCGCAAAACGACAACTCGTCGATGGCCAAGCCGCCCGAGGCCGCTTCCGGCTCAGGCGGCTCGAGCAATCCGGACAACATGCCGATCAAGCGCCCGAGCAAGCCGACCAACGACAAAATGACGCACGAGCCGCCCGCCAGCGGCGCGAACGCGAAATAACGCGAGGCTGAATTGCGCGAACCTCAGAAGCGCGCGATCGACACCTCCGTCGACTTCACCAGCGCGATCACCTCCGAGCCGACCGCAAGCTCGAGTTCGTCGATGGAGCGCGTGGTGATCACCGAAGTGACGATACCGAACGGCGTATCCACATCGACTTCGGACACGACCGGTCCGCGGATGATTTCCTTGACCTTGCCTTTGAACTGATTGCGTACGTTGATTGCGGAAATGCCCATATCGATTGACTCCAGAAAAGCGATTTAGAAACAGTCAGTCAAGCAATGTCAGACGGCCCAACGGACCTCTGTCGGCCGCCTGAGACGGCCTTCGTCACGTGCGTCGTACGCGTGATGGGACAGCGCGTCGTCATTCGGCGCCGTCTTCAGCACGCGTTGCAACACATGTTCTTCGAGCGCGGCGAAACCGGCCGACGCGCGCGCCCGCGGACGCGTGAGCGGCACCGGCTGATCGAGCGCGATGCGCCCTTCTTCGATCAGCAAAATCCGGTCGCCGAGCGCCACGGCTTCGTGCACGTCGTGCGTGACCAGCAGCGCGGTGAATTGATGCTCGCGCCACAGGCGCTCGATCAGTGCGTGCATTTCGATGCGCGTCAACGCGTCGAGCGCGCCGAGCGGTTCGTCGAGCAACAGCAATTGCGGCCGATGCACGAGCGCCCGCGCCAGCGCCACCCGCTGACGCTGACCGCCGGAAAGCTGCGCGGGCCAATCGTTGGCGCGCTCCAGCAAGCCGACTTCGGCGAGCACGGCACGCGCGTCCTCACGCGCGCCGCGGCCGAGGCCGAGCATCACGTTTTGCAGCACGCTCTTCCAGGGCAGCAGGCGCGCATCCTGGAACATGATGCGAGTGTCGATTGACCCGCCGTCTTCGGTGCGCTTTTCGAGTACACCCGAGCTGGTCTTTTCCAATCCAGCGACGAGGCGCAGCAAGGTCGATTTCCCGCAGCCGCTGCGGCCGACGATCGCCACGAAACTGCCGCGCTCGATCGACAGATTGAAGTCGGACAGCACCTGACGCTCGCCGTAGCTTTTGCCCACGCCACGCAACTCCACCGAATAATCCGCGGCACGGCGTGCGCCGTTGCGCGACAGCGCGCCGGTCGATAGTCCCGCGTCGACACGCGGTCGATGATGATGCACCGCATCGGCATATTCGAGAGCAGCCGCTTCGTGCGCGTCGTGATCGACGTTACGAGCGTGTGCCAACTCGGCTTCGAGATCGCTGCCGGCAATCCCGCCGAACGACGCGGACAAGATCGTGGCGCTCATGATTTCGCTCCTCTTTGATAAGCCGGATGCCAGCGCAGCGAGACGCGTTCGAGGCTTTTTGCCAGCACGTCGGCGAGTTTGCCGAGCGCCGCGTAGAGCAGAATGCCGACCACCACCACATCGGTTTGCAGGAATTCGCGGGCGTTCATGGTCATGTAGCCAATGCCCGATTGCGCGGAAATGGTTTCGGCGACGATCAGCGTGACCCACATCAGCCCGAACGCGAAACGCACGCCGACGAGAATCGACGGCAACGCGCCCGGCAGCACCACGTGCCGGTACAGCGCGAAACCCTTCACGCCATAACTGCGCGCCATCTCGATCAGATTGGCATCTACCGAGCGGATGCCGTGAAAGGTGTTCACGTAGATCGGGAAAAACACGCCCAGCGCGACGAGAAACACCTTCGCCTCCTCCTCGATGCCGAACCACAGAATCACGAGCGGAATCATCGCCAGCGCCGGGATGTTGCGGATCATCTGCACGGTCGAGTCGAGCGCGATCTCGGCGGGCTTGAACAAGCCGGTCGCGAGTCCGAGCACGAGGCCGATGCCGCCGCCGATCGCAAAACCCGACACCGCGCGCCACGTGCTGACCTTCACGTCCGCCCACATTTCGCCGGACTGGATCAGGGACCACGCGGCCTTGACGACCGCGAGCGGTTCAGGGAGCACACGCGTCGACAGCACGCCGCTTCTCGCGGCGAATTCCCACGCCAGCAGAATCGCGAGCGGCGCGAGCCACGGCGCGAAATGCGCGCCGATCCGGCGCCACGTGTGCAAAGCCGCGCCGGCCTCGGCGCCTTCGTGCCGCGCGGCGCTCACAGTGGATTCAGCCATGTTTCCCGTTCCTCATTGCTTATCGATGACCGAGCGTGCCCGGTGCGGCACGCACCAGATTCGAGATTCAGCTCGAACTGGCCGCCTTCGGCAGATAGTTGTTGCCGACGATCTCGCCGAACGGCCCCGACAGCGGTCCATTCGACACCTTGTTGCGACGATTCGGCAGCAACGGAAACACGAGTTCGGCAAAGCGATACGACTCTTCCAGATGCGGATAGCCCGACAGAATGAAGGTGTCGATGCCGAGTTCGGCGTACTCCTTCATGCGCGCCGCCACCTGCTCCGGATTGCCGACCAGCGCCGTGCCCGCCCCTCCGCGCACGAGGCCCACGCCCGCCCACAGATTCGGATAGACCTCCAGTTCCGCGCGGCCGCCACGCTTGCCGCCGTGCAGCGCGGCCATGCGGCGCTGGCCTTCGGAGTCCATCTTCGAGAACGAGGCCTGGGCACGCGAGATGGTCTCGTCGTCGAGCTTGCTGATCAGCTTGTCGGCGGCGGCCCACGCTTCTTCTTCGGTCTCGCGCACGATCACATGCAGACGGATCCCGAACTTGATCTGGCGGCCATGCGCCGCGGCGCGCGCGCGAATGTCGGCGATCTTCTTCGCCACGGCTTCGGGCGGCTCACCCCACGTCAGATAGGTATCGATATGCTCGCCCGCCATCTCGTGCGCGGCCGGCGACGAACCGCCGAACCACAGCGGCGGATGCGGGTTCTGCACGGGCGGATACAACGCCTTGCCGCCCTTCGAGCTCAGATGCTTGCCCTCGAAATCGATCGCGTCGTTGGTATGCGCGGCGCTCAGCAGCTTGCGCCAGATGTGCAGGAATTCGTCGGTGATTTCATAGCGCGTGTCGTGGTCGACGAACACGCCATCGCCTTCCAGCTCCGCGGCATCGCCGCCGGTCACGACATTGATCAGCAGACGCCCGTTCGACAGCCGGTCGAAGGTCGCCGCCATGCGCGCGGCCAGACCCGGCGACGAGATGCCCGGGCGGATCGCCACCAGAAACTTCAGGCGTTTGGTCGCGGCGATCAGGCTCGACGCGACGACCCATGCGTCCTCGCACGAGCGGCCCGTCGGCAGCAGCACGCCCTCGTAGCCGAGCGTATCGGCGGCGACGGCGATCTGCTGGAAATAGTCGTAATCGGCTGCGCGTGCGCCTTGGGACGTACCGAGATAGCGGCTGTCGCCGTGAGTCGGAATGAACCAGAACACATTCATTTGCTGCTCCTGCATGGACGAAACTGGATTGAATGAAGACGATGCGTCGAGCGTTCGCGCACACGCCGGCCGCGCGCATCCCTCCGGCACACAGCCGGACGGTGCGGCGCAAAGAGACGGAAAAATGCGGTGTCGTTGCGCGCTAGCGGCGACAACGGACCGGCCGGCGCGCGTGCGCCATGCGGCGGATGAAGATCGGCATCAGGCAGGACATCGCGACGGCTTCCCTCGACCAAACGTGCGCGTCATGCGCTCGATTAAACGGCGACAGCGGCAAACGCCGTCTGCATGGAGAAACAGTCTATGGATCGGGCTGCGGCTTTTGAACGATTTTTTTTAGCTTAGGTTTTCCACTTTCGTGATTAGCCCGACGCTAAAGCATACGGATGTTGCGCGGTGTGTACGCTGGAAAAGGGGTACGTCTAGATATAATGGCGCACGTTTTCCGAATAATCCGGTACAGGCCATGCGAACCACGCCGCCTGTATCCTGGCGGTGCAATGCATGCAAAAACTCATCCTGCCGTTCGTCGCCGGTTTTCTGGCTTCCCTGTTCTTCCACGAATCGACGCTGGCGCTGCTGCACGCAGCCGGGATGATCGAGCCGACCGGCTTTTCGACTGCGCCGTTTTTACCGCTCGGCTTGCCTGAGTTCATTGCCAACGCGATCTGGAGCGCGTTCTGGGCCGTGCTGATGGCGTGGCTGTTGCGCGTCGCGCCGCATCGGCGTGCGCCGTGGGTGCCGGCTTTCGTGTTCGGCGGCATTGTGTTGACGGCGGCGAGCGTGTTCGTAATCGACCCGCTGCGCGGAATCTGGCCGAGCGGCAACATGCTGCCGCGCCTCTCCGTGGGGTTCGCTGCGAATGCGATGTGGGGCTGGGGCGCGCTCGTGTTTATGCGCGCCTTCATGGCGAGCGAAGACGAGGAATAAACGGCTTGGGCGGTTTGGCCGCTGGCCGTTGGCAAACGGCGCTATGCCGCGCGTTACGCGCGTCATAGCTTCCCGCCTGGCTTCAATTCTTCGGGTTTAACCGCGCAAATCCCGCAGCGGATGCTCGTTCGCCGGCCACGGGCTGTCGAACATCTTCTCGACGTCGGCGGCAATCACATCCTCGATGCGCGCGAAGCGCCAGCGCGGGGCGTTGTCCTTGTCGATGATGCGCGCGCGAATGCCTTCGATCGTGTCGCCGTGCAGAAAGCTCGAGCGCGTCAGATCGAGGTCGCCACGTAGCACGTCGGCCATCGAACCCTCGGCGCGCGTCACCACTTCCAGCGATACCGCCATCGACAGCGGCGAGCGTTCGCGCAAGACCGCAATCATCTGTTCGGCCCAATCGGCGGCTTCGCGCTCGCTTTGGAGCGAGGCAAGAATCCGCGCGACGTCGGGCAAGGCGAAGTGACGGTCGATCAACGCCCGCCCGTTCGCCAGCGACGACGCCTCCGGCTGCGGCACGACCTGATGCGCGAGCGCCGCGCGTTCGATGCACGCCACGACGTCCGCGCCCCGCTCGAAACGCTCGCTGCGCAAGGTGTCGACCAGTGCGGGCAAGGCCGCGTCGTCGATGTACGCGTCGGCGAGACCCGCGTAAAGCGCGTCGGCCGCGCCGATCGTTTCGCCGGTCACTGCCAGGTAGCGGCCAATCGCGCCGGGCGTGCGGGCGAGAAACCAACCCGCGCCGACGTCCGGAAACAGGCCGATACGGGTTTCCGGCATCGCCATCTTCGTCGAATTCGTGACGACTCGCAGACCGCCGGTGCGATGCGCGCCCTGCGAAATGCCCATGCCGCCGCCCATCACGACGCCGTTCATCAACGCGATATACGGTTTCGGAAAGGTGAAGATGGCGTGATTGAGCCGGTATTCCTCGATGAAAAACGTGTCGCGCGCATCCTGTTCGCCGCGCTGCGCCGACTCATACAGAAAGCGGATGTCACCGCCCGCGCAGAACGCGCGCGGGTGCCGGCTGCGCACCACGACGGCGAGCACGTCCGGATCTTCGCGCCACTGATCGAGCGCCGCGTGCATCGAGCGAATCATGCCGGTCGACAGCGCATTGAGCGCCTTCGGCCTGTCCAGTTCGATGAAACCGATACGGTTGGCTACGAAAGTCGCGACTTCGTCGCTGACGGCGGGCGAGGCGGAAATGGACATGGCGAGCTAAGCGCAACCGCGCAAATTGAGGTGGGATTGAACGTTATCACGCAGTTGTGCTTTTGCGCCTCGCGGCCGGCGCGGCGACATCGCTCGCTGCGGCTTTGGCCGGTTTTTTAGCTGAAGGCTGCGCGGCGCGATCGTTGTCCGAATGCGCTGGCGACCCGGTACGCGTTTCAGGGGATTTTTTCCTGCGTGCGCCAGCGGTGACCGCGGCGCCCGGCGCCTGCATTGCGTGCGACGCGCCCAACCAGGCGTCGAGCGCGATGCCCACCACCGTGTCGAGCGGCGCGGTCGGGAACACGGGACACGTCAGATTCAGCGCGACGATGCCGTGCAAGTTCGCCCAGAACGCCTCGGCCCACACCGCCACGTCCATCGACGCCGACAGACGCCCCGCCGCTTTGAGTTCTTCGAGCGCGGAAATCATGATGTGCAACGCGGCCTCGCCGGGATCGTCCCCGGTAGCGGCCGTGTCGCCGTTCGCTTCGTCAGCCGCCGTCGCTGCGGGATCCGCGCTCTGCACCGCGGCGCTCGCCGCCGCACCACCTAACGCCGCGCCGGCATTGGCCGAATCCGCCACCGCCTTACCCTTCGCCGCGCCGCCCAGCGCCGCGCCGGTGTAGCTCGGATCTTCCATGAAGATCAGCCGGTACGTTTCCGGATGCGCGACACCGAACGCCACGTAGGCCCGGCCGAGCGCCTTGAGCCGCTCGACCGGATCCGCGATGCCCGCGAGCGGCACGAATGTCTGCAGCAGTTGCGCATAGCCTTCCGCGCACAACGCTTGCGCGATCTCGTCGCGGCTTGCGAAATGCAGGTACAGCGTGGCCGGCGAATATTCGATGGCGTCGGCGATTTTGCGCATGGACAGCGCGGCAAAACCTTCGCGCATCACGATGCGCCGCGCGGCATCGAGGATGCGTTCGCGCAGTGCCTGTTTCTGGCGGTTTTTTCGTTCAGCGATTCCCATGACGAACATTCTCGGGTTGACAAACTGAAAAGTCAAATTAAACTGAACACTGTTCACTGAACGATGTTCATTAAATTTCAGATCATCAGTCACAATCCATGCGGACGCGATGCGGCGCCGCTTCAAGGAGTCGTCATGCAAGTCACGGGCAAGGTGGGTTTATTCGGCGCCGCGGGCGCGGCCGGTCAGATCATCGCGGCGGCGCTCAGCGCGGCGGGCCGCGATTACCGGGTGGTCGGCCGCTCGCGCGCGCCGCTCGAGGCCGCGTTCGGCCACGATCCGCACGCGGAAATCGTCACGTGGAATCCGGACGACCCCGCTTCGATCCGCGCGGCGTCGCAGGATCTGCAGACGGTGATCTATCTGGTCGGCGTGCCCTACGATCAGTTCGCCGCGCATCCGCCGCTCATGGAGAGAACGCTGGCGGGCGTGACGGCGGCGGGCGTCGAACGCTTCATTCTGATCGGCACGGTGTATCCGTACGGCCGCGCGCGCGGCAATCCGATCCGCGAAAATCATCCGCGCGAGCCGCACACGTTCAAGGGCCAAATGCGGCTCGCGCAGGAAAATCTGGTGCTGGCGGCACATGGACGCGACGGTCTCTCGACGCTCGTGCTGCGCCTGCCCGACTTCTACGGCCCGAAGATCGAGCGCAGTCTGCTGAACGGCGTGTTCGAAGCGGCGGCGACCGGCAAGCGCGCGCAGGTGATCGGCCCGGTGGATGTGCCGCATGAATTCATCTATCTGCCGGATATCGGGCCGGTGATCGAAAAGCTCACGCGCACGCCCGAGGCGTATGGGCGCTGGTGGCACCTCGCCGGCGCGGGCATCATCACGCAGCGCGAAGTGGCGCGGCAGGCTTATGCGCTAGCCGGCCGCCAACCGAAGCTGATGGTCGCCGGCAAGACCCTGCTGCGCGTGCTCGGCCTGTTCAACCCGTTGATGCGGGAGCTGGTGGAAATGAATTACCTGATGACCGAACCGCTCGTGCTCGACGACTCGGCGTTGACCGAACTGATCGGCCCGATCGCCAGAACGTCTTACGAAGAAGGCATTCGCCACGCATTCGATGCCGCGCGCGAGGCGGCATCGGCAAATGCGGGAGCAAACGGAAGCGCCGCGAGCGCGGCTTGAACGAGAGCGCGAAGGTCGTCGGGATTGCGCGCGTGGCGTTTGCGAGTTGTGCGATGTTGTGCAGCCTCGGGCGCATCGGGTCGGCGCATGCGAACTCGCTGTGGCTCGCACGGCCCGCTCTGTGGCGGATTGCTCACCGCCGTAGCGCGTCTGACCCGCCAATCCGCTGCCGTTGCGACGGAGTCCGCATGGCCGCACGCTCGCTCGGGCAGCGCGACTACCCCGCCACGTTGCCTGGCGGAAAGTGGCCACTCTTCAGCAACACAGGCGTGCCGTTGCTGATCTGCAAGTGCTCGCGCGCGACCGCTTCGATGCGCGGACGTCCGGCGTCGAAAGCGCGCATCCAGCCTTCCAGGTCCTCGGAGTAGGCGCCGAAGTGATCTTCGAGCGCTTCGACCGAGATCGCGCACGGCACTCGTTCGCCGTTCACCAGCGCGGGAAAGACTACGGTCAGATTCGAGTCGCGGTAGGCAGGCGCGTCCGCGGGAAACCGAATTTCCATGGCTGCCTCATCAGAAAGATCCGACGGGAAACCGGCGCAGGCAAAAACCGGCCGGCCCCGGAGAACGTCGTTATGGTACTCGCGCGGCCGGACCGAGGTCCAGCCTGCCGCAGCGCTTTCATCAGCGGTTTTGCCGACAGGCCCGGCGACGCTTTTCTTCACCTTGCGCACCGCCATCAAGCGCTTCCCAGCAGGCGGTCGATGTAATCACGCGCCGCCTGCTCGACGAAGACGAGCGCCTCCTCTTCGCTGCCGAAGCGCTGGCCGTCGCCGAGTTCGAGCAAGGTTTCCATGCGGTGAGGATCGTCCGGACCGTGTTCAGCCAGACTCACCGAGCCGACGTAAGTCCCGCTCGCGTTGCTTGCGGTCGCGGCCGGCGCGTCGGCCGCCGGCACGAGGCGCGCGGTGGCGCTGATGTAATAACCGCGGTAAGGGCCGCTGACCCGTTCAGCCATATTCGTTCTCCTCGTTGCAAATCATGGGTGGGCGCCGCGTCGAACCGCGTGCGATATGTCTGCCCGTGCGTCGACCTGCATATTGCCGGCTGCGTCCGTGCGTGCCAGAGCAGCACGCGCGTCTGCGCGCGGCCAACCAGTATGTAAGGCGCGTCGCGAGCCGATTAGTTCTGCAGCGCGACCCGGCGATGCAGCCGACCGCACTTGTTCGGCCCGCTCCGGTCGAACCGGATCATCGGCACGGTCCGTGCTGCCACGACGACGCCTTTTCGAGTTCAGTGAGCGCAATATGGGAAAATATTTTCTGCAAAGCCACGAATTGCCCGAACCGGATGCGGCGAACACTTGGTTTGCGTACGCCGAGAGCCATGGCATCGACATTCCAAAAGCCATCAGCATCTGGGAAGACGCGGCCACCAAAGAAGGCGAGCAAAGCCGCCGGATGGTCAGCGCGGCGGGCATTACGATCGAAACACCCTGAGCTTGTTCCGAGCGTCGACAGGCGTTCTCGATCCACGTGGCGACCCGAATATCAATCTGAAAGGAAACATCACGATGCATTTCATGACGCAACTGCGCCGCGCCGGCCGCTTCAACCGCCTTCGAACCGGCGCAGCGCCGGCTTTCGTTCGCCGCAGCCCGCTCACGGCCGCCCTTTCCGCCGCCGTGCTGCTCGGCGCGGCGAGCCTTGCCGCCTGCGCATCGTCGAACACCACCTCGCTGATCAACCTGCCGAACGGCCAGACCGGCTTCGCCGTGAATTGCAGCGGCGCCGACGCCGCTTCCAGCTGGGCTTCGTGCTACGTGCAGGCCGGCAAGGCCTGCGGCGCGACGGGCTACGACATCGTCTCCAAAGACAATGACGAAGGCGGCACGGCGGGCGGCAGCGTCACGAACGTTGTCTCGGCCAACGTGAAAAATCGCTCGATGATCGTGCGCTGCAAATGAACGCCTGCAGCGCCGGTGTCGATGCAACGGCTCAGTGCGCCTGCATCTTCGAAAACATGTTCAGCACGGCAACGCCGGCAACGATCAGCCCGAGGCCGATGACGGCCGGCACGTCGGGCACCTGCCGGTACAGCAGCACCGCGACCAGCGTGATCAGCACAATGCCGGCGCCGGACCACACCGCGTAGACGATGCCGACCGGAATGCTCTTCAGCGTGAGCGACAGACAATAGAACGCCACGCCATAGCCGACCATGACCACGGCTGAAGGCAGGAACCGCGAGAAGCCCTCCGACGCCCGCATCGCGGAGGTCGCGATCACTTCGGCCACGATGGCAATGCCGAGCAAAGCATAAGGAGGCAGCCGCATCGGCTCAGGCCTTTGCTAGCGCGAGCTTGCTGTAGTCGTGGCCGAGATGCGCGCACAGCGCTTCCACCACCAGCTCGTGATCGGCGCGCTGCGGCAGACCCGACACGGTGATCGAACCGATCACGCCCGCGTGCGCCACCGTCAACGGAAACGCGCCGCCATGCGACGCATATTCCGTGGCAGCCAAAGCGTGCTTGTCCGCGAGCGTGCCGCCGGCCTGCTGCAACTTCAGGCCGATCGCGTACGAACTGCGGCGAAAATGCGCGACCGTGTTGCTCTTGCGGCGCACCCAATCGATATTGTCCGGCGTCGCGCCGTCGAGCAAGCTGAAGAACAGCGGCTGACCGAAGGTGCGCACGTCGATCGCGACGGGGATACCGCGCGCCTTGGCGACCTCGTGCAGATAGGCGCCGACTTGCCACGCGCGGTCGGCGTCGAATTGTGGGAACACCAGCGTGTGTTCCTGAGCGGCAATCACCTGCAGGTCGTGAGCGATATCCATGGAGTTCAGAGCGTGGTAAGAGGTGGAGCGCGCGCTGCCGTGCGGCCAAGGCGGCGTCGCGGGAGGAATCTGAATTCTAGCGCAGCGCCTTACGGGCGCCTTCCGGCATGCGACGCAAGCCATGCGCGCAGCGACTTAGGCAATTACGCACGCGCCGACGCATGTTTCGTGGATTGAAGCCGGTTCTTAAATAGGTATTGCAACCCTACTGGCTTTGTTCTATAATCTTTTCTTCGACGGACGCGGGGTGGAGCAGTCTGGCAGCTCGTCGGGCTCATAACCCGAAGGTCGTAGGTTCAAATCCTACCCCCGCAACCAAGTTCATCAAGTTGGTTGGAGACGTCGAAAACAACATTCAAGGCTTGCCAAACCGGCAGGCCTTTTTTGTTTTCCCCAAACGGTTTGACAAGTTTTACACCGCGTAGCGCACCACCCGGGTTGTATTGCTGTTCTTTCAGCATCCATCCCAGCATCGGCTTGCAACACGGATCATTCGTCCGCGACACCATGCGCGCCCACGGATCGGCCCTCACGCGCGAGATGCTCGGGATTCCGAACCAAACAGTTGGGCCGTGCGCGATTGGCGCGCTCGTTCCTCCGCACCGGCCTCGTCGCCCACCCAATCCCGCTCGCCGTGATTTTGCGACCTGAGAAAAACTTCGCCCCGGTGATAAACTCCTGTCACCCTTTCTCGTCCCCTTCCTATGAAATTCTGTTCTGTCTGCGGCCAGGGTGTCAGCCTGAGCATTCCGCCCGGCGACAACCGCGAGCGCTTCGTATGCGGCAGTTGCGGCACGGTGCATTATCAGAATCCGCGCAACGTGGTCGGCACCGTTCCGGTGTGGGACGACAAGGTGCTGCTGTGCCGTCGCGCGATCGAGCCGCGCTACGGCTACTGGACGCTGCCCGCGGGCTTCATGGAAATGGGTGAAACGACCGCCGAAGCGGCATCGCGCGAAACGCTGGAAGAAGCCGGCGCGCGCGTCGAAGTGCAAAACCTCTTCTCGCTACTGAACGTGCCGCACGTGCATCAGGTTCATCTGTTCTACATGGCGCGCCTGCTCGATCTCGACATTGCCGCCGGCGAAGAAAGCCTCGAAGTGAAACTCTTCGAAGAACATGAAATCCCTTGGGACGAGATTGCCTTTCCCACCGTCGGCCAGACCCTGCGTTTCTTTTTCGCCGACCGCGCCGCCGGCAGCTTCGGCCTGCACACGGGCGACATCTTCCGCTCGCTGCGCGAAGGTTGAGCGGCGCGCATGGTTCCCTGGCTCGGCCCTGACGACCCGTTTCCGCCCGTCGAACGCGCGCTCGGCGCGACCAGCGGCGCGCCGGGCCTGCTCGCCGCCAGCGGCGACCTGCTGCCGTCACGGCTGATCGACGCCTATCGGCGCGGCATCTTTCCCTGGTATTCGGACGGCCAGCCGGTGTTGTGGTGGAGTCCCGACCCGCGCATGATCCTGCGCCCCGCCGAATTCAAGGTCGCGCCGTCGCTGCGCAAAACGCTCCGGCGCGTGCTGCGCGATGATGCGTGGGAAATCCGCGTCGACCATGATTTCGCCGCCGTGATGCGCGCCTGCGCGCAGGCGCCGCGACGCGGACAGCGCGGCACCTGGATCACCGCGGATGTGGTCGAAGCGTACTCGTCGCTGCATCGTGTGGGCGATGCGCACAGCATCGAAACCTGGTTCGAAGGCAAGCGCGTGGGAGGTTTGTACGGCGTGTCGTTCGGCAAAATGTTCTTCGGCGAATCCATGTTCGCGGAGGTCACGGATGCGTCGAAAATGGCGCTGGCCGCGCTTGTCGGACACTTGCGCCGTCACGAAATAGAAATGATAGACTGCCAGCAGAACACGTCGCATCTGGCGTCGCTAGGCGGTCGCGAGATAGCGCGCAAGGCGTTCATCGCGCATGTTCGCGCGTCGGTCGCGGCGCCGCCGATTCCCTGGCGCTTCGACAAGACCGCGTTGCTCGAGGTCGTCGCGCCAGCGTCGTAGGAAGAATCAGGCCGAATCCGGATCCCTCGCCCACCGAACCACGGGTCGTGAGCCGCGGGTCGTCGACCGCAGGGCGCCGGGTTTGCATTACCAGAGACGCTTCGAGAGCTGCCAACGTGACTCATCCCAACGAGCTGCCTCTTTCCCCGCTTTCGGCGCTGCAATTTTATGCGACAGCGCCCTATCCCTGCAGTTACCTGGACGGCCGCATCGCGCGTTCGCAAGTCGCCACTCCCAGTCACCTGATCAACTCCGACGTCTACACCGACCTCGTCAAGGCCGGCTTCCGGCGCTCCGGCGTGTTCACGTACCGGCCGTATTGCGACGGCTGTCGCGCCTGCGTGCCGGTGCGCGTGCCGGTGGACCAGTTCGAGCCGAACCGCACGCAGCGCCGCGTCTGGAAGAAGCACGGCGAATTGGTCGCCACCGTCGCGCCGCTCCATTACGACGAAGAGCACTACGCGCTCTACATGCGCTATCAGTCGGCGCGGCATGCGGGCGGCGGCATGGATCGCGACAGCCGCGACCAATACGAACAGTTCCTGTTGCAGAGCCGGATCAACTCGCGGCTGGTCGAATTCCGCGAGCCGCTGCCGGACCGGCCGGATGCGCCGGGCATTCTGCGCATGATCAGCATGATCGATATCCTCGGTGACGGACTCTCTTCGGTCTACACGTTTTTTGAACCGGGGCTGCCGAACACGAGTTTCGGCACCTACAACATCTATTGGCAGATCGAGCAGGCGCGTAGTCTCAAGCTACCCTACGTGTATCTCGGCTACTGGATTCGCGAGAGTCCGAAGATGGCGTACAAGGCGAATTTCCGGCCGCTCGAAGGTTTGATCGACGGCGCCTGGCGCGTGCTCGATCCCACCGGCGTGGATCTGCCGCCGGTCGATCTCGCGATTCACGGCAAGCGCCCGCCACTCAAGCCGTAGCCTCGACACGGCAAGCAGGCAATCCGCTCGGGCCGCCGCCTAATCCCGCCAGTCGGTCTCATTAAAAGCGCAAAGCCGGTAAAATGGCGGGTTCCCATTTTCCGGCCGCCCGGCTTCGTCCCGTGTTCAGTTCCCTCTACCCGCTTGTACGCGCCCAACTCTTTCGCATGGACGCGGAAGACGCTCACCATCTCACCTTGCGCATGCTCGGCGCGGCCGGCCGCACCGGTCTCGCCGGCGCCCTCGCGCCGCGCGTGCCGGATGCGCCGCGCACCGTGATGGGGCTGACGTTTCGCAACCCGGTGGGACTCGCCGCGGGCCTCGACAAGGACGGCGCCTGCATCGACGGCCTCGCCGCGCTCGGCTTCGGCTTTATCGAAGTGGGTACGGTGACGCCGCGCGCGCAACCGGGCAATCCGCGCCCGCGCATGTTCCGTCTGCCGCAGGCGAATGCCGTGATCAACCGGATGGGCTTCAACAACGCGGGCGTCGACCAGTTCGTGAAGAACGTGCAGGCGGCGCGCTATCGCGGCATTCTCGGCCTGAACATCGGCAAGAACGCCGACACGCCGATCGAACGCGCCGCCGAAGACTACCTGTACTGTCTTGAACGCGTCTATCCGTTCGCCAGCTACGTGACGGTGAACATCTCATCGCCGAACACGAAGAATCTGCGCCAGCTGCAAGGCGCGGGCGAACTCGACGCGCTGCTCGCGGCGCTCAAGGAGAAGCAGCAGCGTCTCGCCGACATGCACGGCAAGCTCGTGCCGCTCGCGCTGAAAATCGCGCCGGACCTCGACGACGAACAGATCAAGTCGATCGCCGACACGCTGTTGCGCCACCAGTTCGAAGGCGTGATCGCCACCAACACCACGCTCTCGCGCACGGCCGTCGCCGGTATGCAATACGGCGACGAAGCCGGCGGCCTGTCGGGCAAGCCGGTGTTCGACGCGTCGAATGAAGTGATCCGCAAGCTGCGCGCGGAAGTCGGCGAAGCGGTGCCGATCATCGGCGTCGGCGGGATTTTTTCCGGTGACGACGCGCGTGCCAAGCTCGCAGCCGGCGCGTCGCTGGTGCAGCTCTATACCGGGTTTATCTACCGCGGACCGGCGCTCGTCGCCGAATGCGCGCAAGCGCTGCGTTGAACCCAGTTCCGCAGAACGCCGCGCCAGCGCCCGCCCTAGGGCGCCGCGCGGTGCGGCGCGGCACCCTCGATGTGCTCCGTCCTACGTGCATGTCCGCGCCCCGCGCCCCGTGCCCCGTGCCCCGCGCCCCGCGCCCCACGCCCGGAATATAGACATAAACAAACGATATTTAGATTTCGATAGTCTGCTTTGCTATGCTTTCGTCTGCTAAAACGCCGAACGAACAAAAAGGAACTCGATGAAATTTGGCTTGGTTAAAAAGATTCTCGTCGCCGGTCTGATCGGCGCGTCGTTCACCGCAGTCGCCGCCCATGCCGACGACCTCCTCGATCAGATCAAGCAGCGCGGCACACTGCGCATCGGTCTGGAAGGCACCTTCCCGCCGTTCAATTCGAAAGCGCCGTCGGGCGAGCTGGTCGGCTACGACGTCGACATCGCGAAGGCTGTCGCGGCCAAGCTCGGCGTGAAGCCGGAATTTGTGACGACGGAATGGAGCGGCATCATCGCCGGTCTGCAGGCGAACAAGTTCGACGTGATCGTCAACCAGGTCGGCATCACCGACGCACGCAAGCAGGCGCTCGACTTCTCGCCGGCCTACACGTATTCGGCCGCGCAACTGATCCAGCGTAAGGACGACACGCGCCAGTTCAAGTCGCTCGACGACCTGAAGGGCAAGAAGCTCGGCGTCGGTCTGGGCACGAACTACATGGACATGGCGAAGTCGGTGCCGGGCATCGACGTGAAGACGTACCCGGGCGCGCCCGAATATCTGCGCGATCTGGCCGCCGGCCGTCTCGACGCGGCGCTCAACGACCGCCTGATGCTCGCCTACCTGATGAAGAACTCGCAACTGCCGCTGCGCACGGGCGCGAATGTCGGCGCGGGCAATCCTTCCGGCATTCCGTTCAAAAAGGGCAACCCGAAGTTCGCCAAGGCGATCGACGACGCAATGACCCAGCTCGAAGCTGACGGCACGTTTGCGAAGATCTCGGACAAGTGGTTCGGCATCGACGTCAGCAAGCCGATCAAGTAATGCGCGCTGACTGAAAGCAAGGGCGGCATCGTCGACGATGCCGCCCTTCGCGCTTCTACAGCAACGTTTATGATGCGCGCTTTTTGCGCGCCTAACCCGTCCACCGCTCAGCTCATGTCCACCACTTCCCTGCTCGTTGAATCGCTGCCTGTGCTCGCGCAGGGCGCCGTCCTGACGGTCAAGTTCGCGGTTCTGTCGATGATCTTCGGCCTGATCGCCGGCGCCGTGCTGGCGTTGATGGGCGTCAGCCACAACCGCGTGCTGAACTGGATCGCGCGCATTTACGTGAGTGTGATGCGCGGCACGCCGCTGCTGGTGCAGATCTTCGTGATCTATTACGGCTTGCCGAGTTTCGGCATATCGCTCGATCCGACGCCGGCCGGCGTGATCGCGTTGTCCGCCAACGTGGCGGCGTATCTGTCGGAGAGCATGCGCGGCGCGATCCTGGGGATTCAGAACGGTCAATGGCTCGCTGCCTACAGTCTCGGACTCTCGCGACGCCAGACATTGCGCTACGTGATCGCGCCGCAAGCGTTGCGCATTGCCGTGCCGAGTCTGTCGAACAGTCTCATCAGCCTGATCAAGGACACCTCGCTGGTGTCGGTGATTACCGTCACGGAACTGCTGCGCAGCGCGCAGGAGATCATCGCGTCGACCTATCAGCCGCTGCCGTTGTATCTGGCCGCGGCCGCCGTTTATTGGGTGTTGTGTCAGGTGCTCGAGAGCGTGCAACGCTGGTACGAACGGCGCCTTGCGCTGCCGTCGCGCCACTGAGCACCCGGCGCTTCTGATTTAGCGGCTGGCGACAGAAGACGCCGGATCCAGCGGCGCGCCAAAGCGCTCGAAGCGCGGCGTGTAGTAGTGGTCCGGGTCGAGCGAAAACGCGACGCGGCGCGTACGGCCCATCAATTCCTTGCGCGGAAAGAAGCCGAAGTAACGCGAATCGGCGCTGTCGTCGCGATTGTCGCCGAGCATCAGATACTCGCCGGGCGGCACGACCACGGGCCCGAACGAATCACGCGGGCTCGGCGCCTGCGGCGCGAGCCGCACGGAATGCGTGACGCCGTCGAAGCGTTCGGTTAGGTAATCGCCGGGCGATGCGGCGTCGCCAGGCAGCGGCTTGAGCTTGAGCGGCTGGTAATCGGCGCGCACGCCGTTCACGTACAGCACGTTCTCGCGCATCGCCACGCTGTCGCCGGGCAAGCCGATCAGACGCTTGACGATCAACTCGCGCGCCGCCGATGAATCGATCGTCACGATATCGCCACGCTGCGGATCGTGCAGATGCGCGATCGCGATATGCGTGAGCGGCACGCGCAAATCGTAGGCCATCTTGTCGACGAAGATCCGGTCGCCCTCGCGGATCGTCGGCAGCATCGAGCCACTCGGCACGACGTTCCAGTCGGCAACGGCGCTGCGAAACAACACCATCAGGAAGAGAAACGCGACGACGCTCTTGTTGTCTTGCCACAGTTTTCCGAGCATGCGCATGGCAGGCGGCTCCATTGGAAGGAATTCGAAAGCGGCGGACACGTGGAGCGTTTTTTCTCTCCGCATGCCCGCGCGAATCCTACCACCGCTGCCGCGCGCAATGCGGCAACGCCGGCGACGCTACTCTCCGGCGAACTTCAAACCGAGCGCCGCGCGCGCCGCGTCGGCCATCGCGATCATGTGCAGCGACTTGTCGTGCGGCATCACCGGACTTTCCATCTGCCCCGCCCTGATCAGTTCGCAGAAGTGCGCGGTCTCGTAGTTCAGGCCGCCGCCTTCGAACGGCTCGTCGAGTTCGACCACGCGTCCATCGGTATAACGGATCGTCGCGCGCGACGGATTCCACCACGGTTCGTGAATCGTGACGTGGCCCCCTTTGGCCATCAGCAGCGCGTCGCCCTTGCCATGCAGATCGAGCCCGCAAAACAACTGGGCGATGCCGCCCTCGTGCTGACTGTTCAGGCTCGCGAACGTATCGACGCCGGTTGCGCCGAGCCGCCCCAGCGTCTGCACCTCAAGCGGCGCGCCCAGCCAGTCGACGGCGAGAAACATCTCGTAGATGCCGATGTCGAGCAGCGCGCCGCCCGCGTGCTCGAACGACAGCGACGGGTGATCGTCCGGCACGCCCGGCACCGAGCAGCCGGCCCGCACCAGACCGACCGCGCCGATCGGTTCGGCATCTAGATGCGCGCGCAACTTTCTGTAGAGCGGATAAAAGGGCGGCTTCATGGCTTCCATGAATAGCCGTTGCGCGGCGCGCGCGGCATCGAGCACGCGTTCGAGCTGCGGCTGATTGATGGTGGCGGGTTTTTCGCACAGCACGTGCAGGCCGGCTTGCAGCGCGGCGATCGCGTAGTCGGCGTGACTGTCCTGAACGGTGGCGATATAGAGCGCGTGGATACCGCTGGCGAGCAGCGCGTCGAAACTCGCGCACACCTCGCCGCCGAATTCCCCGGCGAATGTGATGGCCGGTTCCGCGCGGCGTGACCACAGCGCGGTCAGTTGCGCGTGCGGCACATGAGCGAGACCTTGTGCGAAGCGACGGGCAATCCGGCCCGTCCCGACGATTCCCCAGCGGATCGTGCCGTCCGAGGGGATTTCCTGCGTTGCGATTGTCATCGTTCCTTCGAGTCCATGCAGTTCAGAACAGGCGCTATTGTCGCGCATGCCGCACGCTATCGCGTGGGCGTGAACGCGCGCCTCTCGTATCGCACAGTCTCACAAGGAAAAATTAAAGACCCAGCGTGCCGCTGCAGCGACGACGCTCAACTGTGTGCCGGCGGTTCCGGGGAAAACTGGCCGCTGATTTCTTCGGTGGTGTAGTCGATCATTGCAAGCGAGGCGAGTTCCGCTTCCTTCGGATCGCGCCGTTCGATCGCTTCGACCACACGCTGATGGGTTTTCACCGCCTTTTCCCATAGGCCGTCCCCGTCCCTTTCGGTCACGATGGGATTGACAGTGGATAGCGCGCCGCGAATGATCGCCGCCATCTGCTTGAAGAACTGATTGCCGCTCGCGACCACGATGCGGGTATGGAACAGTTCGTCCGCCTCCTGATAGCCCGGCTCGCTCGGCCGGATCGCGCGGAATGCTTCGAACGCCTCGCGGATCGCGGCAATATCCGCCGCGCTGCCGCGCGCGGCCGCCTGCGCCGAGGCGCGCGGTTCGATCAGGATACGAAACTCGATCACGTCGCGCAAAAACAGCGGATCGGGTTTCGCGCGAAAACGCCAGTTCACGACGTCTTCGTCGATCATGCGCCAATCGCTCATCGAGCGGATGCGCGTGCCGATTTTCGGCCGCACGTCCAGCATGTCGCGCGCGAGCAGCATCGACAGCGCCTCGCGCATGACGGTGCGGCTGACGTCGAACTCCTTCGACAGCACATCCTGCGGTGGCAGTATGGCGCCGTATTTCTCTTCGACGATGCCCGTGACCAGTCCGTCCATGACTTTGCTCACGAGCGATCGATCTTTGTTTGCCTGTTCCATGAAACTCTCCCCGAAGCGGTGTTTGCCCCCGCGTAGCCTGTTGATCGTGCGGCCCTTATGTCTCGTTTTATTGACGTCACTTAGTTCTTCTACGATACGTTGCTAGCTTCGAAACGCTTGCGCCAGTCGGGAAACGTCCTAACAGGGTTATCCCTCTGAAGAATTGTTTCTTTCTTGTAACGCCGCATATTTCCATGGGCCATAAGCTTGCGTCTCAAGCGTGCCTGCATTGCACTGTTTGCATAGTGCGAAGACGCACGTTGCGAGATGATTTGTCTGATCCACCACGCGTCGGCGGAAAGGAACTGGCGGGAAATGACGGCTGACGCGCGCATCAGGAGGCGCTCGCGGCGAGCGGCGGCGAGTCCTGCGCGGACACCGCCGTCGATCGCTGCATCGACTCAGGCGCCGCCACCGATCCGTAACGCCCGCCAAAAAAGATCAGCGGCGCGTGTTCATCGAGCGAGAACACCAGCACCTCGCCGACGAACAGCGTATGGTCGCCGCAAGGGTGCCGGTCCACCACGCGCGCGGCGAAACGCGCCGCCGCGTGTTCGAGCAGCACCACGTCCGGGAGCCCCTCGACCGCCGCGAAGCGCGGCGCGAGCCGGCTCTGCGGCTCGCCGGCAAAGTGGCGGCTATGTGGCTCCTGCGCCTCGGACAACACGCTCACGCCGAACAGCGGGCTGTCCATCAGACGCTCGTGCATGCGCGCCCGGTGCCCGACCGAGACGACGATCAGCGGCGGCTTGAGCGAACCCGACATGAAGGCGTTGGCGGTCATCGCATGCAGATCGTCGCCGCTGCCGGTCGAGATCACCACGACGCCGGTCGCGAAGCGTCCCAACGCGTGACGAAAACGCCGCTCGTCGAAAGACGCCTGCACGAGGTGCGGCGTCTCAGCGTGATGCAGCTTTGCGTGCATGAGCGCTCTCCAGATTGCGACCGAACGGGTCTTCGACACGCACGATGTCGGCTTCACCCGGGTAGCCGCCTGATTGGACCTCGATCATTTCTCGCGGCGTCATGGCCAGCTTTTCGAGCCGATGCGCGATGCCGGGAGGAACATATGCCGACGGGTTTTTCGCCGCGAGCATGAAGCATTCCTCGCCGCGCGTGACCCGCATCACCGAATCCCGCGTGCTCTTTTCGGCGTGTCCCGCGACGAACGGCACGGCGACGCCTGCGAGCCGCGCGTCGGTGCCGATTCGCTCCATTACCGCCCAGTCGATCGAAGCGGACGGACACAGGGCCCACGCATCGCGGGACAGATGCAGCGTGCCGTCGCCATCCACCGTGGCATGCTCGAACGCGGCCGCGCAGGCCTCGGCGATTGCCGGCTGGCAGAGCGCGACGGCCGCGAGCCACACCGATGCGCGCGCCACGACCATACCGCTGTTCCACCAGTAATTGCCGGATGCGGCATAGCGTTCGGCCAGTTCGGGATCGGGCTTTTCGGCCAGCCGTTCGATGGCGCGGGCACCCCGCTTGCCGAGCGCCATTCCCGTACGGATATAGCTGTAGCCGGTTTCCGCGCGCTTGGGCGGCACGCCGAGCGTGACGATCGCGCCACGCGTCGCGTGCTCGAACGCCTCGGCGAGCGCCGCGCCGAACGCAACCTGATCGGCAATCAGGTAATCAGCAGGCAGCGCGACGATGAGCGGATCGTCGCCTTCCACAGCCGCCGCGCACGCGGCGAGCGCTGCAACGGTGAGCGCGGGCGCGGTATCGCGCGACATCGGTTCGAGCACCATGCGCACCGGCCGGCCCGGGCGTGCGAGCTGCTCCCCGGCTTCGCGCGTTTGCCGATGCAGGTCCTCGCAGCAGATCACCAGCGGCGCCGCAAAAGATCGCGCGATGGATGACGGTGTAGTGTGTTGCGCGACGACGAACGACGCGTCGAGACGGCTCAGCATGGTTTCGAGCCGCGACCCATCGCCCGTGAGGTCGACCGAGCGTTTCGGATCGCGTTCGCGCGATAACGGCGACGATCGTGTGCCCGAGCCCTGTGCGAGAATCACCGGCTGCACGGATAAACGCGTGGCCGTTTCGCCGACGCCCCCGACCGACGCAAGCGGATTGCCTGGTTCTACGATGCGATTCATGTGCGGGTCCCCTATCCGGTCCAGCCGGCCCGGTTCATTGTTTTATGTTGTCGTGCGTACTGCCGTGCTCCGCCTACAGTCGTGCTTTCATCCCTGCCGTCGTCAGTCGAAGCGGCAGGCGGCGAGCGGCTTGTGCGCGATGAAGTGAAACCACCACGCGTCGCTCTCTTCCACTTCGTCGGGAATGCGATCGCCCGCGCTACTGCCGAACACGGCGTCGATCTGCAAGCCGACCTGCGCCAGTTGCCGGCGCTGCTCCCGCAGCGTCGTGTAGACGATCACAATGCCGAAGTTGTGAGCCGCGGCAGTCTTCACCGCGTAGCCGCCGTAGTCATGATTCAGCTTCACGTTGCGCAGATAGTTCAGCGTGCCGAGCTGGAAGCGTCGCATGGAGCGCAGCGTGCGCCAGCCGAGTCTCAGCGGATTGAACGAAAATTGCGGCAGCAGTTGCCAGATATTCTCGCGGTAGCCGGGGCCGCCGCGGTTGTGCGACGAAAACAGCACGTACCCGCCGGGCCGCACCACGCGATACATCTCTTCGAGAATCTTCACGCGATCGTCGTAGTCGACGCAGTCGATACCATTCCAGCTGAACTCGGCGAGCGCGTAATGATCCGAAGGCAGCTCGGACATGTCGCGCGCGTCCATATGCCGAAGGTCGCGTTCGGGATAGCGCGCCTTAGCGAGATCGAGCAGTTTCTGGGTGTAGTCGACGCCGATATAGTCGGCGGAGATGGCCGTCATCAGCGGAATCGTGCGGCCAGCGCCGATCCCGATATCGAGTAAGGGCTGGCCCGCGCAACGCGGTGCGAGCCAATTGAATGCGGCCTGCTCGCCGGGGTCGGAGTAGGTTTTACCGAACGTCATCACGCGTTCGGCATCAGACGAATTCCATGCGACTCGGTTGACACGATCCAACTTGGATTGACTGTTCACAAACGCTCCCCTTAAGCGTATGTGCGCTGGGACAATCCTTGCGCATGCATTACGCTTTCCCCGAATAAACGAAACCTGCGCGAACGCTTTCAAGCCATTACAACAAACGCTGCATGATCGATATGTACGTCCCGCCACATTGTCTCGGAGTCCGACGCAAAGGCGAATGGACGTCGTACACGTCGGCGCTGCCGGGCGCGGGGAGCATCCACGCGATCACAGCATTTCGAACGTATTGACAAGCACCGCGCTGTCGCGCTCACGGCGCCGTCCGCCGAAAAGCGGCTGACTGCCGCGCACCGGGCGTGTAAGGCCAATGAAGGGCACGCCATGTTCGAGATAGGGCCCTTCTGTCTTGCGAAAACCGAATTGCTCATAGAAACCGCGCAGACCGAGCGGCGCGCTGACACGCACGGCATGCCCCGGCCAACGGTCGGCAATCGCCTGCAACACGCGTTCGAGCAATAGTTCGGCGGTGCCGTCGCCGCGCCGCAGCGGGCTCGTCAGTACCTTGTCGATGGTGATCTCCGGATCTTCCGCGTCGCCGGGTTGCAGGCGCGCGTAGGCCAGAATCGGCATGGGCCGCGACATGTCCTCCACCGCGAACACATGCAGCGCGTTTTCATCCCGGCCATCGGCGTCGAGACAAACGTGCGACTGTTCGACCACGAACACCGCGCTGCGCGCACGCAAGACCAGATACAACTCGCGCGCCGAAAGCTGATCGAATTCCAGCGTTTTCCAGTTCATCGCCTTCCCCAGCAGTCAATAAGTTCAACGACGCCGAGCACCGCGCGCCGGCTTTGACGGCCTCGCTGCATGGGCTGGCCCGTTGTGATGGCTACACGGTACGTCCGTGAATCGCGCGTTTCCGTGCGCCATCGCACTGACGCTGGGCTTTGACAATTCTTAAATACGGACGTCGGGGCACGGCATCACGGCACGCCGCCAGTAACCGCACGCGGTCAATCTGAACGCGCCGCGCCCGGCACAAGGACCACGCTGGCATGCGTTGTGACAATGGACACAAAAAACGATCACGTGCGATCGATGTCCGCACCATCCGAGAACGTTGAACAACTAGGGGACCACATCATGAAAAACGCCTTGCGCCGCATCCTTTCAGAATCCGCTCGCCTGGACGTCCCGGCGCAAACGCTGGCCGACGACGCCGACCTCTACGCCGCGGGTCTCTCCTCACTCGCGACCGTGCATCTGATGCTGGCAATCGAAGACGAATTCGGCATTGAGATTCCGGACCGTCTGTTGACGCGGCGCCTGTTCTCCAGCATCGATTCGATGGCCGCGGCAATCACCGAGCTGCAACAGGCGAAGGCGGCAGCATGAACGCCCCGCTGCTGGATGCGGCGGCAGAGCCCGCCTCTAGGCACGCGCACAATGCGGCGGAAGGCGCCGACACGGCGCTCGGCTTGACCGCTGTCGAAACCGAGCCCGGCTGGCGCGCGGCCGCGCAACGCTGTGCGGCGGTGGCCGCGCAATTCGCGGACTCCGTGGATCGCGAAGCGCGCTTTCCGAGCGAAGCGTTCGAGGCGCTCAAGCGCGAGTGCCTGCTCTCGGTGCTGGTGCCGGCCGAGTTCGGCGGCGCCGGCCTGTCGCTCGCTGACGTCGGCGCGATTTGCGAAACGCTCGCGCAAGGCTGCGCCTCCACCGCGATGGTGTACGCGATGCACCAGATCCAGGTGGCGTGTATCGAGGCGCATGGCAGCGATGCGGTATGGCATCGACAGTTGCTCGTGCAACTGGTCAAGCAGCAGTGGCTGCTGGCGTCGGCGACTTCCGAGGAAACCATCGGCGGCAATATGCGCACCAGCGCCTGCTCGGTCGAGCTCGACGGTGCGCGCTTTCGCATCGAAAAGCTCGCACCGACGATTTCGTATGGCGCGCACGCCGACGGCATTCTCGTCACCGCCCGCCGCACCGCTGAATCGGCGGCCGCCGACCAGGTGCTGATCGTCGCGTTGCGCGCCGATACGCAACTGGAAAAGCGCGGCGGCTGGGATTCGATGGGAATGCGCGGCACCTGCAGCGAGGGCTTCCGGCTCGTCGCCACGGGTCTGGCCGAACAGATCCTGCCCACGCCGTTCGCCGAGATCGCCGATCAAACCATGCTGCCGGTCTCGCACACGCTGTGGGCCTCGGTCTGGACCGGCGTGGCCGCCGACGCGGTGAATCGCGCGAAAGCGTTCTTCCGTGCCCAGGCGCGTGCGAAGCCAGGCGTGGTTCCGCCGGCCGGTTTGCGCCTCGCTGAAGCGGTCGGTCTGCTGCAGATGATGCAGGCGCGCCTCGCGGTCGCGCTGGAGGCGGCGCGCACCGCTCATCACGCGCGTAACGGCGGCTCGCAAGCCGATGCGCCGCTCGCGGCCATGCTCGGCTTCGCCTCCGACATGAACACGCTGAAGACGAGCATCTCCACCACCGCGTTGCAGGTCGTGCACGAAGTGCTGATGATCTGCGGCATGGCGGGCTACAAGAACGGCACGCCGTACAGCGTCGGGCGCCATTTGCGCGACCTGCATTCGGCGCCGCTGATGATCAATAACGACCGCATCGCGCAGAACACCGCGAGCCTGTTGCTCGCGCAACGACCTGCCGCCCCGGGGAGAGCCTGATATGAACACGATGACCGATACCGCCGCCCTTGCCGCCGCTGCTCAGGCAGCCGAAGCGCCGAGCTTTCGCGATGAACTGCTGGCCGCGGGCCTGTTGATCGACACCGGCGAAAACGGCCTGTATGGCCGCAGCCAGATTTTCGAAGACGTGGTGGACCGGCTGAACGTGGCGATCACGCATCTGGGCGCGGACCAGCAGCCCGAACTGCTGCGCTTTCCGCCCGCCATGCGCCGCACCGACTTCGAAGACAGCGAGTATCTGAAGAGCTTCCCGAATCTGGCCGGCACCATCCACTCGTTCTGCGGCAACGACATGGGCCACCAGCGTCTGTTGCGAGCGCTCGACGACGCCATGACCGAACGCGACGACGACCGCGCCGACGACTGGATGGCGCAGCAGAAACCGACCCGAGTGGTGCTCACGCCGGCCGCCTGCTATCCGATCTATCCGGTGATGGCGCGGCGCGGTCCGTTGCCCGCCAACGGCCGCACGATCGATGTGCTGTCGTATTGCTTCCGTCACGAACCGTCGCTCGATCCGGGCCGCATGCAGATGTTCCGCCAGCGTGAATACGTGCGCCTCGGCAACGCGGAACAGGTCATGGCGTTCCGGCAGATGTGGATCGATCGCGGCTCGCTGCTCATCAATCTGTTGCAATTGCCGGTCGAAGTGGATCTCGCCAACGACCCGTTCTTCGGCCGCGGCGGCAAGATCGTCGCCGATAGCCAGCGCGCCCAGGCGCTCAAGTTCGAACTGCTGATCCCGGTCGCCGATCCGCGCGGCAAGACCGCCTGCCTGTCCTTCAACTATCACATGGAACACTTCGGCGCGATCTGGAAGATCCAGTGCGAAGACAGCACGATCGCGCATACGGGCTGCGTCGGTTTCGGCATGGAGCGGATCACGCTCGCGCTATTCCGTCATCATGGGCTCGACGTGAACGCGTGGCCGGACGACGTGCGCGCGCTGCTGTGGGGCGATACCGAAGCGCGCGTGGCGCATGGCATGGAAACCATGCAAACGGCGTCCACCGAAACGCGGCAAGGTTCCGGAGAGCGCGTATGAATCCGTCTCTCACACCGGCGCCAAACGGCGCGAATGGCGCGTTTACGCTGAACCGCCACGTCGATCTGCCCGCCACGGGGGGCGCGGTTTCCGCTCCCGCAACGCGTTTGCGCGAGCATGCACCGCATGCGCTGCATCAGGGCGAGCGCGTATGGCAGGAGACCAACTGCTACGTCGATCTGTGGATCGAACTGCTGCACGGCTTCGGACTCGAGCCGCGCGCGGCGCTCGGCTTTACCGTCACGCAGGATTTCGAAGGCGACCAGTTCACGTTCTTCAAGTTTCCGCTCGAAGACCTCGAACGGCTCTACGGTACGCAGGTGCAGGAACTGGCCATCTACGATTCGCTCGAAGCACGCGTGCTCGCGCAGACTTTGCGCGGCCATACCGTGCTGGTGGAAGTGGACGGCTACTACCTGCCGAATACGCGCGCCACGTCGTACCGGCGCGAGCATCCGAAGACCACGGTGGGCATCGACTTCATCGATCCGGACGCGCGCCGTCTCGGCTACTTCCATAACACCGGCTATCACCTGCTCGACGGTGAAGACTACGACGGCGTGTTCCGCAAGCTGCCGCAGTTCCAGCAGCAGGCCGATCTGCTGTTTCCGTATGTGGAGTTTGCCAAGCAGTCGCGGCCTGCACTGGAAGGCACAGCGCTCGCCGAAGCGTCGGCAGAATTGCTGCGCGCGCACTTGCACCGCCGGCCGCTCAGCAATCCGATTGCGCAGTGGCGTGTCGCCTTTCCCGCGCATCTCGAGACGTTGCTCGAGCGCGGCGAAAAGTTCTTCCACCCGTACTCGTTCAACCTGATGCGGCAGCTCGGCGCGAACTTCGAGTTTCTCTCGAAGTATCTGACGTGGCTCTCCGCGCAAGGCTTCGAGGTGCCGGCGTCGATTCCGGCAGCGGCGCAGAGCATCGCGTCGGAGTCGATGGTGATGCAGTTCCGGCTCGTGCGGGCAATTACCCGCGGGCGCCGAGATCTGTGCGAAGACTGCTTTGACGTGATCGAAAGCGCTTACGAAAAGACGCTGCCGCCGCTCGCCGCGCTCGTGCTGTAACAGGCCTTGCGCGGCGTCGCGGACTTCTCGGGGACTTGCCGTGGATGTACTGACGATGGACCTGGTGCCTGATGAAGGCGGCGCGAGCGATCTGCTCGCGCCCGCGCCCGACGAGGCCGCGCAAACCGGTGCCGATGGCGCATTGCCAGCCGTATCGCACACGCTCTGGCCGCTGCCCCTCGACACCGGCTGGCAGTGCGTCAGCACGCCCGCAGGCGCGTGCGCGTCGCCCGCCGATTTACCCGCGCATGGCTGGCTCGCCGCGCAAGTGCCTGGCACCGTCGCGAGCGCGCGCCGTGCCGCAGGTCTGCTGGACATCGCGCATCCACCACCGCTCGCCTTCGACGACCATTGGTATCGCGTGAGGCTCGAAGGCACCGGCCGCCGTCGTTTGCGTCTGCATGGCCTCGCCAGTATCGCCGAGGTCTGGCTCGACGGTGCGAAGCGTCTCGATTCCGATTCGATGTTCGTCGCGCACGATCTGGACATCGAACTAAACGGCAGCGCGACGCTCGCGTTGTGCTTCCGCTCGCTCACGGCGGCGTTGACGGCCAAACGTTCGCGCGCGCGCTGGCGGCCACGGCTCGTGTCGCCGCCCACCTTGCGCAACGTGCGCACGACCCTGCTCGGTCACATGCCCGGCTGGTGTCCTTCTGTGCAAGCGGTCGGTCCATGGCGTCCAGTCGAACTGCTGAGCGACGCGCCCCACGCTTTCGATACCGTCGACGTGTCGAGCCGGCTCGATCCCGACGACGGCCTTGCTTCTGGCGTTGTTACGCTCACGCTACGTTTCGTTCATCCGCACGATGACACGGCCTGCCGCGCTTCGCTTAAATGCGGCGACGCTGTTTCGTCTTTGCAATGGAGCGATGCATATACACTGACCGGCAGCGTACGCGTGCCGGGTGCCGAGCGCTGGTGGCCGCATACGCACGGCGAGCCCACTTTATATCCATTGACGTTGCAGCTCGATGACGGGCACGCGACATCTCATGGGTTGGGTTCGGTCGGTTTCCGCACGATTGAAGTGGACCACGGCGCGGACGGCATGGGCTTCACGTTGCGCCTCAATGGCGTGCCGGTGTTCTGCCGAGGCGCATGCTGGACCAGCGCGGACCTCGTCACGCTCGCCGGCAGCGAGGCGCAACTGCGCCACGCGTTCACGCTGGCCCGCGATGCGGGCATGAACATGCTGCGCGTGGGCGGTACGATGGTCTACGAGTCCGACGCTTTTTATGCGCTCGCCGACGAGTACGGCATACTCATCTGGCAAGACTTCGCGCTGGCGAATTTCGACTATCCGAACGATGCCGCATTCAGCGCGTCGATCGAACGCGAAGCCACACAATTCTTAACGCGCACACGACGTTTCGCTTCGCTCGCGGTGCTGTGCGGCGGCAGCGAGGTCGATCAGCAGGCGGCCATGTTCGGCCTGCCGCCTTCGATGCGCGCGCAACCACTCTTTACTGAACAGCTGCCGGCCATCGTGGCGCGCGAACGGTCCGACGTGCCGTATGTCGCCAACTCGCCTTCGGGGGGCGTGTGGCCGTTTTCGACTAATGAGGGCATCACTCACTACTACGGCGTGGGCGCTTATCAGCGTCCGCTCGACGACGTGCGCCGCTCGCAGGTGCGCTTCGCCGCCGAATGCCTCGCCTTCGCCAACGTGCCCGACGACGCCACGCTGCACAGCGCGCTCGGCACGATTCATCTGCACGATCCGCGCTGGAAAGCCGCGGTGCCGCGCGATCCAGGTGCCGGCTGGGATTTCGACGACGTGCGCGACCATTATCTGCAGACGTTATACGGTGTCGAACCGGCACGCTTGCGCTACGAAGATCCTGAGCGTTATCTGGACTTGTCGCGCGCGGTGGTCGCCGAATTGATGGGCGACGTGTTCGCCGAATGGCGCCGCGCCGGTTCAACCTGCGGCGGCGCGCTGGTCTGGCAGCTTCAGGACTTGCGCCCCGGAGCGGGCTGGGGCTTGATCGACGCCACTGGACGGCCTAAAAGCGCCCTGCACGGGCTCGCGCAAGCGCTGCAACCCATTCAGGCCAGCATCACCGACGAAGGCCTCAACGGCCTCGATATTCATTTGTTGAACGAACGTGCGCAACCGCTGCGCGCGCAACTGGAACTCGTTTGCCTGCGTGACGGCAGCGTCAAGGTCGCCTCCGCCAGCCATGAAGTCGAACTGGCGCCGCACAGCGTGCAACGTCTCAGTGCGGCGGCATGCCTTGGCCAGTTTTTCGATTTCACCCACGCGTACCGCTTCGGACCGCGTGCGCACGACGTGACGATCGCCACGCTGCGCGAACAGACGAGCGGCCGGATCGTTGCGGAAGCGTTTCATCTGCCGGAGCGGCGCGTGAGCGAGCGCCACGATCTGGGCATGACGGTGACTCTCGAGCGCAACGGCGACAGCTGGCAACTCGTGATCGAAGCGAAGCGTTTTGTGCGCTTCGTTCATATCGTTGACACACACTACAGGGCCGCGCGCGACTGGTTTCATCTGCCGCCGAACCGGCCATACGTCGTGCCGCTTATCCCGTTCACGCCGCAGGAGAGATTCGTTGCATCGGCATCGAATGGCGCGGTTAAAGCTGATGCAACATACGCGTCGCCCGCAGGAGAAGTCCGCGCGGTCAATGCGATATCCGCCATCTTCTACGGCTGATTGTCTCCCTGATCTAATTACTCCTTCGCGAGGCGCGTAAAACCTCGCGCAGCGCGCCCGCACCTGTCTGATCTGCAGAATCACTGTTGGTTTTTCTCAGACTTTTGACTCGCCAAAATCATCATCCGTGCGGCACCGTACCAAGCCTGTTGAACACATCTGAATCAATTCCGGCACATCCCGGACGCCGCGTGAGAACGTACACCGACGGGCCGATTCAGTGCTGAGACGGGAGCCGTCCAGCCCATCCCAGAACCCGCCAACCCAATTCCATCAAGGACTTGCGGAAAACAGGCAGCGCCTGCGGAGCGCTCGCTGGCGGCGAGGACGTTGTGCAGATATGAAACAAAAAGCTCCGTTTGCCTTCGCGCGGCGCTAAGCCTTAGTGCGTTACCCCGCACCAGTCCTCGGTTTGCCTCCCGCTGGCACGCTCCTCGCTAATAGAAGAGCGCAACACCGCGTCACCGCAGAGAGATTCACAACAACGGCGGCGGCACGACAAAGGCCAATACGGGGCCGATCCTGTTCATCCCGCGCTGCTAGCCAGGCAGCACGCTGTTCATAAGGGATGCGGGCATCGGATCAAAAACAGAAAGTCACGCGGAGCGCGACTTTCACGCGAGGACCGATCATGTTGACACTTCAATCCGATTTGCACGGTAACCATTTGCTTGGCGCATTGCCGTCCCATGAATGGCAGGCGCTGGCTCCCCATCTCGAACTGGTTCATCTGCGCACCGAGCAATTGCTGTGCGACTCCGGTCAGCGGATTCATCACGTGTACTTCCCGACCACGGCCATCATCTCCATGCTCTCGACGATGGAAGACGGCAGCTCGGTCGAAATCGCCGCGGTCGGCCGCGAAGGCATGACCGGCGTGCCGGTGCTCACGGGCGGCGAAACCATGCCGAACCGCGTGCAGGTGCAATGCGCCGGCTTCGCTTACCGCATGAGCGCACAGGCACTCAAGCAGCAATTCGCCCGCTCGGACTTCCTGCGCCGCCTGATGCTGCTGTACATGCACGCCCTGCTCACGCAAGTCGCGCAGACGGCTGCCTGCAACCGCCATCACGCGCTCAACAAGCAACTGTGCCGGTGGCTGCTGATCGAAGTGGACCGTGTGGCATCGAACGATCTGACCGTGACCCAGCAGCTGATCGCCGACATGCTGGGCGTGCGCCGCGAAGGCATTACCGAAGCGGCCGGCAAGTTGCACGACGAAGGCCTGATCCATCACAGCCGCGGCCATATCAAGGTGCTCGACCGTAAAGGACTCGAAGCACGCGCCTGCGAATGCTACGGTCTCGTCAAGCGCGAATTCGACCGCCTTCTGCCGCGTCTGCGTCAGGCTGAGACCGTCGAGTAAAGTTCTGGTTCGTCTGACTAATGTATAGAGTCAAATATGTTCAGGAATACTGCGCGATTCCTCGACGTACTCTTCGTGATTGCGGGAGGGCTGCTCGCTCACAGGATGCGGTTCTCGACGCCGATCCCGCTGTCGGACACCGAACGGCTTCTGATTGCCTTTAACTGCGTCCTCCTGCTGTTGCTGTTCCCCGGCTTCGGGGTGTATGAAACCTGGCGCGGCAAACCGCTGCCCTCGATGCTGGCGAGAGTGGCGGCCGCGTGGATGGTGGTGGTCTTCACCGCGCTCGTGCTGGCGTTCACGCTGCATCGCATGGATGCGGTGTCGCGCTTGTGGTTCGGTTACTCGACGCTGATTTCCGGCGCACTGATCATCGTTACAAAGTGCCTCGTGCATGCGGTGCTGCGCATGGTGCGGCGTCGCGGGATGAATTCCCGCACCGTCGCGATCGTCGGCGCACCGGGTTTCACGCGCACACTGCTCGCCCATCTCGAACATGCGCCGCAAGCCGGCTTCAAACCGGTCTGCATGCTCGATACGAACTGCCACACCGGTTTGGAAACGGTTCAGACGTACGGCACGCGATTGAACCGCCTGCCGGTCCTGACCGATCTGGACGCCTTCGCCGCCAAGGTGCGCGAAGATCACGTGAACGAAGTGTGGCTTGCGTTGCCGTTGTCAGAAGAACATACGATCTACCGGTTCACACGCATGTTCCGGCATGACTTCGTGAATCTGCGCTTCATTCCCGATGTACGCAGCCTCTCGCTTTTCAATCACGCGCTGGTCGATGTCGTTGGTTTACCGACGCTGAATCTCAGCGCGACGCCGTTCTCATCGCCGCAGATGTGGCCCAAGCTGATCTTCGACCGCGTGTTCGCGGCGGCCGCGCTGCTCGCGCTCGCCCCGCTCTTCGTGATACTTGCGATCGGCATCAAGCTCGGCTCGCCGGGACCGGTGTTCTTTCGTCAGACGCGCAAGGGCGTGGACGGCCAGCCGTTCGCGATCTACAAGTTCCGCTCGATGACCGTGCATCATGAAGCGCAGGGCCAGCTCACCCAGGCCTCGCGCAACGACGCGCGCGTCACGAAGCTCGGCGGCTTCATGCGCCGCACCAGTCTCGACGAACTGCCGCAGTTTCTCAACGTGCTGCTCGGGCAGATGTCCGTGGTCGGCCCGCGTCCGCATGCAGTGGAACACGACGACCTCTACAAGGATCAGGTGTACGGCTACATGCACCGCTACCGCATCAAGCCCGGTATCACCGGCTGGGCGCAGGTCAACGGCTATCGCGGCGCGACCACCAAGGTGGAAAAGATGGAAGCGCGCGTCAAGTTCGATCTCTTCTACATTCACAACTGGTCGTTCTGGTTCGACATGAAGATCGTGTTTATCACGATCTTCAAGGGCTTTGTCGGCCGCAACGCGTTCTGATTGCCCCAATCCGTCTCGACCTGCGACACGCGGCTGGAAGCTGATTTCTCTCGGCAAAAGGCAGCGACACCAATACGGCAAGCACCGAAGACGACGGCCTGAAACATGCCGCCGGCTCGGTGTCGAATGGACGAGGTGAGCAAGGGGAAGCTTGCCGGCCAGCACCGCGTACCGCGCGGCGCCGGGCCGGCGCTACGCGCCTTTTACAGAAACGCGCTGACGTCGGTATGAAAACGCACGGCCAGCGCCTTGGCCACCTTCTTGCTGATGGCGCGGCGGCCCGCGAGAATATCGCTCACCACCGTCGGTGAGGCGATACCTATCAGGTCCTTCTGCTTCAGTCCGTGCGTTTCCAGCAGATGCCGCAATACCTCGCGGGGCTCCGCTTTTGGAATCGTCACGTTATGCGCTTCCCAACTTTCGATCAGGTCCGTCACGATCGCGAACAGATCCGAGAGCGGATCCTCTTCGTTGCCGTTCAGATGATCAGCGAGCGAGTTGGCGAGCCGCACCATGGTCTGGTAATCCTGCTCGTTGCGAATGGGCGTGATCGGCAACTGCGTTTGCAGCGCGGCCCACGTTTGAGCGATGTCGGGAAAAGCTCCCGGAAGGCGATCGGCATTCATGAGTTTAGATTCTTCCTCGTCCAAAGGTCGTATTCCGCGTGCGTCAGTACATGACGAACGAATAACGACTGCCTGTTGTAGTGAATCGCCGCAACGATCCGGAACCGGTTGCCGCCCACGTCGAAAACCGTGTATTGAGGCGGTACGTAGTCCACTCCGGCGAACGTCTGCTTCAGGTCGTTATAGCCATACGCGAGGCACGCCTGCGCCAGTGAGTACCACGTCAATAGCGCACTGCGCGCCCCCGGATGTCTCTTTATGAAGTCCAGCAACGCTTTCTTTGAAATGACCCGCATCGGATTTCCTCGCACGTGTTCGCGCGCTGAATGTGCGCGCTCTACGTGCAAGGCTAAACGGGACGGATCGACACCGATAGCCGGCCGGATGGCATAGTCCGAACGGCTATTTTGCTGCTTACCGCAGTACGACGAAAGCATTTTATTCGCATCTTGCGAACTTCGCAATATGCGAATAATGAGACGCCCGCTTGCTGCCTAGCGTCGTCCCGTCAACATGCAAAGATCGCCGACGTGGTCACCTTCGACCATGTCAGCGGCCCCAACTGCTGTTCTGCGCCGGCTCGCCGCTGCGATCGTCCGTGTGACCTCGGCCATGAACGCGCGCCGGAATACCGCCGGCGAAAAGCGTTCAGCGTTCGCGCGACATGCCGCCGGCGTGATCTGGTCGCGCTGCCGCTCGAAACGATCGATCGCGTCGAGCATCGACACCACCGTCTGGCGCTCGAAATACACGCCGGTTGGATGCGCCTCGCCGATCGGCACCACGGTTTCGAGCGCGCCGCCCTTGCCGAATGCGATGACCGGCGTGCCGCATGCCTGCGCTTCGAGCGCGACGATGCCGAAGTCCTCCTCGGCGGCGCACACGAAAGCTCGCGCGCGTTGCAGATGGTCCTTCAGCACCTCGAAGGGCTGATCGCCGAGGATCGTCACATTGGTACCGGCCTTGGCACGAATCGACACCATCTCCGCCCCGTCGCCGATCACGACCAGCCGACGGTGGGGTGTGGCATTGAAAGTTTCGACGATCAGATCGATGCGCTTGTACGGCACCATCCGCGAAGCAGTCAGATAGAAATCTTCCTTGCGCGCGCACAATTCGAATTGATGCACGTCGACGGGCGGCGCAATCACGGCCGCATCAAGACGGCAGGTTTTCATCAGACGACGTGCAACGAAATGCGAGTCCGCGATCAAACGGTCGACGCCGTTCGCCGGTTGCGATTCCCGGCCGCGCAGATAGTGGAGTAAGATGCGCGCCGCCCACGACTTCGGCCCATGCGTTAGATGCGCTTCGCGTAGGGACTGATGTTGCAGATCCCACGCGAAGCGCATCGACGAATGCACAAAGCTGACAAGCCTCTGATCCGGTCTAGCCGGCACGCTCCTGGCGAGCGCAGGAGAACTCGTAATAAGCAGATCGTAGACGGACAGATCGAGGCGTTCGACGGCGTGCGTCATTAACGGCAAATAAGCTCGATAGTGGCGTCGCGCGAACGGCAGCCGTTGAATGAATGAAGTCGTCACCGGCTTGCCGCGTAGCGGCTTACGGTCTGCGAGGAAGTCGACGAGACTGAATAGATCGGCGTCGGGAAAGCATTCGATGATCTGCTCGAGCGCCCTCTCCGCGCCGCCCGGCGCGACCAGCCAGTCGTGCACGATCGCCACTTTCATGATCCCCTCGTTTTTTAATTGACGCTTTTTGTGCCTAGCAACGAGTGTATGTGGCGCGACGTTTGCTGTGCGTGCGCGTGCCCACATTCGACGCGCGACAGCTCGCGAATAATAGGCATCGCCGTTCGCCTATTGCGAATCTGCGGATCTCATGACTTCGCCTTCAAATGCGCCCGGCGATCGACGCTTCGGCACTCGCTCCTTCCCTACAAACTGGGGGATGTCATGGCGTCGGCACAACGTCTTGCGGGACAAGCACTGGGCGATGCGCGAAAGGAATTTTCAGTGAGGCGGTATAGACAGCGAATGCGGCGGGCAGTCAGCCAGGCCGCACGCTAGTGAGGTAGATGCGAGTCATGCATTCGAGGTTCGCGCGAGCCGGTCGATCCGGCCCGCGCGCGATGTTCGGGCAGCGTGGTTCAGCCCTTGCTGTACTCGATCGTCTCGACGCCGGTGTCCGTGCCGAGCAGACACAGATTGGCGCCACGTCCGGCGAACAGCCCCACGGTCACCACGCCCGGCCACGCGTTGACGTGCATTTCCAGCGTGCGCGGGTCGCTGATACGCAGACCCTTGACGTCGATGATTTCGTTGCCGTTGTCGGTAATGAACGGCGCGCCTTCCTTCGTGACGCGCACCACGGGCACGCCGCCGAGCGCCGTGACGCGGCGGCCGATCGCGGTACGGGCCATCGGCACCACTTCGATCGGCAGCGGGAAATTGCCGAGCGTCTCCACCAGCTTGCTGGCGTCGGCGATGCACACGAAAACGTCCGACACCGAGGCGACGATTTTCTCGCGCGTCAGCGCGCCGCCGCCGCCCTTGATCATCGCGCCGCTGTGGTCGATCTCGTCGGCGCCGTCCACGTACACCGGCAGCGAATCGATTTCGTTCAGGTCGAACACCTTGATGCCGTGCGCTTGCAGGCGCGCGGTGGTGGCGAGCGAACTCGACACCGCGCCGCGATAGCGCGCCTTGTTGGCGGCCAGCGCGTCGATGAAACAGTTCGCGGTGGAGCCGGTGCCGACGCCGATCACCGCGCCTTCGGGCACGGTGGCGGTCACGTAGTCGGCGGCGGCCTGGCCGACCAGTTGCTTGAGTTCGTCTTGAGTCATGGAAAAGGCAGGCGAGCAGTAAAAAACGCTAGTTTACCGGAGCGACGGACTAGCGCGAGTGGTGTCGGGATTACTTCTTCACCGCCCGCTGACGCACCGCTTCGAAGAGACACACGCCGCTCGCCACGGACACGTTCAGGCTTTCCACCGTGCCCGCCATCGGAATCTGCATGACCACATCGCACGTGTCGCGCGTGAGGCGGCGCATGCCCTCGCCTTCGGCGCCCATCACCAATGCGACCGGACCGTCCAGTTCCGTGTCGTACAGGCTTTTGGTGGCCTCGCCGGCCGTACCGACGACCCACACCCCGGCGTCCTTCAACTCACGCAGCGCGCGCGCCAGATTCGTCACGGTGATGTAAGGCACGGTGTCGGCCGCGCCGCTTGCGACTTTGGCGGCCGTTGCGTTCAAGCCCACCGCGCGGTCGCGCGGCGCGATCACCGCGTGCGCACCGGCGGCGTCGGCGACGCGCAAGCAGGCGCCGAGATTGTGCGGATCGGTCACGCCGTCGAGCACCAGAATCAGCGGCGAACCGTTGATGCCGTCGAGCAGTTCGGCCAGGTTCTGCGCGAGCGGCATGTCGCCCGCGCGCGCCACCACGCCCTGGTGACGCTCGGTATGCGCAAGGCCCCAGAGACGCGTTTCGTCGGCGGCGATCAGACGTACGCCGGCTTCTTTCGCCGCGTGCAGAAATTCGGTCATGCGGCGGTCTTTGCGCGTCGCGTCGTAATAGACCTCTTCGACCGTCGACGCGTCATGCCGCATACGTGCGGTCACTGCGTGGAAACCGTATAAAACCTTGAGACGTGCCATAACTGATGCAACCTTTGATTGAGCGCACGTTCGACGCGCGCTACTGTGATGAATACGAGCCTGCGTGCTTCTGTTCAGGTGCCGCGGCTGCTGTGTTCGAATGCCTGACGGCGATGAAACGCAGACCGCGCGCAACCGGCACGTTGCTATGTGCCCGATGCGCGCGGTTTGAGCAAGCAGGCCGCTTCAGCGCTTCTTGCGTGCCTGCGGCTTCGGTGCCGATTTGGTCGCGGCGCCGTGCTTCTTCGCCGCGCCGCGCGCCGCGCGTGCTTCCTTGACCGCCGCGGTCTGCGCGGGCGCGGCCTTCTTGCGGCGCGCGCCCGGCGCTGCCGCGCCACCTTCCACCGGCGGCAACGCGCGCACACGCGCGCCACCGTTTTCACCGGATGACTTGTCGGCCGACGGCCCACGCACCAGAGGCGGCTTGATCGGCGTGTCGCGCACGAGCCGGAAGTCGATCTTGCGTGCATCCAGATCGACACGGCTCACCTGCACGCGCACACGGTCCGACAGGCGATAACGGATCCCGGTGCGCTCGCCGCGCAATTCGTTCTTGATCTCGTCGTACTGGAAGTAGTCCGAGCCGAGTTCCGTAACGTGCACGAGGCCTTCGATAAAGAGCGAATCGAGCTGCACGAAGATGCCGAACGACGTCACGCCGTTCACCATGCCGCCGTACTCTTCGCCGAGCTTGTCGCGCATGAAGTAGCACTTCAGCCAGGCTTCGACGTCGCGCGAGGCTTCGTCGGCGCGGCGTTCGTTGGCCGAGCAATGCAGGCCGAGTTCTTCCCAGATCGCCACGTTGTTGCCACGCACGCGGCCGCGTTTTTCGTCGTCGGCCTGCTGCATGGCGCGAGCGCGCGGCGAGAGCGCCGTGTTCAGCTCGACGCCTTGCGGCGGCTCGGGCTGATACTTGCGGCCTTGCAGGATCGCGTAGATCGCGCGGTGCGTAAGCAGATCGGGATAACGGCGAATCGGGCTCGTGAAGTGCGCATACGCCTCGTAAGCGAGACCGAAGTGGCCGATGTTGTCCGGGCTATAAACCGCCTGCTGCATGGAGCGCAGCAGCATGGTTTGCAGCATCTGCGCGTCGGGCCGCTCGCGGATCTGCGCCATCAATGCCGCGTAGTCGCTCGCGTGCGGTTTGTCGCCGCCGGCGAGCGTGAGGCCCATGCCGCGCAGGAACGTGCGCAGATTCTCGAGCTTTTCCGCAGTCGGGCCGGCGTGCACGCGGAACAGCCCCGGATGTTTGTTGCGCTTGAGGAAGTCGGCCGCGCAGACGTTCGCGGCCAGCATGCATTCCTCGATCAGCTTGTGCGCGTCGTTGCGGGTGCGCGGAATGATCTGTTCGATCTTGCCCTGGGCATTGCAGACGATATACGTCTCGGTCGTATCGAAGTCGATCGCACCGCGTTTCTGGCGCGCGGCGAACAGCGATTTATAGACGCCGTACAGATTCTGCAGTTGCGGCAGCAAGGCGGCGCGGCGCGTGGCCTCCGGACCCTTGGTGTTCTTCAGCACCGCGGCGACTTCCGTGTAGGTCAGACGCGCGGCCGAGTGCATCACGCCGGGATAGAACTGATAGGCCTTCACTTCGCCGCGCGCGGTGACGATCATGTCGCACACCAGCACGCAACGGTCGACGTGCGGGTTCAGCGAGCACAAGCCGTTCGACAGTTTCTCCGGCAGCATGGGAATCACGCGGCGCGGGAAATACACCGAGGTGCTGCGTTCGATCGCGTCGGCGTCGAGCCCGCTCTTCGGGTGCACGTAGTGCGAGACGTCCGCGATCGCGACGATCAGGCGGAAGCCTTCGCCACGGCCGACCTGCACCGGCTCGCAGTACACGGCGTCGTCGAAGTCGCGGGCGTCTTCGCCGTCGATCGTGACGAGCGGCACGTCGCGCAGATCGATGCGATGACGCGCGTCGACCGGGCGCACTTCGTCGGGCAGGCGCGCGGCTTCGTCGAGCGCGGCCTGGCTGAACTCGTGCGGCACGCCGTACTTGCGCACCGCGATTTCGATTTCCATGCCGGGGTCGTCGATATCGCCGAGCACTTCCACCACGCGGCCGAGCGGCTGCGAATGCCGGCTCGGGAAATCGGTCAGCTCGACCACCACTACCTGGCCGACCTTGGCCTTCTTCGTGTTCTGCTGGATCAGAATGTCGTGGCCGATGCGCTTGTCTTCGGGCGCGACGATCAGCGCGCCGTTCTCGTTGAGCAGGCGGCCGATCACGCGCTTGTTGGCGCGATCCGTGACCTCGACGATATGCCCTTCCGGACGGCCGCGCCGGTCATAGCCGACAATGCGCGCGAGCACGCGGTCGTTGTGCATGACTTTCTGCATTTCGGCGGTGGGCAGGAACAGGTCGTCCTGACCGTCGTCGCGAATCAGAAAGCCGTAGCCGTCGCGATGGCCTTGCACACGGCCCGCGACGAAGTTCGACGGATGAGTCAGCTGATAGAGATTGCGCTGATCGAGCCGGATCTGGCCGTCGCGCTCCATCGCGCCGAGGCGCTTGAAAAATCCTTCGCGCTCCTGGCGCTTGATCGACAGGGCTTCGGCGATGTCGTTCGCGGCAAGCGGCGCTTCACTCGTGCGCAGAACGCCGAGGATTTCCTCGCGGCTTGGAATCGGGTACGGAAATTTGCTCAAGGGCTTGTCGATGATTTTTTCTCGTTGCATGGACGTCGATCGCGATGTGGCTCGGCTTGGGAAGCGATTACAGTGCGCTCCGGTTGCGCTTCAGCTGCGCTTGAATTGCACCTGCAAATGCACAGAAAAAAACTGCTCGGGTCCGGCTCGTTCAAGGCTGAGTCCGACGGGCGTGTGCACCGTGCCAACGAACTACTGCGAGGCATTCTAACACCCGTCTTGCGCGCCAAGCGGCCCTGTCAATAGTTGCCGGGCGGTTGCCCGCGGACGTGCGCAAGCTCGCCACGACGATGTTTAAGTGAGTTTTGAGAAACGCTTGACAGTCTCTAATCTGTCGCTATAATGGCGTTCTTTGCTGTTCATCACCTGCCCAGGTGGCGAAATTGGTAGACGCACTAGGTTCAGGTCCTAGCGGTGGCAACACTGTGGAGGTTCGAGTCCTCTCTTGGGCACCAGATTCAAAAGTAAAGCCGCTTACGAGCGGCTTTACTTTTTGTGTGAAGCCTGGTGATACGCCGTTGTTTAACAACGCGGATTATTGGGTGGATTGAGTAGTTGGCAAGACGGTTGTCGAGTGGTAAAGGATCGCTTTACTGCAAGCGATATCCGGGCGGTCGATTGAAGCGGAGTTAGTTTGCAGGTGGGGATTGACACGCTAAATCACCACGCTAAAATAGCGGTCTAGCTTGAAGACGTGCCCAGGTGGCGGAATTGGTAGACGCACTAGGTTCAGGTCCTAGCGGTGGCAACACCGTGGAGGTTCGAGTCCTCTCCTGGGTACCATAAAAATAGATCCAGATTAATTAGTTGATGACGTTTGTGAAAAAGCCCGTTTTGCGGGCTTTTTGTTTTTGAAAGCGCCTGGAAGATATATACGTTCCACTAGAAGCCAAGGTCGAATGAGTACGTTTTCGAGTACACGAAAGTTCGAGCTCCGGAAAACGTACTCACCGCACGCTTGACATCGCTACTCGAGTTTGCGGAAACGCACGGCGTCGCGGCACGTTCGTCGTGTCGCTCAGGAACCTGCGGGACGTGCGAGTCGCGCATTCTTGCCGGACGCGTCGCTTACTCCGCGGAGCCTGTCGCGCATATTGAACGTGGGTGTGCCCTGATCTGCATCGCCACGCCGGAGGGCGACAACGCCGACACGACTGGCGAACTGGTCCTCGACCTATAACTGCGATTGCGCTATTGACGGCATTGCACGATTAACAGTCAGTTCAGAGAAAAGTCCATTCTCCGGAAAACCCGTCGCGTACATAAATTCACGACCCCCGCAAAATTACCTCGCCCGCTCGGGTAAGATCGCAGCCATCGTGGACGAGCAACGGTGATCCGAGTTTCTCTTCATTCACCGCGGATCCGTGCAAGTGCGCATACGCCCATTCCCTCCCTCAGCCGTGAAAATCCGTCCTGAGCAGCGTCACTGTCGGTTTGCGCGATCCTTTTTATGTGCATGAGCAGTGGGCCCAAACTCACGCACCAATTCCTCAAGCGTACGCCCCCTCATCCACCGGCTCCGCCGTCTGCGCCCGGAGTATCGCCGCGTATACTTCGGACGCTGCCCGTGACGGCACCTGCTCTCCAAAAAGAATATTGTCGTCTCCAGCTGCTTGTGACCCAGCAGTACCTGGATCACGCGGATGTCCACCTTCTGCTCGAGCAGGTGTGTCGCGAAACTGTGACGCAGGGTGTGCGGGGAGACGCGCTTGTCGATCTGCGC
>NZ_PVZB01000016.1 GCF_003002025.1 Paraburkholderia sp. BL25I1N1
TGCCTGAGACGCGACGGTGCGTTTCTTTTTCATCGGCATATCCATGACCTTGATCCCTCATGATATGCCCCGCCCACGAAATTACGGATAGGTCCTGGGAAATGACGGGACGAAAACAGCTGCGCGCAAAAAAAACCGAGCACTCTGGCAAGCTGCCCATGCGGGAATCCGTCCACGACTCATTGAACACTTGGCATCGAAACGACCGAGGTTTTGCAGAACGACCGCGACGGCGCGCGCAGCGCCGCCGGAAGAATGAGCGCCTTGTCACGAACGCGGAAGGCGCGAGGGCATGGATTCCAGATGCGCCACTACCTCCTCCAAGCCAGAAGACCCGCTTACAGGCTGGCGGTGTGAAGCCGCTTTCTTTGCTTCCTTTCTTTGCGGCCGGCAAAGAAAGGAAGTGCCGCCCCGCACAGGGGCAACCCCAATAAACCACAAAGATTTCAAGGAAAGGCCCACATCGCAAGCAAACCAGACCTTGGTAACAGCAAGAAAAGCCCAACACCCCCCAAAAAAACAACCCACCGTGTAAAAGCAAAAAAGACAAAAAAACCTACAACCTAACAGCCTCCCCGCTCAACAAAGACTCCCGCAACGCCACCCCAATCCGCGTAGCCTCCAACGCATCAGCGAGTGAAGCCCCAGCCTGCGCAGCAGAAGACCCCACCCCATCCCGCACAGCCATAACAAACGCCCGCGCCTCAAACAAAAACGCATCCTCGAACCGGTCAAAAAAATTCGGCGTGCACTCATTCCGAATCCCGGTGGCGTCGTAAATCTCAACCCGATTCGCCCGCGGATTACGCCCGATAACCAGCGCTCCAGCCGTGCCAATCACCTCGCTATGCGTATCATTACCATGCGCCTGCGTCCGCGACGCATAAAACATCGCCAGCTTCCCGCCCTCGAACTCGCAGATCGCGACACCGTTATCCACATCGCCGAACTCACGCAAGCCTTCATGCATCACCGCCGCCCCCGCCGCGAACACGCGCTTCGCACGCGGCTTGCCGAGTAGCCACCGCGCGACATCGATATCGTGCACCGTGCAATCCAGAAAGATCCCGCCAGAGGTCGCTGCAAAACGCACGAAAAAACCATCGCTGTCGTTCTGATCCGCGGTCTGCGAGCGCACCAGAAACGGCCGGCCGATCTTGCCCGCTTCGATCTTGTCGAACGCGTCCTTATAGCTCGGGTCGAAGCGCCGCATGAACCCGATGGTGGCCTGCAAGTGCGGATAACGCGCGGCCTCCGCCAGCACCCTTTCGCACTCGGCGACATCCAGCGACAACGGCTTCTCGCAGAACACATGCTTGCCGGCCCTCAACGCATCGACAATCTGTTGCGCGTGCAACGAAGACGGCGTGACGAGCCACACCGCATCCACCTCACGGTCAGCCAGCAGTTCCGCATAATCCTCGTACAGACGCGGCGCGGGCAACGCTTCACGCGCCCAGGCCCGCTCTTCTTCCACCGGACTGCAGGCGGCCACGAGCGACGCGCGCGGCACGCGATACGCCAGATTCTCCGCGTGCCGCTTGCCAAGACGCCCGAGGCCGACTACGCCCACACGAACCCGCGCCGCCGCGGCCGTCATCACGACGCCTCACCGAGCTTGACCGCGCGCCCCTCGCGCCACGAACGGGCCGCGGCGTCGGCGAGTTCGAGCGCCTTCAAACCGTCGGCGACGGTCGTGCGAACCGGCTTGCCATGCGTCACCGCATCGAAGAAATGCGCGATTTCGTGAGCGTAAGCCGCGCGGTAGCGTTCGAGGAAAAACGCTTCGGGCACGTCGCTCGACACCTCGGTTTTCGAATAAGCCGTGACTTCCGTGGGACGCACATTGCCCGCTTGCAACATGCCGTGGCTGCCCAGTACTTCGAAACGCTGGTCGTAACCGTACGCGGCGCGACGCGCGGTATTGATCTGGCACAGGCGGCCGCGCTTCGTGCGGATCGTGACCGCGGTCGAATCGATATCGCCCGCCTCCGCGATCGAGGGGTCGCTCAAACAACTGCCGGTGGCGTGCAGCGTGTCGGCTTCGTCGTCGAGAATCCAGCGGAAGATGTCAAAGTCGTGAATCAGCATGTCCTTGAAAATACCGCCGGAATGCTTGATGTACTCGACCGGCGGCGCGCCCGGATCGCGACTCGTCACGACCAGCATTTCCGGCGTGCCGATCTCGCCGGCATCGAGTCGCGCTTTCAACGCGGAGAAGGTCGGATCGAAGCGGCGCTGAAAGCCGATCATGCACACCACGCCCGCGCGCTCCACCGCGGCCGCGCAGGCACGCGCACGCTCCAGCGTCAAATCGACCGGCTTCTCGCAGAACACATGCTTGTTCTGCGCGGCGGATTGCATGATCAGATCGGCATGCGTGTCGGTGCTCGAACAGATCACCGTCGCGCCGATCGACGCGTCGCCCATCGCGCCGTCGATATCGGCGACCTGCGCGCCGTGCTCCGCGGCGAGTGCCGCGGCGGCTTCACGATTCACGTCGACCACGTATTTGAGTCGCACGCCCGGCTGCCGCGCGAGATTCGCCGCATGAATCTTGCCGATGCGCCCCGCGCCAAACACCGCTACGTCGATCGTCTTTGCCCCATCAGTCATCGTATCCTCCAGTGTCTTTGGATTCTTCAACATTCAATTCGAGCTTGTACGCAAGCGCGATAAACAACGCCTGGCACAAACAGATCGTGCTGGTCAGCGAGCGGAACGCGAACGCGCTGCCCTCTTTCACATACAGTTGCGTGCTGGCATAACGCGCGAGCGGAGATAGTTGGCTATCCGTAATAACCAGCGTTTTGGCCTGGTGATGATGCGCGACCCGCAAGCAATACTGCGTCTCTTTGCCGTAGGGCGCGAAGCTGATCGCGATCACCACATCGCCCTTTTTCACACTGCGAATCTGTTCGCGATACATGCCGCCGAAACCGGACACGAGATGCACGCGCTTGGGCGTGTGCTGCAGCGCGTAGACGATATAGCTCGCCACCGGGAACGAGCGCCGCACGCCGATCACGTAGATGTTGTCGGCTTGCTGCAGCATCTTCACCGCGGCGTCGAACTCCTTGTCGTCGAGGCCCGCCTCCAGTTCTTCCAGCCCGCCGCGCGAGGCCGCGATGAATTCGCGCGCCACCGAACCGCCGGACAGCGCACCCGGCTTCTCGTCGATCAGCTTGCGAATGCGCTGCTGATAACTCGGCGACGAACTGCCCTGCCCCGTGTAAGCCTGCCGAAAAACCGCCTGCAGGTCGGAGAAGCCGGAAAAGCCGAAGCGCTGCGCGAAACGCACCACCGCGGATGGATGCACGCCGCAACTCGCGGCAATGTCGCTGGTGCGGTCCACCATCACGCTGGAGCGATGCTGCTCGATATACGTCGCGACGTTCTTCAACTGACGCGGCAATGCGTCGTAGTTTTCCGCGATGCGCTGCATCAATTCTTCGACGCTGGGCAATTCCTCGGTGCTCTCTTCCGCCATGGCTCTCTCTCGGGTGCTTTATTGCAGTGCCGCAGCGGCTTCCAACGCCCGCCACACGGCCTCCTGACGCTGCCGATTATAGGCAGCAGGCCAATCAAATGGAACGTATTTTCTATTTTTATTTTCAATGAAATTTTCATTGCAACACCTTGGAAGATCGCCTAATCTTGGTCGTGAGCGATGGTGCGTGGGTGGCTACTCCGGGTTTGTACGCGGATGGAACGCCGCCGCCAGACGCTCCCTTCAAAAACGACATACCGAGAAAGGTGGAGACAATGAGACTTTGCAAGGGCAAGGCTACGCTCAGGATTCTGGTGACGGCATTGACGTTGGCGACGGGATTCGGCGCGGCCTCGGCCGCCCGCGCGGCTGACGCGCACTTCGTGCTGATCAGCCACGCGCCGGATTCGGATTCGTGGTGGAACACCATCAAGAACGCCATCAAACAGGCCGACGAGGACTTCAACGTCGAGACCGACTACCGCAATCCGCCGAACGGCGACATCGCCGACATGTCGCGTCTGATCGAACAGGCGGCCGCTCGCAACTACGACGGCGTGATCGTCACCATCGCCGACTTCGACGTGCTGAAAAGCTCGATCAACAAAGTGACCGCGAAGAAGATTCCGCTCGTCACGATCAATTCCGGCACCGAGGAACAGAGCGCGCAACTCGGCGCGATCATGCATGTGGGTCAACCGGAATACGTCGCGGGCAAAGCGGCCGGCGAGAAGGCCAAGGCTGCGGGCGTGAAGTCGTTCCTGTGCGTGAACCACATTGCCACCAACACGGTGTCGTTCGACCGTTGCCGTGGTTTCGCCGAAGCGCTCGGCGTCGACTACAAGGCATCCACGATCGACTCCGGCCAGGACCCGACCGAAATCCAGTCGAAGGTCAGCGCGTATCTGCGCAACCATCCGAACACCGGCGCGATCCTGACGCTCGGACCGACCCCGGCTTCGGCCACGCTGAAAGCGGTCACGCAAATGGGTCTGGCCGGCAAGATCTATTTCTGCACGTTCGACTTCTCCGACGACATCGCCAAGGCGATCCAGAACGGCACGATCCAGTTCGCGATCGACCAGCAGCCGTACCTGCAGGGCTACATCCCTGTGGCCGTGCTGGCGATCGTGAAGAAAGAGCACACCACCGATCCCGCGAAGATCCGCCAGATTCTCGAAGCCAATCCGAAGTTCAAGGAACGGCTTGCAACCTATGGCCTCGCACCGTCGTACGGGCCGAAGAACATTCGCTCGGGCCCGGGTTTCATCACCAAGGAAAACCTCGACAAGGTCATCAAGTACGCAGGGCAGTATCGCTGATTCTTTTCTCTAGCTAGTCACGCGCACGGCGGGCACCGCTTCGATTCGGAGCGGGCCGCCCGCCGCCACCGCGCATTTCACCGGCTGTCGTTCTCGCCACGCATCCTCGCGTGCGAGCTGCACACGGCCGGGCTCCAAGGAGACATCATGGGTGTAGCCGGCAAGCACTTCCCACCGCACGTCAAGACGAATACCGGCGAGGCCGCGCCCTCGCTGCCCGATTCGGATGAACGGCTGCGCAAGGAATCCCGATTTGGCCACGTGCTGAATCGCCCCGAATTCGCCGCGATTTCCGGCGCGGTGCTGGTGTTTCTCGTTTTCGCGCTGACGGCCGGCGGTTCCGGCATGTTCAACCTCGACGGCGTGATGAACTGGTCGCAGGTCTCCGCATATCTCGGCATTCTCGCCGTGGGCGCCTGTCTGTTGATGATCGCCGGCGAGTTCGATCTGTCCATCGGCTCGATGATCGGTTTCGCCGGCATGATGGTCGCGATTCCCTCGGTGTATTTCCACTGGCCGATTTCGCTGGCCATTCTCTTCGCGTTCGCCGGCTCCATGCTGCTCGGCGCGCTGAACGGCTATCTGGTGATGCGCACGCGCCTGCCGTCGTTCATCGTCACGCTCGCGTTTCTGTTCATCCTGCGTGGCCTCACGCTCGCGCTCTCGATCATGTTCGCGGACCGCACGATCGTCTCCGGTGTCGGCGACCTCGCGCAGAACGACTGGTTCGCGAATACGCTGTTTCACGGGGTCGCGCTGAACGGTCTATTCACGATGCTTGCGCGCCACGGCATCGGCACCATGCTCGATAACGGCCACGCGCTCGTGCCTGGCATCCCGAAGGTAATTCTGTGGTGGCTCGGCCTCGCGGCGGTATGCGCGTTCGTGCTGGCAAAAACGCGCGCGGGCAACTGGATTCTCGCTGTGGGCGGCGACGCCAACGCGGCCAAGAACGTGGGGGTGCCGGTGCGTCGCGTGAAGATTTCGCTGTTCGTGCTGACCGCGTTCTGCTCGTGCCTGTTCGCTGTACTGCAAGTGTGCGACATCGGCTCGGCCGCGGCCGACCGCGGTCTGCAAAAGGAATTCGAAGCGATCATCGCCGCGGTGATCGGCGGCACGTTGCTGACGGGTGGTTACGGTTCGGTGGTCGGCGCGTGTTTCGGTGCGTTGATCTTCGGCGTGGTGCAGATCGGCATTACCTACACCAACGTCAGTTCCGACTGGTTCCGCGTGTTCCTCGGCGTGATGCTTTTGATCGCCGTGCTGTTCAATCACTATGTGCGCCGCCGCGTTTCGCAGGCGTAAAGAGGAGACGAACATGTCCGATATGAATACCGCGGCAAACGCCTTGCCTGAATCGAACGCAAACGCAAACGCGACCGCAGCCACGCCGCACGAAGACGTGATCCTCGCATTGGAAAACGTCAACAAATACTTCGGCAAGGTGATCGCATTGAGCGGCGTGACGTTGCGCCTGAAACGCGGCGAAGTGCACTGCCTGCTCGGCGACAACGGCGCGGGCAAGTCGACGCTGATCAAGACCCTCGCCGGCGTGCATCAGCCCTCTTCCGGCCAGTATCTGGTGGACGGCAAACCCGTGCTGTTCGAGTCGCCGAAAGATGCGCTCGATCTCGGCATCGCCACCGTGTATCAGGATCTCGCGCTGGTGCCGCTGCTCTCCGTGGCGCGCAACTTCTTCATGGGACGTGAGCCGCAAAAGAAACTGTTCGGCTTCCTGAGCGTGATGGACCTCGAAACCAGCGCCGCCACCGCGCGCGAGAAGCTCGCCGAAATGGGCATCAACGTGCGCGACGCGCATCAGCCGATCGGCACCATGTCCGGCGGCGAGAAACAGTGTCTCGCGATCGCGCGGGCGATTCACTTCGGCGCACGCGTGCTGATTCTCGACGAACCGACCGCCGCGCTCGGCGTGAAGCAGAGTTTCAACGTGCTGAAGCTGATTCACAAGGCGCGCGCCAAAGGCATTTCGGTGATCTTCATCACGCACAACGTGCACCACGCGTATCCGATCGGCGATTCGTTCACGGTGCTCAATCGGGGCAAATCGCTCGGTACGTTCACCAAGGAAACCATCAGCAAGGACGAGGTGCTCGACATGATGGCCGGCGGCGCCGAGATGCAGAAGATGATCGGCGAACTCGAAGGCGCGACGATCTGATTCATTCGCGCGATGGTTCGGCGCAGTCGCGCCGGCCGCCGCGCCCAGCTACTCAGGAAACTTCATGGATCATTCCAGCACATCCAGCGGCATCACGTCCGCTCCGGCGCCGGCCACCGGCAGCCGCTTTGCGCCGGGCCGCAGCCGCGATATTGTCTGCCTCGGTCGCCTCGCTGTCGATCTCTACGCGCAGCAAGTCGGCGCGCGGCTCGAAGACGTGTCGAGCTTCGCGAAGTATCTTGGCGGCTCGTCGGCCAATATTGCCTTCGGCTGCGCGCGGCTCGGCCTCGCGTCGTCGATGCTGGCGCGCGTCGGCAACGATCACATGGGCCGTTTTCTCACCGAGACGCTCACCAAGGAAGGCTGCGACGTCAGCCACGTGCGCATCGATCAGGAGCGCCTGACCGCTCTCGTGCTGCTCGGCCTCAAAGACCGCGATACTTTTCCGCTGATTTTCTATCGCGAGAACTGCGCGGACATGGCAGTCGACGAAGCGGATTTCGACGAGGCCTACATTGCGTCGTCGAAAGCGCTGTTGATTACCGGCACGCACTTCTCCACCGAGCAGGTGAACCGCACGAGCCGCCGCGCGCTGGACTATGCGCGCCGCAACCAGGTGCGCACCGTGCTCGATATCGACTATCGCCCTGTGCTGTGGGGCCTCACCGGCAAAGCAGACGGCGAAACCCGCTTCGTCGCGAGCGAGGGCGTCACCGCGCATTTGCAGCGCATTCTGCCGCTGTTCGATCTGGTGATCGGCACCGAAGAGGAATTCCGCATTGCCGGCGGCAAGACCGAGCTGGTCGACGCACTCGCGATGGTGCGCGCCGTCACGCCGGCCACGCTGGTGCTGAAACGCGGACCAATGGGCTGCCAGATCATCGACGGCGCGGTGCCCGCCTCGCTCGACGATCTGCCGATTCACGGCGGCGTGGAAGTCGAAGTGCTCAACGTGCTCGGCGCGGGCGATGCGTTCGCCTCGGGTTTTCTCTCCGGGTGGCTGCGCGATCAGCCGCTGGAAGCCTGCGCGCGCATCGCGAACGCGAGCGGCGCGCTGGTCGTCTCGCGTCACGGCTGCGCGCCGGCCATGCCAACGCCCGCCGAACTCGACTACTTCCTGCGCGAAGCGAAAGCCGATCCGCAGCGCATGCGCCGCCCGGATCGCGACGCAACGCTCGCACGGCTGCATCGCGTCTCGCCGGCCCGCAAACAATGGGACGAAGTGCTTGGTTTCGCCTTCGACCATCGCAACCAGTTCTTCGAACTCGCGCAGCAAACGCGCGCCGACGAAGCGCGCATCGCGCGTCTGAAGGGCCTGTTCGTCGAAGCCGTCGCGCAAACCGAAAGCGCGCTGGGGTTGCAGAACCACATTGGCGTGCTGATCGACGACCGTTATGGCCAGGACGCGCTGAACGCGGCCACCGGCCGCGGCTGGTGGATCGGCCGCCCGGTGGAATTGCCGGGCTCGGTGCCGCTCGTGTTCGATCATGGCCGTTCGATCGGCACCACGCTGATTCCGTGGCCGCAGGAACATATCGCCAAGTGCCTCGTGCAGTTCCATCCGGACGAGCCCATCGAGCAGCGTCTCGAACAGGAAGCGCAACTGCGCGCGCTCTTTGACGCGACGCAAGCAAGCGGCCATGAATTGCTGCTCGAAGTAATTCCGCCGAAACACGCGCAACTGCCGCAAGCGCCCGACACCGTGTATCGCGCGCTGAAGCGCCTGTACAACATCGGCATCTATCCCGAGTGGTGGAAGCTCGAACCCATGGACGCCGCGCAGTGGCGCAACGTCGACGCGTTGATCGCCGAGCGCGATCCGTATTGCCGCGGCGTGGTGCTGCTCGGTTTGTCGGCGGCCGTCGAGCAGTTGGACGAAGGCTTCCGCGCGGCCGCGCAATCGGCGACGTGCCGTGGCTTCACGGTCGGACGCACGATCTTCCACGAGCCGAGTCATGCGTGGCTCGCCGGAGAAATCGGCGACGACGAGTTGATCGCGCGTGTACGCCGCACCTTCGAAACACTGATTGCTTCGTGGCGTGCAACGCGTGGCGCATGCGCCGCGCAGCCCAGCGCGCCGAACCCTGTCCAACAGGAGCAAGCCGCATGAATCAGCGCGTATTGCATCACGACGCGGCGTCCGCCAACGATGCCAGCCACGCTGGCACGCGGCCAGGTGGCACGGTGCGCCTGACGACCGCGCAGGCCTTGGTCCGCTATCTCGCCGCGCAACGCGTCGCGACTGAAGACGGCGAAGGCACCGAACCGCTGTTCGGCGGCGTGTTCGCGATCTTCGGCCATGGCAACGTGGCGGGGATCGGCGAGGCGCTGTATCAGCACCGCGACGAACTGCCGACCCTGCGCGCCCACAACGAACAGGCGATGGCGCACAGCGCGATCGCCTATGCGAAGGCGCATTTCCGCCGCCGCATGATGGCCGTCACGACGTCGATCGGACCGGGCGCCACCAACCTCGTGACCGCGGCTGCCCTCGCTCATGTGAACCGTTTGCCGGTGCTGCTGTTGCCCGGCGACATCTTCATCTCGCGCGCGCCCGATCCGGTCTTGCAGCAGGTCGAAGACTTCCACGACGGCGGCGTCTCCGCCAATGACGCGCTCAAGCCCGTGTCGCGCTACTTCGACCGCATCGTGCATCCCGCGCAATTGCTGAATGCGTTGCCGCGCGCGCTGCGCGTGCTGACCGACGCCGCCTTGTGCGGGCCTGTGACGCTCGCGTTGCCGCAAGACGTGCAGGCGCAGGCATGGGATTTCCCGGTCGACTTCTTCAAGCCGCGCGTCGTCACGTTTTATTCGCCCGCACCGCGTGTCGATGAAATCGAAGCCGCTATCGCGCGTCTGCGTCATGCCAAGCGGCCGCTGATCGTCGCGGGCGGCGGCGTGCTCTATGGCCGCGCAAGCGACGCGCTGCACCGCTTCGCGACCGCGCACGGCGTTCCAGTAGCGGAAACCCAGGCTGGCAAAGGCTCGCTTGCGTGGAACGATCCGCTGAACGCGGGCGCGCTGGGCGTGACGGGCTCGCCCGCCGCGAACGCGCTCGCGCACGACGCCGATTGCGTGCTGGCCATCGGCACGCGCTTGCAGGACTTCACCACCGGCTCGAACACCTTGTTCACGCAAGCCGACGTGATCGCCATCAACGCCAATGCGTTCGACGGTCTCAAGCATCGCGCGCAAGTGGTCGAAGCCGACGCGCGTCTCGCGCTCGAAGCGCTCGTCGAACCGCTGCAAGGCTGGCACGCTGACCGCGCGTGGACCGCGCGCGCGCACAAACTCGCGGCAAGCTGGCGCGATACGGTGAGCACGATCACGCATGCGCCGCAGCGCGATACCGTGCTGCCTTACGAGGGCGATGTGATCGGCGCCGTGCAGCGTTCGAGCGCCAGTTCACCCGCGAACGATATCGTCGTCTGCGCGGCCGGCACCCTGCCCGCCGAATTGCACAAGCTGTGGCGCGCCGGCAAACCGGGCGCATATCACGTCGAGTACGGCTACTCGTGCATGGGCTACGAGATTGCCGGCGGACTCGGCGTGAAGCTCGCGCGGCCCGCGCGTGAAGTGATCGTGATGGTCGGCGACGGCAGCTATCTGATGATGAACAGCGAGATCGCCACCTCAGTGATGATCGGCGCGAAGCTGATCGTCGTAGTGCTCGACAATCGCGGCTATGGCTGCATCAACCGCTTGCAGCAGGCGTGCGGCGGTGCGCCGTTCAACAACCTGCTCGAGAACTGCATGCAAGGCCCGCTCGGCGCGCCGCAGATCGATTTCGCCGCGCATGCGCGTGCGCTCGGCGCGCAGGCCGAACATGCGGCGAATGTCGCTGAACTCGAAGCTGCTTTGGTACGCGCCCGCGCGGCGGATCGCACCTACGTCATCAGCATCGATACCGATCCCGCTCGCACCACCGACGACGGCGGCTGGTGGTGGGAAGTGGCCGTGCCGGAGGTCTCGCCGCGCCCGGCCGTGCGCGACGCGCGCGCGAAATACGAAACGCAACTCGCGGCCCGCGCCGAACCGGCCGGCTCCGCGCAAAACACCGGCTCCGCCGACAACGAATGAGGATGCCCGCATGACTGCTTTCGACGTACGTATCGGCATTAATCCGCTTTCGTGGATGAACGACGATCTGCCTTCGCTCGGCGGCGAAACGCCGCTCGAAGTGGCGCTGACGGAAGGCCGCCAGATCGGCTATCAAGGCTTCGAACTCGGCAACAAGTTTCCGCGCGAGCCTCAGGCGTTGAAGACGCTGCTTGCGCAGTACGATCTCGCGCTGGTTTCCGGCTGGTATTCCGGACGCCTCGCGCGACGCAGCGTCGAGGAAGAAATCGCGGAGGTCGGCCCGCATCTGGAATTGCTCGCGCAAAACGGCGCAACGGCGATGGTGTATGGCGAGGTCGCCGATTCGATTCAGGGCGCAGCGCGACCACTTTACCAACGCCCGCGTTTTTTCAGCGAGAATCAATGGGCCGAATATGCGGCCCGTGTCGATGAATTCGCACGTTATACACTGAGCCGCGGCGTGCGGCTCGCCTACCATCACCACATGGGCGCTTATGTCGAAACGCCGGCCGACGTCGATCAACTGATGGCACGCACCAGCGACGCTGTCGGCCTGCTGTTCGACGCGGGACACATCACGTTTGCCGGAGGCGATCCGCTCGCCGTGCTCGACAAACATATCGGGCGCGTTTGCCACGTGCACTGCAAGGACGTGCGCCCCGCCGTCATGAAGCTCGCGCGCAATCGCAACTGGAGTTTTCTGGACGCGGTCATCGCCGGCGCCTTCACGGTGCCGGGCGACGGCGCGGTGAATTTCCCCGCGATCATCGAGCGCCTGAAGCGGCACGGTTATTGCGGCTGGCTGGTGGTGGAAGCCGAACAGGATCCGGTCGTGGCGCCATCGTTCGACTACGCGCAGAAAGGCTACAAGACATTGCGCGCGCTGGTCGATGCGCCGCTCGACGGCACACAGCAGGAGGCAGCATGAGTTTATTGGTGAAGGCGCAGCGCGAAGGCCAGACTATCGCGCGAGTAACACCGGAGTCGGCGTGCTGGCGCTATGTCGGTTTTGCCGCTTACCGGCTGGGCGAGAACGAAGTCGTGCACGTGTTCGAACCGTCGCGTGAAGTGTGCATCGTCGTGCTCACGGGCGCAGTGGATATCGAAACCGCGGACACCAAATGGAGTTCGCTGGGTTCGCGCGACAGCGTGTTCGAAGACGCCGCGCCGTATGCGGTCTATTTGCCGCCGAATGTGCGGGTCACGGTACGCGCTTGCCGCGATGCCGAGATCGGCGTGGCGAGCGCACCGGCCAAAGGCGAATTACCGGCGCGGCTGATCGAGCCGGGTTCGATGAAACGCTCGACACGCGGCAAAGGGCTGAATACGCGATACGTATGCGACATTCTTCCGCAGACCGAGCCGGCGGAGTCGCTGCTGGTGGTGGAAGTCAGGACGCCTGGCGGACACGCTTCGAGCTACCCGCCGCACAAGCACGACACCGACAATGTCCCACACGAGAGCTCACTTGAAGAGACTTACTATCACCGGCTCGATCCGCCGCAAGGGTTTGCGTTTCAACGCGTGTACACCGACATGCGCGATATCGACGAGTCCATGGCCGTCGAAAATCACGACGTCGTGATGGTGCCGCGTGGCTATCATCCGGTGATCGTGCCGTACGGGTACGACTCGTACTATCTGAACGTGATGGCGGGCGGACAGCGAGTCTGGCATTTCCGCAACGACCCGGCGCACGAATGGATCATCAATAAGGACGCTTGACGTACAAGCCCGCGCGGCGCTTTCAAAAGCACCACGCGGGTTATTTTCTAATGGCCAGATCGACGTCCAGGCCGCCGTCTTCGCCCATCTTCACTGTTCCCTTCGACACGTCCTTGCGATAAGCGTACAGATCGAACTTCATCACGCCGGGGTTCGAACTGTCCTTGATGAAGGTGCGCGTATTCGTCACCAGCGAGTTGAACATCTTCACGTCGCCGGATTCGATCCAGACGAAGCTCTTGCCCGCGCCCGCAGGCGGCCTCGCGGCGGCGACGTTGCCGTCGCGCTTGAACTTCAGCACGAGACCTTCGTCGTTGACCGTCGCGCTGGCGAGACGCCCTTGCAAAACCGGCGGCGGAAACACGGTGTACTGATCGAACACCAGCTCGTTGCCCTTCAGCGCGACGCCCTTGCGCGTGAACGGCGTAAGCGAGGCGAGCGGAATATCCAACGCGCGCAGCAAGCCGGCCTGCGGCACGCCGAGCACCTTCACTGACGTCGGCTCATACACAAGATGCCGCTCATCTCTGGCGACAATCGTGCCGCTCATCGTGGTCGGCAGCCAGACACCGGGAAAGTGATTCCATAACTTGATGCCGCCGCTCACTTCCAGCTTGCCGTCCACCGGTTTCAACTGCAAATCGTTGAGCGAGCGCGGCTCGTAGTCGAGCAGATAGTCGTTGAAAAGCGCCGCCATCGCGGGCCACGGCTCCACGACCTCGCCGCCGATGATACGGATATCGTACTGATCGGGATCGTCCAGATCGACCGGTTGTCCTGGTTTTTTCGGCACCATCTGCGCGTCCAGCGTGCGCACGTGAAAACCGATGCGCCCCGACACGTAGAAGTCGACATTCTCGATGTGAATCAGCGGTGCGGGCCCCGACGAATGACGCTCGTCGCTCAAAGCCGAACCCGGTGTCGCCAGGCTCTGCCCCGCGAATGCCGCGCGCGTGCCGACCGGAATCGCGCGCGCCACCGACGCGGTCCGCACCGTCTGCGGCGCGTGTTGCCACACGAGCCGCGCCTGCGCGAGCGCGGCCTGCTGCGCGCGAATGAAGCTGTCGTTAAAGCGTGCGCTCGCGCTGCCTGTTTGCAGAGGCGTGTCTTTGTCCGCGCCGGCTAGCGTTGCATATGACGGCAGATGCACATTCAGTGCGCCCGCTTCGTCGAAGGTGAAATAGCCGGCCGCCATCTGCTCGCGATAGTGGTACAGGTCCAGCACGAACGGCGCTTTGCCGTCGACCGGCGTGAGCGCCATGTCGATGTTCATCGGCATGGCGCGCATGAATTTTACGTCGCCGCCCTGCACCAGCATGCCGCGTGCGGGCATCGTCGCGGGCCAGACGATGCCCCGCACGGTACGGTCGTCGAGCGTGAAGCGTACGCCTGCAGCACTCGTTTCAATCTGCGTGATCGTCATACGCAACGCGGGCGGCGGCGTCAGTCTGGCCACCTGCATCACGACGTCGTCGCCGTCCAGACGCGCGATCGGCGTGTCCACTTTCAGCAGGTCGGCCATCTTCACGTGCGCGGCCTGCATCAGCTTGTCGGCGCCGACACCGGCCACTTCGACGTGATCGGCGTGAAAGACGAGTTCGTCGGCATCGCGCATGGACAGCGATCCGCTCAGCACGATCGGCACCCACGTCTCACGATGCATCTCGCCGGTAATGCGCAGATTGCCGCCGTCCTGCGGCACGACGCGCATGTTGCGCAGCGGCGAGCCCTGATACTGGAACAGGTAACGGTTGAAGATTGCCGTGAGCTTCGCCGTGTCGAGCGTTACATGGCCGCGGTGGACGTTGATCGTCACGCTGGTCGGATCGTCGAATACGATCGGCTGGCCGGGCCGCGCCGGGCTCAGCGTCGCCGCCATGTCGTGAATCATGAAGCCGATATCGCCGGTCACGCGAAAGTCGACGTCGCGCGCGAACATCAGCGAGCCGTCGATGCCGGAATCGCGCAGCGTTAGCGGACGGCAGCGTTTCTCGCTCATCCCGCTCGCCGAGGGCACGCGCGCGGCGACGCTTTGCTCCGCGGCCAGTTGCCTGGCCTTGGCGAGTTCGAGTGCGGGGCGCGTCGACGAGGCAGGTCGAGCGGCGAGCGCGGCGTCCGGCGCTGCGGCGGCACTCGCGCTGCGGCCGGTGGTTCCGGCTTCGTTGCTCGACGCACCGGCTGTCGTGTTCGCGGGATTCGGCGTTGCGGAGGCCGCGTCGCCGGTTGTCGAGCTCGCGTCGGCGCAGGCGGACATCAGTAGCGCGGCCGTCAACAACGCCGTGCCCGCGCAGATCGGCGTATACCACCGCGCGTGCTTCGACTTCAGATCCTGCAGCGAGCACGTGGACTTCTGCGGATCGTTCGCCGACGCCACATGCAATGCGCGTCTCCGTCTCATGATGTCTCCTCCTGAAGCCGCGATGCGCCTCGCGCGCGCCGGGCACAACATGGTTCGTCGCGCATACAGTGGCTTTAAACAGCAAGCCGCCGTCACGCGTCTTTTACCCCATTGTCTTTATTTGTCGGCGCGCTGCCGACAAGATTTCTGGAGGACGCTCACCAAACGATCAAGCGTTTGAATCGCTGCGGCGGCCGAGCGGAGAACCGCGTGCACGTGGCGTGAGCGGCGTGTGGACAAATAGGATTCAAACGGCACGATTGGCGCGATCCGAGCGCTCTGCGCGGATCGCACGATTCGTTCGACGTGAGAGGCATTCGGCAAGGACAGCGCAACGGTCACTCATCACGGTGCGGCGCCGCAATAAAGCGCCGTCAGCGGACGTGGATCCATCAACCGACGCCGAGCCATTCCCGCATCACGTCCGCCCGCTGCAAGAACGACGCGAGCGCGCCGTCGAACACGATTTCGCCGTGCCCCATCACCGCGACGCGGCTGGCGATGTCCTGCGCAATCACGAGACGCTGCTCGATCAGCAGCATCGCCACGCCGCGATCACGCAAGGTCCGCAAGCATTGCGCGACCTGTTCCATCACGAGGCTCGCGAGACCCTCGCCGGGTTCGTCGATGACGAGCAAATCGGGGTCGCCGAGCAGCGCGCGGGCCAGCGTCAGCATCTGCTGCTCGCCGCCCGAGAGCGCGCCCGCGCGCGCGCGCTTTCGTTCGCGCAGCACGGGGAAAAGCGCGTAAGCGTCGTCGAAGGTGAAGCGCGGCGCGCGGCCGCGATCCCGTGGCGCGACGCCGAGTTGCAGATTCTCGTGCACGCTCAGCGTCGGGAAAACGTCACGATGTTCCGGTACGTAACCGAGCCCGAGACGCGCGATCTCGAAGGTGCGCAGACCGCCGAGCGGTCGGCCCGCGAAACGCAACTCGCCTTCGCTGCGCACGAGGCCCATGATCGCGCGTGCAAGCGTCGAGCGGCCCGAGCCGTTACGGCCGACCAGCGCCAACACTTCGCCCGCTTCAATGCTGAGCGTGACGCCGTGCAGCGCCTGGCTCGCGCCGTACCACGCGTTCAGCGCGCGAATCTCGAGCAAGGCGCTCATGTGCCGAACCCTTCGCCGAGATAGGCGGCGCGCACGGTCTCGTTGGCGCGGATCGCCGCCGGCGTGCCGCTCGCGATGATGCGCCCTTGCACGAGCACCGAAATGCGATCGGCGATCGCGAAGACCGCGTCCATGTCGTGCTCGACCATCAGCAGCGTGCGGCCCGCCGTGGTCTCGCGAATCAGTTCGACGGTGCGCGCCGCCTCCGCGCGATTCATGCCGGCAGTCGGTTCGTCGAGCAGCAAGGTATGCGCGCCGCCCGCAAGCGCGATGCCGAGATCGAGCGCGCGCTGCTCGGCATAGCTGAGCGTGCCGGCCTGAACGTGGCGGCGCTCGCTCAGGCCCACCGCGTCGAGCACGTGTGCGGCGCGCGCGTCGACCGTTGGCGAGCCGCTGAAACGCTGCCACCAGCGCGTGCGGTCGCGCTCAGCCAGCAGCGCCGCGCAGCGCAGGTTGTCGAACACGCTGAGCCGCGTGAACACGCTGGTGCTCTGGAAGCTGCGCGCAAGCCCGCGACGCGTGATCGCGGCTGGCGCGAGCCGCGTGATCTCGGCGCCGAACAGATCGATGCGCCCCGCGTTCGGCCGCGCGCCGCCGGCGATCAGATTGAAGAGCGTCGACTTGCCCGCGCCGTTAGGACCTATCAGCGCGTGGCGCTCGCCGGGTTGGATCGCGAGGTCGACGCCGCGCAGAATCCGTGTCGAGCCGAAGCGTTTTTCGATGCCGTAGAGCGCGAGCGCGGGGATCATCGCGAGGCTCCGGCGGTGGCCGTGGCGCTTGAGCGCGGGCTCATGAGCAACGCTTGAGCGCGCCTCGCGTAATGCGCGGCCAGTGCTCCCAGCGTGGCCAGCACAAAGATCATGGCGCCGAAGTAAAGCGGCGACGCGATGATCCACGACGGCACGCCCGGCACATCGAACGCCGCGCCGTCGCTTGCGCCGAATTGCGCCGCGTAGGCCCATTGCACGGCGAGCACGACGGCCACGGTCCACAACAATGCGGCGGCCGTGCCCCACCAATACGCAGCGGCGCAGCGGCGCCAGCCGTGCGCGGCCACCCGCGCCATGAAACGCTGCGCGAAGCCCGCCAATCCATCGGGCGACATCGCCACGACCACGATGAAGAACAGCCCCAGATAGAACAGCCAGGCTCGCGTGACGCTCGCCACCGCGACGCTGAAAAACGTCAGAACGACCGCGCCCGCGACCGGCCCGCAAAACGCCGCCGTGCCGCCGATCACCGTGGCGATCAACACCGCGCCCGAGCGCAGCATGCCGACGCTTTCCGTCGACACCAGCTCCACATTGATCAGCGCCAGCGTCCCCGCGATACCCGCGAAAAACGCTGACATCACCACGACGCCATGGCGAATGCGACGCGGATAGCAGCCGATGGCCGCCGCCCGCACGGGATTGTCACGCACGGCATTGGCAAGGCGCATGAGAGGCGTGCGCGAAAGCGCGAACATCGCCGCGCACGCGAGCAGGCACCACACGGCAATCAGCGCATACGCCTCGCGCGCCGGGCCGAAGCTCCAGCTTCCCAGCGGCACGCCGCTCGCGCGATCGATCGCCACGCCCGCCTCGCCGCCGAACCAGTCAGGCAGCGTCCACGCCGCGGCCGCGACGAGTTCGCCGAGACCGAGCGTGATCATCGCGAAGGCCGTGCCGGCGCGCCGCGTCGAAATGAAGCCGAACGGCACGCCGCACAGCACGCCGCCAATTCCACCGACCAGCGGCAGCAGCGCGAGCGGCACACCTATCCGGTTGAACACCTGCGCGGCCGCCAGCGCGCCCAATCCCGAGTAAGCGGCATGACCGAACGACAGCAGCCCCGTCTCGCCGAGCAGCAGGTTGTATGAAAGCGCGAACACAATCATCGTTGCGGTCTGCGCGAGATAGGCGAGCAGCCAGCTTTGCGGCCAGACGAAGGGCGGCACGGCAAGCAACAGAAGCAGCGCAAGCCACGGCGCGAGCACGCGCCACAGCGCACGCGGCGCGCTCGCGGACAGCGCCGATGATTCCTTGGCCTCACGCATGATCGTCGCGCCGTCCGAACAGGCCGCGCGGGCGCAGCGCCAGCATCGCCACCAGCAGCAGATACGGAATCAGCGGCGCGAGTTGCGCAAGCGTCAGCGCGTCCCATTCGACGGGGAGCGTTGCGTCGAAAATCGACAGGACGTCGCCCAGCGACACATTGCTCGCCACAGCCAGCGTCTGCACGCAACCGACCAGCAGCGACGCTGCCAGCGCGCCCGTCAGCGAACCCAGCCCGCCAATCACGACCACCACGAACACGATCGAGCCGAGCGACTCCGCCATCCCCGGCTCGACCACGAAGAGCGGCGCGCCGATCACGCCGGCCAGCGCGGCGAGCGCCGTGCCGGCCGCGAACACGCCGGTGAACACGCGTGGCACGTTGTGGCCGAGCGCTTCGACGGCGCTCGCGTGCGTGAGCGCGGCGCGCACGATCAGGCCCGCCTTCGACACGCGCAACACCGCGAACAGAACAGCGAGCATGGCGAGCGACACCGCCATCATGAACGCGCGATAGCGGGCGAACGCCGCGCCGTAGACGGTGAAAAGCGGCCCGTCGAGCACGACGGGCACGGTCGCGGACAGCGGACTCAAGCCCCAGCCGAGCTTGACCAGTTCGCCGAGCAGATACGCGGCGCCGAACGTCAGCTGCAACTCGGCTAAATGGCCCTGCACGCGCACGCGCCGCAACAGCCAACGCTCGAGAGCCGCGCCGATCAGCCCGACGACGAGCGGCGCGACGACCAGCGCGCTCCAGAAGCCCGCGCGCGCCGCCACCGAAAATCCAACATACGCGCCGAGCATGTAAAAACTCGCATGCGCGAAATTCAGCACGCCGAGCATGCTGAAGATCAGCGTCAGGCCCGCCGACAGCATGAACAGCAGCAGGCCGTAACTGACGCCGTTGAGCAGATTGATAACGAACGACTGCACGCGCCTAATCCGGCTGTTCCGCGACGCTCAACGGTTCGAGCGCCGCGCGCAATTGCGCGGGCAGATTCACCGGGCGCCGTGTGACACGATTCACATACACATGCACGAAGTGTCCTTGCGCGGCGGGTTGGTCCTCGCCTTCCTTGAAGAGACCGACCTGATAGCGCACGCTCGACGTGCCGAGCCGTATCACGCGCAGGCCCGCGTCGATCCGGTCGGGGAACGCCAGCGGCGCGAAATAATTGCATTGCGTCTCGACCACGAGGCCGATCGTCTCGCCCTGCTCGAAATCGAGCACGCCGGCGCGGATCAGATACTCGTTCACCACGGTGTCGAAATAGCTGTAGTAGACGACGTTGTTCACATGGCCGTAGACGTCGTTATCCATCCAGCGGGTCGGGATCGTCAGGAAGTGCGGGTAGGCGCCGCGCGGGGCGGATGCGGGTTTGTTCATGCTGGCGTGGTCGTCTCGGGCGTTATCGTGAACGTTGTGCGGCTGGTTGTTTTCGTCAATGCGATTCGGTCAGCATGCGCTGCGAGCGCCTTCGCTGACGGCGCGTGATCAGACAGGAGATATGAGCCGTGCTGCGCTACTCGCCCAGCACGGCTCATCGGCGAACCAGTCAACCGGCTCACTGCCCCGGTCTTTCGACGAACTCGAACGGCAGGCCGCGCCGCCGCATCCATTCGCCGAGCGCCTGGCCGGTGCCCGCGCGCCACGGCCGCAATTTGGCCGGCTCGACCAGCCGGTACTCCAGCAATTCCGGCGACAACGCGATCGTGCCGTACGCCTTCACGTGATACGCGATGATCAGTTCGTTCTTGCGCATGAATTCGTACACGCCGATCAGCTCGGCCGTCTCCGCGTGCAGCGAGGTTTCCTCGAACACTTCGCGGGCAATGCCCTCTTCCGGCGTCTCGCCGTTTTCGAGGAAGCCCGTGATCAGCGCGAACATGCCCTCCGGCCATGCGGCGTTGCGCGCAAGCAGAATCTTGCCTTCGTATTCGACGATCGCCGCCACCACCGGCAGCGAATTGTTCCAATGGACGTAGCCGCACGCCGTATCAGGACAGCTCTGACGGATGCGGCCGCCTTCGTGTGCGGCGTCGGCGCGCTCGGTCAAAGGCGTGGCGCAGCGTGGGCAAAATCGGTAATCGGTCATGGCGAGGAGGACGTCTTGTTGTCTTGTGTAATCGTGTTTGTCGTTAGCTTCTGGTTTTCACGCCGCGCACAACTCGCGCACCTCGGCGGCGAACCGCTCGACCGTTTCCGGCTGCGTATCCCACGCGCACATCAGCCGGCATCCGCCCGCGCCGATGAATTCGTAGAACTTCCAGCCACGCGCGCGCATGGCCTTGGCGGCTTGCGCGGGCAATTGCGCAAAGACCGCGTTCGATTCTCCGGGGAACATGATGCTCACGCCCGGAATTTCCCGCAACCGCGTTTGCAGCAGTTGCGCCATCGCGTTCGCGTGACGCGCGTTGCGCAGCCACACGTCGTTGTCGAGCAGGCCGAGCCACGGCGCGGAAATGAAGCGCATCTTCGACGCCAGTTGGCCGGCTTGCTTCAGGCGGTACGCGAAATCGTCGGCGAGCGCGCGGTCGAAGAACACCACCGCTTCACCCACCGGCAAGCCGTTCTTGGTGCCGCCGAAGCACAGCACGTCGACGCCCGCGCGCCACGTGATCTCCGACGGATGCACGTCCAGCGCGGCGACCGCGTTGGCAAAACGCGCGCCGTCCATATGCACCTTCAGATGACGCCGTTTGGCGATCGCCGCGATCGCCCGCACTTCCTCGACGCTGTAGACCGTGCCGACTTCCGTCGATTGGGTGAGCGTGACGACTTTCGGCTTCGGGTAATGGATGTCGGCGCGGCGCGTGACGACGGCTTCGATCGCATCCGGCGTGAGCTTGCCACCGATGCCCGGCGCGGTCAGCAACTTCGAGCCGCCCGAGAAGAACTCCGGGCCGCCGCATTCGTCGGTTTCGATGTGCGCGAGTTCGTGGCAGATCACCGAGTGATACGACTGGCACAGCGACGCGAGCGCCAGTGAATTGGCGGCCGTGCCGTTGAACACGAAAAACACTTCGCAGTCGGTCTGGAACAGGTCGCGCAGGCGGTCGCACACCTGGTTGGTCCAGGAATCGTCGCCGTAGGCTGGTTCGTGGCCGCTGTTGTTGGCGGCGATCAGCGCGTCGAGGGCTTCGGGACAGATGCCGGCGTAGTTGTCGGACGCGAAATGTTGCATGGCGGGCGGCGCGTCCGGCGATGGGCGCGCTGGAATGACGGAAAGCGGTCATTTTAGTGCGCGCTGCGGTTATTTGTTTTCCGCGGGCTGCAGCGTGGGCAGCAACGCCTTTATCGATGCGCGCTCAGTGGCATCCGCAATCGGGCATGCGGCCCCGGCCGCGCGGCATGCGCGCGACGACGAGTAGCCCGGTCGCGCCCAGCAACAACGCCCCCGCCGCCAGCCACAAGGCCGGTGAAAACGACCCGGTCTGCTCGGCGATCGGCGCGGCGACCAGTGGGCCGACGATCTGGCCGACGCCGTAGGCCGCCGTCGCGTAGCCCATCAGGCCGGCAGCGTCGTCGCCACGCAGGCGCCGCGCCTCGCGCATCGCGAATAGCGTGATCGCGGTGAACGGCAGGCCGATCAGGATGCTGCCGAACGAGAAGCCGGCCGCCGTCGGCCGCACGATGCCAAGGGCGATGCCGCACGCCTGCAGCACATAGCAGCCGGCCAGCAGCGTGCGGTTGTCCCAATGCACGGGCAAACGCGCCGCCAGCAATGCGCCGACGATCAGCGCCGCGCCGAACATTGGCCAGAACAGGTCGGGCCACGACGAGCCGGGCAATGCGTGACGTGCGATGACGGGCAGGAACGTCGCGGTGATGATGTAGCCGAACCCTGGGATGCCGTAGAGGAGGACGAGCCAGAGGGCGTCGGCGCGGTGGGTTGCGTGGGTGGTTGCACCCTGGACTGCGGCGCGTTCAGTCGCGCCGGCCTGGCCGCCGACACGCTGGCTCGTCTTGCCGGCACACGCCTGATCGCCACTACCGGAACCGACCATGCGAGCGCTTCGAGCCTTTTCTCCGCCGCTGGACGCAGTGCCGAACACCGGCCAAACCACGACCGACAGAATCGCCGCGATCAGCCCGAACCCGATCCATCCGGTGGCGGCCCCGTACCCGCCTGCCACACTGACCAGCAAGCCCGTGCCGACAATGCCCACGCCGGGCCCCGTATAGATCACCCCGCCCCACCCGTGCGCCCCGATTTCGGCGAGCCGCCGCAAGCCCCACTGGGACGCGAAGACGAACGTCCAGGCACTGATCGCGCCCGCGATAAACCGCACCGCCGCCCAGACCCAGAACTGGCTCGTCACGCCCATCGTCAACGTCAGCAGCACCGTCGCGGCGAGCCCCATGCGCACCATCCGCGCCGGCTCGATCCGCAGCGCCGCGCACGTGACCGCGCCGACGAAATACCCGGCGTAATTGAACGACGCCAGCCAGCCGCCATGCTGAATATCGAGCTGCGGCTGACCGGATCCGCCGCCGTGAAGCATCAGCGGCAAGAGCGGCGTGAATGCGAATCGCCCGATGCCGAGCGCGACGGCCAGCGTGACCATGCAGGCAAGCGCCGCGCGACGGGCGGCGTGGCGTTCGGCGAAGCTGCCGTGCGGGGTGGAGGCGAGGTCGTTCATGGGCGGCGGCAATGAATGCAGTCAACGGGTCGGATGGCGGATATCCATACTAGCTTGACCTTTCAATCACGAAAAATGAATAATTCGGATATCACCCATCGCCTAGAGAGAATCATGGACCTGGCCGCTTTGACCATTTTTCGCGCCGTCGTGCGGGAAAACGGCGTGACGCGCGCTGCCGCCAAGCTCAATCGTGTGCAATCGAACGTTACCACGCGTATCAAGCAGCTCGAGGAGCAATTGGGCACCGACCTGTTCATCCGCGACGGCCGCCGTCTCGTGCTGACGCCCGCCGGCGAGACGCTGCTGCCGTACGCCGAGCGCCTGCTCGCGCTCGCGGATGAAGCGCGTCACGCAGTGCGTGAGGATCGTCCAAGCGGACGGTTGCGTTTGGGCACGATGGAAAGTGTCGCGGCTACGCGTCTTCCCGCCCTGCTCGCACGTTATCACCAGCAGTGGCCCGCCGTCGCGCTGGAACTCGAGACCGGCACGACCGGCAAGCTGATCGAGCGGGTGCGTGAATTCGAAGTGGATGCGGCGTTGGTGGCGACGCCGTTGGATCCGGCCACGCTCGGCGATTTATTCGAGTCGGTACCGGTGTTTCGGGAAGAGCTGGTAATGCTGACGCCGCGCGGTCATCGGCCGATTCGCGACGTTAGGGACATTGCGTTGTCCACGCTGATCGCGTTCGAGCGCGGCTGTGCTTACCGGTCTTATATCGAGAAGTGGTATCTGGAGCACGGCGTGAGGCCGGCGCGCGTGCTGGAGCTGGGCTCTTATCACGCGATCGTGGCCTGCGTGGCCGCTGGCGCGGGGGTGGCGGTCGCGCCGCGGTCGGTGCTGAATTTACAGACCGACGCCAGCAATATCGCGGTGCATGAACTGCCCGATATCGGCGTGATCGAGACGCTGCTGGTGTGGCGGCGCGGACACTTTTCGTCCGCGCTGAACGCGTTGAAGCAGGCGTTGGTAATGCGGCAGGATGCGGTGAATTCAACTGGGATCGCGACCGCCGCAGAAGGCGCGATCTGATCTTTGGCGGCGGGACCGGCATCCGTCGAAACGAACACTGCGAGCAAAATCAACGCTCGGCGCGGCGCCCATTCGGAATCCGGCGCGCCAAACTCTGAAAAAAACTCGGGCCACGCGAGACGCTTGATCTTCCAGCGCCCCGCGTGGCCCAATCACATCAGAATCAAAGCTGGCCTTCGACCCAGCCCTTCACGCCAGCCAGCGCCGCCGGCAGATTCGCCGGCTCGGTGCCGCCAGCCTGAGCCATGTCCGGACGGCCGCCGCCCTTGCCGCCGACCTGCTGCGCCACGAAGTTGACCAGATCGCCTGCCTTGACCTTCTTGCTCGCGTCCGCCGTGACGCCGGCGATCAGGCTCACCTTGCCGCCTTCGACCGATGCCAGCACGATCGCCGCGCTCTTCAACTTGTCCTTCAGCTTGTCGACGGTTTCGCGCAGCGTCTTGACGTCCGCGCCTTCGAGCGTAGCCGCCAGCACATGCACACCGTCGACTTCGATCGCCTGACCGGCCAGCTCGTCGCCCTGGCTCGACGCCATCTTCGACTTCAGCGCGCTCAGTTCCTTCTCCAGCGACTTCACCTGGTCCTGGACCTGCGTGATCCGCTGCGTCAGTTCCGACGGTTGCGCCTTCAACACCGCCGCGGCCGCGTTGATACGCGCGTCGAGGTCCTGCACGAAGCGCACGGCGTTGTCGCCCGTGATCGCTTCCACGCGGCGGATGCCCGCCGCCACGCCGCCTTCCATGACGATCTTGAAGAGGCCGATGTCGCCGGTGCGATGCACGTGCGTACCGCCGCACAACTCACGCGAAAAGCCCAGGTCGAGCACGCGGACTTCGTCGCCGTACTTTTCGCCGAACAGCGCCATCGCGCCGCCCTTCACCGCTTCGTCGAACGGCATGACGCGCACGATGCCCGGCGCATTCGCCAGCACTTCGGCGTTGACGATTTCTTCTACGCGGCGGATCTGCTCGTCGGTCATCGGCGCGTTGTGCGCGAAGTCGAAACGGGTCTTGTCCGCGTCGACGAGCGAGCCCTTCTGCTGCACGTGCGAACCGAGGACTTCACGCAGCGCTTTATGCATCAGGTGAGTGGCCGAGTGGTTGCGTTGCGTGCGAGCGCGGCGCACCGCGTCGATTTCCGCCTTGACGACGTCGCCCACCTTCAGCGTGCCCTGTTCGAGCGTGCCGTGATGACCGACCACGTCGGCCTGCACCTTTAGCGTATCGCTCACCGCGAAGCGGACGCTCGCGTTGGCGAGCACGCCCTGGTCGCCGACCTGGCCGCCCGACTCCGCGTAGAACGGCGTGTGGTCCAGCACGACGACAGCCTGCTGGCCGTCATGGTCATGCACTTCCTGCACGGAGGCGCCATCTACATACAACGCGATAACCTTCGCGTCGTCGAAGACGATTTCTTCGTAGCCGTGGAACGTGGTCTTCGCGCCCGAGTATTCGAGGCCTTGCGCCATCTTGAACTTGCCCGCCGCGCGAGCCTGCTCGCGCTGACGCGCCATGGCTTCGTCGAAGGCGGCTTCGTCGACCGTCACTTCGCGCTCGCGGCACACGTCCGCCGTCAGGTCCAGCGGGAAGCCGTACGTGTCGTGCAGCTTGAATGCGAGTTCGCCGTCGAGCGTCTTGCCGCCCTTGGCTTCGAGGTCGGCCAGCGCGCTCTCGAGAATCGACATGCCGTGCTCGATGGTCTCGAAGAAGCGCTCTTCTTCCTGACGCAGCACGTCGGTCACGCGTTGTTCGGCTTCCTTCAGTTCCGGGTATGCGCCGCCCATTTGCGCGACGAGATCGCCCACCATGCGATGGAAAAACGAACCCTTCTTGCCCAGCTTGTAGCCGTGGCGGATCGCACGGCGCACGATCCGGCGCAGCACATAGCCACGGCCTTCGTTGCCCGGAATCACACCGTCGACGATCAGGAAGGAGCACGCGCGGATGTGGTCGGCGATCACCTTCAGCGAGTTGTTGGTCAGATCGCTCACGCCGGTTTCGCGGCCGGCGGCCTTGATCAGCGCCTGGAACAGGTCGATCTCGTAGTTGCTGTGCACGTGCTGCAGCACGGCGGCGATACGCTCCAGACCCATGCCGGTGTCGACGCACTGCTTGGGCAGCGGCGTCATGTTGCCTTGCGCGTCGCGGCTGAACTGCATGAACACGAGATTCCAGATCTCGATGTAGCGGTCACCGTCTTCCTCGGGCGATCCCGGCGGGCCGCCCCAGACTTCCGGGCCGTGGTCGTAAAAGATTTCCGAGCACGGGCCGCACGGACCGACGTCGGCCATCTGCCAGAAGTTGTCCGATGCGTAGCGCGCGCCCTTGTTGTCGCCGATGCGAATGATGCGCTCGACCGGCACGCCCACCTCTTTCGCCCAGATGTCGTGCGCTTCGTCGTCTTCGTGATAGACGGTGACCCAGAGCTTGTCTTTCGGCAACTGATACACGCCCGTCAACAACTCCCACGCGTAGTGGATCGCGTCGCGCTTGAAGTAGTCGCCGAACGAGAAGTTGCCCAGCATTTCGAAGAACGTGTGGTGACGCGCGGTGTAGCCGACGTTTTCCAGATCGTTATGCTTGCCGCCGGCGCGCACGCTGCGCTGCGCGGTCGTGGCGCGCGAGTAGGGGCGCGATTCCGCGCCCAGGAACACATCTTTGAACTGCACCATTCCCGAATTGGTGAAGAGCAGCGTCGGGTCGTTGCCGGGCACAAGGCTCGACGAGCGAACGATCGTATGGCCCTTCGATTCGAAGAACTTGAGGAATTTCTCGCGGATTTCGGCGGCTTTCATGGCGTGCGGGGGACGGGTTTGCCAGTTCCCTGGCTGTTACCGGCGGCATCGTGGGATGCGCCAACTGTTTGTTTCTTAAACGACTGATTATACGGGATCGGCGCCCGTGCGCGGCGGCGCGGGCTGCATGGCTGGCCGTTCGGCCAGGTTCGAGCGGGCGCCGTGGGACATGGCGGCACTTTGCGAGGCCCGTCATTCGTCCTATACCGTTCGGCCGACTGCGCCAGCGCGCGGGAATCGCTTAAGATTGCCTCCATCCCGCAGCGCCTCGCGCGCCGCCTTGGCTACGAAGAAGGAGACATCGAACAATATGGGCGCTCTCAGTCATATCCGCGTGCTGGATCTCACACGCGTACTCGCCGGCCCCTGGTGCGCGCAAACGCTCGCCGATTTCGGCGCCGACGTGATCAAGATCGAACGCCCCGAAGTCGGCGACGACACCCGCCACTGGGGGCCGCCGTACCTCAAGACACCCGCAGGCGAAGACACGCGCGAGGCCGCGTACTACCTTGCGGCGAACCGCAACAAGCGCTCGGTCACCGTGGATATCGCCTCGCCCGAAGGCCAGCGGATCATTCGCGAACTGGCCGCGCAGAGCGACGTGGTGCTGGAGAACTACAAGGTAGGTCAGCTACAGAAGTATGGCCTCGACTACGCATCGCTCAAAGAAGTGAAGCCCGACATCGTCTATTGCTCGGTGACCGGCTTCGGGCAAACCGGGCCGTATGCGCAGCGCGCCGGGTACGACTTCATCGTGCAAGGCATCGGCGGCTTCATGAGCATTACCGGCGAGCGTGACGGCCAGCCGGGCGGCGGTCCGCAGAAGGCCGGCGTCGCGATTGCCGACCTCATGACCGGCATGTATTCGACTATCGCCGTGCTCACCGCCCTCACCCACCGCGACCGGACGGGCGAAGGCCAGTACATCGACATGGCGCTGCTCGACGTGCAGGTCGCGATGCTCGCGAACATGAACTCGAACTACCTGGCGAGCGGCCAGCCTCCGGTGCGCTGGGGCAATGCGCATCCGAACATCGTGCCGTATCAGACCTTCCAGACGAGCGACGGGTGGATCATCGTCGCGGTCGGCAACGACGGTCAGTTCCGCAAGTTCGTCGAAGCGGGCGGCCGCCCGGAACTGGCGGACGACGGGCGCTTTGCCACCAACCCGGCGCGGGTGCGCAACCGCGACATCCTCGTGCCGATTCTCGCGGAGATGGTCCGCCTGCAGGGCAAGCAGCAATGGATCGCCGCGCTCGAGGCGGCGGGTGTGCCGTGCGGGCCGATCAACGATCTCGGCGAAGTGTTCGAGAACGAGCAGGTGCTGGCGCGTGGGCTCCAGGTGGACCTGCCGCATCCGTCGGGCGGAACGGTTAAGCTGGTGCGCAATCCGATCAATATGACCGGCACGCCGCCTGAAGCGCTTACGCATCCGCCCATGCTCGGGGAGCACACAGAGAGCATCTTGCGCGACGTGCTGGGCTATGACGAAGCGAGGATTGCGGCGTTGCGGAGCCAGTCCGTGATTTGAGTCCGCAATTTGAGTCCGCAGTCAGGCCGCCGCAAGCTCCGAAGATGCGAGGTGCGCCGCGGAGCGCAACGTCGCGATGAACCCAGCGCGGAAACGGACTCCCCAATCGACGGCGCGGGCGGCTAGCGCGGCCCGAACGACTCCAGCCACTTACGCCCTTCGTCCCAATCGCCGAGCCCGCTGTCCGCGTTGATATGGCCGCGCGAGCCGAGGTCGATCCAGCGGCTGCCCCACGCGTTCGCACAGGTCTGTGAAAACGCCACGCCGCCGTAGGGATCATCGCTGCTGGCTACGACAATGGTCGGAAACGGCAACCGTTCGAGCGGCACAGGCGCGAAACCGCGCGCGTCCCGCGGAAAATGCGCCTCGGCCGGATCGGGCAGCGCGACCAGAAACGCGCCCGCCACCTTCGCAAGCTGCGCGGCGCTCGCATATTGCGCCGCCCAGAAAGCCGTCGTCAGGCAGCCGAGGCTGTGCGCGGCGAAGACCACGGGCGCATCGGCGGCGGTCACCGCGGCGTCCAGCGTGCGGCACCAGGCGTCGCGCTCAGGGTGATCCCAGTCCGGCATCCGCACCCGCGCGAAGGCCGGATTCAGTTCTTCCCAACGCGTCTGCCAGTGGCCGGCGCCGGAGTTCTGGTAGCCCGGCAGCACCAGCGTGGTGGGTTGTTTTCGTTCGCTCATCCGCGTTCCCCGTGTCGGTTGTTAGTCGCAGTTTATTGTTTTTGGCCTGTGGTTTTTGCTCGCGCCGGCGCAAGCCCGCATCGCCGCGTCAATGCATTACGCGCCCCACGCCCACGCCGCGCGGATCCGCCGCCGGCACGGGAGTCGTGCCCTCGATGCGGATCATCTGGACGTCGCCATTGAACGACTGCCCTTCGAGCGTGTAGCCCTTGGCCTGCAACTGCTCGGCCAACTCACCCGTGATGGGACGATACGGCTCGAAATAGATCGTCTTCTGCGGCAGCAACTGGTGGTGAAAACGCATGGCGGCGAGCGCGTCGGTGGGCGACATGTTGAAGTCGTACAGGTCGGTCATCACCTGGAAAATCGACGTCAGGATGCGCGAACCGCCGGGCGTGCCGATCACGAGCGACACCTTGTTGTCCTTCAGCAGAATGGTCGGCGTCATCGACGACAGCGGACGGCGTCCCGGCGCCACGGTGTTCAGTTCGGCACTGTTCGCGCCGGCGGGTTTGGTCACGAAGTCGTCCATGGCGTCGTTCAGCAGAAAGCCGGCGCCGTCCACCACCACGCCCGAACCGAAGTCCCCGTTCAGCGTGTAAGTGTTCGACACGGCGTTGCCCCACTTGTCGACCACCGAGAAATGTGTGGTTTGCGCCTTCTCCGGAACAGCGTCGCCGAGTCCCGGCTTGACCGGCGTCGCGCCCGGCACTTCGTCGGGTTTGACTTCGTCGGCGCGCTGCGCGAGGTAGGCGTCGTCGAACAGTTTGGCGCTCGGCACCTTGTATGCATCCGGATCGCCCAGGTATTGCTGGCGATCGGCGAACACGCGGTCCTCGATCTGCGCGATCAGATGGATGTACGGCACGGAATTCAGTTCGAGGCCGTCGAACGCCTGCTTCAGGTCGGCCTTCATCTTCAGCATCTGGATCAGACCCACGCCGCCCGAACTCGGCGGCGGCGCGGTGACAACCTGGTAGCCGTTCCAGTCGGCGGTAAGCGGCTGACGCCACACGGCCTTGTACTGAAGCAGATCCTGTTTCGTGACCAGACCGTGGCCGTACATCTGCTGGGCGATCAGATCGCCGGTGCGGCCTTCGTAGAATTCGCGCCCGCCGTCGCTTGCAATGCGCGACAACGTCTGCGCCAGTTCAGGCTGGCGGTATGTCGCGCCCGCCTTGAGACTGGAGAAGTAGGCATCGAAATTGGTCTTGCCGGCAAAATTACTCGCGGCTGCGTCGTGGCGTTGCTGCAACCACGGTTCGACCTGGAAACCGTCGGTGGCGTAGCGGATCGCGGGCGCCAGCACTTGCTTCCACTTCAGTTTGCCGAAGCGCTGGTGTACTTCCCACATGCCCTCGACGGTGCCCGGCACGGCCACCGCGCGATGGCCCACGGCGCTCATGCCCGGCAGCAGATTGCCCTTGTCGTCGAGATACATGTCGCGGGTCGCCTGTCGCGGCGCGCTCTCGCGATAGTCGAGGAAATACGGCTTGCCGTCCATGAACACCGTCATGAACCCGCCGCCGCCGAGGTTGCCCGCATCCGGCGCGGTCACGGCCAGGGTGAAGGCGACGGCGACAGCGGCATCCACCGCGTTGCCGCCGACGGCAAAGATCTGCTGCGCCGTGTCCGCGCTATAGCGGTCCGGCACGGCCACCGCCGATGCGTCGAACACGGCCTTGGGCGGCGGCGTTTTCGCCAGCGCGACCGTGCCGCCCGCGAAGGAGGCGAGCACGGCCGACACGGTCAGGATCCGGGTCAGGGAAAGAAAAGTGAAAGGCGCGCGAGGCGCGCCGTGCGTCGGGACAGACATCCGAGAAACTCCGGCAACTGAGGGCGCCATGGTGCACGAACGGCAGGAATTCGTGCAAGGCGACAAGGGGCGGTGCGGCCTGCGAGGATCGCTGCGACGAGCGCGCGCGCTGCGCGTTGTGGGCAAGCTGCACTGCCCCGGGAAAAATCGGGGGCGGGCTTTGAGGCGCGGCGAGGCGGCTAATGCACCCCTGCTAATGCACCTCTCGATGCGCGCTGGTCGCCCGCCCGCGGACTCACGCCGCACGAAAGGCTGCCCGATGCAACGGGCCGAAAGCGGGCGCATACGGCCCATTGCGACGCCAGCACACTGACGCGGACAACCCGCGCAGCCAGCGTGGGCGAACCCGCGCCGCTCGCATCCTAAGTCGGCGCCGCTCGCGTGAACAAAACGTTTTACCTCCTGTTACAGCGCCGGCCTGGCCCTTCAATCACCGTCAAAATGGCTCAAACGTTGGCTGCGCGCCGCACTCGCCTGCCGCAACGGGGCTCGTCAGGTAGAATTGTCGGATAAGAGGACGCATTGCGCGCCCCCGACAGACTCTCACCTTCTCGCATGAATACCGAACGCAACGACGCGCCAGCGGCATCCAATTTCATCCGCAATATCATTGACGACGACAACCGCACCGGCAAGTGGGGCCAGCGCGTCGAAACGCGCTTCCCGCCCGAGCCGAACGGCTATCTGCATATCGGTCACGCCAAGAGCATCTGCCTGAATTTCGGCGTGGCGCGCAGCTACGGCGGCGTGTGCCATCTGCGCTTCGACGACACCAATCCGGAAAAGGAAAGCGTCGAATATGTCGACTCGATCATCGACGCCGTGCGCTGGCTCGGCTTCGAGTGGGAGAAAGACGGCAAGTCCGAGCTCTACTACGCGAGCGACTACTACGACAAGCTGTACGAATTCGCCGAACTGCTGATCGAGCGCGGCAAGGCGTACGTGGACAGCCAGTCGGCCGAAGAAATGCGCGCGAACCGCGGCTCGGCTACCGAAGTCGGCACGCCGTCGCGCTTCCGCGAGCGTTCGGTGGAGGAGAATCTCGACCTGTTCCGTCGCATGAAGGCCGGCGAGTTCCAGGAAGGCGAGCACGTGCTGCGCGCGAAAATCGACATGGCGTCGCCGAACTTCAACATGCGCGATCCGGTGATCTACCGGATTCGTTTCGCTCATCACTACCGTACCGGCGACAAGTGGTGCGTGTACCCGATGTACGACTACACGCACTGCATCTCGGACGCGCTGGAAAACATCACGCATTCGCTGTGCACGCTGGAGTTCGAGGACCATCGTCCGCTGTACGACTGGATTCTGAACGAGCTCGCCGAAGCCGGCATTTTCACGCGCCCGCTGCCGCAACAAATCGAGTTCTCGCGACTCAATCTGACCTACGCGATCACCAGCAAGCGCAAGCTGCTGCAACTCGTGACCGAGGGCCATGTGGACGGCTGGGACGATCCGCGTATGCCGACCATCGTCGGCGTGCGCCGGCGCGGCTTCACACCGGAAGCGATCCAGTTGTTCTGCGAGCGCATCGGCGTGACCAAGGTCGATTCGTGGATCGACATGAGCGTGTTCGAAGGCGCGCTGCGCGACGATCTGGATGAGAAGGCGCCGCGTACCGCCGCCGTGCTCGATCCGGTCAAGCTGATCATCGACAACTTCCCCGAAGGCGTGAGCGAGCCGTGCAATGCGCCGGTTCATCCGCATCATCCGGAAATGGGCGTGCGCGAGTTTCCGATTTCGCGCGAACTGTGGATCGAACGCGACGACTACAACGAAACGCCGCCGAAGGGCTACTTCCGCCTGTTCCCGGGCAACAAGGTGCGTCTGCGTTACGGCTACGTGATCGAATGCGTCGGTGCGGATAAAGACGAGAACGGCAACATCGTCGCGGTCCATTGCAACTACTTCCCGGACAGCAAGTCGGGCACCGAAGGCGCGAACAACTACAAGGTCAAGGGCAACATCCACTGGGTCAGCGCGGCAGCCGCGTGCCCGGCCGAAGTGCGCATCTACGACCGCCTCTTCAAGGAACCGCAACCGGACGCCGGCGGCCGCGATTTCCTCGAAGCGCTGAATCCGGATTCGAAGCGCGTGGTCAACGCCTACCTTGAGCCGGGCGCGCGCGAAGCGCTGCCGGAACAACGCTATCAATTCGAGCGTCACGGCTATTTCGTCGCCGACCGCGTCGATTCGAAGCCGGGTAAGCCCGTATTCAATCGCATCGTCAGTCTGCGCGACAGTTGGGGCAAGCCGGCGTAAGCTGGAACGCACCCTTTACCGCGCATCTGAGGTTGGTTACGGCGTGCGTCTTGATCGAAAGATGCACGCCGTTTTGTTGCACCATGTTTCCATCGACGGCGACGGCGCGGCATCCGCACACGCCAGTCCGGGAGGTCCGATGAAAGTTGCAGGCCGTCGCGGGGCCCGTACCCGGCACACGACGGGGCACACGGCATACGCCGCGCGTTTCGCCCATGGCGCGGGTTGCGCGCTCTTGGCGCTGATCACCTTCGGCGCGGCGTCGCTCAGTTGCGCTGCTGAGGCGGATGAACTCACCGGCACGCTGAGAAAAATCCACGACGACGGCGTGGTCGTGCTCGGCGTGCGTGAAGCTTCGATTCCTTTCTCTTACTTCGACGGCAAGGGCACGGTCGGCTACTCGCAGACCATCGCGCTGCAGATCGTCGAGGAGATCAAGAAGACACTTGGCATGCCGCAGCTGAAGGTGCACGAGATCACGGTGACCTCGTCGAACCGCACGCCGATGTTGCTGAACAACCAGATCGATCTGGAATGCGGCTCGACCACCCACACGGTGGAACGCGAAAACGTGGCCGCGTTCTCGAACAGTTTTTTCCAGTACGCGGTGCGCATGATCGCGCGCAAGAACGCCGGCATCACGGATTTTCAGGATCTGGCCGGCAAAGCGGTCGTGACAACCGCGGGCACCTCGGATGAACGCCTGCTACGCCGCCTGAACACCGACAAGCTCCTGAACATGCGCATCACCAGCGCGCGCGACCATTCCGAGGCCTTCAACGCGCTCAAGGACGGCCGCGCCGTGGCCTTCGTGATGGACGAGCCGATCGTGTACGGATTCAAATCGACCGATCCGCGTCCCGACGACTTCGTGGTGACCGGCACGCCGCTGGGCTACGAAGTCTACGCGTGCATGTTCCGCAAGGGCGACGAGCCGTTCCGCGCTCTCATCAACGGCGTGATCGCTCGCGGCCAGACATCCGGCGAAGCGGAGCGTCTGTACAAACAGTGGTTCACGCAACCCATTCCGCCGCGCGGCATCAATCTGAATTTTCCGCTGTCGGAGCAGAATCGCGCGCTGTTCGCGCATCCAAACGACCGCGCGCTCGACTGAAGCGTCACGCGGCCACGGCCTCGCCGCTATAGCGACCGATGCAGTTCCGCGAGCGACAGCGTGGTCTGAAAGAGCCGCGCGAGACTGCGGCTCGCGTACTTGTCCACTTCGTCGGGCGCGGCCCAGCGGTAGGCATCCATTTCGGGAATCAGCGTGCCGTCCGAGCGGCGCGGAAAGAGCGAGGTGCAGGTGCACACGCTCAGATCGAGTTCGTCGACGGTGGCACGCGCGCCGAACAGATGCAGATCCTTGTCGCGCCGATAAACGAACAGGCCGAGATCTTTCAGACGTTCGGGCACTATGGCGATACCGGTCTCCTCGACCATCTCGCGCAGCGCCGTGACATGCGGCGCCTCGCCTTCTTCGCCGTGTCCTTTCGGAATGTCCCAGTGCGACGTTTCGGTGGCGTGCGCAAGCAGCACGCGGCCGTCCGGGTCGAGCAAAACGATGCCGCACGAAATAATCCGTGTGCTCATCGCCGCACCATCTCAGACAAACGCGCGGATTCATCGACACGCACGCGCGTGGCCTCGGGCCGCGTCGGCTGCCAGGCGGCGCGCGCCGCCATCAAGGCCTGCACGCTCAGTGCTTTTTCTGCAATTGCCAGGTGCCGCTGCCCTGCTTGCAGAACTGCGGGCGCAGGTTCATGGATTGTCCCTTGGCGCTCAGCACGACGCCGAGGTCGCGGCAGGTGCGATCGCCCTCTTTGGCCGTGCTGGCCATCGTGATCGCGGCGTCGATCTTCACGCTATTGCCCGTGCCTTCGTTGACCCAGTTCGCGGTTTCGCCGTCCTGCTTGTCGTTCAATGCGGCGAACACCGCCTTTTTGACGGAGTCGATGTCGCGTTGCTTCATGTAGCTGATCGGCGTGTCGTTCAGAAAGCCAAGATTTGCCGCTTGCGCGCCGATCGCAGCACCCAGCAACAGGCTGCTGGCGGTCAGTTGAGACAGGACGCGGGTTCGCATCGACATGAAGGGTTCTCCTCGGAAGTGTTCGGCGGTCTCGAGCGCGCATGGCGTCTCGTGATCTGGACCCCAAAAGCATAGCATGTCCCCCTCGAACGGACCGCGAGAAACGACCGCCTGCCGAAGCGGATAAAACGAGCGCCAGCCTCGCACAGGACGTGCCTCATTTCCGGGGAGCGCGCGCCGCCGGCCCAGTGAGCGCCCCTAATTTTAGGACAGCTCCCATTCCTGCCACCAGGACGCTTTCTTAAGATTGATCGGTTGCGCCTCCGCGCCAATCCGAATCTGAAGAGGCCTCACCATGCACACCCTCTCCGTCCTCAAAACCATCGCTATCGCGCTTGCGCTGCTGTGCGCCGCGCTCGCGCCGGTTGCGATTGGCCACGATCCCGGACTTGCGCGGCGCGCCGTGCGGATGGACGCGCTGCCTCGCGCCCGCTGGCCCAATCTGCTGACGCGCGTCGGCATCGCCTGCCTGTTGCTGTCCTTCGCGTTGCTGCTCGCCGGTTGCTATTACATGCTGGCGAGCGCCGGCAATTAATCTCGACCCTCGCGACCGGCTAAGCCAGCCGTCATCGTGTCACCCGCCTCACTTCGCGGCCACTGAATCGGCCGCCCCGCTTCCCGCCTTATATCCGTCTGTCAGCGTATTCAGGAACGCGACCACGTCCTTGATTTCAGCCTCGTCGAGCGCCGGCTTGTCACCCGGCTTGCGGTCGAACGGTGGATCGGTATTCAGATTGGCCCAGTACTGCTGAGGCAGATCGTCGAATTTCCGCACTTTGCCTTTCGTCACCGGATAGAACTTCTCCGGGTTCGTGTCGCGCTCGGCATAGAAACGCACCACCTGATCAAGCGAATGGTAGATGCCGTTGTGGAAAAAGCTCTTCTTCAACGCCACATTGCGCAGCGTCGGCGTGCGGAAGATGCCGCAAAACTCGGCACGCCCCTTCAGATCGGTGCGCTCCGGGCCGCAAGCGCCGAGGTCGTAGAAACGCGGATCGCGATTCACGGACAGCGCGCGATTGCGCGGCACGCCGATCGCGATCAGACCAAAGTCGCTGAACTGCGGCGGCGCGCCGTCCAGGGTGCGCTGGCTGATGTGGCAGCTCGCGCAATTGCCTTTTTTCTCGTCGTTGAAGAGTTGCAGGCCACGCAGTTCGGCTTGCGTCAACTGCGCTTTGCCCGCCAGATACGCGTCGTACTTGCTGGTGTACGGATAGAAGGTTTCCGGCGTCTGCTCGAAGGTTTCGAGCGCTTGCAGCACCGCTTTGAAGGTGGCGTCGTCGCTATCGAAAATGTGTGCGCCGAATGCCGCGCGGAACGCGTCCGCGTATGGCGCGGCCTTGACGGCCGCGGTGACCTTGGCCGGCGTGCTGCCCATTTCGAACGACGACAGCAGCGGAATGCGCGCCTGGTCGCCGCCCCGGTCGACGCGGCCATCCCAGGTCAGGCCGCCGGTGGGTCCGGCATCCACGCTTTCGTCGCCTTCGTCATCCGACTCGTGATAGTGCTCGGCGAACGCCGGCACCGACTGCAGATACTTCAGCGTCGGCGCGGCGCGCATGCCGGTGCGGTGCATGTCGCTGCCGCCCAGTTGCACCGACAACGCATTGGCCGGCGAGAACCCATGGTCCGGACTGTGACACGACGCGCAAGCGAGCTTGCCCGAACCGGAGAGTGACGCGTCGAAGAATAGTTGCTTGCCGAGCGCCGTCATCTGCCGCACGGATTCGTAGACCTGGGCGCGGGACTGGCCCGCTTCATGGGCCGCCACCTGCACCGCCGACGCCGCCACCGGCGTGGCCGAAGCCGCTACGCCTGCACCGGTGCCCGCCGCGGCTGCCGTGCCTGGCGCACCCGCATCGCAGGCGGCAAGCGTCAAGGTCATGGCCGCCAGGGCGAACGCCGTCGCTTGCCGCACGCGCGTCGTTGCGAGCCCGGCGTCACGCCGTGCGTCGACCCGAGCCATTATTTTCCGAATCCCCGTCAGACCTGGCCGCATATGAAAGATGTGAGTTTGCGATGGTGAAGTCCGCGAGCGTATTTCATCTGCATGTCGTTTAAATGACATACAGCCGACGTTATTTTGCAATCAGAAGCAATTCGTAAATAGTTACATCTTTCTGTCAAATTGCCTTGCCAAACTTTCGCCCACGGTCATCCGTGCAAGGAGTTCAGATGGCCCGTCCCCAACGCGAGAGAGAGAAACCACATCAAATGAACAAGAAACTGATCTGCGCGACGCCTATCGCGATCGCAGCAGCGCTAAGCCTGTATGCGTGCGGCGGTGACAAAGTCAACGAACCGGACATCACGTCGATCAAGAATGTTGTGGTGATCTACGCGGAAAACCGCAGCTTCGACAACCTGTACGGCAACTTCCCGGGCGCCAACGGTCTGCAGAACGTGACGGCGGCGAGCGCCACGCAGGTGGATCGCAACGGCACCGTGCTCGCGACGCTGCCGCAGGTGTGGAACGGCTTGACGCAAACCGGCGTGACGCCGGTGGTCACGCAGGCCATGACGGCGAATCTGCCGAACAGCCCGTTCGCCATCGACGACCCGAAGGGTTTCAACACGCCGATCACGGCGACGACCCGCGACCTGTACCACCGCTTCTACGAGAACCAGATGCAGATCAACGGCGGCAAGAACGACAAGTTCGCCGCGTGGGCGGATTCGGGCGGCCTCGTGATGGGCCACTACACGCTCAACGCCGACAAGCTGCCGTTGTGGAAGATCGCCCAGCAGTACACGCTCGCCGACAACTTCTTCATGGGCGCGTTCGGCGGCTCGTTCCTGAACCACCAGTGGCTGATCTGCGCGTGCACGCCGACTTACCCGAACGCGGACAAGAGCGTGGCGGCCGGCTCGATCTCGTCGGTGGAGAGCGACGGTGTCACGCTGAAGCTCGCGTCCAACTCGCCGGCTTCGGCGCTGAGCGGTCCGCCCAAATACGTGAATTCGGGCAACCTCACGCCTGACTTCTACGCGATCAACACGATGCAGCCGCCGTATCAGCCGAGCGGCAACAAGCCGGCGAGCGGCGGCGACACGAATTTCGCCGATCCGACCCAGGCCACCACCCTGCCGGCGCAGTCGCAGCAGCACATCGGCGATCTGCTGAACAACGCGAAGGTGTCGTGGGCATGGTACGGCGGCGCGTGGGGCGCTGCGGTGTCGGCGGTGCAAAACGGCACGTCGAACGTGATTTACGGCGCGAATCTGACGGCGCCGAATTTCCAGCCGCATCACCAGCCGTTCAACTACTTCGCCGACCTGGCGCCGGGCACCGCAAACCGTTCGCAGCATTTGCTCGACGGCGGCCTGGCCGGCTCCGAGTTCATCAAGGCGATCGACAGCGGCACGCTGCCGCAAGTGTCGTTCTACAAGCCGCAGGGCAACCTGAACGAACATCCGGGCTACACGGACGTGGCGTCGGGCGACCAGCACATCGCGGACGTGATCTCGCATCTGCAGAAGAGCCCGCAGTGGAACAACATGGTGGTAGTCGTGACGTACGACGAGAACGGCGGCTTCTGGGATCACGTGTCGCCGCCGAAGGCCGACCGCTGGGGTCCGGGCACGCGTATTCCGGCGCTGATCATCTCGCCGTACGCGAAGAAGGGTTACGTCGATCACACGCAGTACGACACCACCTCGATCCTGCGCTTCATCACGCACCGCTTCTCGCTGCCGACGCTGCCGGGTATCGCGGCGCGCGACGCGGCGCTGGTCAGCAACGGTGGCAAGCCGATGGGCGACCTCACGGCTGCATTGAACATCAAGCAGTGAGCGAGAGGCGCAACTTGTCCGAGATTGGACGGAAAAGGTTAAGCGTTAAGCAACAGTCCGCCCGAGGGTGAGACTTTGACGGGGCAGCTTCGGCTGCCCTTTTTTATGGCCGTGCCGTGAACGCCGGGTCCGACGCGTTTTCATGAGCGGCGTATGCTTCGAACCAGGTTGCGATTGCCTCGTCGATCGCGGCTCGATACCTTCCGCAACACGTTGCAGGCTTGCCCACATTCAGGAGTTCAACAGCATGACTGAAAGAACCATCAAGGTGCCCGGTCCCGATCATCCGATCACGGTCGAGCCGTCCAACGCGCGCGTGGTCGTGACCGTCGCCGGCAAGGTGATCGCGGATACCCTCAAGGCGCTCGTGCTGCGCGAAGCGTCGTATCCGCCGGTGTATTACATTCCGCGCAACGACGTCGAGATGACGCTGCTGGAGCGCACCGATCACGCGACCTACTGTCCGTACAAGGGCGATTGCGCGTACTACAGCATTCCGTCGGGCGGTGAAAAGACAGTCAATGCGGTGTGGACTTATGAGTCGCCGTATGCGGCCGTGAAGGAGATCGCGCAACATCTGGCCTTCTATCCGAACCGCGTCGACTCGATCGATGTGAAACCGGCGCAGTAACAGTCGCGCGTGGCGCAGCCGGGCGAATGGGCTAGCGCCTGTCGCGCGTCATGAGTTAGCCCGAGTGTTAGCCCTTGTGTTAGCCCTTGTCCCGGGTTTCGATCAGTACCGCACAGGGCGACCGTTCGATGACTTCTCCGCTGGTCGAAGGGTTCGCCCAGCGGCGCAGCCGTGACAAATGGTGATGCCCCATCACAATGACCTCCGCGTTCAGCAGTCGGGCTTGTTCGACGACGACGTCGGCCGGACGATTTCCCGCGCACAGGTGCTGTTTCACCGTGAGATTCCGGTCGGCAAGCTGTGCGCCTGCGGCAGTCAGCACGGATTGTGCAAAAGATGTCTGCGCGTATGCGGACGGGTAGGTCTGGCCGTCGGGCGCGACATCGCTTTGGCTACCGGGCGGCAACAGATAGGAAGGGTCGACAACGCACAGAAGGTGTACGGTAGCCGTCCCTGGCGCCGCGACGCGACTGACCAGGTCGATGACGTGGACACTCTGGGGCGAGCCGTCCAGCGGAACGAGGAGGATATTGAACATGGCTGGAGATAAGGTCAGAAATGGTGATGCGACGCGTGTCACCTTCAGCCGCTCGCATGGCCTATCTAACAGTAGCCGAAAAGCCTCGAACTTTGACTTGATAAGTGACGGCTGAGCGAGACAGAACTCGAAGAAATCTGGCAGCTAGCCAAGTCGCGAATTACCTTGGTAACAGCTTGTGTTTGTTGGTACGGCAGGAGGGACTCGAACCCCCCACCCTCGGCTTAGAAGGCCGATGCTCTATCCAGCTGAGCTACTGCCGTATTGAACTGAGGCGATGCAGCCGCGTACAACGTGCATCGCCCGCAATGAGATCCTGCTCTCGGGTATTGGAACCTGTGGCTCTGCAAGCAACAGGGTTCGTGGGATACCGAAATTCTAACTGACCGTGCCGTAGACAGGAAATCCACTCCGGCGCGTGCGTGGCAGACAATCTGCGCGTCACACCGGCCGCCGCACGTCAGGAAACGGGCCACCAAACAAACAGGCCCGGCAAGCTGAGCCGGGCCCGGATTATAACCGATCGTCCCCTGCCCGCCAGCGCACGCTAGCGGACATGGTGAACGCCATCAGACCGTCTGCGGATGGAGCATGAACCAGCCGAGGAACACGATACCGGCGATCACGCAATATACGCCGAACGACGCCAGACGTCCGCGGCCTTCGAAATAGCGCATCAGGAACCGCACGCTGAGATAGGCCGCGATCGCCGTCAATACACCACCGAGCAACGCATCGGCGAGTTGGCCCGGCGCATGGAACAGCTTCGGCAACTCGAGCACGCCCGCCGCGAAAATAATCGGCGTGCCGAGAAGGAACGAGAATTCCGCCGATTTTTCCGCCGTGAGGCCAGCAGCGTTGCCGGCAATCATCGTCAGGCCGCTGCGGGAGAAACCTGGAATCAACGCGCCGATCTGCGCAAGACCGACGAAAAACGCCTGACCGAAACTCAGCTTCTCCGGCGCCTGATGCGCGCGCGAACGCTGCAGGCGATCGCCGAACCACAACAGCACGCCGTTGACGATCAGCGCGATTGCGACGATCCGCAAATCGTGAAAAAGCCGTTCGAGCCGCTTTTCCAGAATCAGTCCGACCAGACCCGCCGGAATGGTGCCGATGATGAGCGCCCACATCATGTGCGCGTCGTCGTTGCGACGGCCGCCGAACGACGCGAAGAAACCGCGCACCAGCGCGCACCAGCGTTTGCGGAAGTACCAAAGCAGCGCGAGCGCCGTGCCGAGATGCAACGCGACGAGGAACGGCAGCAATTGCGGCGCGTGTTTGTCGATATGCATGCCGAACAGGGCGGGCACGAGCAGCGTATGGCCGAGGCTGCTCACCGGAAACAGTTCGGTGACGCCTTGCAGCACGCTCAGGAAAATGAGAAACGACAGGTTCACGCGGGGCGTCCTTGTAAGGAAAATGTCGGGGACAAGCGCGCCGGATAAGGAATCCACGTGCGCCTCAAAGCGCACCGATTATGCCTGGCTGCAATGTCAGCGCCAAGCGTTTGAACCGCATTCGGGGAAATATTGTGCGTTGCGTCACAACTCGAAACCGTTGTTACGCCGCGGAAAAAGGAGGGGCGCCGCGAATGGCCGCCCTATGGGATCAGCGAAATGACGTGAAACGACCCGCGTGGTACACGGTAGAAGAAGCGTTGTCTAATAGCCCGACGCGTCTGACGAGCAAAGCCAGTAGGCGTGGACTGCCCGGATCAGCGTTCGAGCTTGTAAAAGAAGTAGACCGTGCTTGCCGCGAACATGCCGAACAACGTAACAGCCATTGCCATTGCGAGATCCATACAGCCTCCTGAGGCAGTCTCGCCCGGTCGTCGAAGTTACCGGGCAGTCAGACGAATTATCGGCAAGGATAGCCTTGCGGCGACACCCGCAATTTCCCCAGAAGGGTTTCCCCGTAGCGGAAAGCAGCGCAAAATCATTCTCTCGCGTGGCGCCGCGCGGCAAATTCCGACGCGCGTACGCCAGGATGGCGCCTCCTCCGGCCATCCTGGATCTGCCTTCAACCTCTTACTCATCAATCCATCGACCATGCCCCTCTCCCCGCAACAGGACATTCTCGAGATCGCCCAGGACGCCTCCGTGCTTCGTTTCGCGCCGCAAGCCGGCGGCAGACTGATGTCGTGGACGATCGGCGGCGAAGAAGTCATCCATTGGCCGGAGCACGCCGACTGGAGCCAGCCGGCGCGGATTCGCGGCGGCAATCCGCTGCTGTTTCCATTTCTCGGCCGGCATCGTGTCGACGGCAAGATCGGTTTCTGGCGTGACGCTCCGGGCACGGTGCGCGAACTGCCGATGCACGGCTTCGCCCGCGACTTGCCGTTCGAAGCCCACGCCGACGTGCACGGCGCCGGTCTGCGCATGATCCTCACCGACAGCGAGGCGACCCGCGGCGGCTATCCATTCGGCTTCCGTTTCGAGGCCGCCTACGACCTCGTGGATGCGCATACGCTCGACGTCACGTTCACCACCACCAATACCGGCGATACGCGCCTGCCCTACTACGCCGGCCATCACTTCTACTTCACGCTGCCGCACACGCAGCGTGGCGAGACCTCGCTCGAGCTGCCGCGCACGCAACGGTGCTTTCAGCAGGAAGACGGCTCGATCAGCGCCGCCGAGCCGGGCGACGCGCGCTATACGCTCGACGAGGCGCGCATCCATGACCGCTTCCATTGCCTCGTCGGCACACCGGACCAGCCGGTGCGGCTCGTCGCGCCAGGTCTCGACCGGCTCATCACCATCGACCTGCAACGGCCGGGCTCGGTGCCCTGGTACGCCGTGACCACGTGGACCGAAGCGCCGGAGTCGGACTTCTACTGTGTCGAACCGTGGCTCGGACTGCCGGACGCGATTCACAACGGCATGGGTCTGCGCTGGCTCGAAGCGGGGCAGACAGAGGTCGCCGCGCTGCGCATCAGCGTGGCCAGGCTGGGTTGATTGCGGGGATTCCAGACAGCGCGGCGTAGTCGGCTTTGAGGCAAATTTCGCTGCATTTCGCCGCAGCCTACGCCGCGCGCTCCTGCCTCGCAGCCCGCTTTTCGCGTGCTGCAGCGCAAAACCGTTAGAATCGAGCGCTTTGTATCTACCTGCCGCGTGATCGGGATCGGCGCGCGGCAGCGCTTTGCGAGGTCCAATGCTTAGCACAACAAGAATGATGAAACGGCTCGCCTGCGCGTCGTTGGTGGCACTGCTCGCCGCGTGCGGGTCGGCGCCGGTGGGGCCGGGCTTTTATCGGGTGGAACGGGGCGATACGCTGTCGAAGATCGCGCGCAGTAGTCGGCAATCGGTGCAAAGCATCGTGCGCTGGAACAATCTGACCAATCCGGACAGCATCGAGGTCGGCCAGGTGCTGCGCGTCGCGCCGCCGGGCGGCGCGGCATCGACCAGTGGCGCGGTGCGCAGCAGCGGAAGCGGCAGCGCTCCGGCCACGCCACGTCCGGCGCCCGTCGATAGCGCACCGTCCGCGCCGCCGGCTTCGACGATCTCGCTGGTATGGCCGGCCGACGGCACAGTCATCCGGCGTTTCGACGGCGGCAGTTCGAAGGGCATCGATATCTCGTCGGCAGCGGGCACGCCCGTCGTCGCTGCGGCGCCCGGCACGGTGGTGTACGCCGGCAACGGCTTGCGCGGCTATGGCAATCTGCTGATTCTCAAACACAACGCCGAGTATCTGACCGCCTATGCCCACAACCGCGTGCTGCTGGTGAAGGAAGGCGAGTCGGTCACGCGCGGCGAGAAAATTGCCGAGATGGGCGACACCGATACAGACCGCGTGATGCTGCACTTCGAACTGCGCTATCAGGGCCGCTCAATCGATCCGTCGCGGGCTCTGCCGCCACGCTAGAAGCTGGCTGGGGGTTGGCATGGGCTTCCCCGCCAGCGGGCGCTCCCAACCCGGCTGTGCCACCCGCGAGCTGTCGCGCCGCCTGCGCCGCCTATTGCCGGGCATGCGTTCTGCAACGGCGGCCGAGGGAACCCGGCGTGTTATAAAACGCTCAATCAGGACACGACGTGGCTTCGCGTCACGTCTTTCTCCGTCTATCTGTAAGGAATCTGTATGAAGAGCGCATTTGCGTCCGTCGCGACGGCCGCGGCGATCGGTCTCGGCGTGCTGACGCTCGGCAGCCTCGGCGGCTGCTCCAGCACCACCACCATGACCTACCTGCCGAGCGGCGACACCGGCTTTGCAATCAACTGCAGCGGCAGCGACGCAAGTTCGAGCTGGGCCGAGTGCTACAAGCAGGCGGGCCAGGTCTGCGGCAACTACGGCTACGACGTCGTTTCGAAAGATGTCGACAACGGTGCGACGGCTGGTGGCACGGTGGGCGGTATTTTCGGAGCGAACGTAAAGAACCGCTCGATGGTGGTTCGCTGCAAGCAATAACGACGACGCCACGCGCGCCGCAGCCGAGCTAGCGGCGGCGCCAGCGTCCTGAGCGCGGATCGATGCGCGCGGCGAACGCCACCAGGACGCCAAGCGCGAGCGGGCAGATGCCGAGAAAAATGATGAGCGCGGTCATGCTCGTGAAAGGAAATGTGAGCTTTCATGATCCACTGCACATGTGAATCAGTGGTGACTCGGACGTAGCGCGGCAAGAAAAAAAGCCCGGCACGAGGCCGGGCTAACGGGGGTTCGGCGCATATCGGCAAAGGACCGGTTCACCATGCGCCAGAACGAAATCTAACAATCCCCTTTTACAAGCGCAATATATTAATTTCGCAGTCAGTGTGATGCGGCGTACGGATTCCGCGTTATGTGAACGGGAAAAGTCGGAATCATACAGGCTAAATGCGCCCGCCGTTTCAACATGAAACGTTTTAAAGGGCGCGACTCGAAACCCGATATTGCCCGCAGAACCGGGCACGGCAAGGGATCCGCCCGAAAACGGCCGAAAAAGCCTGAGGAAAGGCCACTGGCGGATTTCTGCTAACCCATCCAGCATGATTCGGACGCTTTACGTACTGCGTAGCTTTAGTGCGCCACCGCACTCTTTCGCATTATTATCCGATATTGACCGACTTAATCAAAGTAGCCGGCTTCTTCATAGCAATTCGCAAACAGCGTAAATATCAAGAGATTAAATCCGCCGACAATTTACAGCAGTGAAAATGGACCGGCTTAATTGATTCGACCATTCGAATGATAAGCATCGGTATCCAATCGCTCAAGCAGGCCGAATGGCTAAATTCGGCCAACTTGAGAGCACGCTCACATGACCCGCAAACCCAGCTCGGTGACGAGCACGGCCGCTTGGGCATGCGAGATCGTCGCGCCCTTGAAGAGTGCGGCGTCCACCAGCCGCACGCCGCTGAGGTCAGCTTCGCGCAGGTCCGCGCCGTCGAAGCGGGCGCCCTTCAAATGGGCGTCCTTCAGGCTGCCGCCGTCGAAGACCGCTTCCCGGAAGTCGACGCCGGCCAGGTCGGCATCGGAGAAATCCAGTTGTTGCAGGGTGGCTTTGCGAAACGACAGGCCGCGCAGGTGCGCGCCGACCAGCAGCGTTTCGACGAAGCTCAAACCCAGCGCCGTGCACGCTTCGAAATTGGCGCCGGTCAGCTTGCAGCTATGAAACGACGCCGAAGCCAGCTTGGCGCGTCGCCAGCCGGTATTGTTGAGATCGCTCGACTGAAACGCCGCGTCGACCAGATCGGCCGACGCGAAATCCGCCTCGCGGCCACGGCAACGGACCCAGCGAGTATGCGAGAGCGTCGCGCCGAAAAACGACGTCTCGACGATCGTGCAGCGGTGAAACTCGGCGCCGCGCAGATCGAGACGCGACAGGTCGACGCCTTCGAAATCGCAGTCCGCGAAATGAAGCGGCGCTTTATTGCCGGCAAGGCTTGCCGCGATGAGCCGTTCCACCTCCGCGCGCGTGAGCGCGGCGTCGGTCACGACGTGAGCTTGCGCGGCCGCAGCCGGCGCCGTTGAATCCAGTGACATGAAGGTTCAGAATGAATTTCGCAGGACCCATAGCCTACCGGAACGCGCGCCCCGCTGGCGACCCGCGCCGATGGTTTATAGTAACGGCCCCGCCGGAACCCCCTTACGATGACTTCCAACGACGCCACCCATAGCCCGCTGTACGCCAAGTTGCTCGCCGAAACCGCCAAGATCGGCTGGATCGAACTCGAACGCTTCTTTGCGCGCGGCATTCTGCTGCGCGTCGCGCGCGACCTCGATCTGGTGAGCGTTGCCGAAGCCATCGCCAGCGACGACACCACGCAGGTCACGCAATGGCTGTCCGCCGGGCTCGTCGAGCGCGTGCAGGCGGAGACCGCCGCGGACTTCGCCGAGCGCGACCCGGATCTCTGGGCCGTCGTCGTCTCCCCCTGGGTGTGCGTGCAGGAACGCAGTTGAGCGAAGCCGCGCGCGACGCTGACACGTCGGCAGCGGCACCCGCTGTTCCCGTGCACTGGCACCGCCGGGTGCTGGCGCTGGCGTTTCCCATCGTTCTCGCCAATCTGACGCAGCCGATTCTCGGCGCGGTCGACACCGCTGTGGCGGGCCATCTGGACGGCGCATCGTATCTCGGCGGCGTGGCGCTCGGCGGCCTGTTCTTCAACTTCGTATTCTGGGGCTTCGGCTTTTTGCGCATGGGCACGACCGGTCTGGTCGCGCAATCGCACGGTGCGGATAACCACGTCGAGCTACGCAACAACGTCGTCCGCGCGCTGTTGCTGGCGGCCGCGATCGGCGCCGTGGTGCTGGCGCTGCAAATGCCGCTGATCGATTACGGACTGCGCGTGATCGGCGGCAGCGACGCGGTGCAGCGCAACGCACGGCTGTACTGTCACGCGCGCATCTGGGCCGCGCCGCTCGCCCTCGGCAATTACGTCGTGCTCGGCTGGCTGCTCGGCACGCAGCAGGTACGGCTCGCGCTGCTCTCGCAGGTGTTCATCAACAGCGTGAACATCGTGGCCGTGCTCCTGTATGTGCACGGCTTCGACTGGGGCGTGGCCGGGATCGGCGCGGCCACGGCCACCGCCGACGCGCTCGGCTTCGTGCTCGGCGCCGCCCTGCTCTGGCACGGCAGGCCGCGCGGCCTGCCTGGGCTGAACCGCGCCGCCTTGTTCGACGCGGCGGCGCTCAAGCGGCTCGTGGTGCTCAATCGCGATATCTTCGTGCGCACCTTGTGCCTGCTTTCATCGTTTGGCTGGTTTGCGCACCTCGGCGCGAAGCAAGGCGATGCCACGCTCGCGGCCAACGCGCTGCTGCTCAATTTTCAGACGTTCATGGCCTACGGACTCGACGGTTTCGCGCACGCCGCCGAAGCGCTGGTCGGCGCAGCGATCGGCGCGCGCGACCGGCACGCGTTCACGCAAGCGATCAAGGTGACGGCGTTGTGGTCCACGCTTGGCGCGCTGGGGTTTTCGCTGGTGTACTGGGGCACGGGCTCGTGGATCGTCGAACGTCTGACGGATCAGGCCGCCGTGCGCGCCACCGCCGAACTGTATCTGCCGTGGGCCGCGCTCTCGCCAGTGGTGTCCGTGTGGGGCTTTCTGCTGGACGGCGTGTTCATCGGCGCGACTCGCACGCGCGAACTCATGATGTCAATGGTGGTGTCGTTCGCGCTGTTCGTGGCGGCGTCGTGGGCCTTGCTGGCGCTGTACGGCAATCACGGCTTGTGGGCCGCGATGCTCCTTTTCATGGCCCTGCGCGGGCTCACGCTCGCGCGTTATTTGCCGGGCGTCGTGCGCGGCATGGCGGGCGCGGCGGCTTGAGCCGGCAGGGTTGCCCATTTCGCATCGCGGCACCCGGTTACGGCTTGAAACAAGCGCACACAAGTCACGCGCGACGCTCGCCCTAGAATGACTTCAGCCCGCGCTCTCCGCGCGAACAGTCTGCGCGGGTCAGAAGCGCCGGCGTGCCCGCGCCGGTGCTTCGCCTCTGCTTTTCGTCACCGTTGCCGGAGCCGTTATCAGCCGCTGCTCAGGGCGAGACCGGTGCAGGCACCATGGTGGGCGGACGGCTGTCGGTGGGCACGCCGTGGTAGTCGGCCGGATCTTGGGGCGGCGGGCCGCCGTGATGGCCCGACGGACCATTCGCACAACCGGCAACGCCGGCGACCAGCAGCAACGCAATCATCGAAACGCGGATCATAAAAGAGTCTCTCGAAACAGAATGAAAGAGCGGCTTACCCGCGGTGAGCGGGCAAGCGCGAGCGCCCGGAGTCTAACCGCAAAGCGCATTCCGCGCCGCCGCGCCGACCCGCGTAACCCCTCCCCCATTTGGTTGCGCGTGACCTACTATAAAGTCACGGTCGCATCTGATAGGAGGCTGCCATGGATGCTGAAACGATCGCGGGTCTGGTTGGACTTGCAATAGGTCTGCTCGTGTTGCTCGTGTTGTCGATCTACGAATCGAGAACCTATCGGCGCGAACACGATGGCGAAGGCATGGTGCACCATTGGCTGACTCATCAGCACATGCCGCATTGGATGCGTCGCCGGCACTGAACGGAAATGCAGGTGCCAACGGCGCCTGCGCACATTCCGAGTAGTTGAAGGATTGATGCGCCGTATTTCACGTGCGAGTCCGCGCTCGCACATCGACTCCTTGCGCGGTGACGCCTACGGCTGTCCACTGTAGCCGCGCAAGTTTCTCCTGGCTCCCCTTTTCCTGACGCGTCGCTGGTCGCGACCGAAGCATCCAGTCGCCCGCCATTTCCCTATCCAGCCCAAGTTTGCTTTAGGCACATGCCTTGCTGCTCGTAGGCGTGCAGGAAGCGCGCGGCTTGCGCGTCGAGCGTCCCGGCGCGTATGCGCCGAACCAACCAGACTAACTGGCTCAGGCCAGACAGGGAGAACTCGAATGACCATTGGAACCATACTGCTTATCGTGCTCATTCTTCTGCTGATCGGCGCATTGCCAAGCTGGCCGTACAGCAGCGGCTGGGGCTATCGGCCGACCGGCGTCGTGGGCGTCGTGCTGATCATCGTGATCGTGTTGCTGCTGATGGGCCGTATATAACGCCGCCGACTCGCGCATTCGACCGTCCGTTTTGCTCCGGTGCAATTCGTGATTGACTCTGGCACCCAATGCCACGTAGAATCTCGGATTCGTCGGAGCGTAGCGCAGCCTGGTAGCGCATCTGATTTGGGATCAGAGGGTCGAAGGTTCGAATCCTTTCGCTCCGACCATAGGAATCAAAGGGTTACAAGCTTCGGCCTGTAACCCTTTTTCTTTTCCCTATCGCCGTTACCGGCGCGTTACCGGAAAACTTCCCGAACGACATCGCGCGTCAATGGTTGTCTACGCATCGTAACGAACGACACGCACGAACACATCAAGCCAGCCGTCACAGTACAGATTAGTGGATTTCAGCCATCCCGCCTACTTCCTGTTCCCTGTTTGAAAGGGCGAGGGCATAATCAGTCACTCGCCAACAACGCGTCGGAGATGGCATGGCACTCACCCAATTCAAGCTCGATAACGGTAGCACCGTCCTCGTCGAAATTGACGAAAATCTGATACAGGGCGGCGAAGCGCCAGCAGGTGTCGGTGCCCCCTGGATCAAGGCGAAGACTGCGTTCAGTCAAGCGATGCAAACAATCGCCCCAGTGCTGGACGAGGTCGCAGCCTGTTTTGATGCAATCGCGACGAAACCCGAAGAGTACGAAGTTGAGTTCGGAATAAAGCTATCGGCATCGTTAGACGCGATTATCGCCAAAGGCGAAGGCGAAGGCGAAGCGAACTTTAAGGTTAAGATGAAATGGAAAGCCAGTGAATAACACCTCCGACACGCTTTTGGCCTCGTTAGTGCAGTTTCGTAACGACGAGGCGGCGGCTGTCGGTGTGGGCTTTTTTGTCACTGATTGCTTGGTGGTAACGTGCGCTCACGTCATAAATGAAGCGCAGGGTCGAGACCATAACTGGAAAGATGAGCCGACTTCGGTCATCTCTTTTTGGGGCACTGAGTCACAAAAATTCACTGGGAAAATCATTGGCTGGCTCCCACTGATTGAAGGCGATGATGGTTTGGGCGGGGACATCGCGATCTTAGAGGTACCGGGCCGCTCGAATAAAAAAGGGGTGGCGCTTTGGGATGACGCGGGGATCGAGGGAAAATCGTTTGTTTCCTACGGGTTCCCCCTCGACTCACGGAGACAAGGCCGATCATCGCGTGGAGTCGTCGGACTAGCCACTTTCAGCGGGCGACGCGAATTACTTCAGGCGGCAACTGCCGCGCCTCTCGATCTACCGGTGGCAGGATTCAGTGGGGCTCCAGTTCTTGTAGACGGGACAGTTGTTGGCATGATCGCCGCCACTCATACGAAAAGCACGGCTGGCAGCGGGATCGCGTACATGATTCCACTTTTGTTGATCGCCAAGGCCCTGTCGAGCAGCGAGGCACTCAGTAGCCGAATTTCGCATCGCAGCGATCCGGCATTCGCTCACGTTGATCGGCTGCTCGTACATCTCGAACGATTCTCGAAAAAACCACTCAGTAATGTCGAGTTTGAACTACGGCTGCGCAAAGCGAACGAGTTCAGCGATATCTCGCGCATTACGCTCGAAGATGACGAGAGGATTTATCGTGACACCGACCTTCTCCCCGAAGATTTAGTGGTCGGGGAACCGCAGCCGCCGGTAGTGCTCTTGGCACCAGGTGGATCGGGTAAAAGTACATTTCTCGCAAGAGTCATCCGAGCGGCTCGAGCGAACAACGTTTCCACTTACCTCCTTGATCTTTCAGAAACAAATCGGAGCAAGCTCGAATCAGCGTCGGACACAGTACCGAAAGATTTCGGAAATTTTTTTGAGCGTTTCCGCACTTATTCTGACTATCAAAATCTTACTCAGCAGATCAAAGACCGAAAAGATATTTTGCTAGTTATCGACGGCTTAAACGAACGTCCTGCCTCGCCGGATGGCAGCGATTTCGCCGCAATAGAAGAGTTTTGCCGCGTCAATCCTTCCGTTCGGGTCATCGTCGCTGATCGCGTTCGTAGCCGATCGATGATGGTTGTGTATGACCTTGCGACTATTGTCCCGATTCCGAAAGAAGAAGTCCTCTCCGTCCTAGGCAGTACGGGTCTGTCCGATCAGACACAACAATTGTTGGCATCACCGTTTTTTCTCGATCTCTATCTGTCAATACTGTCGGCGGGAGGCGGAACCGGTGAACGGACTCGCATACAGATGTTCGAGGAATATTTCAATAGGCATGTTGGGATAGATGCGGCCTTGCTCAAGTCCCTCGCCCACCTCGCGTGGGAAGCATTTCGCGTCGGTGCCGGCCCAACGCTTAGCAAAACCTCGTGGGAGGAATTAGCAAGGCACCAGCATCTTCCCGAGGGAATTTTGGCGCGCCTGATCAGCTCAGGAGTGCTGGTGTCCCGTGGCAGCGACGAAGAGATGCTTCAGTTCCGCCATCAGTTGCTTCACGACTTTTTGAATGCCCGATCTCTCGTAAACGAGGGGCCAAGCGCATGGCAGCCTGCAAATTTTGATATTTGCACGTTAAACGCTGCGTCTCACGAAGTGATTGAACTAGCCGCAGAGATTCTTGGCAACACGAGCGACCAACTGCTCCGTCAAGTCTACGATTGGAATTATGGTGCAGTACTAGACTGTGTCCGAAATTTGGAGACGAAAAAGCATGGAGGCGAGTATGGAGTGCCACCAGAATTTCGAGACGCTGTATATGTCTTGAACGCAGAGAAGGCATTCGATCGATTCGCACACACGGCAAAGCGCGCTCGCTCCAGCCTGAAAGCGATAGGAAAGACACTCGGAGTGAACGGCGACATTCAGGGCCTCGAGGCACTGGTTGGTGCTGTCCGAAATTACTGCCCCAGCACTCACCAGACGGACTCGTGGTTTTCGTGGCAAAAACTTTATGCCAAATGCACTCCTGTGACTGCTCAAGACCTTGGCCTCCTTTGGGCGGAGCCTGTCACTGCGTGGACCGCAGCAAACGTATATCGCAGATCGCCTTTATCGAACGAACTGTGCGTTATTGTTCGCGCGGTCTACCAAGCTCTCTTGGCAACGGATAACGCCACTGGCCGGACCGTCGGTGCCCGTTGGCGCATCGCTCATGTTCTCGGGGTATCGATTGACGATGAAGATCGATCATTCCTATTGCAGATTGTTCAGAATATGAAGGAAGACAAGTGGGTGAGGTATGGTGCCGTACGAAGCCTCGCGGAGTCATTGAGCTTGACATTTGACGATGCGGGACGCGCGACTCGTACCGACTATCTTGCGCGACTTGCGGATGCGCTGCCGACGATAGATGACTGGCAAGTACGCAATGAGATTCGAAGAGTATCGTTGTTGTCTGACTGGGTCCCTGGCTCGGGAGCTTGGTACGCTGACTATCTACCAGTTCTGCAAGCTGGACTAAAATTCGCGAATACGTTTGGCGAGAAAGAGAAGGAAGAATGGAGGTTGGCTATCAAGCAAGTGGAAGAAATGCTGGAACGGATATCACGCGAAACTGGGGAAACGTCAAATGACTGAATGGGATGCCAAATTCCTCAGACTTGCAGGCCATGTTGCGGGCTGGAGTAAAGATCGAAGCACAAAGGTAGGTTGCGTCATAGTAGATGGTCACAACATTGTTCGATCAGTCGGCTACAACGGCTTTCCTCGTGGAGTCGTCGATGAGATCGAGGCTAGACACGAACGGCCAGCGAAGTACCAATGGACCGAGCATGCAGAGAGAAATGCTATCTACAACGCGGCAAGGACCGGTGTTCCGCTTGAGGGATGCAAGATGTATCTCCCTTGGTTTCCGTGCGTCGACTGCGCAAGAGCGATCGTGCAAGCGGGCATCACTGAGTTGATTGCTTTCCGCCCCAATCTAAGGGATGAGAGATGGGGTCCCGACTTTGTCGTTGGACTGCAAATGCTGGAAGAGGCGGGCGTGGCCGTTCGATTCGTAGACGAACGCGCGCTAGCTGACGAGGAATCTTGACTGGGTAGATAAAGCTTACATGCTGTACGCTTCGTGCCAGCGTGTAAGCTGGACTCGCCCCACCAAATGCTGATTTCCTAGTGAAGCGCGATGGTTGTAATGAATTGCCGGCCAAGCTCGAACCTTCATCACCCACCTCCTCGTCCAAAACCACAATCGCACTTGAACAGCAATGCCAAAGCTGTCCGCCAGATTTGCTTCGCATGAGAAAACGGATGCTAAAGCGCTCGGTAAAAAAACGTTCGGTTGATTACCATTAATCGGGCACGGTTTGGGGTGGTAAGAAAGTGCTTGTAAACCAATTGATTTCCTGGCATCCTGGTTACCAAGTTTAATTACCGGCGGTTCGCAATGTCCCGAACGTTCCTGTATGCACGCGTGTCCACCGCCGAGCAAACCACAGACAATCAACTGCTGGAAGCACGCAGTGCTGGGTTTACGATCCTGCCGCGTCACACCGTCGAAGAAACCATCTCGGGAAGCGTCCCTGCCGCAGAGCGACCCGGATTTTCAAAGCTGCTAGATCGGCTAGACGAGGGTGACAAGCTCATCGTGACCAAGCTGGACCGACTAGGACGCAACACCACCGATGTACTCACAACTGTCGAGCGGTTGGCCGCGCTTGGGGCGCATGTCCATTGTCTGGCGCTTAAAGGGGTCGATCTCACTAGTGCCTCCGGCAAGCTACATATGACAGTGCTTGCGGCCGTGTCGCAATTCGAACGCGATTTGCTTATCGAGCGCACGCATGCGGGACTTGCTCGAGCGAAAGCTGAGGGCAAGAAGCTTGGGCGTCGAGAGGCGCTGAATGATGAACAAAAGGAAGCTATCAAAAGGAGGATAGCTGGGGGCGAAACGGCACGCTCTGTTGCGAAAGTATACGGGGTGTCCCATCCGACAATACTCAAGCTCGGCAAGTCAAAAAACTAAGTTGTCGTCCAAGCCCGCGATCGGAGATTACCGAGACTGCGCCCTGTATCGGGCGATATCCATCGCCGTAAAGGTCGACATTTTACATTTGTTCTGGTACCCTCCTGCGCGATAAGCGGGACGGGCCGCGTCCTATGCTGCAAGCATATTTTCTAATTGATAACGAATGAATAAAACGAAGCCTTCCGTTATAGATTTGTTTTGCGGCTGTGGCGGCTTTTCGCTTGGAGCAGAATTGGCCGGATTTCGATCTCTTGTAGCGATCGACATTGAGCCAACGCTACAATCCAGCTTTGGAAAGAACTTCCCTTCTTCCAAGCCTCTCGAGGCTGATGTTTCGGGCATCAATCGCGCAGACTGGAGCTTACTCATTGGCGACAAACGGCCAGATGGAATAATAGGCGGGCCGCCCTGCCAAGGCTTTAGCCGAATTGGAAAGCGCAGTAAAGACGATCCGAGAAATACGCTTATTCATCATTTTTACCGCCACGTTAATTTGTTGCAGCCCAAATTCTTCGTAATGGAGAACGTGGAAGGTTTGCTTGATGAGGAAAATATTGGGGTCTTGCAGACCGCAATCGAATCGGTATCGCATAAATACACCGTGTTGGGTCCATTCGTAATAAATGCGGCTGATTTCGGAGCCGCGACCAACCGCCGTCGAGCCCTTGTAGTTGGTTACGATCCAACCGAGCTAACGCTCGAACAACGCCTTTTCGATCAAGTTGCGATTGAAAGGAAAGCAACTGTCAGAGACGCGATTAGCGATCTGCCAGCTCCAGTCCCTCGGAATCCCCGCGACAAGAGTGATTTCGGCTGGGCGAATTACAAGCTCGACCCTATTTCTTCAGTATTGGAATATGCGAAAAGCCTGCGCCAGCCACCACCGGACGGTCTAGGTTGGTCCCATGCAATAGAGCGTCTGTCATCCGGTACCGTGTCAGGAATGTTCGAAACCCGACATACGGCGGAAGTGGCAAATCGATATCGATCGATTCCAAACGGGACCAGTGATCGGGTCAGCAAATCGTACCGTCTTAGCTGGGATGGGCAGTGTCCGACCATTCGCGCAGGTACCGGGTCGGAAAAGGGTTCATTCCAAGCTGTACGTCCGCTTCACCCGTCCGAACCTCGTGTTATTACAGTCCGAGAAGCAGCGCGGATGCAGGCTTTCCCAGACTGGTTCATTTTTCATCCTACTGTGTGGCATAGCTTTCGAATGATTGGGAACAGCGTCTCGCCGAGTGTTTCGTTTGGGATTCTGTCGACCATACTCAAGAGTTTAGGTCACAACGAATCAACTACAGATCAGTTGGTACGCAGAGCCGCGTAGGCTAGAAATTCGGGGAGTCGAGCATGGCCACAAAAAAATCTACGGCGTTCAAGATCGACACAACGCCCAGCAAGAAAGTAATAGTAGAGAGCCTGACGCGTGATATATCAATCGATGCTTGCGTATTCGATTTGATAGATAACGCGGTGGATGCTGCAAGAAATTCTATCTTTTCAAAACGAAGAGACAGCGGTAACGTTGCCGAACTTCCCATCTCATACAAAGGTTATGAGATAAAGATTCAGTTCAGCGCCGAAACCTTTTCTATACAAGATAATTGCGGCGGAATTTCAATCACAGACCTTAAGACTTCAGTCCTTCGGTTTGGCGAACGCTCGGCTCATCAACTTGGAATTGGAGTTTTTGGCGTCGGGTTAAATCGGGCATTGTTCAAGATCGGCCATATCAGTGAGATTTTCACCGACACGGGTACCGAGCGCGCAGAACTTAGCCTAGATACCGAAAAATATCTTAAAGCGGCCGGATGGGCGCTTCCAGCAGTTGAGGCCCCGTCCACGGGTAAGGCAAGCACCACCATAAAGATTAGCGGGCTTTCGACGGAAACCGCCCGACGATTTGCCGATAAAAATGAAATTGAAAATCTCGGAAATGAGATTGGGCGAATCTACAGTCGCTTCATTGAAAAAGGGTTGAAGATTCTGGTCAACCGAAGGGCAGTTGAATCCCACGCCATCGAGATTCGAGAAAATGGACCCTACGCTTCCGACAGAAAGCTATACAAAACGGAGGATGGGATTTCTATATTCCTCCACGCGGGTCAACACTCAAAACATCGCTTTGTCGCCGAGCCGGACTACGATAAAGAGATTAACAGTCAAATAACGAACGAATTTGGCTGGACCATCTTTTGTAACGATCGCGCGGTGGTGAGCCACGATCGATCTGCGAAAACTGGCTGGTTTGCAAAATTTCACAGCGAATTCTACGGATTCGTTGGAGAGGTGAATTTCGTTGGCGATCCAGCAAAACTTCCGTGGACTACCACGAAAGAAGACGTCGATCTCAATAATCGAGCCTATCAAACTGCTCTCGATGACATGCGGCGCTTCGCAGAAAACTGGCGAAGCAACGCGACGGACGCTAAAAAGAAGAAAAAACAACATATACCTCTGAACCCACCCCCGTCACCACCTAAAGGCAAGCCGGTGAAAAAGGAGTTGCCTGCTAGCAACCCCAAGCCGACTATTAAGAAAAAGGTGGTCGAGAAGATTGATCACCATCAAGTGGCAACGATCTTGCCCGCGGATATCGACGAAAAGCATTGCAACGACAAGCATCTTGCCTTGGTGCACGAAGCTAAGCAGTTAGTTCTGGGAAATTTCGTCTATTCCGGTCTTGTTTTGATGAGAATACTGTTCGAGACGACTGTCGTTACCTATCTCATTCGCCACAATGCCTTTGATGCTTTTAGCGAGGCCATCAAAATAGAACGCGAAAAGGAGAAAAAACATAGTGCACCTTCCGCAAATTCGAGTATTTTACCGAGCTTAGATGAGGCACTAACTTATCTCAGCAAGAATCCTGATGTCTTCGGAGCTGGTAAGGATCAGTATTTGAAGCATAGCTTAACCAGAATGCAGCATCATAAAAAGATGCTCAATAGTGCAGCGCATAACGCTTATCAACCGATCAATAGGTCGGAAGCGCTTCAGATACGCGACGAAATTCTTCCGATTCTGCGCCACCTAATAGAACACTAATGCAAGTGGGTCGGAGCTTTGCTCTACAGCAGGAAAGTTTCGATCTTCATTTGAAGCAACGATAAATCTCCGACCTCGCACTGCCATATCACCAATACGCGCCACCCGGCCAACTCGAGCTCCCGAATCGCTCTCGAGTCACGCTCTACGTTGGCCTGCAATTTTGGTCGCCAGAAATCTAGATTGGATTTTGGCGGTTGTCCTTTCTTGCATCCGTGCGCATGCCAAAAGCAACCGTGCACAAAGATTGCCCTTCTACTCTGCCTGAACACAATATCTGGACGACCCGGTAAATCTTTTGCATGTAGGCGATAGCGAAAACCTAGCGAATAAATGAGCTTTCTTACACGTAGCTCTACGGTTGTGTCCTTGGAGCGTACCCGCCGCATAATTTCGCTTCGCCGGACTGGCGAAACCCTGTCCATCTCCCGCCTCCAAAATTGCTTGAGTCCGGCAACTGAAGACTCTGACCAATCGCCTGTAGCTCCGCATATCTCACTTGTGCGCTGAACGTAAATCGACGCTGAAAAGACTTATATCTGGTCTTTCAACGTTCAACGACGGCTGCACGCTCGTGATATCTGTGCTTCCTCCCACGTTGGAAACGGAGCTAAGCAGTTCGATCAGAATATCTCAATATCAAGCAGGTCGTATCCGCGAGAGATTTAAGGAGTTTCAGAGATTTCTTCATCTGAGGCGCGGGGTTGATCGCAGACGATGCCGATGCGAGTCCGGCGGTGCGCGCGAGCGCGAAGCGGGCAATGCCGCATGACCTCACGAATCGACGTTTCAATCCACTTGTCGTGTTTGGTCGCGCTACACAGATCGTATAGGCCGTCGGCGGTGAAGAGTTGCGCGATCGGTTACGATACGCAGCGTCAGCGCACCTGCAAACGGTAACTCCCTCGGGGTCGCGCGAATGCCTGCGATGCAAGATTGTACGAATGGTGGTTGCGGTAGGCAGTATTAAAATGTCACCTTTCCCAGCGCGAAGAGCCCCGCGTATGCCCAGTCGTGAGGACTTTACAGAAGACGAAGTTAAGGTCGCATACAGCACTGCTCGCGATGTCTGTCGTGGTGATCTAACGTCGGGTGCCGGGAAACAGTTCATCGTTAAGAGACTCGGCGCACGGTCTTATACAGCCGCACAGTTTGTAGAAGCCTATCCCGCGATGATCGATGGCAGTCTATACAAGAAAACACTGAGCGATCTTGCCGTGGAGGTCTACGTCGAAGCCATCACCGATGAACATGGTTTGGCAAAGCGCGAGTTGGCGCTGCAGGCGGTTCTCAAAAATATTGAGTTCTGGGAAAAAAACGAAAGCAAACGTCGCGGCCGGCCGGTTTCTCGCAAGAGCCAGCGCATTTTGCACCAAATGTTGCTCTCCGCCACGAACTTGAAAATCGTCTACCCTGATGACGTAGGAGAAGCCAAGACATATCAAGAAGGAGCGGTGACACAGGTATTGGTCAATCGCTACGAACGAGACCCGGAGGCAAGGGCCGCCGCGATTGCTCATTACGGCTGTAAGTGCAGTGCGTGCGGCTTCGACTTTGAGGCTAAATACGGTGAACTCGGGAGTGGCTTCATTCATGTACACCACATTGTCGATATAGCTACGATCGGCACCAATTATCAAGTTGATCCGATCAAGGACCTACGCCCTGTATGTCCTAACTGTCACGCGATGCTTCACACTGAGAAGCCAGCGATGGGCGTCAGCGTCCTAGCCGATTTGATCGCGGCGCAGGCCGAACCGCAGCCCTGAAGCAGGGTGCAAGGCCAGCGCTAGCCGTCAAACAGCAACGTTTGGTATAGAGGAATGTTCGTTCGGCCTTAGGCCGACGGTCAGGTCGGGCGCGACCGAGGAGTAGCGGCGAATCCGACAACGGCACCTCGTTAGATAAGCGCCAATCCGTATCCATGAACGCCACGCCGATTGCTTCGTTTGCCGAACACGGCAGTCGGAGCCTTGTAGGAGAGTTACTACACCAAAACATGCCTCGTCGGCGATATTCAAGACTAGGTGCGCAGCTATCCGCACGCAGTTTCGGAGTGCAAAGCTAACTTAATGACCCATTTGCTTAAATTTTGAGCGAATTGGGCCATGCTCCCTTTTTGGACGCCCGCCATTTCCTTTGCTGCGTCGCAGCAATATTACAAATCTTTCAAAGCTGAAAATTCGTCGCATGGTGGCGCTGACTGGCCGAAGTGATGCAGAGCCATTGAGGGGGCATTCGGAAGTCACTGAAGAGCCGGAAATCGAGTCGGATGACGATTTTGGTGCTCAGAGAATGTCTGCAACGTATTTGCACGACTGGAATGCCAAAAGTTGCTCGGTCTGCTCTGTGTTTTGGCATTTTTTATCGAATCACGCGGATTTGTGTTACATTTTTACTGACACGCCCCTATTCGGGGGTGTCTTTTGCTGATTTTGGAGTTAGGACGGGTCATTTTCCTGCTTCTTTCCCCCTCAGCAGTCTACGCAGTTCGGTGTTTCGCCTCGGCCTAGTGGCTCGAAGGGCTCCAGCACCTTCCGCAGTCTCCCGTTTCGTTGAAATGCTCGTGTCGCGGCCTGGCGTTTCAGCTTTTTCACCCTTTGAGCCTCTGAATACCGGACAAATATCCGGCGAATACGCTCGCCTTTATTATGTAGGATACCTGATTATGACAAGCCGAAAGTTTCCTTTTCCACTAGGCCGTACTGTCGCTACGGCCGGTGCGCTCGACGCGCTACAACGTGCGGGAATCTCTCCCTTCAACCTCCTAGTCAGGCATCAGTGCGGTGACTGGGGAGAACTGGACACAGAAGACCGTGCCGCCAATGAGCGCGCTGTATCCGAAGGCACCCGCATCCTCAGCGTCTACCACGTTGGGTCGGACAGGGAAAAACTATGGGTGATTAGCGAATGGGATCGTTCAGCGACAACAATTTTGCGCGCCGACGAGTACTAGCCGTGAGCTTTGTCGTCCAGCGATTTCATCCGCTCATCCGCCCCGGCGTTCATCTCGGCGCGGCGCGCACGAAGCATGCCGTTCACTCGCAACAAAGTCGCCTAGATTCGGCGTGCGTGATGCACTGCTTGCTCATGGTGCTGCAGATTGCTGGCGTCATAAGCGATGCATCAAGCATCGCAATACGACGACGACGCATCGAAGCGATGCTATGGCGCAAGACGACCGAGATTTTCCTGAAGGGAATGACATTTTCCGAACTCGCGACGTTCATTGCCGATTTGGATTGCAAGGCGCACACCAAGCTGCTCGAACGCGGTTCACACAGGAGCGCAGTCACTTTCATTGAACATGAACTGGCACGGGAGCAGTTGGTGATCTGCAGTTGGCGCGAGGTTGGGACGTTGCATAACCATGCCGTGCTCGCTATCGGTGCTTCGGGCATCGCGTACAACCAAGGATTCAAACCAAGTGCGCTGCTGCTTCTCGATCCCGCGGAAGGGCCACCCACAGTAATGGGGACCTGCAACGCCCAGCTCGATTATGCGAGTTGGAACGGCAAACTGCGCCGATACGCCACTTATAAAACGGCTAACGAGACCTTGTTTGTCGTGCTCAACGGTGCGATTTCGGTCGCGGTCCGCGAACCACATGAGCCGACGCGCTAGCGAGAGTTTATCGAAGGGCTCGGCGACGGGGCTGCGGCGAAGTTTCTCCGCGATGTTTGCTGGATGGTCTGAGCGAAAGCTTCAGCGGCTCGAACAGGTCCGAAAGCGTGATGCCGAGCACGTAGCAGATGGTCGCCAGTGTCTCAACCGTGGGATTGGCAACCCCGCGTTCGATGGCGCTGACACGCGTGCGGTCCAGACACGCCTCGAACGCCAGTTCTTCCTGCGATTTGTCCGCTTCGATCCGGCACGCCTTGACTCGCTCGCCCAAAGCAGTTGCTACAGGACTACGCCGGTCACGGATTTTCGGTTTCTCGCTCATGACGCAAAGCATGCGGAACCGTAGCCTTCGCAACCACGCTTTATAAACATCAATTAAATGATGCTCAAAAGCATCATTAGAGATAGACTTTTGGCGCTCCATCGCGTTGGGGCGGATGCCCACGAAGACCGGGAATCGACCGCGTCGGACGTTGCCTTGGCAGTCAAACAATACGAACACAATCGAGGAAACCAGAGACCATGAATTATTTGAGAATTTCAGCCACCGTTTTGATATCTGTCGCACCCCTAGTTGCTCATGCACAGCTCAATCAGCTTCTTGGTGTGATCCACTCCGTCCAAAATGCGGTTAGCCAGCCGGCGCGAGGCCAGTCTCAGCAGTCGGGACAGGATTCCATGCAGGACGACCAGCGCCTCGTGGCCCAAGCGCAGGCCGATCAAACTGCCCGTCAACGGCAGGCGCAGCAACAGGAGAAGGATCAGCAGGACGCCTTCCGCGCAGCCCAAGCGCAGAAGGCAGCCATTGCGCGACAGCGAGCACAGCAGATGGAAGCCGCAGACGACGCAGCAGACGTTGCGAAATACAAAGCTTCGCAGCAGCGCGACCAGCAGCAAGCGCAGCAGCAACTCAATGCCGCGCAAAAAATTGCAGCGATCTGCCCCGACCTGAACAACCCGAAATACAACCGGGCTGAACAGCTTATTCGTTGCCGAAACAAGGGGATGTCTGAGGAGCAAGAAATGACCTATGTGGGTGGCTTTCCGCTTTTGGCCCAAGCCTATCTTTCCTCGATGGTGCAGGATGTCTACGAAGACGATATTACTGACCCGCGCAGGGGCAAGGCGATAGGGGATTACTATCTCGCCTGCGCGCAACGCGGAACTCCTTGCGCCCGACCGAAATGGTAAGCATGCCGTTGTCGCTACCGCGATGTGCATAGGGACGATATTGCGCGACAGGATTTAAACCTGTCGTTCTCAACCACGCATCTGTACAGCGGTATTTCCTTCAAGATCGCATAGGGGCACTCGATTGTGGGCAAAGTCATGAACAATCTGAAGATGCCGCCGAACGACGCGGCACTGGATGTAACGTTGTGGGAACGGGGTCGCGCTGTCCTGAATCCCCCTGCTGATGAGCACATGCCGATGGTCGTGGTTTCCACAGGCGCGTGCTCAAGTCTGAACGGCGCATTGAACGCAGAACGTATTGAAGGAGACATTCGTTATCTGCACGCTTTGCCGAAGACTGCTGGAAGCCTGCTTGAAGTTTCACAGTCCGACGGCGCTATCGCAATATCACTAGCTACGATGCGAGAGATGGGATTGATGTTCATCGTCGTCGATCCGCAAGTCGAAAGTGACTTGGCCGTCGCGTCCTCGGTTTCGCATGCCGCGCGCGAGGCTGGCCTGTTTGTGGTGGCTCTCGTTGCTCAAACAGCAGAACCTTCGTCCGACGGCCGGATGCACGAATGCGATCTTCTTCGGGCATTTGACTCGGTGATCGCCCTGCGGGCCGCATGGCCGGAAGCACAACCGTTCGCGTGCAACATTATCAGGCATATCTCTGGTGGACTGAAAGTCGCCCCGCCGGTCTGCACCGATCTCGCTGACGTGCAGGGAATACTCGGGGGAGCCATCGTAACAGTCGGTGTTGGGGAGGCTGAGGGACCACCCAGCACGGGCGAGAGGGGCCGGGCATGGGACGCAGCGGCGCTTGCGATTTTGGATGTCGGGCGCGTCGACGTTGCAGCAGCAACGGGTGTCATCGTAGCCATCGCAGGCAGTCATTCAGTCCGACTGTCCGAGATATCGCGCGTGACGCATCAGGTTGGCGACCTGGTCGAGTCCGCTGATGCGCTTGTGATTCCAACGGTACACGTGGAGGCGAGCGCACCTGACGGATTTCGTGTGTTGCTGCTCGTGGCACGGTGTTTCGACGTCCGACTTTAGCGAGGGTGACCGGGCGGCCGTTCGAGTCGTCGACGTATGTGCGAGGCCCATCAAAGACAACCGCTTACGCAGAAGCCGTGTTGCAGGCCAACGTCGCCCTCGCGATTTTCAATAGGAACGCCGCCGTGTCCAGACACGGCGGCGTTGTGTGTGCTAGTTACTTTAACCACGATCAACCCGAGGCCATTACCCGAAACGGCGAGGTCGCTTTAGTGACGACCGCAAAATTCCGATTTTCTTTTTCGCAGGGGCCTGCGGCATCAGACGCTGCTTCACCGGTTCATTGGCGCTGACCACCGACACATCCAATCGTCGCATCGGTGGCGCAAACAATGGCGCGAGTTTATCGATCACCCTGCGGATGCAGTCGCGGAGAAGATCAGAGTTGAACCACTCGACATCATTCAGGCGATTGATCACGCGATTGAAGCGGCGGCGGTCCAGTTCGTCAAGTGCCTGCAACGCGACGGCTATGCCGTCGTTGCGGGCATTCGCAATGAACAAGCGCCCGAGCGACGTGTTAAGCAGACGGCCGTCCGGTGGCAGATGCAAGAGGCGGATACCTTCGAAGCACGACGCAAAACTGCCAATTTGGGAAATGGGAACGGCGTCCTTCGGCTCGCAGCGCACCTCCAGCCGCCAGCGGTCCCGCGCCTCCAGCTTCTCACGCAGCTTGCCGACCTCAATGTCCCATTTATCGGATGCGAGTGCTGCCAATATCCGGTTGGCGTGCGGACCCAACTCGCGATGGAGAACTTCGGCAGCCTTGTCGTAGACGCAAAGCCGACGATCCGAGCCGAGCACACCGACATACAGCGTGCCGAGGACGCCGTGACCGTCAAAGTTGTACAGCACCTTCGCACCGCCGCGCTTCGCCTTCGCCGTGACCAAAGTTCCTTCAAGCGGATTGATGTCGTAATCGATGTTCACGTGCAGCGTCGTGACGACGGCCCGCGACAGCAGACGGCGAGCGTCATGCCCAAACAGGAAGCGGAAGAACTTGACGAGACTATGGATGGCTCCGTCGCCCTTGCGCAGGTACGGGTTTGGATTGAACTCTACGGTTGCCGCCCACGGATACGTCGCCTTATTCGGCTGGCATTCGATCACAATACGCTCCCCGCGGACCGGAACCGACAGACGCCTCTGGAAAGCCTGACGCCACAAGGTGAGTGAGTGAACGTCGGGTTTGTTCCTGAGCTGCTCGAACTGGCCCTGCAGAAACTCCGCGAGGGCATCGTCGACATGCTCGGAACGGATGCAGAACTTCAACTTGTCCAAACCAATCTCGACGATATGATCGAGTGGAAAGGCACTAGCATCTTCTTCGGATTTTGAATTAGCCATATTGAATACCGTAAAGATAAGTAATTAGTGGTGAGGCCGCGAGTTGAGACGGGTTGAACGATCCAAACTCTTTACAACGTTGCGCGGCCGTTTCGACTACAGATCACTGTTGCGGGCACCTCTGCGGGATGCACCGGAACGCTTCAAGCAGTACTCTCTCTATGTGTATGGATGTGTTATTACAGCCGCGCGAACCGCCGGTACCAAGGTGGCTAGAACCCCTTAGAAACAAGGGTTTCCTAAAAAACGAAGCGCTTATACGGTGCGAAACGAGGCTCTTTCTGGTCGACTTTTCCCGCTTGGCCCTGTTACCGTCGCACCTACCCCTATTCACACTGAAAACCCTGTTTTTAGGGGCGTTTTGGTGACTTCAACATCTTGACGGAGCCTTACACGTGGAAGACTTTCTCCGCTGGGGCGTCGGTCGGCAGAACCTACTTGAGGAGGCAAAAACAGCGAATCGTCAAGGCTGCTCGCCCTGTGGTAGTGCGGCTGTTGCGCTGAAATGAGTACGCCCAGATTCGTGCGCAACAGCCGCGCCGCCCGATTACGGCAGGGTCTTCGGCGAGGCGGCGCTAGTCACCGACGCTGATTTGGCGGTTTGACCCGAATCGTGAGTTTTCGACGAGCCCGGCGCTTTTGCCGTATTGCCCGCAACGCAAGCATCCGGAGCCTTGCGCGGCCACAACTCGTCCAGGTTGTACACGGTGGCCCACCGAGTGCGCGAGCCTTTCGGTGCCTTCATGCCCACCTCATTGCTGGACGGAATCAGGAGATTGTCGAGCCCGCGCGAGACGTTGGACTTATTGAGACCGACAAGCTTTGCGATCGGCTCCATCTTCGCCCCCTTGAAGCGCAGGCACCAGGCCAGACGGATAATGGCGCGTTCCGCGATGAACGGCTCGGAGCGATAGAAGTAAGCGCCATCCGAATCGACGAACGCTTCGACCATCACGCGACCGATGCCTTGCGCATGACGGTCAGTCAGAAACACGTTAGTTAGCAAGATCGCCATCTGCGCGCCTGGTCCGGGCTCGCACTTGCTAACTTCCACGAACTCGCTGGCGTACGTACGTAGCCAGGCCGTATCTTGCTTTTTGGTGCACACCACGAAGATGATGACGAATGCGCCGGTCTGTTCTACCGCCGCGTTGAGGTGTGACAGCACGCCGGTCGCCTCGTCGCGCTTCAAGTTTTTATATTCGACGTAAGCGACGGCGCACGCCCCCGGGTTGAGGTGCTCCTTCAGAATGTGTGCACCCTCGGTACACAACGGATTGAAACTGTTGCAGTGGCCGATCAGCACTGTTTTGGGTTGCGGTTCGACGTCCTTGGAAGTGAAAGTCTTCACCGCATCCAAAACGCGCGAGCCGGACGGCGACAGGATCGTGATTGCGGACACAGGGTCGACGGGCAGATCAGCGATCATATGGTCATTCAGAATGCTGTTCGCCATGGCGGCGATCGAGACCGCCAAGATCGTCGGGTCATTGAGAGTCACGAGCACAACGCGCTTTGCAGGCGCGACCTCGGCGCGCGCCTTCGTTGCCGGCGGTTCCGCGGCTTGCGCGGCCACAGCAACACGGGATTCGCGCGAATTGGCGAGCGAGTCCGAGGTCGTGGCTTTCGGCGTACTATCGGCGAGCATCGTGTCGGATTTCGTCGCAGCGGGATTGTTACCATTAGCCATGCTTGGCCTCGGCCTTCAGTTTCGCAATGCACTCCTCGATTTCGGCGAGGACCCAGCCACGGGCTCGCTTGGAAAGCGCGACCGGACGCGGCAGCTTCCCTGCCTTGATCAATTCATAAATGGTCGTGCGGCCGACGGGATACATGCGCTGGAGGTCAGGCATGCGGATGACGCGGGGAAGCGGCACCGCGGTTGCGTTCACCGGCGCGGCCGCCGGCTGCGGCACGGCTTCAGGGGTAAAGCTCTTCTTCATGAGGCAAACTCCGGGTTGTTTAATGGGACATGGCAGGACACTGATGAACATCCAGCGTCTGCGCAGTTTCGTTGTCCGTTCGCACCCGCAGTGGAATTTTCCGGAGACAATGCAATTTTCTGATCGCAAGCAGTTTCCGGAACTATCGCAAGCTCACTTCAGAGTGGAAAAAACAGCATGCCCATGAAAGACAATGTGTCGACTTGGCTCGAACCTTGGCACGAAGCCAGCCTTGATCTGCTGTCGGTAGATATGCGCGAGAGGGTAATCGCTGAGCTCGACCGACGGAATCGGGAGGTCGAAAGAAAGCAGCAGGAACGGGAGACTTCACTGAACAGGCTGGCGGCGTCTGTTGACATCATCACATCGGCAGCCATATCGGACGAACCTTTCTATAGGCTCGACAAGGCGATCGACATCACGGCTCGCGCCATCACCGAGGCGCTTCACGAGGTCCCTGCGGAGGAAGCACACACCTCGGAATACTGGGCCAAGACACTCGCAAACCATCGGGAACGTCTTCGCGCACTGGTCGAGCTGGGCCGCTTGACGGTATTCGACATGCACTCGGCCGGCACCTGCGTGTTCGAGTCCGGTTTGCCCGATTGGGCGCAATGCAATCACCTCGGTCTCGCGCGGTCCGGGATGGTCGACTTCGCGCGCTGTCAAGGGGTTGACATCAGCAGCGGTGCGCACAAACCCGAGAAGATCAGCAAAAAGAAGCAAGACACGATGCTTAAGGTAATAGCGGCACTGCTTTATTTGCGGTACCGGCCACAAACCAAGCTCGCGATCGCGACGGAAATAGAAAATTGGACTCAGTCAATCGACGGCGATGTCGCAGTCACCGCGAGAACGGTGACCGGCTACATCAAAGAGATCGGAGAATCCCTCGGCCTTTCGCGGAAGGACCTCGGCCTGATTGACCGGGATGGCGCACCAGATTGAATGCGCTGAAGAGTGACCTGAAGTTTCTGGTGGCAAACGCTCCTTTTTGCACCAAAACTAAACGTTCTCTGTTGAAGCAGCATCGTCGCGTTCGTTGCTCACCAGAATCGCAAGTCGTTCGCCCAGCCGTTGCCATGCGTCCTTCATTTCACTCGAATAGTCGTGTTGCAGGTACACCCGGTCCAGCTTGTCGGTGCGAGCATGGTTGAGGCAGCGATGAACAATGCTTTCGGACACGCCAAGACTTTGCATTAAGGTCCCGCATGTACGCCGCAAGTCATGACACCTCCACTGCCCGCCTTCCAACACAAGTGCATCAATGTTTTCTGTGCGTCCGGGCAGCGGCTTGCTATCAATGCGCTGACGGTCGGCGAGAGCTTTTCCAATGGTCTGGTTGTTGAGGGCTGCAGTGCGATCCCTATTTGATGGAAAAACCCAGTCGCCGCGCAATTCTTCTGGTAGTTTTTCACGCCATGACCAGAGCGCCGCAAAATGCGCTCGTACAAAGTCTGACATTTGCACATTAAGGGCGACTCCTGATTTTGTGTTTTCTGCAGGGACGTGCCACGACATGCTTTCCAGATCAACATGCGACCAGCGGGCAGCCACTGTCTCGCCTACGCGCGTGCCGACTGAGAGCATGATCCATATGGCCGAACGGATCACGAGGGAAAGGTCGGCTTTGGGCAACAACCGAGCCAGCGCGCGGATTTCATCCTCGCTCAGCACTCTGTCACGCTCGTTGTCGCGAACGGGATCGTAGCCGCCGCTAACAATGTCTTCCGGTCGAATTGCCAAAATGTCGCTGCTCGCAAGCAGACGCTTCCACGGTTGGTTTTGGTCACCCCAACGAAACATTTGCTTGAGATCGACCAGCAACGCCGTCGCCTGTCGATTTGCGCCACCGTCCGCAATGCGGATGAGGATTGGCCTCACATCTGCGGCGTACAACTCCGCGAGAAGTTTGCCGCCAATTTCACCCATTACGAACTTCGAGAATGTCCGAGCGACTTCTGCCCCGCCGTCTTTCCGGCCGCGCTTGCCTCGTTTCGTTGCGATGGTGGGAAACCATGCGGCATATAAATCTTGCACGTTCATTGCGTCAGTTCGTTGCTGCTCGCGTTCGCGGCGTTGCGCTTCGAGGTCCTCCCTGACTTTGCGCTGATGATCGACGCCGCTCCGTCCTAGCGCGCGGATCGCGGCTGCCTCATGCCGGGCATCGGCAAGCGACAAATACGCGGCATCGGTATTCGGGCCGTATCGACGCGGCAGGGTGACTGTTGTTTCCTTCCCGTCAGCGGTGTATCTCACCTGCCACATTTTCGCGCCATCCGCCGTGACTCGGAGACGCAGGCCGTCGCCATCCACCAGGAAGTACGCCTTGTCCTTGCTTTTTGCCGATTCGATAGCTCTAACTGTAAGCTTCCCCACGCTCCCTCCGCTGCAAACCAATCCGTTACCGTCATGTTACCGGAAGCGAGCCGATTTTTGGCGGAGTTCGCCGACTGCAGGCGAACGATAAAATTGACTTCCTCCTTATAAATCAACGAATAGCAAATCGTCTCCGGTGTTTGACGAACATTGACGAAATAAGTGGAAAGTGATTTGGGATCAGAGGGTCGAAGGTTCGAATCCTTTCGCTCCGACCACGAAAAGCAACACGAGACCCGCGTAGCCTCCGGCTTCGCGGGTTTTTGCTTTTTTGGGCATTTTCAAGCTCACGGGCTCCCGCCCGCGATATACCGGGCGTGCTTACAGGGTTGCCCGAGCCATTGCCTTGCGGCCCGACGAGTCCACGTGCGACAGTGACTGAAACCTGGCGCAGGCCTGATCGGGCTCAAGCGCCGCAAGCACAGTGAAGGAGACACGCATGGATCTGATTCTCTGGCGTCACGCCGAAGCCGAAGACTTCGCCAGCACCGACCTGGCGCGAGCGCTCACCACCCGAGGCCGCAAGCAGGCGCAAAACGTCGCCAAATGGCTGCGCACCCGCCTGCCCGACGACGCCGTCGTGCTCGCTAGCCCTGCTGTGCGTACCATCCAGACTGCCGAGACGCTGAGCGATCAATATCGCGTGGTGCGCGAACTCGCGCCCAACGCAAGCGCGGACGACGTGCTCAACGCCGCGGGCTGGCCCAAAGGCATCGCGCAAACGGTGGTGATCGTCGGCCATCAGCCGACGCTCGGCCACGTCGCCGCCCGGCTGCTCGGCAATAGCGACGCGAGCTGGCCGCTGAAGAAAGCGGGCGTGTGGTGGATCGCGAGCCGCGAGCGCGACGGCGACGACCAGGCCGTGCTGCGAGCCGCCATGACTCCCGATCTCGTCTGAGCCGGATTCGCTTTAACCAGGCGGGGGTTGCGCCCATAAAAACCCACGCGTCACACGAAACGGCGCCGAAGCAGCCAAACCGATCACACGCGTCACCCACAGCACCGGGATCTCACCATCCCGGCGCTTGAATCGCCCCCACCCGTTTCCTCCATCTCCCACGTTTCGCGCGGAAACAACACTCGTCGTCCCCACTTGCGATATTACAAGCCGCGGGCACGCAGCTTACGGGCAGTCATCCAATCGTCATGGGTTTGCCATGCGAGCGTCACCAGGCGTTACTACATTGGCGAAAAAAGAAATCTCCCTTTTTTCGACCAGGACCCCCAATGCGAGAACTGCCGACGCCTACCCTGCCCCTCGCTTCGATCTTCGAGTCGCGCCGTCTGCCGCGCGCCGAGGAAACGGTCACCGCCCAGCATCGCCTGCAAGTCACGTGGGCTCGCACCGACGAAGAACTGCGCGAGGCCCAGCGTCTGCGCTACCGCGTGTTCGCCGACGAAATGGGCGCACGGCTGACGGGCCCCGCGGGTCTCGACGTCGATTCGTTCGACGCCTACTGCGATCACCTACTGGTTCGCGATCTCGACACGTTGAAAGTGGTCGGCACGTACCGCGCGTTGCCGCCGCATCAGGCCGCGCGTATCGGCCGTCTGTATGCGGAAAGCGAATTCGACGTGTCGCGTCTGACGCACCTGCGCGCCAAGATGGTCGAAGTGGGCCGTTCGTGCGTGCACCCCGACTATCGCAGCGGCTCGGTGATCATGTCGCTGTGGGCCGGCCTTGCCGCCTACATGAAGCACAACGGCTATGAGACGATGCTCGGCTGCGCGAGCGTGGCGATGGTGGACGGCGGCCACTACGCGGCGAATCTGTATTGCTCGCTGCGCGACAGCGCGCTGACCGCGCCGGAATATCGCGCGTTTGCGCACACGCCGCTGCCGGTCGATGAACTGCAAACGGGTGCCGAGGTGGCGCCGCCGCCGCTGGTGAAGGGTTATCTGCGTCTCGGCGCGAAGATTTGCGGCGCGCCGGCATGGGATCCTGATTTCAATACCGCGGACTTTCTGACGCTGTTCCGCTTGTCCGATATCAATGCACGTTACGCTCGCCACTTCCTCGGCGATGCGCTGCCGCGCTGAGCGGATCCGCGCGCAAGACGCGCTGTGACGCGCGTCGGCGAAGCAAAAACAAGCGGCCACAAAAAAGCCCGGCACCGGCCGGGCTTTCTCATTCATCCGCAGTGCGCCATGCGCAAGGCTTCATTCATCCGTATAAACCACGCGATACGGAATGCCGACCTTCTCCCACTCCGCGGCTTCCTGAATCAGGCTGTAGTCGGTCAACGGATTGTTGGCCACCCACTCGTTCGGCAACCGCACCTCGTAACCGCCGTTGACCTGTGTCACCGAGATGCCCGGCAAGCCAACGTCGGCACGCCGGCGGCACAGCAGCGCCGCGAGCCGCAGACAGAACAGCAGCGGCCACTCCACTTCGCGCGTTTGCGATAGCTTGCCGAGCTTGCCCGCATGACCGAGCACAAGCGCGGCGAGCCGCGCCTGATCGGTGCGCGAAAAGCCCGGCATGTCCGCGTTGCTGGCGATGTAGGCCGAATGCTTGTGATACGCGCTGTGCGAGATCGACAGACCGATTTCGTGCAGCGCAGCCGCCCAGCCGAGAAACATCCGGTTCTCGACGCGGCGTTCTTCGTCGGGTTCCTCGAACTGTTCGTAGAAGCGCACCGCGAGTTCGCCGATGCGTCCCGCCTGCGCGCGATCCACGCCATAGCGGCGCATGAAGCCTTCCACCGTGACCGTACGCATGTCTTCGTGCTGCGAACGGCCTAACAGGTCGTATAACACGCCGAGGCGCAGCGCGCCGTCCGTCGTGTCGACGTAATCGACACCGAGTTCGTCGAACACCGCGATCATGATCGACAGGCCGCCGGCCAGCACCGGAATGCGATCGCCCTTCAACGCGACGAGCTTCAGCCGGTTGACGTTCTCCGCCTTGATCAGCGCGCGCTTGAGGCGTTCGAGCCCGCCGCGCGAGATGCCGTGCGTGACGCCCGGATCGTTGAAGTTATTGGCCTCCACCAATTCGGCCAATGCACGCGCGGTGCCCGACGAGCCGATCGCCTGCTCCCAGCCGGTCTTCTTGTACTCGGCGGAAATGATCTGGATTTCGCGGCCGGCGGCGAGTTCGGCCTGGCGCATCGTGTATTCGTCGACGTTGCCGGCAGGGAAAAACGCCCGGCTATGACTCACGCAGCCGATATACAGGCTCTCCATCTTGATGGGCGTGTAATGCGAGCCAATGATGAATTCCGTCGAGCCGCCGCCGATATCGACCACCAGACGTTTGCCCGGACTCGCGGGCACGGAGTGTGCAGCGCCCGCGTAAATCAGGCGCGCCTCTTCACGCCCGGCGATCACTTCGATCGGGAAACCGAGCGCGGCTTGCGCCTCACCGAGAAATTCGCCGGCATTCTTGGCGATGCGCAATGTATTGGTAGCGACCGCGCGAACGTGATCGGGATGAAAGTCGCGAAGACGCTCGCCGAAACGCTTGAGCGCGTCCCAGCCGCGCACCTGCGAAGCTCGGTCGAGCATCTTGTCGCGCGACAGACCGGCGGCCAGACGCACCGGCTCACGCAAGGCATCGACCTGGTAGATCTGGCTGCCCGCGTCGGTTTCCTCGACCCGGCCGACAATCAGCCGGAAGCTGTTCGAACCGAGATCGACGGCGGCGAGGAGTTGCGGAGTATTGACCATCGAGTAAGCGGACTCCATGCGCGCGAGCGCGGCGGCGTTGGATGCGGGAAACGCTCCGTGTCCATCGGGTGCCCTGGGCGCCTGACGGCCGGCCGCGCGGTTCAAAGACGCCATTCTAAGCGTACCGGGCCTCACGATGTCACCTCGCAGCAATGGGGGTGGCCGATGGTCCCATACAGACTGCGTCATATTGACGACACGAGGCGATTACGGCGTAGAATAAATAATCGAGAATGTCATAACAACGTCATCATACTGTGAGAATTTCCGAGCGTCTTTCCGCCTCTCTTCCTGACATTCCATTCTCGCTGCCGATGTCCATCCGCTACCCCTTATTGAATCGCGAGCTGGGCATTCTGGGTTTCAACGAGCGTGTGTTGGCACAAGCTGCCGACCCAGCCGTCCCTTTGCTCGAACGCCTGCGTTTCATCTGCATCACCAGTAGCAATCTCGACGAATTCTTCGAAGTCCGCATGGCCGGGCTGCAGGAACAGATGCGCGACAACCCCGGCGCGCTATCGCCGGACGGCATGTCGCTGCAGCACGTGTACGACCTCGTGGTCGAACGCGCGCAGAAACTCGTGCATCGCCAGTACACCATGCTGCACGACACGGTGCTCACCGCGCTCGAAGCAGAAGGCATCTATTTTCACGGCACGGAAGCGTGGAACGAAGCGCAGACCGAATGGGCGCGCAACTACTTCTTCGACGAACTACTGCCCGTGCTCACGCCCATCGGCCTCGATCCGGCGCATCCGTTTCCACGCGTGCTCAACAAGAGCCTGAACTTCGTCGTGGAACTGGAAGGCAAGGACGCGTTCGGCCGTCAGGCGATGATGGGCATCGTGCAGGCGCCGCGCGCGTTACCGCGGCTCGTGCGCATGCCGCAGGAACTGTCGGGCTACCCGCATGGCTTCGTGCTGCTGAGCTCCCTGTTGCAACGCTTTGTCGGCGAACTGTTTCCGAACCTCGTGGTGCGCAGCTGCAATCAGTTTCGCATCACGCGCAATAGCGAACTGTTCGTCGACGAAGATGAAATCACCAATCTGCGCGTCGCGTTGCAGGGCGAATTGCCGGCGCGGCATCTGGGCAACGCGGTGCGCCTCGAAGTGTCGGCGGAAACGCCCACGCATGTCGTGCGGCGCCTGCTCGACGAAAGCGGCCTGTCCGACAAGGATTGCTATTACGCCGACGGCCCCGTCAATCTGGTGCGGCTGATGCAATTACCGGAGATGGTGGACCGCCCCGATCTCAAGTTCGTGCCGCACATCCCCGCGATTCCGCCGCAGGTCGCCAACAGCGCCAGCATGTTCGACGTGATCGATCAGGGCGACGTGCTGCTGCATCATCCGTACGAAAGTTTTCAGCCGGTGCTCGAATTGCTGCTGCAGGCAGCCAAAGATCCGAACGTGGTCGCGATCAAGCAGACCATCTATCGCACCGGCACCGATTCGCCGCTGATGGACGCGCTGATGCAAGCGGCGCGCAACGGCAAGGAAGTCACGGTCGTAGTCGAACTGCTCGCGCGTTTCGATGAAGAAACCAACATCAACTGGGCCTCGCAGCTCGAAGCAGTCGGCGCGCACGTGGTGTACGGCGTGGTGGGCCACAAGTGCCACGCGAAGATGATGCTGATCGTGCGGCGCGTGTCGGTGGGCGGCAAGACCACGCTCAAGCGCTATGTGCACCTCGGCACCGGCAACTACCATCCGCGCACGGCGCGTCTTTATACTGACTTCGGTTTGATGACCGCCGACCAGAAAATCTGCGAAGACGTGCATCACGTGTTCCAGCAACTGACCGGCATTGGCGGAGAACTGAAGCTGCACGAGTTGTGGCAATCGCCATTCACGCTGCATCCGAAACTCGTCGAAGCGATCCGCGCCGAAGCCGAGCATGCGCGCGCCGGCAAGAAGGCGCGCATTGTCGCGAAGATGAATGCGCTGCTCGAACCCACGGTGATCGCCGAGTTGTACGAGGCCGCGCAGGCGGGCGTCAAAATCGATCTGATCGTGCGTGGCGTGTGTTCGTTGCAGCCTGGCGTAGCCGGGTTGTCGGAGAACATCACCGTACGCTCGATCGTTGGGCGCTTTCTCGAACACCATCGTATCTTCTACTTTTACGACGGTGGCAAGGAACAGGTCTATCTGTCGAGCGCCGACTGGATGGACCGCAATTTCTTCCGGCGTGTTGAAGTCGCATTTCCGATCAACAACCGGCGTTTGAAGCGGCGTGTGATCGCTGAAGGTCTGTCTGCGTTTCTCGGCGACAATCAATCCGCGTGGCTGATGCAAAGCGACGGCCATTACCGGCGCCGCCGGCCGGGCAAGTCCTCGCGCAACGCGCAGATGAGTCTGTTGGGGAAATTCTGTTCGTAGCGTGAGTGACTGCGCTCGCTTCGGCGGGCCGCCAACAAAAGTGGTACGCGCAAAAAAGCCCGCTATGTGCGGGCTTTTCTTCATGCCGACGCGGCTACGCTCAAGCCGGCGCCGGTTGCCGGCGCGCCGTGCGATACACCGGAAAGCGCACGGTGAACGTGCTGCCGCGCCCTTCCTCGCTCTTCACATCGAGTTGCGCATCGTGACGTTGCAGCACATGCTTGACGATCGCAAGACCGAGGCCCGTGCCGCCGGTATCGCGCGAACGGCTGCGATCGACGCGATAGAAACGCTCCGTCAGCCGCGGTATGTCCGCGGAGGGAATGCCGAGTCCGCTGTCCGTCACCGAAAATATCGCATTGCCGCCCTGCGCGTGCCAAACCACTCTGATCGCGCCACCGTCCGGCGTGTAGCGGATCGCGTTCGTGACGAGGTTGCCGAGCGCGCTGAGAATTTCCGTCTCGACGCCGGTGACCGTGAGCCCTTCGTCGGCATCGAATGTGATCTTGTGATGATCGCTCGACAGGCTTTCCGCGTCGTCGTGCAAATGCCGCAACACCGCGCGCATATCGATCATCTGATCGCTCGGCGGTTTGTTGTCGCCTTCGAGTTTGGCGAGCACGAGCAAATCGTTGACGATGTGGCGCATGCGCGAAGCCTGCTGCTCCATCAGTTCGAGATAGCGCGAACGTTCGCCTTCGCTCAATGGCAACTCGCGCATGGTCTCCAGAAAACCCGACAGCACCGTGAGCGGCGTCTTCAGTTCATGCGACACATTGGCGACGAAGTCGCGCCGCATTGCATCCGTGCGTTCGAGCTCGGTGATGTCTTGCGACAGCACCAGTTTGCGATTCTCACCGTACGGAAACACCTGCACCGACAGCACGTTCTGCCGCTTGTCGCCCATGCCGCGCATGATCAGCATTTCTTCGTAGCGATGCGAATTCAGATAGCGAACGAAGTCCGGCTGGCGCACCAGATGTGTGATGTGCTGGCGCAGGTCGCGCTTCGCGTCCAGGCCGAAATGGAGTTCGGAGATCGCGTTGCACCACTCGATCTGGTCGTGATCGTCGAGCATGGCGACGCCGTTAGGCGAGGCCTGGATCGCCTGAATAAAGCGCGAGTGCTGTTGCTCGACCGAGCGCACCTGGGCGTGCCAGCGCTTCGCGAGCTTGTGCAGACGGTAGTAGATTTCGCCCCAGATGCCGGGGGCGCTCGGCACTTCGCCATAAACCGGCGCGTCGAGCAAACGCCACAGGCGCTGCTTATGAAAGGTGCTGAAAAGGCTCTGCGCGAGCAGCATGACGATCGCGAGGACGAGCGCCGCCTTGACGTTCACGAGTGCGCCGACCACCGCGCACAGAACAGCCAGCAGCACGACCGACACGATGGAGCGCGCCCAGATGATGTTCATGGTCTAGCGATCGAAGAGAAAAGCCTATGCGCCGGGATGAAAATCGCGGCGCCTATGGTTGCGAACAGACGTACCCGACGCGGGCGGCGCAACGCCGCTAATGCGCGCCTCAGGCGCTCTTCGCAAGCCGGTAGCCGCTGCCGCGTACCGTCTCAATCATAGCATCGCACCCGGCGGGCTTGAGCGCCGCGCGCAAGCGCTTGATATGCACATCGACCGTGCGCTCTTCGACGAATACGTGATCGCCCCACACCTGATCGAGCAGTTGCGTGCGGCTGTGCACGCGCTCCGGGTGCGTCATGAAGAAATGCAGCAGACGGAATTCCGTCGGACCGAGATCGAGCTTGATCTCGCTACCTTCCGCATGCGCGGCCACGCGGTGTGTGGCCGGATCGAGCTTGAGGCCATTGATCGCGACCACGTCTTCAGTCAACTGCGGGGCGCGGCGGCGCAACACCGCCTTGATGCGCGCCATCAGTTCCTTCGGCGAGAACGGCTTGGTGACGTAGTCGTCGGCGCCGATTTCGAGGCCGAGCACCTTGTCCTGCTCGTCGCCGCGCGCGGTCAGCATGATGATCGGGATATGCTTGGTGCGCTCGTTGTTGCGCAGATCGCGCGCGAACGCAATGCCCGATTTACCCGGCAACATCCAGTCGAGCAGGACAAGGTCCGGCAATACGTCGCTGATCAGGTTTTGCGCCTGCTCCGCGTTGTACGCGCGAATCGGGCAGTGTCCGGCGTGTTGAAGATTGACCGAAATCAATTCGGAAATGGCGGGCTCATCTTCAATGACGAGAATGCTGCTGGGCATCGGCACCTCTGGTCCTTATATCTGGATTAACTGAGTGCTTCGCGTTCGAGCGCGTCGCGCGACTTGTGCCGCACGTCCGTACCCTTCACGATGTAAATGATGAACTCGGCGATGTTCTTCGCGTGGTCGCCGATCCTCTCGATCGCCTTGGCGATAAACAGGAAGTCGAGGCCCACCGAGATCGAACGCGGATCTTCGGTCATGTACGAAATCAGCTTGCGCACGAAGGCGCGGAATTCTTCGTCGATCGCTTTATCGTCGCGCACGATCTGCGCGGCGGCGACCGTATCGAGGCGCGCGAACGCGTCCAGCGCGCGGCGCAGAATCGACACCGCCATTTCGCCCGACAACTTGATTTCAGCGATGTTGATGGTGCGCGACGCGCCGTCTTCCATCAAACGCTTGGTGCGCTTGGCGATCTTTTCGGCTTCGTCGCCGGCGCGCTCGAGATTCGTGATGGTCTTCGAAATCGCGATCAACAGACGCAGGTCACGCGCGGCCGGCTGACGGCGCGCGATGATGTTGCTGCACTCTTCGTCGATGTCCACTTCCATCTTGTTCAGACGCTCTTCTGCGGCGATCACCTGTTCGGCGATGTCGAGATCGAATTCGTTGAGCGCCTGCATGGCCTTGACGATCTGCGATTCGACCAGGCCGCCCATTTCGAGCACCTTGGAGGAAACCAGATTCAGGTCGGCGTCGAACTGGCTGGACAGGTGTTTGTCGGACATGTCGTACTCCCTTGTTTGTTCGGCGTGTTAACCGAAGCGGCCAGTGATGTAATCCTCGGTTTCCTTGCGGACCGGCTTGATGAAGATCTTTTCGGTGTCGCCGAACTCGATCAACTCGCCGAGGTACATATAGGCAGTGTAGTCCGAACAGCGGGCCGCCTGTTGCATGTTGTGCGTGACGATCACCACCGTGTAATCGCTCTTCAGTTCGGCGATCAGTTCTTCGATACGGCCCGTCGAAATCGGGTCCAGCGCCGAACACGGCTCGTCGAGCAGGAGCACTTCCGGACGGATCGCGATACCGCGCGCGATGCACAGACGCTGCTGCTGGCCGCCCGACAAACCGTAGCCGCTCTGGCCGAGCTTGTCCTTCACTTCGTTCCACAGCGCGGCCTTGGTCAGCGCCCATTCCACGCGGTCGTCCATCTCCGAGCGCGGCAGCGTTTCGAACATCTTCACGCCGAACGCGATGTTGTCGTAGATCGACATGGGAAACGGCGTCGGCTTCTGGAACACCATGCCGATCCGTGCGCGCAGCAGCGAAATATCGCGCTTGGATGTCAGCAGGTTTTCGCCGTCCATCAGGATCTCGCCTTCAGCGCGCTGTTCCGGATAGAGCGCGTACATCTTGTTCAGCGTGCGCAGCAGCGTGGACTTGCCGCAACCCGACGGGCCGATGAACGCGGTCACCTTGCCTTCGGGAATCTGCAGATTGATGTTCTTCAGCGCGTGATACTTGCCGTAGAAGAAGTTCAGGTCGTTGATCTCGATCTTCGGACGCGACGGCGCCTGCGACTGGCCGCTCTGGGCGGGATCGAAACCGGCGGGCGCGGTAGGGCGCGCGATCGGATTGAGTTGAGTTTCTGCCATATTCATCGGATTACACTCCGCCCTTACTTGTTCGAGAAGATCGTGCGCGCGAGGATGTTCAGTCCCAACACCGCGAGCGTGATCAGGAAGACGCCGGCCCACGCGAGCGATTGCCACTGCGCGAACGGGCTCATCGCAAACTTGTAGATCGTGACCGGCAGGTTCGCGACCGGCTGGCCCATGTCCATCGAGAAGAACTGATTCGACAGCGCCGTGAAGAGCAGCGGCGCGGTTTCGCCCGCGATACGCGCCACGCCGAGCAGCACGCCGGTGACGATACCCGCGATGGAAGCCTTCAGCGTGATTGACAGCACCATCTTCCACTTCGGCGTGCCGAGTGCGAAGGCTGCTTCACGCAGTGCGTTCGGCACCAGTTTCAGCATGTTTTCCGTGGTGCGGATCACGATCGGGATCTGCAGCAAGGCAAGCGCGAATACGCCGGCCCAGCCGCTGAAGTGGCCCATCTTCGCCACCACCAGCGCATAGACGAACAGGCCGACCACGATCGAGGGCGCCGACAACAGAATGTCGTTGATGAAACGCGTGACGCTCGCGAGCCAGCCCTTCTGGCCGTATTCGGCGAGATAGACGCCCGCCAGAATACCGATCGGCGTGCCGACGAAAGTCGCGAGTGCGACCAGCATCAGACTGCCGACGATCGCATTGGCGAGACCGCCGCCATCGGTGTTCGGCGGCGGCGTCGATTGCGTGAACAGCTCGACCGACAAGCCGCCGATACCCAGGCGCAAGGTCGTGTACAGAATCCAGATCAGCCACAGCAGACCGAACGCCATCGCGGCGAGCGACATGGTCAGCGCAACCGCGTTCTTCATGCGGCGGCGGCCTTGCAGACGCACACGCATTGCTTCGAGCGCGACGGCGTCGTTCGATCCCGGCATATTCAAAGTGGGCTGGCTCATTTCGCGCCCTCCCCTTTTTCGAGGCGAAGCAGCATGACCTTGGAGATCGCCAGCACGATGAAGGTAATCACGAACAGAATGAGGCCGAGTTCCATCAGCGCCGACGTATGCAGGCCCGGATCCGCTTCGGCGAATTCATTGGCGAGCGCCGACGTGATGCTGTTGCCCGGCGAAAAGAGCGACACGTTGTCGAGCAGATTGGTGTTGCCGATCACGAACGTGACAGCCATGGTCTCGCCGAGCGCGCGGCCCAGACCCAGCATCACGCCGCCGATCACGCCGCTCTTCGTAAAGGGCAGCACGATCTTCCACATTACTTCCCACGTCGTGCAGCCGATGCCGTATGCCGATTCCTTCAGCAGAACCGGCGTGACTTCGAACACGTCGCGCATCACCGAGGCGATATACGGAATGATCATGATCGCGAGAATCACGCCCGCGCACAGGATGCCGATGCCGATCGGCGCGCCCTGAAACAACGCACCGACAAACGGAATGCCGCCGAGCACGACGCCGAGCGGTTTTTCGAAGTACGTCGCGAAGATCGGCGCGAACACCAGCAGACCCCACATGCCGTACACGATCGACGGAATCGCGGCGAGCAGTTCGATCGCGATGCCGAGCGGGCGGCGCAGCCACGCGGGCGCGAGTTCGGTCAGGAAAAGCGCGATGCCGAAGCTGACGGGCACCGCGATGATGAGTGCAATGATCGAGGTGGCGATCGTGCCATAGATCGGCACCAGGGCGCCGAATTGCTTGCTGGGTGGATCCCAGTCGGCGGTCCACAGGAAGCTGAGGCCAAATTGCTTGATCGACGGCATGGACGCGACGATCAGCGAGACGATGATGCCGCCGAGCAGCAGCAAAGTGATGATGGCGGCGAAGCGCGCGAGACCGCCGAAGATCACGTCGCCGGCGCGGCTGGGCGCTTTCTGCTGCGACGCGCTGCCGGGCGGGGTCGACCTGCTCGCGCCGGGCGCTAATTGGATATCGGACATGAGAGCCTGATGGACCTGTTTCCAGTTGCCGTACGACACGTGTCATGCGGCCGGTAATGCCGGGGGTTAAAGCCATTGGCCGTCCTCACAGGAGGACGGCCAATGTGTTACGTACTGCCGATGCCGGGCGCTTTGCTCATTGCCGCACCCGTTGCTTCGCTTACTCGGCGATTGCCTTGCCCGAAGCGTCCTTCACCTTCGCCTTCCATTGCGTGCGGATTTCCGCCACGACCGAATCCGGCAGCGAGATGTAGTCCAGATCGTTTGCGGCTTGCGTGCCGTTCTTGAACGCCCAGTCGAAGAACTTCAGCGTTTCTGCGCCTTGCGCCGGCTTGTCCTGCGCCGTGTGCAACAGCACGAAGGTCGCGCCGACGATCGGCCATGCGTTCTTGCCCGGCTCGTTCGTCAGGATCTGATAGAACGACTTCGACCAGTCCGCGCCTGCTGCCGCTGCCTTGAAGGTCTCCGTCTTCGGCTCGACAACCGTGCCCGTCGAGTTCTTCAGCGCGACATACGTCATGTGGTTCTGCTTCGCGTACGCCCATTCCACGTAGCCGATTGCGCCCGGCAGACGTTGCACGAAGGCCGCGACGCCGTCGTTGCCTTTGCCGCCCGTGCCCGTCGGCCAGTTGACCGTGGAACCTTCACCGACCTTCGACTTCCAGTCTGCGTTGACCTTCGACAGATAGTTCGTCCAGATGAAGCTGGTGCCCGAACCATCGGCGCGGCGAACCACGGCGATGTCGGTATCCGGCAGCTTGACCTTCGGGTTCAGCGCAACGATCGCCGGATCGTTCCACTTCTTGATCCTGCCCAGATAGATGTCGCCGAGCACTTCGCCCGACAGCGTCAGTTCAGCCGGCTTGACGCCCGGCACATTGACGACCGGCACCACGCCGCCGACCACCGTCGGGAACTGGAACAGGCCTTCCTTGGCGAGTTCGTCGTCCTTCAGCGGAGCGTCCGAACCGGCGAAGTCGACGGTCTTCGCGACGATCTGCTTCACGCCGCCCGACGAGCCGATGCCTTGATAGTTAACCTTGCCGCCGCCCGACTTCTGATACGAGTCGGCCCACTTCGTGTAGATCGGTGCTGCGAAGGTGCTGCCCGCGCCGGTGATGTCTGCGGCTTGCGCTGCGATCGCGAAAAGCGCGCCAGCGACGCCAGCGAACACGGTTTGCATCAATTTCATGAGACCTCCAAAGGTGTGAGCGGTGTGAGCGTGTAAGACGAACACCGCGAAGCTTAGGGTCTCTTTGTGACAGTAACGTGACTTAACGTGAAACGGATGTGACAGTAAGATTACACGACTGAAAGCCGACAAGTCAGGGAAAACCTGATCTTCCGGCGAAAGTCGTGACGTTCTCTAGATTAGGCGAAGAAAGATGGGGCGCGAACGTTTGCGAGTGCGTGTTCGCGAAAAAATATGCGGTGTGGGTCGTGCGGCAATGGGCCGCGGGTGGGAGGGTAGTTCGAGCGTGGCTATGAGCGTTGGGAATGGATTTTGATTTTGTGTTTTTCGGCGCTAACCCACTTTGCGATGTGCCTTTTGCGCGGTTCGCTAACTGAGTCGGCAACGCGTGTCACGTGGGGTGTGACGCGCTGTGGTCAATTGACGCAAGTTGACGCGTGGTGATTGCGGAGCCGAACGCAGACTAAGCGCAGCGAGCGAGGGCGTCAGGACACGATGCGCATCGTCCCAACGTCCTTGCCGCCGCAAGCGCGTGTGGCTTACGCCGTAGCCTCTTTGACCGCGCCGGCAATCGATTCCGCATGAAGAAGTGCGTCGGCGGCACTTTCCGCTTCCACCATCACGCGCAGCACCGGCTCCGTGCCGGACGCACGGATCAGCACACGGCCGCGGCCGTTCAGCGCGCTTTCCGCCTTGGCAATGGCGCGGCGGATTACGTCGCTACTCTTCCAGTCCGCGCCAGGCTTCATGCGCACGTTGATCAGCTTCTGCGGGAACAGCGTGACGCCGTCGAGCAGGTCGGCGAGCGTTTTCTCGCTGCGCTTCATGGCTGCCAGCACCAGCAACGCCGAGACGATGCCGTCGCCCGTGGAATGCCGATCGAGCGAAAGAATATGGCCGGAGCCCTCGGCTCCCAGTTGCCAGCCGTGTTCGCGCAACTGCTCGAGCACGTAGCGATCGCCGACCGCCGCGCGCACGAACTTCACGCCGGCTTCCTGCAACGCCACTTCCACCGCCATATTGGTCATCAGGGTGCCGACTGCGCCGTCCACTTTGCCGTCGGTCGCGACACGGTCCTTGACCAGGATGTAGAGCAGTTCGTCGCCGTTGTAGAGACGCCCTGCCGCGTCGACCATCTGCAGACGGTCGGCGTCGCCATCGAGCGCGATGCCCAGATCCGCATGATTCGCGCGCACGGCGCGCACCAGCGCATCCGGCGCGGTCGCGCCGACACCGTCGTTGATGTTGAAGCCGTTCGGCGCGACGCCGATCGGAATCACTTCGGCGCCGAGTTCGTGGAACACGTGCGGCGCGACGTCATACGCAGCGCCATGCGCGCAGTCGACCACCAGCTTCAGGCCGTGCAGGTCGAATGCCGCCGGGAACGTGCTCTTGCAGAACTCGATGTAGCGGCCCGCCGCGTCGTCGAGACGCCGCGCCTTGCCGAGTTGCTCGGATGCCGCGCAGGCGAGCGGCAGATCGAGTTGCTCCTCGATCTGCGCTTCCACTTCGTCCGGCAACTTGTTGCCGTCGGCGGAGAAAAATTTGATGCCGTTGTCGTAGTACGGGTTATGCGATGCACTGATCACCACGCCCGCGGCGAGCCGCAACGCGCGCGTCAGGTAGGCGATGCCGGGAGTCGGCATCGGACCGGCCAGCATCACGTCCACACCCGCTGCGGAGAAACCTGACTCGAGCGCGGCTTCGAGCATGTAGCCCGACACCCGCGTGTCTTTGCCGATCAACACGGTTGGCCGCGTGCCACTTTTGGCCCAGCGGTCCGCGCCTGCCAACACCTTGCCGGCCGCGTAGCCGAGCCGCAATACAAACTCCGGCGTGATCGGTCCTTCGCCGACTTTGCCCCGAATGCCGTCCGTTCCGAAATAACGACGTGCCATGTTTTATCTTCCTCCTTGGCTTGTGGGTTCAACCGCGCGCGCGGCTGTGCTTCGCCGCGTCGCGCATGGCTGCCCATACTTTCAATGCATCTACAGTTTGCGCGACGTCGTGTACACGCAGAATCGCAGCGCCCCGTTCAGCGGCGCACACGGCCGCCGCAATACTCCCCGCGACGCGTTCCGGCGCCGGGCGTTCCACCACCGCGCCGACCATCGACTTGCGCGACATGCCGGCAAGAATGGGATATGGCGGCTCAGCTCGCGGCGCCGTGTCCGGCAGATGCGCGAGCAGCGTGTAATTATGCTCGACTACGGTCTTGCCGAAGCCGAAACCTGGGTCCACGCTGATACGAGCACGCGCAATGCCCGCCTGCTTGAGCGCCGCGACCCGCTCCTCGAGAAAATCGCGAACCTCGCTCACCACATCGTCATAGGCGGGCTCACCGACCTGCATGGTCTGCGGCTCGCCGAGCATGTGCATGACGCACACGCCACATTGACTGTCGCGCACCGCGTCGATTGCGCCCGGCATGCGGAAGCCCCAGATGTCGTTGATCAGATCGGCGCCGGCGGCCAGCGTATGGCGCATCACTTCAGGCTTGTAGGTGTCGATCGACAACGGCACATTCGCGCCACGCAGTTGCTCGACGAGCGGGATCACCCGCTCCAGTTCTTCGTCGAGCGACACCGGCGGCGCGCCCGGACGCGTCGATTCGCCGCCGATATCGATAATGTCGGCGCCGTCGAGCATCATACGCTCGGCCTGGCGCAACGCATCGCCGCGCATTGCGTATTTGCCGCCGTCGGAAAATGAATCGGGAGTGACGTTCAGAATGCCCATGACCAACGGGCGTTCAAAGGTCAGCTTGAAGCGGCCGCACTGCAGCGGCTCGGGAATAGACAAAAAAGGGAATTCGACTTTCGACACGTGGAAGTGCTTCATGCAAACGGATAAATGCAAAACGGGCCGGTGTGAAAACACACCGGCCCGCACTTTCTACTGGTCGCCTATCAGGCCGGCGCGGTTGCGCTGCCCGGTTTGACCTCGGTGCCCGGGCTACCGCCCGACGAGGCGTCGGTTGCCGACGGCGGCGAGCTCTTCGGCGAACGCGGCGGACGGCCTGCCATGATGTCGTTGATCTGATCGGCGTCGATCGTTTCCCACTCCATCAGCGCGGCGGTCATCGCTTCGACCTTGTCGCGGTTCTCGTCCAGCAGGCGCTTCGCGAGATTGTATTGCTCGTCCAGCACGCGACGAATTTCGGCATCGACCTTCTGCTGCGTCGCTTCCGAAATGGTGCGCGTAAAGCCGCGGCCAAACGGCGTGGCGTCGTTTTCGTCGTCGACGTAGACCATCGGTCCAAGTGCGTCCGTCATGCCGAAGCGGGCCACCATGGCGCGCGCGGTTTGCGTGGCCTTGTTGAAGTCGTCCGACGCGCCGGTGCTGAGCAGGTTCAGGAACAACTCTTCCGCGACGCGGCCACCGAACAGGATCGCCAGGCGATCCAGCAGGTAGTCCTTCGAATACGTTTCGTTGTCATGCTCCGGCAACTGCCAGGTCACACCCAACGCGCGGCCACGCGGAATAATCGTGACCTTGTGCACCGGATCGGCCTTCGGCAACAGCTTGGCGATCACCGCATGGCCCGACTCGTGGTAAGCCGTAGCACGCTTCGATTCTTCGCGGATCACAGCCGACTTGCGCTCCGGACCCATGAAGATCTTGTCTTTCGCGTCTTCGAAGTCGTTCATTTCAACGATGCGCTTGCCGCGGCGAGCCGCAAACAAAGCGGCTTCGTTCACGAGGTTCGCCAGATCGGCGCCCGAGAAGCCCGGCGTGCCGCGTGCGATCACCGCTGCATCGACGTCGTTCGAAATCGGCACCTTGCGCAGGTGAACCTTCATGATGTGCTCGCGGCCGCGAATGTCCGGCAGACCGACGTACACCTGACGGTCGAAACGGCCCGGACGCAGCAGCGCCTTGTCGAGCACGTCCGAGCGGTTCGTTGCGGCGATCACGATCACGCCCGAGTTCGCTTCGAAGCCGTCCATCTCGACCAGCATCTGGTTCAACGTCTGCTCGCGTTCGTCATTACCGCCGCCCATGCCGGCGCCGCGATGACGACCGACCGCGTCGATTTCGTCGATGAACACGATGCAAGGCGCATGCTTCTTGGCCTGCTCGAACATGTCGCGCACACGAGCCGCGCCGACACCGACGAACATTTCGACGAAGTCCGAACCCGAGATGCTGAAGAACGGCACTTTCGCTTCACCCGCGATAGCACGCGCCAACAGCGTCTTACCGGTTCCCGGCGGCCCAACCAGCAGCACGCCGCGCGGAATGCGTCCGCCCAGCTTCTGAAACTTCTGCGGATCGCGCAGGAAGTCGACCAGTTCGGAGACTTCTTCCTTGGCTTCGTCGCAACCGGCGACGTCGGTGAAATTGATTGCGTTGTTGTTTTCGTCGATCAGACGTGCACGGGATTTGCCGAACGAGAACGCACCACCTTTCCCGCCCCCCTGCATCTGTCGCATCATGTAGAACCAGAAGCCGATGATCAGGATCGTCGGTCCGAGGTAGTACAGCGCGGACACCAGCGCATTGGGTTCGTCATCAGCCTTGCCGCTCACCTGAACGCCATACTTCATCAGATCGCCGACCATCCAGATGTCGCCGGGCGACACGATCTGGTACTTCTGGCCGTCTGCTGGAGTGACCGTGAGGTTCCGCCCCTGGACAATGACGTTCTTGACTTTGCCGTTCTTCGCGTCGTCCATGAACTGCGAATAGGAAACGCCTTCCTGGACACGGGGCTTGTCGAACTGCTTGAACACCGTAAACAGCACCAGTGCGATAACCAGCCACACTGCTGCTTTCGAAAACATATTGTTGTTCAAAGCACCACTCCTTCACTTAGACGGGCGCCTATATTTGCCTTGCGGCACCACGAAAGCATTCTAATCCAGTCCGCAGACCCCTGCCATAAGGTTTCACTACCACAGAAATAGGACAGCGGGTCAGTGCCGCACCCATTTCCGAGGCCATGATCGCATTATCGGCAGATGCGGAACCGTCCTGCAGCGTCCTATGCGGGCCGCTTGAGATGCTTACCCAAAATAAACGTTTCTGACGATTTGTCCCGCGACGCTTTCGGCTTACGGGCCGCCACCACCTTAAATTGATGCTTGAACTTTTCGACAATCTGGCTGTAACCGCTGCCGTGAAAGCATTTGACTAAAAGGGCACCATCCTGCTTGAGGTGATTTTGTGAGAATTCCAGCGCGAGATCGCACAGATGCTCGATTCGCGCGGCATCCGCCACCGCCACTCCCGACAGGTTGGGCGCCATATCCGAAATTACAAGATCAACCTGGCGTTCGCCGACCAATTCTTCCAGTTGACCGACCACGCTGTCTTCGCGGAAGTCGCCCTGAATAAAAGTGACGTCGGCAATCGGCTCCATCGGCAGGATGTCCAGCGCGATGATCGTGCCGTCGATGCCACCTTCGCGCTCGGCGTCGCGCTGCGAACCCTTGGCAAGCTTGTTACGCGCGTACTGACTCCAACTGCCGGGCACCGAACCGAGATCGACGATCACCTGGCCGGGACGGATCAGCTTGTCCTGTTCGTCGATTTCCTTGAGCTTGTAGGCCGCGCGGGCACGATAGCCCTCCCGCTGCGCCATTTTTACGTACGGGTCGTTGATGTGATCATGCAACCACGCCGTGTTGAATTTGTTTTTTGCCATTAAGCGTTGAACTCTTGCTGCGTTATGACACGCTTTAGGGGATAATACGCGGTTAATTCGCGCGGACGCCGCCAAAACTGGCAGTCATCCGCGATTCTGTTGTTCTGACGCGCCGCCCTGCCCTATTAGCCGAATCTCTCGGAAATGCAGGTGCCGCCATTTTAGTCGAGTCTCCCACTTTCCATGCCCGCCCTCAAAGTCTCTTCCGACCAACGCGCCGAGTTGCGCTCCCAGGCACATGCGCTCAAACCGGTCGTGCTCGTCGGCGCCGAAGGCTTGACCGACGCTGTGCTCTCCGAGATCAAGGTCCACCTTGGCGCTCATCAGCTCATCAAAATCCGCGTGTTCGGTGACGAACGCGAAGAGCGCATCGCGATCTATGAAGAAATCTGTGACAAGCTGAACGCCGCGCCGATCCAGCATATCGGCAAGCTGCTGGTGATCTGGAAACCGGAAGCCGCCCAACCGGCCGTGAAGACCAAACGCGGAGCCCTGCCGAGCGCCCGCGAAGCCGCGGTGGAAGCCAAACCGGGTAAGGGCCGCGCGCCGCGCGTCGTGACCGTGGTGAAGCCCAGCGAAATCCCGATGCGCAAACCCAAGGCCAAAGCCGTCGTGGTGCGTGGCAATGAACGCGTGACGCAAGGCGGCAACATCAAGCGCGCCAAGAAACGCCAGGCCAGTGCGAAGCGCTCGCATCAGTCGTCGAAATAAGCGAATGATGAAAGGTGCGGGCGGCGTCCGCACCTCGATGCAGGCGGCTTGATCACGACTTCAAAACTTGAGATCGTTCAGCAAGCTCGCCGCGTTCTGGTTTGCATACTCAGCGGCTGAAAGCACCATGGCCGCCGGTGTCAGCCGGCCACTTTCCCTGCCGTGCCACGAGCACCCTGCTCCGCCGACGCCACACCTGCGCCCGCAGGCAGTTTCCACACCAGCGCCACACCCAGCAGACTTTCGATCAGGTAGAACAGACTCGACACGCCGTGCAAAATGCCGAAGCGTGTTGCATAAGCAGAATGTCCGACATCGCTACCCGCTTCTAGCGCGGCGATGCGCATTGCATTCATAAACGGCTGCAACGCGAAGTAACCCACCAGCACGCACACCAGCATCCCCGCGATCAGCCAGCGCAAACGACGATACGCATCGCTGCCGCGCCGAACCAGCACGTTCGCGAGACCGAGTAGCAAAATGCCGCACACCGCACCCAGTACGCCTTCAATGCGGAACAGTTGCGCGGCCACCGCGCCAGCGGTCATCCGGTCGAGCGAGGTGAACAGCACAGGCGCGACCGCGTAGCCGATAGTCAGCAGACTACCGACCCACACCACCGTCAATAAGCGGAAAAAACGATGCGGCATCAGGGACACCGGAGCCGCCTTCAAACGTAGCTAACCGCGATGATTTCGTATTCGCGCACGCCGCCCGGTGCCTGCACCGACGCAACGTCGCCTTCCGACTTGCCGATCAGGGCGCGCGCAATCGGCGAGCTGATCGAGATCAAACCATGGTCGATGTCCGCCTCGTCGTCGCCGACGATCTGATATTTGACCGACGCTCCCGAATCCAGGTCTTCCAGTTCCACGGTCGCGCCGAACACCACGCGCCCGTCCGCTTCCACGGCCGCCGGATCGATCACCTGCGCGCCGGCCAGCTTCGATTCGATTTCAGCAATCCGGCCTTCGATAAAGCCCTGCTTTTCCTTCGCCGCGTCATATTCCGCGTTTTCCGACAGATCGCCCTGGGCACGCGCCTCCGCGATCGAATTGATCACCGAAGGACGCTCAACCGATTTCAGGCGCTGCAACTCATCGCGCAACATTTCCGCGCCGCGCTTCGTCAATGGAACAGTGCTCATAAACAACTCTATGCAAAAAACAGCCGTAAAAAAAATCACCGCGGTTAAGTGCATTCCGCGGGGGCCAGAGCGCCGGGAAAAACCCGGCGCCAAGCACCTGCGGAACGCCGCTTAACCGCGGCACTTACATCTTTGACAGGTATTCGAAGCCTTAGTTTAGGCGAGCGTGCAGGCCTTGTAAATCATAGACTTCCAGATCCTTCAAATAGCGCAACCCTTCCACTGCGGCACGCGCGCCGGACATGGTCGTGTAGTACGTGACCTTGTTCGCCTGCGCGCTCATGCGGATCGAACGCGAGTCGGCGATCGCGGCGCGGGTTTCGTCGACGGTCGTAAAGACCAGCGCGATCTCGCCGTTCTTGATCATGTCGACGATGTGCGGACGGCCGTCCTTCACCTTGTTGACGACCTTCACCGGCACGCCGGCCGCTTCGATCGCGGCAGCCGTGCCCTTGGTCGCGACGATCGGATAGCCGAGTTCGTGCAGCATGCGTGCGACTTCGACAGCCTTCGGCTTGTCCGCGTCCATCACGGTCAGCAGCACCGTGCCCGACTCCGGCAGACGCGAACCCGCCGCGAGTTGCGACTTGAACAGCGCTTCGCCGAAAGTCTGACCCACGCCCATCACTTCGCCGGTCGAACGCATTTCCGGTCCGAGCACCGGATCGACTGCCGGGAACTTGACGAACGGGAACACGGCTTCCTTCACGCTGAAGTATGGCGGATCGATTTCCTTCGTCACGCCTTGTTCAGCGAGCTTCTGACCGACCATGGCGCGCGCCGCGATCTTCGCGAGCGGCAGGCTCGTCGCCTTCGATACGTACGGCACCGTGCGCGAAGCGCGCGGATTCACTTCGAGCACATAGATGACGTCTTCTTTCGAGCCGTCCGCCTGCGGCACCTGCTGGATCGCGAACTGCACGTTCATCAGGCCGATCACGTTCAGCGCCTTCGCCATCGCGCCGGTTTGACGCTTCAACTCAGCCACGGTTTCCTTCGACAGCGAATACGGCGGCAGCGAGCAGGCCGAGTCGCCCGAGTGCACGCCCGCCTGTTCGATGTGTTCCATCACGCCGCCGATAAATACCGCTTCGCCGTCGGAGATGCAATCCACGTCGCATTCGATCGCGTCGTTCAGGAAGCGGTCGAGCAGGACCGGCGAGTCGTTCGACACCTTCACGGCCTCGCGCATGTAGCGCTCGAGGTCGCGCGGCTCGTGGACGATTTCCATCGCGCGGCCGCCGAGCACGTACGACGGACGCACCACCAGCGGATAGCCGATCTCGTCGGCCAGCTTGAGCGCTTCGTCTTCGGCGCGCGCGGTGCGGTTCGGCGGCTGACGCAGACCGAGGTCCTGCAGCAGCTTCTGGAAACGCTCGCGGTCTTCGGCGGCGTCGATCATGTCCGGCGACGTGCCGACGATCGGCACACCGTTCGCTTCGAGGTCGAGCGCGAGCTTCAGCGGCGTTTGACCGCCGTATTGCACGATCACCCCAACCGGCTTTTCCTTGTCGACGATTTCGAGCACGTCTTCGAGCGTGAGCGATTCGAAGTACAGACGATCGGACGTGTCGTAGTCGGTCGAAACGGTTTCAGGGTTGCAGTTGACCATGATCGTTTCGTAGCCGTCTTCGCGCATGGCGAGCGCGGCGTGCACGCAGCAGTAATCGAACTCGATGCCCTGGCCGATCCGGTTCGGGCCGCCGCCCAGCACCATGATCTTCTTGTTGCTGGTCGGGTTCGCTTCGCACTCTTCCTCGTAGGTCGAGTACATGTAGGCGGTTTTCGTGGCGAACTCGGCCGCGCACGTATCGACGCGCTTGTACACCGGGCGCACGTTCAACTCGATACGGCGTTGACGCACTTCCGCCGGCTTGGCGCCGAGCAACTTTGCCAGACGACGATCCGAGAAGCCGCTCTGCTTCAGATACTTCAGCTCTTCCTTCGAGATGCTTGCGAGCGTGCGGCCCGCCAGCGCCTTTTCCTTCAGGATGATCTGTTCGATCTGCGCGAGGAACCACGGGTCGATCGAGGTTTCTTCGAAAATTTCCTGAGCCGTCATGCCGATACGGAACGCGTCGCCCACGTACCAGATACGGTCCGGACCGGCTTCGCCGATCTCGCGGATGATCTCGTCGCGGTTATCGGTCTTTTCGTCCAGACCGTCCACGCCGACTTCCAGTCCGCGCAGCGCCTTCTGGAACGATTCCTGGAAGGTGCGGCCGATCGCCATCACTTCGCCGACCGACTTCATCTGCGTGGTCAGGCGCGAATCGGCTTCGCGGAATTTTTCGAACGCGAAACGCGGGATCTTGGTGACGACGTAGTCGATGGTCGGTTCGAACGATGCCGGGGTCTGGCCGCCGGTAATTTCGTTCTTGAGCTCGTCGAGCGAGTAGCCGACCGCCAGCTTCGCGGCGATCTTCGCGATCGGGAAACCGGTCGCCTTCGACGCCAACGCCGACGAGCGCGACACGCGCGGATTCATTTCGATCACGACCATGCGGCCGTCTTTCGGATTGATCGAGAACTGCACGTTCGAGCCGCCCGTGTCGACGCCAATCTCGCGCAGCACCGCAAGCGATGCGTTACGCAGGATCTGATATTCCTTGTCCGTGAGCGTTTGCGCCGGCGCGACAGTGATCGAGTCGCCGGTGTGGATGCCCATCGGGTCCAGGTTTTCGATCGAGCAGACGATGATGCAGTTGTCCTTCTTGTCGCGGACCACTTCCATCTCGTACTCTTTCCAGCCGAGCAGCGACTCTTCGATCAGCAGTTCGCGCGTGGGCGACAGGTCGAGACCGCGCTTGCAGATCTCTTCGAACTCGTCGCGGTTATATGCGATGCCGCCGCCCGAGCCACCCAAGGTGAACGACGGACGGATCACGACCGGATAGCCGCCGCTGCCCGTTTGCGCAGCGATGTCCGCTTGCACCGCCAGCGCTTCTTCCATGGAATGCGCGGTGCCCGATTTGGCCGAACCGAGGCCGATCTTGGTCATTGCGTCCTTGAACTTCTGGCGATCTTCCGCCTTGTCGATCGCTTCCGGCGACGCGCCGATCAGCTCGACCTTGTACTTCTCCAGCACGCCGTGCGCGTGCAGGTCGAGCGCGCAGTTCAGCGCGGTCTGGCCGCCCATCGTCGGGAGGATCGCGTCGGGGCGCTCCTTGGCGATGATGCGCTCGACGACTTCCCACGTGATCGGCTCGATGTAGGTCACGTCGGCCGTGTTCGGGTCGGTCATGATCGTCGCCGGATTGCTGTTGACGAGAATGACCTTGTAGCCTTCCTCACGCAGCGCCTTGCATGCCTGCGCGCCCGAGTAATCGAACTCGCACGCCTGGCCGATGATGATCGGACCCGCGCCGATGATGAGAATGCTCTTGATGTCTGTCCGCTTGGGCATAACGCTCTCGCTAATGTATTCCTGTGTCCACCGGAGTTGGCGCTTTAGCGCCTTACTCCGGTGCCATGCAACCTGGTTGCTATTCTTTCCGTCGGCGCGCGCCGCCGTAACGTTGCGCGCGCTCTACTCTGTCCAGTGCGGCTCGCCGCGTGTGCGTCGCTTACGCCATGTACGTCGGCGTGTGCGCCGGTCACGCGCGGCGCGGCGTGAGCCATGCGCCGCCGGGACTTGTCTGCCGCTTTATGCCGCTGCGGTCTTGCCAGCCTTCTTCGTGTCCATCAACGCTGTGAAGCGGTCGAACAGATAGGCGATGTCGTGCGGACCAGGCGACGCTTCCGGGTGACCCTGGAAGCAGAACGCCGGCTTGTCGGTCAGCGCGAAGCCCTGCAGCGTGCCGTCGAACAGCGAAACGTGCGTGGCACGAGCGTTGGCAGGCAGCGTGTCGGCATCGACCGCGAAACCGTGGTTCTGCGACGTGATCACCACGCGGCCGTCTTCCAGATCTTTCACTGGATGGTTCGCACCGTGGTGGCCGGTCTTCATCTTCATGGTTTTGGCGCCGACCGCGAGGCCCATGATCTGATGACCGAGGCAGATGCCGAAGGTCGGAATGCCGCGCTCGATCAGTTCCTTGGTAGCCGTGATTGCGTAATCGCACGGCTCCGGGTCGCCAGGACCGTTCGACAGGAAAATGCCGTCCGGATTGAGAGCGAGCGCGTCAGCAGCGCTGGCTTGCGCCGGCAGCACGGTGACGTGGCAGCCGCGTTCGGCCAGCATGCGCAGGATGTTGTACTTGACGCCGTAGTCGAACGCCACGACGCGGTACTTCGGCGCCTTTTGCGTGCCGTAGCCCTCGCCCAGACGCCATTCGGTCTGGGTCCACTCGTAGGTGTCCTTGGTCGACACGACTTTCGCGAGGTCCATGCCCGAGAGGCCCGGAAACGAGCGTGCGAGTTCGATGGCTTTGGCTTCGTCGTCCGAACCGGCGAGGATCGCGCCGTTCTGCGCGCCCTTGTCGCGCAGAACGCGAGTCAGCATGCGGGTATCGAGACCGGCGATGGCAACCACGCCTTCGTCCTGGAGGTATTGCGGGAGCGTGCGCTCCATGCGGAAGTTCGACGCGAGAACCGGCAGATCGCGAATGATCAGGCCGGCGGCATGGACTTTCGTAGCTTCGACGTCTTCGGCGTTCACGCCGACGTTGCCGATATGCGGATACGTGAGGGTCACGATCTGGCGCGCGTAGCTCGGGTCAGTCAGGATTTCCTGATAGCCGGTGATAGCGGTGTTGAACACGACTTCGCCGATGGTATGCCCGGGGGCGCCGATCGAGTAACCACGAAAGACCGTGCCGTCGGCGAGCGCGAGCAGTGCGGGAGAAAATGACGGCAACACGGGAGACTCCTTGGGGGAACACCCTGTTGCCGACCTGTCTATCCGACTGCGAGCCGCAGCGAAACGCATCCGGGATGCGCGCGCAGACTCGCTCGCGAACTGCCGTTGACGTTGCAAGGGGCGCGATGGGTCCATTGTGTGGACGGATCGGCTCGGGGCGTGGCCCTGCTTGCTACGCCGGTGGCGCGCGGCGGATGAACGGTATGGGAGAGGTAGGCGCTAGGGTGCGGGTTGATAAGCTCAAACCTCGGAATTATAGCGTGAAACTGCCCTTCCCTCCAAATCCGAGATGGCGTCGGCATATGGCGCAGTGCGGTTCGAAATCGCTGAAAGCGCTGTCGTGTCTGGCGCGGACGGTGATCTGGAGCGTTTCTGCCGGCGCAAATCAGGACAATGCCGGGAGATGGGGCACTACCGGCGAATCACCCGGCGCCAAGCGCCGTGACGACCGGCGAACGGGCGTGCCTGGCGGCAGACTGCAGGCTCGATTTTGCTTCAAGCGTCCTGTTCGGCCCGGACCTCGGCTGGATGAACCAGCTTACGCCCCGGCAACACGTACCAGATCGCGCTCGCCACCTGCAACGCCACGAGAATGCCCCATGCCGTCAGATGCGCGGCCGCCGGATAGTGGCCGCCGCTCGCCGGCCAATGCGACAGCACGGCGCCGACGCCGATCTGGAAGCCGAAAATCAGCAGGAAGATGATCAACGTCAGCGTGGTATTCACGCGGCCGATCATCTGCGCCGGGAAGTGCCGCGCCATGACCGCATAGCTGAGAATGCCGGTGCCGCCGAAAATGCCGTACGCCGCCCACAACAGGCCCGCGGGCAGCGGCGCCTTGAACATGATGAGCAACTGGGTCACGACGTACAGCGCCATGCCGATGCCGCAAAACGCGTAAAGCGAGATGCCGCGCCGCTCGAGGCCGCGCGCCGCCGCGCCGAAGCCCACGCAGCCGGCCATCATCGCGAAGCCGAGAATCGAAACAAGCGCGGCGGCTTCGCGCGGCTCGAAGCCCTGCACGTCGCGCAGCCACGCACCGACCCAAAGCGACTGCATCGCGTAGAAGACGCCTTGCGTGACCACCGAGAACGACGCGATCTTCCAGAACGCCGCGCTGCGCAGAATATGCAGCGTGCCTTTGAACTGGGCACCCAGACTCGCCTGATGATGCGATTCCTTCGTGTCCGGCGCGAGCGTCCACTGCGCCAGCGCGACCAGCACTGTCAAGATACCGAGCCCGACGCAGACGGTGCGCCAGCTGGCGAACGTCAGCGCCCACGTCAGCGGCGAGCCGACCATCACGCCGCCGAAGCCGCCGATCGCCATCACGAGGCCGTTCATCAGCGGCAAGCGCGCGGCGGCGAAGTGTTGCGCCAATGCCTTGAATGCGGCGCCAAGGCACACGGAGACGCCGACGCCGATCAGCAGCCGCCCCACCATCATCACGCCGACGCTATGAGCGGCGCCGAACACCCAAATGCCGAGCGCGGCAAATAGCAGCGTGACGGCCGTGACACGCCGCGCGCCGAAGTGATCGAGCAGGACGCCAGCCGGAATCTGAGCGCCCGCAAAGCCGAGAAAATAAAGACTCGTGAGCAAGCCCAAATCGGCAGCCGACAGGCCGAGATCATGCGTGATGAACGGCGCAAAGCCGAGATTGACGCCGCGGAACACGTAGGAAACGAAATAGCCGGCGGAGAACAGCAAGAAGACGCGCAACTGGGTCGACGACATGAGTTTTGAGTTAGGCGGCTGGCCGAATGGGTTTGACCGAAGCACGAAAGATAAAGGAAAAGCGCCGGCTTTGCGCGAAACGATCTGCACAATGAAAAACGCCGTCACCACAGGTGACGGCGTTGGAAAAGCGCGGTGCGTGATCGGAGCGCAATTCATGCGCTGCCCCGCAACGCATGTGGTCACTACCGTAAGAGCCGTTATTGGTCTACTTACTCTTCTTCGCGCTGGCCGTGGTCTTCGGGCGGCTCTCTGCCGCAGCCTTCGACGCCTTGCTGGACGTGGAAGCCGACACCTTGGTCACCTTGCCCTTGCTGGCGCTGGATGCCGTCGGCTTGACGACCCTGCCTACCGGCTCGGAGACCTTCACTACCTCGGCCCGGCCACGACCCTTCTTTTTGTCGTAGCGCGATTCGCTTCTGGTGTCCGCGACGCGGGTGCCGATTTTCTCGACGCCGCCGCCTTGCACATCGGTCGCGATGCGTTCCGGACCCGGCTCGCTAGGCATGGCCTTGCCGACCGGCACGTGCAGCACGATCACCTGACCGCGCGAAACGGCATCGCGATGCGTACGGTTCCATGCCTTCAACTGCCCGACCGATACGCCATAACGCACAGCGATGGCTGCCATCGACTGATTGCGGCGTACGCGGATCAGCATCTTGCGCGTATCGGGGACGTCGGGCTCCATGGCCAGCACGGCGCTTTCGGCGACGTCGGCGCTAATGTCCTCGTCGTCGTCCGAGCCGCGCGGCACCACGATCGTGGAGCCGGGTTTCAACCGCATGCCGACCGGAATCTTGTTCACTTCCATCAGCGTGTCGGCGTCGACGCTGATCTTCTGCGCGATTGCCGCGGGTGTCGCGCGTTCGGTGACCGTGTACGTGGTCCACGACGACAGCGAGCCGGAGTAAGTCTTCAGATTGCGCTCGAAGGCGCTGGCGTTGTCGAATGGCAGCAGGATCTGCGGCTGCGTGGCGCCGAGAATCACCGGCTTCCTGAACGACGGGTTCAGCGAGCGGAATTCGTCAAGGGACAGATTGGAGAGCTTGGCGGCCATGTCCACGTCGATGTCGTGCGAGGTGGTTACCGTCACGAAATACGGGTGGTTCGGAATGGTCGGCAGCGTGAGCCCGTACATTTGCGGGTTCATCACGATGTTCTTCACCGCCTGCAGCTTCGGCACGTAGTTACGCGTCTCGTTCGGCATGCGCAGGCTGAGGTAGTCGGTGGGCAAGCCCGCCGCCTCGTTGCGCGCAATCGCGCGCTGCACGTTGCCCTCGCCCCAGTTGTACGCCGCGAGCGCCAACTGCCAGTCGCCGAACATGTCATGCAGACGCGACAGATAGTCGAGCGCGGCGCTGGTCGACGCCAGCACGTCGCGGCGCTCGTCCTGCCACATGTTCTGCTTGAGGTTGTAGGTGCGGCCCGTGCCCGGCATGAACTGCCACATGCCGGCCGCCTTCGCCACCGATAACGCCTGCGGGCTATACGCCGATTCAATGAACGGCAGCAACGCGAGCTCGGTCGGCATATGGCGCGCCTCGAGCTCTTCGACGATGTGGTACAGGTACTTTTGCGAGCGCTCGGTCATGCGCTGCACGTAATCAGGACGCTGCGCATACCAGTTGACCTGCATGTCGACGAGGTCGGTTTGCAGGTCAGGCATCTGGAAACCACGGCGAATACGGCCCCAAAGGTCGGCGTCGGCGCTCGTCAACTGAGTGACGGAGCCTTGATCGACGTTGATCGTCTCTTTGGCGGTGGCTGACATGCGAAGGGCGTCTGCTACGGCTTGCTGACTGGCGGGGTTGGTTGCGGTGTTCGGAATGCTCGTCGTCGGTCCCTGGCTCGCGCAGGCGGCGAGCGTCAGGACCAGCAACGCACTAAAGATAAATCGCATGAAAATCTCGGCTTCCACAAGGGCTGGAATTTGCAGCCGATAGTACGAAACGGCAACGTTTACGTCAATCGGAAAATTACGAAAAAATCAAGTAAATCTTGGGCTTGGCGAATTTTTCCGATTCTTCGCGTGAGGATTACCCTGCTTGGAGGCGGGTCAACGGAAGCGGTTTTTCCATTCGCGCATCAAGGTAAAGGCCGTCAATCGATCCGGCACCTTCTCGTGCAACTGCTCCTGCAAGGTCGCCTGAACCGCCGCAACGCCAGCGCGCAAAAACGGATTCACGGCGCGTTCATGAGCGATCGTGGTGGGCAGCGTGGGCACGTCGCGCGCGCGCAGTTCGCTCGCTTTGTCCCGCCAGGCTTGCAGTTCGGCGTTGCCAGGCTCGCAGGCGAGCGCGAAGCGGATATTCGACAGCGTGTATTCGTGCGCGCAGTGAACTTCGGTCGCGCCGGGCAGCGCGGCCAGCGCGTCCAGCGAGGCGAGCATCTGCTTCGGCGTACCTTCGAACAGCCGGCCGCAACCGCAGGCGAACAGCGTATCGCCGCAAAACACGTGCGGCGTGCCTTGCGGGTCGGCCGCCTGGAAATAGGCGATGTGGCCGCTGGTGTGGCCCGGCACGTCGAGCACGCTCAATTCGAGCGCGGGCGCGGCAATCGACACGTGGTCGCCATTTTTGAGACGATGCGTGAGATGCTCGATCGCTTCACCAGCGGGGCCGTAGACGGGCACGGCCTGGCCATTCAGCAGATCGGCCACCCCGCCGACGTGGTCTTGATGATGGTGCGTGAGTAAAATAGCGCTCAGCCGCCAACCCCGTTTTGCCAGATAGGCTTTTACGGGGGCGGCCTCACCCGGATCGACGACCGCCGCGTGGTGTCCGTCGGAAACGACCCAGATGTAATTGTCATCAAACGCCGGGACCGGTACGTACTCGAGCGCATTCATAGGCGACGCATTCTTTGATATGACTGACCGAGCGATTATAGACTGGCCCGCCTGGACCGACTCGCCACCTGGCCGATACGTACTCGAGTGGGAGCAGACCCAGCTCGACCGCGTGGTGTCGGACGTGTTCGGTTACCATGCGCTGCAACTTGGCTTGCCGCAACTCGACGCCTTGCGCGAGAACCGCATGCCGTGCCGCGGGCTCGTGCTCGACGCCGCGAGCGGAGCGAGCGCGCCGTATGCGTATCCGCGCGGCGCGGGGCGTGCCGGCAATGGCGATCGTAATGGTTTGAACAACGGCGCCGCACCGAGCGGACTTGTGGGCCTGCCGGCGCCGGCCGGACGGAGCGCCGTCTGGTGCGACCTGCTGGACCTGCCGTTCGAAGCGCAAAGCGTCGATCTGATCGTCATGCCGCACACGCTGGAATTCACGAGCGATCCGCACCGTCTGTTGCGCGAAGCCGAGCGCGTATTGATGCCCGAAGGCCAGTTGATCATTCTCGGCTTCAATTCGCTGTCACTGTGGGGCGCGCGGCAATCGGTCGGCAAGATGACCGGCCGGCCGTTCGTGCCGGCAGCCGTCGACCTGATCGCCTTCACGCGTCTGAAAGACTGGATCAAGCTGCTCGGCTTCGACCTCGAACGCGGGCGTTTCGGCTGCTATCGTCCGCCGCTTGGCAGCGAGCAATGGCTCGCCCGCTACGGTTTCATGGAAGCCGCCGGCGACCGCTGGTGGCCGATTTTCGGCGCCACCTACATGATCAAGGCGATCAAGCGCGTGCGCGGCATGCGTCTCGTCGGCCCGCTGAAAGTGAAGAAACCCGTCCTCGCCGCAGGCCTCGCGCCCGCCGCCACACCGAATACACGCAACCATACTCAATGACTTCCGATCTCATCGATATTTATACCGACGGCGCCTGCAAGGGCAACCCAGGCCCCGGCGGCTGGGGCGCGCTGCTGCGCTTCGGCGACCAGGAAAAAGAACTGTTCGGCGGCGAAGCCAACACCACCAACAACCGCATGGAGTTGATGGGCGTGATCGCCGCGCTCGAAGCACTGAAACGCCCCTGCAAAGCGGTCGTGCACACCGACTCGCAATACGTGCAGAAAGGCATCAGCGAATGGATCCACGGCTGGAAGAAGAAAGGCTGGATCACCGCCGCGAAACAGCCGGTCAAGAACGCGGATTTGTGGAAGCGGCTCGATGCGCTCGTCGCGCAACACGAAATCGAGTGGCGCTGGGTGCGCGGGCACAACGGCCACCCGGAAAACGAGCGCGCCGATCAGTTGGCCAATCGCGGCGTCGCATCACTCGCGCAGATGTAACTCCGGCCGCGACGGCGCGCGCCGGGCCAGCTAGCCGCGTGCGCACCCTTTTTTCTGCAAATATCTTTAAGCAGGCTAATCCGACATGCGTCAACTCATCCTCGATACTGAAACCACGGGCCTGAATGCCCGCACCGGCGACCGGATCCTTGAACTCGGTTGCGTCGAAATGGTGAACCGTCGGCTGACGGGCAACAACCTGCACTTCTATATCAACCCGGAACGCGACAGCGATCCAGGCGCGCTGGCCGTGCACGGATTGACCACCGAGTTTCTGAGCGACAAGCCGAAGTTCGCCGAGATCGCCGATCAATTTCGCGACTTCATCCAGGACGCGGAACTGATCATCCACAACGCACCGTTCGATATCGGCTTTCTCGATGCCGAGTTCGCGCTGCTGGGTTTGCCGCCGGTGAAAACCTACTGCGGCGAAATCATCGACACGCTGGCGCGCGCCAAGCAGATGTTCCCCGGCAAGCGCAATTCGCTCGACGCACTATGCGACCGCTTCGGCATCAGCAACGCGCACCGTACGCTGCACGGCGCCCTGCTCGACTCGGAACTGCTCGCCGAAGTCTATCTGGCGATGACGCGCGGCCAGGAAAGCCTTGTCATCGACATGCTCGGCGAATCGCACGGCGACGGCGATTCGCATGCGCCGCGCGTGGCGATCAGTTCGCTCGACCTGATCGTGATTTCCGCCAGCGACGATGAACTCGCCGCGCACCAGTCGGTGCTCGACGGTCTCGACAAGGCGGTCAAGGGCACGAGCGTGTGGCGCCTCGAACCGGCGCCCACTGCGGATGAGCAAACCGCTTAAAAAGTACTGGACGAGCCCGAAAATTGCTGACATAATTCGGCTCTCTTCGGGTGGTTAGCTCAGCGGTAGAGCACTGCCTTCACACGGCAGGGGTCACTGGTTCGATCCCAGTACTACCCACCAGAATTTTGGTGTGTCGATCACCGAAGACTAAAGGGCTCACGTAGAAATGCGCGAGCCCTTTTTCATTTCTGTTTGGCTTATGGAGCTGCGTGCGGAAACCGTACGGAATGCCAGGCAGATTCCAACGCTCAACGTCGGGCCCGGTCGTCGACTCCGAATCTTCGTACGTTTGCGACCGCCTGAAACTACTGATATAGTTCGCACTCGGGCTTTCGCCCCGTCCATCTTTCCACTTCATTCGACCATAGGGAGGCGTCACATGTTTGCAATGCGTATCGCCGTCCCCGGCATGGTCTCGCGAGCGTTTTCGCGATCTTAATCTGTCCGATTAAGTCGCCGAATTGCCGTTCACGTGGTGTCGCCTGAATCAGGCACTCCGCGCATTCCCAGACAGTCCGCAGTTCAATCGCCGACGTATTCCGGCGCGTTTTGACTGTCTCGCCCTTTCGCTTCTGACTGGAACCTCGCTGCGCTCATGCGCCACGGGGCGTGACAAATGACCAGAAAAAAACTCGACTTTCGCGGACAAGCCTTCAAGGACGTCCTCGGCTTTACCTTCCTCCACTGGGCGCAGCAGCCCTGGCGCATCGTCGTCATCACGGCGCTGGTGCTGCTCTCGGCATTGGCCGACGTACTCACGCCGATGTTCGCGGGACGCCTCGTGGACGCCATCGCGTCCGGCGCGGCGAGCAACGCCGTCGCCTGGCATGCCGCGATCACGGCCTTCTGCGTGCTGGGCGCGCTCGGCCTCGGCGCCACGTTGTTGCGGCAAGGCGTGTATTTCAACATCATCCGGCTCACGCTCAAGATGATGAGCGAGATCGCGGCCAACGCGTTTCATCGCGTGCAACGCTTTTCGACCGACTGGCACGCCAACAGCTTCGCCGGTTCCACCGTGCGCAAGATCACGCGCGGCATGTGGGCGCTCGACCTGCTCAACGACACGCTGCTGATCGCCCTGTTGCCGTCTCTCGTCATGCTGCTCGGCGCGACCGTGCTGCTCGGCTGGCGCTGGCCGATGATGGGCGCGGTCGTCGGCATCGGCTCGGTGCTCTACATCGCGGTGACGGTGGCCATGTCGCTGGGCTTTGTCGCGCCGGCCGCGCGTCTTGCGAATGCGTGGGACACGCGCATGGGCGGCGCGCTCGCCGACGCGGTCAGTTGCAACGGCGTAGTCAAGGCGTTCGGCGCGGAAGAGCGCGAAGAAGCGCTGCTCGCGCGCGTGATCGCCAAGTGGCGGCACCGCACGCGCCGCACATGGATGCGCGGCACGATCAACGGCGGCGTCCAGGGCGGCATGCTGGTAGCGATCCAGACCGCGATCCTCGGTGCGGCGCTGCTGTTGTGGGCGCGCGGTGAGGCGGGCGTCGGCGACATCACGTTCGCATTGACCATGTTCTTCATGCTGCAAGGCTATTTGCGCGAAGTGGGCATGCACATCCGCAACCTGCAACGCTCAGTCAACGACATGGAGGAACTGGTGTCGCAGGAAAGCCAGCCGCTCGGTATCGAGGACCGCCCCGGCGCGGGTCCGATCGCGATCGGCAAAGGCGAGATCCGGTTCGAGCATGTCACTTTCCACTACGGGACGAACGGTCAGCCGCTTTACGACAAATTCTCCGTGCGTATCGCGCCGGGCGAGCGCGTCGGATTGGTTGGACATTCGGGTTCGGGGAAGACTACGTTCATCAAGCTCATCCAGCGGCTCTATGACATTTCGGAAGGCAGGATCACGATCGACGGTCAGGACATCGCCCAGGTGCGGCAGGCGTCGCTGCGCAGCCAGATCGCGATCGTTCAGCAGGAGCCGGTGCTGTTTCACCGCTCGCTCGCCGAGAACATCGCGTATGCGCGGCCCGGCGCGAGCCGTGCCGAGATCGAGCACGCTGCGAAGCTTGCGAGCGCGCACGGCTTCATCGCGGCGCTCCCCAATGGCTATGACACGCTGGTCGGGGAACGCGGCGTCAAGCTCTCGGGCGGCGAACGTCAGCGCGTCGCCATCGCACGGGCGTTTCTCGCCGACGCGCCGATCCTGATTCTGGACGAGGCGACGTCGAGCCTCGACAGCGAAAGCGAAGTGTTGATCCAGCAGGCCATGGAGCGGCTGATGATGGGCCGCACCACGTTGGTGGTGGCGCACCGTCTTTCCACCGTGCGCGCGCTGGACCGGCTGCTGGTGCTGGATAAGGGCAAGGTAATCGAGGAAGGCAGCCACGACGCGCTGATCAGACTCGAAAACGGCCTGTACCGGCGGTTGTTCGAACGCCAGGCGCTGGAGTTGATCAAGGGTCTGGGTGAACCGGAACTCGCGACGACTCGGGCCGCGCGGCAGATCGTGAACCGGACCGACGACTCCAGCTTGCTGGTCGGGAAGTAAATTGAAGTGGGCGTGCGGGACGTCAGCTAGAAATCGCGAGTATTCAGGCGCGCTTTCGGTTGGCGTTCCACCGCCCGTTTTTTACGAGCGCGGGCGCGGGTTCTAACGCGCAAGTGTTAGTGCTCACCGGCGCGAACCGTCCAAACGCCTCGTTCATGCGCCACGCGAACGCCGGGCGCTGCGAATTACACCACGCCCGCAGGCAACCCCACCCCGCGCGCCATCCCGGTCGCTGCAAACACCATCAACACCATCAAAATCGTCTGGATCACGCTATAGCGTGCGTAAGAGCGCGCCTTGTGCAGATCCGGCGCGGCGCCTTTCCTGATTGCGGCGCGCCATCGCATCAGCGCCAGCATCGACGGGACTTCGAGGAAGAGAATGATCAAGAGCAGCGTCATCTTGAGATGAAAGAGCGGCTCGTGGAGATAGTAGTCGGCGCCCTTTTCGAAACCGCCGAAAGCGCGCATCAATCCGGTGACGATCAGCACCAATGCCGAAATGCCCCACCCTGTATCCGCCCGGAACACGGAGCGCAGCGCGGCGGGTACGGTGGCACGGCGCAACGCCCAGGTGCGCCGCAGAATCGACGCGAGCGCAAAGCCATAAGCAAGCAAATGGATGGCGGCAAGCAACCAGCGAACCAGCATGGCGACTCCTGCAAAGGACGCGACACGATCGTTGTATGTCTCACTCGCCCGCGCTGAAGCGCCGGGCGCCATGACTTCATTATCGACTACGGCTCAATCTACAACGCCTGCTTCGGCCACGGGGTGTGGCCGACTGCACAAATCGGCAGATTCAGACCTGCTGCAAGGATGTGTCAAGCGCGCGGGCGGCGACTCGATCGCCTTCGGTCGTCAGCGCGGTGCGGAATACGGTTTGACGGTTGTGGCCCGCGGCGGCCGGCGAATCCCACAGCAACTCGATCTTCGGACGGCGGCCGAAGGCGCCGCGGGTCAACGACGGCGCAGCCGCCGCACCAAACGACGCGCCGGATCCATTCGGCTCGCCGACGGCGCCGAGCGCCACGGCGGGAGTGGGCGTCGGCGTGGCTCGTGCGTCGTGCCCCGCCGCCCAGCGCACGGTCAATTCGCGAGCGTCGTATTGCCCCACCTTGCGGCGCTCCGCCCACACAATCACCGTCCGCGTGGCCGGATCGAGCGCGACCGCATAGCGGCCGATCGCGAAACGGCGCGCGGCGATATTGGTGCGCCACAGCGCGCGCGGCCGGCAGATCCACAGCACGGCCGCATATAGCGCAGGCGCTGCCAGCAACCAGCCGTTGGAAGCCGCCACCGCATTGGCGGCACGCCGCCAGCCGGCGCTCGCGGCAAACGCGCCGACCGACCAGACCGCAAACAGGAACCCGAGGAAAGCAAACAGACGCAGCGCCTGCCGCAGCCATTGCGGCAGCGGATGAAACGGGCGCTCGGTCACGGCGCGCGCGCCCGGCAGGAAGATCAGCAGAAACAGGAAGACAAGGTTGATGCACGCCCACGGCGAGGACAGCATGGCCAGCAGCGACGCGCCCGCATCCAGATCCGCCATCGAAAAAAGCCAGCGAGCGAGGATCACGAGACCGATGGCGCGCAGCGCGAAAATCGTTCCGGCGCCGGGCGCCGCGTTCGCACGCGTCTCTTTCGTTCTCGCCAAGGCATCCTCCTGTCGTCGGCGGCGCCGCAGCCAAATTTGCGGCAGGGCCATTATAGGGATATTACGGACAGCGGCTCATTCTTACGGGCCGAAACCCGCACTTTCGTCGGTTGAAAGAAAAAAACGCGGCGCGCTTGCAACAACGCCCCGTGAGCGGACGGCGCACGGGGCGTTGCTGGCGGTCATCGAAACGCGTGAGCGCTTCTCGAACCGTTACGACTTTACCTGACGCACATTAGCTGGCGTTGACTTCGCGCAGCACCGTGCGGTGCTTCTGACGCAGCAGTTCTTCGTAAGTCGCGACGTAGTTCTTCGCCATGACCTTCGACGAGAAGCGCGACTCGAACGCCTTGCGCACACCGGCGCGCGACAGCGTGTGCAGACGCTTGACCGCGGCGACCGCGCTGATTTCGTCTTCCACGACGAAGCCCGACACGCCGTTTTCGATCACTTCCGGCACCGAACCACGGTTGAACGCGATCGCCGGCGTACCGCACGCCATCGCTTCGATCATGACCAGACCGAAGGGCTCCGGCCAGTCGATCGGGAACACCAGTGCATGCGCGTTGCCGAGGAACTCACGCTTTTCGGCTTCGCCGATTTCGCCGATGTACTCGACGTGCGGGAGCGCCATCAGCGGCTTGATCACTTCTTCGTAATAGGCGCGGTCGGCCTTGTCGATCTTGGCGGCGACCTTGAGCTTCATGCCTGCCTGGCCGGCGATGCGGATCGCGCGGTCGAGGCCCTTCTCCGGCGAGACGCGGCCGAGGAAAGCGAGGTAGCCCGGCTCGACGTCGGGGATCGGCGTGAGCACGTTTTCCGGCAGACCGTGATAGACGGTTTGCAGCCAGTTCGCCTGTTGCAGCGGAATGCGCTGGTTGTCCGAAATCGACACCACCGGCACGTCGTTGAACGTGTTGAAAATGGGTTGCAGTTCCGGCAGATCGAGACGGCCGTGGAGCGTGGTCAGGAACGGCACCGGCTGACGGGCGAACAGCGAGAACGGGTAGTAGTCGATGTGGAAATGCAGCACGTCGAATTCGTCCGCGCGGCGGCGCACTTCTTCGAGCAGCAGCATGTGCGGCGCCATGACGTCGCGGATGGTCGGGTCGAGGCGCAGCGCCTGCGGCCAGAAAGCTTCGAGTTTCGCCGAGGTTATCGAATCGCCGCTCGCAAAGAGCGTGACGTCGTGGCCCTGCTCGACCAAAGCTTCAGTCAGATAAGACACCACGCGTTCCGTACCGCCATACAGCTTGGGAGGAACCGCCTCGTGCAACGGAGCGATTTGAGCGATTCGCATATGAAAAACTCCTCGTAAAAAATCAGGCAAAGGTGCTGCGTTTGATAAAAGCGACTCGCTTGCTCGCCAGGGCAGTCTGGCCGGACTTGCCGGCGCGGGCCTGATTCTTTCGAGAAATCCTGCGATGGATCGCTTGGGTAGTGAGCCCAGACCCGTGATCAATGTCTGCGCATGTGCCGGTAAACGCACACATGACACCTACGTTGACAAACTGTCAGAAAATTCGGTGGGCCTACAGAGCATGCATTATCGATGCCGGGGTTCACGCTGCACCACAACATTTCAAAGTCTTTACGTTGTTACAAACACGAAACACTTTGCAAACCCTTGTTTTCTAAGACAGTTCTACAGTGGCAACTGGCTTGCGGCACGGGACCGCCGAGGTGGCCCGGCAAGCTCCTGCGTCAACTTTGCCGGCAAGCGTTGAAGAAATGCCGCACTGCGGTTGAATGCAATTTGTAATTATATCCCGAAATTTTCCGCAACTCGTGCGGCCCCCGGCCTTTCAGACAGGTCGAACAGCCGCAGGTGGCGGACGTCTATCGCGAAATCAATCGCGCCGCGGCCCGGATACACAGGGCGCAATCGCTTTTGCATGTTTACAATGCGAAGCATCGGCTTCGCGGCGAACCTTTCCATGTGGCCCACGCTTTGCATGCACAACCCGAAACATACGAACCTCACGATCAATTGGAACATTTAACCATCGCCCAGCGTAATGCCGAGAACGCAAAGCTCGCGAGCTATGCGCACCGGCCGCTCGCGTTCCTTTTCCGCTTCATCCGTCGCCATCCGCTCGCGCATGCGATCGTCCTGTGCAGCGTGTTTGCGGCCGTGGGCTGCGCGCTCGCTTCGCAGTACGCGATCAAACATCTGATCGACGTGCTTGGCGAGGGCCGGCACCATCCTGGCCCGCTGTGGGGCGCGTTTGCCATCCTGGTGGGCCTGATCGCGGCCGACAACCTGCTATGGCGGGTCGGCGGCTGGGTCGCCGCGCATACGTTCGTCGCCGTGACCGGCGACCTGCGGCGCGACCTGTTCCAGTATCTGAGCGGACACTCGCCCACGTACTACTCCGAGAAGCAGCCGGGCATGCTCGCAAGTCGGATCACGGCGACCTCGAACGCGGTCTACACGGCCGAGAACACCACCGCGTGGAACGTGCTGCCGCCGTGTATCGCGGTGCTGGGCGCGATCGTCATGATCATCGCGGTAAATCCGCTGATGGCCTGCGGCCTGATGCTGTGTTCAGCCATCCTGTCGGTCGTGCTGTACAAGCTCGCCGGGCGCGGTTCCGCGCGCCATCACCATTTCGCGACCAAGGCGGCGTCGGTGGACGGCGAACTGGTCGACGTGATCAGCAACATGGGCCTCGTGCGTGCTTTCGGCATGACGTTTCGCGAGCAGCAGCGCTTCGGCGCAACGGTCAAGGCCGAGATGGACGCGCGCCAGCAGAGCCTGCTGTATCTGGAAAAGCTGCGTCTGCTGCATGCGGTGATCACCGCGCTGCTGTCGGCGGGCTTGCTGGGCTGGGCGCTGTGGCTGTGGGATCAAGGCAAAGCGACCTCGGGCGACATCGTGCTCGTCAGCTCGCTCGGCTTTACGATCCTGCACGGCACGCGCGACCTGGCCGTGGCGCTCGTCGACGTCACGCAGCACGTGGCGCGTCTTGCGGAAGCCGTACGCACGCTGCTCGAACCGCACGGCATGCCGGACCGCGACGGCGCGACCGAACTCGTGCCGCAAGGCGGCCGCATCGATTTCGAAAGCGTGACGTTCGCCTATCCGCGCCGCCGCCCGATTCTCGATCACTTCGATCTGCATATCGAGCCCGGCCAGCGCGTCGGTCTGATCGGCAAGTCGGGCGCGGGCAAATCCACCGTGCTGGCGCTGCTGCAGCGTTTCTACGAAACGCAAGGCGGCGCGATCAAGATCGACGGCCAGGACATCGCCACGATCACGCAGGACAGCTTGCGCCATGCGATCGCACTGGTGCCGCAGGATATCTCGCTGTTCCACCGCACCGTGTACGAGAACATCGCCTACGGGCGTCCGGAGGCGAGCCGCGAAGAAGTGCTCGCAGCCGCGCGCGAGGCGCGTTGCGCGGATTTCATCGAGGCGATGCCGGAAGGTTACGACACGATCGTCGGCGACCGCGGCGTGAAGCTGTCGGGCGGCCAGCGTCAGCGGATCGCGATTGCACGCGCGATCCTGAAGAACGCGCCGATCCTGCTCCTCGACGAAGCCACCTCGGCGCTCGACAGCGCGTCGGAAGAAGCGATTCAGAAAGCACTCGACCGGCTGATGGTCGGCCGCACCGTGGTCGCGATCGCGCACCGGCTGTCGACGCTGAACAACTTCGACCGGATCATCGTGATGAGCGCCGGCAAGGTCATCGACGACGGCAGTCCGGAAGAACTGCGCCAGCGTCCCGGCCTGTATCGCGATCTGCTGACCAAGCAGTATGGCAAGGGCCATACGCTGCACATCGGCGGCAAGAAGGTCGACGAACAGCACGTGGTGTAAGCCTGCGAGCGCGGCATGCTTCGAGCCGCGCGCGTCGTCGCCATCCATAAGAAAAGCCGCTCCGAGAGCGGCTTTTCTTTTACGCGCCTTGCCACAACGGCAGTTCCGACCGCAGCCTACCCGGCCTGCGTCTCCCGCGCAGCCTTTTTCCCCGACACCGCGCGCGCCTTCCCGTTTCGGGTGCTCCTTGCACCAGCGACGCCCTGCAAATCGCGCATGAAGTTATCGCGCCACACCGACACATTGTTCTCGCGCAACTGCACCATCATGTCGCGATGACGCGCCTGACGCTCCGCGAGCGGCATGTCGAGCGCCCGTGCGAGCGCCTCGGCCATGCCGTCGATATCGACCGGATTGACGATCAGCGCGCCGTCCAGCTCCTGCGCGGCGCCGGCAAAGCGCGACAGCACCAGCACACCGGGATTTTCCGGATCCTGCGCCGACACATACTCCTTGGCGACGAGGTTCATGCCGTCGCGCAAAGGCGTCACATAGCCAACGTGCGCGGTGCGGAACAGCGCGGCCAGCACCGAGCGCTCGTACTGCTTGTGGATGTAGAGAATCGGCGTCCAGTCCAGTTCGGCGAAACGCCCGTTGATGCGTCCCGACTCGCCTTCCAACTGCAAGCGGATGTCCTGATAGGCGTGCATGTCGGCGCGCGTCGGCGGCGCGATCTGCAGGAACGACACCTTGTTGCGTTGCGCGATCGCGTGTTCGAGCAGACGCTCGAACGCACGAAACCGCTCGACCAGTCCCTTCGAATAATCGAGCCGGTCCACGCTCATGATCAGCTTGCGCGAATGCAGCGTCGCCTTCATGGTGCGCACCGGTTTGCCGCGCTCGCCCGCTTTCGCAAGTTCGGCGATCTCGTCCGGATAAACGCCGATCGGATACGCCGCAGCGCGCAGCGTGCGGCCGAACGCGTGGATCGTCAGCGGGCCTTTCGCCGATGCGTCGACCGAGCCGTTCGCTTCATTGACGATGTAGTCGCAAAACGCGCGCAGATCCGGCGCTGTCTGGAAACCGAGCAGATCGAACGAACACAGCGCTTCCACCAGTTCGCGATGCGGCGGCACTGCCAGCAGCACCTGCGAAGCTGGAAACGGAATATGCAGGAAAAAGCCGATGCGATTCTTCACACCCGCGGCGCGCAGCGCCTGCGCGAACGGAATCAGATGGTAGTCGTGGACCCAGATCACGTCGTCGTCGCGCAGCAGCGGGACGAGTTGTTGCGCCAGCCACGCATTGACGCGGCAGTAGCCCTCGAAATCGTGCCGGTCGTATTGCAGCAGATCGGCGCGATAGTGGAACGCGGGCCACAGCGTAGCGTTCGAGAAGCCGCGATAGTACTGATCGTAGTCGCGGCGCATCAGCGCGATGGTCGCGAAAGTCACCGGGCCGCGCTCCTCGACCTTGATCTGCGGCTGGCCCGAGCTGAGCACGTCGCCGCTCCAGCCGAACCACATGCCGCCGGTTTCCTTTAGCGCGTCGTACACGCCGACCGCCAGACCGCCCGCCGCCGGGCCGCCCTCCGAGATCGGCGCAACCCGGTTCGATACGATGATCAGTCGGCTCATGTAGCGCGATTCCCGATGCACTGCCTGGTTTGCCTGGGGCGATGCGACGCGGCCATCATGCGGTGCGCGCCGCCGCGACGATCGATGCCAGCCAGTCGAGCAGATGCGACACCGAGTCGATACGCGTATGCGCCAGGGTCTCGCCCGGACCGACCTTGATCGACACGCCGCCGCGTTCGTTGACGACCGCGAAGCCTTTCTCGTCGGTCAGATCGTCGCCGGCAAAGACCGGCTTGCGGCCGACGAATGGCGGCTCGTCGAGGAAGGCACGCAACGCGCGGCCCTTGTCGACATCTTTAGGTTTGATTTCGTAGACCATCTTGCCGGGTTGCAGCACGTACGAGCCGGCGTAATCGGCCACCAGCCGCTCGGTCGCCTCGCGCGCCACCGGCTCGCGATCCGGCGCATTGCGGTAATGCAGCGCCACGGCCGCGCCCTTGATTTCGAGGAGCATGCCGGCGTTCTCGTTGACCACCTGCGCGAGCACCTGCTCCATGCGCAGCAGCCGCTCGTCATTGAAGCCGATGCGCTGCGTGTCGCCGTTCGCGTCGCGCCGCTCGGCGCCGTGCAGGCCGGCGATCGGCAGATCGGGCATGTTGAGAAAACTGTCGATGCTGTCGATACCGCGGCCCGACACGACCGCGACCGCGCCGTTCGTCAAGCTGCGCAGTTCGGTTAGCAAATCGATCACGCGAGGTTCCACCAGCACGCCGTCCGGCGTGGGCGCGAGTTCGACCAGCGTGCCGTCGAAATCGAAGAAAAATGCTGTCTCGCTCGGAGACAGAACAGCCGGAAGTGCTTGCATCGGTTAGTTTTGCCTTTCAGCCTTGTGCGGCCGGAAAAGTGTGCGCATCTTACCGCGCATCCATCAATTTTTCGAGAAAGTAAGGCTGGGCACCGGCCCAGCGGGGCGTCGCAGGCACGGTCGACTGCGATTGCGTTCAAAATGGGAACAATCAGGCTTCACCCGGCTTTCAGCCGCCTGCGTCAAATTGCCTCGCAAACCGTGCCCCCGTGGGCGCTGCGCGACGTCATCGGGAAATTTGCGCTAAAGTCGCAGCCACGCGAAACATTGCGGATACGACCATATTTGCACACTATGACCGCGCAAGCGCGGCACGCGCATCGAGCGGCGCCGCAATTCAATCGAGTCACTAAACCCTGCTTTGTTCCCGATCTTCTCATCCCGGCACTCGCAACCGCTCTTCGCAATGTCACGCAGGCTGTGGTCCGCGCGCCTGCTTGCGCTGACGCTAACGCTGGGCGCGCTGACCGCGCTCGCGGGCTGCACGCATCGCACGGAAACCTGGCAGTTGACCAATGTGACCGGCCATCTGCCGGATCTCGACTTTACGCTGACCGGCGACGATGGCCGCCCCGTCACCGGCGATTCGTTCAAGGGCCGCGCCTCGCTCGTCTATTTCGGCTACACGCATTGCCCGGACGTCTGCCCTGAAACGATGGGCCGGTTGATGCAGGTGCTCGACAAGCTCGGCCCCGACGCGCAGAAGGTGCGCATCCTGTTCATCACCGTCGATCCCGCGCGCGACACGGCGCAGGCCTTGCACGACTATGTCGGAGCCTTCGACGCACAACACGCCGAGGGGCTGACCGGCTCCGACTGGCAGATCGAGTCGCTCGCCAAGCGTTATCGCGTCGCTTATCAGATGGAAAAGCGCGACCCTTCCGGCAACTATGAAGTCACCCATAGTTCCGCCGTCTATGTGTTCGACAGTCAAGGCCACGCGCGCCTGCTGGCTACCGACCACGACACGCCCGATGCGATCGCGCAAGACCTGCGCCGCATCATCGATGACCGTTCCTGACCTTTCCCGAGTTCAACCATGTCGATCAAGATCAAAACGTTAGCTGCACTGAGTTGCGCCCTCGCCCTTTCGTTCGGTGTCGCATCGACCGCGCAAGCGGCGGGCGCCAATGCGGTCAGCGTCAAGGACGCGTGGGTCCGCTGGCTGCCCAACAACCTGCCCGCCGCCGGCTATGCGACGCTCGTCAACGCGAGCGACAAACCGGTCGACCTCGTCGATATCTCCAGCAACGACTACGGCGACGCGATGCTGCATCAGACCGTGTCGAACGGTTCGTCGCAGAAGATGGTGATGGTCGACAAGCTGACTGTACCCGCGCACGGCCAGGTCTCGATCGCGCCCGGCGGCTATCACGTGATGCTCGAAGATGCGAAGCACAAGGTCGCGCCGGGCGACACCGTGCATCTCAAGCTCAAATTCTCCGACGGCGAAACGCTCGATACGCCGTTCGCCGTCAAGTCGCCGGCGCAAACCAAGTAACCGGGTAACGTGCCGCGATGAATCTGCTCTACTGGCTCGATCCCTGGGAGTTTTCGCCGACCGTCGTGATCGCGCTGCTGGTGCCCGCGATCCTGTTCGTGCGTGGCGCGCGTAAAGCGAAGGTGTCGGTCGCGCGGCGTATCTCCTTCTGGTTCGGACTGGTAGCCTTGTATATCGCGTTGCATACGCGGCTCGATTATTTCTTCGAGCATGAGTTCTTCATGCATCGCGCGCAGCATCTGGTGCTGCATCACCTCGGGCCGTTTTTCATCGCGCTGTCGTATCCGGGCGCCGCGTTACGTGCGGGTATTCCATTCAGCTGGCGGCAACGCTTCGTGCGGCCCGCGCTCGAAACTCCGGTGGTGCGCAAGTTCCTCGACGTGGTGATGCATCCCGTGGTCGCGGTGACGCTGTTCGTCGGGCTGATCTACTTCTGGCTGATGTCGCCGATTCATTTCGTGGCGATGCTCGACTGGCGGCTTTATCGCGTGATGAACTGGAGCATGGTGATCGACGGCCTGCTGTTCTGGTGGCTCGTGCTCGATCCGCGTCCCGCGCCGCCCGCGCGGCTGTCGCCGGGCAAGCGCGTGCTGGTAGTGATCGCCGCGATTCCGCCGCAGATCATTCTCGGCGCGTTCATCTTCTTCACACCGCATGAGCTGTATCCGATCTACTCGATCTGCGGCCGCGCATTCACGTGGTTGAGCCCGATGCGCGATCAGCAGATCGGCGGGCTGTTGCTGTGGATTCCGGGTTCGATGATGAGCGTGATCGGTGCGCTGCTCGCCTTGCGTCACTGGATGCGGCTTTCGGCGCGCGGACGTTTGCGTGGCGAACGGCGGGCGAAGGCGAAGCAGGGGTCGGCGCCCACCGCTTCAGCGCCGGCGCGCAGTCAACGCTGACACCACGATTCGATTAACAACCTGGCGCGCCGCGCGAGGCTCTGATTGCAGGAGCCGCTTCAGGCCGACCGCATCCACATATGCGGGATACCGTCTTCCTCGTGAATCTCCGAAACCGGCGTGAAGCCAAACGCACCATAGAAACCTTGCAGATGCGCCTGCGCATGCAACCGAATCGGCGTGCCAGGCCACTGCGCGCGAATATGCGTCAGCGACCGCTCGAGCATCGCATTGCCCAGACCGATGCCGCGGAATCCGGCAGTCGTGAGCACGCGGCCGATGCGGATATCGCTGTCGTCCGCATCGGGCAGCAGCACGCGCAGGTAACCCGCGAGCGCCGGCCGTTCTTTATCGGAGCCGTAGACCAACAGGTGCCACGCATCCATATCGAGCCCATCGATATCGCCGTACAGGCAATTCTGTTCGACGACGAACACCGCGGCGCGGGCACCCAGCATCGTGTAGACCTCGACGCCCGAGAGTTCATCGAAGAATTTCCAGCGCCAATCAAGTAGCGCGAGCCGCATGGCGGCGGTTTGCTGCGGTTCAGTCATGACAACGTTCTAAGAGAAGAGTCGCACCGCACTTGAAGCGGCGATGCGTGATTATGCCGCGCACGCAGGGTGTCGAGACGGGCGCTTTCATTACTGGGCGTCGGTGGGACATGCATGTTGTATTCCCTGGGTCGGCCGGCGTGGCTAAAGTGGCTGGCAGGTAGTGTATAGCGACGTTCTTTACGCTGGGGCAAAACCGGGGCGCGAGAGTTCCCGCCGATTTCGTGTGCGCGCCGGATCGCGTTCGCGCCGATGCTGGTTGCATCGTCCTGCACGCTCGCGCGGCTATGGCTCTGCTACGGGGTGGCGAAGACCGGTTCGACAGGCTGCGCGAGACAGTCGATCAGATTGCCGGGACCGCACAGATGCAACGCGCCGACGACCACCAACGTACGCTCCGGTCGAGCAAGCAACCCGGTCAGGCGCGCCGCCCATGCGCGATTGCGCGCGTCGAGAATCGCATGCCGGATGCCCGGCAGATTGAACATCGGCGACTCGATAGCGATCCGATGCACAGCGAGCAGGTCGCCATTCAGCCAGGCCGCGTGCATGCGCTCGAGCGTGCGCTGTGGTTCGGCGAGATCAGCCATGAGCAGGCCGAGCGCCGCGCCGACGGCATCGAGCGGAATCGATTCGAGCGCCGCCGCCACCTCCTCCGCGGTCTCGAGATACCGATAAGGTTTGGCCTGCGTGATCGCCGAACGCAGCATGCGCGGCTCGACACCTTCGACGACCTGCTGGAACAACGTCGGCGCGACGATCAGCGCAGCCCACGGACGCAGATCCGCGAGCGGCGCCAGCGGTCCTTCGGCGGGCCATGCCGCGTGAAGTTGCCGCCACGCGTGGGCGGATAGCAAAGGCTGCAGTTGCTCCGCACTGCCCTGCCCGTCGGCCTTTAGAAACGGCAAGATCGTCGGCGGATCGGACTCGAAGACGAGCGCCTCGGCCCAGTCATAGGCCTCGGCGATCCACGGCGGGGTTCTGCGGCTCGTCGCCGGAAACAGATGCATCGAGCCGAGCAGGCGAACTTGAGTGCCGGTGAGTTGTAGGTACATGCAGCCTCGGTATTGATAGGCAATGACGATGTTCCAGCAGTTGTCGCGAGTGTATGCCCGGCCCTGTGCTTTCGCGATACAAAGCATTGCCATCGATTAGAACCGATGACAAGCAATGCTTATGAACGCGAGAATGGCATTGCACACTCTACATTAATGGTAATTGCCGAATGCGCTCAATGCATCGTTCTGTGTATTCAACGATGGGCCAAACAGGTTTGAAAGACTACGAAACGAAGGTGAAAGTGCGGGCAAGGCAAATGGTAAATAAGCATTTGATGCCGGTGGTCGAACCTGCCGCGCAGCACCGATCGTTCGCGCCCACTCGAAGCGCTGATGATCGCAAGTGGGCAACGTGCTCTGGGCTACCCGGTGGCCCTGCATCGAAACCACCACGCCTGCGCCCCCATCCGCTTCGCCGGCGAAACCGAGGCCGAAAAAAGAAAAGCCCCGACGAGTCGGGGCTTTTCTTTACATCAACTACTGGAGGCGCGAGCCGGAGTCGAACCGGCCTAAACGGCTTTGCAGGCCGCTGCATAACCGCTTTGCTATCGCGCCGCAAGCGGACTGGAACCTAGCAACAGATTCGCAGATTTTGTTCGGCGGGCAACCGGAAGAACCGGGCCACCAAACAAAAAGGGAAGCGTTGCTTCCCCTTATGTATGGAGCGGGAGACGAGGCTCGAACTCGCGACCTCAACCTTGGCAAGGTTGCGCTCTACCAACTGAGCTACTCCCGCATTGGACTGCTTCACAACGCGCTGCACTTCCACTTGCCAAACAATGCGCTGCTTTAAAAATCTGGAGCGGGAGACGAGGCTCGAACTCGCGACCTCAACCTTGGCAAGGTTGCGCTCTACCAACTGAGCTACTCCCGCATTGTGCTGCTTTTGCCGTGCTATCTGCTGCCTTGTTACTGCAAATGCCCGCTTACTGCCACCGATGTTTCGAACTGCGTGCATCGGAGAAACGAGATTATGGAGAAACGACTGAAACGTGTCAACCCCTTTTGCGAATCTCTTTTACCGAACAAATTTCACTCACGCGGCCGCGAAGTTCGGACATACACCGGGCGCGCTCCACTACGACGAAAACTCAGGCCACGCCGCCCCGTTCGCGGATCTGCGGCCACGCGAGCTTCATGTAGTAGAGCATCGACCAGATCGTCAGGAACGCGGCCAGATAGATTAGCCACAGGCCCCACACGCGCGTGTCGATCACCACGCCGCCGAACGACAGCGGGCCGTAGAACAGCAGCATGGGAATCGCCACCATCTGGCAAACGGTCTTGAGCTTGCCGAGCGAATTCACCGCGACGCTCTTCGACGCGCCGATCTGCGCCATCCATTCGCGCAACGCCGAGATCGCGATCTCGCGCCCGACGATCACGAGCGCAATCGCCGAATCGATACGCGTGAGTTGCACGAGCACCAGCAACGCGGCGGTCACCATCAGCTTGTCGGCGACCGGATCGAGGAACGCGCCAAATGCCGAGGTCTGATTCCACTTGCGCGCCAGATAGCCGTCGAACCAGTCGGTCAGCGCCGCCAGAATGAAGATGGTCGCGGCCGCCAGATTGCGGTGCGCGGGGCTCATCATCATGTTGGGCAAATAGAACACACCGACGACGAGCGGGATCAGGACGATCCGCAGCCAGGTCAGGAAAATCGGGAAATTAAACGGCATGGGCAGGCGCAGCGTCTGGCAAGGGAGATGCAATTGTGCCGTGTCATAAGGCCTGCCACAAGCAAAGCGGCGGCAAAGCGGCACGCAGACGTTGCCGTGCGCGCCGCCACGGCGCTGCTCGAAAGCGGTTGAGCGGCCGGCCGCGACCGCCGCCATCAGTGCAATTGCCGGTAAATCTGCTCCGCGAGCGCCTGCGAAATGCCTTCGACGCTCGCCAGATCCTCGACACTGGCCGCAACCACGCCGCGCAATCCGCCAAAGCGCGCGAGCAACCGTTGACGCCGCTTCGCGCCCACGCCTTCCAGCTCTTCCAGCCGCGAGGTCTGGCGCGTCTTGGCGCGCTTCGCGCGCATGCCGGTGATGGCGAAGCGGTGCGCTTCGTCGCGGATCTGCGCGACCAGCATGAGTGCGGCGCTTTCCTTGCCGAGTTCGAGCGGCGCGCGGCCGTCGGCGAAAATCAGGGTTTCGAGGCCGACCTTACGCCCTTCGCCCTTCGCGACGCCGACCAGCATGCCGGTATCGAGACCCAGTTCCGTAAACACCTGACGCGCGATTTCGACCTGGCCCTTGCCGCCGTCGATCAGCACGATAGTCGGCAGGATGCCGCCGGCCGCAACCGGCTCCGCGGCGTCCGGCGTGAGCGACGGATCGGCGGCCGCATCGCTTTGCAACTCGGCGGCTTCGTCGGCGGCGTTCGCGGCGGCTTGCTCGACCATCTTCTCGTAGCGGCGCGTGAGCACCTGGCGCATCGCGGCATAGTCGTCGCCGGGCGTAATGCCGGTGATGTTGTAGCGGCGGTATTCCGACGACTGCATCTTGTGATGGTGATACACCACGCAGGAAGCCTGGGTCGCCTCACCCATCGTGTGGCTGATGTCGAAGCATTCGATACGCAAATGCGCGAGATCGTCGCACTCCATGCCGAGGGTGTCCGTCAGCGCGCGCGTGCGGGCTTGTTGCGAGCCCTGCTCCGAAAGCAGGCGCGCGAGCGCGAGCCGCGCGTTCTGTTCGGCCATCGCGAGCCACGCGCGCCGTTGCCCTTGCGGCTGGCGCAGCACCGTGACCTTGTGGCCGGCTTGTTCGATCAGCACGTCGACCAGTTCGCGATCGGCGGGTGCGTGGCTGACCACCAGCACGGGCGGCACGCGGTTGCCCAGGTAATGCTGGGCGATGAATGCTTCGAGGACTTCGGATTCGATTCCACCGGTTGCAGCACGACCTTTGCGCGGCTTTGCGGGTTCGGAGCCGGCTTCGTCGGCTACGTCGGCTTCTTCGGCGGCGTCCTCTTCATCCTGCTCGTCCTCCGATGGCATCTCTTGCGCGAGCGCAAGAGCGTCACTGGCATCGGCCAACCCCGCCGTTTCATCGTCGATGACACCGTCTTGCGCGAGCGGGTGCGACGCGAGCGCCACATCGGCCAACGCGGCGCTATCTTCTTCCAGTCCGCCCTCGTCCGCCGTCAACGCGCTTTCCACGTGCGCCGGGAAATACGCCTTGTCGCCGAGATGCCGGCCGCCGCGCACCATCGCCAGATTCACGCACACGCGGCCGCCCAGCGCGACGACCGCAAGAATATCCACGTCGCTGTCGCTGCCGACTTCGATCGCCTGCTGATGCAGCACCGTCGACAGCGAACTCATCTGGTTGCGCACCGCCGCGGCCTGCTCGAACTTCAGCTCGCTCGCGAAGGCATGCATCTTCTGCTCGAGTTCCTTCATCACCTCGCCCTGACGGCCGAGCAGAAAGCGCGATGCGTTGGCGACGTCGCGCGCGTAATCCTCTTCATTGATCGCCGCGACGCACGGCGCCGTGCAGCGGCCGATCTGATGCAGCAGACAAGGCCGCGTGCGGTTGTTGAACACGGAGTCTTCGCACGTGCGCAACTGGAACACGCGCTGCAGGATCTGGATGCTCTCGCGCACCGCCCACGCACTCGGAAACGGACCGAAGTACTGATTCTTGCGATCCACGGCGCCACGGTAATACGCCATGCGCGGAAACTTGTGGCCGGTCAGCTTGAGGTAGGGATACGACTTGTCGTCGCGAAACAGAATGTTGTAGCGCGGCGCGAGCGCCTTGATCAGGTTGTTTTCGAGCAGCAGCGCTTCGGCCTCGGAGCGCGTGACGGTCGTCTCGATGCGCGCAATGCGCGTCACCATCATGGCGATGCGCGGCGACAGAAGCGTCTTGGTGAAGTAGCTCGAGACGCGCTTCTTCAGATCGCGTGCCTTGCCCACGTAAAGCACCGCGCCGTGCGTATCGTAATAGCGATAGACGCCGGGCAGATGCGGCAGTTGGGCGAGCACTTTTTTCGGCTCGAAAACGTCGGTTGCTTCGGGTTCGGTCATGCAGAATCGGTCGGGTGGGACGGTCTCGCGAAGCGTTGCTCCGTTGCCGCGCGCCGCGGGGAACCGGAGGGCGCCATGCGCGCGCAATCGTGAACGAGTGCTTTAGAATCGCCAGTTTAGAACATTCCGCGCGCGTCCGAACCTTGTCGGCTTGAATCGGGAGACGCATCGGCGGCAGCTTCGTCATCTTGCGGCAAAGTGCAATGCGGTCGCATCGCTCGCACTGCCTCGCTCCCCTCATCCGTTGGAATCCGCGACCCAGTCCATCATGTCTTCCGCTACGTCCCAACCCGAGCGAGCCGCCGACACGCCCCCGGCAATCGCCTGCGACATCTTCTGCGCGGTGATCGACAATTTCGGCGACATCGGCGTGTGCTGGCGCCTCGCGCGTCAACTCGCGAGCGAACACGGCTGGCAGGTGCGCGTGTTCGTCGACGACCTGCACGCGTTCCAGAAGCTGTGCCCGTCGCTGACGCTGGACCATCCGCGCCAGACGGCGGGCGGGGTAGTTGTTGAACATTGGCACGAGCCGGCCCATGCGGGCGATACGCTCGAAGTGGCCGACGTCGTGATCGAAGCGTTCGGCTGCGAACTGCCGCCCATCTATATCGCCGCGATGGCGGCGCGCGAGCGCACGCCGGTGTGGTTCAACCTCGAATATCTGAGCGCCGAGGACTGGGTCGCGGATTTTCATCTGCGGCCGTCGCCTCATCCGCGCTATCCGCTGACCAAGACGTTTTTTTTCCCCGGACTCGGCCCCGGCACCGGCGGCGTGCTGAAGGAACGGCATCTCGACGGCGCACGGGCGGATTTTGAAGCGTCGCCCGGCACGCGCGAAGCATGGTGGCGGCAAACCACCGGCCACGCGCCGCCGCCTGCTGGCGCGACCGTTGTCTCGCTGTTCTCCTACGAAAACCCCGCCGTCGACAGCCTGCTCGAACAATGGCGCGACAGCGCGGAGCCGGTCGTCCTGCTCGTGCCGGAAGGCCGCATTTCAGGCTCGGTAGCGCGCTTTTTCGACCTCCCGGCGTTCGGCGCCGGCTCGCATGCGGCGCGCGGCAACCTCAGCGCGCACGCCCTCGCCTTTACCGACCAGCCCGGCTACGACACGCTGCTGTGGGCGAGCGACCTCAATTTCGTGCGCGGCGAGGATTCGTTCGTGCGCGCCCAGTGGGCCGCCAAACCGTTCGTCTGGCACATCTACCCGCAAGCGGACGACGCCCATCTGCCAAAGCTCGACGCCGCGCTCGCGCACTACGCGCGCACCCTGCCCGCCGACGCCCGCGACGCGCTCGCGCGCTTCTGGCACGCCTGGAACGGAACGGGCCGGCCGGACTGGACGGAATTCCAGCGTCACCTGCCGACGCTCAGGCAACGCGCAGCGGCGTGGGCCCGCGAACTGGCTCAAGTGGGCGACCTTGCCGGAAATCTGGCCTTGTTCGCAAAAAGTCAGTTAAAATAAGCGGTTATCCAACGGCCGACGACGCAAGCGCGGCCCGATCGCAGCGGCGCAATCCAAACAACTCGCTTTGGCGGCCCGTCAACCTTGGCTTCGAAAGAGGCCAGACATCTCCTGAGTCAAAGCTTGATGGGGGGAATGTTAAAAAAGGGACGCATGTTGCGAATCGGCGCCACTCGTGTACACGCCCGCACAGGGTAAAAAAGCAGGTAACGGATTGCTGGGAGTGGCAGAGACCGCGCGTTTGCGGCTCCCGCCGCGCCCGGCGGCAAGCCGGCCACGCTTGACTCGCTCGCGACCCGCCGAGCCGCTTCGGCGGTGCGGCACGCAGTGAGCAAAGCGCCGAAGCCGCTTGCGCCGTATGCCGTTGAGCACAAGTTGAAGCTACTTAATTCGTACAGGACAGTTTTATGAAGACCGCACAGGAACTCCGCACCGGCAACGTCGTGATGATCGGCGCAGACGCAATGGTTGTGCAGAAGGCCGAATACAACAAATCGGGCCGCAACTCCGCCGTCGTCAAGATGAAGTTCAAGAACCTGCTGACCGGCGCAGGCATGGAAAGCGTTTACAAGGCCGACGACAAGTTCGACGTCGTCGTGCTGGAACGCAAGGAAGTCACGTACTCGTACTTCGCTGACCCGATGTACGTGTTCATGGACGCCGACTACAACCAGTTCGAAGTCGAAGGCGAAATGATGGGCGACGCCCTTCATTACCTCGAAGACGGCATGGCTTGCGAAGTCGTGTTCTACAACGAGAAAGCCATTTCGGTCGAACTGCCGACCACGCTGGTCCGCGAAATCATCTACACGGAACCGGCTGTCAAGGGCGACACGTCGTCGGGCAAGGTGTTGAAGAACGCCAAGCTGAACACCGGTTTCGAACTGCAAGTGCCGCTCTTCTGCAACATCGGCGACAAGATCGAAATCGACACGCGTACGCACGAGTACCGCAGCCGCGCTTAAGCGCCCTGCTCGCCTGAATCCGGCGCCCCCACTGGGGCGCTGCGAAAAAAATGGCAAAAAAAGCGCCCAATTTGGGCGCTTTTTCTTTTTTGCGCCGCCGTGTATGGTTAAGGAAAACTTTACCGGCAGTCTTCTCGAAATTGCCACACCGCGCACTCAAATTTTCCCGTATGCCGTCGAGCAAACCATTGATAAGTCTGTATAAATTGTCGTGGCACAGTCCATGCTTATCTCTGGATACAGCCAATAGGGCTTTATCTTCTTCAACTCTGGAGATGCGGCATGAATAACGATATCGCTGAAGGCAAGTGGAAGCAAATGGTTGGCAAGGCCAAGACCGCATGGGGGAATTGACCGACGACGAATTGACCGCGGCCGAAGGCCGTGCCGACAAGCTCGCCGGTTTGATTCAGGAGCGTTACGGCAAGACGCGCGAAGAGGCGGAACGCGAAGTGCGGCGTTTCTTCGACAGCAATCGGGATTTCTGACAGCCCGAGTGAAGGAAATACAGGCGCCGGTTCCACGCCTAAGAACGTTGGGACTGGCAGTCAATTTAATCACGCAAAGGACCCGAACCGCTTGAGTCGAATCGTCGCCTTTGTGCCGGTGCCGTGCCTGGTGTGCGCTCCGGCCAATCCGCCTATGCCAGCCGGCCGCTCCTGTATCGCGACCGCGCTGACCGAGGCTACGCACGCGGCACAGGATCCGACTCGGCATCCGACCGACAGTACCGGCCAGCATTGCGCTCGTGCCGCGCGCCAACGTATCGGCGCAGCGCATCGGGTATTCCATTCATCTAAAAATTGCGCTCGCCATGCCACACGCCCTGATTGTTGAAGACGATCCTAATAGCCTGTCAGGCCTGTCGGCCATCCTCGCGGCCGACGGCTTTTCCGTCGACACCGCGACGACGATCGCAGAGGCCCGAGCCGCATTGGCGCGCTTCATTCCCGACGTCGTGCTGGTCGACCTGAACCTGCCGGACGGCAGCGGGCTCGACCTGCTGCAGCATCTGCCCGCTCATCCGCCCGGTGGCGCCCTGCCCGTGATCGTGATGACCGGCAATGCGACGGTGGAAAGCGCGATCGAAGGTTTGCGCCACGGCATCTGGGATTACCTGCTCAAGCCGGTCAACATACCCCGTTTGCGCAGCTTGCTCGCGCGCATCCCGCGCCCGTACGAACTGACCGAGGAAGTGCAGACGCTACGCGCGTCGCTGCGTCAACTCGGCCGTTTCGGCTCGATGCTCGGCCGCAGCGGCGCGATCCAGCACGTCTACGACACGATCGAACATATCGCGCCGACTGAAGCCGCCGTGCTGATTTCCGGCGAAGCCGGCACAGGCAAGCAAATCGCGGCGCGCACCATGCACGACATGAGCCGGCGCCGCAAAGGTCCGTTCATCACGCTCGACTGCCGGAGCGCGAACAGCGCGGGCGCGCAACGCTCGCTCGAAAGCCAGCTATTCGGTCACGAACGCGGTGCGTTCAACGGCGCTGACCAGCGCGAACCGGGCCTGTTCGAACAGGCGAGCGGCGGCACGCTGTTCATTGAGGAAATCGCCGAATTGCCGCGCGCGCAGCAGGAAGCCCTGCTGCGCGCGCTCGACTCGCAGACGTTCATGCGGGTCGGCGGCACGAATCAGGTGGTGACGGACTTCCGCCTGATCGCGTCGACGCGTAAGGCGCCGCGTGCCGCGGTAGCCGACGGCAGCCTGCACGAAGACCTCTCGCTACGCCTCGAAGCCGCCGCCGTCACGCTGCCGCCGCTGCGCGAACGCGGTGAGGATCCGGCGTTGATCGCCCAGGCAGTCGTAGACGAGTTGAATCACGAAGGCTTGACGCGCGGCACGGCGGAGGTCGCCAAGCAGATCGCGCCGAATTTCCTGCGCGAGTGTCTCGCTTATGAATGGCCAGGCAATGTGCGTGAGCTGCAGGAGCGTGTGCGGCGCGCCTATCACGCGTCCGGCGATGTGCTGGAGTCGTTGCGCGCCGACGAGGCCGGCTCGGCGAATGGCCGCGATCTGAACGGCAGCCGCGTGCAGGTCACCGTGGGCACACCACTCGCGGACGTCGAGGAAATGCTGATTCGCGCCACGCTCGACGCCGTCGGCGGCACGCGTCACCGGGCTGCGTCGTTGCTGGGCATCAGTCCGAAGACGCTTTACAACAAGCTGCAACGCATGCGTTTGAACTAACAGCCGCAGCGATCGTTTGCGGTTCGCTTTGAGCAAGAAAAACGGCGCCTTCAAATATGAAGGCGGCGTTTTTTCTTGCGGCGCTTGCCGGGTGGCTAAGCTGCCCTACGCAAACGCGCTACGCAGCAGCGCCTGCGCTTGCAGATATTGCGGGTCGGCGACCAGCTTGCTCCACTTCAACGCCTTGCCGCGCGGCCGCATGCGCTGCAAGCGCCGTTGCGATTCCTTCGACGGCGTGAAGCGCAGCGCATCCAGCACCTTCTCCGCTTCGTCCGGCTGATTGCAGATCAGCACCATGTCGCAACCGGCCTGCAGCGCGGCGGTGGCACCCTCGGTCAAGGTGCCGCCCTGGCGCGCGGCTTCCATCGACAGATCATCGCTGAAAATCGCGCCTTCGAAGCGCAGCTTGCCGCGCAAAATGTCTTGCAGCCAGACACGCGAGAAACCCGCCGGTTTCGAATCGACTTGCGGATAGATCACATGCGCGGGAATCACCGACCCCAACGACAGGCCGAGCCAGTCGTACGGCGCCACGTCGTCGCGCAGAATCGCCTCGAGCGGACGGTCGTCAACCGGCATGGCGACATGCGAATCCGCCTGTGCGAAACCGTGCCCCGGGAAATGCTTGCCGCAATTGCTCATGCCGGCCAGCGCGAGCCCGTGGTTCAGGCTCTTGGCAAGCAACGCCACCACGCGCGGATCGCGGTGGAACGAGCGGTCGCCGATCACCTGCGATTGGCCGTAGTTCAGATCGAGTACCGGCGTAAAGCTCATGTCGATGCCGCACGCGCGAAGTTCCGTCGCCAGGATATAGCCGATGGCCGTTGTCACTTTGGTCGCGTGCAGCACATCGCTGTCCCACAACGTGCCGAGCTTGCCCATTGCGGGCAGCACGGTGAAACCGTCGGTGCGGAAGCGCTGCACGCGCCCGCCTTCGTGATCGACGGCGATCAGCAAATCGTCGCGAATGCCGCGGATCGAATCGGTCAGCGCGCTCAGTTGCGCGCGGCTCTCATAGTGGCGCGCGAACAGGATCACGCCGCCGGTCATCGGATGGGCAAGGCGGCGCTTGTCGTCGTCGTTCAGCGTTGTGCCGACCACGTCGAGCATCACCGGTCCGGGAATGGTTTTCATCGATTAGCGTTGGAAAAAAGCTTTGGAGCAAGGAGAGACGCGGCAGACTCTCGCCGCGTTCAAGGTATTTGTTATTCGGCGGCGGCGTCGGGCGTACCCGCTTGCGCGGTTTCCGCAATCACGAACGACACCGCGTAGTCGCGTTCGTCGCTGATCGTCACGCGCGCCGTGATGCCGCGCGCGTCGAGCCACTCGGCCAGTTCGCCGGACGCGACCACCATCGGTTCGCCGCTCGGCTTGTTGAGCGTTTGCAGCGCGCGCCAGGTCATCGGCCAATGCATGCCGAGGCCGATCGCTTTCGAAAACGCTTCTTTCGCCGAGAACCGCGTGGCGAGAAACGCGAGACCACGCGCCGCCGACCGCGCCTGACGCGCGTGATAAACACGCAGTTCGTCCGGGCCGAGCACCTTTTCGGCGAAGCGGCCGTTGGTGCGCGTCATGACCGCGGCCACGCGGCTGACCTGAACAATGTCCGTGCCGATGCCGTAGATTGCCATGGGCGGGCCGCCGTACTACGCGCGCGCGCCGAGACGCGCGGCGACCATGATCGCCTTCATCTCGCGCACTGCGTTATCCCAGCCGGCGAAGATCGCGTGCGCGACGATCGCGTGGCCAATATTCAGTTCGTCGATGCCTTCGATCGCGGCGATCTGCTGGACGTTCGTGTAGTGCAGACCGTGGCCGGCATTGACCTTGATGCCGAGCGTCCTGCCGAATTCGACGGCGCGCACCACGCGCTCGAATTCACGCTGCTGTTCAGCGGGATCGTGGGCTTCGGCGTAGCGGCCGGTGTGCAGTTCGATCACCGGCGCGCCGGCTTCGTGCGCGGCGCGAATCTGCGTTTCGTCCGGATCGATAAAGAGCGACACGCGCGAGTTCGCGTCGGCAAGTTGCTTGCACGCGGCGCGCACGGCTTCGAACTGGCCGGCGACGTCGAGCCCGCCTTCGGTCGTCAGTTCCTGACGCTTTTCCGGCACGAGGCACACGTCGTGAGGCTGCACTTCACAGGCGATGTCGAGCATTTCCTGCGTGACCGCGCATTCGAGATTCATGCGCGTCTTCAGCAGCGGGCGCAGCTTGCGCACGTCGGCGTCGACGATATGGCGACGGTCTTCACGCAGATGCAGCGTGATGACGTCCGCACCGGCCTCTTCGGCCATCAGCGCGGCGCGAATCGGATCGGGATACGAGGTGCCGCGCGCGTTGCGCAGCGTGGCGACGTGATCGATGTTCACGCCCAGATCAATCACATTCGGCGACGTAAGAAAGAAGCTCATAAGTTCTGCAAGTCGATCAGGATCTGGCGCGTCGCGAGCGGCGTGCCGCCAAGGTAAGTGTTGAGCAGAAAGCGCATCAGCGTTTTGCTTTGCGCCACGGTCTGCGCTCGATGGTAATCGTCCTGCTCCATGTCGAGCAAGGTTTGACCCGCGATCACCGGCCAAAGCGCTGGCAGATCGTCGGAGGCTTCGCGCACGCCGCGCTCCGGATCGAACACGTAGCGGCCTTCGGCCAGCACCGCTTTGCGCGCGACGGTACGATCCAGCGCCATTGCGTAGCCGGTTTCGCGCAGCAGCACGCGCTCGAACGAACGCAGCACCTGCACGGGCGGCTCGTCGTGCGCGAGACGGGTCATCGTGACGACGTAGTGATGGAACAGTTGCGGATGCGGATCTTCGCGCGCGCAGAACTTGACCAGCAGTTCGTTCACGTAGAAGCCGCACAGCAGCGCATCGCCGGCCAGCGGCAACATGCCGCCGACCCATTCGGCGCCGGTCAGCGTACGCACCTCGGACTTGCCCGACCACGACAGCGCGAGCGGCTGGAACGTCTGCAGCACGCCGCGCAGCGCGGAGTGCGGACGCTTCGCGCCCTTCGCGACGAGTGCGAGACGGCCGTGATCGCGCGAGAGCACGTCGATGATCAGACTGGTCTCGCGATACGGATAGCTATGGAGAACGAAGGCGGGCTGCTCCGCGATCCGGTAGTCGGACGCGGAGGTGCGCGGCGCGCGGCGAGTTGGCGTTTTACGCGACTCGCCCTCGGCGCCCTGCGCGCTTTTAGTCGATGAAGATTTTCGGGTGCTACGCGCGGGTTTGGACGGCTCGCGTGCCGGCGCGGCCGGCTCCGAATCGTCCGGGTCCGCGTCGGAATTCAGCGTCATCCACGCGTCATTCGTACCCATACGCACGAAGTCCGGCTTCGTTGTCGGCCCAGCCGCTCTTCACCTTGATGAAGGTTTCCAGATACACCGGCCCGTCGAACAGCTTTTCCATATCGAGGCGCGCTTCAGTGCTGATCTGTTTCAGCTTGGCGCCCTTCTGGCCGATGATCATCGCCTTATGCGTGTCGCGGTCGACCATGATGGTCGCGAAAATGCGGCGCAGACGCCCCTCGGTTTCGAACTTGTCGATCAGCACGGTGCTCGTGTACGGCAGTTCGTCGCCGGTCCAGCGAAACACTTTTTCGCGCAGGATTTCAGCGGCAAGGAAGCGCTCGCTGCGATCGGTCAGGTCGTCTTCGCCGTAGATCGGCGCGCCTTCCGGCAGGAACGGCTTGACGGTCGCCATCAGACGTTTGATGTCGTCGGGATGTTTCGCCGACAGCGGCACGATTTCGGCGAACTTGTGCAGCGCGCTCACCTGCTGCATGAACGGAAACAGGGAATCCTTATCCGTCACGCGATCGAGCTTGTTGGCGATCAGCAACGTGGGCACCGACGGCGGAATCAGGTCGAGCACCTTCTGGTCGTCCGGGCCGAAACGGCCGGCTTCGATCACGAACAGGATCGCGTCGACGGAAGTCAGAGTGGACGTGACCGCGCGATTCAGCGAACGGTTCAGCGCGCCGCTGTGCTTGGTCTGAAAACCCGGCGTGTCGACGAAAATGTATTGCGCGTCTTCGAGCGTGTGGATGCCCGTGATGCGATGGCGCGTGGTCTGCGCCTTGCGCGACGTGATGCTGACTTTCTGGCCGACCAGCGCATTCATGAGCGTGGATTTGCCGACATTGGGACGGCCGACGATCGCGACCATGCCGCAGCGGAAACCAGGGGGAGTGGGAGTGTTCATATTGGGCTACGGCAAGTTCGGCTCGACGCGCGGGAATGGCGCGCCGATGGCAATCAATGGCCCGCGTCGGCGACGCGCGTTTGCACCGCGTCGGCTACGCCGGGTTCGTGTTCGGTCGGCGCCGCCGCTGCGCTCGGCACGGGCGCGGCGGAAGCCGGGGTCGCCTCGCGGCCGCGGTGTTTATCGACGCTGCGGACGGCTGCGGTTTCTGGCCTGGCGTCCGGTTTGCCTTCCGACTGCACGTCGGGTTTGGCTTCGGCAGATTTCGCCTGGGCGAGTTTGGCGTCGGCGGGCTTCGTATCCGGCAGCCTGGCTTCACCCTTCTCGGCAGTTTTGTCTGCCGGTCTGTCGCTCGCGTCAGCGGCCGTCTTGTCTGCCTTCTCGGCGCGCTCGGCTTTGTCCTGTCCGCTGTACTCCACGTGCGCGGCGCGAATCACCGCCAGCGGCGCGAGTGCGGCCGCGAACGCGGGGCGTTCCGGCACCGGTTCCGCCGCGGCAGCCTGTGCGCGCGATTCACCGCGCCCCGCTCCGCGCTCGCTCTTGCGATCCGGACTACGCAAATCCAGCGCGGCTTGCACGCCCGTTACACCGGGCACGATCTCGGGCTCGGCATGCTTCGCCGCGCGAGCGCCTTTCGAGCGCTTGGGCTTGGCGACCACGGCGGGCGCCGCAGCCATGACCTCGTCGAGCGCTTTCTTGGCCGCTGCCTGCTCTGCCGCGCGACGGCTGGCGCCGGAACCGGAGACTTTCACCTCCAGCTTAGGCACCGTGCATTCGACCTCGAATTGCTGATTGTGCGCCGCACCATGCGTCGCGACGACCGTATAAGTCGGCAGCGCGATCTTGTGGCCTTGCAAATACTCTTGCAGCAGCGTCTTGGCATCCTTACCCAGCGTGCGCGGGTCGATGTGATCCAGAATCGGCACGTAGAGGCGCTTGATGACCGTCTGGGCGGCGTCGAAGCCACCGTCGAGGAACACTGCGCCCAGCACCGCTTCGAGCGTGTCAGCGAGGATAGAGGGCCGGCGGAAGCCGCCACTGCGCAACTCGCCTTCTCCAAGCCGCAAGCCTTCTGAAATATTCAGGGCTTGAGCAATTTCGTAAAGCGACTGCTGTTTGACCAGATTGGCGCGGACGCGCGACAGGTCGCCCTCGTCCAGTTTGCCGAAACGTTGGAACAAAAGCGCGGCCACCGCGCAATTTAGAACAGAATCGCCGAGAAACTCGAGCCGTTCATTATGCGTGGAACTGTGACTGCGGTGCGTTAAAGCCTGGCGCAACAATTCCGCATTGCGAAATTCGTAGCGCAGACGGCTTTCCAACGGAGATAGGGGCATGGGCAGAGTATAACGCGGGCGCCAGACCCGGCGAAAACGCGGGGCGGCCAGCGGAAAAAGCGTGGTGAAGCGACGTTACCGCAGGATCTTAAAGTAGCGTGATAACACGCCGCGGCCCACGTGACCTGGTGAAGGCCAACTGCGAGTCAACCACGCGGCGTGTCGTGCAATCAGTGCGCACGAACTCAGTTGAATGAGCCGATGCGTTTCAGATTGCTGAAGTTCATCCAGATGAAAAACGCGCGGCCGACGACATTCTTGTCCGGCGCGAAACCCCAGTAGCGGCTATCCGCGCTGTTGTCGCGGTTGTCGCCCATCATGAAGTAGTTGCCCGGCGGCACCTTGCAGATCACGCCGCGTGCGTTGTACGTGCAGTTGTCGCGATACGGATAATCTTCGGCGCCGACGATGAAGGGTGGCACGGCGGGATTGTTCAGAATCGCGTTCTTGCGGCCGTCCAGATCCTCTTCGAACTGCTTCGCGTAACCCATGCGTTCGTCGTCGAGATAATCGGGCAGCGGCGTTTCCGGCACCGGCTTGCCGTTGATCGTGAGCTGCTTGTCCTGATACGCGACGGTGTCGCCCGGCAAGCCGATCACGCGCTTGATGTAGTCGACCGATTCGTCTTTCGGGTAACGGAACACCACCACGTCGCCGCGTTGCAGCGGACGGCCTTCGGTGATCTTCGTGTTGGTGATCGGCAGACGGATGCCGTAGTCGAATTTATTCACGAGAATGAAGTCGCCCACCAGCAACGTCGGCACCATCGAACCCGAAGGAATCTTGAACGGCTCGACCACAAACGAGCGCACCACGAATACCACCAGAATCACCGGGAAAAAGCTCGCCGAATACTCGAGCCACCACGGCTGGCGCAGCTTGTCGTCACGCAGACGCGCGCGCGTTTGCGCCGCGTTTTCGTCGGCGAAACGCTCGCCGATGCGTGCCTGCTGGCGGTCGAACTCGGCGACCGCGGCATCCGCCGCGCGGCGCCGTTGCGGCATGAAAACCAGTTTGTCTGCGACCCATGCGACGCCCGTCAAAATGACGAGCACAAAAAGAATCAGCGCAAAATTCATAGAGTTCCGTTGTTCGTCTTCGTTGTTCGTCTTATTTGTCTTCGACACGCAGGATCGCGAGGAAAGCCTCTTGCGGGATCTCGACCGATCCCACCTGCTTCATTCGCTTCTTGCCCGCCTTTTGCTTTTCCAGCAGCTTCTTCTTACGCGAGATATCGCCGCCGTAGCATTTTGCCAGCACGTTCTTACGCAACGCTTTAATGTTCTCGCGCGCAATAATATTCGCGCCGATGGTGGCCTGAATCGCCACGTCGTACATTTGACGCGGAATCAGTTCACGCATTTTCGACGCCACTTCACGGCCGCGATACTGGCTTTGCGAACGGTGCACGATGACCGACAGCGCGTCGACCTTGTCGCCGTTGATCAGCATGTCGACCTTCACGACGTCTGCCGCGCGGTATTCCTTGAACTCGTAATCCATCGACGCGTAGCCGCGCGAGATCGACTTCAGACGATCGAAGAAATCGAGCACGACTTCGCCCATCGGGATTTCGTAGGTCAACTGCACCTGGCGGCCGTGATACTGCATGTTGATCTGCGTGCCGCGCTTTTGCGTACACAGCGTGATCACCGAGCCGACGTAGTCTTGCGGCATGTACAGGTTCACGGTGACGATCGGTTCGCGCACCTCTTCGATCTTCGACGGCTCCGGCATCTTGGCCGGATTCTCGACCATGATGGTCGTGCCGTCGCGCTGCAGGACTTCGTACACCACGGTCGGCGCCGTGGTGATCAGGTCCATGTCGAACTCGCGCTCCAGCCGTTCCTGCACGATCTCCATATGCAACAGACCGAGGAAGCCGCAACGGAAACCGAAGCCGAGCGCCTGCGACACTTCAGGCTCGTACATCAGCGAAGCGTCGTTCAGCTTGAGCTTTTCGAGCGAGTCGCGCAGCGCGTCGTACTGGTTTGCTTCGACCGGATAGAGACCGGCGAACACCTGTGGCTTCACTTCCTTGAAACCCGGCAGCGGCTCGGCGGCCGGACGGTTCACGAGCGTGACGGTGTCGCCCACCTTCGCCGCAGCCAATTCCTTGATGCCGGCGATGATGAAACCCACCTGCCCGGCCGACAGCGATTCGAGATTCTTCGACTTCGGCGTGAACACGCCGACATGCTCGACCGGATACTGCGCGCCGGTCGCCATCATGCGGATCTTGTCCTTGGGGCGCAGCGTGCCGTTGACGATTCGCACCAGCATGACGACGCCGACGTAGTTGTCGAACCACGAGTCGATGATCAGCGCCTGCAGCGGCGCTTCCGGATCGCCCTTGGGCGGCGGCACTTTGGCGATCAGCGCTTCGAGCACGTCTTCGACGCCGAGGCCGGTCTTGGCGCTGCAATGCGTGGCGTCGGTCGCGTCGATGCCGATCACGTCTTCGATTTCGGCAATCGCGTTTTCGGGGTTCGCGGCCGGCAGATCGATCTTGTTGAGCACCGGAATCACGTCGACGCCGAGTTCGATCGCCGTGTAGCAGTTGGCCACGGTTTGCGCTTCCACGCCCTGGCTCGCGTCCACGACCAGCAGCGCGCCTTCGCATGCGGACAGCGAGCGGCTGACTTCGTACGAGAAGTCGACGTGGCCCGGCGTGTCGATCATGTTCAGGTTGTAGACTTGCCCGTCACGGGCTTTGTATGTCAGTGCGGCGGTTTGTGCCTTGATGGTGATGCCGCGCTCGCGTTCGAGATCCATCGAATCGAGCACTTGAGATTCCATCTCGCGGTCGGACAGGCCGCCGCAAATCTGGATGATGCGATCGGCGAGCGTCGACTTGCCATGGTCGATGTGCGCAATGATCGAGAAGTTACGAATATGATCCATTCAGTGCCGATCAAGCAAAAAAGGCGCGCTCGGACAATAGCGGAGCACGCCTTGTAAGTAGGTGAAAAACCTATCTATTTTAGCCGAAAAGGCTATCGCCCGGCGCATCTTGCGAAGCTCGGGCGGAAAAGACGGCTCAGCAACCAGGTTGCATGGGACCAGAGTAAGGCGCTAAAGCGACAACTCGGGTCGACAGGAGAGACGTGAAGCTCGATGTGAACGGCGCGGCGTCGGCGCTGTGTTCGAACCCTTGAGTCGAGTTCAGGGCCTGGCCGCAACCCGTGCGGCGAGCGCGGCACGAACCCGCGCTTCGTCGAGGCGATAGTGACACAGTTCCACGCCGTCGCAGACCAGAACCGGCACCAGTTCGTTGTAACGCGCTTCTAGCAAGGGATCGGTGTCGACGTCGATCACCTGGACCTGCGCGCCGAATTCGGCCAGCAAGGGCTCGAGCGCGGCACGCAGGTCGTCGCAAAGGTGGCACCACGCGCGCCCGTAGAGCGTGAGCGGCGCCGCCTTCGTCATTTCTGTACGCTGCGCGGGCGGACCGGCACGAACTGCGTGTTCTCGCCACGGCGAACCAGCAGCGCGACCATCTTCTGCGGATCGAGGTGCGAACTCACCTCGTCGAACTGCTTCGCACTGGTGATGTCCGTATCGCCCACCCGCAGGATGATGTCGCCCTTCTGCAAGCCGACGCGCGCTGCAGGACCGTCCGCGGCGTCGATCTGTACGCCGTTGCGCAGCTTCAGCGCCTTCAACTGGTCGGCGGGGATATCGCTGACGGCCACACCCAGCGCGTTGGTGGCGCGCTGCTTCGGCGGCTGGGGTTTCTTTTGATCCGCCTTGGCCGATTTGTCCGGCTGCATCTCGGCGATCGTCACCGGCAGATCGCGCGTTTGCCCCTTGCGCCAGATCGTGATCGTCGACTTGGTGCCCGGCTTGGTGTCGCCGACCATGCGCGGCAGGTCCGTTGCCGTGTCGACCGAATGGCCGTTGAACTTCAGGATGATGTCGCCCGGCTGCACGCCGGCTTTGTCCGCCGGGCCGCCCGGTTCGACGCTGCTGACGAGCGCGCCCTGCGCCTTCGGCAAGCCGAGCGAGTCGGCCACGTCTTTGGTCACTTCGCCGATCGCTACCGCGATCCGCCCGCGCACGACCTTACCCGACGCCTTCAGCTGATCGGCCACGCGCATGGCTTCGTCGATCGGAATCGCGAACGAGATGCCCATGAAACCGCCCGTGCGGCTGTAGATCTGCGAGTTGATGCCGATCACCTCGCCCTGCATGTTGATCAGCGGACCGCCCGAATTGCCTGGATTGACGGCCACGTCGGTCTGGATGAACGGCAGATAATCGCCCGTATCGCGCCCCTTGGCGCTGACGATGCCGGCCGTCACCGTGTTCTCGAGACCGAACGGCGAACCGATCGCCACGACCCACTCGCCCACGCGCACCTTGTTCGAGTCGCCGATCGTAATGGTCGGCAGATTGGCGGCGCTGATCTTCACGACGGCGACGTCGGTCCGATCGTCCACGCCGATCAGCTTCGCCTTGAACTCGCGTTTGTCGGTGAGTGTGACATAAATGGTGTCCGCGTCGTCGATGACGTGCGCGTTGGTCATCACGTAGCCGTCCGCCGACAGAATGAAGCCCGAGCCGACGCCGCTGTTCTGCTCGGCATCGCTGTTATCCGGCAAGTCCTGGCTGCCGCCACTGCCGCCGTTGTCGCCGCCACGCGGCGAACCCGGCGCACCGGGGGATTGCGGCGACTGCGGTAACGGAATGCCGAAGAAGCGCCGGAAAAACTCCGACATGTCGCCGTCGTCCATACCCGGCGGCAAACCGCCGCGAGCACCGCTGTTCGACACGCGCGTAGTCGTGCGAATGTTGACGACCGCCGGGCCGACCTTGTCGACCAGATCAGTGAAGTCGGGCAGATTGGCGGCCGGAGCCGCCGACGCCGTATGCGGAACGAGCGGCAAACAAGCCGCCACCACCGCGGCCGCGAGGAATTTGCGCACCGAGAAAGTCGTCATATCGTAGCAAGCCGAGGGATTCAGGATTCGGAGGATTACTTCGGAGCTTTGTATTCTATGGCAGACGCAAATTGCTGCAATGTGGCCTGGGGCACTTCACCAAGCAGAGTAATCCAGAAGTCGCCGCGACGCTTGACGAGCACGTGTGTGGCGCCGCTGCTGCCCGCGCCTTCCTTGCGCGTGTTGTTTTCGACCGGTTCGACGAATACCGAAATGGCTGCGAGGCCGTCGGAGAACACCGCCTGGTCCACCGGAATGGTCGGCTGACCCGGATCGCGCGCGGCCATCGGACGGCGCAGTTCACGAATCTTGCGGAAGCCCGGCACCGTCGGCGTGATCTGCCAACCTTGCGCGGCCATGTCGACCGGCTCGACCGGCGGACGCACCACGGTCCACCCCGCTGTATTACGAATACCGTTGACGATGCCGGCCTTGTCGACCGGCACGCCGATGCGAATCTGGGAAAACGACAATTGCTCGAGCACCTGACCATTCGGGTCAAGCGTCTGGGCACGCAGCAGCAGGCCGGTTTTCTTGTCGGCCCACAGCTTGTACGCAAAGCGATACGCGTCTTTCGGATCGAGTTCGATCACCTGGCTGTCGACGCCCGCGACGCGGTCGTCGCCGAGCAGCTTGGGCTCATAAACCGACAGCACCTGCTCGCCGCTCACGGCCAGCAGCGCCGGAAACGAATCCTTGTTCTGACGCTTCTCGACGACGCACAAGTGCCGCTCCGGCACGAACGTGTAGAGCTCGTCGTTATGACGCAGCATTTTGCGCGGCTTGCCGTCGAGGCTTTCGAGTTGCTCGAATTCGCCGTCCGCACGGGTCGCGTAGTGCGCGATCCGCGAGGTCTGAACGAAATTGCCGCGCTGGTAGACGAACGCGCCCTCGTAATTCTGCTGTTGCGCTGCCTGATGGATGCGATCGAGCAGATCCGCGGCCGTGCGACGGGCAACGAGCGGGTCGTCAGTTTGTGCAAAGACCCGCGGTGTAGCGGACAACAATACGGCTGCGCAGAACAGAAATGCCGGCAGCCGCCCCCAGATAGTCGTTTTATTCAACCGCGGAGTCTGCATCAAACTATTGGCCTTGCGTAGAAACGGCGGCAGCGCGAATCAGCGGCATCGAGCCCGGCATGACCGGTTGTTGCGCGAATTGCTGGTGAGCTTCCAGATACTGGTCGAGACTGGCGTCGCGAATGATGTTGGCGTCTTGCGCGACCGACTGGACCGTCGTTGTCGGTGCAGGCGCCATGGCCACGCGTTGCAGCGAGTCGCCATGCTGGACCGACGCGATTTGCGAAGCCCCCGGACCGCCCGGCACACCTTGCAGTTGCGGCACGACGATCCACGTCAGCGTGGCGGCCGCAGCCGCGACGGCAAACGCCGGCACGACTCGGCGACGCAACGCCAGCAAACGACGCGCAACCGGCATGGCGGCGGGCGCCAGCACGTGTGGTTCGTTGTCGAGGCGCGCGGCGAAACCGCTAAGAAACGCGCTGCTCGCCGCCGGGCTAACCGCCAGATCGTCGGAGCGCAATGCGTCGCCGATCAGGTGATAGCTCGACCAGGCGGCGCGATCCTCGCCGTTCAGCCCAGAAATAAATGTGTCCAGATTCAGATGCTCTTCGCCGAACAGCTCACCGTCGACAAAAGCGGACAGACGCTCGCCGCGCGAGCTGACTTGCGATTGCATCGAGACCGACCCCATGATGCTCCCCATCTTACAAATACCCCGTAGTGACACCACTAATCCAGATATTGCACCCGCGCCCCATCTAGCAGCGCTGGTGGTTTACCAGCGTTTGCCTTCGGGTGTGTCAAGCAACGGACGCAATTTTGCCGCAATGGCTTCGCGAGCGCGGAAAATTCGCGATCTGACTGTGCCGATTGGGCAACCCATCATCTCAGCGATTTCCTCGTAACTCAAACCTTCAATTTCACGAAGAGTAATGGCGGTGCGCAACTCTTCCGGTAAAACCGCCATCGCAGCATTGACCGTCTCAGCGATCTGCTTGCTCATCAACATCGACTCAGGCGTGTTGATATCCCTTAGTTGGTCCGCGTCCGAGAAAGTTTCAGCTTCTTCAGCATCTGCTTCGGTCGAGGTCGGCGCGCGTCGCCCTTGGGTGGCAAGGTAGTTCTTTGCCGTGTTCACGGCAATCCGGTACAACCACGTATAAAAGGCCGATTCGCCGCGAAACTGCGGCAACGCCCGGTACGCCTTGATAAAGGCGTCCTGAGCGACGTCTTCTACCTCGGCGGGGTCCCGCACGAGACGCGAGATCAGCCGGAGAATCTTGCGGTGGTATTTGGAGACCAGTAGCTCGAACGCGGCCTTGTCGCCCTTCTGGACGCGTTCGACCAGCACCTGATCAATTTCTTTTTCGCTCACCTGATAAATCCGTTAACTATAGGGCGCATGGCGGGGCACCATTGTAGCGTTCCCATCATGAGGGCACGTTACGCCGGTAACAGCGGTTACAGTCGTTACAGTCAGGCGCCGGCGCCACGCCGGCCCAGCACGGCCAGTTCCCGGAAAACCGGCGCCGGGAGCGCGTCGGCGGCAAGCAGTACCGTACGCGTGCGGCCCCGTTCCGGCATCAGCGCAAGAATCAGCAAGCGGCCGCTCCACTGCGAACATCCGGCAATGCGCCCCTGCGCCAGCAGCGCACCCGTCCGGCCCCAGACAGACAATCCGTCCGGGCCGATTTTCAACGCGACAGGCTGCGCGCGCTCGTACCGAAGCGCGCAAAGCGCGAGCCATGCCCACACGGCGAGCGTCAACGGAACGGCCTGCCACGTGCCCAGGTGCGACGCGAGACAAGCAAAGACGGCCGATGTCGCCGTCAGAACGAAAACCCCTAACGCAGCCCAGACGGCGACGGAGCGCCGCAGCGAAATCCGCTGCGGCGCTCCGTCGGGCTGGGCCGATTCAGGGGAAAGCGCCGGCACAGCCGGCGCCGTTGACTGACGCGTCACCAACTATCGGGCGATCAGGCGCGCTTGAAGACCAGCGTGCCGTTCGTGCCGCCGAACCCGAACGAGTTCTTCAGCGCGACGTCGATCTTCATCTCCCGCGCGGTGTTGGCGCAGTAGTCCAGATCGCAGGCCGGATCCTGATTGAAGATGTTGATAGTCGGCGGCGACACCTGATGATGCACGGCCAGCACGGTGAACACCGATTCCAGACCGCCGGCGCCGCCCAGCAGGTGACCCGTCATCGACTTGGTCGAGTTCACCACCATGTCTTTCGCGTGATCGCCGAACGCACGCTTGATGCCGGTGGTTTCAGCCAGGTCGCCGAGCGGCGTGGACGTGCCGTGCGCGTTCAGGTAATTCACCTGATCCGTGTTGATGCCCGCGTTCTTCAACGCGGCCAGCATGCAGCGGCGAGCGCCGTCGCCGTCTTCCAGCGGCGCGGTCATGTGATAGGCGTCGCCGCTCATCCCATAGCCGCTGACTTCGGCGTAAATCTTCGCGCCGCGTGCTTTCGCGTGTTCGTACTCTTCGAGCACCATCACACCCGCACCCTCGCCCAGCACGAAACCGTCGCGATCCTTGTCCCACGGACGGCTCGCGGTTGCCGGATCGTCATTGCGTTGCGACAGCGCGCGCGCCGCCGCAAAGCCGCCGATACCGAGCGGCGACACGGTCGATTCCGCGCCGCCCGCGATCATCACGTCGGCGTCGCCGTATTCGATCAGGCGCGAAGCCTCGCCGATACAGTGCAGGCCGGTGGTACACGCCGTCACGATCGCCAGATTCGGACCTTTGATGCCGAACTTGATCGACAGATGGCCGGAGATCATGTTGATGATCGACGCCGGCACGAAGAACGGCGAAATGCGGCGCGGGCCGCGATTGAGCAGTTCGGTTTGCGTCACTTCGATCATCGGCAAGCCGCCGATGCCCGAACCCACCACCACACCGATACGCTCCGAATTCTCGTCGGTGACTTCGAGGCCGCTGTCCTGCATCGCCTGGATGCCTGCAGCCACGCCGTAGTGGATGAACGTATCCATGTGGCGCGCTTCCTTACCGGGGATATAGTCCTCGATATTGAAGCCCTTCACCTCGCCGGCGAAACGAGTCGAGAAGTTCGACGCATCGAACTTCGTGATATTGGCAATACCCGACTTGCCGGCGACCAGATTGGCCCAGCCGTCGGCAACATTATTGCCAACAGGCGAAATCAGCCCCAGGCCTGTAACAACAACACGACGGCGGCTCACGGTAACCCCTTTTTCATAGATGACAAAAGCAAAAGCCACAGCGGCCACAGGAACCTGCCCTGTATGCCCTGTGGCTGTTTAACTCGGCAATCGCGCGAAAACTTGCGCTGTCGACATCGCTGGCTCCTGCTTGGCAAAACGCGCGGCAAAAAGCACCACCCCTGCTGGCGTCGGCAACCGACACGGCAGGGCGTCATACGCCGCCAACGCAGAAACGCGGGCGCGAATGACCTTAGGCCTTGACGTTCGCGCGAGCGTAGTCGATCGCTTGCTGAACGGTGGTGATCTTCTCGGCTTCTTCATCCGGAATTTCCATGCCGAATTCGTCTTCGAGGGCCATCACGAGTTCAACGGTGTCGAGCGAGTCAGCGCCGAGGTCGTTCACGAACGAAGCTTCGTTCTTGATCTCAGCTTCTGCAACGCCCAGTTGTTCTGCGACGATCTTCTTGACGCGCTGTTCGATATTGTCCATTACCCCTCCAAGGGAAAAGAAGTTCAAAAATACAGGTGCGCGCATTTTATCAGGTTTGACCCGGCAAAAAAGCGGCGCATCGGGTTGCTGTCAAGGCATACGCCTTACGCATTTACAAACGCATCAAGGCGCGGATAGTAACCGAATTTGGTTACGACATGTACATTCCGCCGTTCACATGCAGGGTCGTGCCGGTGATATACCCGGCTTGCGGCGATGCCAGAAACGCCACGGCGTGCGCGATATCTTCCGGGCTGCCGAGGCGGCCCAGCGGAATCTGCGTCTTCAGCGCCGTTTGCTGCTCTTCCGGCAGAGTCTTGGTCATGTCGGTGTCGATGAAACCCGGCGCGACGCAGTTGACCGTGATGCCGCGGCTGCCGATCTCGCGTGCGAGCGCGCGCGTCATGCCCGCCACGCCCGCTTTCGCGGCGGCGTAATTGATCTGCCCTGGGTTGCCGGCCGAGCCGACCACCGACGTGATATTGATGATGCGGCCGCCCTTCGCCTTCATCATGGGACGCAGCACCGCGCGCGACAGACGGAATACCGACTTGAGGTTGGTGTCGACCACCGCGTCCCAATCGTCGTCCTTCATGCGCATGGCGAGCTGATCCTGCGTGATGCCGGCGTTATTCACCAGCACGTGCAGCGCGCCGAATTCCTTCACCGTGCCGTCGATCAGCGCTTCCGCCGCAGCCGCGTCGTTGACGTTCAGCACTGCACCGCGACCGTTCACGCCGGCCGCGTTAAACGCTTCGCTGATGGCGGCCGCGCCGCTTTCGCTGGTCGCCGTGCCGATCACCGTCGCGCCCTGGCGCGCCAGTTCCATGGCGATCGCACGGCCAATGCCGCGCGAGGCGCCAGTGACGATTGCAACCTGCTTGTCGAGAGTCTTTTCCATCTGTCAGTCCGGATGCCCTTCGGAGGGCTGATTGATTCTGATGCGGAGTCCTGCCGCCGTCGCGGAGCGCCTGCTGCCAGGCGCGGCGCGACGTTGCGTTCAGCCTGCTTTCACGAGTTTGAGCGTTTCTTCAAGCGAAGCCGGATCGAAGATCGAAGCGCCGACCAGATTGCCGTCGATACGCTTGGTCAAACCCGCAAGGACCTTGCCCGGCCCGCATTCGATGACGTGCGTGACGCCTTGAGCCGACATGGCCTGCACGCTTTCGACCCAACGCACCGCGCCGGCCGCCTGACGCACCAGCGCGTCCTTGATCCCGGCCGGCTCATTGACCACGGCGACATCGACGTTGTTGATGACCGGAATCGCCGGCACCTGCACCTCGACGCTCGCCAGATACTCGCGCAACTGATCCGACGCGGGCTTGAGCAGCGATGAGTGGAACGGCGCCGAGACCGGCAGCGGCAACGCGCGCTTTGCGCCCTTCGCCTTCGCGACTTCGCAGGCCTTTTCAACGGCAGCCTTGTTTCCCGCGATCACGACCTGCGCCGGCGCATTGAAATTCACCGCTTCGACCACGCCCGCCACCGACGCTTCGGCGCACACCGCGCGCACTGCGTCATCGTCGAGACCGAGAATCGCGGCCATGCCGCCTTCACCGACCGGCACCGCCGTTTGCATGGCTTGCGCGCGAAAACGCACGAGCGGCACGGCATCGCGAAACGCGATCGCGCCCGCCGCGACCAGCGCGGTGTATTCGCCGAGGCTATGGCCCGCGACGATCGCGGGCTTCGGGCCGCCTGCCTGCAGCCACGCGCGATACATCGCATAAGCGGCGGTCAGCATGACCGGCTGAGTGTTGGTGGTGAGGTTCAGATCTTCGACGGGGCCTTCGGCGATCAGTTTGCCGAGATCCTGGTTGAGCGCATCGGAGGCTTCCTGAACCGTCTCACGCACGATCGCGTGATCGGCGAATGCGTTGAGCATGCCGACCGACTGCGAACCCTGCCCAGGAAAAACGAACGCAAATTTCATATCGTCCCCAAAATCGATTTAGTCAGATGTGGGTGGCGCGCCCGGTTGACGGCGAGCGCGCTCATACGCAGCCGAGCGCTGCGAATAGCGCTCGCTGCAACGTCGCCGCCATTAGTAGCGGATAACCGACGCGCCCCACGTGAAGCCGCCACCGACACCTTCGATCAGCACGTTCTGGCCGCGCTTGATGCGGCCGTCGCGCACCGCGACGTCGAATGCGAGCGGAATGGACGCAGCCGACGTATTGCCGTGCTCGCCCACCGTGACGACCATGCGTTCCTGCGGCAAACCGAGCTTGCGACAGGTGCTTTGCATGATGCGGATATTCGCCTGATGCGGAATCAGCCAGTCGATCTGTTCAGCCGACAGACTGGCCTTCTCGAGCGCTTCGACCGCGACTTTTTCGAGCACGTTGACGGCGAGTTTGAACACGGCCTGCCCGTCCATATGCAGGAACGCGCTGCCCGCCACGACACCGCCGTTCACATTGCCCGGTGTGCAGAGAATGTTCGAGTGGCTGCCGTCGGCGTGCAATGCGCTGGCCAGCACGCCGGGTTGTTCGGATGCCTGCAGGATCACCGCGCCCGCGCCGTCGCCGAACAGCACGCAGGTAGTGCGGTCGTTGAAGTCGAGAATGCGCGAGAAGGTTTCCGCGCCGATCACGAGCGCCGTGCGATGCTGACCGCTGCGAATGAAGCTGTCCGCCGTGGCCACCGCGTAGGCAAATCCGGAACAGACGGCTTGCACGTCGAATGCCGCGCCGTGGTTCTTGATGCCGAGCTTGTTCTGCAGCAGGCACGCCGTGCTCGGAAACACGAAGTCCGGCGTGGAGGTGGCGACGATGATCAGATCGATGGACTGCGGGTCGACGTCCGCTGCCTCGATCGCACGTTGCGAAGCGATGAGCGCGAGATCGCTAGTCGTGACATCAGGGTCCGCAAAGTGGCGCGCATGAATGCCCGTGCGGGCGACGATCCACTCGTCGCTCGTCTCGACACCTTGCTTGGCGAGACGTTCGGCCAGATCCTGATTGGTGACGCGGTCGGGCGGCAGATAGCTGCCGGTGCCCAGCACGCGGGAATAAATTGTCGATTGAGCCATTATGCCTTCGAGGATTGCGCAGCGTAGGGCTCGGCTGGCTGGCCGGCGATCGGGCTTGCGTGGCCCGCACCGCTCGCGTCGCGCGCCGCCTGTTCGAGAGAACCCGCGTTCTCTTCCATCGCTCGCGCAAGGCGTTCCAGCACGCCGTTTTTGACGGCATCATACCCGCGTTTGATAGCCCACTCAAACCCGTAAGCATCCGCCGAACCGTGGCTTTTGATCACCAGCCCGCGCAGGCCGAGCAACGCGGCGCCATTGTATTGCCGATGATCGACGCGTTTCTTGAAGCGCATCAATACCGGCAAGGCGAGCACCGCCATCACCTTGGTGAGCCACGAACGGCCGAACTCTTCCTTGATGATGTTGGACAGCATCTGCGCGAGGCCTTCAGACGTCTTCAGCGCGACATTGCCGACAAAACCGTCGCAGACGATCACGTCGACCGTGCCCTTGAAGATATCGTTGCCTTCAACGTTACCGTGAAAGTTAAGTGTACTCGCGCGCAGCAGTTCACCGGCACGTTTGATGGTGTCATTGCCCTTGATGACTTCTTCGCCGATGTTGAGCAGGCCGATGGTAGGCCGATCCTTGCCCTCGAGCGCGGACACGAGCGCGTGCCCCATCTCCGCGAACTGCAGCAGATGCTGCGGCTCGCAATCGACGTTGGCGCCCAGGTCGAGCATCATCGTGTAGCCATTGGGATTGGGCAGTGCCGACGCGATGGCCGGGCGTTCGATGCCCGACAGCGTTTTCAGCACGTAACGCGAAACCGCCATCAGCGCGCCGGTATTGCCGGCGGAAATGCAGGCTTGCGCCTCGCCTTCCTTGACGCGGTTTAGCGCCACGCGCATGGAGGAATCTTTTTTCTTGCGCAGCGCGACTTCGACCGAATCGTCCATGGCGACGATCTCGGAAGCGGGTACGACGGTCAGCGCCGGCAGGTCCTGAGCCTTCAACCTCTTCAGCTGCGCACGAATCGCACTTTCGATGCCGACGAGCAGCAGCTCAGCATCGGGATGCGATCGAACGAAGTTGACGGCAGCGGGAACGGTCACGGACGGGCCGTGGTCGCCTCCCATGCAATCTATCGTGAGCTTTACTGTCATGGAGTGCGACGAATTTCAGACGCCCTGCATGGGATCATAGCAAGCGCCGGAGCGCCAACTGCGATCGACACAAAAAAGCGGCAATTGAATGCCGCCTTTTTGCCGAGCCGGGAAAATGTCAAGCGAGCCGATCGCCACGCGAAACGCCACAAGGCGCAACGCAGTGAAACGATTAGTCGTTCTTCGTCTTGACGACTTTCTTGCCGCGATAGTAGCCGTTCGGGCTAACGTGGTGACGCAGATGCACTTCGCCCGTGCTCGGTTCCACGGCCAGCGGCGCTGCCGTCAGGAAATCGTGCGAACGGTGCATGCCGCGCTTCGACGGCGACTTCTTGTTTTGTTGAACTGCCATGACTAACTCCTAAAAATTTTTCGGATTCTAACACAGCCCGACTCGGTGTCCGCCACTGGCCGAGTGGCCAATGCGCCCGCATCGCGCTCCAATGTAACTGTTCAGTGCTTCTTGTCCGGCTCGCCGCGCTTGAGACTCTGGAGCGCCGCAAACGGATTGGGCCGTTCGGGCTCGCCGCCCTCACCTGCTTCGTCCAGTGCGCCCTCGTCGCCCTCGCCTTCAGCACCGGCCACACCAGAGACGAGGCTCTCGTGCACTTCGGGACACATCTCGTGCTTGGGCACGAGCGGCAAGGAAAGCAGCAATTCTTCCTCGATCAAGTCGATGAGATCGAAATGGTTCGAACCCACGATCACTTCGACTTCATCCTCGTCGAGCGGAAACTCTTCGGCTTCCGCCTCAGTGTTGACGATCCGGTAAGTTGCATCGACGTTGAATGCCTGCTGGTACGGTGTCATGCACCGCTGACATTCGAGCCATGCAGCGCCGTGAATCGCCATCCGCAAATAAGGCTGGGGACCCTCGGTGCCGTCGTCCTGCAATTCCGGCTGCGTCGCCCCCTCGGCTTGCCAGGTGAACGCGGTATCGCGGTCTGGCGCTTCTGCCGGGACTTCGTTTAACATGCGCGGCAGTTGCAAGACGCGCACGACTCCCGCGGCCTGACGCCCACTCCGCGCAAATTCGAACAGATCGATATCGTGCGGGTCGGACAGACCTGCAGGGTTGCCAGGATGTTGAGTCATGTGCGCTCCTGCGTCGGCAAGGATTTCGCCGTATATAACCGCGAGGTATAACCGATTTGCGAGACAGCCCGTGAGACTCTTGTATTTGCCCGCAGTGATCACTGCACGGCACGCACCGAGACTCGCCTAGCGCAAGCATACCGATGAAAAGCCCGAAATCATATCCGTTTTGTCTTTTCGAGTCAAACACTTAAGCCCGTACGCGCGCGAGCTTCGCGCAAGCTTGTACGCCCCGCCTCCCTAGCCGTCGATCAACCCATGTCTGATTCTCCCAATCGCCCGCCACGCCTGATTCTGGCGTCGAGTTCGCCTTATCGTCGCGAACTGCTCGAACGCTTGCGCGTGCCGTTCGATGTCGTCGTGCCCGCAATCGACGAGACGCCGCTCGCCGGCGAAACGCCGGAAGTCACCGCGCTGCGGCTTGCGCAAGCCAAAGCTCGCGCGGTCGCCGGCGGACTCGGCGTCGGCGAAGCCGCGCTCTTGATCGGCTCCGACCAGGTTGCCACTTACGACGGCCTGCAGATCGGCAAGCCGGGCTCGCACGCCAAGGCGCTCGCGCAATTGCAGGCGATGCGCGGCCGCGAAGTGCTGTTTCATAGTGCGCTGTGCCTGCTCGACAGTAGCTCGGGCACAGCGCAAGCCGTCGACGTGATCACCCGCGTGCATTTCCGCGATCTGCCGGATGCCGCTCTGCAAGCCTATTTGCTGGCCGAAACGCCGTACGACGTCGCCGGCAGCGCCAAATCCGAGGGGCTCGGCATTGCCTTGCTCGAAGCCATCCATTCCGACGATCCGACCGCGCTCGTCGGCCTGCCGTTGATCGCACTGTCGCGCATGCTGCTCGCAGTGGGCTATCCGTTATTGGGGGCTCAATGAGCGGTACGCTCTATCTGATTCCAAATACATTAGGCGAGGGCGATACCGAGGCTCTCGACGCCGTCCTGCCCGCGCCGGTTCGCGCCCGCGCCGCGTCGCTTCACTATTACATTGGCGAAAACGCGAAAACCACGCGGGCTTTCCTGAAAAAAGTCGGCACGGAACGGCCGATCCAGGAAATCGAGATTCGCGAACTGAACGTGAATACGCCGGCCGGCGAGATCGACAAGCTGCTTGCGCCGCTTCTGGCGGGCATCGACGCGGGTCTGGTTTCCGAAGCGGGCTGCCCGGCGGTCGCCGATCCCGGCGCCCTGCTGGTACGCCGCGCGCATGAACGCGGCGTGAAGGTCGTGCCGTTCGTTGGCCCGAGTTCGATACTGCTGGCGTTGATGGCGTCAGGACTCAACGGGCAGAGCTTTGCGTTCCATGGCTATCTGCCGGTTGACGCCACGGAGCGGGCCAAGCGTCTGCGAGATCTGGAGCAGCAGTCGCGCAAAGGCAAGCAAACGCAAATTTTTATCGAGACGCCGTACCGCAACCGCGCTCTGCTCGACACACTGCTGGCGACGTGCGCGCCGTCCACGCTCGTTTGCGTGGCAGTGGATCTAACGCTGGAAACGGAAACGATCGCCAGCCGCACCGTGGCCGACTGGAAGAAAAAACCGGCGATCGATCTGCACAAGCGGCCGGCTATTTTCCTGATCCTGGCCGTTTGATTGGGTCGGACAGCGACACGCAAAAAAACGCCGCGCGATCGTCGAAAACGGTGATCGCGCGGCGCTCTTTAATTGTCACCAGTAATTCACCGCAAATTGACCTTCCCACCGAGTGCCATGGCGTGAACCGCGCCACTACCCACCGCCGCGCCGAACTTGCGCGCAACGCGGTCCGTAATGCTCTCTTTTACGGTGTAATCGACGATATCCGGCGCTTTGAACAGGTCGCGGGCCACATAATCCGCGTCGCCCAAACCGTCGGCAAGGCCTAATTCAACGCTCTTCTGGCCAGTCCAGAAAAGGCCGGAGAACATGTCGGGCGTTTCATGCAGGCGTTTGCCGCGCCCCTGACGCACCGCGTCGATGAACTGCGCGTGGATCTGATCGAGCATGTCCTGAGCGTGTTCGTCCATCTTCGGCGTTTCAGGCGAGAACGGATCGAAAAATCCCTTGTTCTCACCGGAGGTGTGCAAGCGCCGCTGAATCCCGAGCTTATCCATCAGCCCGGTGAAGCCGAAGCTGTCCATCAGCACGCCGATCGAACCGACGATGCTCGCCTTATCGACATAAATCTTGTCGGCGGCCGCGGCCGCATAGTAGCCACCCGACGCGCACATGTCGCCCACGACCGCGTACAGCGGAATTGAAGGATATTTCGCGCGCAAACGGCGAATTTCGTCGTAGATGATGCCCGCCTGCACCGGGCTGCCGCCCGGACTATTGCAGCGCAAGATCACGCCCGCCGTGCCCGCATCATCAAAAGCGCTCTGCAAGGCTGTGTTGATATCTTCCGCGTTTGCGTTCCTATCCGCCGATATCTCACCGTCAAGCGTCACCATAGCCGTGTGCCGGCCGGTGGCGGCGACCTTATCGCCGGAGAAGTCGATGGCTACCCATATCGCGAGTAGCACGACGACCAGAAACGCAAAGCGGAAAAAAATCTTCCAGCGCCGCGCCGCGCGCTGCTCATTGATCGCCGCGAGCGCGATACGCTCGAGCGCGGCGCGTTCCCAGCCCGGCTCATCGGCAGGCGTACGGGGGCGGCCATTCAGGGACGGTTCCTTCGGCTCGGGAGTCAAATTGTCGGACATGCGGTGCAGTGGAAAGATCGAAGAAGAGAAAAAATCAGGGTGTGGCCGGGCGCAGTTCGCCGTCCGGCAGCCAGAAAACGGCTCGGCCGTCCGGCGTGTCGCGTTCGTCCACCTGAACCGGCCGCAATCTGCCGCCGCGGCACGGACCGCCGACGCATTTGCCCGTATCAGGCGCGTAAATCGCGCCATGTGTAGCGCACATCAAGTATAAACCGGACGATTCGAAGAACTGCCCTTCGGCCCAGTCCAGCTCCATCGGAACGTGGGCGCAGCGGTTCAGGTAGCCGTAAGCGCGGCCATCGTAACGGACGAAAAACACGACGACGTCGCCGCCACCGAGCTTCGCCGCACAACGCACGCCCGCGCCGCCGTCGAGCAGTTCGTCCGATGCGCAGACGCGAACCGCCTCCACCGGCGCTTGCGTGGCAGCGGTGCTCATGCGTTTTCTCGCAGCCAGCCGGACAGCACACTGACGCTCGACGCAACGAACTTCGGCGACAACGCGCTCAACGAATCCGCAGGATGCGCACCATACGTGACGCCGATACCCGCGACGCCCGCGTTGATCGCCATTTGCAGATCGTGCGTCGTATCCCCGACCATCACCGTGCGCGCATTGTCCTGGCCCAATTCGCGCGTCAATTCGTGCAGCATCGCCGGGTGCGGCTTCGAGAACGTTTCGTCGGCGCAGCGCGTGCCGTCGAACAGGCTCGTCAGGCGGGACTGATCCAGCGCGCGGTTTAGCCCGACGCGGCTCTTGCCCGTCGCCACGGCCAGCAAATAGCCCTGATCGCGCAGTTCCTGCAACATCTCGCGCACGCCGGTGAACAGTTCGGTGGTCTGGTCCTTCACCAGATAATGGAAGCGGTAACGCTCGGCCAGCCGCGGATAGTCCGACGGATCGAGCGTGGGCGCGGCAATCTGCAGCGCGTCGCGCAGACCGAGGCCGATCACATAGCTGGCCGCCTCGTCGGCGGGAACCGGAAGACCGAGGTCGCGGCACGCCGACTGGATGCTGCGCGTGATGTGCGCGGTCGAATCCATCAGCGTCCCGTCCCAGTCGAAGACGATCAGATCAAATTGCTCTCTAGCCATGCGGTGTCGTCTCCGGGTGTGACCCATTTCTTAGTTCGTTGAGTTGCGCGATAAAGCTGCGGCATTCGGCCGGCAGCGGCGCCTCGAACTGCAGCGGCGCGCCGGTTGCCGGATGCGCGAGCTTCAGCCGGTAAGCGTGCAGGAACATGCGCTTCAGGCCCGGCTTGGCGTTGGCACGCGCCAGAGCCTTGTTGAGCGCAAAGTCGCCGTACTTGGCGTCGCCGACAATCGGCAGCTCCAGATGCTGCAAGTGGACCCGGATCTGATGCGTGCGGCCGGTCTTCAGTTCCGCCTCGAGCAACGCGTATTCCGGCCAGCGGTCGATCAGATTGAACACCGTATGCGACGCAAGGCCGTCCGGCTGCACGCGCACGCGGCGCTCGCCGTCCGCCGTCAAGTACTTGTGCAGCGGCTCCTTGACCGCGCGGCGGCGGCCCCAGTCGCTCGCCCAGTCGCCGTGAACGCAAGCATAGTAGCGCTTGTCCATCTTGTTCTCGCGAATCTGCTCGTGCAGATTGACGAGTGCCGAACGCTTCTTGGCGAGCATCAGGATGCCGGACGTTTCACGATCCAGCCGATGCACCAGTTCGAGAAATTTTGCCTGCGGACGGGCCTCGCGCATCTGCTCGATCACGCCGAACGCGACACCGCTGCCGCCATGCACCGCGGCGCCGGCCGGTTTGTCGATGACCAGCATGTGGTCATCTTCAAAAATAATTTTGAAATGCGCGGCCGGGACTGGCGCCTGGGAGGCCGTTTCGCTCGGCTGAGCGACGCGGATGGGCGGCACGCGCACCAGATCTCCCAGTTCGAGACGGTACTGCGCGTCTATCCGGCCCTTATTCACACGCACTTCCCCGCTGCGCAGGATGCGGTAAATATGGCTTTTCGGCACGCCTTTACAGACGCGCAACAAAAAGTTGTCGATGCGCTGTCCGGCCGCGCTGTCATCGATTTCGATCATCGAGACCTGGTCGCTTGCGACCGATTTCTGGGATATTTTGCCTAACTCTTTCATTCTGAATATAATTTGCCCAGCAGTCTGCGGCGGCCGGCGCAGTGTCCGGAATTCGGGCGGATTGCGCAGGTGCAAGCGATAAACCGTTATTTTACTTGCGCCGGGGTCTGGTTGCTCACCCTGAAAATGAGATGCAACAAGTTGCACGCACGAAGTCAGCACCCGGCAGGGACGGCGCCCACAGGCGCGTTCGGTCAAGGTCGGCTTCGACGGTAACGGAATTTTGGTAAAAAAGAATTTAACTTTCAGCTTCGGTATCGGGCGGTCTGACGCCCTGCTGTACGAAGCTGCAGGTTGCGAAAATACGGCGTGCGCCCAAGGCGTCTTGTAGAAAATACAAGACATGGCGACGTCAAAATGAGGCGAGACACCCCCAGCAGGAAAAGACGCGCCGACTGCGCGAACTTCCCGCTGCGGCACGACCGCAGCCTTCGACCCTCCGGTCACGCGCCCAGTTGGCGCACCGGCGCGAGTGGACGAAGGCTTATGAAGGTCGGCCGGCAGAACCCGCGGCGTGTCGGGTCGTTATTTGAAGCCGTGTTCGCATGTGCCCTGCGGCACCGTGCCCATTTTTATGGGCCGGGCCCTCTCAGGCAATTCTCCCACCAGCTTTCCCGCTCCAGCGTGCTTGTGAAAACACAATAAGGCGCGGCATGCCGCTGCCCGCTTCGCCCTCGCGACTGACAACCGCGCGGCGGAGGGGCAGGCTAAGCCGCTCTGGAGCCGTTCAATGAAACGAATGTTGTTCAACGCGACGCAGCAGGAAGAACTGCGCGTCGCCATCGTCGATGGGCAAAAACTCATCGATATCGACATCGAAACCGCCGGGCGCGAACAGCGCAAAGGCAACATTTACAAGGGCATCATTACCCGCATCGAGCCGTCGCTCGAAGCCTGTTTCGTCAACTACGGCGAAGACCGCCACGGCTTCCTGCCGTTCAAGGAAGTCGCCCGCCAGTATTTCCGCGACGGCGTGGACATGCGCTCCGCGCGCATCCAGGACGCGCTGCGTGAAGGCCAGGAACTGATCGTTCAGGTCGAAAAAGAAGAGCGCGGCAACAAGGGCGCGGCCCTGACCACGTTCATCTCGCTCGCCGGCCGCTATCTGGTCCTGATGCCGAACAATCCGCGCGGCGGCGGCGTGTCGCGCCGGATCGAAGGCGACGACCGGCAGGAACTGCGCGAAACCATGGCGCAGCTGCAATTGCCGGAAGGCATGAGCATCATCGCGCGCACGGCCGGCATTGGCCGCAGCGCCGAAGAACTGCAGTGGGACCTGAACTACCTGATGCAACTGTGGCGCGCGATCGAAGCCGCGTCGCAAAGCGGTTCGAGCGGTCAGCCGATGCTGATCTATCTCGAGTCGAGCCTCGTGATCCGCGCGATCCGCGATTACTTCCAGCCGGACATCGGCGAAATTCTGATCGACACCACCGAAATCCATGACCAGGCCCGCGCCTTCATGGACATCGTGATGCCGGATAATGTCAGCAAGGTGAAGCGGTATCACGACGACGTGCCGCTCTTCTCGCGCTTCCAGATCGAGCACCAGATCGAAACAGCGTATTCACGCACCGTGCCGTTGCCTTCGGGCGGCGCGATCGTGATCGACCACACCGAAGCGCTGGTCGCGATCGACGTGAACTCGGCACGCGCCACCAAGGGCGCCGACATCGAGGAAACGGCCGCACGCACCAACCTGGAAGCCGCGGACGAAGTCGCCCGCCAGTTGCGCCTGCGCGACCTGGGCGGTCTGATCGTGATCGACTTCATCGACATGGAATCGGCCAAGAGCCAGCGCGAAGTCGAACAGCGCCTGAAAGACGCGCTCAAGCACGACCGGGCGCGCGTCCAGATGGGCAAGATTTCGCGTTTCGGCCTGATGGAACTGTCGCGTCAGCGTCTGCGTCCGGCCCTCTCGGAAGGCAGCCACGTGACCTGCCCGCGCTGTAACGGCACGGGTCATATCCGCGATACCGAATCGTCCGCGCTGCAAGTGCTGCGGATCATTCAGGAAGAAGCGATGAAGGAAAACACCGCGGCAATTCATTGCCAGGTGCCGGTCGAAGTGACCGCCTTCCTGTTGAACGAAAAGCGCGCCGAGATCAACAAGATCGAATCGCGTTTCAAGGTCAACGTCGTGCTGATTCCCAACAAGCACCTCGATACGCCGCATTACAAACTCGAGCGTCTGCGTCACGACGACGCGCGCCTCGACGATCCGCGCGCTTCGTGGAAGATGGCCGAAGAAGCGGCTCGCGAACTGGAATCGGAAACCGGTTACAGCAAGCGCACCGAAGAAGTGAAGCCGAAGCAGGAAGCGGCGGTCAAGGGCATCACGCCTGAAAAGCCGGCGCCGAGCGCGCCGGTTCGCCCGGTCGCCGCCCCAGCTCCGGTCGCGGTCACGCCGGCAAGCGGCGGCTTCATCGGCTGGTTGAAGAATCTGTTCGGCGTGCAGCCCGCCGCTCCGGCGCCTGTCGCACCGGCGCCGGCTGACAAGCAGGCACGTCCGCAACGCGGCGAACGCACGGAGCGCGGTGAGCGCACCGGCGAACGCGGCGGCGATCGCAACCGTAATCGCCGTACCGGCACAGGCACTCGCGACGCAGCGGGCCGTGGCGAAGGCACGACTGGTGGCCGTCAGGGCCAAGGTCAGCAGCCGTCGCAACGCCGTGAAGAGCGCGAGCCGCGTGAAGGCCGTGAGGTGCAGGCACGCGAAGGCCGCGAGCCGCGCGAAGCACGTGAAGCACGCGAACCGCGTGGCAATCGTGAGCCGCGCGAAGCCCGCGAAGGCCGTGCACCGCGCGAGGCACGCGAGGCTCGTGAGCCGCGCGAGGGTCGTGAAAACCGTGACCGCGACAATCGCGGCACCGAGCGCGCGGAAACGGCGGAAGCCGCACCGCGTGGCGAACGTCCGGAACGCGGCGAGCGCCGTGAGCGTGGCGAACGTGCTGAACGTGGCGAACGCCGCAAGCCGCAAGGAGAAACCGCGGACGCGTTGACGCAAAGCGAAGCGCAAACGGCGGAAGAACTGGTGCAAAACCAGACCGCCTTGGGCGAAAACGGCGCGCCGATCGATCAGGAAGCAGTGGCGCGTGAAGGCGAAGAGCGCCGTCGTCGCCGTCGCGGCCGTCGCGGTGGCCGTCGTGAGCGTGAAGAGGACGTGAACGGCAATCCGGCGGCGGACGTCGCGGAAGCTGAAGGCGACAACGCGAGCGCAACCGACGAAGCACCGGTGCGCACGGCGCATCAGCCGGTCGAACACAAGCCGGAAGTTGTCGAGGCGAAGGACGTGACGCCGGTGGAAGTGGTGGTCGCTGCTGTCGCAACGGAAACCGTCGTGGTAAGCGAGCTGCACGCCGCAAGCGAAACGCCGGCTCTGGCCGTCGAAAAGGCTGCGAAGACGGAAGCGGTGGTACCGGTCGCGCAAGCGCCGGTTGCGCCGGCCGCCGTCGAGCCGGTCGCCGAAACGCCGGTGGCGCAAGCCGCTGCGGAGCCGGTCGAAGCAGCGCAAGCTGGGCCGGCCGCTAGCGAAACGGTTTCGCTGGTCGAACCGGTCGCACGTGCCCAAGCCCCGGCTCAAGCGCCGGTCGAAGCGCCGGCAGTTGCGCCGGTTGTCGAAGCGCAAGCCGCTGCTCCGGCTCCGGTCGAAACCGCGGCTCCCGCTGTGGTGGTCCAAGCGCCTGCTGTTCAACCTGCACTGCAGGCTGAGATCGTCGAACCGCAGCCGGTCGTGGCAGCGGTAGCACCGGCAGCCGAATCGGCAGCGATCGAACCGGCGCCTGTCGCCGTCGCGCCGCAAGCTGCGCAGCAAGCGCCGCGTCAGGCCGCCGTGTCGGCGGAAGCCCTGCAGCCGGTGCTGGAACAAGCCGGCCTCGTCTGGGTGAACACCGACGCCGACAAGCTGCGCGCGGCTCAGGAAGCCGCTGCGCAGACCACCAAGCCGGCTCGTGTGGTGCGCGAACGCAAACCGCTGCCGCCGCTCGACAGCGCGCCGATGCAACAGGTGGAAACAGGCGGCCACCCGCAGTAAGCCGCCCCGCCGCACTCAAAAAGCCCGCCCTCACCGGCGGGCTTTTTTTATGGGCGCGCGCCGCAGCTCGAACGCGCCGCGATAAGCCACTCCCCGTATACCCCGACACGGCCTGGGGTACCCCTGCCGCCTGAAGCATTTCCGATAGAATGAATATCTAGCTCTAATTTCAAGCACTAACCGACGCATTCATTGAAGCAAGTCATGTCCCGACGCATCATCCCTGTTGCCGATCTCAGCGCCGTGCCGGTCATTGCCGGCCCCGTGCAGACGCCCAGCGGCGCGCTGCACGACACGCTTGCGCGGCCGTTGCGCGACCTGCGCATTTCGGTCACGGATCGCTGCAATTTCCGGTGCGTCTATTGCATGCCTCGCGCGGTGTTCGACAAGGACTACACGTTTTTGCCGCACAGCGCCTTGCTGAGCTTCGAGGAAATTGAACGGCTGGCGCGACTGTTCGTCGCACACGGCGTCGAGAAAATCCGTCTGACGGGCGGCGAACCGCTATTGCGTAAGAATCTGGAATTCCTGATCGAACGCCTCGCGCAACTGACCACGCCGGCGGGCCGTCCGCTCGATCTGACGCTGACCACCAACGGTTCGCTGCTGGAACGCAAGGCACGCAGCCTGAAAGACGCCGGTTTGACCCGAGTCACGGTGAGCCTCGACGCGCTCGACGACACGCTGTTCCGCCGCATGAACGATGCGGACTTCGCCGTCGGCGACGTGCTGGACGGCATTGCCGCGGCGCACGCGGTAGGCCTCGCGCCGGTCAAGGTCAACATGGTCGTCAAGCGCGGCACCAACGACAGCGAAATCGTGCCGATGGCGCGTCACTTCAAAGGCTCGGGCGCGGTGCTGCGCTTCATCGAATACATGGACGTAGGCACGTCGAACGGCTGGAACATGACGGAAGTGCTGCCGTCCGCCGACGTCGTCACGCGCATTGCCGAGCACTTCCCGCTTGCGCCGCTCGAAGCGCACAGCGCCGCCGAGACTGCGCAGCGCTGGGGCTACGTCGACGGCGGCGGCGAGATCGGTGTGATTTCGAGTGTGACGCGCGCGTTTTGCGGCAGCTGCACGCGAGCGCGTCTGTCGACCGAAGGCAAGCTCTACCTGTGCCTGTTCGCCTCGTCGGGGCACGACCTGCGCGCGCTGGTGCGCAACGGCGCGAGCGACGCCGACATCGCCACCGCCATCGCCGAAATCTGGCAGGAGCGCGGCGACCGCTATTCGCAACTGCGCGGCAGCAACGCCGCCGAGTCGCTCGTGCGCGATGGCCGCCGCGTCGAGATGTCGTACATCGGCGGCTGAGCGGCGGCACGTGAAGCCGACGCGCGACCACATCACCGGACTGTTGCTTGCGGGCGGCCGCGGCATGCGCATGGGCGGCGCCGATAAGGGTCTGCAAATGCTGCATGGCGAGCCGCTCGCCGTCCATGTGCTCAAGCGCCTCGCGCCGCAAACCGGCGCCCTGCTGATCAGCGCCAATCGTCACCCTGAGGCCTACAGCGCGCTCGGTGCGCCGTTCGACGCCAAGGTAGTGGCGGACACTCTGGCCGACTTTCCGGGCCCGCTGGCAGGCTTGCTCGCGGGGCTACGTGCAGCCGGTGGCAATTATCTACTCAGCGCTCCCTGCGACTCACCGTGGCTGCCCGCCGACCTGGCCGAACGCCTCGCGCACGCGCTGGCCTCGAACGAGGCCGACATCGCCACGGTCACCACCATCGACGCGCACGGCCAAACGTCCTTGCATCCGGTCTTCGCGTTTCTGCGCACGAGTCTCGCCGACGATCTCTCGGCCTTCCTCGAAGCCGGCGAGCGTAAAGTGCGCGCGTGGTACGCGCGCCACAAGACGGTGGAAGTCGTCTTTACCGACGAGCGCGCGTTTTACAATATCAATTCGCTACAGGAACTCGCCGACCTCCAGCGTGATTGAGGCCACGGTTGAAATCCCGCTCCGGCCGCACGGCAACCGCCGCTTCCGCCGCCGGTCGCGACGCTCAGCTCTTCATGACCACGCCTAACGAATTTTCCCGCTGCGTCGCGCAGTACGATCCTCACGCGCTGCCTGTCCCGGCCGCACAGGCAATTGTTCGCCAGTGGGCCGCGCCAGTCACGGCCATTGAACGCTTGGCCTTGCGCGACGCGCTCGACCGCGTGCTCGCGGCCGATATCGTGTCGCCAATCGACGTCCCCTCGCACGACAATTCCGCCATGGACGGCTACGCGTTCAACCGCGCGGCACTCGCCACGGGCGCGGCCACGGTCGAATTGGCGATCGTCGGCAAGGCGCTGGCCGGGCATCCGTTCGCGGGCCGCGTCGAGGCCTCGCAATGCGTGCGCGTGATGACCGGCGCCTGCATGCCGGCCGACTGCGACACGGTCGTCCCGCAAGAGCTCGTCGAGCGCGGCACCGATTCCGTTTCAATTCGCTTTGCGGCCAATGCAGTAACGGCCGGCGCAAATCGACGCCTCGCCGGCGAAGACCTCGCGCGCGGCCATGCCGCGCTGCGATCGGGCCGCATCATGCGTGCGTCGGACCTCGGCTTGCTGGCCTCGCTCGGTATCGGCGAAGTCAATGTCAGGCGGCGTTTGCGCGTCGCTTTCTTCTCGACCGGCGACGAATTGCGCTCGCTCGGCGAGCCGCTCGATCCAGGCTGCGTGTACGACAGCAACCGCTACACGCTGTTCGCCATGCTGCGGCGCCTGAACATCGACGCACTCGATCTCGGCGTAGTGCGCGACGAACCCGCCGCAATGGAAGGCGCCTTGCGCAGCGCCGCGGCGAATGCCGACGTGGTGCTGACCTCGGGCGGCGTCTCGGTCGGCGAGGCGGATTTCACGAGGCAACTGCTGCAAACTTTTGGCGACGTCGCGTTCTGGAATCTCGCCATGCGCCCAGGCCGACCACTCGCCTTCGGCCGCGTCTGGTCCGGTGAGCGTCCGGGTGTCGGGCGTCCCGCGTTATTCTTCGGTTTGCCGGGCAATCCGGTCGCCGTGATGGTGGCGTTCTATCAGATCGTGCGCGAGGTGCTGTTGCTGATGTCGGGCGCCACGCCGCAACCGCTGCCGGTCATTCACGCCATGAGCCGGCGGGCCATCCGCAAACGCGCCGGGCGCACCGAGTTCCAGCGCGGTCTGGCCGAGCAGGACGTGCATGGACAATGGCACGTCACGCCGACCGGTTCGCAGAGCTCCGGCGTGCTGAGTTCGATGAGCGAAGCTAATTGCTTCATCGTGCTCGGGCACGATGAAGGCGAGATCGCCGAAGGTGAACGCGTCGCCATCATGCTGTTCGACGGACTCATCTGACGGCTGACGCGGGGCTGAGGCAACGCACCCGCCAGCGCTCATTTGCTGCTTTACCCACTACTACTACGACACACGGGTTTGACTTACATGAAAAAACAGATCTCGTTCATTGCACCGGGACAGACGGCCAAAGCACTCATCCTCGTGTACCTGACGTTTTCGGTGCCGATCGTGCTGCTGGGCGTGCTGGTCGCGTTCGTGCGCTATGGCTCGGTGGAACTGAGCACGGTGTTCAGCGCGCTGCTGCTGAATGCGATTCTCGGTTTCATCCTGCTGTGGATCGCATGCCATGCGTATAACTGGGTGGCGTCCCGCTTCGGCGGCATTGAAATCCATCTAACCGACGCACCGGAAGAGGCGTAATGCCCGCGACGATCCGCGCCGCTACGCCCGCGGACACCGGTGCCATTTTCGCGCTGACGTACGAACTCGCGCAGTTCGAAAGTCTCACGCACGTGTTCGTCGCGACCGAAGACGGCTTGCGCGACGCGCTATTCGGGGCGCGGCCTTCAATCGAGGCGCTGGTGGCGGAAAACGAAGGCCGCATCGTCGGCTATGCGCTGTTCTTCCACAATTACTCGAGCTTCGTCGGCAAGCGCGGACTGTATCTGGAAGACGTCTACGTGCAACCCTCGCAACGCGGTAGCGGTCTTGGCACCGCGTTGTTGCAGCGTCTTGCCGCATTGGCGGTGGAACGACAATGCGGGCGGTTCGAATGGACCGTGCTGGACTGGAACCAGCAGGCCATCAGCTTCTATGAAAAGATGGGCGCGACTGTCATGCCGGATTGGCGTGTGGTGCGTCTGACAGGTGAGGCGCTGGAACAGCTGGCGGCGGGCGCAAGCGCCTGAGCGAGTGCCGGACGTGTTCTTGCGTTGCTTTTCGCCGAGCCAGTTTGCCGCGCCGCCGCGACTAGCCCACCGCTAGCAGCATTCCGTCACTGCTCGTCGGGATCCACGCCCGACAGCGCATCGCCGAGCAACCCACTCGCCTCTTCACCCGGCAACGCCTCGACGTCGCGCAATCGGCGGCTCATGACGCGCGTGCGTGTTTCCGCCGCTTCAATGGAGCGCGTCACCGTCTCCAGTTGCGCCTTCGTTTTGGCCAGCACGTCGCCGAATTTGCCGAACTCCGTTTTCACCGCGCCGAGCACCTGCCATACCTCGCTCGATCGCTTTTCGATCGCGAGCGTGCGGAAACCCATCTGCAAACTATTGAGCAAGGCGGTCAGCGTAGTCGGCCCCGCAATCGTCACGCGATAGTCGCGTTGCAACAGGTCCGTCAAGCCTGGCCGGCGCAACACTTCCGCATATAACCCTTCGGTCGGCAGAAACAGCAGCGCGAAGTCGGTGGTGTGCGGCGGCGACACGTACTTCTCCGCGATCATGCGCGCCTCGGCACGAATCCGCGCTTCGAGCGCACGCGACGCGTCCTCCACCGCGACCGGATCGGCGCGCTCCTGCGCTTCGATCAGACGCTCGTAGTCTTCACGCGGAAATTTGGCATCGATGGGCAGCCACACAGGTGTCGCCGCAGCGCCCTGCTCCGCGCGTCCCGGCAGCTTGATCGCGAACTCGACGCGCTCCGCGCTTCTCGGCACCGTCGCAATGTTCTTCGCGTACTGGTCGGCGGTGAGCAGTTGCTCGAGCAGCGCTTCGAGCTGCACTTCACCCCACGTGCCGCGCGTCTTCACATTCGTGAGAACCTTTTTCAGATCGCCGACGCCGGCGGCCAGCGTCTGCATCTCGCCCAGTCCGCGGTGCACCTGTTCGAGCCGGTCCGACACCAGCTTGAACGACTCGCCCAAACGCTGTTCAAGCGTAGCGTGCAATTTTTCGTCGACGGTGCGGCGCATTTCGTCGAGCTTGAGCGAGTTGTTCGCCTCGATATCCTTCAACCGCTGCTCGATGGTCGCGCGCACCTCGGCGAAGCGGCGGTCGTTCGCCTCGGTGAGTTGCCCCAACTGCAGGCTCAGCGTATCGCCGAACTGCTTGAGCGAGCGGCCCTGTTCGTCGCGCGCCTGCTGGGCCTGCGCCTGCAGACTGTGGCGCACGGCGTCGAGCTGCTGGGCGAAACCGTCGATCTTGCCGCCCTGCACCGTCGTCATGCTGCTGAACTGCGCGGCCAGCGTCTGCTGAAAATGCGCGAAGCCGCTGCTCTGTTCGGTACGCGACACGCGCGCCGTCTCGGTGATGTCGTTGCGCAGTTGCCGCTCAAGCCGCTCGTAGGCGTGCGCTTGCGCGTCGGCCGTGGCGTCCATGCGTTCGTTGAGCAACTCGAACTGCTCGTTGTCCTCCGCCCGGCCATGAGCACGCATCAGCAAAACCAGAGCGATAACCAACGCGACCGCCAGCACGGCAACGGCCGCCACCAGATACATTGTCATGAACGCGCCTTGCCGATGACCTCGGGGTTGACCGGATTCGGCGGCCGCCCCGCGCGCGGACCTTCGCCCAGGCCTGCGATCAGGTTGTCAGCGGCGAGATTCGCCATGGCGCGGCGCGTGGCTTCAGTGGCGCTGGCAATGTGCGGCGTGAGCACGACATTCGGCACGCTGAGCAGATCCTGATTCAGATTCGGCTCACCTTCGAACACATCGAGACCGGCGGCGGCAATCTGCTTCGAGCGCAACGCTTCGACGAGCGCCGCGTCGTCGACGATACCGCCGCGCGCGATATTGGTGAGCGTCGCGCTCGGCTTCATCAGCGCGAGTTCTGCCGCGCCGATCGTGTGATGGTTCTCCTTCATGTACGGCAGCACGAGCACGACGTGATCGGCACGCCGCAACAGATCCTGCTTCGATGCGTACTCCGCGTTCAGCTCGGCCTCGATCTCCGGCGCCACGCGCGAACGGTTGTGATAAATCACCTGCATGTTGAAACCCTTGGCACGACGCGCAAGCGCCTGGCCGATACGGCCCATGCCGATCACGCCGAGCGTCGAGCCGTGCAGATCGCTGCCGAGGAACGCGTCGTACGCCCATTTCTGCCACTGGCCCGCGCGCAGCCAGTGCTCCGATTCGGTGATGCGGCGAGCCGCCGCCATCATCAGCGCCCAGCCGAAGTCCGCGGTCGATTCGTTGAGCACGTCCGGCGTATTGGTGCCGAGCACGTTGGCCGCGTTGAAGGCTGCCATGTCGAAGTTGTTGTAGCCCACCGCCATATTCGACACCACGCGCAGACGCGGCGCCGCGGCGAGTTCGGCGGCGCCGACCGGGTCGCCCGCGGTCAGCGCGCCGTCTTTATCCGCGAGACGACGTTTCAGTTCGTCGGCGGGCAACACGTCGCCCTGATTCCAGTCGACGTCGAAATACTGTTTGAGCCGTTCGATCACATCGGGAAAAATCGGGCGGGCGACGAGGATCTTCTGCATTGCAATTCTCCGTAAAACGCGTCGAGTTCGATTGCCTCGGCGTCAAAAAAAGAGCCAGCCGGTGACGAGGAAAAGCGGCAGCAACACGGCGGCTGACCAGCCCATATACGCGAAAAAACCCGGCATGCGAACGCCGCGCGATTCCGCGATGGCCTTCACCATGAAGTTCGGCGCATTGCCGATATACGTGTTCGCGCCCATGAACACCGCGCCCGCCGAGATCGCCGCGAGCGTGGTGGCGCCGGTGGTCATGAGCGTCTGCGCGTCGCCGCCGGCCAGGTTGAAGAACACGAGGTAAGTCGGCGCGTTGTCGAGAAACGAAGATAGCAGGCCGGTCGCCCAGAAGTACATCAGATCGTGCGGCTGGCCCGAGGCGTCTTTGACCAGATGAACGATGCCGGCGAACGCGCCCGCCTCGCCGGCGCGCAGAATCGTGATGACCGGCGCGATCGTCACGAAGATGCCGGCGAACAGTTTGGCCACTTCTTCGATCGGCGCCCAGTTGAAGTCGTTGCCCGCGCGAGCCGCGCGCGGCGTGAGCGCCAGCGAGAGCAGAGTGACGACGATCAGTGCGGCATCGCGCACGGCACTCTGCAAAGCCACCTGCGTGCCGAACACGTCGAACTCCACGTCCGGTTTCCACAGCCCGCTCATCAGCACGAGCGCGATCACCACGGCCAGCAACACGAAATTGATTTTGCCGTCGATGCCGAGTGGCGGCGTGTCGGGTGTCGGATCGAGAAAGAGGGAACGCTCTTCCTCGCGCCGATGAAAGTAATACGAGTCCAGCGCATAGAACGCGATCAGCAGCACACCGCAGACGAACAGCATCGGCAGCGCGAGATGCATGGTGGTCCAGAAGAAACTCACGCCCTGCAGAAAGCCGAGAAAGAGCGGCGGGTCACCCAGCGGCGAAAGCGACCCTCCCGCGTTGGCCACGAGGAAGATAAAAAACACGACCACGTGAACGACGTGCTTGCGATTGTCGTTGGCGCGCAGCAGCGGGCGAATCAGCAGCATCGCCGCGCCCGTCGTGCCCATGATGCTGGCGAGCAAGGTGCCGAGCGCGAGGATCGCCGCGTTCAGGCGCGGCGTGCCATGCAGATTGCCGCGTACGCAGACGCCGCCCGCCACGGTATAGAGCGCCGTCAGCAACACGATGAACGGTATGTATTCTTCGAGCAGCGCATGCACGAGCGTGCCGAATGCGACGCTGCTACCGTAGTTGACAGCGAACGGCACGAGAAACACAAGCGCCCACGCCGCCGCAATCTTGCCGAAATGGTGATGCCAGAACGCCGGCGCGATCAAGGGAAAGACCGTGATCGACAGCAGCACGCCCGCGAACGGCAGCCCCCACAGCGCCGACAAAGTCGCGCCGTCGAGCGTTGCGGCAGATGCCAACTGCGGCCACCCAGCCAGCGTCAATGCAGCCGCGAACCCCATGCCCGTCCAGGCGGCACGTTGTTTCATAGATTTGAAGTCCTTGTTATTGCTTAAGGCCGCACAGCGGAGCATGCGTCCTGATGCACGGGCGCGTTTGCTGCTCAGGCGCCCTGCACTACGATCACGTGCACCCGGTACGGCCCATGCGCGCCGAGCACGATGGTCTGTTCGATATCGCCGGTACGCGAAGGCCCGGAGACGAAGTTGACCGCACGCGGCAGTTCGCCACGTTCCTTGCGGATCAGTGCAAACGCCTCTTCGTGACCTGAGACGATGCGCGAAGCCGGCACGATCGCAATGTGCGTTTCTGGCAGCAGACCGGCCGAGGCATAAGTTTCCGGCCCCGACAGCAGCACCAGCGTGCCGGTCTCGGCGGTCGCACAGAAGCAGCCGGTGAGACCGACCACGTCGCCGTCTTGCGGCTTGCGAAACTCGACGGTGAGGCCGGCTTCGGCCCAATGCAGATCTCGCAGCGTTTGCCAGGCGATGGCCTGCAGCGGCAACGCATGCTGCGCGAGATAGCGGTGCGCCGCGGCCGGCACGTCGCTCAGTGCTTCAACCGAGTCCACCGTGGTCGCCATTTTTTGCGCTTCTTCGACGAAGCGTGCAACGAGGTCGGCAGGCATGTCCGGGCGCGGGCCGGCAGGATGACGCGCGAGATAGTCCGCCGCAGCCTCGCGCTCGGAAGCGGACGGCTCGGGCTCACGCCCTTGCGCCGCGCGGATGCGCGCCAGGATGTTGCGGCGTGCAATCGATGTGTCCATGTGCGAAATCCTCGTGTCGACAGCCGTGCGATATGGCGAGAATTATACCGGCCGCCCTGCGCGCGAACACCCTGGCCGAACGGTCTATTGCCACGCATCGCACGCGCGGCATAAGCTACCGGCAGCTAGCGATGAACCGCGTCACTTCGCCGCTTCTTCCTCGGGCTGCGCAATGCCGAACACCTGGCGCAGGTAAGCGAGGTAAGCCTTGTCGTCGCACATGTTCTTGCCCGGCGAGTCCGACAGCTTCGCCACCGGCTGACCGTTGCAGCGAACCATCTTGATGACGATCTGCAGCGGGTTGTAGCCGAGGTCGTTGGTCAGATTCGTGCCCACGCCGAAGGCCAGCTTGCAGCGACCGCGGAAGCGCTCGTAGAGTTGCAGGACTTTGGGAATGTCGAGCGCGTCGGAGAACACGAGGATCTTGGTGCGCGGGTCGCAGCGGTTCGCTTCGTAGTGCTTGAGCAGGCGTTCGCCCCAATCGAACGGATCGCCGGAATCGTGGCGCGCGCCGTCGAACAGCTTGCAGAAGTACATGTCGAAGTCGCGCAGGAACGCCTCCATGCCGTACACGTCGGAGAGCGCGATGCCCAGGTCGCCGCGGTATTCCTTGGCCCACATTTCGAAGCCGAAGATCTGCGAGTCGCGCAGCCGCGGGCCGAGCGCCTGGCACGCCTGCAGGTATTCGTGCGCCATCGTGCCGAGCGGCGTGAGGCTGTGCTTCATTGCGTAGAACACGTTGCTGGTGCCGGCGAACTGCTCGCCGAGGCCTTCCTTGAGCTTGAGGATCACTTCCTCGTGCCATTGCTTCGAGAAGCGGCGCCGTGTGCCGTAGTCGGCGATCTTGCAGTCGGCGAATTCCGGACGCGCGCCGAGCAGTTGAATCTTGTCGACGAGGCGCCCGCGCCCTTCGCTGTAGTCCGGCATTTGCTGGGTGTTGCGGAAGTAGACTTCGTTGACGATCGCGAGCATCGGAATCTCGAACAGGATCGTGTGCAGCCACGGCCCCTTGATCTCGATATCGATTTCGCCATTGCCTTTCGGCGACGCTTCGATCGAAATGTATTTTTCGTTCAGATGGAACAGCGCGAGAAACTCGATGAAGTCGCCCTTGATGAAGCGCATGCGCCGCAGGTAGTCGAGCTCGTCGTCAGTGAAGCGCAGCTGGCAGAGCTTGCGCACTTCGTCGCGAATTTCGCCGATGTACGGCACGAGATCGACATTCGGCGTACGGCAGCGGAAGCGATACTCCACATTCGCCGCGGGAAAGTGATGCAACACCACTTGCATCATCGTGAACTTGTACAGATCGGTGTCGAGCAGCGAAGTAATAATCATGATGGTGCGAACTGGACTGCGGAAAACGGAAGGCCTGCCACGAAAGCCGACTCACCCATGCGCGACGGCACGCCCCGTGCGTACCGACCTGACGCATGTTACCCGAATGCGTCGGCATTCAGCGCGCCGCCAGACGCTCGCGCCGGGCGCTCAAGGGAGCCATGCGGCGCACGCCATAAACTAATCACGAAAACGTATAAACGGTGTCGCGCGATGCCGCATGCGCCTCTTGACGTTACGATACAATAGCGCTTTTGGCGTTTCCGCCTCCCCAGATACCGCATGCAGGAGCTGCCTGAATGACTCACGTTGTGACCGAAAGCTGCATCAAGTGCCGCTATACCGACTGTGTCGATGTGTGCCCGGTGGACTGCTTTCGCGAAGGTCCCAACTTCCTCGCGATCGACCCCGATGAATGCATCGACTGCGCCGTGTGCGTGGCCGAGTGCCCGGTGAACGCCATTTATGCCGAAGAAGACGTGCCGGGCGACCAGCAGAACTTCATCGAACTGAATGCCGATCTCGCGAAGAACTGGCCGAGCATCACCAAGACCAAGGCACCGCTGCCGGAAGCGGACGAGTTCAAGGACGTGAAGGAAAAGCTCGAGCTGCTCGTACGCTGAGCCTTGCTGCCTGTGGCGTGCATCGCCGGATTCGAATGAAATCGAGATGAACACAAGGTATTGACAGGCGCTTAAGCTGCTCCTACAATTTCGTTTCTCTGCTGTTTGTTGTTCTGTTCCTCGATAGCTCAGTCGGTAGAGCGCCGGACTGTTAATCCGTAGGTCCCTGGTTCGAGCCCAGGTCGAGGAGCCAAGAATTGCAAAAGCCCGTTAACCAAGACGGGCTTTTTTATGTAGGTCAAGTCGTACTGCTGTTCCTCGATAGCTCAGTCGGTAGAGCGCCGGACTGTTAATCCGTAGGTCCCTGGTTCGAGCCCAGGTCGAGGAGCCAAAAAATTTGGAAGGCCCGCATTCGTGCGGGCCTTTTTCTTTTTGCGCGCCGCACGCCGCCGAACCGCATCACCTGCCCTGGTCGATGCCATGCCCGCGTCGCCCGTGACCGCCGGCCGTTATACGATGGCAATCCCGGCGCACGCCCCGCGCCCAACCCAGGCGCTCAATTTCCGGCAAGCACATCCCATGAAAATCACTTTGTTGCGCATCTCGTTCGTGGCGGCCGCCGCCCTCCTGCTGCCTTCGGCGCACGGCGAAGAAGTCGGCAGCGTCAATACCAATTTCCGCGTCACGGGCTCCGACCGCGTGGTTGTCGAGGCCTATGACGATCCAGCGGTTCAGGGTGTGACCTGCTACGTGTCGCGGGCGCGTACCGGCGGCGTCAAGGGTACGCTCGGCATCGCCGAAGATCCCACCGAGGCGTCGATCGCCTGTCGCCAGGTCGGCGAGATTCACTTCACGGGCCCGGTGAAGAAACAGGCCGACGTGTTCTCTGTGAGCATGTCGTTCATCTTCAAGTCGCTGCATGTGGTACGGGTGGTCGACGCAAAGCGCAACTCGCTGGTGTATCTCACCTACAGCGACCGGGTGGTCAGCGGCAGCGCGAAGAACAGCGTGAGCGCCGTGCCGATGCCGGCCGGAACAACGATCCCGGTCAAGTGAACGCCGCCCTACGGCAAAACGCAGTCGGCCGACACGTCGGCGCGTGACGCGGCAGGGTCGCGACGCGCTACACTGACCGGCCCAGCTGGAATTTCATCGTGACATCCGCCCATCGTTTCCAGGATTCCGCCCGCTACTGGCGCACGCCGCTTCTACCCGGCGCGGACCTGCTCACGGCCGAATATCACGATCACGAGTTCACGCCGCATTGGCACGATGCGTACACCATTCCGGTGATCGTGGCGGGCGCCGAGGGGTATCGGTATCTCGGCTCCGACTATGTCGCCGAAGCCGGCAGCGTACCGATCATCAACCCCGGCGAGTTGCACACCGGCTCGAAGGCGGTCGAGGCGGGTTGGCGGTATCGCGTGATGTATGCGCCGGTGGATTTCATCCACGCTCTTGCCAATGAGGTCAGCGGCAAGCCTCAGGCGTTGCCGTGGTTTGCGCCGGGCGTGATCCGCGATCCGGATCTGGCCGCGCGGCTGGCGCATGCGCATCGTCTGCTGGAGGCGGGCGACGACGCGCTCGCCGCCGAAGCCGCCATGCTCGACGCCTTGTCCACGCTGCTGGTGCGTTACGCGCAAACCCAACCGGCGCGTTCGCGCCTCCCCGCCGACGACGCTCGCGTGACACTCATGCAGGAGCGCCTGACAGGCGACCTCGTCGAGCCCGTCACGCTCGCTGAAATCGCGCAGGTAGCAGGACTCTCGCCATTTCACGCGGCGCGTCTTTTCGCCCAGACGACCGGCCTGCCGCCCCACGCGTGGCGCAATCAGGTGCGCTTGCAGCGCGCGCTCGCGCCACTGCGCGCGGGAGTTTCTGTCACGGAGGTCGCCGCCGCCAGTGGTTTCACGGACCAGAGCCACTTCACGCGGCACTTCCGGCGCATGTTCGGCGTGCCGCCCGGGCGCTGGCAGGGCGTCTGACGCGGCGCGGGTGCGTGGGTTGCCGGCGAGCTGCGTGTCCTGCTGCCTCAAGCAGTCCAGCCGCACCGCAAGACGCAAGACACAAGTACGTACTCTTGCCCACGGCCTGCCTGCCCGGCTGCCTCGACCACCCCATGTGCTCGCCAGTACGCGAACGGTTGCCGCCTACGCACTGCGGCCTGACCAATCCAACCGCCAGACACGATGCCAGCGCCTAAATTACTGGCGACCGGCGTGCCATCTTATTTGCTCATTCCGGCGGCATGACATGGCCTGGCGCGCGCGCCGCCGCATCGAACCCTTGCCCATCCGCAAGAACGTACAAGCCCCGTCCAGCCACCGCCGCTATGCTTCCCGAATCAAGGAGGCCAGATTGACCCATCCCACCGCAGGCCGGCCCACAAAGCCAGGCCACTTCAAAGAGTTCACCGCCAGCGCGCGCGACATCATCCCGATGATGGTCGGCGCGGCGCCTTTCGGCGTCATTTTCGGCACGCTCGTCGCATCCGGCCCGCTGCATCTTTGGCATGGCCAGTTGATGTCGCTCGTCGTGTTCGCCGGCTCCGCGCAGTTCATCGCGCTTGGCCTGATTGCCGGACATGCGAGTTTTGCCGTCATCTGGGCGACCACGCTCGTCGTCAATCTGCGCCATGTGCTGTACAGCGCCACGCTCGCGCCGCACGTCGCGCATCTGCCGGCACGCTGGCGCTGGGCGCTCGGCGCGCTGCTCACGGACGAAGTCTTCGCCGTCGCGTGGGAACACTACCGGCATCGGGAGCCCGGCACGGTCGGCCCGCACTACTTCTTCGGCGCCGGCTTGGCCATGTATCTGAACTGGCAGCTCTGGACCGTCGGCGGCCTGCTGTTCGGCGCGGCTTTCCCGGGCCTGCAATCGCTCGGACTCGATTTCGCCATGGTCGCCACGTTCATCGCGATCGTCGTGCCGCAACTCGTCGCGCTGCGCTATATCGCGGCGGCCGTCACCTCGGGCATGCTGGCCTTCTTCTGGCAGGCGTGGCCGTACAAGCTCGGTTTGCTTGGCGCGGTGTTCGCGGGCGTGGCGATCGGCGTCCTGCTGTCGACGTCGCGGCCCAACCTGCGCGGCAACGGCAAAACCGCGGAGGCCTCGCGATGAACTACGTCGTCCTGATTCTCGGCATGGCGGCGATCACGTGGGTGATCCGCGCCGCCGTCTTCGTGCTCGGCGACCGGCTGGTATTTCCGCCGCTGGTGCGCACGGCGCTCGGCTTCGTGCCGGTCACCGTGCTGACCGCGATCATCGTGCCGATGGCGGTTGCGCCGCACGGCGGCGACGCCGAGCTGACCTGGCGTAATCCGCAACTGGTCGGCGCGTTGGCCGCGGTGCTCGTCAGCGCGTTGACGCGGCGGCCGCTGCTGACCATCGCCGTCGGGCTGACGGTCTTTTTTGTCTGGCAATGCGTCGTGCTGAAATAGACGCACGCCGCTTCCAAGGCAGCGACAGCGTCGGCCGGCGCACGCCATGCCCGCGCAAGCCAGGCGACGCTTCCCTCTAAAGCGGGCGCTCCCGCCCCGCGCTCCCTTAAGTTTCCCGCCGATCCGCCGTTATGCAGTCGAGGTCCGCTCGTCGGGATACGTCCCGCTGGTTGTGCGGCATCAGGCAGGAATCAAGCGCGCCGGCATCGAACGCCGCGTCTCCCAAGGCCCGCGCGGCCAGGCGGCGTGGCGAGGCCGCGCGGCAGGACCAAACGGGATAACACATGGGTCAAATCACCCTCACGCTCAAAGACGAGACCATCGCGACGCTGCGCAAGGATTTCGACGCTTTCCTGCGGGTATCGCTGAAGCTCGATCCGCAGTTCGCGACGCCGTCGTTTGAGGATTTTTTGCGCGCCAAGCTGCTCGACAACATGGTGCCGCTGACCGAACACGCGGTTCAGCGGATGTTGCAGGGCGGCCAGTACGCCTGGGCGAAACGCACACTGGACAAGGAGTTTCCGGATGTCGTCGCGATTCTGATGCGGCAGGCGGGCGAGTTCGGCTTCGGCTTCGCGGCCCGCTCGGAATGGACGCCGGAGGAACTCGCCAAGCAGTGCCGCGACTGGGCGGCGGCCATCGTCAAGGAAGCGGAAGGCGACGCCGTGCTGATCGACCCGCTCGCGGCGCAGATCAAGAGCGCGGCGCAGGACATTCAGGCGCTCGAGGAAGTCATGCAGACGCCGGCGTGGCGGCTGGTGGAATCGCTGCGCCAGCGCGTCTACGAGGCCAAGGTGGCGTGCGAAACGAGCGTGGGCAGCACCGCGCGCGAAAAGCTCGGCGAACTGCGCGGGCTGCTGCGGTTGGGTATTTCGCACGGCTCGTTCCAGAAGCAGGAAGCGCAGCAGATCATGGAGTTCCTGCGCCTGCTCAAGCCGGAAATCTTCGTGGAGGAGCCATACGACGTGTTTTCGCGAATGGCAGCCTGGCTGCGTAATTTCTTCGTGCCGCCGCGTCCGGCGCCGCAGCAACAGCAGCGGCAGCGGCAGTCGCAGCCGCGCTGAGGCTAAAGAGCCCAGGAAGCTACCGGTGAGTCGCCGGTAGCCGACGGCGGCGTCAGACGCGCGGCATTAAAGAGCGCGTCGTCGCGCTCTCAATCCCACATCTTCCTGAGTTTCGCGCCGATCTCGATCTTCGCCTGCGCCGCCGCGGCCAGCCCGGCCGCCGTGGGCGCGCTCGGAACCGGGACGCGCGGCCATGCGTAGGCATCGAACAATGGCATCAGATGCGCGGGAATGAAGCGCGTGCGCGAAGCCCACACGTGACGGTCGCCCATGTGCGTCTGGTTGTGCACGTAAAAGCGCTGCGGCACGACGATATGCAAGTCCTCTTTCGCGCGCGTCATCGCCACATACAGCAGACGGCGCTCCTCGTCGATTTCCTCCTCGCTGCCGGTGCCGAGATCGGACGGAATGCAGCCGTCCACGCCGTTCAGCACGAACACGTTGCGCCACTCTTGCCCTTTCGCCGAATGGATCGTGGATAGGATCAGATAATCCTCGTCGATCAGCGGCACGCCGGATTCGTCGCTGGTGGCGTCGGGCGGGTCAAGCGTCAACTCGGTCAGAAACCGTTCACGCGACGGATAAGTGCCCGCGATGCTCTCCATCTGCAACACGTCCGCGTGACGGATCGCCGCGTCCTCGTGATTGCGCTCGAGATGCGGCTCATACCAGCGGCGCACCATTTCGAACTCGGCGGGCCACGGTGTCTGGCGCCCGTACACGCTCGACATCAGCTTGACGAACGAATTCCAGTCTTCCTGCGCCCGAGCCGGCGCGGCGAAGGCGGCCAGCGCGCCGCCGGCGGTGTCGGCGGGGTTGCCGCTGCCCGCGCGCGCGACGACCTCGTCGAGCACTTTTGCCGCGGTAGCCGGTCCCACGCCCGGCAGTAACTGCACGACACGAAACCCGGCCACGCGATCACGCGGATTTTCCGCCCAACGCAGCACGGCAAGCACGTCTTTCACGTGCACCGAATCGAGAAACTTCAGCCCGCCGAACTTCACGAACGGAATGTTGCGCCGGGTCAGTTCGATCTCCAGCGCGGCGCTGTGGTGCGCGGCGCGGAACAGCACCGCTTGCGACTTGAGCTTCATGCCCTGCTCGCGCGCTTCCAGCACCTGCTCGACGATGTAGCGCGCCTGATCCGCCTCATCGGCGACGGTCACGAGACGCGGGCGCTGCGCGGAGGCCTTGTCGGTCCACAGATTCTTCGTGTAGCGCTCGCTAGCCAATTCGATCACCGCGTTCGACGCCGCCAGGATCGGCGCGCTCGAGCGGTAATTGCGCTCCAGCGTGACCTGTTTGGCGGGCGGATCGAAATGCGCGGGAAAATCGAGAATGTTGCGCACCGTCGCGCCGCGAAACGAATAGATCGACTGGGCGTCGTCGCCGACCACGGTCAGGCCGCGGCCGTCCGGTTTCAACGCGAGCAGGATCGACGCCTGCAGTCGATTGGTGTCCTGGTATTCGTCGACCAGCACGTGATCGAAGCGTCCCGACAGATCGGCGGCGATGGCCGGCTCGGCGGCCATGTGCGACCAGTAAAGCAGCAAATCGTCGTAGTCGAGCACGCTCTGCTTCTGCTTCGCTTCGACGTAAGACGCGAACAGCATGCGTAGATCGGCTTCCCATTCGCGGCACCATGGGAATGCCTTGTCCAGCACCTGGCCGAGCGACGCGCCGGTGTTCACGACGCGCGAGTAAATGGCAAAGCACGTGCCCTTGGCGGGGAAACGCCGCTCTTTCGCCGACAGGCCGAGTTCGTGGCGCACCAGGTTCATGAGATCGGCGGAATCCTCGCGGTCGTTGATCGTGAAGGCCGGCGCAAGACCGATCAGATCCGCGTATTCGCGCAACAACCGCGCGCCGACGCTATGGAAGGTACCCGACCACGTCAGCCCTTGCGCGAGCGCGGCTCGTGCACCGAGCGCGGCGCCGGCGATGCGCGTGACGCGCCGGGTCATTTCGAGCGCCGCCCGGCGCGAAAAGGTCAGCAGCAGGATGCGGCGCGGATCGGCGCCCTTTACCACCAGATTGGCGACCCGGTGCGCAAGCGTATTGGTCTTGCCAGAGCCGGCGCCGGCAATCACCAGCAGCGCGCCGGGCGGTGCGACGGGCGTGTCGGCGCCGTAGTCGACGGCTTCGCGCTGCGCGTCGTTGAGCTTCGCCAGCCAGGCGGCGGTGTCGGACGTCGGGGACGTCGGGGACGGCGAGGAAGGCGCGGGTTCGGCGACTGGGAGCACGATTGTTTTAGGCGTTGGATGGATTCAGAGCGGCGACGCATACTGTATATCCATACAACCCACGCCGACAAGCGACCCTTTTTTAGCCGGATGCGAGGTCTGCATTTCATGTGGGCCGCGCGGGCGAACACGAGCACAAAAAAATGGCCCGTCGCACGAGTGCACACGGGCCATTTTTCGCAGGCACGACATCGAGACGTCCGCGCGCCCCGCGTCGGCCGGAGGTGCGAAGTCTGCTATTGCTTCTTCGCGTCCTTGACGTTTGCGTCGGCGGCGGCCTTATCGGCGTCGGCCTGCGCATCGGTCTTCTTCTTATCGGCCTTGGCCTGCGCGACGGACGCTTTCTTGTCCGCCTTCGACTGTTCCTTGGCCGCCTTCTTGTCGGCGTGGGTGACCGGCGCCGCGGCCGGATCGCTAGCCTGCGCGAATGCAGCGGACGACAGGCAGCCCGCGATCAACGCGGCGACAAGCGTGGTCTTCGTGGAATTTGCGATGCTCATGCGATACCTCCGTTGAAACGAGATGCCCGGACTCAGCAGTCCGGTAACGCAGCGGCCATGGCGGCAAACCGCGCCGCCCCGCCGCCCGATTGAAACTCAGCCTCAATGCTTGACGTCGGCGCCGTCCGACTGGTCGCCCGTCTGGCCTTGCATGTTCATCTTCATTTCGTTGTTGGCGGTCTGTTTATCCGCCTTCTGATTGATCTTGGCGTCGCGCACCTGATCCTTGTACTGGAGCTTGGCGGCCTTCTGCTGATCCTTCAGCTCCGCCTTGGATGCCTTCTTCGACGCGCTATACTCGGCGTTAGCCTTCGCGTTGGCGTCGCGCTTCTGCACCAGCGGGTCGGTCGAGCCCGACGCCGTCAGACGCGTCGGCGCCGGCGTCACCGGCTGCACGCCCTGCGCGGCGGGCGCGGCGTCATTGACTTGCATCTGAACCTGCGGCTGGCCTTCCGCGCCCGCTGCCGGTTGCGCGGTCTGTGCAAACGCGGCTGTGGAAGCAAGGGCCGTGAAGGCGGTACCGATCAGAAGCGTACGAATCTGGGTCATGGCTAATCCTCTCTAAGGTTGTTGTGACGCGGGCGACCGGTCAGGCTCTGCGCATTTCAGCGCTCCTGAGCGCGGTCTGCGTGCCTCGCCCGGTCTGCTCGCTGCCAGATAAAAATCCAGCAGGCTTTCCCTACTGACCTGCACTTTACGAGTGGAGTTTGTGTTTTACGACCACCGTTACGGAACGTTTCACTTTCTGACAAACGCATAACATCTGCTTGCAGATGCTCACACGACGGCGGCGCACACCGCGAACTTCATCCAGGGCAAGCTTCTGGCTTATGATGCGAACCCTTTGCCTGAAGGTGCAAACGCCATGCCCAACCTAGATTTCACGCTCACCGGCGACTACGTCGAACTGCACAATCTCCTGAAGATAACGGGGCTGGCGGACAGCGGCGGCTCGGCAAAAATGATGGTGGCGGATGGTGCGGTCACCGTCGACGGTCGGGTCGAAACGCGTAAAACGTGCAAGATCCGCGCGGGTCAGGTCGTCCTGCTCGGCGACACGCGGATTGCGGTCCACGAGGCCTGATACACCGGCCAATCGGCGGAGCCAATACGCGGAGCTAAAACACGGGCCTGTCACCCCGCGCTCCGAAAACTCGGAGGTACGCACGCACCAAAATCGTGCCTCTTCCATCGACATCGCCGCGCCTAAGCAATAAGCTGTCAGTTTCAACAGACCAACAATCGGCTGACACACTGGCCGGCGGCTGCCTCGAGCGTTCGCCGAGGCTCATCGAGCCGCTGCCCTCGCCACCGCCCGCGCGCTCGTCGCGCCCGCCGTCGCGCTGTCGCCACTTCCGCCGCCAGGCGCTCCATGACTCAATCCGGCATCACCCGGGTGGCCGCCCGGCCGCCGACCCTGACCCGCCACGCCGCGGACACCGCGCGGCTCGCCGCGCCGCTCGCCATCGCGCAACTTTCGCAAATGGCGATGGGCGTCACCGACACGATCCTGCTCGGCTCGCTCGGCCCCGACGCGCTCGCGGCCGGCGGCCTCGGCGCGAATCTGTTTTTCGTGGTGGTCACGCTGCTGCAGGGCGTGTTGACCTCGGTCAGCGTGAGCGTGTCGCACGCACGCGGCGCCCAGGACGAAGGCCGCGTGCCGCACATCTACTGGACCGGCCTGGTGCTGTCGGTGCTGCTGTCGGTGCCGGCGTTCTTCCTGCTCTCGTTCGCCGCGCCGGTTCTGCTCGCTTTCGGCGAACCCGCGCTGCTTGCGCACAACGTCGGCGAATATGCGGCGGTGCTGCGCTGGGGCGCGCTCGGCAGCCTGATCGGCGTGGGCCTGATGCGTTCGTTCCTGCCGGCGATCGGCGCGGCGAAACGGCTCTTATGGGTGTCGCTGGCGAGCGTCGGCGTGAACGGTTTTCTCAATTACGGCCTGATCCACGGCGCCTATGGCCTGCCGCGGCTCGGCTTTCTCGGTTCGGCGGCCGCGACCTCGATCACCGTCTGGCTGAGCGCGCTCGTGTTGATGGCGCTGTTGCATTTGCGGCCGCGTTATCGTCATTTTGTCGTCGCCACCCGGCCGAACGTGCCGCTGATGGGCGAATTGTTCGGCATCGGCTGGCCGGTCGCGATCACCTACGGCGTCGAGTCGACGCTCTTTCTCGCCACCGGCCTGATGGTCGGACTGCTCGGCGAGTCGCAACTGGCCGCGCATCAGATCGCGCTGAATGTGGCCTCGGTGGCCTTCATGGTGCCGCTCGCGATCGGTCAGGCGGCCAACGTGCGCGTCGGCTTCTGGTCCGGGGCCGGCCAGCCGCTCGCCGCGCGCCACGCCGGTTTCGTCGCGCTCGCGCTCGGCGTCGCCTTCATGACGCTGTCGGGCCTCGTGCTGATCGCCGCGCCGCACTGGATCGTCGGCCTCTATCTGCATCTCGACGACCCGGCCAATGCGGCCACGGTCAAACTCGCGAGCTCGCTGCTCGGCGTGGCGGCAATCTTCCAGATTGTCGATGGCATGCAGACGGTCGGCTCCGGCTGTCTGCGCGGCTTGAAAGACACACGCGTGCCGATGATCGCGGCCGCCTTCGGCTACTGGGTGATCGGTTTTCCGACCGGCTACACGCTGGCGTTTCACTTCGGCCTCGGCGCGCGCGGGTTGTGGTGGGGGCTAGCGGCCGGCCTCGCCAGCGTCGCGCTGCTGATGACGCTGCGCTTCCACAAACTGAGCCTGCGGCGCGTGCCGGCAATGTCCGGCGGGTCGCCGGTCAAATCCGTTTGACGTTGGGTTAGAGGCGCCGTGTTGCCCGAGCCCGCCGGGTCGCCGATCAATCACGCGCGAAGTTACACCCACGGCGCCATCGGACAACGCGCGGCCCGTCGTCGGCCAAATCCACGTGAAGCCTAACCATCAACGCGGTACTGCCACGCTCGGCGCGCCGCCGCCCGCCCCCAGTGGAACGGTGCGCACCTGGTTGCGCGTGCAACCATAGACGCACGTGCAATGCGCCGCGAACGGTAAAATATCGCGTTCCGGCTGAGAGACGCGCACCCGCGCCTCACGCCAAAAACCCGCTCGCGCGCCTCAAAAAGGCCAGCGCCGCCCGAAGGCCCATCATCCGCCGACAAGGCTTGCCGAATTCACGCGGCAGACTCCCGCAAGCGCGCCACCGCCGGTGGCGCGCCGCTCGACCAACCCTGCTTCTCGCCATAAAACATAATCAAGGACCACCCGTCATGCTCGCCCGCGTCACCCGTCTTTTCCCGCTCTGGGCCGTGCTCGTTTCGATTGCCGCGTACTTCTCGCCCGCCTCGTTCGCCGGCGTCGCGCCGCACGTCACCACGCTGCTGACGATCATCATGCTGGCGATGGGCGTCACGCTCTCCGTGGCCGATTTCCAGCGCGTCTTCACGCGGCCCGCGCCGGTGATCGCCGGCATCGTGCTGCACTAACTCGTCATGCCGCTTGCCGCCTGGGTGATCGCCAAGGCGCTGCGCATGCCGCCCGATCTCACCGCCGGCATGGTGCTGGTGGGCAGCGTGGCAAGCGGCACGGCGTCGAACGTGATGATCTATCTGGCACGCGGCGACGTCGCGTTGTCAGTCACGATCAGCGCGCTGTCGACGCTAGTCGGTGTCTTCGCGACGCCGCTGCTTACGCGTCTGTATGTGGACGCGTCGATCGCCGTCGACGTGCACGGCATGCTGATGAGCATTCTGCAAATCGTCGCGTTGCCGATCGTGGTCGGCCTGATCGTCAATCACCTGTTCGGCAAGTTCGTGCGCAAGATTGAACCGATCCTGCCGCTGATCTCGATGGTCGCGATCGTGCTGATCATCGGCGCGGTGGTGGGCGGCACGCAGAAGAGCATCGCGTCGGTCGGCCTCGTGGTGATGCTGGGCGTGGTGCTGCATAACGGGATCGGTTTGCTCGGCGGCTACTGGGGCGGCCGTCTGCTTGGTTTCGACGAAGCCGTGTGCCGCACGCTCGCAATCGAAGTGGGCATGCAGAACTCGGGCCTCGCCGCGACGCTCGGCAAGCTCTATTTCACGCCGATCGCGGCCTTGCCCGGCGCGCTGTTTTCGGTGTGGCACAACCTGTCGGGCTCGCTGCTCGCGGGGTACTGGGCAGGACGTCCCGCGAAAGGTTCGACGCATGTGGACGGCGGAGAGGTGTTGAACGCCGAACGCGGATAACAGGCGAGCCGCGCGCGTTGCACCTGTCACGGCCCGATGCGCGCGGCCTGCACGATCGGCGTTCAATAACGGTTACTGCGGTTGTCTCCATGGCGTAACCGCAGAACCCGCAACGCGCGTGCTTCAAGGCGAAAGCGCGCCGCCGCGCCCATCTGCAAGATCAAAAGCCCAGCAGCCTGATTCCCCTTAGAATGGATTTCTCGGCAGCGTGAGCCGTTCGCCCGCTGCCGCCATGACAAGTCTGCAAACTAGGGGAAAAGCGTGCCGTCGCATCAAGATCAAAGCCGGGCCGCACTGCAACGCATAGGCGAGTCCGGCATGCCTCAACGAAAATCCGCCTTGGGGACAACGAGACATTTCTTCCTTCTGTGCTGCGCAACGGCATTTTTGACTGCCTGCGCGAGCCGACCGCCCGCCACCGCATTCGACCGTCAGGTCACCCACGCACTCCCCGCCACGGAAACGACACCGCTGCACACGGCGCTCGCGCCGCTCGAAGCCGCGCATCCGGATCAATCCGGTTTCCGCGTGCTCGCAAGCGGCACCGACGCCCTGCAGATGCGCATCGCGCTCGCACGCGCCGCGACCAAAACCCTCGACATGCAGTACTACATCGCCAACGAGGACACCACCGGCAAGCTGCTGCTCGGCGCCGCGCTTTATGCGGCCGACCACGGCGTGCGGGTGCGCATGCTGGTCGACGATCTGAACTTCAAGGACATCGACCGGGTGATGGCGGGCCTGAACTCGCACGACAACATCGAGATTCGCGTGTTCAATCCGTTTGGCAGCGCGCAACAAGGCGTATTCGAACGCACGACCAACGTGTTCACGCAGATCGGCCATTTCACGCGCCGCATGCATAACAAGGCGATGATCGCGGACAACCAGATCGCGATCGTGGGCGGCCGCAATCTCGGCGACGAATATTTCAGCGCGAGCGAAACGCTGCAGTTCCGCGATCTCGACGTGCTGGCCGCCGGCCCGATCACCGCCGACATCTCCGCGAGTTTCGACGACTACTGGAACAGCAGCATTGCCTATCCATTGCGCGTGCTGAACAAGCAGAAGTTCGACGCGAAGGAACTGGACCAGACGCGCGACGACTTGCGTCAGCACTGGCGCACCAACGCGGATCCGTACAACGCCAAGCCGCTGAACGCGACGCCGCTCGCCGCGCAGATCGCCAACGACCAGCTCGGCTTGACCTGGGCGCCGGCCGAGTTCAAAGCGGACTTGCCGGAGAAGATCGTGCATCCGTCGCCGGATTATGTGAGTCCGCCCATGGAGCGGCTCGGCGAATTGATGCGCGACGCGCAGAAGGACTTCCTGATCATTTCGCCCTACTTCGTGCCGCACGATTCGGGCGTCAAGGCGGCCGGCGAACTGACGCATCGCGGCGTTCGCATCGCCGTGCTGACCAATTCGCTCGCCGCCACCGACGCGGTCGCCGTGCAGGCGGGCTATAGCCCGTTTCGCGTGCCGCTGCTGAAACAGGGCATCGAGTTATACGAATTCAAGCCGCAGCAGGACACACCGACCGCGGGCGTTGCCGGCTCGCGCTCGCGCGCCAGTCTGCACGCGAAAACCTATGTGATCGATCGCAAGATTCTGGTGATCGGCTCGATGAATCTCGACCCGCGTTCGGCCAATCTAAACACCGAACTTGCGCTGGTGATTCACAGTCCGCCGCTCGCCGAACAGGTCGCGGGAATTTTCGAGCGCGCCACCGGGCCCGAGGAAAGCTATCGCGTCACGCTCGCGGACGACGCGCAACTCGCCTACCTGCGCTCGATCGGCGCGCCGCTCTCGCCGCTCGTGTGGACCGACGTCGAAAACGGCGCGCACCGCACCTACATTTTCGATCCGCAGGCCGGCTTGTACCGGAATGCGCTAACAGGTCTATTCTCCCTATTGCCCGTCAACGCAGAACTTTGATCAGCGGAGTGGAACATGACTGAAGACGTACGAATGGAGCGCGACACGTTCGGCGAAATCGCCGTGCCGAACGCGCGTCTGTGGGGCGCGCAGACCCAGCGCTCGCTGCAGAATTTCCGCATTTCGACCGAGAAGCAATCGCCCGAACTGATCACCGCGCTGGCCGTGATCAAGCGCGCCGCCGCCGAAGTCAACCTGGGCCTCGGCGTGCTCGACGAAAGCAAGGCGAAGGCGATCATGCAGGCCGCCGACGAGATCATCGAGGGCAAGCATCCGGATGAATTTCCGCTCGCTGTGTGGCAGACCGGCTCCGGCACGCAGACCAACATGAACCTCAACGAGGTGATCGCGAATCGCGCCAGCGAGCTGCTCGGCGGCGAGCGCGGCGAAGCGCGCAAAGTGCATCCGAACGACGACGTGAATCGCGGGCAATCGTCGAACGACGTGTTTCCGACCGCCATGCACGTGGCCGCGGCGTACGCGATCGTCAAGCATTTGCTGCCGGCGCTGAAGACGCTGCGCGACACGCTCGACGGCAAAGCGAAGGCGTTCGCCGACATCGTCAAGATCGGCCGCACGCACTTGCAGGACGCCACACCGCTTACGCTCGGTCAGGAGTTTTCCGGCTACGTCGCGCAACTGGATCATGGCAGTCGTCACGTGGAATCGGCGCTGCCGCATCTTTACGAGCTGGCGCAGGGCGGCACCGCGGTCGGCACCGGTTTGAACGCGCATCCGCAGTTCGCCGACAAGGTGGCGGCCGCGATCGGCAAGCTGACCGGTTTGCCGTTCGTGTCGGCGCCGAACAAATTCGAAGTGATGGCCGCGGCCGATGCGCTGGTGTTCGCGCACGGCGGGCTGAAGACTGTGGCGGCGAGTCTGAACAAGATCGCCAACGACGTCCGCTGGCTGGCAAGCGGCCCGCGCTGCGGCCTCGGCGAACTGTCGATTCCGGAGAACGAGCCGGGTAGCTCGATCATGCCGGGCAAGGTCAATCCAACCCAGTCAGAAGCACTGACAATGCTGTGCGCGCAGGTATTCGGCAACGACGTCGCGGTGAATATCGGCGGCGCGAGCGGCAATTTCGAGTTGAACGTGTTCCGGCCGATGATCGCGCACAACGTGCTGCAATCGGTGCGTCTGCTCGCCGATGGCGCGCGCAGTTTCAACGACAACTGCGCGGTCGGCATCGAACCGAATCACGAACGCATCGGGACGTTGCTCAACGAATCGCTGATGCTGGTGACGGCGCTCAATCCGCACATCGGCTACGACAAGGCCGCGAAGATCGCCAAGAAGGCGCACAAGGAAGGCACCACGCTGAAGGCCGCGGCGTTGGCGCTCGGTTTCGTCACCGAGCAGCAGTTCGATGAATGGGTGCAGCCGAAGGATATGGTCGGCAATTCGGCGAGCTAAGCGAATGCCTGTGATCACGCGCGCGGCGGCTGGCCGCGCCGGTCGCGTGCTTCGCCGAGCAGCGTGATTCAAAACGACGGCAGTCCGCGCGGATTTCAGCTTCGCGCGGCCCGCGAGCGGCGCCTTCAGGCGTCGCTTAAACCTTCCCCTGCGCCACCTCTTCCGGCTTCAGTTCGACGATCGCGTCGAGCGCTTCCTTCACGTCCATCGCGTACCTGGCGAGGCGCTTCTGTTCGTCCGTCTCCGGTACGAAGGCCGGCACGGGCACCGGCTGACCGTTCTCGTTGACGGCGACCATCACGATCAGGCAATCCGTGGTTTGCAGCAGTTCGCCGCCTTTCGGGTCGCCCGCGTGGACCGAAACATGAATGTGCATGCTGGTGCGGCCCGTGGCCACCACCCGGGCGCGCAGCTCGACCAGGTTACCGACGAGAATCGGCCGGCGAAAGCGGATATTGCCCACGCTGACCGTCACGCAATAGCGACCGGACCACACCGCCGAGCACGCGTACGCGGTTTCGTCGATCCACTTCATCAACGCGCCGCCGTGCACCTTGCCGCCGAAGTTGACCGAGCTCGGCTCGGCCAGAAAGCGGAAAGTGGTTTCGGAACGGTCCAGCGGCGCTACGGAAGGGTTGCTCATCTTGACTCCGGTCAATCGGATGCATTGAAAGGAGGCGATTATACGAGCGCAATATTGACCCGTCGTAGCTCGGCATGCAGCGCGCGGGAAAAGTCCTCTGGGAGCGCGAGTTTGGCTTTCGGGGAGCTTTCGCTGTGGTTGCGCGTTCAACCCGCCTCGGCAATCTCGGAGGCGGCCTCGGGAACGGCCGCGTTTTGCGGCGCGGCCGCCGACATGAAGCGCTCGCGATAATCGAGCGGCAGCACGCCGAAACGCCGCAGAAAAGCCCGCCGCAAGTTCTGTTCGCTGCCGAATCCGCAGTCGAGCGCGATCCGCTTGAGCGGCCGTCGCGATTCGGCGAGCGCGCGCGAAGCCGCTTCCAGCCGCAGCGCCGAGACGGTTTTAGCCGGCGTGCGGCCGACCTCGTCGACGTAGCGCCGCGCGAAGGTGCGCGGGCTCATCAGGGTTCGTTCAGCGAGCCGCTCGACCGACAGGTCGTCGCGCAAATGCGCCGTCATCCAGCTATGCAGCGCCTCGAACGGCCCATTCGCCGAGGCCTGCGCCGCCAGCGCCGCGCTGTACTGCGACTGGCCGCCCGGCCGCTTCATGAAGACCACCAGCCGCCGCGCCGCCTGCATCGCGACCGCGTGGCCGACGTCCTCCTCGATCAGCGCCAGCGCCAGATCGATGCCCGCCGTCACGCCCGCCGAGGTCCACACGACGCTGTCGCCTTCGCCGCGCCCGGCATCGCGGATAAAGATCGGATCGGCATCCACGCGGACGTTGGGAAACCGCTGCGCGAGGCGCGGCGCTTCGCGCCAATGCGTGGTCGCGCGACGGCCGTCGAGCAGGCCCGCCGCCGCCAGATAGAACGCGCCGGTGCACACCGAGCACACGCGCCGCGCGCGCGGCGCATGGCGCCGGATCCACGCGACGAGCTCCGGCTGCAGCGTGCAGTGTTCGTCGACGGGGACGCCGGGAACGATGAGCGTGTCGATCGGTTGATCGTCGAGTGAATCGAGCCGTTCGGTGACGATCGGCAAACCCGGGAAGGTCTGCAAGATGCCGCCGTCGATCGAGGCCACTGTCGTGCGGTAGGCCACGGGTTGCGGCGCGCGGCGACTGGGGCTGGGTGAACTGGCCGAAGTGGCTGAACCGGCTGCACTAGCCGCGCTGTACGGATTAGCCGCGTCGTCCGAACTAGCCGAACTTGCCGAATTACTTGAATCAGCCGAATTGGCCGAACTGACCGATATGCCCGTTCGGCCCGCGTCGCGGCTAACTCCCTTGTCTCTGTCCAGAGCTTGGGCGACGCCAGCGCCGGCCGTTCCGGCGACCGTCAACTCCGCACGCCAGAACGCCTCCAGCGGTCCGCAGGCGTCGAGCAGCACCAGATCCGGTGCGACCGCGAACACGATATGACGCACCGCCATCAGGACACCTCCGCCATTAACTGCCGCTTGCGCGACCACGCGTACCCGAGCGTGGCCAGCGCCGCCGCCGCGAGCAGCGGAAATATCGCGGCATTGATCGTCGCCCAGCCGAAACGGGCCAGCAATTGACCTGCAAACAGCGAACCCAGCGCGGAAAACGCGAACGTCGTGAACTCGCTGGTGGCCTGCGTCTTGGCCCGCTCCGACGGCCGGTACGATTGCGCGAGCAGCGTCGAGCCGCCGACAAACATGAAATTCCAGCCCACGCCGAGACAGGCGAGCGCCGCATAGAAATGCGGCAGATCGGTCGAACGCAAGGCGAGTACGCCGCACAGCGCAGACAGCGCAATGCCCGCGCCGATCACCCGCAGCACGCCGAAGTGCTTGATCAGCCGCGCGGAAAAGAGCGACGGCGCGAACATGCCGACCAGGTGCCACTGGATGATCTGCGCGCCGTCGCCGATCGTGTGGCCGCAGGCGACCGCGGCGATCGGCGTCGCGGTCATCACGAACATCATCACGGCGTAGCCGAGCGCGTTGTTGGCGAGCGCCGCCGCGAAGATCGGCTGCCGCACGATCTCGCCGAGCGGCCGCGCCGCCTCGTGAGTTGCCGCTGTGCTCGCGATGGGCGCCTTGTCGCGATACAGCAGTGTCAGCAACGCAATCGATAAAAGCCCGAAGCCCGTGACCAGCGCATACGAACCCGCGAATGCGACCGGCGCCAGCCAGTCTTTGCTCCACGCGGCAAGCAGCGGTCCGCAGACGGCGGCCACCACGCCGCCCGCCAGCACGGTCGAAATCGCGCGACTTTTGTCGTCGATGCCGACTGCATCTGCGGCGGCGAGCCGGTAGTACTGCGCGAATGCCTGGAACACGCCAACTGTCGCCGTGCCGGCACAGAAAGCCCAGAAACTCTGATGAAAGATCGCCCATACGGACACCGCGCCGCCGAGCGCGCCGACGCCCGCGCCGAGCAAGAAGCCGGCACGTCGGCCCACGCGCGCCATCAGGAACGACGCGAAGATGGTCGTCAGCGCGGCGGCGACGGTGATCAGCGAGAACGGCAGTGTGGCGAGCGCTTTATCGTCGGCGAGTGTGTAGCCGACCAGACCGGTCAGCGTCAGATCGATCGATACCGATGACGTGTACAGCGCCTGGCACACGGCCAGCACGCGCGCGGCGCGCCGGTCGTGTGGATCGCTGCCGCGTAGGCCGGTTGAACGGGCGGAGATGGTGGAAGCGGCGGACGGTGGCATCGAAAGGTCCAAGGCGGCGGAAGGGAGATGACCCGATCGTCACATGAATGCCGGTGGCAGAAATGCCAATGGTGCATCAATTTCTGCCACACGTGATCAGTGGCCGGCCGCTCGCCTATTTGCGGACCGAGATACCTTCGTCGATGGTGCCGTACATCGTGATGCTGCCGGTGCCCGCGCCTGAGCCCGACGCGCCGCCGCCCTGCGCACATGCGCCGAGCAGCAATGCCGCGGCAACGACGGCAAGGAGAGTTTTCATGGCTGCTTGTTTCCTGCTAGGACAGGCTTCGATTCTAGCCTGGCGGTCTTGGGCGGCACCGAAGCGCGGCTCGGGGGCCAACAGCCAACCCGCGACACGCTACCCGCCTGCCAGGTTTTCGTAGCTGCTGCATCCGACACTTCACGCTAAGCTGAAACATCGAATCGCGCAGGCCGATACAGTGGCCTACATGGCGCGACAAAAGCGCCGCTCTCCGGAGACATCAGATGCCTGCCACCCTCGCAGACGAACAGAACCAGCACCATTTCCCCGGCTTGAGCCGCATCGGCGCACTGCTCGCCGATCCCGGCCGCGCCGCCATGCTGTGGGCACTGATGGACGGCAGCGCTCGCCCGGCCGGCGAACTGACGATGATCGCGGGGCTCTCGCCATCGGCGGCCAGCGCCCATCTCGCGCGCCTGACCGACGGCGGCCTGCTCGCGCTCGAAGTGCGTGGCCGGCATCGCTATTTCCGGATCGCCTCGCCGGATATCGCCGCGTCGATCGAAGCGCTCGCCAACGTCGCGCAAGTCAGCGCGCCGCAGCGTCCCGTGCCGCGCCCCGTGCGCACCGTGCCGCTCGACATGCGTTACGCGCGCACCTGCTACGACCACATGGCCGGCGAATTGTCGGTGCGCGTGTTTGAGCGGCTGGTCGAAGGCGGTCTGCTGACGCTGCATGGCACGTCGCTGGAAGCGACCGCCGACGGCATTGCCCGCCTCGCCGACTGGGGCATCGACACGTCGGCCCAGAAAAGCCGGCGCCGGCGCTTTGCCTGCACCTGCCCCGACTGGAGCGAACGGCGTCCGCACCTGGGCGGCGCCCTCGGCGCGGCGCTGCTCGATTCGTGGACTTCGCACGGCTGGGTCGAGCGCGCCGAGCGGCCGCGAATTCTGCGCATCACGCCGGCTGGGCATCGTCATTTCGACGCGTTTCTCGCCGCGTGAGGCGCCCTTGAGTGCGTGACTCGGTTACAGGAAATCGGCAACCAGCTTACGAATCGCCTTATCGAGACCTTTTGTTACACGCTGGTGAGCCGGCCTTACAAAAGTGGGGGTCTTGAAACAAACGCCGCGGGTACAGTGACTGCACGGATGCCGCACGATGCCGCGTCCGTCGGAGCCAAATCATGAGAACAGTCATCCCACACCGCTATTCGAACCGCCGCGTTGTCGGCTGTACGCTGATCGCAGCCGCCACCTTCCTGCTGGCAGGCCAGGCCACCTTTGCTCAGGAAATCGAACAGGCGCCGCAGAGCGCCGCCGCCGCGCAGAACACGGATCCGCCTGGCCGCGTCGCGCGTCTGAACTACACGGCGGGCGCGGTGACCACCGAACCGGCCGGCGCCACCGACTGGTCCTACGCGCAGGTCAATCGCCCGCTCACCACCGGCGACCAGTTGTGGAACGATCAGAACGCGCGCTCGGAGTTGCACATCGGCTCGACCGCGGTGCGCCTCGGACCGTCCACCAGCCTCGATCTGCTCAACCTCGACGACAACAGCGCGCAACTCAAAGTCGCGCAAGGCACGTTGTCGGCGCGCGTGCGCGAGCTCGCACCGGGCTCGTCCTACGAGATCGATACGCCTAATCTCGCGCTCGGCCTGAACGGCCCCGGCGACTATCGCGTCGATGTCGCACCCGACGGCAGCAGCACGACCGTCACCGTGCGCAGCGGCGCCGCCACGGTATACGGCGACGGCGGCCAGGTGCCGCTCGCGGCCGGCCAGCAGATCCGCTTTAGCGGCACCAACCTGCAACAGCTCGCCGACAATGGCGCGCCTGGCCTCGACGCCTTCGACCAATGGGCCGCCAGCCGCGACGCCGCGGAAGACCGCTCGGTGTCGGCGCGCTACGTGTCGCGGGACATTCCCGGCTACCAGGACCTCGACGCCAACGGCACGTGGCAAAGCTCGCCGCAATACGGCGAAGTCTGGGTGCCGCGCGGCACGCCCGCCGGCTGGGCGCCGTATCGCGACGGCCACTGGGTGTGGCAGGCGCCGTGGGGCTGGACGTGGGTCGACGACGCGCCATGGGGCTTCGCGCCCTACCACTACGGCCGCTGGGCTCAGGTCGACGACTCGTGGGCGTGGGTGCCGGGACCAGTCGCGGTCAGCGAGCCGCCCGTCTACGCGCCGGCCCTCGTTGCCTTCGTGGGCGGCGGCGGCGGCGGCGTGAACTGGGGAGTGGATCTGGCGATCGGCGGAGCGGTCGCCGCCGGCGTCGCGTGGTTCCCGCTCGGGCCAGGCGAGCCGTGGCATCCGCATTGGGGCGGTCACGATCACTGGAGTCCCGGCTACTACAACCGCGTCAACCGGACGACGATCGTCAACAACTACAACCGCAACGTGAATGCGACCAACATTCACAACACATACATCAACTACCGCGCGCCGGGCGCCGTGACCGCAGTGCCGGCGACGGCCTTCGTGCACGGACAGCCGGTCGGACGCTTTGCCCAGAAGGTCGATCCGCGGCAATGGCGCAACGCACAGATCAACCCGGGCGGTCCGGGCATCGCGCCGGTGCGGGAGAGTTTCGGGCCGGGCCAGCGCAACGCGAATTACCGGCCGCCGGCGGCGGTAACGACACGTCCGGTGGTGGCAACGCGTAGTCCGGTGATGCCGGCGGCCTACCACGACAGCCTCGCGCAGCGTTTCGCGCAAAGCGGCGGACGGGTGCCGGGCGGCGGTCAGCCTATCGTGCGGACCTCGGTGCCGGCGCACATGGCGGGTGGACCGGGCGCGCTGCCGGTGCAGAACGTGCGGGTCGTGCAATCGCATATCGCCGGACGTGCGCCGGGGATGGCAGCCGGTGCGCCGGGTGGACCGAATGGGATGCAGCAGCGACCGGGCGAAGCACCGCGCGGCGCAGAGCAGCAAGCGCATCCAGGGACGCCGCCGGGCGCGCCGGGTGGAGCCGGCGCCATGCAACAACAGGCCGCTCAGCGGCCGAGCGAAGCACCGCATAGCGGCGAATCGCAAGCGCGGCCAGGCATGCCGCCGCAGATGGCCAACCAGCGGCCGCAGGCTGGCGAGGCGGGTCATCCGTCGAACGGTGTGCCGCGTCCGCCGCAAGCGAACAGCGGCAATCCGGCGGGGTTTGCACAGCAGCAGCAGCAGCAGCGGGGTATGCCGCAGCAGGCGGGTCAGCAGCCAGGCGCGAACCCGGGTTTAAACCAGCGTCACGAGCCCGCCTGGACCCAGCCGCACACGCCGATGGCGCAGCAAGCCCAGCAGCACGGCGGCCCGCAGCCGCAGACAGGACGGCCAGAGTTCGCGGCGCAACAGCCCGGCGCGCAGCAGCACGGTGCGCCGCGTCCCGGGGAGAATCCGGCGGTCCAGCAGCAACAGCAGCAGCAGGCGCGTCAGCAGGAGATTCGCCCGCAACCCCAACCGCAACCGCCGCAGCAGCAGGCCCAACCGCAGCGTCAGCCTGAGCCGCGGGCGCCGCGTCCGGCAGAAATTCAGGCGCAGCAACAGCCGCGTCAGGAATATCATCCGCAGCCCGTGCAGCAACCGATGCAGCAGCCGCGCCAGGAACCACGTCCGGAGCCGCGCCAGCAGCAAGTGCAGCAGCAACCCCGGCCGGAGTTCCATCCGCAGCCGCAGCCTCAACAGCAGCCGCGCCAGCAGCAGGTGCAACAGCAACCCCGGCCGGAGTTTCATCCGCAACCGCAACAGCAACCGCGTCAGGAGCCGCATCCGCAGCAGGCGCAGCAGCCGCGTCCTCAGGCACAGCCGCAGCACGGTGACCAGCATTCGGGCGGCGGCAACCACGACGAGCATCGCAGAGGCTGAGCGCCTCCCGCCGGCGAATCGGCACGGAGCGTAAAAAAACCGCCGCGATTCGCATCGCGGCGGTTTTTTTCTTTATGCGAGCGGGCGGCTTTCCGACCCGGCCGACGATCAAACGGCCATCGGCGCCGTGAGCGGCTCATGATGCCGGTAGCCGACCATCGAGAAATCCGACGGCTCGATCTTTTCGAGCCATTCCGGCTCGTACACGCCGGTCTTCGCATACTCCGGCACGCGCTCCGAGATCGCGAAGGCCGGGCTTTCGTACGGTTCACGCTTGAGCTGCTGCTGCAACATGTCGAGCTGGTTCTCGTAGATGTGCGCGTCGCCGATGAAATAGGTGAACCAGCGCGGCGTGTAACCCGTCAGTCGTCCGACCAGATGCAGCAACGCCGCGCCTTCGGTCAGATTGAACGGCGTGCCGAGCCCGATATCATTACTGCGAATGTACAGGCACAGCGAAATCTCCTTGGTCACCACATTCGGCAGGAACTGATACAGCAGGTGGCAAGCCGGCAACGCGATCTGGTCGAGCACAGCGGGGTTCCACGCATGAAACAGAATGCGCCGGTCCGCCGGGTTCTGCATGATCGTGTCCAGACATTGGCGCAGCTGGTCGATCGCCTTGTACAACAGGATTTTGTTGCTGCCGTCTTCCTCGAATTCGGTCACCACCTGGAAGCCGCGTGCGGTCGCGTCGGCCAGCTGCGCGCCCGCAGTCGCGTCCAGCACCTTGTAGGCCGGCCACTGGCGCCACTGCACGCCATATACGTCGCCGAGGTCGTCCGGACCCTGGCGATACGGATTGGCGAGCCATTGCGGATTCTGGTTCGCGTTCGCGTCCCACACCTTGCAGCCGAGATCGCGGAAATCCGCGGCGCTGCGCGAGGCGCGCAGGAACCCGACCAGTTCGCCCACCGCCGATTTGAACGCCAGCTTCTTCGTGGTGACCGCGGGAAAACCTTGCTGAAGGTCGAAGCGCAACATCGCGCCCGGCATGCTGATGGTGCGGATGCCAGTGCGATTCTCCTGCCACGTGCCGGTGTCGAGAATCGTGCGGACGAGGTCGAGGTATTGTTTCATTCGGGTTCCTTCGAGGCGCGTGCGAGTCGATCCGGGCGCCACGGAGATTGAGCGGAAAACCCGATTTTAACAAGCGCGGCGGGACGACGCCCGGTCGTGGCGCGCGGCATCGAAAATATCGAGGGAAAAGGTGAGACGAAGTATTGCGAGTTCGGCGCGAGCGAACGGCACACGGCCGGTCGCAGGATTGCTCGAAAGGTGCTGAACGCGCTGCTGGAATCCGCTGTTGAAATCGTTTTCCGGCCCACGAGACCCGCGAGGCCCGTCAAACGATTTACAGATGCGGCACCGAAGCCGGCAATTCGCCGTGCGGCGTGGCGAGCGGCTCCCCTTCCATATGGCGCATGCCATGCGAGCACAGCAGCCGGTACAACGTAACGCGCGAGATGCCGAGTTCCTGGGCGGCGTCGCCGAGACGCCCGCGGTGACGCAATAGCGCCAGCTCGATCGCCTGACGTTCGGCCGCTTCACGCGCCTGCGCAAGCGACACCGGCACGATCTCCACGTACTCGGCAAGCTCGAGATCGCGCGCCGTGATCGCGCGCCCTTCCGACATCACGATGGCGCGCCGCACGCGGTTGATCAGCTCGCGCACATTGCCCGGCCAGCCGTAGTTATGCAGCGCCGCGATCGCGTCCGGCGCGAAGCCGCGCAAGCGACGGCTTGCATCTTTCTTGAAACGTTCCAGCATGTGCCGCGCGAGCAGTTCGATGTCCTTACCGCGTGCACGCAGCGGCGGTTCATCGATCTGCAATACGCACAGACGGTGGTAGAGGTCGGAGCGGAACCGTCCTTCGATCATCGCCGCGGTCATGTCCACGTGCGTGGCCGAGATGATTCGCACGTCGACGTCGATCGCGCCGTGTCCGCCGAGGCGCTCCACCTTGCGCTCCTGCAGGAAGCGCAACAGGCTCGCCTGGCTTTCGAGCGGCAGGTCGCCGATCTCGTCGAGGAACAGCGTACCGCCGTTCGCCGCTTCCACCCGGCCGATCTTGCGCTGATTGGCGCCGGTAAACGCACCGCGTTCGTAGCCGAATAGTTCGGATTGCAATAGATGCGGCGGGATCGCGCCGCAGTTGATCGGCACGAACGGCGCATTGCGCCGCGCCGAGCGTTCGTGAATGGCGACCGCCGTCAGTTCCTTGCCGGTGCCCGATTCGCCCGAGATGAACACCGGCGCGTCGGTCATCGCCACTTTGCGGATTGAACGGAACAGCGCGAGCATGGCGTCGCACGAGCCGACCATTTCGCCTTCGGCGCCTTGCGATGCATCGTTGGAAGCCGTTTCGCCGAGGGAAATCATGCCGTAGGCGTGACCCACCGAATCGACGATCCTGTCGCCCGAATACGGCACCGTGACGTAGTCGAAACAGTAGTCGCGCACGAGCCGGCGCAACGCGGCGTCTTGCAGTTGTCCCGGCATGGTGGCCGCGACCCAGCCGACATTCGGCATGGTCAGGCAGGATTCGAACGCAGCGATTTCGTGTGGCTGAAATTCGCTAGACAGATCAAGCAGGCCGCCAGCCGCCATTCCGGCGCGAACAGCCCGGCGCACGTCGCGCGCCGACCCCACGACTTCGACATGCCAGCCGCGCTGGTGAAACCGAGTATTCAGCTCCGCGCTCGGATCGCGCGAAACGTAAATCAGTTGCCGCGTTGCGGGTTCCATTATTCAGATCCTCTCGTCAACGAACGTTAAGGATGACGCACGCACCTGAAACGAGTTCAGACACGCTGACTCATTCGGGATTCGCGATATGGCAAAAACCGAACGGCCATTCCATTCCGTGCGGACAGCTGATCCCCAAGAAAGCGGCGTGTGTGTTTGAGACGGCCCGTTAGCGGGCTTTTTTAAATGTGAAGTTCTTTTTCGAGAGCTTACTATACGCGCGCCGCTTGGAAAACAATTATGCGAATTTAATCGCGCACTCCTTACGCCGTGTGGTTTCGCAGGCGATAAACAGTTATTCAGCCGACGAATAAAAGATTAGTGGAAGCGCTTCTCCTTGTGTAGACCGCAAGGTAGTTCGTACCGGCCAATTTAACGAATTACAGGTATTTCCTGCCTATCGTTTCAGCGTTGAAACGTTTTTGTCCCATTTCCAAATTCTGACTCCCACGTTTTCACTCGCATCCTCATCCATCAATGGATTGCGCGTGATGGCACATGTTTCGCTAATTGCCGTGCACCAGGGAGACACATCATGCAACTCGCTTTCCGCATCGATCTGGGCAGCATTGCACCATGCGCGGCACTTTGCGCCGCCATCGCGCTGCCCATTGGCGCCAATGCACAGGAAGCCGGACAGGCTCCATCCGCCACGCTGACGGAATCCGCCGCCTTCCCAAAAGACGCGCACGCCACACTCGCCCCACCCGATCCGACGACGCGCGCCGCCGATCGGTTCTCCCGGCTTGCCGCCAACGCGCTGAGCATGCCGGCCGATGCTGCATCGGTGAACGATTTTTCGCTCGACGAGCAGGCGCTCGGGCGGCAAGGTGGCGGCGCGGTCGGCATGGTGATGGTGGCCGCAACGCCGCAGCTCATGCGCGGCAACGGCGGCAGCGGCAACAACGTGACGCTGTGGGACGAGATCGCCCCGCCCGCGCCTTTACCGATTCCAATCGACGCGGCGCGCGCCGCCAAGGGCAACGCCGCCTGAATGTTTCGCGTGTGACGCTGTATCGGCTGATGGGTCAGCATGGGTTGCGCGAATTGAGGACCGCCGACGAGAAAGCGGCGTCTGCCGCGGACGATAGCGCGCCGGAACGAGGCGGCGCGGGCCGGAGCGGCCGGTGGCGTTTCGTGAACCTGTATGACGCTGCGTGAAGCCGCGTGGTCAGGCAGCCGCATTCTGCGGTGGCGAGCGCGCGGCTTGCCGGGCGCGTTCCGGCCGACTACACGGCCGCCGTGCCGAAACCCGTCGCCGCGGCGCGCAGCCGCGCGTCAGGTAGAATCAGTCCGGTTACGTTCCCCTTTCCATTCGATGACGACGCTGACCCTGATCGTCGCTCGCGCCAACAACGGCGTGATCGGCCGCGACAACCAGTTGCCCTGGCGACTTCCCGAAGATCTCGCGTTCTTCAAGCGCACCACCATGGGCGCGCCCATCATCATGGGACGCAAGACGCACGAGTCGATCGGCCGGCCGTTGCCGGGACGCCGCAACATTGTCGTGACACGGGATGCCGCCCGGCGCTTTCAGGGCTGCGACGCGGCCACCACGCTCGAAGACGCGCTCAAGCTCGCCGCTCAGGATCAGGCGCCGGAAGCGTTTCTGATCGGCGGCGCGCAGTTGTATGCGGAAGGTTTGCGGCAGGCGGACAAGCTGATCATCACCGAGATTTCCGCCGACTTCGAAGGCGACGCCACTTTTCCCGCGCTCGACGAAAACGAATGGGAAGAAGTCGCGCATGAAACACATCGCGCGGATGCGCCGAACGATTTCGACTACGCGTTCGTGACATATAAGCGCAAAGGCGCTTAAAGGTTTTTTTGGCTCGAGACGACGTTAGCGCCGCGCGCAAAGCAAACAGCCGGCGCCGGCCGTCCGATCATGGATAAAAAAAACGCCACGCGGTGACTTGCGTGGCGTTCTGCTTCTTACGGGCCAGCTAAAAACGCTGGCCGCACAGAGGCTAAACCCGCTTACTGCCCCGCGATCGTCATCCGTTCGATCAGCACCGAGCCGGTCTGCTTGGTGCCGCGCGTGATCGTATCCGCGCCGATCGCGACGATGTGGTGGAACATCTCCTGCAGCGTGCTCGCCACCGTGATTTCCTCGACCGGATACTGGATCTTGCCGTTCTCGACCCAGAAACCCGACGCGCCGCGCGAGTAGTCGCCCGTCACGTAGTTCACGCCCTGCCCCATCAGTTCGGTCAGCAACAGGCCCGTGCCGAGCTTGCGCAGCATCTCTTCGAAGTCGTCCTCGGGACGCGTGTTCGAGCTGCGCAGCGACAGGTTGTGCGAGCCGCCCGCGTTGCCGGTGGTTTGCATGCCGAGTTTGCGCGCCGAATAGGTGGACAGGAAATAGCCTTCCACCACGCCGTCTTTCACCACCGAACGCTGTTTGGTGCGCACGCCTTCTTCGTCGAATGGCGCGCTGCCCATGGCGCGCGCGACATGCGGGTCTTCGACCACTTGCACGTGCGGCGCGAACACCGGCTTGCCGAGGCTGTCGACGAGGAACGAGGTCTTGCGATACAGCGCGCCGCCGCTCGTAGCTTGCACGAACGCGCCGAGGATGCCCGCGGCGAGCGGCGCTTCGAACAGCACCGGCACCTTGCGCGTATCCAGGCCGCGCGCGCCGATGCGCGCCAGCGCGCGTTGCGCCGCGTAACGGCCGACCGCTTCCGGATCAGCCAGTTCTTCCGCGCTGCGGGTGGACGTGTACCAGTCGTCGCGCTGCATGTTGCGGGCGCTGCCAGCAATCGGCGCGCACGCGATGTAGTGGCGCGAGTACGGATAACCCGCCAGGAAACCGCGCGAGGTGGCCAGCACGAACTGCGAGTGCTGTGCCGAGACGCTCGCGCCTTCCGAATTCTTGATCTGCGGATCCGTCGCGAATGCGGCATCTTCCGCGCGGCGGGCAATTTCCACTGCTTCGTCGGCGGACAGATTCCACGGGTGATAGAGATCGAGGTCGCGCGGCGCCGTTTCCAGCAGTTCCGCTTCGGCGAGGCCCGCGCAATCGTCTTCCGCCGTGAAGCGGGCGATGTTGTACGCCGCCGCGACCGTGTCCTTCAAAGCCTGCGAAGAAAAGTCCGAAGTGCTCGCATTGCCGCGCTTGTTGCCGATGAACACCGTCACGCCGACCATCTTGTCGCGGTTGTGTTCGATCGTCTCGACTTCGCCGCGCCGCACGGAGACGGACAGGCCGTCGCCTTCGGAAATCTCGGTCGCCGCGTCGGTGCCGCCGAGCGACTTCGCGTGACGAAGGATGTCCGAGGCGATTTCCTTCAGTTCATCCTGGGTATGCGGAAAAAAGCGCTGCTTGACGTCCATGTCTGCTGCCATTGTCGTTGCCGTCCTGTTCGGGGCCGAGCGGCCCTGGGTGGGTTCGCTATGTTCGCTGTGTTTGCTGTGTTCGCACCGGTCACGCTCATGCCTGACGCCTGCGCGTGCCCGTGTTCGCGCGTGTGTGCTGCGCGTGTGTCTGGTTGCGTATCCCGCGATCATAGCAAGGTACGCGACGCCGTACCTGGCATTCGCTGCGCCTCGCGTCAGGTCGGTCGAGCGCCGCCGGAGCGCCGCCCTGTGGTCGCTTCGCAATGCGCGAGTCCTTGCGCGCGGCGGCGCCGCGGGTTCGGTGGGCGCGGCACGTTACAATATCGGCATGACACGCAAAACCCGCATTCAACCCATCGAAACCGCCGAGCCGGAAGTCGACGAGAACGGCTACGACCGTCCCAGCAAGTCCCAGCTCAAGCGCGAAATGCACGAGTTGCAGGAACTGGGCTCGGCGCTGATCGCGCTGCCTAAAGACGCGCTCAAGCGCATGCCGATGCCCGAAAAGCTCGACGACGCCGTGCGCGAAGCGCGCCGCATCACCGATCACGAAGGCAAGCGCCGCCAGGTGCAATATGTCGGCCGCGTGATGCGCTCGCTGCTGGACGAGGAAACCGCCGCGCTGCGCACCGCGCTCGACACCTATAACGGCGTCAACAAGGCGGAAACGGCCAAACTCCACTGGATCGAGCGCACCCGCGAAAAGCTGCTCGCCGACGACGCCGCGCTGACCGATTTCATCCGCCAGCATCCGAACGCCGACCCGCAACAAGGCCGCACGCTGATCCGCAACGCCCGCAAGGAAGCGCAGCAGAGCAAGCCGCCGCGCTATTTCCGCGAACTGTTCCAGTGGATCAAGAACGCGGACGGACCGTCCGCGCAGACCGATTCCGACGCCGACGACGCCCTGGACGAAGACGACGATGACGACCGTGACGCCTAAGGCAGCACGTCGGCACCCCGACGAAATCGTAATCGGCCTCGTGTCGATCAGCGATCGCGCGTCCACCGGCGTGTACGAGGACAAAGGTATTCCGGCCTTGCAGGAATGGCTTGGCGCGGCGCTCACGTCGCCGTGGCAAGTGGTCACGCGCCTGATTCAGGACGACGCGCCGACCATTTCCGCCACGCTGACCGAACTGGTCGACGAGGTGGGATGCGATCTGGTGCTGACCACCGGCGGCACCGGCCCGTCGCGCCGCGACGTGACGCCTGAGGCGACGCTGGCCGTGGCCACCAAGGAAATGCCGGGTTTCGGCGAGCAGATGCGGCAGATCAGCCTGAATTTCGTGCCGACCGCGATCCTGTCGCGTCAGGTCGCGGTGATCCGCGAAACGGCCGAGCACGCGGCGCTGATCATCAACCTGCCGGGTCAGCCGAAGTCGATCAAGGAAACGCTGGAAGGTTTGCGCGACGCCGAAGCCGGCGGCGCGGTGAAGGTGCCGGGCATTTTCGCCGCGGTGCCGTACTGCATCGACCTGATCGGCGGACCGTATGTGGAAACCAACGCCGACGTGGTGAAGGCGTTCCGGCCGAAGAACGCGCAGCGCGCGCCCCGGCCGGCTTAGGCGATTTTATTCGGCGCCGTCGGCGGCCTGCGGTGCCGACGGAATCAGAAAGTGCTCGCGGTAGTACTTGAGTTCGTCGATCGACTCGTGGATATCGGCCAGCGCCGTGTGCATCGCGCGCTTCTGGAAACCCTTGTAGATGGTCGGCTGCCAGCGGCGGCACAGTTCCTTCAGCGTGCTGACGTCGAGATTGCGGTAGTGGAAGAAGCGCTCCAGATCCGGCATCCAGCGCGCCATGAAGCGGCGGTCCTGGCAGATCGAGTTGCCGCACATCGGCGATTTGCCCGGCGGCACGTAGACGCTCAGGAAATCGCGGATCTGTTCGGTGGCGTCGGCCTCGCTCACCGTCGAGGCCTTCACGCGATCGATCAAGCCCGAGCGGCCATGCGTGTTCTGATTCCACTGATCCATTTTGGCGAGCGTCTCGTCGCTCTGATGAATCGCGAGGACGGGGCCTTCGACCAACCTGTCGAGCGTCGAATTCGTCACCACCACCGCGATTTCAATGATGCGGTCGGAATCGGGCTCGAGCCCGGTCATTTCCATGTCCAGCCAGACGAGATTCATGTCGCTGCGCACGAGCGGCGGCTGTTCGGTGGATGCGAGGATGTCAGTCATGAAGGCAACCCTGAGGGCCGCGCAAACGGCTTGATGCAAGCCCGCCTGCCACGGCGATTGTTCGTTTGAGATTGGTTTGAGCGTGTTCCCGCCGCGCGGCGGGAAGAAACATATAATTCTCGCATAGATACCACGGAATCCCCGGATGCCTACCCTGTACTTCACCGTTCTGTTCGTCGTCGCCGTCGTGGCGATGGTCGGCACCAAACTGTGGCTCGCGTCGCGGCAGATCCGCTTCGTGGCCGGCCATCGTGAGCAGGTGCCGAGCCAGTTCGCCGGCACCATCGCGCTGACCGCGCATCAACGCGCCGCCGACTACACCGTCGAGCGCACGCGTCTCACCATGATCGAGATCGTCGTCAGCGCAGCCGTGCTGATCGGCCTCACGCTGCTCGGCGGTGTGCAGGCGCTCGATCTGGGCATCTCCGACTGGCTCGGCCGCGGTTACGTCGGCCAGATCGCGCTGGTCGCCGCGGTGATCGCGATCACCAGCGTGATCGACCTGCCGTTCGATTACTACCGGCAGTTCGTGGTCGAACAGCGCTTCGGCTTCAACCGCATGAGCAAGGGCATTTTCTTCGTCGACCGGATCAAGGGCGTGCTGCTCGGCGCCGCGTTCGGCCTGCCGCTGCTGTTCGTCGTGCTGTGGCTGATGAACCAGGCCGGCAGCCTGTGGTGGCTATGGACGTGGATCGTCTGGGTCGCCTTCCAGATGCTCGTGCTGGTGCTGTATCCGTCGTTTATCGCGCCGCTTTTCAACAAGTTCGAACCGCTCAAGGACGAAGCGCTGAAAAGCCGCATCGAAGCGCTGATGCAGCGCTGCGGCTTCGCCGCCAAGGGCCTCTTCGTGATGGACGGCAGCCGCCGCTCGGCGCACGGCAATGCGTACTTCACCGGCTTCGGCGCGGCCAAGCGGATCGTGTTCTTCGACACGCTGCTCGCGCGCCTGTCGGGCAGCGAGATCGAAGCCGTGCTCGCGCATGAACTCGGCCACTTCAAGCGCCGTCACGTGATCAAGCGCATGCTCGTCACCTTCGCAATCAGTCTCGCGATGCTCGCCCTGCTCGGCTGGCTCACGCAGTGCGTGTGGTTCTATGAAGGACTGGGCGTACGGCCGTCGCTGATCGGCGGTAATAGCGGCCTCGCGCTGGTGCTGTTCTTCCTCGCGCTGCCGGTGTTCCTGTTCTTCGTGACGCCGCTCGGCAGCCTCAGCTCGCGCAAGCACGAGTTCGAAGCCGACGCATTCGCCGCAACGCAGACCGACGCGCAAGACCTGGTCAACGCGCTCGTCAAGCTGTACGAGGACAACGCGTCGACCCTGACGCCCGATCCGCTCTACACCGCGTTCTACTATTCGCATCCGCCGGCGTCGCAGCGGATCGACCGCCTGCTGCGGCACGCATGAGCGGCCGCTCCCCGAAAGCGCCGCGCGCACCGTCCAGCGCACGCGTAGGCGGCCTCGTGGTGGCCGCGCATGGCCGCCACTATCTGGTCGCGCCGGATGACGGCAGCGCCATGCTCCAATGCTTCCCGCGTGGCAAGCGCAGCGAGGTGGCGGTCGGCGATCGCGTGATTTACGAGTTGGCTTCGGCGGATCAGGGCGTGATCGTCGAGATCGGCGAACGGCGCAATCTGCTGTATCGCTCGGATCAGTACAAGTCGAAGCTGTTCGCCGCCAACCTCGATCAACTATTGGTCGTGTTGGCCACCGAACCGCATTTCAGCGAAGACCTGCTCGGGCGCGCGCTCGTCGCGGCTGAGGCGAACGAGTTGAAGCCACTGATCGTGCTGAACAAGACCGATGTCACCGCTGAACTCGCAGGCGCGCGCAAGCGGCTCGAGCCGTATCGCGCGCTGGGTTATACGGTCGTGGAAGTGTCGATCAAGACACAGCCCGAAGCCGCGCGCGCCGCGTTGATCGAACATCTGCAGGGTCATTCGACGCTGCTGCTCGGCCAATCCGGCATGGGCAAATCGACGCTCGTGAATCTGCTGATTCCCGATGCCGAAGTCGCCACCCGCGAGATTTCGACCGCACTGAACAGCGGACGCCATACGACGACCTTCACACGTCTCTATCCATTGCCGGGTAGCGCGGACGGCGAAGGCGGCGCGTTGATCGACTCGCCGGGTTTCCAGGAATTCGGTCTACACCATTTGACCGAAGGTCGGCTTGAGCGCGCGTTTCCCGAGTTCCGGCCGCTGTTGCCGAACTGCCGGTTCTACAACTGCCATCATTTGCAGGAACCCGGTTGCGCGATTCTCGAAGCGGTCGCGGACGGCCGCATCCGCCGCGAACGGCATGCGCTGTACGCGCAACTCGTGCACGAAGCCAGCCAGATCGTCCGCTGACATGAGACTGATGCGCGCGCCGAATCTGATCATCGGCCAGCATTGGGTCAATGTGCTGGCCACCGCCGGCATAGCCTGCGAATTGCACAATCGTTATCTGAACGGTGCGCTGGGGGATATTCCGGCGGATCAGTGTTCGCCGGAGCTTTGGCTCGTCGATGAGCGCGACGAGGCGATGGCGCGTAGGCTGATCGCCGCGGCTTCGCATGGTCCGGCGGCGGGGTCGCCTGGATGGACGTGCCGTCAGTGTGGCGAGGCACTCGAGGCGCAGTTTACGGTCTGCTGGCAGTGCGGGACGGCGCGCGATCCGCTGGATGGGTGAAGCGGCTCATAGCTGACCGGCGGGTTGGGCACGGCGCCGCGGCATGAACGGAAGAGGCCAAGGGCGGTGCGCCCCCCTACACGATTGATTTCCCCATGCCTGAAAAGCGAAACCCTACGCTTCGAAGAAACGTAGGGTTGGGCGACAGACCGACTGCGGATTGCGCTTTCTTTACAGCTAGTAGCGCCGGCTTGGCGGCGTTAAGCCAGCCACACCGCAATCGTCAGCATCAACAACAGAATCATCCACAGCACCACCGCGCGCCACACCAGGCCCACGGCGGATTGCAGCGTGCGTGGCGTGCAGTCGTCGCCGACTTGCATCGGGCCGCCGTCGCCGGTGGCGAGCGCGTCGAGGCTTGACGGCTCAGCCAGCGGCCCGCTCAGACGGGCGCCCAGCGCACCACTACCTGCCGCCAGCAACACGCCGTCGTTCGCGTCCGGCCATTGGCGCGCATGGTTGCGCCATGCATAAATCGCGTCTTCGAAATTACCGACGATCGCAAAACCCATCGACGTCAGCCGCGCCGGCACCCAGTCGATCACGAAGAAAGCACGCTGCGCAAAGCTCGAAAACGCGACGGTGCGATCGTCGACCGGCCGCGCCCACGTGCGCGCCAGATACTCGGCAATCCGGTACAGCACCGCGCCCGCCGGGCCGACCGGAATCAGAAACCAGAAGAACACCCCGAACACGTGCCGATGCGAAGCGACCACCGCGTGAATCAGCGTGTGACGCACGATCTCGCTGACCGGCATGTCGACGGTATCGAGCCCGGTCCATTCGCTCAGGACTTCGCGCGCGCGCGGCACGTCGTCGTTATTCAACGCGAGATGGATGTCCGTGAAATAGTGGCTGAACTGGCGGAAGCCCAGCGTGAAGTACAGCACCGCGACATTCCACAGGAACGCCAGCGCAAAGTGAATGTGATACAGCACGTAGTAGACGAGCGCGACGACCAGCGTCCACGGCACCACCACCACGAGCCAGGCGAGCAGGCCATGCTTCGGCTTGCCGGCATCAAATCCGTGCGCTGCCGACTCCGCATGGTATTGAAGCAACGCGGACACCGGGTTATTCGGCGACAACGCGCGTATCTGTTCAATGATCAGAGCCAGCAATACGGAGAAAAAAGTCATGCGATGCGCCGTGCTTTTCGAGTTTTACGATTGTTTTATAACGATAGCACAGGGTCGGATGCCACTGAACGCCGACCTCGACAAACACCCGACAAGTGCACAAGTCATGCCGCGAGGAAGCGATAGAAGTTGCGCAGCATCGCTGCCGTCGCGCCCCAGATGAAATGGTGGCTGCCGACTTCGCTGCCGCTCTCGTCACCTTCAGCTTCAGCCGATGCGGCGCGCGGATACGGCATCGCGAAAAAGCGGCGCTCGCCGCCTTCATAGCGGAACACGCGCACTTCGTGGCGCGCAGGGTTCATCAGAAACGCGAGCGGCACTTCGAAAACTTCGGCGACCTCGAGCGCGTCCGCCTTCACCGTGAACGGCGGATGCACGAGGCCGATCACCGGCGTCACGCGAAAACCGGTGCCGGTCAGATAGTCGGGCAATGCGCCGAGAATTTCCACACGCGAGGGATCGAGGCCCACCTCTTCTTCCGCTTCCCGCAGCGCGGTTGCGGTGGCGTCGGCGTCGAAGGGTTCGTGACGGCCGCCAGGAAAGCTCACCTGACCTGCGTGATCGTTCAGATGGTCGGCGCGCTGAGTCAGCAGGACGGTCAGGCCGTGTTCACGGACCACCAGCGGCACCAGCACCGCCGCGACTCGCGGATCGGCGTGGGTATCGCGCCAGGGCGCATCGACGACCATCTCGGGGGTCCAGTGAAGGCGTTGCTCGAAGCGTGCGCGCAGGCCATCAGGCGTGAGACGGTCGGCCGCCACCGGCGGCAGATCGGCGCCTGTCGCTTCGACAGGCAGGGTTTCAGGCTCAAAGACGGGGCGGGTCAACGGGTCTCTCGAAATGAGCGGATAGGGACATTCCGCTATTTTGACCTGGCAAACAAAAAAGCACCCGCGAGGGGTGCTTTTTCTTACAGCATTTACGCTTCGGCAGCGTTGCGATCTTTCTTCGCAACCAGCTTTTCCTTGATCCGGGCAGACTTGCCCGAACGGTCGCGCAGGTAGTAGAGCTTCGCACGACGCACATCGCCACGACGCTTCACGACGATGCTTGCCAGCAGCGGCGAGTACGTCTGGAACGTACGCTCGACGCCTTCGCCCGACGAAATCTTGCGGACGATGAACGACGAATTCAGACCACGGTTACGCTTGGCGATCACGACGCCTTCGTAAGCCTGAACACGCTTACGCGTACCTTCAACCACGTTCACGCTGACGATCACCGTATCGCCGGGGGCGAATTCGGGGATGGTTTTCTCGCCGAGAGCGCGGCCGATTTCTTCCTGCTCGAGAATTGCAATCAGATTCATCACTGACTCCTAAGTCCATCTTGTCGACGTTCGTACCTGCCTCGTGAAAACACTTGGCTACGGCCCCGATAGAGGATGGGTTCACATCTGGCACCGTGCACGCATGCGCGGCGCCGCCTAATGTCCGCTTGCAAGACCCAAGGCTTTACGCCTTCGACTCTTCCTTCGCGAGACTCGCAAGCCATGCCTCGTCGGCACGGCTCAACATCTTGTTCTTTCTGGCCTTCACGATCAGATCGGGCCGTTTGTTCAACGTATTGCGCAACGCTTCACGCCGGCGCCACGCCTCGATCTCCGCATGATGGCCGCCGAGCAGCACATCCGGCACACGCACGCCGTTGTATTCCTCGGGGCGCGTGTAATGCGGGCAATCCAGCAGCACGTCGACAAAACTATCCTGCACCGCCGACTGCGAGTCGTTGAGCACGCCCGGCAACTGACGCACCACGGCGTCCATCAAGGCCATGGCCGGCAATTCGCCGCCCGACAGCACGAAGTCGCCCAGGCTGACTTCTTCGTCGACGACACGGTCGAGCAAACGCTGATCGATCGCCTCATAGCGCCCGCACAACAGGATCAAACCGGGCTCGGCCGCGAACTGCATGACGCGGTCGTGATTCAACGTGGCGCCTTGCGGCGACATCATCACGACGCGCGACGCGCCGATGCCCTGCTCCGCCTGCGCTGCTTTCGCGGCGCCGATCGCGTCTTCCAGCGGTTTGGCCAGCATCACCATGCCCGGGCCGCCGCCGTACGGGCGATCGTCGATCGTGCGGTAGTTGTCGGTTGTGAAATCGCGCGGATTCCACGTACGCAACCCGTAGCGCTCCTGCTTCGCGGCACGGCTGGTGATACCCCAGTCGGTCAGCGCGCGAAACATGTCAGGAAAGAGCGTGACGACATCGAACTGCATCGCTCTCTCCATTCAGCGAAATTATTTAGTAATCAGCTTCCCAATCGACAGTGATCTGCTTCGCCGCCTGGTCCACCGTTTTGACAAAGACGCCGACGAACGGGATCAAACGCTCGCCGGTAACCGGCTTGCCGCTTTTGTCGGTATCCGGGTATTCGATGCGCAACACCGAGTGCGCACCGTTGTCGATCATGTCTGCAACTTTGCCGAGATTGACCCCGGCAACGTTCACCACATCCAGGCCGAGCAGGTCGACCCAGTAGAACTCGTCGGCTTCGAGAGCCGGAAATTCGCTGCGGCTGATATAGACGCGGGAGCCTCGCAGTGCCAGCGCCACATCGCGGTCAGTGACGCCGCCCAGATGGGCAACCACACTGTCGCTATGCGTTTTCGCCTGCAACGACGGCGCCGACTTGCGCTCCTGGCCTTTGATCAGCCACCAGCGCTTCGCGCTCAGCAACGCATCGCCGCCGTGGCCGGCATCCGCGTGCGCGGCCACCTTGACCCAGCCTTTGAGGCCGTAAGCGTCGACGATTGCGCCGACCTCGACCGCGTCGGCAGGCCAGCTTTCCACCGTTTCCATGCGCATTTCTGCCGCACCGGCCCCGGCGTTTGCAACTTGGGCTTTCGCCTTGCCTTCGGTTTTTTCGACCGGCTTGCGGACGAATGCACCGAACGGCGCCTGACCAGACGTCTTCGCGCGCGGGGCTGCTGCCTTTACGCGACCTGAACTGCCGGAATCACGTTCAGACATAAGAACACCTTGAAGAGAACCTCGCTGCCAGCTTCGACGCCTGCTTCAGCAAAACACCTTGCGCATCGCACCGCTCACTCAAACCGCGCGAACCGACGACGATACGCATGCTAGCCGCCATTAAGCAGCCGGCTGCGCCTTTGCAGCTTCCTTCACGAGGCGCTCGACGGTCGGCGACAGTTGTGCGCCAACGCCTTGCCAGTACGTCAGGCGGTCCTGAGCGATACGGAGGGATTCACCCTTCGTAGCGACCGGGTTGTAGAAGCCAACGCGCTCGATGAAGCGGCCGTCACGACGGTTACGCGAATCGGTTGCGACGATGTTGTAGAACGGGCGCTTCTTGGAGCCGCCACGAGCCAAGCGGATGATGACCATACTAGAATCCTTGAAAACCGGGGTTCGGAACGACTGAAACACGCGATTATAGCGGGAAACCGACGCCATAACAAACACTTACCCGGATAAACTGAACGACGGGGTTGCGCCGGCCGTACAGGCGGGAGCCTGAAACCACGCCGAAACGCCCGAATTACCTGACGGAGCGCCCGTGAAACTCCTGCCGCCAACCGTGTTTTTGCGCGCTTTCTATACCGCCGCCACGCGATTCATCGCCTCGGCGCGCGATTTGCGAAGCCGGGCGCTTCGCACGGGCACGGCCGTGTTACTCACCGCAACTGCCCTGCCATGCCTCGCCGCGCTACCCGTGGACCGAATCAAATTGCCGCCGGGCTTCCATATCGAGGTCTTGTCGGATGCCGTGCCGAGCGCGCGAGCCATGGCGCTCTCGCCGAAGGGCGTTCTCTATATAGGCAGCCTCGACGGCCACGTCTACGCGCTCGAATTGCAGAACGGACGTGTGACGGCCCGCCACGTGATCGCTTCCGGCCTGGAAACGCCGGCGGGTGTCGCGTGGCACGATGGCGCGCTCTATGTATCCGCGGTGTCGAAAATTGTACGCTTCGATGCGATCGATACTCACCTGAACGGTCCGCCCAAACCCGCCGTCGTAATCGACACCTTCCCCACGGAGACGCACCACGGCTGGAAATTCATCGCGTTCGGCCCGGACGGCAAGCTCTACGTGCCGCAAGGTGCGCCCTGCAACGTCTGCCTGAAAGATCGCAACCGTTTCGGGCTGATCGGCCGCATGGACCCGGACGGCAGTCACTACGAGATCGTGGCGCGTGGCATCCGCAATTCGGTCGGCTTCGCGTGGCATCCCGCGACGCATGAACTGTGGTTCACCGACAACGGCCGCGACCTGCTTGGCGACGACGTGCCGGACGACAAGCTCAACCGCGCGCCGCGCGCCGGGATGGATTTCGGCTTTCCGTACTGCCATGGCGGCGACACGCCCGATCCCGAGTTCGGCAAGGACCACCCGTGCAGCGCGTTTACGCCACCCGCGGTCAAACTCGGTGCGCATGTCGCGGCGCTCGGCATGCGCTTTTACGACGGCCCGATGTTTCCGGCCGCCTACCGGAACAGTATTTTTATCGCCGAGCACGGTTCGTGGAATCGCAGCAAGAAGGTCGGCTATCGCGTTGTGCACGTGGTTACGAATCCCGATGGCAGCAATGCCCGCCAGGAAGTGTTTGCCGAAGGCTGGCTGCAATCCGGCGAAACCGAGTGGGGACGCCCGGCCGACGTGCTGCCACTGCCCGACGGTTCGCTACTCATCAGCGACGACTACGCTGGCGCTGTCTATCGCGTCACCTACTCGGCGCCGTAGCCCGCTTCGCGTGGCAAGCAGCGTCAGACGCCGTCCGCACGAAAAGTCTGGCCAGAAATGAGCGTCGGCACCCACGCCACCTATCCGGCCGGGTTCGGCGCTCGTCACGCCACTAGCCAAGCCGGTATGATCAGCCGCCGCACCGCCGCCATAATCACGCCCCCTAGGACTCGTGGTCAACGCGGCCTCGCCCATGGCTGCCCTACCCTTCACCCCACGGCCGAGAGCGCCTTCGACCCTGCCGCGACTACCCGTCACGTGACCGGCGGCCCATGGCGGGCGTAGAATGCGCGTCGGTCCGCGCGCGCTGCGCGCCGCTCCTTTCGACCGCCTGTCACTCTGCTCTGGCCTACATGTCCACCCTTGTCTCGACTTCCCCGCGTTTTAGATCCAAGACGATTACCGCCGCACTTGCGTTCTTCTTCGGTAGCCTCGGCGCTCACCGGTTCTATCTGTACGGCATGCGCGACATCTACGGATGGGCACATGTGCTCGGCACGCTGATCGGCATTCCGGGGGCCATGCTCCTCGTGGCGAGCGAACGCGCTTCGATGCTCGGCTGGGTGCTGGCCTTTCCCGGCGCGATCTCGCTGCTCGCCGCGTTTCTCGCCGCGATCGTCTACGGGCTGCGTCCGGACGAAAAGTGGGACGCGCAATTCAACGCCCAGACCCAGCGCAAAAGCCGCTCCGGCTGGACCGTCATTTTCATCGTGATCTTTTCGCTGCTGATCGGCGCCTTCCTGCTGATGACAGGTCTCGCCATTTCGTTTCAGACGTACTTCGAAAGCCAGGTGCAGGCGGCCAAAGCGCTCTCGCAATGATCCGCCGCGCGGCGCGCTAGAAAAGATTCAGTTGAGGATCGTCGTGTGCCGGCTTATCGGCACGCGGCACGTCGACCGGGCGAAAGTGCGACATATCCAGAATGCCGCGGTCCCGGCGGTTCAACCCCAAACGGCGCACCGCCTTGTGGAATCGCTGCTTGAGCAGATCCGCCCACAAGCCCTCACCTTTCATGCGCGTGGAGAACGAAGAGTCGTAGTCCTTCCCACCCCGCATGTCCCGCACGCGACTCATCACCCGATCGGCACGATCTGGAAAGTGCGCCGTGAGCCAATCCTTGAATAGCGGCGCGACTTCCCACGGCAGACGCAACACGATGTAGCTCGCGTTGCTCGCGCCGGCTTCCGCGCAGGCCTCCAGCACGCGCTCCATGTCCGGTTCGGTGACGAACGGAATCACCGGCGCGATGCTGACGCCGACCGGAATGCCCGCCTCGCTCAACGTGCGGATAGCGCGCAAGCGCCGCGACGGCGTGGCCGCGCGCGGCTCGAGCGTGCGAGCGATCTCAGCGTCCAGCGTGGTGATGGTGATGGCCGCCATGAATTGCCCGCGCGCCGCCATGGGCGCCAACAGATCGAGATCGCGTTCGATCAGCGACGACTTGGTGATCGCCGCAAACGGATGCTGACGCTCGCTGAGCACTTCGATCACCCTGCGCGTGAGTCGCAGATCGCGCTCGACGGGTTGCCAGGCGTCCGTATTAACGCCCAGCGCGATCGGCTCCGGCACATAGGACTTCTTCGACAGTTCCCGCTCGAGCAACTCCGGCGCATTAATCTTGGCGTAGATCCGGCTTTCGAAGTCGAGGCCCGGCGACAGTCCCAGATAAGCGTGCGTGGGCCGCGCAAAACAATAAATGCAGCCGTGCTCACACCCACGATACGGGTTCAGCGACACGCTGAACGGAATATCCGGCGACGCATTGCGCGTAAGAATGGTCTTGGCCCGTTCTTCGAAGACCTGCGTGCGCAAGACCTTGGGCTCGTCGTCTTCCGGTGCCGACAGCCAGCCGTCGTCCACCGCTTCGCGCTGGTCGACTTCGTAGCGGCCTTGCAGGTTCGTCACCGCGCCACGGTGTTTGCGAGGCGCGGGCGGCGCGATCGGAAATTCGTTGACGGAGTGGGAGTCGGAGTCGGAGTCGGTCACGGCTGGAACACGTAAAAACGCAAAACGGAAAAACGGCGTAAAACACCTGTACAAATATACAGTGTTTACGCCGTTTGTCGAGCCCCGCCGAGTGCTGTCGAGGTCTGGCCAGGATTCGCAAAAAAATCCGCCACATCTTGCCCTAAGCCGCTGATCTGGATACGAAATCGATGGTCGGATCGGGCGGTGGCACGGAGCGTTGCAGATCCAGCCGATAGTGAGGAGGCAGCGGGGCTGCGTCATCGATAGCCTGCGACCGCTTCCGCCTCGAACACATCGGTACCCGGCAGATGCGCCCATTCATTCGGGCCCGCGACAATTTCAGTAACGGTCAGCAGACACGCATCGAGCTCCTGCCGCAGCCGGTCGTGGTCGATCGCCTGTCCGATGAACACGATTTCCTGCCGGCAATCGCCCACCGGCTCATCCCATTTGTCGAGTATGCCCTGACGGCGATAGTCGTCGCGTGGCCAGTCCGGCTGCGGAACGAAGCGCCACCACCGGCCGACGTAGCCCCATTGAAAGCGCCGGCCGGTCTGCACGAGCATGCCGATATCGACATGGCGATGCGCAGTCCAGAAATAGCCCTTGCAGCGAAGCAGGCGGCCGTTGCTCCACGGTTGATGTAACCACGCGAGGAGACGCGCCGGATGAAACGGCGCTCGCTCGCGATAGACCCATGACGCGATCCCATACGACTCCGATTCCGACGGCCGTTCGTCGGCCCGCATCCGCTGCATCCAGCCCGGCGATTCGACGAGCGCCGGCAGATCGAACCGGCGGGTATTCAACACGTCCGACGGATCGACTTTGCCGTTCGCCATCGGAAGTATCCGCGCGGACGGATTCAGCAAGGCGAGCGCGGCGCGCAGCCGGTCGAAACCCGCTTCGCCGATCCGGTCGATCCGGCTGACCAGGATCACGTTCGCATATTCGACCTGCTCGATCAGCAGATCCGAGAGCTTGCGCGGCCCGGCGTCGTCATTGCCATCATTGCCGTCGTCGCTATTGTTTCCCGCCGCAATCGGGTCCGTCGACTCCAGCATCGCCTCGAACGTTTCGCCGTTCACGACAGTGACGAGCGTATCGAGCCGCGCGAGCTCGCTAAGGCTGAAGCCGTTCTTGTCGAGAAACGCGAACGTCTCCGCGACCGGCATCGGTTCCGAGACGCCGCTCGATTCGATCAGCAGGTAATCGAAGCATCGCTGCCGCGCGAGCACGCTGATCTGCTCGAGCAGATCGGCGCGCAGCGTGCAGCAGATACAGCCGTTGCTCATCTCGACGAGTTCGTCCTCGCCGCGATGCAGTTCGACGTGCCGCCGCACGTCGTCCGCGTCGATGTTCACCTCGCTCATGTCGTTGACGATCACCGCGACCTTCAGCCCCGCGCGATTGCGCAGGATGTGGTTCAGCAGCGTCGTTTTCCCCGCGCCGAGGAACCCGGACAGCACGGTCACCGGGATCCGTGCCGCCGGGTTGTCCGGCGCGGGTGATGACGCGAACGATAGCGCGAGCGTATTCATGCCGGCATACCGTCGGCGTGTTTCCCACCTCGCGCGGCTGCGGCATCGGCGCGTGCCGGCGCGCGGTCCAGATAGCCTTCGAACAGATCGGCAACCACGTAGCCGTCGTCCGCGGCATCGCCCCACAGATCCTTCACGCGAAATTCGACGTGATAGGTCGGCTGATGCACGGCGCTGGTATCGCCGTGGCCGATTGTGTCCGGGAACGGCCACGATTCGGTCGTCCGGTGCAGCACGATGCCTTCCTTTCCGCGCACGTACCCCGGAGCGCGGATGTGCCCGCTCACGTGTTCGTCGCGCACGATCACGCGGTCGCCGACTTCGAACCGCGTCGAGCCGGCGTGGGCCGCGCGGCCCGGCGAATGTGGCGGATTCGCGAGCCTGAACCGCGAGCCGAGCGCGCGGTCGAGTTCTTCCTGCGTCAGCACGCCGGTTTCGACGAGCAGCGTCGCGGTCGCGATCACGTAGCGCTCGTAGTAGCGCGTGCCGACGTGCTGGCGCACGTCGATCCGCTCGACCGCGTGCCGCACCTCGTCGACGCTGAATTTTTTCAACTGATCGACGCCGACGAACATCAGGCTGTACGCGAGATGTTCCCAGTCTTCCTTGAATACCGGCTTGTAGCCGAGGCTGTTGATCGAATGCGGAACCCGGCCGAAGCCCTGGAAGCCGCCGAGGTCGTGAAAACCGTCCATGTGTGTACTCCGAAATGAATGTCGATGGGAGAGGCCGGCGAGAATCAGCTGACGCGCGGCAACGCGACGCCGATCAGCACGTCCTTCGAGACAAGCGTTCGCAATTCTTCCTCGCTCATGTGCTCGCTGCCTTCCGGACGCATCGGCAGCACGAGATAGCGGCTTTCGGCTGTCGTGTCCCAGACCTTCACAACGATGTCGTCGGACAGATCGGTGCCGAGTTCGCGCAGCACCGTGCGGCCTTCCCGAACGAGTCGCGCGCGGTATTCGAAGCCCTTGTACCACTCGGGCGGCAGACCGAGCACCGGCCAGTTCGTGCACGAGCAGAGGCTGCAGACGATCACGTTCTTCAGCGTCGGCGTATCTTCGAGTGCGACGATGTATTCGCCTTGCGGGCCGGTGTAGCCGAATTGTGCGCACGCCGCGGTGCCGTCCTTCAGTAGCAGCTCGCGGAATGCCGGATCGACCCACGCGCGCGCGACGATGCGCGCGCCGTTCGCCGGATCCCAGGTCGTCGACATCAGCTCCGTCAGGCCTTCGATATAGCCGTCGGGGATCAGGTTCTTTTCCTTCATGACCCGGAACAGCGCCCAGGCACGTTCGCCGGGCGTCGAGGTCGTTTCCGCGGATGGGTTCGCGCTCATTGGTGGGGACTCCTTGTGGTGGATCGGGATGACCGTCGCGGTGTCGATGCCGCTGCCGTGTCCGTGGCGGGACGCGGTCTTGACCGGTCACGCTCGACGAACAGGGTAAGAAGAGAAAATGCGCGGTTCTTTGTCCGCACGGATCGGAAACTGTGTTGGGACGGATCCGGACGCGTGTTCGGAGGCATGGCGCGAAGGAGGCGCCTCAACCTGCTGTATACAGCGCGGCTGGCGGGTACATGTGGCGACGAGCGGAGGGTTGCGCCAGCGCGAAACGAGAGCGATCGACGCGCGTTGTGTTGCCGCCGCGTGACGCCGATCGCGGAAGCCCGTCACAGCCAATTTCTTGTTCCGTCAGGAAACAGAACCGCACATTTTGCCTTCCTATTCTCTCTCTCAAGCGATGACCCGCCAGGTTGTCGCGAATCGGCGGCGCTGCCGACGCGCCGCTGGATAAAAACTACGCAGCACACCACGATACCGACGCCCGGCAACGGCGCACGTTCCTCGCACGTCGGGCGCGGTGGTGTTTGCTCATCCAGGTGAAGGGAATGATGGTCAACGGCAACAGAACGAAACTGAAGCGGATCGCGCGCTGGATCGGCGCATCGCTGATGCTGGTCGCATCGCACTACGCGGGTGCGGTCGAGGTCGATCCGGGCGACTACGAGCAGTACCCGGTCGGCGCGACAATCGGCGTGCTGTACTACAACTACTCGACGACGAACGCGCTCTATTCGAACGGCAGCAAGACGTCGGATTTCGACCTGCAGTCGAACGTCGGCATAGCGCGCCTCTTGCATGTGTTCCAGCTGACCGAGCGGCTGACAATCGATCCGCAGATTCTGCTGCCGTTCGGCCACATCAGCAGCTTCGGCAGCGCGAGCGCACTCGGCAGCACGACCGGTGTCGGCGACGTGATCCTGACCGCACCGTTGAAGTTCCGCCTGAACGACGCGAAGGACGTGGCTGCCGCGACCGTGTACCTGTACGCGCCGACCGGTAGCTATCAACAGAACCGTGCTCTGAATTTCGGCGCGAACCGCTTGTCGCTCGACTTCCAGGCCGCGTACGTGAAGCACTTATCACCGCACTGGGCGGTTGATCTGGTCGGCGACGCGATCTGGTACGGCAACAACACGTCTTACGGCGCGAGCGGCGCGACGCTGCACCAGCGGATGAGCTACAGCGCGCAGGCGATGGTCCGCTACATGCCGGATCCGGGCACGTCGATTGGCCTCGGCGTCACGCAGTTCTGGGGCGGCGAGACCAGCGTCGACGGGATCGATAACCACGACGCGCTGCGCACGACGCGGATGCGGGTGACCGCGTCGAAGTTTGTGACGAAAGCCGACCAGGTGCAGATCCAGCTCGGCACCGACCTGAGCGTGCGCAACGGTCCGAAGGACAGCCTGCTCGCCGGTCTGCGCTACGCGCACATCTTCTGAGCACGAGTGCGAGCCACACCGGCTCGTCATCCTTGCCTTTAGTTTTTCGACATCCCATCAATTTCGAGCGAGGTCATTCATGGAATCCGCCATCGACAAACACCTGGTCTGCCCGCGCACACTGTCGCGCCGCGTCGCCGACGATTACCAGCCGCCGTTCCCGATGTACGTCGCCCGTGCGGCAGAAGACCTGAACCAGGTCGTGATGGGCTATTTCGGCGTGCAGTATCGCGGCGCCGACAAGCGTGCCGCCGCGCTGGCCGCGTTGCGCCGGATCGTCGCCGATTTCGGCGCGGCGGACGGCCCCGCGAATCACGACCTGACGCAGCACACCGACAACCAGGGCTACGACAACCTGATGGTTGTCGGCTACTGGCGCGACCCGGCTGCATACGAGCGCTGGCTGGCTTCGCCCGCGGTCGCCGAATGGTGGGCGTCCGACGAGCGTCTCGCCGACGGGATCGGCTATTTCCGCGAAATCGTCGCACCGCGTGCGGAGCAGTTCGAAACGCTGTACGCGTTTACCGACGATTTTCCGGGCGTCGGCGCGATCATGGACGGCGTCAGCGGCGAGGTCGAGGAACACGGCTACTGGGGATCGATGCGCGACCGCTTTCCGATCTCGCAGGTCGACTGGATGCGGCCCGACGGCGAGCTGCGAATCGTGCACGGCGATCCGTCGAAAGGCGGCCGCGTCGTCGTGCATGCGCACGACAACATCGCGTTGATTCGATCCGGGCAGGACTGGCGCGCGACCGAGAACGACGAGCGCCGGCTGTATCTCGACGAGATCGAGCCGACGTTGCGCGCCGGCATGGATTTCCTGCGCGATAACGGCGCCGACGCCGGCTGCTACAGCAACCGCTACGTGCAGTCGATCGATCTCGACGGCAACCTGCTCGACGAGAGCTACAACATTGGCCACTGGCGTTCGCTCGAGCGGCTCGAACGCTGGGCCGAATCGCACCCGACGCATCTGCGGATCTTCGTCACGTTCTTCCGCGTCGTCGCCGGGTTGTCGAAGCTGCGGCTGTATCACGAGGTGTCCGTGTTCGACGCGAAACATCAGGTGTACGAATACGTGAACTGCCATCCGCGAACCGGGATGATGCGCGACGCTGTCGCGATCGCCACCGCCCGCTGAATGGTCCGGGCGCCGCGTGCGCGGCGCCGCCTTACCGATCTGGAGAACATTGATGGCTATCAAGCGGCCGACCCGTGAACAACTTCTCGACATCGCAGCCGGCTTCGGCTTCCATGTCGATCAACGGCAGCTCGCCGATTACGACGAAGCGCTGCAGGCGAATTTCGATGCGTACGACGCGATCGACGCGCTGCCCGACTATCTGCCGACCGTCGCGTATCGACGCACGCCCGGTTATCGCCCGGAAGGAGACGAGAACCGCTACGGCGCGTGGGCGCGCAAGAGCACCATCCACGGTGCGCCCGACGGCAAGCTGCGCGGCAAGACCGTCGCGGTGAAGGACAACATCTGCGTGGCCGGCGTACCGATGCGCAACGGTGCGAGCACGTTCGAGGGCTACGTGCCGGACGTCGACGCGACCGTCGTCACGCGGATGCTCGATGCCGGCGCGACGGTCGCCGGAAAATCCACTTGTGAGTATTACTGCTTTTCTGGCGGCTCGCACACGAGCGCGTCCGGGCCGGTGTACAACCCGCGCAAGCGCGGGCATTCGGCCGGCGGCTCGTCGTCCGGCAGCGGTGCGCTGCTCGCGAGCGGTGAGGTCGACATGGCGCTCGGCAGCGACCAGGGTGGCTCGGTGCGGATTCCGTCCGCGTATTGCGGTGTCTACGGGATGAAGCCGACGCACGGGCTCGTCCCGTACACCGGCGCGATGCCGATCGAGGCGACCGTCGACCATCTCGGACCGATGACCAACAACGTGCTCGACAATGCGCTGCTGCTCGACGTGATCGCCGGCTACGACGGACTCGATCCGCGCCAGCAGGCGCTGCCGCCGCGCGCCGATTATCTCGGCGCGATCCGCGACGGCGTCGCTGGGCTGCGGATCGGGATACTGCGAGAAGGGTTCGGGCTCGCGAATGCGGAACCCATAGTCGACGAGGCGGTGCTACTCGCCGTGCATCGGCTTCGCAAGCTCGGCGCGAGCGTCGAGGAGGTGTCCGTGCCACTGCATGCGACGGGCACCGCGATCTGGCTGCCGATCGCGGCCGAAGGCGCAACCCAGCAGATGATGAAGGGCAATAGCCACGGCTTCAACTGGGGCGGCCTGTACATGACAGGGATGATCGATCACCACGCGGGCTGGCGCGAACGCGCCGACGAGCTGCCGGATACCGTGAAGGTGACGATGCTGCTCGGCGAGTACTTCACGAGCCGGTATCGCGGGCGTTATTACGCGAAGTGCCAGAACCTCGCGCGGCGGCTGCGCGCGGATTACGACGCGGCGCTGCAATCGTACGATCTTCTGCTGATGCCGACAGTGCCGATGCGCGCGTCGAAGCTGCCGGAACCCGGTTGCACGATGTCGGAATCGCTGACGCGCGCGTTCGAGATGCTCGCGAACACCGCCCCGTTCGACGTGTCCGGGCATCCGGCAATGTCGCTGCCGTGCGGGGTTGCCGAGGATCTGCCGATCGGGCTGCAACTGGTCGGCCGCCGTTTCGACGAGGCGACGATCTATCGGTGCGCGTATGCATATGAACAGTCGTCCGACTGGCGGCAAACAGCGCTCGCCTGAGGCCTGCGACGCGCGTCGGCGTGACCGGCAGTGTGGCTTTTGCGAACGAGCGGGGCCGCTACGTTGGGCGTCGCGCCGGCGCAGGACGTGACGTAAGCTGCCGGACCGGTTGGACAATGACTTTTTGAACGGGCACGCTACCGGATCCCCCGTTCGCTTATCCATGTTGGGGCACGATCATGACGATGCGACCGATCATTCCCGCCGAGCGCGACGCCGTACCGAACGTCGTGTCCGGCGGGGCGCCGTTCGAGTGGACGAGTTCGTCGATCGAGCTGGCAGCCGACGGCTCGATCGGCCAGCGCATCGAATTCTGGCGCGAGATGATCCTGCGCCTATTCGCGGACGTGCAGATCGCGGCCGTGCAGAAGGCCGATTTCTTCGGACAGGTGCGGCAGCGCAAATGCGACAAGCTGCGGATCTCGGAGATCCATGCGAGCGAGCAGGCGGTGATCCGGCGCTATCGGCAGGCGCGCAGCGAGTACGAGGACAAATACTTCGCGGTGCTGATGCTCGAGGGCAGTCAATCTGTCGAGCAAGACGGCAAGATCGTCACGCTGCATCCGGGGGATTTCGCGATCTACGACGCGACACGCCCCCATCACCTTCAGTTCGGACAGTCGTGGCGCGAGATCGTCGTCAGCATTCCGCGCACGACTTTGAACCAGCTCGTCGTCGGGATGGAGCACCGCACCGCGTGCCCGATTCCTACCGCGCAGGGCGTCGGCAGCGTGATGCGTGGTTTTCTGGAGCAGATGTCGTTGCAGATCCGCCATGTGTCCGAGGACGAGATGCTGCAGTTGTCGGACACCGCGATTTCTTTGATCGCAATGACACTCGGGAACCTGCAGCGCAACGATGTCGTGCAATCAAGGATGAAGGCGCTAACGTTAACGCGCGTAAAGCGACATCTGCTCGAGCACCTGCGGGACCCGGAGTTGAACCCAACGATGATCGAGCAGGCGATCGGAATTTCGTCGCGATACATCAACAAGCTGTTCGAGGCTGAGAACACGTCGCTGATGCGTTACGTATGGAACTTCCGGCTCGAACGCTGTGCGGAGGATCTCGCGAATCCGCAGTGCGCGGTGCTGCGCGTGTCCGATATCGCGTTGCGGTGGGGGTTTAACGACATGTCGCATTTTAGTCGCGCATTCCGTGAGCGCTTCGAGACATCGCCGCGCGAATGGCGCAATCGGGCGGTGACACGTCCCGACGACCGATGATGCGTGTGTACGGCCCACTCGCCGCAACGTGAGATTGCCTGGCCGTGGTCTGCACAACTGGTTTGGCTGCACATGCAGATTTAACGAATCCCGGCCAGACCTCCTGTCGCGGATCAATCCCCTACCGGAATCGTCAGCGTCTCCTTGATCTCCTCCATCACCACGTAGCTCTTCGACTGCACCGCGCCTGGCAGTTGCAGCAGGATATCGCCTAGCAGCTTCCGGTAATCGGCCATTTCGCCGATGCGCGCCTTGATCAGATAGTCGAAATCGCCCGACACCAGATGGCATTCCAGCACCTCGGGAATCTTCTGCACCTCACGGCGGAACTGGTCGAACATGTTGCCGCTCTTGTGATCCAGCGTGATCTCGACGAACACCAGCAGCGCCGCGCCCAACTCCGCGGGATTCACGCGCGCGTGGTAACCGGTGATCACGCCGTCGCGCTCCATGCGCTTGACGCGCTCGATACATGGCGTGACTGACAGTCCGACCTGTTCGGCCAGATCCTTCATGGCGATGCGGCCGTCCTGCTGCAGCAGCCGCAGGATCTTGCGATCAAGCTTGTCGAGGGCCCGGACCGGTTGGCGCTGTGTACGCATGGTGTTTTTGCTGAAAATCTTGAAAATACAATAACAAAACCTGCCTGACTGTTAATAGTATAGCGGTTAACACTGGGCGATCCGCGATACACCTTGTTAATCGAACGAATTCCACCGAATCGACAAGCGCACCGTCCTCAGACCTCATTTGAATACCTGGAGCATCTATGCGAGTCGTCATTTTGGGCAGTGGCGTCGTCGGCGTGACCAGCGCGTATTACCTGGCGCGCGCGGGGCACGAAGTGACCGTGATCGATCGCGAGGCCGGCCCGGCGCTCGAAACCAGTTTCGCCAATGCGGGCCAGATCTCGCCCGGCTATGCGTCGCCGTGGGCCGCGCCTGGCGTGCCGCTGAAGGCCGTCAAGTGGATGTTCCAGAAACACGCGCCGCTGGCAATCCGCCTCGACGGCACGCAATTCCAGTTGCAATGGATGTGGCAGATGCTGCAGAACTGCACGTCGTCGCGCTATGCGGTGAACAAGGGCCGCATGGTCCGCCTCGCCGAATACAGCCGCGACTGCCTGCAAGCTCTGCGCGCGGAAACCGGCATTCAATACGAAGGCCGCACCGGCGGCACGCTGCAGGTGTTCCGCACGCAGCAGCAATTCGATGGCGCCGCGAAAGACATCGCCGTGCTGCAGGAAGCCAATGTGCCGTACGAACTGCTGTCGCCGGCCGAACTCGCGCGGGCCGAACCGGCGCTCGCCGCGGTGTCGCACAAGCTGACCGGCGGTCTGCGCCTGCCGGGCGACGAAACCGGCGACTGCCAGATGTTCACCACGCGCCTCGCCGCGCTGGCTGAAGAACTTGGCGTCAAATTCCGCTACAACACGCCGATCGACGCACTCGCTATGGCCGGCGACCGCATCGCCGGCGTGAAGTGCGGCGAAGAACTGGTGCGCGCGGATTCGTTCGTCGTCGCGCTGGGCTCGTATTCGACCGGCTTCCTGTCCGGTCTCGTGAAGATTCCGGTTTATCCGCTCAAGGGTTATTCGATTACCGCGCCGATCGTCAACGAAGCGTCGGCGCCGGTGTCCACCGTGCTCGACGAAACCTACAAGATCGCGATCACGCGTTTCGACGACCGGATTCGTGTGGGCGGCATGGCCGAGATTGTCGGCTTCGACAAATCGTTGCGCCAGGCGCGCCGCGAAACGCTGGAACTGTGCGTGAACGATCTGTTCCCGGGCGGCGGCGATACGTCGAAGGCGACCTTCTGGACCGGTCTGCGCCCGATGACGCCGGACGGCACGCCGATCGTCGGCCGCACTCCCGTGCCGAACCTGTTCCTCAACACGGGCCACGGCACGCTGGGCTGGACGATGTCGTGCGGGTCGGGCCAACTGCTCGCCGACGTGATGTCGGGCAAGCAACCGGCCATCAAGGCGGACGATCTGTCGGTGCATCGCTATCTCGGCGAGGTTGGTGCCGCGCCTCGCCCGGCTTATGCCTAAGTTTTAGCAGCGACGCTTCACCAGAACGGTAGCGCTGGTTCGTGATCTCACAGACCAGCGCCACAAAAACAAACGGCGCCCGTCAAGGCGCCGTTTGTTTTTTCAAGCGATGTGAGAAGCCGCGTCAGAACTGATCTTCCGACAAAGCCAGCACACTCTCTCCACCCTTCGCGTTGACGATCGACGCCTCGAACGCCGACGCCAGCGGCAGCACATGCTCGGCGTAAAACTGCGCGGTCGCGATCTTGGCGCCGTAGAACGAAGGGTCTTCGTCGCGCTTTTGAGCCGCCACCAGCAACGCACGCGCCATCTGCCAGCCGCCCAGCACGACGCCCGCGAGTTTCAGATACGGCACGCTGCCGGCGAACACCGCGTTCGGATCGCCCTTCGTATTGGCGACAACGAAATCCACCGCGGCGCCCAACGATTGATAGCCCTGCGCGAGGTACTTCTTCATCGAGTCGAACACCGGGCCTTGCTGCGCGCCGAGTGCCTCAATCGTCGCAGCCACCTCGGCGAGCAGCGACTTCGCCACCTTGCCTCCGTCGCGCACGGTCTTGCGGCCGATCAGGTCGTTGGCCTGAATCGCGGTCGTGCCTTCGTAGATCGGCAGAATGCGCGCATCACGGTAGTACTGCGCCGCGCCGGTTTCTTCGATAAAGCCCATGCCGCCGTGTACCTGCACGCCGAGGCTCGTGACATCGATCGACAACTCCGTGCTCCAGCCCTTCACGATCGGCACGAGGTATTCATAGATCGCCTGATGCTCCGCGCGCGTTGCTTCGTCGGGATGACGATGCGCGATGTCGCAGTGCGCCGCGGCCACATAGGCCAGGGCGCGCGATGCTTCGGTGAGGCCGCGCATGGTCGCGAGCATACGGCGCACGTCGGGGTGCTGAATGATCGCGACTGATTGCTTCGCGGAACCATCCACGGGACGGCTTTGCACGCGATCTTTCGCGTACGCCACGGCCTTCTGGTAAGCGCGATCCGAAATGCCGACGCCTTGCATGCCGACAGCAAAACGGGCCGCGTTCATCATAATGAACATGTACTCGAGGCCGCGATTCTCCTCGCCGATCAGATGACCGATCGCGCCGCCGTGGTCGCCGAATTGCAGCACCGCGGTCGGGCTCGCCTTGATGCCGAGCTTGTGTTCGATCGAGACGCAATGCACGTCGTTGCGCTCGCCGAGCGAACCGTCTTCGTTGACGAGAAACTTCGGCACGATAAAGAGCGAAATGCCTTTCACGCCCTCCGGTGCATTCGGTGTGCGCGCCAGCACGAGATGCGCGATGTTCTTCGCCATGTCGTGCTCGCCCCACGTAATGAAAATCTTCGTGCCGAACAGCTTGAACGAACCGTCGCCCTGCGGCTCGGCGCGCGTGCGCACCAGCGCGAGATCGGACCCGGCCTGCGGCTCGGTCAGGTTCATCGTGCCGGTCCACTCACCGGAAATCAGCTTGGGCACATAGGTTTGTTTTTGCGCTTCGGTGCCGGCGGTGAGCAGCGCTTCGATCGCGCCGTCGGTCAGCAGCGGACACAGCGCGAACGACAGGTTCGACGCGTTGAGCATTTCGACACACGGCGTCGCGATCAGCTTCGGCAGGCCCTGGCCTTCGTAATCGACGGGATGTTGCACGCCTTGCCAGCCGCCTTCGCCGAACTGGCGAAACGCTTCCTTGAAGCCGGGCGTCGCGGTGACCACGCCGTCTTTCCAGCTACTCGGATTGCGATCGCCTTCGACATTCAGCGGCGCCAGCACGCCGCCGCACAGTTTCGCCGATTCTTCGAGGACGGCTTGCGCCGTTTCGAGGTTCGCGTCTTCGAAGCCCGGCAAGCTCGCGATGTCTTCGAGACCGGCCAGTTCTTTCATCACGAACAGCATGTCCTTGATGGGCGCCGTATAGCTCATTTCAGTTCTCCTCCCGCTTCTGATATAAAAAAGGGCGCTGGACTCGATCGGTCCCGCGCCCTTCCTGTGCTGCCAGACGCCTTTTATGCGGCGTTACGGCGCTTAGCCGAGTTCGCTAACGAGCTCGGGCACGACCGTGAACAGATCGCCCACCAGTCCGTAATCGGCGACGCTGAAGATCGGCGCTTCTTCGTCTTTATTGATCGCAACGATCACCTTGCTGTCTTTCA
>NZ_PVZB01000017.1 GCF_003002025.1 Paraburkholderia sp. BL25I1N1
AAGGGGCTGGCCGAGGCGATCGGCACGGCGTACCCGCGCACGGCCGTGCAGACCTGCATCGTGCACCTGATCCGCAACAGCCTGGAATACGCCAGCTACAAGGACCGCAAAAGCGTCGCCGCAGCGCTGCGTCCGGTCTATGCCGCCGCGAACGAACAGGCCGCGCAGCAGGCCCTGGAGGCCTTTGCCGAAGGGCCATGGGGTGCGAAGTATCCGACCATCGTGCAGTCGTGGCGACGGGCGTGGGAGAACGTCACACCGTTCTTCGTGTTTCCGCCCGACATACGCCGTGTCGTCTACACCACGAATGCCATTGAGAGCCTGAACATGCAACTACGCAAGATCATCAAGACCCGCGGTCACTTCCCCAACGACGAGGCCGCCATCAAGCTACTGTGGCTGGCATTGCGCAACGTGCTGGCGAAGTCTGTACGGGCGGCATTCGACTGGTCCTCCGCCATGAACCAGTTCGCTATTCTGTTTGGAGAGCGTTTTACCAACGCACGCGGGTAACTCCGCTAACCGCCTCGCACACAAAAATGCGGACAGGTTCTTGCCGCGGCAAAGAAAGTAGGCAAAGAAAGCCGCTTCACACCGCCAGCTCATAAGCGGGTCCCTCGGCTTGGAGGGGGCGCTGGCCCATCTGGAATCTGTGCCCCCGCATATTCAGCCTCAGTGACAAGGCCGTCATTCTTCCGGCGGCGCTGCGCGCGCCGTCGCGGTAATTCTCCAAACCATCGGTTCGCTCTTGTGCTCAGTACTTCCTGAGTTGCCAGTCCCCATCCGTACCAACTTCTCCAGCCCTCATCGTTTCGGCGTTCATGCCAAAACGACGTCGTCGGCCCACCGCGCACGAAAAACCCAATTGACTTACGCAGTCCCTTCCGGCGAGCGCGCAGCGCGAGGCGGGAGGTATGACTGCTGTGTCACAAGCGTCGAATGTGCGAGGGCACAGATTCCAGATGCGCCACTACTGCGGCTGCGCGGGGGACCCGCTTATGGGCTCGCGGTGTGAAGCGGCTTTCTTTGCCTACTTTCTTTGCCGCGGCAAAGAAAGTAGGTGCCGCCCCGCACAGGGGCAACGCCAATAGACCACCATGAATGCAAGGAAAGGCCAACCCCGCAGAGAACACAGACACAAAAATCCGAGCCGGCGCAGACCCAAAACCCCAAATCCCCGCCAGTAAGTTGCCACTACTTTGCCGTCGCCAACTCCGCCGATCAGCGAGCTTCACTCACAAACAGAAACCACCTGCACGGAACATCGCCAAACCCCAGCGCCGCAGGCAAAAAACGCGCATCGAACCCCTAGTGCACAGCACGAAATAAACCGCTAATCTCGACCCCGCAAGCCCGCCAAGAGCCGCGCGCAGCGCAAAAAAATCCGCGCCACCCGACTGAAAACGGCCCTAAAAAGCCACCCCGCGCAGCGGCAAAAAAGCACCCCTGGAGTACCCTTTGGAAAACGCAGCACTACCATCAGCATCCCCCGAAGACTGGATCGCCCGCAGCCTCCGCGCCGTCTGGCACCCCTGCACGCAGATGAAGCACCACGAACGCCTGCCCCTCGTGCCCCTCGCGCGCGGCCAGGGCGCGTGGCTCTATGACCGCGCCGGCCATCGTTATCTGGATGCCATCAGCTCCTGGTGGGTCAACCTGTTCGGCCACGCCAACCCGCGCATCAACGCGGCACTGAAAGACCAGCTCGACACGCTAGAACACGCCATGCTCGCCGGCTGCACGCACGAACCGGCCATCGAACTCGCCGAGCGGCTCAGCGCGCTGACAAGCAACACGCTGGGCCACGCATTCTTCGCATCAGATGGCGCATCCGCCGTCGAAATCGCCCTGAAGATGAGCTTCCACTCGTGGCGCAATCGCGGTTTCGCGGACAAGCAGGAATTCGTCTGCATAGCCAATAGCTACCACGGCGAAACCATCGGCGCGCTCGGCGTCACCGATGTCGCGCTCTTCAAGGACGCCTACGATCCGCTGATCCGTCACGCGCATGTTGTCGCATCGCCCGACGCCCGCCTCGCGCAGCCAGGTGAAAGCGCCGCCGACGTCGCGCGCCGCGCGCTCGATAACGTTCGCTCGCTGTTCGACGCGCGCGCCACGAAAATCGCCGCGCTAATCGTCGAGCCGCTCGTGCAGTGCGCGGCCGGCATGGCCATGCACGACGCGTCGTATATCGCCGGATTGCGCGCCTTGTGCGACCAATACGGTGTGCATCTGATCGCCGATGAAATCGCCGTCGGCTGCGGACGCACCGGCACCTTCTTCGCCTGCGAACAGGCCGGCATCTGGCCGGACTTTTTATGTCTGTCGAAAGGGATCAGCGGCGGCTATCTGCCGCTTTCCATCGTGCTGTCGCGTGACGAAATCTTCGCGGCTTTCTATCACGACGACACCGCGCGCGGCTTCCTGCACTCGCACTCGTACACCGGCAATCCGCTCGCGTGTCGCGCGGCGCTCGCCACGCTCGATCTGTTCGCGAGCGACAACGTGCTCGCCGCCAACGCGCAAAAATCCGCGAAGCTGAAGGCCGCACTCATGCCGCTCGCCGAGCACAAGCAAGTCCGCAATCTGCGCCAGTGCGGCACGATCTTCGCCTTCGACGCCGTGATCGACGACGCCCAGCAAGCCAAAACATTCTCGCGCCGCTTCTTCGAAAACGCGCTGCAGCGTGAACTGCTGCTGCGGCCGATTTCGACCACGGTGTATCTGATGCCTCCTTATATCCTCGACGACGAAGAACTTACGCTGCTCGCCTTGCGCACGCGCGAAACTTTCGAAGCCACGCTCGCGGAGACCCGCTAATGCACCTGCTCGACAGGCTCACCGAAGGCCTCAAGGAAATCGATGCGCGCGGCTTGTGCCGTCGCCGCCGCACTGCCGAAACGCCATGCGCCGCGCACATGACGGTGGACGGCCGCGAAATCATCGGCTTCGCCAGTAACGACTATCTCGGCCTCGCCGCGCATCCGCAACTCATTGCGGCGATCGCCGAAGGCGCGCAGCGTTATGGCGCGGGCAGCGGTGGCTCTCATCTGCTCGGCGGCCACTCGCGCGCGCACGCGCAGCTCGAAGACGATCTCGCAGAATTCGCGGGCGGCTTCGTCGACAATGCTCGTGCGCTCTACTTCAGCACCGGCTATATGGCGAATCTCGCCACGCTCACCGCGCTCGCGGGCCGCGGCACGACGCTTTTCTCCGATGCGCTCAATCACGCCTCGCTGATCGACGGCGCGCGCCTGTCCCGGGCCGACGTGCAGATCTACCCGCACTGCGATACAGAAGCGCTGAGCGCGATGCTCGAAGCCTCGGAGGCCGACGTCAAGGTGATCGTCTCCGATACCGTCTTCAGCATGGACGGCGATATCGCACCGCTGCCGCGTCTGCTGGAACTCGCGGAGCAACACGGCGCATGGCTGATCGTCGACGACGCGCACGGTTTCGGCGTGCTCGGCCCGCAAGGCCGCGGCGCGATCGCGCAAGCCGCGCTCCGTTCGCCGAACCTCATTTCAATCGGCACGCTCGGCAAAGCGGCCGGCGTCTCCGGCGCGTTCGTCGCCGCCCATGAAACCGTGATCGAATGGCTCGTGCAGCGCGCGCGTCCGTACATCTTCACCACGGCGTCGGTGCCGGCCGCGGCGCACGCGGTGTCGGCGAGCTTGCGCATCATCGGTGGCGAGGAAGGCGACGCGCGCCGCGCGCATCTTCAGCAACTGATCGAACGCACGCGCGCCATGCTGAAGGCGACGCCCTGGCTACCGGTCGACTCGCATACTGCCGTGCAGCCGCTCATCATCGGCGCGAACGACGCCACGCTCGACATCGCGGCCACGCTCGATCGGGCGGGTCTGTGGGTGCCGGCGATCCGTCCGCCCACCGTGCCCGCCGGCACGTCGCGTTTGCGTATTTCGCTGTCGGCCGCGCACTCGCAAGCGGACCTCGACCGGCTCGAAGCCGGCTTGCAGCAACTCGGAGCGAAAGCGGCATGAGTAGCACAGTTCAACACGCACTGTCTTTATTCGTCACCGGCACCGATACGGAAATCGGCAAGACGTTCGTCTCGTCGGCGCTGTTGCGCGGCTTCGTCCGCGAAGGCCTGCAAGCCGCCGCGATGAAGCCGATCGCCGCCGGCGCGTTCGAGCTGAACGGTGTGCTGCATAACGAAGACGCGGATCAACTCGACGCCGCGTCGAACGTGTTGCTGCCGCCCGCGATGCGCACGCCGTATCTGCTGAAGGAACCGGCCGCGCCGCATATCGCGGCCGCACTGGAAAACGTTACGTTCGATCTCGACCACATCGTCGATTGTCACGCGCAGGCGCTGAAGCGCGCGGAGATCGTGGTCGTGGAAGGCGTCGGTGGCTTTCGTGTGCCGTTGACGGCCACTCAGGACACCGCCGATCTCGCCGTCGCATTGAAGCTGCCGGTCGTGCTCGTGGTCGGCATGCGGCTCGGCTGCATCAGCCATGCGCTGCTCACCGCCGAAGCAATCGCCGCGCGCGGGCTCATGCTCGCCGGCTGGGTCGCGAATCGCATCGATCCGGACATGACGTTCCCCGACGAAAACATCGCATCGATCCGCGAGCATCTGGCACGTGAATACGACGCACCGTTGCTCGGCATCGTGCCGAATCTGAACCCAGCGTCGCCCGAACTTGCGGCGGACCAACTCGACATCAAACGGCTTTTGCAGACGCTGCGGCACACGCAAACGCATTCGCAGCGCTAAAAACTCACATATCCATCCATGAGGATTGACGACATGACGCAACTGAACATCGCTCCCACGCCCGCCGACACAGCCGCGGCAAACCACAACGCCAACGCCGCAGCCGGCGCGAAACAGGTGGCGCGCTGGCGCGTCGCCGACATCGTCGCGTTGTACGAACTGCCGTTCAACGACCTGATGTTCAAGGCGCAGCAAACCCATCGCGAGCATTTCGACGCGAACACCGTGCAACTGTCCACGCTGCTGTCGATCAAGACCGGTGGCTGCGAGGAAGATTGCGCGTACTGCCCGCAGTCGGTGCATCACGATACGGGCCTGCAGGCCGACAAGCTGATGCCGGTCGACGAAGTGCTCGCCGCCGCCAAGGTCGCCAAGGAAAACGGCGCGACGCGCTTCTGCATGGGCGCCGCCTGGCGCAATCCGAAAGACCGCCACCTCGAACCGATCAAGGACATGATTCGCGGGGTGAAGGCAATGGGTCTGGAAACCTGCGTCACGCTCGGCATGCTCGAAACGCACCAGGCGCAAGGGCTGCGTGAAGCGGGCCTGGACTACTACAACCACAACCTCGACACGTCGCCGGAATTCTACGGACAGATCATTTCGACGCGCACGTATCAGGACCGCCTCGACACGCTCGAACGCGTGCGTGACGCAGGCATCAACGTGTGCTGCGGCGGGATTGTGGGTCTGGGTGAATCGCGTCGTGAGCGTGCCGGTCTGATCGCGCAACTGGCGAACATGGAGCCGTATCCGGAATCGGTGCCCATCAACAATCTGGTGCAGGTGGAAGGCACACCGCTGACCGGCACTGAAGCGATCGACCCGTTCGAATTCGTCCGTACGATCGCGATTGCGCGCATCACCATGCCGCGCGCGATGGTGCGTCTGTCCGCAGGCCGCGAACAGATGGACGAAGCGTTGCAGGCGCTGTGCTTCCTCGCCGGCGCGAACTCGATTTTCTACGGCGATCAATTGCTGACTACCAGCAACCCGCAAGCAGAGGCCGACCGCAAGCTGCTTGAACGTCTTGGCATTCGCGCCGAGGCCGCGCAGCAAATGCCGCTCGATCAAAGCGGCTGCGAACATGGCTGTGATAAGCACGCTGCGCCGAAGTGAGCGTATGCGCCGCGTGAGATAAAGCACGCGCGATAAAAAAGGCTGCCTCGTTGTTTGAGGCAGCCTTTTTACTTACTGACGAAGCGCGGACTTACTTCTTATCCACGATGATCTGATCAAACGTCCCGCCATCGGAGAAATGGGTTTGCTGCGCTTTCTGCCAGCTACCGAACATCTCTTCCACCGTGAACGTCTTGATCGGTTTGAACTCTGCGACGTGCTTCGCGAGCACGGTCTTGTCACGCGGACGCAGATGATGTTGCGCGATGATGTCCTGCGCGGCCGGCGACCATAGATAGTCGAGATACGCCTGCGCTTCCTTGCGCGTCCCGCGCTTGTCGACCACCTTGTCGACGATCGACACCGGCGGCGCCGCCAGCAAGCTCACCGACGGATACACCGCCTCGAAATTGGCCCCGCCCACGCCCGTGTCCATCAGCGCGACTTCGTTTTCGAACGTCACCAGCACGTCGCCGATGCCGCGTTGCGTAAAGGTGGTCGTTGCGCCGCGGCCGCCCGTGTCGAGCACCGGCACGTTCCTGAAGATCTCTTTTTCGAAGTCGAGCGCCTGCGCGTCGGTGCCGCCGTGTTGCTTGCGATAACCCCATGCGGCCAGATACGTGTAGCGTCCGTTACCCGAAGTCTTCGGATTCGCGATGATCACCTGCACGCCGGGTTTGGCGAGATCGTCCCAGTCCTTGATGTGTTTCGGATTGCCCTTGCGCACGAGGAACACCATCGTCGTGGTGTACGGCGCGCTGTCGTCCGGCAGGCGCGCGCGCCAGTTCGCCGGCACCAGTTGACCTTTCTCGGCGAGCAGGTCGATGTCGTTCGGCTGGTTCATCGTCACCACGTCGGCCTGCAGGCCTTGCAGCACCGACAGCGCCTGCGCGCTCGACGCGCCATGCGACTGGCGGATCGATATGTTCTCGCCACTCTTCTGCTTGTACGCCGCGATGAAGCCGGCGTTGATGTCCTTGTACAACTCGCGCGTCACGTCGTACGAGACGTTGAGCAGCGATGTATCCGCGTGCGCCGTCGACATGCCCGCCAGCGCGAGCGTGATTGCCGTCATGCCGGCTGCCAGCCAGCGCGATGTCTCCGTCTTGCCTGCCATCTTGTCCCCGCCTGTCGATGATGAAAACCAGTGGCCGCACGAACGTGCAGCGTGAAGCGGGATTCTAACGGATCGCTTACTTGGCCAGTGATCCGTTCGCGCGTCACTCGATGCACGAACGCCGCGCCCAATCAGTCACACGAACGCTTGCTGTACAGCCTCGAACGACTCCTCGCGAAAGCGCAGCGGCGCCGCGCAGTGCACGAGCGTATCGACGAAATATTTCGCGCGCGGCCACGGACCGAAGCCGGCTGCCGTGTTGATATGCCCCGCGTCGCCGAGATTGACGAACGCGCTGCCGAAACGCTGCGCGAGATCGCGCGAGCCGGCGAGCGGCATCCACGGATCGGTTTCGCTGCCGATCAGGATCGACGGCACGCCGAGACGCCGCGCGTCGAACGCTCCCGCGAAGGCGAATTTCCGCGGACTCGCGGGCGCGACGAACAGCACGCCGACCACGTCGTTCGCATACGACGCCTGCTGCAATGCATACGCAGTCGCGAGGCAGCCGAAGCTGTGCGCTGCCAGCACGAACGGCCCACGCTCGCGCGCCAGCAGATCGCGCAGCGATTTCGACCACAGCGCGAGGTCCGGCGCGTCCCAGTCGGCTTGCTCGACGCGCAACGAGCGCGCGAACTGCCGCTCCAGCCAGCTTTGCCAGTGCGCGCCCTCGCTGCCGTGCAAGCCGGGAACGGTGACGAGCCGCGGCGGCCATATCGATTTGGTGCATGAAAGCATGTGTGTGCCTCGCTGCGGGAATCCGGGTAGTGATTGTCCCGCCGCTCACCGCAAGGGCGAACCAAGTTTTTGTGCTTTGTTTATCCGACAAATGCGCAGCCGAACGCGCCGCCAACATGGGCCGCGCGGCGCAAAGCCCACCTCCGAACCGCACGGCCGTACGCAAACGCGCGCGAATCGCGTCGAAAAAGTAGAATGAAGCCTATCCATAAAAGGAGGAGGCCTCATGCCGCAAGCGTCGTCCGCAACGCCGCAGCCGTCGCGCCGGTCATGCCGTGGCATCTTCGTCCCCAGACCCGATTTCGAAGGCGCCTTCCGGACCGTATGAAAATCCTCTTCTACATGCCGCATGCCGACGCCGCCGCCTGGCTGCACGATTTCGCTCGCGCCCTGCCGGATGCCGATCTGCGTGAATGGCAGCCGGGCGATACCGCGCCCGCCGACTTCGCGGTCGTGTGGCGTCCGCCGCGCGAGATGCTGGCCGGCCGCGACGATCTGCGCGCGATCTTTAATCTCGGCGCCGGCGTCGACGCCATCCTCGCGCTAGAACACGAGCAGCCCGGCACGTTGCCGCGCAACGCGCAGTTGATCCGTCTCGAAGACACCGGCATGGCGCCGCAAATGGCCGAGTATGTGACGCATGCAGTGCTGCGCTACCTGCGCCGTTTCGACGAGTATCAGACGCTGCAGAACAAGCGCCGTTGGGAAGTGCTCGAGCCGCATCCGCGTGACACCTTCACGGTCGGCGTGCTGGGACTCGGTGTGCTCGGCGCGCATGTCGCACGAACGCTCGCGGCGTTCGGCCTGCCGGTGCGCGGCTACAGCCGCAGCGCGCGGCAGATCGACGGCATCACGACATTCGCCGGCGAAGCGCAATTCGACGCGTTTCTCGACGGCGTGAAAGTGCTGGTCAATCTGCTGCCGCATACTCCGGAGACGGGCGATGTGCTGAACGCGCGCACCTTCGCGAAGCTCGCGCATGGCGCATATCTGATCAATGTGGCGCGCGGCGCGCATCTGGTCGAACAGGATTTGCTCGACGCCATCGCAAGCGGGCAGATCACCGCCGCCACGCTGGACGTGTTCCGCGAGGAACCGCTGCCACCGGATCATCTGTTCTGGCAGGAGCCGCGCATCACGATCACGCCGCACGTGTCCGCGCTGACGCTGCGCGAAGAAAGCGTGGCCCAGGTCGCGCAGAAGATCAACGCGCTCGTGCGCGGCGACACGATCAGCGGCGTGGTGAATATCGAACACGGATACTGAACCCATCGAATCCAGTTGAAGGAGCGCCGCCATGCGCGGCGTCGACATAGGAGACACATCATGGCCCTGCCTCAGCAAGTGAAAATCGTCGAAGTCGGTCCGCGTGACGGACTGCAGAACGAAAAGGAATTCGTCGCCACCGCGACCAAAATCGAGTTGATCAACCGTTTGTCGGCGGCGGGCTTCCGTAACGTCGAGGCCGCTTCTTTCGTGTCGCCGAAATGGGTGCCGCAGATGGCCGACGGCGCCGACGTGATGGCCGGAATCGAACGCCGCCCCGGCACGATCTATTCGGTGCTGACGCCGAACCTGCGCGGCTTCGAAGGCGCACTCGCCGCGCGTGCCGACGAGATCGTGATTTTCGGCGCCGCCAGCGAAGCGTTTTCGCAGAAGAACATCAATTGCAGCATCGCGGAAAGCATCGATCGGTTCGTGCCGGTTGCGCAGGCGGCGAAGGAGCATGGCTTGCGGATTCGCGGGAGTGTCTCGTGCGCGCTGGGCTGTCCGTATCAGGGTGAAGTGCCTGTGGCGTCGGTGGTGGATGTGGTCCAGCGCTTCGCGGCGCTCGGCTGCGACGAGATCGATATCGCCGATACGATCGGCGTCGGCACGCCGAAGCGCACGCGTGAAGTCTTCGAGGCGGTCACGCAGGTGTTTCCGCGCGAGCGTCTATCCGGCCACTTTCACGACACCTATGGTCAGGCACTCGCCAACATTTACGCGGCTCTGCAGGAAGGCATCGAAATTTATCACGCGTCGGTGGCGGGCCTGGGCGGCTGTCCGTATGCGAAGGGCGCGACCGGCAACGTCGCGACCGAAGACGTGCTGTATCTGATGAACGGCCTCGGCATCGAGACCGGCATCGACCTCGCGCAAGTCGTGGCGATCGGCGATTTCATCTCGACGTCGATCGGCCGCCCCAATGTTTCGCGCGCAGGCAAAGCACTGCTCGCCAAAGCGCGCAGCGAAGCGGCCAACTGCGTTTGACGCTTGCGCAATGCGGCCGCTCACCACTCACGCAATCAATCAGGACCTGAAACGATGACGGACCAAGCTTCTCTCGAATCCGACGATCTCACCGCACTGCCCGACTCGGCGCGCCGCGTTGCGCTGCTGCTGCGCGAACGCGGTCACGCGGGCCGGATCGTGATGCTGCCGGAAACCGGCAAAACCTCCGCCGAAGCCGCCGCAGGACTCGGCTGCTCGGTCGCGCAGATCGCAAAGTCGATCCTGTTTCGCCGCCGGGAAGACGACGCGCCGGTCCTGGTGATCGCGAGCGGCGCGAATCGTGTCGACGAAAAGAAAGTGGCCGCGCAGGTCGGCGACATCGGCCGTGCGGACGCGAAGTTTGTCCGCGAAAAAACCGGCTATGCGATCGGCGGCGTCTGCCCGATCGGTCATGCGACCGAGCCGGTCACGCTGATTGACGCCGATCTGCTCGAACTCGACAGTCTGTGGGCCGCCGCGGGTCATCCGCATGCGGTGTTCAATCTGACGGCGCAGGAATTAATCGCACTCACGAACGCGCCGGTGATCGACGTCGCGCTGCGCGAGACGGCGTGACGCGATGACGATGATGACAGCGGGCCTCGATAACGAAGACCACCACGCCGTGCCGTCGCCTTGCATCAACGTGTGCAGGATGGATGCGTCAACGGGCTGGTGCGAAGGATGTCTGCGCACCATCGATGAAATCGCCAACTGGTCGTTATTCGACGATGACGCGAAGCGCGCGGTCTGGGACGCGATCGAGCTTCGCCACGCGCAATTCGTCGCGAGCCAGCCGAAGGAGCGGCGATGAACGCAGCCCCGCGCATCGTCACGGTTGGCGAAACGTTCAGTTCGACGCTGGCCCTGTCGGCGGAGTCGGTGAAATCGTTCGCCGCGCTCGTCAATGATTACAACCCGCTGCATCACGATGAAGCGTATGCCGCGCAAAGCCGCTTCGGCGGCCTGATCGCGTCCGGCACGCAGCCCACCGCGCATTTCATGGCGCTGCTCGCCACGCATTATTCAACCTACGCGCAACCGCTGGGTCTCGAGTTCGATATCAAGCTGAAGAAAGCCGTCCAGGCGAACGACACGCTCACGATCACGTGGCGCGTGAAGCATGCTTACTGGAAGCCAAGTTTGAACGGCGATCTGACGCATCTCGAAGGCTCGGTCGTGAATCAGCGTGGCGAAACCATGCTGCTCGGTTCGTCGACGATTCTCGTGATGCCGAAACCCGAAGCGTCCGCGAACGCAGACGCAAGCGCAAACGTAGCGCCCAACTCGCCATGATCACGCTGCCGGAATCGATTCGGGTTTTCGAACGCGGCTGGCTCTCGTCGAACAACGTGCTGCTGGTGGACGACGCCTGCGCCGCGCTGGTCGATACCGGCTACGCCACGCACGCGCCGCAAACGCTCGCCCTCGTGCGGCAAGCACTCGGCGCGCGGCCGCTCGATCTGATCGTCAACACGCATCTGCATTCGGATCACTGCGGCGGCAATGCTCTGTTGCAAGCGACGTGGCCATGCCGCACCGTCATTCCGGCTTCGGAAGCCGGCGCCGTGCAGGAGTGGGACGAAACGCGCCTGACGTTTCGCGCCACCGGCCAGACCTGCGAGCGCTTCACCCTCACTGGAACGATCGCGCCCGGCGCGCGCTTGCGGCTCGGCGCGCTCGATTGGGATGTGCTCGGCGCGCCCGGCCACGATCCGCATTCGCTGATGCTCTACTGCGCGGACGAACGCATTCTGATCAGCGCGGACGCGCTATGGGAAAACGGCTTCGGCGTGATCTTTCCCGAACTGGAAGGCGAAAGCGGTTTCGCCGAGGAGCAAGCCGTGCTGGAAGCCATTGCGAGGCTCGACGTGCGCCTCGTGATCCCCGGCCATGGCGCACCCTTCACGAATGTCGAACAGGCGCTTGAGCGCGCGTTCTCGCGGGTTGCGTGGCTGCGCGCCGATCCGGCCCGCAACGCAAAGAATGCGCTGAAGGTGCTGATCGTATTCAAGCTGCTCGAAGTCCGTGTAATGGGCTTCGATACCTTGCTGCGCATGCTCGACGACGCCAGCGTGATGCGCGCCGCCGCGTCGATGCTCAAGCCGCGTGACGAATGGCCCGCGTTGCTGAAGGCGATTGTCGAGGAACTGGCGGCGAGGAATGGGCCGCTGGAAGTGGATGGCGCGCGCATCGTCGCGCGCGCGGCCTGACGCGCCGCCGCTGACAGAGGCAAAGCGGGATATCGTCGCTACAAAAAGAAAGCCGCTCGACCCTTGCAGGCGAGCGGCGGAAATTCTGTCGGACGTGATCAGCGTCAAGACGCATGATACGCGTGCCGGTTTTTTGACCGCATCGGTGATTTCCCTACAGAAGTTTGACGCCCGCTTTCAAAGCCGCCTACAACGCGTCACGTTACTACGCGCCGTCGTTGCGTATCTTTCGGATCATTAGTCCACGGTATGAATATATTTGCGCATCCGGTTACTCTGGAATCCGTAGCATTGTGATTCGCCGCAAGGGCGCAACGCCCGTCAGGTCGACGACAGGCGCTTTTGCGGCACGATCCGCCAGCCGAGATTGACCCCGGCTGCCGCCACCAGAATCAGCACCGCTCCCAGCACCTGAATCCACGCGAGCGTTTGCCCGAACGCGACCCGGTCGACGATGATCGCCACCACCGGATAGATGAACGAGAGCGCGCCCGTCATGGAGGTCGGCAGCTTCTGGATCGCACCGTACAGCAGCACGTACATGAGGCCGGTATTGACGACGCCGAGCACGACCAGTTCGAGCCACTGCACGCCCGTTGCGGGCAACGCATCGAAGCGCACGAACGGCGCGAGCATCAGCACGCCGAGCGATACCTGGATCAGCGCGATCAGATGGGGCGGCGTGCCCTTGAGCCGCTTCGTGATGATCGACGACACTGCATACATTGCGGCCGCGCCGACCGCGTATGCGACGCCGACAAGATATTGCCCCGGCACCGCGAGCACCGCCGGTTCGACCTTCACGACAAACACGAGGCCGATGAACGCGACCACCAGCCACGCGACCGTCGACGCACTGACGCGCTCGCGAAACACCAGCGCGCCGAGCGCCACCAGCATGAACGGCTGCGTGTTGTAGACGGCCGTCGCCATCGAGATGGACGCGCGCGAATACGCGGCGAACAGCAATACCCAGTTGATCACGATCGCCGCGCCGCCGAGCAAGGCGAGGCCGAGCATCTTCCACGAGAACAACTTGCGCTGAAATAGCCCGAGTAAGGCGCACACGAGCGCGAGCGTCGCGCCGCCGAAAATGCAGCGGAAGAACACGACATTGAACGGGCTTTGCTGCGACGACACCACCAGCCAGCCGATGGTGCCGGACATCAGCATCGCCATGGTCATTTCCGCGGCCCCGCGGCGGATTTCATTTGACGCCATGATTCGATCCTCGAATTGATTCCTGCATGACGAGCAGTGTAATTAATCCGATCGCCCGAATACATGGCTAAACTTAAGCGATCACGCGATCCGACCTAACAATCGAAGGCCCTCATGACCAAACGCCTTACTCTTCCAACGCCCACCCCGCTCGACGACACCGACCGGGCGCTCCTCGCCGCGCTCGCGGAAGACGCCCGTCAGCCGGTCAGCGAACTGGCGCGTCAGGTCGGGCTGTCGGCGCCGAGCACGGCGGAACGCGTGCGCAGGCTCGAAGCGCAAGGTGTGATCGAGCGCTTCACGGTGCAGATCGATCCGCGCGCGCTCGGCTACACGCTGCAGGCCATCGTGCGCGTGAAGCCGCTGCCCGGTCAGTTGCATCTGGTGGAAGAGGTGATCCGGCGCATTCCGGAGTTCGTCGAATGCGACAAGGTGACGGGTGACGATTGCTTCATCTGCCGCCTGTATCTCCATTCGATCGAGCAGCTCGACGAGATTCTGTCCAAGGTCACCGAGCGCGCCGAGACCAGCACCGCAATCGTCAAGTCGACGCCGGTCGCGCGCCGCCTGCCGCCGCTCGGTTGAGCGACGCGCGGACGCGGCTTCGCGTAGGAGCGAAATGAAACGAACGCGACGTTACTGTGCGACCGGTTCGAAAAAAGAAAGCATTTCGGCGACCAGGTCGTCTGACGCTTCCTCAGGTATGTAGTGGCCGCAAGACAGCGCGCGGCCGCTCACGTCGCGCGCCACATGACGCCATTCCGCCAGCGCGTCGAAGCACTTCTCGATCACGCCTTTGTCGCCCCACAGCACGCGCAGCGGGCAGCCGATCTTGAGACCGCGCTCGATGTCGGCGCGATCGTGTTCCAGATCGATGCTCGCCGATGCGCGGTAGTCCTCGCACATCGCGTGAATCGCATCCGGTTGCGCGAGGGCCGCGCGATAGGCGTCGAGCGCGTCGGGCTCGAACGGCGCAAGACCCGCGTGACGGCTGCCCATCACCGCGTCGACATACGCCGCCGGATTTCCGCCGATCAGCGTTTCAGGCAGCGGCGCCGGCTGGATCAGGAAGAACCAGTGGAAGTAATGCGTCGCAAAGGCACGGTCGGTGGCTTCATACATGGCGAGCGTCGGCGCGATGTCGAGCAGCATCAATCGCTCGACGGCGTCCGCATGATCGAGCGCCATGCGGTGCGCGACACGCGCGCCGCGATCGTGCGCGCATACGAGAAAACGATCGAAACCGAAATGGCGCATCACGGCGACCTGATCGGCCGCCATCACGCGCTTGGAATACGGCGTGTGCGCGGCATCGCTCGGCGGCTTGCCCGATGCGCCGTAACCGCGCAGATCGGTGGCGATCACCGTGAAATGCTCCGCCAGTTGCGCGGCGCACTTCCGCCAGATCAGATGCGACTGCGGATGACCGTGCAGCAGCAGAAGAGGCGGCCCCGCCCCGCCCTTCACTCCAAAAATATCGACGTCGCCCACGGCGACGCGAAAGGGCGTGAAATTCTCGAAAGCCATGGCGTCTCGCTCGTGATTTTGGAGTCTCTGCATTGTAGAAGCTCGATGTGTCCGCGCGAGGTGGGATAGCCCACGCAAGCATAGAACCTGAACACTCCTTCCAACTGTTCTAAACGCCTCAATCGAACGCGCTCGTTGCGCTTCGCCTATAATCGAACGACCGTTCTTAAAATCTTCGGATGGCTGTGGCGTGCAGGAAAGCGCCGCAAGCCATGTGCCGCTAAACTCAGTCATCGCCGGACGCGCAACGACGCACCGGCCCGCTCAAATCAGGAGACACGCACTATGGCATTGCCCGCCGTCCTGCAAAAACTTGCGCTGCCCGTCGTCGCTTCGCCGATGTTCATCGTCAGCTATCCCGAGCTCGTGCTGGCTCAATGTAAGGCCGGGATCGTCGGCTCGTTTCCCGCGCTGAATGCCCGTCCGGCTGAACTGCTCGACGAATGGCTCACGCAGATTCAGGCGCAACTCGCCGAGCACAAGGCCGCCAATCCCGATGCGCTGATCGGGCCGATCGCCGTCAATCAGATCGTCCATCAATCGAATACACGGCTCGAACATGACGTGCGCGTGTGCGTCGAACACAAGGTGCCGATTTTCATCACGAGCCTGCGGGCGCCGGCGCGGGAGATCGTCGATGCGGTGCATAGCTATGGCGGCATCGTGCTGCACGACGTGATCAATCTACGCCATGCGCAGAAAGCGCTGGAAGCGGGCATCGACGGTCTGATCCTCGTCGCGTCCGGCGCGGGTGGCCATGCGGGAACGACCTCGCCGTTCGCGCTGGTCGGCGAAGTGCGGCGCATCTTCGACGGGCCGATCGTGCTGTCGGGCTCGATCGCCAATGGCGGCTCGATTCTCGCCGCGCAGGCCATGGGCGCGGACCTCGCCTACATGGGCACGCGCTTTATCGCGACCACGGAAGCGCACGCAGTCGACAGCTACAAGCAGGCGATCGTCAATTCCACGGCGTCGGACATCATCTACACGAACCTGTTCACGGGCGTGCACGGCAACTACATCCGCGAAAGCATCCTGAACGCGGGCTTGGACCCGGACGCGCTGCCGGAATCGGACAAGAGCGCGATGAACTTCGGCAGCGACAAGGCGAAGGCGTGGAAAGACATCTGGGGTGCGGGTCAGGGCGTCGGGCTAATGGACGACGTGCCGAGCGTGGGCGAGTTGGTGCAGCGTTTGACGAAGGAATATAACGACGCAAAGGCGCGGCTGGGGATTGCGCGCTGAGGTGGTGCGCCCGGGCGTGACTTGGCCGGGGTTGCGCGTTTGCCTAAGCGTCTGATTCGGGGCGCTGGATCCGAGGCGCCTGATCCGGACAGCTTTGCACTGCGGCCCGGCTTCACGCCGAGCCGCAGCGATCGCCGCGCTGCCTGACTCACATATTGCGGCGGTACTGCCCGCCCACTTCAAACAACGCGTGCGTGATCTGCCCGAGCGAGCAGACACGCACGACGTCCATCAGCACCGCGAACACGTTCTCATCGTCGATCACCGCGCGTTTCAGGCGTTCGAGCGCGGCCGGCGCCGCGTCGCGATGCTGCGCCTGGAAAGCGCGCAGACGTCGCAACTGGCTCTGCTTTTCGTCGTCGGTGGAACGGGCTAGTGCGATCGGCGGCGGCGCTTCATGCGGATGCGCGCTCAAAAACGTGTTCACGCCGACGATCGGATACGAGCCGTCATGCTTGCGGTGCTCGTACAGCATCGACTCGTCCTGAATGCGTCCGCGCTGATAGCCGGTTTCCATCGCGCCGAGCACGCCGCCGCGCTCGGTCAGCCGGTCGAACTCGGCGAGCACCGCCTCTTCCACCAGGTCGGTCAGTTCCTCGATCACGAAGCTGCCCTGATTCGGATTCTGATTCTTCGCGAGCCCCCATTCACGATTGATGATCAACTGGATCGCCACCGCGCGGCGCACCGAATCCTCGGTGGGCGTGGTGATCGCTTCGTCGAAGGCATTCGTGTGTAGCGAGTTGCAGTTGTCGTAGATCGCGATCAACGCTTGCAGCGTGGTGCGGATGTCGTTGAAGTCGATCTCCTGCGCATGCAGGCTGCGGCCCGACGTTTGCACGTGATACTTGAGCTTCTGGCTGCGTTCGTTCGCGCCGTAGCGCTCACGCATGGCAACGGCCCAGATGCGGCGCGCGACGCGGCCCAGCACGGTGTACTCCGGGTCCATGCCGTTCGAAAAGAAGAACGACAGATTCGGCGCGAAGTCGTCGATCGACATGCCGCGGGCGAGATAGGCCTCGACATAGGTGAAGCCGTTCGCGAGCGTGTACGCGAGTTGCGAGATCGGGTTCGCGCCGGCTTCGGCGATGTGATAGCCGGAGATCGACACCGAATAGAAATTGCGCACACCGTGCTCGACAAAGTAGGCCTGAATATCGCCCATCACCTTCAGGCTGAATTCGGTCGAGAAGATGCAAGTGTTCTGGCCTTGGTCTTCCTTCAGGATGTCGGCCTGCACGGTGCCGCGCACGTTTTCCAGCGCTGCGCGGCGCGTGGCGGCAAGTTCCTGGTCAGTGAGTGCGCGGCCTTGTTGCTGCGTCATGCGCGCGACTTGCTGATCGATCGCCACGTTGAAAAACATCGCGAGGATGGTCGGCGCGGGGCCGTTGATCGTCATCGAGACCGAGGTTTCCGGCGCGCAGAGATCGAAGCCGTCGTAGAGCGTTTTCATGTCGTCGAGCGTCGCTACCGAGACGCCCGAATTGCCCACCTTGCCGTAGATGTCGGGCCGCTCGTCGGGTTCTTCGCCGTAGAGCGTGACCGAATCGAAGGCAGTCGAAAGTCGTTTGGCCGGCATGCCCTGGGAGAGCAGCTTGAAGCGGCGATTGGTGCGTTGCGGATCGCCTTCGCCGGCGAACATCCGCGTCGGGTCTTCGTTTTCGCGGCGGAATGGGAACACGCCCGCAGTGAACGGAAAATAGCCGGGCAGATTGTCGAGCATCAGCCAGCGCAGAATTTCGCCGTGGTCGACGAACTTCGGCAGGGAGACTTTGCGCACTTCAGACCCGGAGAGCGTCGTAACGGTGAGCGCGGTGCGGATCTCGCGGTCGCGGATGCGGACGACGTGTTCGGCACCTGAATAAGCGGCGACGGTTTGCGGCCAGCCGTCGAGCAGCGAGCGTTCGCGTTCGCCGAGGGAGGCGGTGCGTTGGGCGATGAGGGCGTCGAGTTGCTGGAGCGGCGAAGGCGCGCCGGCGTCTGCGACGCTCGCTATGGAGTGTTCGGTTGAGTCGGCGCCTAGGTTGGCGTTCGGGTTGCCGTTCGGGTTGGCGCTCGGGTTGGCGCTCGGGTCGGCGTTCGGGTCGGCGTTCGGGTCCGCGCTCGGGTCCGCGCTCGGGTCCGCGTTCGGGTTGGCGCTCACGCTCGCCCGCGACTGCGCCACAGCCCCAGCGGCCCTCACTGCCTCCGCGAGCATCCTGCGCGCCTCCGCAAGTTGCCAGCGTTCGCGCGCCACCCGCGCTTGCGCGTCGGCTCGCTCGCGATAAGCGTGGACCGTCTGCGCGATATCCGCCAAATAGCGCACCCGGGCCGGCGGCACAATTGCGTTGCGGCCGCTCGAAAAGCGCAAGCCTTCCGGCGCGGCCAGACGGCCGCCGCCTGCGCGCAAGCCATGTTTGCGCAGCGCCTCGGCGACGTGCACATAGAGCGCGGTCACGCCGTCGTCGTTAAAGCGCGAGGCGATCGTGCCGAACACCGGCATCGCTTCCGGCGGCTTCGCGAAGTCGCCGCGATTGCGCTGCACCTGTTTGGCGACATCGCGCAACGCGTCCGGCGCGCCCTTCCGATCGAACTTGTTGATCGCGACGAAGCCGGCGAAGTCGAGCATGTCGATCTTCTCCAACTGGCTGGCCGCGCCGAACTCCGGCGTCATGACATACAGCGATTCGTCGACGAACGGCACGATCGCGGCGTTGCCCTGCCCGATGCCGGATGTTTCGACGACGATCAGATCGAAGCCCGCCGCTTTGCATATCATCAGCACGTCGGGCAACGAGTCGGAGACTTCGCTCGACGCTTCGCGCGTCGCCATCGAACGCATGTAGACGCGCGCGCCGCCGCCCCAGTCGCCGATCGCGTTCATGCGGATGCGGTCACCCAGCAACGCGCCGCCGGACTTGCGGCGCGACGGATCGATGGCGAGCACGGCGATGGTGAGGGCGTCGCCGTAGTCGAGGCGAAAGCGCCGGATCAGTTCGTCGGTGAGCGAGGATTTGCCGGCGCCGCCGGTGCCGGTGATGCCGAGCACGGGGGTGACGGTTGCCTTGACCTTGGCTTGAGCGGACAGTTTTTCGCGCGCGGCTGCGTCGACGCCGCCCGCTTCGAACTCGCTGATGATTCGCGCGAGGCGCCGGAAGGTGAGGGATGTGGGGTCGGCGGTGTCGGCCGTGTCGGCCATATGATCCGCGTTCGCCGCGTTGCCCACCTGACTCGGCTGACTGAACAGATTCCGCGCGGCATTCACGTCCTCGTCGCCGCCAGCATCGCTGCGCGAATCAAATCGCGGCAACCCATGCTTCGAAAGCTCGTTCACCCACTCGCCAACCGGATTCTGCCCGGCCGCCACAGCCGCACGCGCGCCTTCGGCGCAGCGCGCGATCATATCGTCGATCATGCCTTGCAGCCCGAGCCGCTGCCCATCCTGCGGCGAATAAATCTTCTCGACGCCGTAACGCTCGAGCTCCGCGATTTCCTCAGGGACGATCACCCCGCCGCCGCCGCCGAACACCTTGATGCGCTCGCCGCCGCGCGCTCGCAGCAGATCGACCAGATAGCGGAAGTATTCGTTGTGGCCACCCTGGTAGCTGGACACGGCAACGCCGTCGGCGTCCTCTTGCAACGCGGCAGCGGCGACTTCATCGACGGAGCGGTTGTGGCCGAGGTGAATCACCTCTATTCCGCTCGCCTGCAGAATGCGCCGCATGATGTTGATCGACGCATCGTGGCCATCGAACAAGGCAGCCGCCGTGACAAAGCGCAAGCGCCGGCCCGCGGGCAGCTTGTGGCTGCCGGCGCGCTGCGGCGTGGACAGATCGGTCATGTCTCCCCCAGATCGTTACGCGTATGGGTGCTGGCAACCAGTATAGCGAAACGGGTCACGCTGCCTCGGTGGCCAAAGCCGCCTAGCGCACCGCCAAAGCTTTGATCTGTTCGAGCGACGGCCACAACGATTCGTTCGCGAACCGTTCGGCGAGAAAGTCGACAAACGAGCGCACCTTGGCCGACAGATGCCGGCGGCTCGCGTAGACCACGTGAATCGGCAGCTCGCGCGGCGGCACGTCGTCCACCAGCAACGGGACGAGGCGCCCCGCGGCCAGATCGTCGCCGATCACTTCGGTGCCGAGCATCGCGATGCCCGCGCCTTGCAGCACGATCACGCGCTGCGCTTCCAGATGATTGACGATCAGATTGCCCGTCAGACGCACGCGCGGCGAGGCGTCGCCGGTGGCAGGCGCGATTTCGAGCGCCGAGACGCCCGCGTATTGCAGATAGTTGTGGCGCGCCAGATCGGCGACCGTCTTCGGCGTGCCGTGGCGCTTCAAATACGCCGGCGACGCGCACAGCACGAGGTGCGCGGTCGCGATCTGCCGCGCGATCAATGAAGAAGACTTCAGCCCGCTCGGCGACGCGCGGATCGCGACATCGAAACCCTCGTCGATCAATTCGACCACGCGGTCCGACAAGGTCATATCGACAGTGACCTGCGGATACTGCGCGGCGTAGTCGGCCACTGCGGCCATCACGTGGCTCAAACCGAATGCCGACAGCGACGACACCCGCAAGCGCCCCTGCGGCACGACGCTCGCCGCGCCAACCACCTGCTCGGCCTCCTCGAGTTCGGTGAGCACCTGGCTCAGCCGCTCGTAGTACTCGCGGCCCGCCTCGGTCGGCGCGACCCGCCGCGTAGTGCGGTTGAGCAGCCGCGCGCCGAGTTGCTGTTCGAGGTGCATCACATGCTTGCTCGCCATGGCCGCCGACATCTCCATGCGTTCAGCCGCGCCCACAAAACTGCCGACTTCGACCACCTGGCGGAACACTTTCATGCTGACGAGGGTATCCATCTCAATCACTCGCTTTGGGAATCAATCGGCATCATTTTGCCGGGTTTATCAAAGACTGGTCGGCAAAACCGTTTCCCGAGCGAAAGAACAGCGGCGCGTAGACACAAAAAAACCCGCCTTCCGAAGGAGACGGGTTTGGAGATCAAACTGATGCGTCCGTCGCGCGAAGCCCGCAAGCAGACGTCGCGCAGTGCCGCCGGGACGCTTAGAACTTCGCGCGCAGGCCGACGCCGTAGGTGTTGCCGCTCGACACGCTGGAAATGTGGTCGTACATGTAGGCGGCGTAGACGTCCGTACGCTTGGACAGCGGATAGTCGTAGCCGAGCGCTGCCGTCTGACGGGTCTGATCGAAGCCGCCGCCGTCGCGCGAGTAGGCGTACGACGCCATTACCGACCCCGGCCCGAACGGCACCGTCGCGCCGCCTTGCGCCGTGTTCACGTGCCAGCTCGTGACCTGCTGGTCGTTGTACGTGTACATGTACTGGCCGAAGAACTTCACGAACTTCAGGTCATACGACAGGCCGACTTGCGCAACGCTCTGGCTTTTCAGGCCGGGCACGCCCGAGGTGCCGAAGCTGCCGAGGTCGCTCGGCACGTTGTTGAAGTTCACGTACTGGTACACCGCCGTGGCCGCGAACGGGCCGTGGAAGTACAGAACCTGCCCGCTCCATTTCTTCGCGCCGTTCTCGGTCGTGTTGCCGAGCGCGTACATGGCCGTCGCGCTCAAACCGCTGAAGTTCGGCGACGAGTACGACACCGCGTTGCTCCAGCCCGAGTCGCCGGTCACGCCCTGATCCGTCGAGTAGGTCGGGAACGTGCCGAGGCCCAGGTACGTGTGCCAGACCATCGGCGAGAACTGGTACGAATCCACGAACGGGTTGAACAGAATCGTCGACACGAACAACGGCGTCGTCAGACGGCCGGCCGTGACCGTACCGTAGGGCGACTCGATGCCGACGTACGCGTTACGCGAGAACATCGTATCGCCGGTGAAGCGGCCGTACTGGCCGTTTTGCGCCAGGAAGAAACCTTCCAACGCGAAGATCGCCTTGTAGCCGTTGCCCAGATCCTCCGCCCCCTTCAAGCCCCAATACGAAGTCGACATGCCGCCGCCCGCGACCTGCACCGCGGTCTTGCCGCCCGGGAATTTCTGCGCGCCGACCCATTCGTCGACCTGACCGTAAAGCTGCACGCTCGATTGCGCAAAAGCAGACGATGCACTGGCCAGCAGAGCGGCACACGCGGTTGCCTTGAGGGTGGTCTTCAGCGCACTGCTGATGCTTGTTTTCATGGGTTCTCCTGTCTTTGTCAAAAAGGGTGTGGCTGTGCGAAAGGGGGAGCTCGCGCGAATCATTGTTGTTGTCCGTTCGATCATCGAGCCAATCTGGGCGGGACCATCTTTGCGGACCATTTTTATGAACAAAAATATCGTTGGTTATTGCCGGTATATCGGTCTGATTAGTTTTGTCGCTTATCGGCCTGATAAAGCCCTGGCCGATAGCGCGCCCGGGGTGCCGCCCCAAGTTTTGGCGCACCGCGCAAACCGTTGCTCACCTTGCAGCGAACGGATTGATAACGCCTCAGATGACATGCGGATGACGCACCGCCGCAGAAACGACCAAATTTGACGATGGGAGAGGGTGTGCTGCCGAGTATTTTCAAAAAAGTGTGGCGTCGAAACGTCACATCGACGGCGCGCGTCAGGAGTGAAGGCAATGCGGAAGGCTGCTAACAACCAGATTGACAGGCAGGCGAAGCGGTGCGGTGCGACGAAGTGATATGAATTTGGGAGGACGAAATGGGCAGAGACGCCTCGTTCGCGGTTCGCAATGAGGCATAAGTGGGGCGTGCGGAATCAGCTACCCGACGGGAGCATTCGGACAATATTCAAGCGGCAGGAAGATAGAAAGAGATGTGTGCGCGCGCAGCCGGAACGGCAAACACTGGTTGCTCACGCAACAAACCCGATGCACAGCGCACGCAGCGCGTACGCCTAGTTCCGGTAAGGCGAGCCTTCCGATTGGCGCGGGTCGTCGGACTGGCGCTGCATAGCGCGCTGCGAACCGCGTTCTTCGTTGTAGCGGGCGATGTCGGCGCGAATCGAACCGGAGCGAACCGGCGCATTGGCCGGCGGCCGCGGCACCGCGCGCGACTCGGCACTGACTGGCGTGATGGCGCCGGCGTACTGCATGCTGCCGCGGCTGTCGCCGGCATATCCGGCCGGGCCGGCGACCCGGTGCACGCCAGGCTTGTAGACGTCGAAGCCGTCGGCGTAAGTTCCGCCCGCGAAGTTCGCTCCGCCACGCGGCAGACGCGCGTTGCGGTCGGCGTCCCTAGTGCGCGCCGGTGCTGCGGTGGCAGCGCCGTAGTAGCGGCCCCCGTTGCGCATCTCGCCACCCACGGCGCGATTCGCTTCGGCATGCGAATGGCCGCCGCCACCGCCGCCGTGCGGCACGCCCGACGCTTTCGCATAGGCGAACGAGCACAGCGCGGTGATAACCGCGCCCAACACCCAGTGCCTCGTTCTCGACAACCCGTCCACCCAGTGACTCTCATGCCCGAAGACTTGCCTGAAACCCATCGTTCGAGCTGCGATGGACTTGTTTTGGGATTGGCACGGGCGCTGCGACAAGTTCGCGGCGCGGGTACAGCCCGACGGCCTTTGAACCGTAATTTATGGGCACCGGCAAAGGGTGTCGAGCCAAAAAGTGTTAGGCCTCGGACGCGGATGTAACACCTTGTTACTGCGACCTTTTTCCGCCACGGAGGCCCCGCGTGAAAACCGTCAAACCGCTTGAGTCCAATGACTTGACGCGGCCCGCTCACGCGCTTTTGCGTATGACGAATCGTGTGGGATTTTCACCTCGATTGCCAAAAGCGCATAGACCAAACAGATCATGTCGCCAATACTGAAAACGTGAATCAAGGCGCTGTCCGACATTTTCCGGAACGCGCCTTTTGATGCGCAACCCTCATTAATCAATTCGGCAAATGAATTTGCATATTTAATCGAAAATCAACAACAATAGCGGTTTCCCATAGGCTGGGGCGGCGGCGTCACGCGCTTGCCCGGCGCGCTATTCCGCGTCACCGAATCGAGATTCCGACATGGCTCGCCCGAAACTGCTTCCCGACAACTTCACCCTGTGCCTCGTCGGCACCGTGATCCTTGCCAGCTTGCTGCCGGTTCACGGGCAGGCCGCCGTCGGGTTCAACTGGGTGACCAACGTGGCAGTCGGCCTGCTGTTTTTCCTGCACGGCGCCAAGCTCTCACGCGAAGCGATCATTGCGGGCGCGACGCATTGGCGCCTGCATCTTGTAGTGCTGCTCAGTACGTTCGCGCTCTTTCCGCTGCTCGGCCTCGCGCTTAAACCGCTCCTTTCGCCACTTGTCACGCCGGCGCTCTATGCGGGGGTCCTCTTCCTCTGCACGCTGCCGTCTACGGTTCAGTCGTCGATCGCGTTCACGTCCATTGCCAAAGGCAACGTGCCGGCTGCCGTATGCAGCGCGTCGGCCTCGAGCCTGCTCGGCATTTTCATCACACCCGCGCTCGTCAGCCTCGTCGTCACCAATCAGGCGGCCGGCGGCGGCGCTTCGCCGTGGCATACGGTAGGCAACATCGTGCTGCAACTGTTGGTGCCGTTTGTGGCCGGGCAGCTGCTGCGCCCGCTGATCGGCAAATGGATCGAGCGCAATCGCGGCGTGCTCAAGTTTGTCGACCAGGGGTCGATCCTGCTGGTGGTGTACGGCGCGTTCAGCGAGGCCGTCAACGAAGGCCTGTGGCATCAGATTCCGCTCTCGGCCCTCGGCGGCCTGCTGCTGCTGTGCGTCGTGCTGCTCGCACTGGCTCTCGCCGTGACGATATTCGTCAGCAAGCGGCTCGGCTTTAGCCGTGCGGACCAGATCACCATTATCTTCTGCGGGTCGAAGAAGAGTCTCGCCGCCGGCGTGCCGATGGCCAAGGTGATCTTCGCCTCGCATGCGGTGGGCGCCGTCGTTTTGCCGCTGATGCTGTTCCACCAGATCCAGTTGATGGTGTGCGCCGCGCTCGCGCAGCGCTGGGGCGCCCGCGACATGAGCGGCGAGACCCACGCCGCTTCGCGCGAGCGGACCGCCGCCGCCGTCGCCCGCCGGTGAATACGCGCGCAATGCAAACAGGACATTCATAAGCGCCCTCCCTGAGCGTCATTTGAAGAAAGCCGCCTCGCGCGGCTTTTTTGTTATTTCACGCGCAAACGGCGCCGCTGTCGCCTCGGCCGGATGGCATAGGCCGATTCCTGGCAATGCGAAGCCGGACGGGAGCGTCCTTCAGAATGGCTCGACCGAATGCAGCCGCACCAACCCGGTGCAACAGTTCATTAAAACTTCACTTAACTCCAGGCAAGTCCGGCCGATAAGCCGAAGGTCGAACGCTACGCCTACCCGCCATGCAACCTCGCTCGCCCTCCCGACCCGCCGCGCCGCGCGTCGAGGACTTGATCGCCCGGCGTGAGCTGTCCGCCGTGTTCCAGCCGATCATCGATTTCGAAGACGGCGCGATCCTCGGCTATGAAGGTCTGATCCGCGGCCCGGCCGGCACGCCGCTCGAAGCGCCGTTCGCGCTGTTTGCGCAAGCGCTCGCCGAGGGCTGCACGATCGAGCTCGAACGCGCCGCCGCGCGCACCTGCATCGAAGCGTTCGCGCAGCTCGACTTCGACGGAAAGCTGTTTCTGAATTTCAGCGCGGGCGCGATGCGTCAGCTGGCCGAGGCGCGCGACGATACGCTCGCGCTGCTGCGTCATCGCGGCGTCGATCCGCAGCGGATCGTGGTCGAACTGACCGAGCAAAGCACGATTCTGGATGTGGGCAGTTTCCTGCCGGTGATCACGACACTGCGCACAACCGGCGCGCAGTTCGCGCTCGACGACTACGGCACAGCGAACGCCAGCATGAATTTATGGGTGCGGCTGCAACCGGACGTCGTGAAGATCGACCGCTTCTTCATTCACGACATATCCTGCGACCCGCTCAAGTTCGAAGCCGTGCGCGCGATGCAGCACTTCGCCAGCGCGAGCGGTGCGCGGCTCGTCGCGGAGGGCATTGAAAACGAAGCGGATCTGATCGTGGTGCGCGACATGGGAATCGGCTGCGGGCAGGGCTTTTTCTTCGGCCGTCCGCGCGCGCAGCCGGCCCGCCACGTGACCGACGACGCCCGCGATGCACTGCGCGCGGGTCACATCGCTGTGTTCCCCGAGACCACGCGCACGGTGAGCAGCGCCTCACCTTCGGGCGGCATGGCGTCGGAAAAAATGCTGGTGCACGCGCCGGCATTGCCGCGCCACGCGACCAACAACGACGTGCTCGAACTGTTCAACCGCATGCCCGACCTGCACGCGGTTGCGGTGGTCGAACACGACGAGCCGGTCGCGCTGATCAACCGCCGCAGCTTCATGGACCGCTACGCGCTGCCGTATCACCGCGAGCTGTTCGGCAAGCGGCCTTGCCTGCTGTTCGCCAATGCGTCGCCGATGATTATCGAGAAATCGATGACCGTCGAGCAGATGGCCAAGCTCCTCGCCAGCGACGATCAACGCTATCTCGCCGATGGCTTCGTCATCACCGACAATGGCAAATACGTCGGCCTCGGCACCGGCGAGAAGCTCGTGCGCGCGGTCACGGAGGTCCGGATTGAAGCCGCGCGCTACGCGAACCCGCTGACCTTCCTGCCCGGCAACATCCCGATCAGTTCGCACATTGCCCGCCTGCTCGACAACCACGCCGGCTTCTACGCGTGCTACGTCGACCTGAACCACTTCAAGCCGTTCAACGATCAGTACGGCTACTGGCAAGGTGACGAAGTCCTGAAATTCGCCGCCGTCGTACTCGCCGATGCGTGCGATCCCACCCGCGACTTTCTCGGCCACGTGGGCGGCGACGACTTTCTGATCCTGTTCCAGAGCGACGACTGGCGTGAGCGCGTGCTGCGCGCGATTCATGTGTTCAACGAGGGCGCGCAGCGCTTCTACGCACCGGCCGATCGCCTCGCCGGTGGCATTCACGGTGAAGACCGACGCGGCAACCCGACCTTCTTCGGTTTCGTGACGATGGCGATCGGCTGTGTGCGCGTCGAACCCGCCGACGGCCCGTCGCTTTACAGCAGCGAGGAAATCGCATCCGTAGCGGCGCTGGCCAAGCGGCGCGCGAAACACGAGACGAGCGGCTTCGTGCTGATCGATGCCGACGAAAGCGTGGCCTTGTTGCGCGGACAGGCCGAAGCCGCGCATGTTTCGCTCGGGTGAACGAGCGGCGTTGAGACCGCATCGGGCTTTGTTTAGCTAATTTTACTAAACGGCATATTCCGGGCCAACTCCATTGCCTACGGGTATTTCCCGGTGTCGAGCGGGTGTTTTTCGGGCGGTTCCAGAGCGGTTTTACTATACAATCGCCCGAACCCAAACACCGTGCGGCCGCCCTTGCGCGTCCGCCTGATTCGATGGCCACAACCATCCGCGACGTCGCCCGCGCGGCCAGCGTGTCGATCGGCACCGTCTCACGCGCATTGAAGAACCAGCCGGGCCTTTCCGAGGCCACCCGCGAGCGCGTCGTCGAAGCGGCGCGCAAGCTCGGCTATGACGCTGCCCAGTTGCGCCCGCGCATCCGCCGTCTCACCTTTTTGCTGCACCGTCAGCACAATAATTTCGCCGTCAGCCCGTTCTTCTCGCACGTGCTGCACGGCGTGGAAGACGCCTGCCGCGAGCGCGGTATCGTGCCGTCCGTGCTGACCGCAGGCCCCACCGAAGACGTGATCCAGCAGATGCGCCTGCACGCGCCGGACGCGGTGGCGATCGCCGGTTTCGTCGAGCCCGAAACGCTGACCACGCTGGTGGCCATGCAGCGCCCGCTCGTGCTGATCGACCTGTGGGCGCCCGGCATGCGCTCGGTGAATCTCGACAACGCCGCGGGCGCCATGCTCGCCATGCGGCATCTGTTCGAGCAGCGGCGCAAGCGTGTTGCATTCATCGGCGGCTCGCTCGCGCACTTCAGCATCGCGCAGCGCGCGCTCGGTTACCGGCGCGCGTTCTTCGAAGCGGGTTTGCTGTTCGACCCGTCACTGGAAGTAACAATCGACGCCGGCCTCGACCCCGACAGCGGCGCCGCGCGCGCCATGCATCAACTGCTCGACGCGCCGGGCCCGCGCCCCGACGCCGTGTTTGCCTACAACGACGCCGCCGCGCTCGCCGCGCTGCGCGCGTGCCTCGCGCGCGGACTGCGCGTGCCCGAGGACATTGCCATCATCGGTTTCGACGACATTCCCGCCGCCGCCCATGCCACGCCGCCGCTGTCGACCCTCTCGGTCGACAAGGAAGCGCTCGGCCGGCGCGGCGTCGAGCTGCTGCTCGAAGACGCACCCGCCGAACTGGAAGTCCGTTTGCCCGTCCATCTCATTGCCCGTGCCAGTACTTTGGTGAAAATGCCATGACGCAATCCGATCCGCTTCACCCCGCTAACGGCGCCGCTGCGGCGCCGCCCGTCGAGAGCTTCCGCTCACGCGACTTTCTGCTCTCGCATGTGCAGGACACGCTGCGTTTCTACGCGCCGAACGTGTTCGACCCGAGCGGCGGCTTTTTCCATTTCTTCCGCGACGACGGTTCGGTCTACGACAAAACCACGCGGCATCTGGTGAGCAGTTGCCGCTACGTCTTCAACTACGCGATGGCGTATCGCCAGTTCGGCGACCCGCAGCATCTCGAGTACGCGCGCCACGGTTTGCGGTTCCTGCGCGAAGCGCATTGGGACGCGCAGCACGAAGGCTACGACTGGGAACTCGAATGGCACGACGGCAAGAAGCGCACGCTCGACGCGACGCGCCACTGCTACGGCCTGGCCTTTGTGCTGCTCGCCTATTCGCATGCGGCGATGGCCGGCATCGAAGAAGCCAGGCCGATGATCGGCGCAACCTTCGAGCTGATGGAACACCGTTTCTGGGACGCCGCCGCGGGCCTCTACGCCGACGAAGCGTCGCCCGACTGGCGGGTCAGTTCGTACCGTGGCCAAAACGCGAACATGCACACCACCGAGGCGCTGCTCGCCGCGCACGAAGCAACCCGGCATCTCGTCTATCTGGATCGCGCGGAGCGGGTGGCGTCGAATATCACGCTGCGTCAGGCGAAGCTGTCGCAGGGCCTGGTGTGGGAGCACTTTCACGCGGACTGGTCGGTCGACTGGCACTACAACGAGGAAGACAGCTCGAACATCTTCCGCCCATGGGGCTTCCAGCCAGGGCACCAGACGGAATGGGCGAAGCTGCTGCTGATTCTCGAACGCTTCCGTCCGCTGCCGTGGCTGCTGCCACGCGCCATCGAGCTATTCGACGCCGCCATGACGCACGCGTGGGACGAAGACCACGGCGGCCTCTACTACGGCTTCGGCCCCGACGGCACCGTGTGCGACCACGACAAGTATTTCTGGGTCCAGGCAGAGACCTTCGCGACGGCCGCGCTGCTCGGCAAGCGCACCGGCAACGAACGCTTCTGGGACTGGTACGACGAGATCTGGCGCTATAGCTGGGCGCATTTCGTCGATCACAAGTATGGCGCGTGGTACCGCATCCTCACGTGCGACAACCGCAAGTACAGCGACGAAAAGAGTCCGGCCGGCAAGACCGACTATCACACCATGGGCGCCTGCTACGAAGTACTGGCCCACGCGCTGCCCGACGGGGCGGCCGCTGCGCCCGAATCCGCGGAGCAAACAAAATGAGCAATCCCAGCGCGAACCACGAATTCCCCTTCTTCGTCTCAGCCGGCGACATCCTCACCGATCTCGTGCGCACCGGCACGTCGCAATGGCTCTCGCGTCCTGGCGGCGCCGGCTGGAACGTGGCGCGCTGCGTGGCGCGGCTCGGTCTGCCGACCGCGTGCGCGGGATCGTTAGGCGTCGACAACTTCTCCGACGAGTTGTGGAACGCAAGCGTCGCGGCCGGGCTCGACATGCGCTTCATGCAGCGCGTGGAGCGGCCGCCCTTGCTGGCGATCGTCCATCAGACGCATCCGCCCGCGTACTTCTTCATGGGCGAGAACAGCGCCGATCTGGCATTCGATCCGGCACAACTGCCGGCGGGCTGGATGGGTCAGGTGAAATGGGCGCACTTCGGCTGCATCAGCCTCGTGCGGCAGCCGATCGGCAACACGCTCGCGACGCTGGCGGCCGAGTTGCGTTCGCAGGGCGTGAAGATCAGTTTCGATCCGAACTACCGCAATCTGATGGAGCACGGCTACGAGCCCACGTTGCGGAAAATGGCCGCGCTCGCCGATCTGATCAAGGTGTCGGACGAGGACTTGCGCCTGCTGTTCAAGACCGACGACGAAGCGGGCGCACTCGCGCAGTTGCGCGCCATGAATCCGACCGCCACCGTGCTGGTGACGCGCGGACCGGAGACCGCCGTGCTGATAGACGGCGCGATGGTGACCGAGGCACGGCCGCCGCGCGTCGAGGTGGTGGATACGGTCGGCGCGGGCGATGCGTCGATCGGCGGCTTGCTGTTCAGCCTGATGACCGCGCCGCAGCGGGCGTGGCCTGAGCATCTGGCGTTCGCGCTGGCCGCCGGCGCGGCCGCTTGCCGCCATGCCGGCGCCCACGCGCCGTCGCTCGATGAGGTGGTCGCGCTGCTGTAATTCTGTTGCCTTGTGCGGCGCGCATTCTCACCGGCATGGAGCGCCGCCGGGGCGGAGAACGGAAGCTCCATCATCGTGCTAGGATGAAAAAACCGAAACCTTTGGAAGACGGAGAGACGCCATGGACGACATCACCTACACCAAAGGCATTTACACGGCCACTGCCTCCACAAGAGAAGTAGAAAAAGACACCTGGCAGGGCGTGGTCACCCTTTCGCGCGACGAAGGCGACGCAACCGCCGATCAGGAAACCACGCTGTACGAAGTCGAAGCCACTTCGTCGACGCCGGAGGAGGCCCTTGAGGAAGCCAAAGCGCTTGCTCACCGCATCCTCGGAGAAATCGAACTTTAGGCAGCAACCGGCGCCGCGTCTTTCGCGTTCTCGTTTGTCGTCGCTCGGCGCCACCCTGAACCAAACGGCCGGAGGCGGTCATGGCTGAACAGCTCTTCCTCTACGGCGTGTATTCCATTCACGTCCGCCCGCTCGAACTCAATGGTGCCCGCTGGGACGCGGAATACGAAATCCGCCATCGCGAGAAAGCCGTCAAACCGTGGACGACGGTAGGCGGCGACAATGGCTACGGCGACGAGACCGAAGCGGTCGCGGCCGCTCATCAGCAAGCCGTCGACGATATCGAACACGGCGCAGGCATCCCCAAGCCGCGAGCCTTTCCGTAAGTTCGCAGCGTGCGCACGCCGCGGTTCGCGTGCGTGACCGCGTGACTGCGTGACTGCTGCGTGCTTGCTTCCAAGCGCGGTGCGAGCCCATTGAAGCCGGTCGATACGCCGGGCCGAAACATTATGCAGGCATGGCGAACTCACGGCAGCGCCGCACCGTCGCGCCCCACGCGCCACGCCGAAAATCACCTTTCGAGGACGAGGCGGCGTGCTACGCTTTGGCCGTTTTCATCTCCACGAGTTTGCGATGGCGACCGAACCGTCAGACCGTCCTTCCGGCTTCGGCGACGCTGAAGCTCGTGCATCGACGCGCCGCCCAACAGGCAGCCGCGAATTCCGCCTGGACGATCGCGTGGTCATCGATCACGGCATGCCGACGCCGCTCTGGCAGGATCTCTATCATCGCGCGCTCGTGGTTCGCTGGCCGGTTTTTTTCGTATCGCTCGGGGTCTTGTTCCTGCTGCTCAACACCACGTTCGCCGCGCTCTACATGCTGGGCAACGCGCCCATCGCCAATCAGTTTCCCGCCGGTTTTGGTGGCGCGTTTTTCTTCAGCGTCGAGACGCTCGCCACGGTCGGATATGGCGACATGCATCCGCAAACCGTCTACGCGCACTGGATCGCCACGCTGGAAATTTTTGTCGGCATGTCCGGCATCGCGTTGGCAACGGGGCTCATCTTCGCGCGCTTCTCGCGCCCGCACGCCAAGATCATCTTTGCCCGCTACGCGGTGATCCGACCGCTCGACGGACGCATGACGCTCATGGTGCGCTCGGCCAACGCGCGTCAGAACGTGATCGCCGAGGCGCGCGCGCGGCTGCGGATTCTGCGCACGGAAACCACGGTCGAAGGTTATACGTTGCGCAAGCTCTATGACCTCACGCTGGTTCGCGATCAACACCCGGTATTCAAACTGGGCTGGACCGTGATGCACATTGTCGATGAAAGCAGTCCGCTATTCGGCGAGACCGCGGAAACGCTCAATAAACGCGGCACGTTGCTGCTGCTCACACTCGAAGGCATCGACGAGTCAACCTCGCAAACCATGCAGGCGCGCCACACGTGGTCGTGCGACGAGATCTACTGGCAGCACCGTTTCGTCGACATCATGACCGAGAAAGACGGCGTGAGCCATATCGACTACGCGCATTTCAATGAGATCGTGCCGCTCGACGACGCGCCGGTCGCGAGCGCTGCAACGCTGCGGACCTTGCCGTAATCAGGTTCGGACCGCACCAGGGCTTACCCGACTCCGCCCGTTGCGCGGCAGATCCATCTCAAAACTTCATTAAAACGCGCGGGTCTTCGCGCCCATTTGCGACTGTCCGGGCAAAGTAGAAAAAATCCTCTCTCATTGGCGCTAAAAAATAGAGTCTCTTTCGCTGCGTCACCTTCGTGGTCCCCACCACCGCGCGCGGATGCAAACCGCAACTATGTTGCATGGGATCGGAGTAAGCGCTGAAGCGCCAACTCCGGCCGACAACGGAGACTCACCCATGACCGCTCGCCTGCCCATCGACGGCACGCCCGCACTGGCCGATTACAAGCTTTCCGACAACCTCACCGCCACGCGCGGCCGGATCTTCCTGACCGGCACGCAGGCGCTGGTGCGTCTTGTGCTCATGCAGCGCGCCGCCGACAAGGCGCGCGGCATGAATACCGCGGGCTTCATCAGCGGCTATCGCGGGTCGCCGCTCGGCATGGTCGACCAGCAGTTGTGGAAAGCGAACAAACTGCTCGCGGCGAGTGATATCCGCTTTTTGCCCGCCATCAACGAAGAACTCGGCGGCACCGCCGTGCTCGGCACGCAGCGGGTCGAATCGGATCCGGAGCGCACCGTCGAAGGCGTGTTCGCGATGTGGTACGGCAAGGGCCCGGGCGTGGATCGCGCCGGCGACGCGCTCAAGCACGGCAACGCCTACGGCTCGTCGCCGCACGGCGGCGTGCTGGTGGTGGCCGGCGACGACCACGGCTGCGTGTCCTCATCGATGCCGCATCAAAGCGACTTCGCGATGATGGCGTGGCATATGCCGGTGGTGAATCCGTCGAATATCGCCGACATGCTCGAGTTCGGCTTGTATGGCTGGGAGTTGTCGCGCTTTTCGGGCGCGTGGGTTGGCTACAAGGCAATCTCCGAAACGGTCGAATCAGGCTCGACGGTCGATCTCGACGCGCTGCGCACCGACTGGACCATGCCGCAGGATTTCGAAGCGCCCGCTGGCGGCCTGCATAATCGCTGGCCCGATCTGCCGAGCCTGACGATCGAATCGCGGATGCACGCGAAGCTCGACGCGGTGCGCCACTTCGCGCGCGTGAACAGCATCGACAAATGGATCGCGCCGAGCCCGCATGCGAACGTTGGGATCGTGACGTGCGGCAAGGCGCATCTGGACCTGATGGAAACGCTGCGCCGCCTCGACCTGACGGTCGCCGATCTGGAAGCGGCCGGCGTGCGCATCTACAAGGTCGGCCTGTCGTTTCCGCTGGAGATGACGCGGATCGACGCGTTCGTCTCCGGCCTGTCCGAAGTGCTGGTGATCGAGGAGAAAGGCCCGGTCATCGAACAGCAGATCAAGGACTATCTGTACAACCGCACGCAAGGCGCGCGGCCGATCGTGGTCGGCAAGAACGCCGAAGACGGCACGCTGCTGCTGTCGTCGCTCGGTGAATTGCGGCCGTCGCGCATTCTGCCGGTGTTCGCCGACTGGCTCGCGAAGCACAAGCCCGCGCTCGATCGCCGCGAACGCGTGGTCGATCTGGTCGCGCCGCAAATTCTTTCGAACGCTGCGGACAGCGTGAAGCGCACGCCGTACTTCTGCTCGGGCTGCCCGCACAACACGTCGACCAAAGTGCCGGAAGGATCGATCGCGCATGCGGGCATCGGCTGTCACTTCATGGCCTCGTGGATGGAGCGCGACACGACCGGTCTCATCCAGATGGGCGGCGAAGGCGTGGACTGGGCTTCGCATTCGATGTTCACGAAAACGCGTCACGTGTTCCAGAATCTCGGCGACGGCACCTACTTCCACTCGGGCATTCTGGCGATCCGCCAGGCCGTGGCCGCGAAGGCCACGATCACGTACAAGATTCTCTATAACGACGCCGTCGCGATGACGGGTGGCCAGCCCGTGGACGGCAGCATCTCGGTGCCGCAGATCGCGCGTCAGGTGGAAGCCGAAGGCGTGTCGCGCTTCGTCGTGGTCAGCGACGAGCCGGAGAAATACGATGGCCATCACGACCAGTTCCCGAAGGGCACCACGTTTCACCATCGCAGCGAGATGGATACCGTGCAGCGCCAATTGCGCGACACCGACGGCGTGACGGTGCTGATCTATGACCAGACCTGTGCGGCGGAAAAACGCCGGCGCCGGAAAAAAGGTGAATTCCCCGATCCGGACAAGCGTCTCTTCATCAATGAAGAGGTTTGCGAAGGCTGCGGAGATTGCGGCGTACAGTCGAATTGCCTGTCAGTGGAACCGGTTGAAACGGCCTTGGGCCGCAAGCGCCGCATCGATCAATCGTCGTGCAACAAAGACTATTCGTGCGTGAACGGCTTCTGCCCGAGCTTCGTCACGGTGGAAGGCGGCAAGCTGAAGAAAGCCGCGGGCGCCGCGTTCGATCCGCAAGCGCTAGCCGCTCGCGTCGAAGCACTGCCGATTCCTGCGACGCATCTCGACGCCGCGCCGTACGACATTCTGGTGACGGGCGTCGGCGGCACGGGCGTCGTGACGGTCGGCGCATTGATCAGCATGGCGGCGCATCTGGAAGGCAAGAGCGCATCGGTGCTCGACTTCATGGGCTTCGCGCAAAAGGGCGGCTCGGTGCTGTCGTTCGTGCGCTTCGCCGCGCGCGACGAGTGGCTCAACCAGGTGCGTATCGACACCCAACAGGCCGACGTGCTGCTCGCCTGCGATATGGTGGTCGGCGCCAGCGCCGATGCGCTGCAAACGGTGCGTCATGGCCGCACGCGCATCGTCGTGAACACGCATGCAATTCCGAACGCCACGTTCGTGACCAATCCGGACGCGACGCTGCACGCCGACGCATTGCTCGACAAGATGCGTCACGCGGCCGGGCCGGAGCGCATGTCGACATGCGATGCACAAGCGCTCGCCACGCGTTTTCTCGGCGACACGATCGGCGCGAACATTCTGATGCTCGGTTATGCCTGGCAACTCGGTCTGGTGCCCGTATCGTTCGGCGCGATGATGCGTGCGATCGAATTGAACAACGTCGCGGTGCAGATGAATCAGCTGGCGTTTTCGATCGGCCGCCTCGCCGCCGAAGATCCCGCCGCGCTCGAAGCGCTGTGGCAAGCGCGGCATCTCGCCAGGCAGAGCGTGCGCGTGGATACGCTCGACGAACTGATCGCGCATCGCGAAGGACGTCTGCAGACATATGGCGGCGCGAGCTACGTGAAGCGCTATCGCGCGCTAGTAGAGGCGGCACGTCGCGCGGAAACCTCGGTGGATGCGAAGAGCGAGCGCGTGACGCGCGCGGTGGCGACCACGTTCTATCGTCTGCTCGCGGTGAAGGACGAATACGAAGTAGCGCGTCTGCATACGGATGCGGCCTTCCGCGAAGCACTGGAAGCGCAATTCGAAGGCGTGGCCGGCAAGGACTTCGGCATCAAGTTCAATCTCGCGCCGCCGACGCTCACGCGTCCTGAACCGGGCAAGAATCCTTCTAAAAAAACCTTTGGTCAATGGATGTGGCCGGTGCTCGGCGCGCTGGCGAAATTCAGCAGCCTGCGCGGCACGATGCTCGATCCGTTCGGCCGCACGCTGGAACGCAAGATGGAACGCGAACTCGCGGGCGATTATGAAACCACGTTGCAGCGCGCGCTCGCGAAGCTCGATGCCGGCAATCTGGAAGACGTGGCAAAGCTCGCCGACCTGCACGCTCGTGTGCGCGGTTATGGTCACGTGAAACTCGCGAATCTGGCGGGTGTGAAGCGTGGTGAGCGCGATCTGGCCGCACGCTTGCAGATCGAAGCGGCGACGGGTGAGTCGGTGCGGAAATCGCTGGAGGAGGTAAAGGGCGCGGGGCAGTTGCGCGGGATTCCGGTGGTCGTGGCGAAATAGTTTTTTGGGCCTCGTAGAGGCAAGTAAATTAATGCCGCTTGGAGAGCGATCTCGAAGCGGCATTTTTCTTTGCTTCGCTGGTTTAGCTATTGATTCATGCGCTCGCCAATAGTGCGCGCACCTTTGCAATCTTGTCTGGATCGACCGGCGCGAGACCGTCGCTGTTCACGCGCACACCCGAGCCAAAATGCACAGCTTCAACTTGTGTTCTGCTCACGAAGCCGGCAATCGCATCGACCGTCAAGCCGGCTCCGGCCAAGACGGTGCAATGCGAACCGGCCGCTTGCCGCACCAATTCTCGAATCGTGTCTTCTGCGTGCAGCACCGAAGGTTGTCCTCCCGAAGTCAACACGTTCGTCACAGCGTCAAAACCAAGCAGCACATCGAATGAACGGCGCAAATCCCGCGCTTCGTCGAATGCGCGATGGAAGGTGATAGCCAGTCCATCCGCTGCATCGATCGCACGGGCAAGGCCTTCGCGGTCGATCTCGCCGGCGGCGTTCAGCATGCCGATCACCATGCCATTCGCGCCTGCCGCTTTCACCGCGCGCACGTCGCGCAGCATCACTGCGTAGTCGTCGGCGTCGTAGACGAACGAGCGGCTATGCGGCCGCACGATCACATTCACCGGTATCTCGACTGCGGCGACTGCCGCTTCGATCAGCCCGACGCTCGGCGTTAAACCGCCCTCGCCCATCGCGGTGACAAGTTCGAGACGGTCAGCGCCGGCTTGCGCGGCAAGGCGCGCATCGGCAACGGTCGTGGCAATGACTTCAAGGAGGACGGACATAAGCGCGGCTGAGTGTCGTTAAATATCGTTGAAAACGACATGATCTCAGAACCGCTCCTCGTCCACCCAGTCAATATCGCCGCACAACACGCAAGTCTGCTCACCGACACGCGTCGCCACCGAAAGCGTCACGCACGGCAACGCCTCGTTGATCGACAGATACGGCCGCGTCACATGCACGCGCTCCGGCGCATTGATCGCATCGCGGAAATACGGACGACGCAACCAGTTCGCGCCTTGCGCGTCGGCAAGCGGCAGAAAGCGCGTTTCATGCGCGGCGCGATCAGCCCGCAGCACGACGTTGCGGCCCGCCTGCTTGCCCTTTGCATCGAGCAGAAAGCAGCGCGCGGCATGATCGAGCGCCAGAAAATTCCAGCACACTTCCTCCAGCGGTTCGCCGGCCGCGAGCCGCTCCGCGGCCCGCTCGAAAGCCCGCAAGTACGGCGCGAGCCGGCTGGCATTGCGGCGCTCGCGCGCGTCGGCCTGATCGCGATAGCGCTCGGTGAGTTCGCTGATGCAGGTGGTCGCGTGCAACGCATCGGCCGCGCCCGGGTTCGGACGGCCGAAGAAAAAGCCCTGCACGAAGTCCGCGTTGCAGGCGAGCGCCATCTGCGCTTCATGCTCCGTTTCCACGCCTTCGACGAGCACCAGCTTGCCCGCTTCGTGCAGCAGCGCCACGAGGCCAGGCAGGATCGTCGCCATGTCGGCGCGATGCGCGGCATGCGACAGCATGATGCGGTCGAGCTTGACGATGTCGGGATTCAACTGCCAGATCCGTTCGACGTTAGAGTGTCCCGCGCCGAAATCGTCGAGTGCGATCAGGAAGCCGCGCTCGCGGAACTGGCGCACGGCGTCGGCGAGACGCTCCAGGTCTTCGGCGCGATGCTCGAGTACTTCGAGCACGATGCGTCGCGGTGGCAGATCGACGCGCTTTAAAGTTGCCAGCAAGGCAGCGGCGAGATAGGGATCGGTGAGCGCGCCGGGATGCACGTTCAGGAACAACCACTCGCGCTCCGCGCCGAGTACTTTGAAATTCTCCAGATGCAGCGTCTGAGCCAGCTTGTCGACCTGCAGCACATCGCCGAGGCGCGCGGCCTCGCCGAATACGTCGAGCGGCGACACGGGGCGGTCGAGCGCGTCGTGCGCACGCAGCAGCCCTTCGTAACCGACCGCCCGCATATGCGAGAGGCTGAAAATCGGCTGAAACACGCTGCTCAGCGTGAGTTCGCCATGCTGCACCGTAAAACGTTCGAGCCCCGACGTCATCTCGACACCGAAACCGTGTGGCGCGCTGGCCGTCCTTTCCTGTTGCGCAATGGTCATGCAAGTCCTCTCACGCGAGAGCCGGGCCGGTCCGAACGCGGAAGCGAACAACCTCGGCGCCGTTTCTCAAATGTGCGTCATCGATATCCCTTAAGCAAGCTCCATGCGCACGCTGACGCACGTTCCGATGAAAATTATCTGAAAGATTGACCCGTGTAAGGGAGCATGCGCCGCGCGTGGGCGTGGCGCGCACCGTTAAGGTGCGCGGCGTCATGAAAACACGTCAGCACCTCGCTGGCGGCGCGGCATGTCGCCCTGACCGAGGCGGAACGCGTCGTCGGGCTAAACTGCGACCTTACGCTTAGTCAGCTTCGCGTGGCCCGAATCGCCGAAACCCGCCGAAACTCGCCGAACATCGCCGAAGTCACACCGTTATATCCCCAGAAATAGACCGATGGACATTGTCTTTACCGTATTGATTCTCTTGCTCGCCGTCGCCGCGTCGGGCGCCCTCACCCGCGTCCTGCCGATCGCGTTGCCGCTGCCGCTCGTGCAGATCGCGATCGGCGCATTGCTCGCGTGGCCGAGGCTTGGCCTGCACGTCACCTTCGATCCGGAAATTTTCATGATGCTGTTCATTCCGCCGCTGCTGTTCGCGGACGGCTGGCGCATTCCGAAGCGTGAGTTCTTCATGGCGCGCCGCTCGATCCTGATGCTCGCGCTCGGCCTCGTCTTTATGACGGTGCTGGTGGTTGGCTACTTCGTGCACGCGCTGGTGCCGTCGATCCCGCTGCCGGTCGCATTCGCACTGGCCGCCGTGTTGTCGCCGACCGATGCGGTCGCGTTATCCAGCATCGTCGGCAAGGGCAAGATTCCGGGGCGGCTGATGCATATTCTCGAAGGCGAGGCGTTGATGAACGACGCGTCGGGACTGGTCGCGTTGAAGTTCGCGATTGCCGCGGCGCTGACCGGTGTGTTTTCGTTGCGCGACGCGTCGATCAGTTTCGTGATCATCGCCGTGGGCGGCCTCGCGACCGGCGCGGCGGTGAGCTGGCTGTTCGGCTTCGTGTCGGCTCACTTTCTGAATCTCACCGAAGAAGGCGATCCGGCGCCCGGCGTCGTGATGACCCTGCTGATTCCGTTCGCCGCCTATCTGGTGGCCGAGCGTTTCGAGTTGTCGGGCATTCTGGCCGCGGTCGCCGCCGGCATGATGATGAACTACACGACCATAGTGACTGCGGGGCCGGCGTCATCGCGAGTGCGCGCGAGCAGCACGTGGACGATGATCGAGTTCGTGTTCAACGGCATGGTGTTCATTCTGCTGGGGCTGCAGTTTCCGCACATTCTCGGCCGGGCATTGCTCGACGCACACGAGACCAGTGACGCGCAGGTCTGGCGGTTGATCGGCTACATCGCCGCGGTAGCGGGCGCGCTCTACGCGATGCGCTTTGTGTGGGTGTGGCTGCTGCGCTATTTCGCGAGCCGCAGCGCCGCAAAACAAGGCATGGCGAATGCCGTTCCGGGCCTACGCACTGCCGCGGTGACGACGGTAGCCGGCGTGCGGGGAGCCGTGACGCTCGCGGGCGTGTTGTCGTTGCCGGAGGTGTTGCCGGGTGGCGCCCCGTTGCCGGGCCGCGATCTCGCGATCTTCATCGCATCCGGCGTGATTCTGGTCTCGCTGATCGTGGCGGTGGTGGCGTTGCCGCTGCTGCTGAGCGGCTGGCGCCGCGGCGAGGATCCGCACGCCGCCGAGGAAGCGCTCGCCCGGACCATGGCCGCGCAAGCCGCGATTCGCGCCGTCGACGAGGTGCACGACAGGGAGTGCGCGAATCTCGATGAGTCGGCCTCGGCGTATGCGGCGGACGTCACGGCGCGGGTGATGGACCTCTATCGGCGCCGCCTCGCCACGCTCGATGAAGAACGCGAACCGCGCGAGCTAGCGCGCCGTGCCGACGCGCTGGAGTTCAGGATGAAGCTCGCTGCCATGAGAGCCGAGCGTAAGGCGTTGCTGGAACTGCACAGCAGCCAGGAGATCAACGACGAGACGTTGAACAAGCTGATGCGGGAGGTGGACTTGTCGGAGACCGCACTGACGGCGCGAAGAAAGTAACGCGCGCTTGCGCTACTTGGGTGCGATTCCGGCGGCGGCAAAACGGCTTTTCCTTCGATCAAGACAACGTGCAAAAGAAAAAACCTGCGCCGCCGGCGAATCTGTAGAAACGAGTGCTTCGGCGTGCGCGAAAACTCACGCCACCGGACCTTGAGCCGGCTTCCTTCTCAGAAGCGCATAGAGAATGATCGCGCCGAACGTCGCGGTGCCAATGCCGCCGAGACCGAAGCCGCCGAGCTTCAACGAGAAGTCGCCGGCGCCGAGCACGAGCGTGACCGCGGCCACGATCAGATTGCGGTTGTCCGAAAAGTCCACCTTGTTGACGACCCAGATGCGCGCGCCGGTCACGGCGATCAGCCCGAACACGACAATCGACACGCCCCCCAGCACCGGTCCCGGAATGGTCTGGATCACCGCGCCGAACTTCGGCGAAAAACCCAGCACCAGCGCGATCAACGCGGCGATCACAAAGACCAGCGTCGAATAGATCTTGGTAACAGCCATCACGCCGATGTTCTCGGCGTACGTCGTGACGCCCGTGCCGCCAGCAAAGCCGGAGACGATCGTCGCGAGTCCGTCGCCGAGAAACGCCCGGCCGACGTAGCGGTCCAGATTCTGGCCCGTCATCGCGCTCACTGCCTTGATATGCCCGAGGTTCTCCGCCACCAGGATCACCGCGATCGGCGCGAGCAAGGTCATCGCCTGCACGTTGAACACCGGCGCCGTGAAGTGCGGCATGCCGAACCACGCGGCGTTCGCGACGATGGCGAAATCGATCGGCTTACCCATGGCAAGACCGTTCGTCACGATCGCGTAAATGACGTACGCCATCAGCAGGCCGACCAGAATCAGCAGACGCTGCAACATGCCGCGCGCGAACACCGCGACCGCGCCGACGCACAGCACGGTGACGAGCGCCATCCACGAATCGAAGTTGCTGCCGCTTACGCCGCGCACCGCGATCGGCGCCAGATTCAAACCGATCACGCAGACGATCGCGCCCGTCACCACCGGCGGCATCAGCGTCTCGATCCATTTGGTGCCGACCGCCGAAACGATCAGGCCAATCATCGCGTACACCACGCCGCACGCGATGATCCCGCCCAGTGCGACCGGAATGTTCGGGTTCGGGCCATGCCCACCATAACCCGTGACCGCGATCACGAGACCGATGAACGCGAAGCTCGACCCGAGATAGCTCGGCACGCGGCCGCCCACCAGCACGAAGAACAACAGTGTGCCGATGCCCGACATGAAGATGCACAGGTTCGGATCGAAGCCCATCAGCAACGGCGCGAGCACCGTCGAGCCGAACATCGCGACGACGTGTTGCACGCCCATCGCAAACATCTGCGGCCACGCAAGCCGCTCGTCGGTAGCGACGATGCGGCCCTCGGCAGCCGCGGACTGGGGACGCCAGCGGGGGAAGTAGGAATCGGCCATGGCGGGGGTTCTCCTCTGTTCGGCGCTATGTATGGTGGCGCGGCGCCGGCACGAGGCGCCGCCCAGGAATTAGGCGCGAGTGTACGGAGTGCCATTGGGCCTGGCAAGCTCGGGGAAATGCGCGGCGAGGCACAGCGTGGAAGCGGGTGCGAGCCGTTGCGCCCTTCATGAACACCCGCGTGAGCACCCGCGCCCTCAGCCGTGCCGCGCTTCCAGCGAAAACACCGTCACGGCCGCCTGCAACTGCCTCGCCTGATCCGCCATCGACGCTGCCGCGGCCGCCGCCTGTTCGACCAATGCCGCGTTCTGCTGGGTCACGTCGTCCATCTGCGCGACCGCGCGGTTGACCTCTTCGATGCCGGTGCTTTGCTCTTGTGACGCCGACGAAATCTCGCCCATGATGTCGGTCACGCGTTTCACCGCGTGCGTGACTTCGGCCATGGTCTGCCCGGCCCGCTCGGCGAGTTCCGCGCCGCTGGCCACGCGAGCCGTCGAGCTTTCGATCAACTCCTTGATTTCCTTCGCCGACACCGCGCTGCGCTGCGCGAGCGAGCGCACTTCGCCCGCCACGACCGCGAAGCCGCGTCCTTGTTCGCCGGCACGCGCGGCTTCCACCGCCGCGTTCAGCGCGAGGATGTTGGTCTGGAACGCGATCCCTTCGATCACCGCGATGATGTCCGTCATGCGCTTCGAGCCGGCCGCCAACTCACGCATCGTTTCGACCACGTCGCCGACGAGATGGCTGCCGCGCGCCGCGACTTCCGACGCGCCGTGCGCCACGCCGCCGGCCTGCTGCGCGTTCTCGGCGTTCAACTTCACCGTCGATGTCAGCTCCTGCATGCTCGACGCCGTTTCCTGCAGCGCCGCGGCCTGTTCTTCAGTGCGTTGCGACAGATCGGTGTTGCCTTGCGCGATTTCGCCTGACGCCATCAGGATCGATTCGCTCGACTCGCTGATGCCCGACACGATGCCGGCCAGCCGTTCGCGCATGTTGCGCAACGCGAACAGCAAGCTGTGAGCGTCGCCGGCGCGTGTTTCGACGCGCACGCTCAGGTCACCGTCCGCGATGCGGTTGGCGATCTGCATCGCGTAATCCGGTTCGCCGCCGAGTTGCCCCGCGAGACGACGCGCGATCACCATGGCGAGCAGCATGCCGGCGACGATCGCGCCCAGCACCAGCGCGCTCATGACGATGCGCATGTGCTGATAGTCGGTGGACGCTTCCGCTTGCGCGTCGTTGGCTTGCTGGCGGCGATAGTCGATCAGCGCGGTGATGCGATCGCGCAGCGCCTCGCTCGACGCAATCGCGCGACGCACGAGTTCGTTATTGTCGACGCCCGCCGGAATCGGTTCGAGGCCGATCTGCTGATGCACGATACCTTCCCACACCGCCGACTTGCGCAGCACGTCGTCGAACATTTCCTGGCCCTTGCCCGTCTCGATCGTCGCGCGATACTGGTCGTAGGCGGTGTGCATCTCCTTGAGCGAGCCGACAATGCTGTCCTTCAACTTTTGACGGCCGGCGTCGTCGGCGGCGTAGCCGAGATTCGCGGCGGCCAGATCGGAATCGATCTTGTGGCGGTTCGCCTCTTCCATCCAGTACAGGCCGTTCATGTGCTTATCGCAGATGGCGTCGGTAATGCCGTGCATCGACGAGAGCGTACTCAGCGACATTGCGCCGATCACCACGCAAAAACCAATCACCACGGCAAACGCCAGCAGCAGTTTCCTGAACACAGGCATGCGGTCGAACCACTTCATTTCACCATCCTTCACGAGTCACGGCGGACGCTCGAGTCGCCACGCCGTCGCGAACATCTCGCGATCTGTCGGATACGTAGCGACGCTCCCACCTCAATTACGGCGGGCACCACAGAGACTTGATGCGCGAAATGTCAGGAATAACCGGGACAGGATGTTGTAAGCAATGCTTAGCGCACGCGGCCGGGGCACGAGGCGCTATGTGCGCGGTGGGTCAGCGACAAGTTTGGGATTCGTCTGATGTATCGGATAGGAGCAAGCTCTTAGACTTGTTTTGCTGCGCCGACCCCCATGAGTAGGCGCATGCGATGTTGTTGTAACTCTCCGACTTTCCGCTCACGCTTCCCCGCGTGAGCGGCTTTTTTTTGTCTATGCGATTCGGTGCGCGCGTCGCCTGCAAAGACACTGCGATCTGCGTGCCTTTATGCGTGCGTCGCGAAAGCGTTGTTGGCGAGTCGCAAAGTGTAGTCGCGTACGTCCTGCGGCCATGCCGCGACGATCTCGTCGAAACGCGGGCGGTCGTCGGCGTACAGCGCGCGGGTCGCATCTTCATAGCGCGGCAGATTGCCGGCCAGCGCGGTCATGAAGCGATACACGGCTTCCTGCGCCGCGCGCTGACGGTCCTTGTTCTCGCCGGCCACGCGCGCCGCGTCGACCAGTTTGCGCAGCGCGACCGACGCGCCGCCAGACTGTCCATTGAGCCAGTCCCAATGGCGCGGCAACAACGTGATTTCCCTCGCCACCACACCGAGCTTGGGCCGGCCACGGCCGCGTGGCGTGTCCTCTGCGGCGTCGTCGGTGGCATGAGCGGTTTGGGCGCCGTCATCCTCGCTCGCTAGCCGCGCGACGATCTCGTCGGGCGTGCCGCGCAGATCGAATTCGACCGGCCGGCTGGTCACGTCGTCGAAGATCAGAACCGGCGCCTGTTCGCCGCGCGCCAGTACCTCCCTCACGGCAAGCGCCACGTCGGTCAAGGCGCCGGAGGCGATGCGGCGATGGCCTTCGAACGCGGTGCAGGTGGTCGGATGAGCGGTCATGACAAACTCCAAATAAAGAATTTGTCGAATTATATCCGGGTTAAATTCAAATGCAAGATATTACCCGGGTAAATTTATGCAGCTTGCTCTACACGGAGTTCCGCGCTTCGGTGCGGGGTGTCACCGCGCCGCCGCCGATGGGCGAAGTGTGCGTCACGGTGCGAGAACTCAACACGCGATTGCGGCCTGCATCTTTGGCTTCGTACAGCGCGTCGTCGGCGGCGTTCAGGAGGGCGCGGCTCGTTGCGAACGCCTCGCCTCGCGCGGTGGCAACGCCGATGCTCACGGTCAGCACATGGTGCGAACTCGCCACGTGGCGAAGCTGAAGCGCCTGAACCGCCGCGCGAATCTTCTCGGCGATGAAAGTTGCGCCAGTTTCGTCGGTGTCCGGCAGCAGCACGGCGAACTCTTCACCGCCGTAGCGCGCCGCCGTATCGCCCGGACGCCGCACGCTCTGCGTGATACAACGGGCCACGGCCGTGAGTGCGTCGTCGCCCGCGGAATGGCCGTACAGGTCGTTAAAGCCTTTGAAACTGTCGACGTCGATCAGCAGCATCGACAGCGGCCACGCGTTGCGCTGCGCACGACGCCACTCATCTTCCGCGTGTTCCTCGAAGCTGCGGCGATTGTTCAGGCCGGTCAGTCCGTCGGTGCGCGCCAGCACGCGCAATTCTTCTTCGGCCGCGCGGCGATAACGCAATTGATGCGAGAACAGAAGCGCCAGCGCGATGATCGTGACATCGAGCGCGGCGATCAGCGAGCCGATGATCCAGGCGCGGTGCCGCCATTCCACGTAGATATCGCGCGTGGACAGCGCAACGTCGAGGATCAGCGGATACATGTCGATATGGCGGAACGCGTACCAGCGCTCGACACCGTCAATCGCCGCCGTGCCGAAGAAATCCCCGCTCGGCTGCTGGGTGAAGCGCGAGTAGTTGGCGGTGCCGGTCAGATTGATACCGATGATTTTCGGATCGAACGGACGCCGCATCAGCATCGTGCCGTCGTTCAGCATCAGCGCCATCGAACCTCCGGCGCCGAGATTCATGCCGGCGAACAGCCTGCGGAAATAGGTGAGACGCATGGTGCCAACCACTACGCCGCCAAAACTGCCGTCCGGCCGCGTGATGCGCCGGCTCAGCGCGATGCTGATTTCCTTGCCGCTGACCTTCGGCATGAACGGGTGGCTGATGTACAGACCGACGTTGGGCGAGTCCCGCTGCACCTTGAAGTAATCGCGGTCGGCGAGATTGACGAGGCGTGGCGGCGTGGCCTGCGAGTCGAACTTGATGTTGCCGGCTTCGTCGGTCACGAGGATCGAGCCCATGTCTTTGGCGCTCGCCGATCCGTCGAACAACACCATCTGGCGGATGGCCGGATCCAGCTCCAGCACGCCGGGGTGTTTCAGACCGTCGATCACCGCGCGCAGCGAGAGATCGTAAATCTCCAGATTGCGCGACACGTCGCGCTCGACCAGCAGCGACACGTTGAAGACCGAATCCTGGGCGCGCCGCAATGCGTCGTCGCGCATCTGTGCCAGCACCCACACGGCGATCGCAAGAATCGCACTGGCCAGCACGATACTGATCGCAATCACGAAGTTCGGTCGGCGCGTCACCATGGGCTTTTTCGTTCGAACATGCGCTCGCCTAAGCGCGTGAAGAAGAGGGCCGCGTCCTCACTGGCGCGTACCGTGAAGCGGTAGCGTACCAGACGATGCGCCGCGCCAAACCATCGAAAAGACGAGTTTTTTGCCGGGTCGGCTGAGTTCGGCACCGCTCGCGCGTGCTGAGCCGGTGGTGCAGATCGAGCGCGGGCCGGGATGCTGAGCGGCTCAACGCGCGGATGTCGGCGGTCTCGAGCACGGCTTGATCGGCGCCGTGGCGGGCGACCTTCAGCATGGCGAGACCAACGGGCACGGCGACCTTTCTCAAGCGACTGCTCCATCCTCTTGCTCAATGCAATGCTTTCATCACGCGCTCGAATATATTCGGTTGCCGAGAAATTCCACTTTTGTCGGTCATCGCGTGCAAGCCTTGTAGAGATATACCCGATCTGCCTTCAGTACTCGAGTGTGCGAACCGATATCCGGTAAATGGGATACCCATTTTGTGGCTTGCGTCGATGCGCTTTGGCTGCTGCATCGACGCAAGACATTGAAGGGATAGACCGCGCGAGGCCCCGCGATATACGGCGGTCACACAGACGCTCCCATGCCCGGACCTGAGAGTCCATTGCGAACGCATCTACGTTTCGTTATTGGAGAAAAAAATTTTGACACTAAAGCACCTCACCATCAAAGCAAAACTCATTGCCGGGTTCGGCATGCTGTCTCTTATCGTCGTCGCGGTTTCCGGGCTTTCCCTGAAAGCGCTCAGCGACTCAACCGATGGTTTTTCCAGCTTCGTGCGCGGCATCAATGCACGCGCGGACATGGCGGTGCAGGTGCGAACCGCGGTCGACCGCCGGGCAATCGCCGCGCGTAATCTCGTGCTCGTGACCAAGCCGCAGGACCTCGAAATAGAGAAAGCCGATGTGCTGCGCGCGCACGAAGACGTGCAAACCGATCTGAAGAAGCTCAACGATATGATCGCGACCGCTACCGACACGTCGGAGAAAGCGCGCAGTCTCGTCGCCGAAATCAATCGGGTAGAGGCTTTGTATGGACCGGTCGCCACCGACATCGTCAATCTCGCGCTGACCAACAAGCGCGACGAGGCGATCGTCAAGATGGACGATCAATGCCGGCCGTTGCTCGCCGCGCTGATTCGCGCGACCAACGCGTATGCCGACTACACGCATACGCGTCAGGAACAGATGATCAACGACTACGCGGCACACTATGAGAACCAGCGCAATCTGCTGATCGCGATCAGCCTGATCGCGGTGGCGCTCGCGATCGGCGCATGCGTGCTGATCACGCGCGCGGTGACCAGACCGCTGCGCCAGGCGATCGATGTCGCGCGCACTGTGTCGGAAGGCGATCTGCGTACGCGCATCGTGGTCGACGGCAGCGATGAAACCAGCAAGCTGCTGGGTGCGTTGCGCGAGATGAACGAACGGTTGACGGCGATCGTCGGACGCGTGCGCGACAGCAGCACGAGCATCGCCGGCGCCGCGCGCGAGATCGCCGCGGGCAATATGGATCTAAGCCAGCGCACCGAGCAGCAAGCGGCCTCGCTGCAGGAGACGGCGTCGAGCATGGAAGAACTCACCTCGACGGTTAAGCAGAACGCCGACAACGCGCAGCAAGGCAGCATGTTGGCCACGAACGCATCGTCGGTCGCGCAGAAAGGCAGCGAGGTGGTCGGCCAGGTGGTGAACACCATGCACGACATCAGCGATAGCTCAACCAAAATCGCGGACATCACGGGCATCATCGAAGGTATTGCGTTTCAGACAAACATTCTGGCCCTCAACGCGGCCGTCGAGGCTGCGCGCGCTGGCGAACAAGGCCGCGGTTTCGCGGTGGTGGCGAGCGAAGTCAGAAGCCTGGCGCAGCGCTCATCAAGCGCGGCCAAGGAAATCAAGGATCTGATTGCCACCTCGGTGGAGAAGATCCGCGACGGGTCGGCGCTTGCCGGTGAAGCGGGCAAGACGATGGCCGAAGTCACCCAGGCGGTGGCGCGGGTGACGGACATCATGTCGGAGATCGCGGCGGCATCGAGTGAGCAAAGCCGCGGCATCGAGCAGGTCAATCTCGCGATCACGCAGATGGATAATGTCACGCAGCAGAATGCCGCCTTGGTGGAAGAAGCGGCGGCGGCTTCGCGGTCGATGGAAGACCAAGGGCAGCAGTTGAATGAGGCGGTGGCGTTCTTTCAGATTTTGAATGGTGGTGGTGCGGGGGGGATTGTCGCCGCGGCGCCTTCGCGGAAGGGGATGGTGCGGGAGGAGCGGGGGGTTGTGTCTGGGCGAGGGGTGGTGCGGGGGGGGGGTGGGGGGGGTGTTGCGTCGTCGGGTGTCGCGCCGGGTATTGCGTCGGGTGCTGCGTTGGCGACGGCTGCGACTGCCATCGGTGCGGATGAGGGGTGGGATAAGTTTTGAATGTTTTTTCTGCCCGAGCGCCGTGCTTGTGCGGGTGGGGCTCAGGCGGGACGTGGTTGGGACGGCAGAGGGGGTTGGTGCGAAAAGCTTGGGGTAGAAATGCGAAAACCGGCGTTAGCCGGTTTTCGAGTGACGACATGTCTGGTTGGTGGAGAGGAGGAGGATCGAACTCCCGACCTTCGCATTGCGAACGCGACGCTCTCCCAGCTGAGCTACCCCCCCAACGTGCAAACAATTCTAGCACAGGCATTTTCCGTTTTGCCAAGCCGGCCGGAACCAGCAAAACGGCAAAAACCATCACCTGGAAGGCGCCCCCGCAAGCACCCAATCCACCACTGCCCGAATATCCGCATCGCTCATCGACTGATGCGCGGGCATCGGAATCATGCCCCACACGCCAGAGCCGCCGTCCTTCACCTTGCGCGACAATTTTGCCGGCGCCTGGGCGTCGCCCTTGTACTTCGCGGCAATCTGCTGGAACGACGGGCCGACCAGTTTGCGATCCACCGCATGACATCCCATGCAAGCATTCGCGTTGGCGACCAGTTGGCCGCGCGGCGCATCGGCGGCACGCGCAGCCGGTACAACGGCACCCGCCAGCGCACCGACCAACAGCGCGCTGATCACCAAGGCAACACCGCGCATCACGGCGTCGTCGCCTTCGGGTTACCAGGATGCACGGCGTTCGAATTGGTGACCGGCGCGGGCGTCTGCTGTTCGAGCGGCCGCGAACTTACCGACGAATCTGGAATAGTGCCGACGGTCGGCGCACTCGCGTCCGGTTGCGAAGCCGCCGCTACGGGCGCCGTCCCCGCTGCGGCGGCAGCCGCTGCGGCTTCCGCCGGCTGAATGTACTGGAACACCTTCACGACCTGCACCACGCCCGGCACACGGCTCGCGACATCCGCGCCGCGATTGCCTTCGTCCATGGTGACGAGGCCCATCAGATACACCGAGCCACGCTCTGCCACCACCTTGAAGTTGTTCGCCGAAATGTTCTTCTCGGCGATCAGCGCGGTCTTCACACGCGTCTCCAGGTACGTGTCGTTGGTGCGCGACGAGAACGAACTGGCCGGCATGATCGTCAGTTCGTTGACGATCGTGCTGACGTTGTTCAAACCGCGCACGATGGTTTCCGCGCGTTGCTTCGACACGTCCCCCGCCACTTCGCCGGTCAGCAGCACGCGCCGATTGAACACCGTCACGTTCACGTGCGCGTTGTCGGGCAAGTTCTGGCTGATCTGCGAGAGCGCCTTCACCTGCAACTCGCGATCCTCGGTCTGCGCGCCGAGCGTGCGCCGGTCCGTCGCCACCAGCGCGCTGCCGCCCGCCGCGCCGGCAACAGCGAGAAAGCAACCCTGCAACGTTGCGGACAGCCCCGCCGCGAACCCAATCACCAGCACGGTTCTCAACAGTGTCTTCTTGACGCGGAATACGCTCATCAACTAGCTCTCCTTCGGAATCAGTCTCAATCTTCGCCCAGCAACATGGCATCGATGCCGTCGCACAGACAATGGATGGTCAGCAAATGCACTTCCTGAATGCGCGCGGTGCGATCCGACGGCACACAGATATGGATATCGGTATCGCTCAATACTTCCTGCATGCGTCCGCCGCCCTTGCCGCTCAGCGCGACCACGATCATTTCGCGCTCATGCGCGGCCTCGATCGCGGCGAGCACGTTGGCGGAATTGCCGGATGTGGTGATTGCCAGCAGCACGTCGCCCGGCTGGCCAAGCGCCCAAACCTGCTTCGAAAAAATCTGTTCGAATGCGTAGTCGTTGGCGATGGCAGTCAACACCGAGGTGTCGGTGGTCAGCGCGACCGCCGGCAAGCCGGGCCGCTCGCGCTCGAAGCGGCCCATCAGTTCGGCGGCGAAGTGTTGCGCGTCGGCCGCCGAGCCGCCGTTGCCACACGCGAGAATGCGATTGCCGTTGGCCAGCGCGGCGAACATCGTGTCGATCGCAGCGGCGATCGGCATCGACAGGGTTTCGAGGGCTTCGAGTTTGACTGCCGCGCTGTCGCGGAAGTGTTGTTGAATGCGTTCGACTGACATCGAGTCTCTATCTTCTGCCGCGAATGGGCCGCACTGCGCGGCCGTGTTGTGAAGTCGTATTACCAGGTCGTGCCGCTTCGATGAATCAGAGCGGCAACGCGGTGCAGGCGCTCAAACCATCGCTCGTTGCACTGCTCGCCGCGTCGTCGACGTTGCCCCGTGGCCTGCACGCGAGCGCAAGTTTATCGCACTCACGCGCGTTCTCCGCGCCTGGCGTCAGACTTCGTCGGCACGGAACGCGTCGCGCAACCACACGAGACGGCCGGCTTCGAACGCGATCACGTCGAAGCGGCACGCGGGCTGATCGCGCCAGCCGGCGGCACGCGTCACCAGAAAATGTTGCGCGGCGCGTACGATGCGCTGCTTCTTCTGCCAGCCGATACTCGCTGCCGCGCCGCCGTAGCGCTTCTGCGCACGCGCGCGGACTTCAACGAAGACCAGCGCGCCGTCACGTTCGCGCATGACCAGATCGATCTCGCCGCCGCGGCACGACACATTGCGCGCGACGAATCGCAAACGCTGACGCTGCAAAAATTCCTGCGCACGCAATTCGAAAGCCGCGCCGACGAGTTTGGACCCGACGAGTCCCGAAAAGTTGTGCGGCCTGGCGAGGGGACTGCTCGGCGCCGGCGCGCTCACGGCCGGGCCGCCACGCGGATCGCTTGGAACCGCGTGGCACAATGGCGGCCTCGTTCCGTCTGTTTGTGTCTTCTGCCTCATGACTCCTCTCTCCGAACTCGCGCAAGGGCAGCAGTACCCCACTGCCGCGCTATATGTGGTGGCCACGCCGATCGGCAACATCGCCGACGTCACGCTGCGCGCGTTGCATGTGCTCGGACTGGTGGACCGCATCGCCGCCGAAGACACCCGCAACACGGGGCAACTGCTCGCGCGTTACGGCATTTCGAAACCGCTCGTCGCCGTGCATCAACACAACGAGCGCGCCGCGGCACTGCGTCTGATCGAACATCTGCAAGCGGGCGAACGCGTGGCCTACGTGTCCGATGCGGGCACGCCGGGCATCTCGGACCCCGGCGCGAAACTCGTCGACGCGGTCCGCGAAGCCGGCTTTCCCGTCATCCCGCTGCCCGGCGCAAGCGCGCTCGCGACCGCGCTGAGCGTGGCCGGCGACTGGGTCGCGACGTTCTCGTTCCTCGGCTTCCTGCCGCCGAAAGCCAAAGCCCGCGCCGCGACGCTGCAGCCGCTCGCAAGCCATCCTCACGCGATGGTGTTCTACGAAGCGCCGCACCGGATCGTCGAAACAGTGCAGGCACTGGCCGATGCATTCGGCGGCGAGCGCAAACTGCTCATCGCACGGGAATTGACGAAGTTACATGAAGCGCTGCATCGCGGCACCCTGGCCGAAGCGCCAACGTGGCTCGCCGCCGATCCGAACCGGCAACGCGGCGAATTCGTGCTGGTGGTGGAAGGCGCACAGCCGGAAGCCGTCGGCGAACACGACCACGACGCGCTGCTAGGCATTCTGCTGGAGGAGTTGACGGTGAGTAGCGCGGCTAAAGTAGCGGCGGCGATCACCGGAGCGTCGCGCAACGCGCTGTACGCGCGCGCGCTGGCGCTGAAAAAAGAAGACGAAGAGTAAAGCTGACGGACAAACAACAAAGGGCCGCGTAATGCGGCCCTTTGTTCTTCTGCGGACACAACCCGTGAGGCCGCCGACGCGGCACTACGAGGAGCGCGCCTTGGCCGCGCTCGCCGCAGTCATATCACTTCTGGGCGCTCGAATCCGAATTCGACGCCAGCATTTCGTTACGCGCGTCGCGTGCTTCCTGCTGCGTCAGCCCTTCAATCTGCACCCGCGCCGTACCGGCATGGCGCATGTCCAGCGCGGAGGCGGCAGCCATGGAAAGATCGATCACGCGGCCGCGCGCGTACGGACCACGGTCGTTGATACGCACGACGACCGAGCGCGACGTGGCCGGATTGGTCACACGCACATAGGAGCCGAGCGGCAACGTACGATGCGCGGCGGTCAGCGCGTGCATGTCGTAGCGTTCGCCGTTGGCGGTACGGCGGCCATGGAAGCCGCGGCCGTACCACGAAGCGCGACCGGTCTGATGAAAGTCCGAAATGCCGGAACCTTCATCGGTGAGAGGCTTTGCATCGGCCAGCGACGAGCCTTGAGCAGTCGCGCCGGAGGCCGGCGCGCTACCGAAAGCTTGCGGTCCAAAGGAGCCCGCTTGCGTCAGTTTCGTGCTCTGCGGCGCGCCGCTTTCCGACGTGTTGCTAGCGCCCGGAGGCGTGGCGCAACCGGCCAGCACAAAAAAGGCAAAAAGAGTCCCCAGACCACGGGATAACCGAGTTTTCATAAGACGTGCAATCACATTGTCGAGCCGCATCACGCCAAAGTTGAGCGTGTTGCCTGCGACTCCGGCGGCAATGGACGACAACGCGCCGCGCAGACAAGCGCAGAACGTCAAAGCCCGGATGCGGCTCATTCAGCCGCTACCGCACGGTTAATTTTCACGTCTGGCGCAACCTGTCCCCGGCAGCCTGACCAGACCCCACATGCCGCCATCGAACGTGGCAAACACGTTCTTGCGCGCGAAACTCAGCGCGCAGGAACGGCGGCGTAGGCCCCACCCAGCGTCACGGCAGTTAGTCCGTAGCAGGCGCGCGGCGCCTGGCTGGGCAAGACGTGTGCATCGAAAGCATCGATACTTGATGGCCGTCCAAAAGTGCGACAGCCCATACTTGAGTGGCGATCCGCGTGCCCATTTTTGATGGGGACGCATCGCCTTGTGGCATGCACAGTTCCCTGTGCATGGGGTGCATTATACCTAAAACAGAATTCCGGGTTGGCAAGCGACTGAAAACCTTGATGAATTTTCACTCCTGCTGCAAGAATGAGCATGCGAAGCCCGCTGCGCCGGGGCTTCGGCGCCCACAGCGAACGCGGACGAGAGGCCGGTACAATCAATGTTTTTCCAGCGGCGCCGTCATCCATGAAAGTCACCTTGATCCCTGTCACGCCGTTCCAGCAGAACAGTTCGCTGCTCGTTTGCGAGGCAACCGGACGCGCGGCCGTCGTCGATCCGGGCGGCGACCTCGACATCATCGACGGCGAAATCGCGCGGCAGAACGTGACGGTCGAAAAAGTTTTTCTGACGCACGGCCACATCGATCACTGCGCGGGCGCCAAAACGCTGGCCACGCGTTACGGCGTGCCGATCGAGGGCCCGCATCCCGAAGAACGCTTCTGGCTGGACAAGCTGCCGGATCAAAGCACGCGCTTCGGCTTTCCGGCCGCCGAAGCGTTCGAACCGGATCGCTGGCTGCAGAACGGCGAGAGCGTGCAGTTCGGCGACGAAACGCTCGAGGTCTATCACTGCCCAGGTCATACGCCGGGCCACGTGGTGTTCTTCAGCCGCGCGCATCGGCTGGCGCTGGTGGGCGACGTGCTGTTCGCCGGCTCGATCGGCCGCACGGATTTTCCGCGCGGCAATCATGCGGATCTGGTGCGCTCGATTCGCGAAAAACTTTGGCCGCTCGGTGACAACATCACCTTCGTCCCCGGTCACGGTCCCACTTCGACGTTCGGCGCCGAACGCCGCACCAATCCGTACGTCGCCGACGGAGTCGAGGCATGAGCAGCGAAATCTACGTGAGCACCGATGTCGAGGCGGACGGCCCGATTCCCGGTCCGCATTCCATGCTCAGTTTCGCCTCCGCCGCCTACACCGAAGACAAGCGCCTGATCGCCACCTTCTCGGCGAATCTGGAGTTGCTCGAGGGAGCCAAGGCGCATCCCGTGCAGGAAGCGTGGTGGAAGACGCAGCCCGAAGCGTGGGAAGCCTGCCGCAAGGATTTGCAGAAGCCGGAGGCCGCATTGACGGCGTACGTCGACTGGGTCGAGGCCTTGCCGGGCAAACCTGTGTTCGTGGCCATGCCGGCCGGCTTCGACTTCACTTATATGTTCTGGTACATGATGCGGTTTGTCGGCCGCTGTCCGTTTTCCTGGTCGGCGCTCGACATCAAGACGCTGGCCTTCGCCATGACCGGCCTGCCGTACCGCAAAAACATCAAACCGCGCTTTCCCAAGCACTGGTTCGACGAACATCCGCATACGCATGTCGCGCTGGACGACGCGATCGAACAAGGCGCGCTTTTCTGCAACATGCTGAAGGATTTGCGCGCAAGTCAGGCGATCACGCTGGCAGCTGGTAAAGATGGGGACGGCACAGGACAAAACACCACCGAGGAACCGGCAAATTAGGTAATCTCCCTCGCCAGGGCCGTTTTACATTGCGTTTCGTTTTCGCGCCCTCTACCATGCGTTGATACGGCGACGCAAACGGAGGCGCAGTTGACACTCGATACGTTCTCTCAAAAAATCCTGCGCCTATTGCAGCTCGATGCACGCCGCTCGGTGCAAGAAATTTCCGACCAGGTCGGCCTGTCGAGCACGCCATGCTGGCGGCGCATCAAGGACATGGAACAGTCGGGGGTCATCCAGCGCTACACGGCGCTGCTGGATCGGGAAAAACTTGGGCTGCACGTGTGCGCCCTCGCGCACATCCATCTCACCCGGCACACCGAAGGCGGCGTGGAACAGTTCGAGCGGGAAATCGCCACCTGCCCCGAAGTCACCGAATGCTACAGCACGACCGGCGAATCGGACTACATCCTCAAAATCGTCGCGCCGGACATCAAGGCGTACGACAGCTTTCTGCACGAACGCATCTTCAAGATTCCCGCCGTTGCGCAGGTTCGCACGAGCGTGGTGCTGCGCGAGATCAAATTCGATACGCAACTGCCGCTGTGACCCGTTAACGGTATAAGCACGCCACGCGGCCGCGGCATGCTCGCGCGGTTCCGCATGTCTCAGGTAGCGCTGTGCGGTTCCGTCGCCTTCGTGCGTCCTCCAATGCCCACGCCGCCTTTTGCGGCGAGCGTTTCCACATCGACTTCCGCGGACACCGCGTCCAATGCCTGCAGCAATTCCACTCTGCGCGCGCCCAGGCGAGCCCTGAGCGCCGCCAGATCCGCGCGCCCAAGCCGCTGCGCCTCGCTGGGCACCTTGCGCGACGGCGATGCATCCGGCAGCACAACTTCGACATCCAGCCCCATGCTCAGGTAGTGGATATTCACCGCCGCCGCCTTCACGCCGTAAGACGCCAACGCGGAGTTCACCTCTGCAATGACCCGCTCGCGAGTCGGCAGATCGAAGGGCGGACGTGCAAGCGCATCGTTCTCGGGATCGACATGAATCAACGCGTCGAGCACGCGGTTGTCCGTCAACACGCGCAGACGCGCCGACTCGGCAATGTAGTGCCCTTCCGATACCGAAATCAGCGGATCGACGAGAATATGCGCGTCGACCAGCGCGAAATCGCCCATCTTGCGCGTGCGCATTTCGTGCACGTCACGTACGCCGGGCGTCGAGAGCAGCAGCGCGCGCATGTCGGCGGTGGCAGCGTCGTCGAGCGCGCGGTCGGAGAGATCCTGCAGCGCGTCCCAGCCGAACATCCAGCCCATGCGCGCCACCATGAAGCCGACAATCGCCGCGGCAATCGGATCGAGCAGCCGCACGCCGGCGAGGCTGCCGACAATACCGCTCGCGACCACCAGCGACGACGCCGCATCGGAACGCGCGTGCCAGGCATTGGCAATCAACATGGCGGAACGCACGCGTTGCGCTTCCCGCAGCATGTAGCGAAAGAGACTCTCTTTGGAAACCAGAACGAGCAATGCGACGGCAAGCGCGCTCATATGCACGGCGGGAATATTTTGCAAATCGGCGAGACGCGTTCCGGCTCGCCATAACATGCCGACGCCCACCGCAATGAGAAGCGCGCCCAAAAATAGCGACGCCACCGTCTCATAGCGACTGTGCCCGTAATTGTGATCCGCGTCGGGCTTTGCGCCGCTGTGCCGATTGGCAATCAGCACGACAAAATCGGAAATCAGATCGGCGAGGGAATGGACACCGTCGGCGACCAATGCCTGCGAGTGCGCAAACACACCGATGACGATTTGCAGCGTCATCAACACTGTATTGAGCGCAATACTGACAAAGGTACTTTTGCGCGCAACGCGATGTTTTTCGGCGGATGGGGCAGCAGTGGCGGCGGGCATCTCAGAAGTGGAATGAAAAGTTCACTTCCTGCATTCTACCCGGCGCATCTCGAAATGCGCTGAAGATGCCAACAAAATTCCTTTTAAATCAATCGCTTATCTAAACGAAAAGCATTCGCGTTCCAGTTGACTGGTGTTCATGCGGCAAAAAATCACGGCAGTGGCTGCAGTAAATAAAAAAACCGCGCCCTCGACGGTACGCGGTTCTCTTTCGCAACGGCAGACGCAATCACTGCATCTGATTGAAGCTATTCGTATGACTTATGATCAGAAGCATTAGTTGCAGGCAAAAAGCGGCCGGCAAAGCTGCTAGCAAAGCATTACTTCTCGATCAGAAACTTTTCGCGATCCAGACCTGCAATCCAGCGCGGCGGCTTGCCGCGGCCCGACCACGTGCTGCCGCTATCCGGGTCGCGATACTTCGGTGCGACGCCTGCGCGCGGACGCGCGGCTTTAGCGCCCTTGGCAGCGCGACCGCCACCCAGTTCTGTCAGAGAAATGCCGTAGTCGGTCATTTTCTGCTTGATTTCATTTAACACTTCAGCGTATTCGCGCGACTTCGCTTCTTCGATCTGCTTTTCGAGCTTCTCGCGCTGGGCGAGTAGTTCCTTGTAGGAAGACATAGATTCCCTTTGTGGTTTGGATAAATGACCGCCAGTCTTAAGCCGGCTTGCCCTTTGAAGATAGATCACGCCTCGGAATTGGTGGCGAGATTAACACAAGATAGAAAGATTACAAAAGATGGGACGGAAAATTAAACTAGATTCGTTTCAAAAAATTTCCAGCTACCGTCGCGCCCGAGCACTTCCTTTCAGATAGCCCAATTCGCTTTTTGCTGAAAAACGCAGTCAGCATCAGTAAATATGGGATTAACTATCAAAAGATGAAATTTAAAATGCAGATTTGTCACCAACATTTCATGCCGTGATAGCTTCAACATGAAATGTCGTAACATATTGAGACACGCCGTCTGCGCTGTTATTACGCATGAGTGTTTTCCCCGAACGCCGGTAAAAATCTAATTCATGTAGCGCTGCATGCAATCTTCTAGCGCCGCGCGCAAGGTTTCAGTATCGGGTTTGGCGTCGTCAAAGGGAAACCGGCTGCGTTCACCGTTCAGTTTCAGATCCACGCCATAGCGATCGACGCCAACTAGCTGAAAATCGCCCTTACTCCCGGACTGAGCGGCGAATTGCGTGATCAACGCGTTCTCTTCATCGAAACCGAGTGGCGGCAATGGATCGAGTTCATCGCCGGCGAGCCAACCCATTGCGCCGAAACCGCCGATATAACGCAGCCGCTCGAGCCGCATTGCCCAGAAAGTGAAGTCGCCGAGTACGAGATAGCGCTCCGCGTCGGGGTGATAGCGCAGATAACGCTGCACCATCTCGGGCGTCGAGTCGACCGGTTCGAAGGTGCCGAGCAAGGTGACGCGCTGGCCGCTCAGCACGTCGCCGTCGGGGGCGTCTACGGCCAGAAAACCGGCGCGCGGGTCGGCGTGCAGGTTATGGGTATGCTCGGCGAGCCGGCTCACGAGGATCGTCGGACGATGCCGCAAGTCCGGCGCGAACGGCAGCACGGACGGATAAGGGAAACCTTCCGGCTGGCGCGCATGAGTGGCGAGCGTGCCGACAGCGGCCGTATGCAGCAGATGCAGCGGAGCGTGAGCGGGGATATTCAAGTGCGCGTTCCTCGATAGATGAGCGGCGAATCACAAACGCCGGTAAGCAGGCCGCACAACGGTGGCGCCTCCGAACTGAATATTCGCCAATATGCGGATTCCGCCTTCCAAGCATAAGACAGCATGCTTCGTTAGAATCGGAAATTCGCTTTCAACGCGCTTTCTCGCGCGTCACCCCTCCTCGAGATTTCCGTGTCAGACCGTTCCTCCGAATTCGCCGCCCTTCCCGCCGCCCACCGCGACCTCTCCGATACGGCCCGGCAGCGCGCCCGTCTCGCCACGATGGCCGTGTTCTTCATTGCCGGCATGATGTACGCGTCGTGGGGCGTGCACGTGCCGACGGTGCGCGACCGTTTTCATCTGAACGCGGCGCTGCTCTCGTTTGCGTTGCTGGCCGTCGCCGGCGGCTCGATCGGGGCGATGGCGGCCAATGCTTCGTGGATCGCGCGAGTCGGCACGCGCCGCGCCTGCCTCGCCGGCGGCCTCGTGATGGCGGTGTGCGCGGCGCTGATTCTGGTCGTGCCGGCTTACTGGATGCTGCTGGTCGTGCTGGCCGCCTTCGGCGCGGGCATGGCCACGCTGGATGTCGCGATGAACGCCGAGGCCAGCGCCGTCGAAAAAGCACTCGGCAAGCCGATCATGTCGTCGTTGCATGGCATGTTCAGCGTCGGCGGGATGTTCGGTGCGGCGGCCGGCGGAGCGCTGCTGTCGCGCGGCATGGCGCCGGCGGTCCATCTTGCGCTGGCTGCCGCGGTCAGCGCGCTCGTGCTGATCGCCGCCTGTCCTTCCGTGCTGCCGCACGTGCCGCATGCCGACCACCCCGACTCCGCCGCGCCGCGCGCGAATCGCTGGCGCTCGCCGGCGTTGTGGGCGCTCGGCGCAATGGCGCTGGTTGCGCTGATCGCCGAAGGCGCGATGTACGACTGGGCCACCGTCTACATGCGCGACGTCGTGCTTGCCACACCCGCGCTTGCGAGCGCGGCCTACGCGGCGTTCTCGGGCGGCATGGCGGCCGCACGCTTCGGCGGCGACGGCGTGCGCGCCCGCTTCGGCGCACCGCAACTGGTGATGGCAAGCGCGACGCTCGCCTGCGTCGGGATGGTCGGCGCGCTGCTGCTGCCGAATGCGGTCGCGGCGCTGATCGGCTTCACGCTGATGGGTCTTGGGCTCGCGAACATGATGCCGGTGCTGTTCGCGGCGGCGGCGGGCGTGAAAGGCATTCATCCGGCGGAAGGGCTCGCGCATGTTGCCGGGCTGGCGTACTTCGGGCTGCTACTCGGGCCGGTGATCATTGGCGCGGTGACGCAGGTGACCAGTTTGCCGATCGGGTTGTCGGTGGTCGCGATCTGTTCGGCGCTGATCGCGCTCGTCGGTCCGAAGGTTTTGCGGCGTTTGAAGATCTGACACGCAAGCGCGCCGCCGCTGCGCCATGGCGTGCGGCGGCACACGAAACGCGCTCGCTTCACGTTACGTTACGCAGCGGCCGCGCGCTGAGGCGTTCCGCGACACATCGGTTGAATGAAACGTCGCCGCTCGCGGCTCTCATACCCCCAACACATTGATTTATATGCGGTTATTACGTGCACCGGCTAAGCAGATAGAAATGGCATAGGCCTTGCAGTTAGTTCCCCCAAGTAATGACCAAACTACGGGGAGCAGACCATGAATCGCAAATTCAAGCTGACGGCGATCGCCATGTGCGTCACGTCAATGATCGTCCTGACGGGATGCGGAAGCACGTTGAACAGACCGGGCGTGGGGAGCGGATCGGGCGGCGGCACGCCGACGCCCACACCGACCCCTACACCCACACCTACGCCCACGCCCACGCCGACTCCCACACCAACGCCGACACCAACGCCCACGCCTACTCCGACGCCCACCAGCGCCAATCCCGTCGGCGTCGTCGCGCAAAACAGCGGCAACGCCGTCACCGCTGTCGGGCAGACCGTCTCCGCCGTTGGCAGCCAGATCGGTCTCACGCCGATACCGGGCGCGAATCCGGCGACCACCGCGGCGCTCGGCAATGTCGTATCGAATCTCGGCAACGGCGTGACCGCGGTCGGCACGGGCGTGGCGAACGGCTTGGGCCAGTTGGGCAATTCCACCGATCCGCTCGGCACGACGCTCGCCAGCAGCGGCAACCTGGTCTACGACGCAGGCCGGTCCGTCAACAGCGCCGGCCAACTTGTGACGAGTCTCGGCAGCGGCCCCACTGCGCCGCTCAGTCCGTTGACCACGCCGCTCGGCAGCGCGGTCTCGACGGTCGGCAACGCCGTCAGCGGCCTGGGTACGCAACTCGGCTCGCAGTTGACGAACGGCCCGATCCAGCAGGTCACGCAGACGGTCGGCACCGCGATCACGCCGATTACGAGCACGCTCGCGCAGACGACCCAAACCGTCGGCGACACGACCGGTCTCGGCGCACCGCTGAACGGCCTGCTATCGACGGTCGGCCATGGCCTCGACAGCGCCGGCGGCAAACTCAGCGGGGCGACCGGCAATCCGATCGGTGAGAATCTCGGCAACGTGGTCATCAAGCTCGGCGACACGGTCACGTCCGCGGGCGGCCTGCTGACGACGGGCGGCACCGGCAGCGGCAATCCGCTCGGCGGCATCACAGGCATTCTGAGTCCGGGCATCGGCGGCGGCGCGGACTCGCCGCTCGCGCCGTTGACGAGCATCCTCACCGCGTTGCCCGGCACCTTGAGCGGCGGCCTGACGGGCGGCAGCGGCGCCAGCGGCCCGCTCGCGCCGTTGACCAGTGTGGTCAGCACGTTGACCGGCGGTCTCGGCGGAGCGGGTTCGGGTAGTCCGCTTGGGCCGCTCACCGGCGTCGTGAGTTCGGTCACGGGCGCATTGGGCGGCGCGACGGGCAGCGGCGGCAATCCGCTCGCACCGGTGACCTCCGTCGTGTCGTCGCTGACCGGCGCGCTGGGCTTGGCCACGGGATCGGGTAGCAGCGGCGGAAGCAGCAACCCGCTCGCACCGATCACCGGCCTGTTGACCACCGTCACCGGCACCTTGAGCGGCGCGGCAGCGTCCGCCGGCGGCTCGACCGGCGGCGGCTTGCTCGGCGGCCTAGGCGGCATCGCTTCAAAGAAGTGACGAACAAGAATAACGACTGCACATAACGACGCGATAAAAACAGGCGTCGCAGGGGGGCGGCGAGCCGGGCAACCGGCTCGCTGTTTTTTTATCGACGCGTCCGTCTGCGCGAGTCACACGTCGACGATGCAGCGCCGAAGCGCCGCGCTCGCTTCATCCGCACGTCACAGTTCGTGATACGTATCGTAGTGACGCGAGAACTCGTTACCGCGCAGAAAATTGGTGAACGTCATCGTCACCGACGCGTCGAGTCCTTCCACGTAATGCCACCAGCCGATCGGCAAAAACAGCAACTCGCCGGGCGCGAGCGTGCATTCGATCAACTGCGCCTGGCGCATTGACGGGAAGCTGTCGTAGTCGATCGCCGCACCGTCCACCTGCGAATAGCAATGCAGATGGTTCGCCATATATGGCGTGTCCGACAACGGCACGAGTTTGATCTGTTTGCGGCCAATCACCTGAGCCATGAGGTTGTTCGTCAAGTCGTGATGAAACGGCGTCTTTGTGCCGGCCGGTCCCATCCAGAAGAAACCCGTGTCGGGCGATGCAGCGTCGAGATATTCGTCGATTGACGGCACGTCGGACCATAACGCCGCGAGCGCCGCGCGGTTGTGCGAGGTGTTATTGGCGGTCATATAGAAATCGTTAGTCGGCCCGCTCTGTTCGACGAGGTCGACATAGTCCGCAAAGCGCACCATGCGCCTGAGCCTAGGCTGATTGATTTCGTAGTTCGCGTCCGAATCGCGGCCGAACTGCACCTCCACTTCACGATCGCCGCACCGCTCGCGAAAGTAGTCCCAATTCCACCGCGAACGTGCAGGCCAGACATCGAATGCGCCGGTAATGATCACCGGCCGGTTCTGAAAGTAGTACTGCTCAAAGAACGCGTCGCGCGATAACCGTTCGCGCCGTTCGACCACACCGCTCGCCGCGCGCATGCGACTAAGTTCGCCGTACACCGACAAAATCCATTCGCGCTTGCGCAAACGATTGCGCAGACGCGTTGCACCGTGAAAATAAGGACTTGCGAGCGCCGCGTCGATTTCCCGCGTGGCATCGGCCGCGTCGAAACCGTGGCCGACCAGCGCGCCCTGCAAAGCAGATGACGGTGCGTCGAGCATCAAATTCTCGGCAATCCAGCGGCGCCACGCGTGGTCGAACGAACGGGTTACGGCAGTCACGGCGCTCTCTCCCGACAATGCGGATCCGCAAAAGAAAAAAGCACGCGGACCTTGCGGCGCGCGTGCCTTTTAAACCCTGCAACCGAAGACAGACAACACGCTGCCTTCGATCACGGGTTTTTACATCTTCACTACGTCGAGCAGCGTCTTCTTGCCGGACTTGTAGTTGTACAGCGAGATCACGCCGTGCTGAAGGTCGCCCTTCGAGTCGAACGTGGTTTCACCGATCACACCCTTGTAATCCGTGCTCGGCATGGCTGCCAGGATCTTCGCCGGATCGGTCGAGTTGGCACGCTTCATTGCGTCGACGATGATGTACACAGCGTCATACGTGAACGGAGCGTAGATCTGGATCGGCTGACCGAAACGCTTCTGATACTTGGCGAGGAACGCCGAACCGCCAGCCATCTTCTCGAGCGCCATACCGGCCTCCGAGCAGACGATGTTGTCGGTTGCGTCGCCGGCCAGGTCCGACAGCTTGTCGGTACACACGCCGTCGCCTGCCAGCACCTTCGCGCGCAGGCCGAGCTGCTTGGCTTGCTTGGCGAACGGGCCGCCGGTGGCGTCCATGCCGCCGTACATGATCGCGTCCGGGTTTTCGCCCTTGATCTTCGTCAGAATCGCGCGGAAGTCGACAGCCTTGTCGTTCGTCGCATCATGCGACATCACGTTCAGGCCCAGCGACTTGGCGGTCTTTTCGAATTCGTTCGCCAGACCCTGGCCGTAAGCGGTCGAGTCGTCGACGATCGCGACGCTCTTCACTTTCAGACCCTTCGCTGCGTAGTTAGCCAGTGCCGGACCTTGTTGCGCATCGGTCGCGACGACGCGATACGTCGTCTTGAAACCTTGTTGCGTGTAGGCCGGGTTCGTTGCCGACGGCGAGATCTGCACGATGCCTGCATCGCTATAGATCTTCGAAGCCGGAATCGACGTGCCCGAATTCAAGTGGCCAACCACTGCCACGACCTTGTCGTCGACCAGTTTCTGGGCGACTTGAGTTGCCGTGCGCGGGTCAGCTGCATCGTCTTGCGGATCGAGTTGCAGCGTGATTTTCTGGCCACCGATCGTCAGGCCCTTGGCGTTGATTTCTTCAACTGCCAGGCGCGCGCCGTTTTCGTTGTCTTTACCCAGGTGAGCGATACCGCCAGTCAGCGGTGCAACGTGACCGATCTTGACGACCGTGTCGGCTGCAGCCGAAGTTGCCAACGTCGCGAACAGCATCGCCGCAGCGCTGATCGGCAACAGCTTTTGAATCTTGATGTTCATGTAAGTCTCCAGTTTCGGTCCCAAAAACAACGTAATCGCCCTGTGCCCCCGCTTCCCCAACACGTGTCGCTCAGTCCCGTGGACGACCACGCCGGTTGCATCGTTCATGCACTTGGCCAGCACGCTTACCGGACTGTTTGTGGCAGGCGGCAAACCGTACTTGCGCGCAAGTGTAGGCCATCAAATTAATTTGTGGGGCTTTTTTGAGGAAGTGGGATGAACACTAATAGCGTTTATCCAACAGGCGCCGATTCCGGCTGCAGAGAGTGACTGGAAAGCACCAGCCCATGCGGGTTTCCGCCAGGTGAGGCTTTCGTCTAACTGCACGGCCTAAAGCTTTTAGCGTGTTAAACCGTTAATCATCCGAATAGGCTTCGTGCTTGAAAAGGAGGCACGTCCGGACGCTGTCCGGATCGTGTCGAATCAGCGTTTGAACGCAGCGATGCGCGCGGTCGCCGCGCGCCATTCGTCTTCGAGTTGGCTCATCAGTTCGGCGGCGCCGATATCTTCGCGGCGGGCGCGGCCCAAAGGCGCGCCCTGGCCCGACCATAGGGAGAGATAGTCGCCGTTTTCCGCGCGGCTCGCGGTTTGCCGCAACTCCTGCGTCAACGCGTTCTGCACCGGATACGGCGCGATCTTTTCAGCCGCTTCGCTCAAACGCTGCATCAACGGATTACGTATCCCGCGCGCATGGCGGCCGGTGATCGCGCGCGTGACCGAAGTCGACGTGTCGGACGTGGCGCGCACGCGGGTTTTCCATATCTGCGGAATCGCGCTCTCGTGACAGGTGAGAAACGCGGTGCCCATCACCGCGGCTTGCGCGCCGAGCGCGAGTGCGGCGACGATACCGCGGCCGTCCATGATGCCGCCGGCGGCGAGCACCGGCAGTCCGGTCGCGTCGACGAGTTGCGGCACGAGCGCCAGCGTGCCGACCAACGCATCTTCGAATGCGCCGATGAAGGTGCCGCGATGCGCGCCCGCCTCCGCCCCTTGCGCGACAATGGCATCGGCGCCCGCGTCGCGCCAGGCCACAGCTTCGGCGGCATGCGTCGCGGTGCCTATTACATATAGACCGTTGTCGTGCAGACGGGCGACATCGTCGGCCGGGAGCAAGCCGAATGTGAAGCTCGCCAGCGGCACGCGCAATTCGATCAGCATGTTCAGTTGCGCGCGAAAATCCGGCGCGTAGCGTGCGAGCGGAGCGCCCGGCGGCAAACCGAGATCGTGTCGCACGGGATCGATGGCTTCGAGCGCGGTACGCACGGTCGCTTCGTCCGGCGCAGCCGGTTCCAGCACGAACAGATTCACGCCGAACGGACGATCCGTCAGCGCGCGGATCGCCGCGACTTCGCTCGCGATCTTCTCGGGCGAGAGCGCCGCGCACGCCAGAAAGCCGAGACCGCCGGCGTTCGATACCGCGGCGACCAGCGCCGGCGTCGTCGCGCCGCCCGCCATCGGCGCCAGCACCACCGGCACGCGCAACCCGAACCGCTCGGCAAACGGCGTCACAAAACTGCCTTCACTCATGATGGACTCCTTTCCCGTCAATGCGCTGGCCGCATGAGCGAGCCAACACGCTTCAATGTACCGAGCCGGCCCGCGCGGGAAAAATGAATTATCGAGAACGTTTCAATCGCCTTACGAGATTTCAGCCTCACGGGGCCGCGCTGCGCAGCGTTTCTTTTGGTGGCAAACTGACCGCCCCGCTTCAGGCGTTCAGGCCTCTGGCCTTCACTCGGACCGACCTCGCGCAGCCGCGCGCGAGTCAATGGAGAGCAACATGAGCACCACTTCCCGATGGATCGACATTCCCGCTGGCAACGACAGTTTCGGCGGCTACCTGGCGTTGCCTAAAGGCGGCAAGGGACCGGCCGTCATCATCATTCAGGAAATTTTCGGCGTGAACAGCCATATCCGTTCGGTCGCGGATCAGTACGCGCAAGACGGCTACGTGGCGCTTGCACCGGACGTGTTCTGGCGCGTGCAACCGCGCGTGGAATTGACGTACGACGGCGCCGATCGCGAGAAAGGCATCGAGCTGATGCAGAAGCTCAAGGTCCACGAAGCGGTGGCCGATATCGGCGCAGCCGCCGCCGCACTGCGCGCCATGCCGGAAGTGACCGGCAAGGTCGCGGCGATCGGCTTCTGCTTCGGTGGCCGGCTCGCGTATCTGGCCGCGGCGCAAGGCACGCTCGACGGCGCGGTCGCCTACTACGGCGGCGGCATCCAGAACCAGCTCGACGAAGCCGCGAAGATCAAGGTGCCCATGCAGTTCCACTACGGCGAACTCGACGCGCATATCCCGGTGTCGGCTGTCGGTGAGATTCAGGAACGCTTCGCCGGCCGCGCCGACGCCGAATTCCACATCTATCCGAACGCCGATCACGGCTTCAACTGTTCGGACCGCGCGTCGTATAACCAGCGCGCCGCTGCATTGGCGCACGGCCGGACGCTGACGTTCCTCGGCGAACGTCTGTAAAGCGCGGTTCTGGAGGCGTGCTCGTGTGCGCCGCCAGTCGCGTCGATTGATTGCGCGCACCCAGTGCGCTTTTTTCTGGGCGCTTTGCATTGGCGCAAGTAACTCGCGCGCGTAACTCAGTTACTCTCTCGAAGACGGCATTTCAGCGGCACGCCGTTTTTCCCTGTACGGCGATCAATCCGGGCGACGGCAATTCGCCGCGCGCTTCATCGTGCGCATGGACCGCCGGCCGATTCAATACTCGATAGCGAGGGCTCCTTCGTCGTGCATTCAGACTATCTCGCCCATGACGCCACCGGCCTCGCCGAACTGGTACGCAAGCGCGAAGCAAGCGCGCGCGAGTTGCTCGACATCGCGATTTCACGCACGGAAGCCGTCAATCCCGCGATCAATGCGATTGTCCTGAAGGACTACGATGCAGCCCGTCAACGCGCTTCGCGCGACGACGCGAGCCGGGCGAACGGCGCAGACAACGCCGATGGCGTCAGCGCGCAAACCGCGCTGGCCGGCGTGCCTTATCTGATCAAAGACCTCGGCGCGCCGGTTGCCGGACTGCGCATGGCCATGGGCAGCCGCCACTACCGTCATTTCATTCCCACCGAAGACGCGCCCGTGGTCGCGCTGGCAAAAGCGGCCGGCCTCAACATCTTCGCCAAGACCAGCACGTCCGAACTCGGCCAGATGCCTTATACGGAGCCCGAACTGTTCGGCGCATGCCGCAATCCGTGGAATCTCGACCATACGCCTGGCGGCTCGAGCGGCGGCGCGGCGGCGGCGGTTGCCGCGGGTATCGTGCCGCTCGCGCATGCGTCGGACGGCGGCGGGTCGATCCGCATTCCCGCGTCGTGCTGCGGACTTTTCGGGCTCAAACCATCGCGCGGACGCGTACCGCGTACGACTGCGGTGGTGGCAGCCGGTGAACTCGGCGTCGATCATGCGGTGTCGCGCAGCGTGCGCGACAGTGCGTTGCTGCTCGATCTGCTTGGCGGGAATGTCGACCGGCCGCTCGGCGCGCCGGGCACGTTTCTGAGCGCGAGCCGCGAGACGTGCAAGCCGCTGAATATTGCGTACGTCACCGAGCCGATGCTGGCGCCGTCGCTTTCCGCCGACGCGCGCGCCGCGCTCGACGATGCCGCGCAACTCGCCAGTTCGCTCGGCCATAACATCGAACCGGTATCGCTCGGCATTGACTTCGCGGCGGTTCGTCATGCGTTCCTCACGCTCTGGTCCGTCACGGCAGAAGACCTGGTGTTGAACGCCGAGCGCATTAGCGGCCGCAAACCGCTGCGCGCCGAGTTCGAAATTTCGACATGGACGATGGCGCATGTGGGACGCAAGCTCGGCGAACGCGGCCTGCCCGCCGCGCTGGAAGAACAGCGTCGCATCACCGAACGGCTCACCGATCTGCTGAATCGCTACGACGTGATTCTGTGCGCCACGCTCGCCGCGCCACCGATCAAGATCGGCGAGATGCAACCCACTTCGGCGGAGCGGATGCAGATGCGCGCCGTCACCACCATGCCGCTCGAAGCACTGTTAAAGAAGGTGCTGTCGGAAGCGTCGAACAAGGCGTTTACGTGGGCAGGTTGCACGGAATTGTTCAATCTGAGCGGCCAGCCGGCCATGTCGGTGCCACTTTACTGGAATGCGCGCGGGTTGCCGATCGGCGTGCAATTCGCGGCGCGCGTCGGCGGTGATGCGACGCTTCTGCGTCTGGCAGCGCAACTCGAAATGGCACGACCGTGGTTCGACAAACGGCCGCCGTTGATACAGGCGCGCAACTAGACGAAGCAACTGGCGGCGGCGAAAGAATGTGTCGTGGCGAAGTGACTCAGAGAACCGGGCACCGGCGTCGGTGCCTGCCTTATCGCGCCGCCGTTCAGGCCGGTTTGCGATGCGCGTCGAGATCCGCGTGGCGCTTGCCCGGAATGCAGGCCACCGCGACGATCGACAGCGCCAGTCCGCCCATCACGTAGTAAGTCGGCGCGAGCGGCGAACCGGTGGCGTCGATCAGCCACGTCACGACAAACGGCCCGAAGCCGCCGAACACCATCACCGCGATGTTGTAGGCGAGCGATAAGCCGGTCGAGCGGACGTTCGCCGGAAACAACTCCGCGATCAGCGCGCCGAACGGTCCGTAATAGCCGGACAGCGTGATCGACAGCAGCGCCTGCACGAGAATCAGTTTCGACACGCTCGGCTCCGCCGCGAGCCACGCAAACAGCGGATAAATGATCACGAGCGTAATCACCAGCGACCACAGCGACAGCCCCTTGCGTCCGATCCTGTCAGACCATGCGCCGGCCAATGGCGACAGCACCGTCAACAGCAGATTGCCGACGATCACCGCGTAAAAAGATTGCGCGTAGGGCAGCTTCAGCTGATTGACCGCGAAGGTGGGGAGATAGCTGATCAGCACGTAAATCGTCACCGTGAGTGCGATGACCGAGCCGAGTCCGCAGAGCACGTCGCGGGTGTGAGTCTTGAAGACTTCGCCGAGCGTCGCGCGCCGCGCGGTTTTTTGCGCGAGCAGAAACGCTTCCGAATCGGCGAGATGCCGGCGGATGTAGATGCCGATCGGCCCGATGATCAAACCCAGAATGAACGGCACGCGCCAGCCCCAGGATTTCAACGCCTCGGGCGACAGTCCGCGCGTGATCAAGGCGCCCACCAGCGCGCCGAGCAGCAGCGCCGCCGCCTGGCTTGCCATCTGCCAACTGCCGTAAAAGCCGCGCTTCGAAAACGGCGCCGCTTCGATCAGCAACGCCGTCGAACTGCCGAATTCACCGCCGGCGGAAAAGCCTTGCAGCGAACGTCCGATTACGATCATCAACGGAGCGCCGATGCCGATCGCCGAATACGGCGGTGCGATCGCCAGCACCAGAATGCCGAGTGTCATCAGTGCGATGACGAGTGACAACGCTGCTTTGCGTCCCGCGCGATCCGCATAGAGTCCGAGTACGATGCCGCCGATCGGCCGCATGACGAAGGCGACGCCGAACGTCGCGGTGGCGAGGAGCAACGACGAATAGTCGCTGCCGGCCGGGAAGAACAACTGGGCGATCACCACCGTCAGAAAACCGAACACGGTGAAGTCGTACCACTCGAGTGCATTGCCGATCACAGCCGCGACGACGGCTCGCGTATGAAGGCTCCTTGACGCTGGTCTCATTCGGATCTCCAGCCTGCCAAAAGTATCCTGTAGTGCGTCGTTTTAGTGCAATGCCGTGTTAGCGCGAGCGAGAAAAAGAGCGCGAGCCGTAGAGGTCGCATTGGAGTGTAAAGAGCGCATAGGCGGTTTTCAAGCAGCAAAAAGACGTCTGCCGCGCGAGGTGGCAGACGTCTGAATGATGGGACCTTGAATGCGCGCTGTGATGTTGCGGCGCATTTCGCGCAACACGAAGTGCGCGTGCGGCTGATGGGTAATCAGGCCTTCTTGTTATATGCGCTGCACCAACCCTTGCTCGCGACCTGCTTGCCGGCGAACATCGGGCAGCCGGCATAGGCGTCAGTCGGCTTGCCCTGGTAGAAGCTGCAGTTGCCGCAGTCCTGACCTGCTGCGTATTTGGCGAACTTCGCCTTGTCCACTTTCGCGGCGTCTTCCTTGTAGCCGAGTGCTTGCGCGGTCGGATCGGTTTCGGAAACTTTCGGTGCGTCGGCGAACGCCTGGCGCGACAGCGCAAAGGTGGATGCAACGCCAATGCTGGTGATCAAGAATGTACGACGGGAAGGTTTCATGGGGACTCACTCCATTTATATTGAACTGATCGCCGTTCTGGTGACAGCGGTCCCCAAGGATAGCAATGAAGCCGTCGCGCGTGACGGTCCAAATGATAGAGATAAGCGAATTGGTACGACCGCGCGGCTGAATGTCGCGCGGAATGCGAATCGATCGCAGACGAGGTGAGCGCTGGCGGTGAAGCGCGCGATGCGCGAACCGCGCGCTCGCAGCGAGACTGTCGCTGTGGATCACGCGCGTCCGCTCAACTCGCACACTCGCTGCGCAATGGCGAGCGACGCCGTCAATCCTGGCGACTCGATACCGAACAGATTGACGAGTCCACGCACACCGTGCGCAGCCGGACCTTGAATCACGAAGTCGGCAGCGGGTTCGCCGGGACCGGAAAGCTTCGGACGAATCCCCGCATACGCGGGCTGCAATGCATCGTCCGGAAGCGCGGGCCAGTAGGCGCGAATCGCCGCATAAAACGATTCCGCGCGACGCGGATCGACGTCGTAGTTGATCGCATCGACCCATTCGACATCGGGACCGAAACGCGCCTGGCCGCCGAGGTCGATGGTCAGATGCACGCCGAGTCCGGCCTCGTTCGGCATCGGATAAATCAGGCGGCTGAACGGCGCGCGCCCCGAGATGCTGAAGTAGTTGCCGCGTGCGAGATAGAGCGGCGGCACATGCCGCGCGTCGAGTCCGCGGATTCTGCGCGCCAGTGCGTTCGCCTGCAAACCGGCGCTGTTGATCACGCACGCTGCGCTGATCGTGGTCGGGGCGCCGCCGCCCACGTTGATGATGAAGCGGCCGTTGCTCGCTTCGATCGCTTTGACCGGCGCGTGAAACGCACACACCGCGCCGTCGCGCTCCGCGTCGCCCTGCAGCGCCAGCATGAATTGATGACTATCGACGATACCCGTCTGCGGCGAGAACACCGCTTCCACACATTCGAGCGCGGGTTCGAGCGCTTGCGCCTGGTCGCCGGTGATTCGCATGAGGTCGAGCACACCGTTGTCGCGGCCTTTGGCCATGATGCTTTCGAGCTGAGGAATCTGATTGCGTGAAGTGGCCACTAGCAATTTGCCGCAGCGTGAATGCGGCACGTTGCGCTCGACGCAGTAGTCATAGAGCATCTCGCGGCCGCGCACGCAAAGCGCGGCTTTGAGCGAGCCACGCGGATAGTAGATGCCCGCGTGAATCACTTCGCTGTTGCGCGAGCTGGTGCCCACGCCGATTGCTTCGGCGGCTTCCAGCACGATGACGTCGCGGCCCCGCGCCGCCAGTGCGCGCGCCACCGCGAGCCCGATCACGCCGGCGCCGATCACTACACATTCGATTTGGTCCATGTCCCTTGACGCGGCCAACGTCGCCGCGCGCTACCTCGTTCACCCGATCAAGATGAAGACAAGGTGCGGCTTTCGCGTGCCTGACACCGCTCGCTGCCGAACGCACCTGTCCATTCGCCACCGCTACGCAAAATTGTACGACGCCTTACAGACACAAATGCCCGCAGTCGGTAATGGCTGCGGGCATGCGGTCTTGTGCGGGTCTCAAACGTAGTGGCCGGACTTAATTAGTGTACGCCGTCGGGGATCGCGGCGCTCGCTTCTTCGTATGTGGGACGAATGGGAGGCACTGTCGGGTTGCATCTTATTAGTAGCAATAGTTGCCGCGACATTCATTGCATTTCGAGCGCAGATTCCTGCCTTTGGCCATAAAAAAGCCGCCCGAAGGCGGCTTTGCTGCGAAAAATTGGCAAAAATGTTCAGAAACCGATGGGTTTTCGCCGGTTTCCGTGGTCCAGGCGAATGTCGCCCGCTTCGACATGATCCCTTCCATCGATCCGCGCCGCGCCGAAGCCGTTGAGAATCGCGCGGCGCATCTCACGCGGCGACGCCCGCATCAGCGCGTCGAGGGCGTCGTCGCCCAGCACCTCGGGAAAGCGCAGGCCCCAGTTGTGCGCGCTGCGGATCTCGTCGTAGATCGCCTGAGCGATACGGCGTGCGCCGTCGCGATCCGGCGGCGGGATCTCATACACGTTCATCCGGTTCAGGATCGGCTCGGGAATCGAGCGTTCGTCGTTCGCCGTCGCGATCCAGATCACATGCCCGGCGTTGATCGGAATCTCGGCGAACTCGTCGATGAAGGTCTGCGCCGTATCGTGCTCCAGCAGCGCATACAACGCACCGAGCGGATCGTATTGCGAATCGCCGGTGGCCTTGTCGATTTCGTCGACGGCGATCACCGGGTTCGCGTAACTGCCGTTCACGAGCGCATCGAACACCTTGCCCGGCTTCGCGTTCTTCCATTGGGAAGAAGCGCCCGACAGAATCCAGCCCGCCGTCAGCGAACTCATCGCTACGTATTGGTACGAGGTGCCGAGCAGGCGCGCCAACTGCTTGGCGAAGTGAGTCTTGCCGATGCCGGGGTCGCCGAGCAGGAGGATCGGCATCAGTTCGAGCCGGTCTTCGGTCTCGAGGCATAAGGCGACCTGCTTGCGAATGTCGTCGAGTGGCGCGGAAAAGTTGGGCAGCGCGTCGATCAGATCGTCGATCGACGGCATGCGGTTCGGCTTCACGCAAAAGCGCAGATTGCCGGTCTTCAGCATCTTTTCGTAGGTTGCGCGCAGTGCCTCGTTCGCGCCTTCACCGAGATCGTTCAGCGCGGTCTCGACCTGATCGAGGTCGTACACCCTGCTGAAAGACGCCACGGCGATTTCTTGTTTGACCATTGCTGTTGTCATCGCTCACCCCGTCTGGCTGGTCTTGCTGCTGCGGCTCCTTGTATGGCGCCGTTTCAAGTCCAGTGTAACGACGACATATTCGCGTGCAAGCCAGCAGTCTCGCGACTCTGCTGCTAACAGCGGGTTGTTTTTGGTGATTGCCGGCCTTACCTGAAATGGATTGTTGCTGAACCCGGCCCCGTTTGACGTGTCAGAAAGGCGTTACGTCCATCAGGGGTAAGATGGCCTTCTGATTACGCGGCCGGATCTCGTGACCGGAGAATTCTTCTATGTGGAAAACCAGTATCGTGGCCGTGTTGCTCGGCACTTCGTTGCTTGCGAATGCACAACAGAGCGCATCACAGAGCGCACCGCAAAGCACGCCACAACGGCCGGCGCAGCAGGTCGTGCAATGGCAGTTGCAGGTCATGCGCGACGGCCAGCAAATCGACGCGTTCGACGGCACCACCACCGTCGGCCAGGCGCGCACGGACACGCATCACAAGATGGTGCAGCATAGCGTCGGCTGCAAGGATCAGCCCGCCGGCAGTATCGATCTGGCGCGCACGCTGACCGTCTCGCCGCTGCAGGCGGATGCGAGCGGCGTCACCATGTCGATCGATGCACAGGAAACATTCGAGGAAAACGCCGCGCGGCAAACCGACACCGGCTGCAAGCTGCCGCCGCAACCGCGCCAGGTCAGTGCAAGCCATCCGGGTCTGAGGGTGGCGCCGGGGCAATGGGCCACGTGGACCATCGTCGACAAAGACCCGAACCTGGTCTACCGCGTGCGTGCAAGTCTCGCGGACAGCGCAACCTCGGCAAACTGATCGAACTGATGCAAAGCACACGCAAGCGAACACGCAAACAGCACGCGGCTAACCGACGCCCCCAACCAGAACACGTGGACAACGCGGCATGCGAAACCCCGAAGAATTGATCCGCGAGAGCGTAGCGCCCAAAGATTTCGTTGCGGTGAGCTGGAACCTGCATAAAGGCCGCACACCGCTCGGCTTTCAGGCCTGGCAAGCCATGCAACGCTGGGTGCAATCGACCCATGCGGACGCCTATTTTTTACAGGAAGCGATGGCGCGGCGCATGCCGTCGCCGGTATTGGCGAGCAGTTTCGGCTCGCCGCTTGCCGATCCGTTGAGCGATGTCTGGCATTGTCAGGCCACGGAAATCGCGCGCGCGCTCGAACTCGAAATCGCGCTCGGACCAAACGTTTTCAAACCATCGTGGCGGCATGGCAATGCGATTTTGTCGCCGCATCCGCTGGATCTCGGCGGACGCTGGGACATTTCCGCGCATCGCTTCGAAAAGCGCGGTCTGCTGGTGGCGCGCGCGACTTTCGGTGGTCACTCGGTTACGCTGCTGTGCGCGCATCTTGCGCTTACACGTTCAGCCCGCCTGCGTCAGATGAACTGGATCGCGCACTGGATCGCGAAGGAAGCGCCCGAAGGTCCGCTGGTGCTCGCCGGCGACTTCAACGACTGGCGCAACGATTCTGTGCCGCTCTTCGGCGAACATGGTTTGCAGGAAGTCGCCACGCTGCTCGGCGAGGCGGGCCGTACTTTTCCGGCTTTCTCGCCCGCGCTCGCGCTCGACAAAATGTTCGTGCGTGGCATGAAGCCGATCGAATGGATCCAGCCGACGCAGGAGACCGCGTGGCTCTCGGATCACTTGCCATACATGGCGCGCTTGCGAGTCGAATAGACGCGAACCCGAGCGCACGCGCCGCACGTTAGTCCTTGTGCGGCGTCCATTTCGCCGTCGCGGCGATCTGCTCGCCAGGCTGCAATACGCAGCCGCCCACGTGCCCACGCGGGCCGACCGCGTTGAAGCAGTCCGTGGTGTTCGTCACGGGTTCCACGCACAGTTGCGGGTCGTCGGCGGGCGCGAAGATCACCATGTGATCGAACGGGGCGTCGGCGGTCATCGTTAGTCGACGGTGTTCGTCGGGCCACGCAATGGTCGCCTCGCGCGACCAGTTCGCGAAGTTGTTGTCGAGATCGAACGCGTCCGGCGACATGCCTTCGCGCAACGCTTCCACCGCGGGATGCGCGCCGAGATGCGTCGGCAACACGTCGGCGTCGGCGTGCCACATGGCTTTCACCTCAGCGTACACGCGAGTCTGCGCGGTGCGCGGATAGTACGGGTGATGCCCCATGCCGAACGGCATCGGCTGATCGGCCAGGTTTTGCGCGGCTAGCGTGATGCGCAACGCGCCGCCGCTTAACTCGATTCGCTGCCGCGCGCGATAGCGAAACGGCCAGTCGCCGGGTACGCGCGCATCCGGTTCGTGTTCGAAGTGCAGTTCCACCGAGCTTTCGGTACGCGCCCCCACCTGCCACGGATGCCGCCACGCGTTGCCATGCAGCGCGTGGGCGAAACGCGTGTCGTTGCCGGCGAGATCGATCGTGCGGCCGTCGAATTCGAAACGCGCGTCGCGAATCCGGTTGCAGTAAGGAAACAGCGGAAAGCTCGCCATGCGCAGGGGATCGCGCTCAGCGAACGCCGCCGCCGAGGCCGGCCGCAACCAGTGCAATGGACCGTCGGGCGTCGTTTCGTAGAAGGCCGCCAGCGCGCCGCCCACTTCGGGCGCGATCACGACACGCAGCGCACCGGCCGAAAGCGTGACGACCGTGGCCACGACCGCAGGATCGTCGAGCCACATGAGTCCGGTCGCCGACGGCCGGATCGAATGCAAGGAAACGTCGCGCATGGTCAGAAAAGGCAGTGCCTCGAGCGGATGGCGGCATGAACGCGCATGGCATCTCCTGGAACGTGCCGCGCCCAGCGCGCGGCCGGCGGACTGTCACAATCCGCGCGACCGAGAATCGCACGCCAAAGCACAATCGTCAATATTATTAGTAATAAACTTGTCGGATGAGCGTGGTGTGGAGGGCGATGCGAGCCTCCCAAATGACGGGTTAGCGCGCGTTGCCGCGCGCATATTATTAGTGGTACCGTCAGGCACCGGGATGCCCACGGCATGCTCCAGCTTTAGCGCCGCTGCAGCGGCCCGCACAATGAAAAAATCGACTCAACGCCGTCCGACCATGACCGACATCGCCAAGCTCACTGGCGTGTCGCAATCGACTGTCTCGCTGGTGCTGAACAACGCGACCGGCGCGAAGTTCTCGGAGACTACCCGCAACAAGGTGCTGAAGGCCGCGCACGATCTCGGCTACCGGCTCTCGCTGCGCGAACCGGTGTCGGCCTCCGCCGATGAACGCAATCTGATCGTCTATCTCGCCGACGAAATTTCCACCAGTCCGCATCCGGTCGTGAATATCGACGGCGCGCGCGATGCAGCGTACGCAAGCGGCAAGATGCTGGCGGTCTATTCCACGCACGGCAACGCCGACATCGAGAAGCAGGTGCTGGACACCACGCTGTCCAATCCGCATGTGTTCGGCGTAATCTACGCGACCGTCTACACGCGCAAAGTGACGCCGCCGGCGGCGCTGTCGCAGGTGCCGACCGTGCTGCTGAACTGCTACACGGGCGAAGGCGGGTTCTCGTCGGTGGTGCCCGCCGAGGTGGCCGGCGGCCATCTGGCGACCGACTATCTGCTGCAGTCCGGCCATCGGCGCATTGGCTATATCAACGGCGAGCCCTGGCAGGACGCGTCGAAGGATCGCCTCAAAGGCTACCGCACCGCGCTTGCCACCGCGGATCTGCCCTACGCGCCGGAAATGGTGCGCGACGGCGACTGGAGTTCGGGCCTCGGCTTCGAACTGACGCTTTCCCTGATGCGCGAACCCAACCCGCCGACCGCGATTTTCTGCGCCAACGACCTCACCGCCATCGGCGCGATCGAAGCGTTGAAGCAACTCGGCATGCGCGTGCCTGAAGACGTCTCGGTGCTCGGTTACGACGACCAGGAAATCGCCCGCCACACGCATCCCCCGCTCTCCACCGTGGTGCTGCCGAACTACGAACTGGGACGCTGGGCCGTCGAGACTTTGCTGCAGGAAGAACACAATCGTGCCGCCGGCGCGCCGATTCGGCATCGCATGGTGAAACTGGACGGTCCGCTCGTCGAACGCGGTTCGGTCAGGGTAATTACCGAGGCGAAAAAGCCAATAATTAATATTATTAGTGATTGACCGATAATAATTCTGGATGGAATAATCGGCACGTCCGGTAGGGCGGATCAACGTCGACCGGCAGAAGAAAACTAAAAAGCAAATACACCTACCTCACCAGGTACTGGAGGAAGACATGGCGTCGCTCAACACGCAGTCGCGCGGATACGCGCGCAAGCAGCAGATTCGTCCGCTGGCGGGTTCGCTGCTGGCCCTGGCAATCGGTTTCGGCATCGCCACCGCGCACGCCGACGACGCGCTGCCGAAGTTGGCCAGCAAGACTCCGCTGAAGGTCGGCTTCGCGCAGACCGAAAGCAACAATCCATGGCGTCTGGCGGAAACCAAGAGCTTCAAGGACATTGCCGCGAAGTGCGGCTGGCAGTTGGTCATGACCGACGCCAACAGTTCGAACTCCAAGCAGGTGTCGGACATCCAGAACATGATCGCGCAGCACGTCGATCTGCTGGTGTTCCCGCCGCGCGAAGAAAAGCCACTTGCGCCGGTCGTGCTGCAAGCTAAAAAGGCCGGCATTCCGGTGATCCTGGTCGACCGTAATGTCGATCAATCGGTCGCCAAGGCGGGCCGGGACTACATCACTTTCATCGGCTCGGACTTCATCGATCAAGGCCATCGCGCTGCTGACTGGCTCGTCAAGGCGACGGGCGGCAAGGCGAAGATCATCGAACTCGAAGGCACCACCGGCGCGTCCGCCGCGAACGATCGCAAGAAGGGCTTCGACGAAATCATCGCGAAGAACCCGGGCATGACGATCATCGCGTCGCAAAGCGGCGACTTCGCGCGCGACAAGGGTCGCCAGGTCATGGAAACGCTGTTGCAGGCGCATCCGGACGTGACCGCCGTCTACGCGCACAACGACGAAATGGCGCTCGGCGCGATCGCTGCGATCAAGGCCGCCGGCAAGCAGCCGGGCAAGGACATACAGATCGTCACGATCGACGGCACCAAGGGCGGCATGGACGCGATCGCGGCCGGCGAACTCGGCGCGAGCGTGCAGTCGAGCCCATTCTTCGGCCCGCTCGCGTGCGACGTCGCGCAGCGTTACGCGAAGGGCGAAAAGATCCCGACGTGGGTTAAGGTCTCCGACAAGTTCTACGACAAGAGCAACGTGCAGCAGAACATGCAGGACGGCTATTGATCACGAAGCGGAGTTGTACGCGCAGTTGCGAAGTTTGAGCGCCATGCTTTGACGGAGCGTCCACGCGCTCCGGCGGCGCCCCGAAGGAAGTCCCCCGCCCCGAAGCAAGTCCGTTAGATGCATCGGAATCGGGGGATTGCCTCGCAGGACGTCCCCGCCCCGAATCTGTCTCCTCGGGGGGCGGGCGACGGGAAGGGTTCGGAGCGACGCGTTCGTGGCAGCACGAACCGTCGCTTCGCTTTTATGCGGCGTAACATGGTTCGCCAACACTGCCCGCACAAGAGCCCGAACGAGGGCCACACTGGCTCGCATGTGCAGCGCAAAGCGCGCACGCGGCAAATCAGGCAGCACCTGATCAGGAGGACATCCGTGACGGAATCCGGCAAAGAGACGCCACACTCCCCCCTTACGCGTTCGCCGCTGCTGGAGATGCAGGACATCGGCATCAGCTTCGGCGGCGTACCCGCGTTGCGCAGCGCCAATCTGAGCGTCGCCGCTGGCGAAGTGCATGCGCTGATCGGCCAGAACGGCGCGGGCAAATCGACCATGATCAAGATCCTGACCGGCGCGTATCGACGCGGCTCGGGCAGCGTGCGCTTCGAAGGCCGCGAAGTCGATTTCCGCACGCCCAAGCAGGCGCGCGAGGCCGGCATCAGCACGATCTATCAGGAGATCAACCTGGTGCCGTTCCGCTCGGTGGCGGAAAACATTTTCCTTGGCCGTGAGCCGCGCCGCTTCGGCTTGATCGACTGGCGCGCGGTGCAGCAACGCGCCGCCGCGCTGCTCGAATCGTTCGGTTTGCAGATCGATGTGAAGAAGCCCGTCGGCCGCTATTCGACCGCGATTCAGCAGATGGTCGCGCTCGCGCGCGCGGTGTCGTCGGACGCGAAGATGGTCATCATGGACGAGTCCACTTCATCGCTCGACGAACGCGAAGTGGAGCTGCTGTTCACTGTGGTGCGCAAGCTGCGCGACGACGGCCGCGCGGTGATCTTCGTGTCGCACCGGCTCGACGAACTCTACGCGCTGTGCGACCGCGTTACCGTGATGCGCGACGGCGAGACGGTCGCGCAAAGCGCCATGGCGGACATGGACAAACTGCAACTCGTCACGACGATGCTCGGCCGCACACTCGCCGCCGTCGTGCAGGACGACGCCGAAGCACGCGAAGCGAACCTCGCGCGACGCGGCAAGCAGATGATCGCGGCCACGCAACTGAGCGCGCACCCGAAGGTGAGCGACGTTTCACTCGAAGTGCACGCCGGAGAAGCCGTAGGTCTTGCCGGCCTGCTCGGCTCGGGCCGCACCGAAACCATGCGGCTCATGTTCGGCGCCGATCCGCTGGAGCAAGGTTCGCTCTCGATCGGCGGCGAGACAGTCGCGCTGAAGTCGCCGCAGGACGCAATCTCGCGCGGTCTCGCCTATCTCACCGAAGACCGCAAGGCCGAGGGCATCGTCCCCGAACTCTCGGTGCGCGACAACCTCACGCTGGTCTGTCTGCGCACGCTGACCAGGAATGGCGTGGTCGACGTGAAGAAACAGCAGGCGATTGTCGATCGCTTTATTCTGTCGCTCGGCATCAAGCTGCGTTCCGCCGATCAGCCGATCCGCGAACTGTCGGGCGGCAATCAGCAGAAGGTTCTGCTGGCGCGCTGGCTGGCCGCCGAGCCTTCGCTCCTGCTGCTCGACGAACCGACGCGCGGCATCGACGTCGGCGCCAAAGCGGATGTGGCGAAGATCGTGCGCGAGCTGCGCGACGCGGGCCTCGCCGTGCTGCTGTCCGCTTCCGAACTGGAGGAGCTGACCGCTGTGGCCGATCGCGCGGTGGTGATCCGCGACGGCCGCACAGTCGCCGAACTGAATGGCGCCGACATGAGCGAGACCGCGATCATGGACGCCATCGCCTACGGCAGCGACGGCCATTCGCAACTCGCGGAAGCCGCGCAAACGGCAAACGCCGCACACATCGAAGACGCGTTGGAGGACGACCGTCATGGCGCTTAAGTTGCACACCGAATCGTTGCATACCGAGCCGCCGCTCGGGGAAACCGCCCAGCAGACGGCGGCCGCTTTGCCCGCCTCCCCGGCAACCACGGTGCGTAAATGGCGCCATCTCGCCATGCAGCGCGAAGTCATCGTGCTGCTCGCGATGGTGCTGTTCAACCTGATCTTCACGCCGCACTTCTGGTCGCTGCAAACCTTCAACGTCAACATGACGCAGGTGGTGACGATCGTGATCGTCGGCATCGGCATGACGCTGGTGGTAGCGACGGGCGGCATCGATCTGTCGGTGGGCGCGTCGATGGCAATCTCCGGTGCGCTCGCGCCGATGCTGTTCCTGAACATCGCCGGGCCCGGCGGCATCGCGCTCGCGTTCGTGCTGCCGGTACTCGCCGCCGCGCTGTGCGGCGTCTTCAACGGCTTGCTCGTCACGAGGTTATCCGTGCAGCCGATTGTCGCGACGTTGGTGCTGTTCATTGCCGGACGCGGCATCGCGCAGGTCGTCACCGACGGCAGCCTGCAGGCGTTCAACACGCCCGCCTTTCAGTGGATCGCGCTCGGCAAGGTCGCGGGCGTGCCCTTTCAGGTGCTGCTGATGCTGGCGCTGGTCGTCCTGTTCGCGTGGGTCGTGCGCAAGACGCTGTTCGGCCAGTATCTGCTGATCACCGGTGGCAATGAAAAAGCCGCCTATCTATGCGGCGTGCCGACGGCCACCGTGAAGCTGATCGCCTACACGCTCTGCGCGGCGCTCGCGGGGTTGGCGGGGCTGATCTCGATCTCCGTGAATTCATCCTCGGATGCGAACGTGGTCGGACTCGGCGTCGAACTCGATGCGATTGCCGCGGTCGCCGTCGGCGGCACGGCGCTGACGGGCGGCAAGGCGTATATCGGCGGCACGCTGATCGGCGCGCTGATCATCCAGTTGCTGCGCTACACGCTGCTCGCGCACGGCATTCCCGACGCGGCGGCGCTGGTGGTGAAGGCCGCCATCATCGTCGCGGCGGTTTATGTGCAGCGGCGCTCCCGCTAAGTCTCGCTAACTCGCGCGCCTCAGAGAAAATTCCGGACTCCAAGCGATGAAAAAGAATCTTCCTATCCTGCTCGCGCTGGCCGCGCTCGTCGTGTTCGGCCTCGTGCGCTACGAGCATTTCGGCTCGGCGTACAACATCACGTCGTTCTGGCGTTACAACTCGATGTTCGCGCTGATCTCGGTCGGCATGGCGTTCGTGATCATCACGGGCGGCATCGACCTGTCGGTGGGGACCGTGGCCGCGCTGGCAAGCGTTGTCGCCGCGCTGACCAGTGTCCATGGCGGCTGGGTTGCCGTGCTGGCGGGATGCGCAGCGGGACTCGCGGTCGGCGTGCTCAACGGACTAATCATCACGCGCCTGAAAATCCTGCCGTTTATCGTCACGCTCGCTACGAGCCTCGGCGCGCACGGCGTCGCGCTGCTGCTCGGCAAAAACGATGCGGTGTCGATTGCCGCCGAGTCGAACTTCGGCAACTTCGGCCAGGGCGATCTGTTCGGACTGCCGATTCCCGGCATCGTCGCGGTGGTGGCGGCGCTGGCCGGCTGGCTGGCGCTGCGTAGTACGCGCTTTGGGCGGCACTCGCTGGCTATCGGCGGCAGCGAGGAAGCAGCGCGGCTGATGGGTCTGAACGTCGACCGCACGCTGGTGACGGCGTATGCGGTAAGCGGTCTGCTCGCCGGCATGGCGGGCGTGATCCTCGCCGCGCAATTCGGCGCGGGACAACCTAACGAAGGCGTCGGCTGGGAGCTGTTCGCGATCTCGGCGGTGGTGCTCGGCGGCACGCTGCTGACGGGCGGCGAAGGTTCGATCGCGATGACGATCGCCGGCGTGTTGTTGCTCGGTCTGGTGTTCAACCTGCTGAACTTCGAGAACGGGCTAGGGTTTATCAGCTTGTCGGCGTACTGGCAGTCAGTGATTCGCGGCGTGTTCCTGCTGCTGGTGATCGTGTTGCAGGCTCGCGTGCTGAGACAACGAGGGAAAAAACGGGTCGCGGCTCCGGCGTGATTGGCTGAACCACGCGGCTTGAATGATGCATTCGACGTGGCGGGGTGACGGCTCAGAGCGCGCCGCTGATTTGCTTTCCTTTGCCGCGCCTCGGAGTAATCAAAATGGCAAACGTTCAAACCTCGGCTTCAACTGGGATTCCGGCGTGCCTGACGGCCATCGCACCGCCTTTGTGTACCAACACGGCGCCGTCGCAGTTGACCGATAAAAACGCGGTCACGGACACGCCGCGACGCTTTTTCTCTCCGTGCGTCGCCCTTTTTGCCAGTTTTATCAGCAGGGTCAATGCTGCAGCGCATGGCGGGTTTCGGTATCATCCTGAAAATGTTGCCCGCGTGGCGCGCCTACCCGGCGCATCCCGGACAACCGATGGCAGCCGCCCTGCGCGGCATTCGCCCATCGCCGCACCCCTGCTGAAGCGCGTAGCCGCACCACGCCGACGTATTCCGCGGCGCCGATCGCAACGACAGCCGGCGCCGACGCTTCCAGGTCCGGTAACCCGCATGACCACGCTCAACCGCCGCGCCGCAGCCCCCAGGCAGCGGGCGCGGTAAAATAGCGGATTGCGCGTGATTCCCGTATGGGTGAGCGCAGCATCGCCCTTGCCGTGCCGGCCGGCTCAAAACGACTGGCCGCCCTTGTTTTCGCACTATCCAAGAAGCCATGAGCAACCTGAATTCACAAACCGTCCTGAGCGTCCATCACTGGACCGATACGCTTTTCAGCTTCACCTGCACGCGCGACCCGGGGTTCCGTTTCGAAAACGGCCAGTTCACGATGGTCGGCCTCGAAGTCGACGGCAAGCCGCTGATCCGCGCCTACAGCCTCGCGAGTGCGAACTACGAAGAGCACCTCGAATTCCTGAGCATCAAGGTGCAGGACGGCCCGCTCACGTCGCGTTTGCAGCATCTGAAGGTCGGCGACGAAGTGCTGATCGGCAAGAAGCCGGTCGGCACGCTGATGGCCGACAACCTGCTGCCGGGCAAGACGTTGTGGCTGTTGTCCACCGGCACGGGCCTCGCGCCGTTCATGTCGATCATTAAAGATCCGGACATTTACGAGCGCTACGAGCGCGTGGTGCTCACGCACACCTGCCGTTTCGTCGACGAACTGGCGTACAAGGAATACATCACGGATCACTTGCCGGCGCACGAGCATCTGGGCGAGCTGGTTCAGGAAAAGCTGCTGTACTACCCGACTGTCACGCGCGAAGCGTTCCAGAACCGTGGCCGTATCACCGAACTGATCGAAACCGAAAAGCTGTTCGCCGACCTCGGCGTGCCGGGCTTTTCGCTCGAAAACGACCGCGTGATGCTCTGCGGCAGCCCGCATATGCTGCGCGACACGCGCAAGCTGCTCGACGACGCAGGTTTCCAGGAAGGCAGCAACAACTCGCCGGGTCACTACGTGGTCGAAAAGGCCTTCGTCGGCTGAGTCACGTTCCGACCTTCGCGGCCCGCCGCCGCGAAATCAGCAAAAGGAGCCTATGGGCTCCTTTTTTTTGCCCAGTTACAATTCGGCGTCGCCGGACTGACATTCGGCGTCGGTATTCTTCCTACAAAACAGGCGTTACAATTCATCGACCATTGCGTGAAATGTGGGCGCTAACCCTTGGTGCGACTGCATTTTTTCTTTTAATGAGATATCATCGCGGCGCATCATCAGTCGAATTGTCCTGCCTGTCGTGGCCCGTCCGCCATGTTACTGAATGTAAATTTCGTTACGTCACACTGTAGCGATTCATCCGTTGCGTCCTAAGCGCGACGGCCTGCACCTGGAGGCTAGAGACCCACATGCGTTCTTTCGTCTTCGCGCCGCTCATGCGCATCCGCTTCGCTGTCCACAGCGTTTCCTGACAGGGAAAGTCATGGATACGTCGACCGTCGTCCGGTTCACCGCCCCTCTTGCTTCGTCACCGGCACGTGACGGATTCGACGCGTGCGCCGCGGCCGATCCGGTTGCGCTGACCTCGCCGGCCGATCGGGAACTTGCGCGGCTGCGCGCCCGGGTGCGCGAACTCTCGGCCGAACTGGTTCAGGCGCAGGAAGCCGCTTGCCGCCATGTGGCGCGCGAGTTGCACGATGGCGTGGGCGCCGAACTGACGGCGACGCGTTTCGCGCTCGCCGGCGTCGAAACCTGGCTGCCGGCCGACGCGCCGCCGCAGTGCGCCGCCGCGCTCGCCGTGGCGAACCGGTCGCTCGACGCGGTGTGCGAGGCTAGCCGCCAGGCTGTCGCGGAACTGCATGCGCCGTCGCTCGAAGCCGGCATTGTCGGCGCGCTGGCGCACTGGGCCGGCGACTTCGCCGCACGCACGCAACTGCGCACGAGCTTTGTGTGCGCCGCCGACGTGCGCCTCACGCGTCTGCCGGCCGACGCCGCACTGGCCGTGTTCCGCGTCGCGCAGGAAGCGCTCAACAATATCGCCAAGCACGCGCGCGCCGAATCCGCCGATGTGCGGATCGAAACCAGCCGCCGTCACCTCACGCTGCTCATCAGCGACGACGGTGTCGGCGTCACGCGCAACACCCGCAGCCGTCCTGGCCATTTCGGCCTGAGCGGCATGCAGGCGCGCTGCGCGGCTTTCGACGGCACACTGCGCCTGAGCGCCCGGCGCGCCGGTTCTGAGCGCGGCGAGAACAACGAGAACGGCAAGGCGTCGCGCGGCACCCTCGTGCGCGCGCGTTTTGCCTGGGACGCGATGCTGGAGCACGCGCCGCGCGCGGCCCGGCACGCGCTGCAATTGTGAGCACGCCATCATGAGCCTGCGCATTTTGCTCGCCGACGACCACGCGGTGGTTCGCCAGGGCGTCCGCCAGTTGCTGCTCGATCGCGGCGTGGCGCGCGAAGTCACCGAAGCGCAAAGCGGCGCCGAAGCGCTCGACGCCGCTGCCCGGCACGCCTACGACGTGGTGCTGCTGGACATTTCGCTGCCCGACATGAACGGCGTCGAAGTGCTCAAGCGCATGAAGCGCAAGGCGCCGCGCGCGGCCGTGCTGATGTTCTCGATGTACCGCGAGGACCAATACGCCGTGCGCGCCCTGAAGGCAGGCGCCGCCGGCTACCTGTCGAAAACCGTCGACGCCGCCCAGATGATCAGCGCGATCAAACAGGTCGCGGCGGGCCGCAAATACGTGAGCCCGGCGATGGCCGAGGCGCTCGCCGACTACGTTTCCTTCGACGGCGAACAGTTGCCGCACGAAAAGCTCTCCGACCGCGAATATCAGACGCTGTGCATGCTCGCGTCGGGCAAGCGGCTGACGGATATTGCCGTGGCGCTCTCGCTGTCGGTGAAAACGGTCAGCGTGTACCGCACCCGGCTGCTCGAAAAAATGAAGCTGCGCAATAACGCCGAGCTGACGTTCTATGTGATGAGCAACCGGCTCATTGATCTGAATCCGGCGATGGCGGGCTGACAGCCGCTAGACGCCAGCGCGGCGTTAGGTCGCTGGGTCGCTGGGTCGCTGAACAACTCGCCCTTGCCGGCGCTCATTTGCAAGAAGGCGGTTCTCGCCTGGTTGGCTGCGCATCGAGCGAAAACCTTTGCGGGCGTTGCCTGGCCCGCCTCGGACGGGAGTGCCCCCGAGTCACGTCGAACAGGGATTTTCGGCCTCTGCATCCCGCCGCTAAAAGCACGTCCCAACATGGTGCAAGGCGTGCATCCGTTAAAATCGCGGGTTTTCCGACATTCGGCGCGCAACACGCGTGCACTACTGGAGACCCCGCCAATGTCCCTGTTTCGCAAGAAGAGCGTCGAGCACATGATCGCCGCGAGTGCCCAGAACGCCGGTCTCAAGAAAGCGCTCGGCGCGCTCGATCTGACCTTTCTCGGCGTCGGCGCCATTATCGGCACCGGCATTTTTGTGCTGACCGGCACCGGCGCCGTGCAGGCCGGTCCGGCTCTGATGATCTCGTTCCTGATCGCCGCGGTCGCCTGCGGCTTTGCCGCCCTAGCCTACGCCGAATTCGCGTCGACGATTCCGGTGGCCGGGTCGATCTACACCTATTCGTATGCGACGCTCGGCGAACTGGCCGCGTGGATCATCGGCTGGGACTTGATGCTCGAGTATGGGCTGGCCACCTCGGCGGTATCGGTGGGCTGGTCGGGTTATCTGCAATCCTTGCTGTCGGGCTTCGGCGTGTCCTTGCCGGTGGCGCTGACGGCCGCGCCGGGCGCGTTGCCCGGTCATGACACGCTCTTTAACCTGCCCGCCTTCCTCGTGATGATGGCGATCACCGCGCTGTTGTCGGTCGGCGTGCGCGAGTCAACGCGGATCAACAACGTCATGGTCGCGATCAAGGTCGTCGTGGTGTTGCTGGTGATTGGCGTGGGCGTGTTTCACGTGACGCCGGCCAATTGGCATCCGTTCATGCCGAACGGCTGGAACGGCGTGTTCGGCGCGGCGGCGGTGATGTTCTTCGCGTTCATCGGATTCGATTCGGTGTCGTCCGCGGCGGAAGAGGTGAAAGATCCGAAGCGCGATCTGCCCATCGGGATCATTGCGTCGTTGGGCGTTTGCGCGGTGTTGTATGTGGCGGTGGCCGCTGTGGTGACCGGCATCGTGCCGTCGGCGCAGTTCGCGAACATTTCGCATCCGGTGTCGTATGCGTTGCAGGTGGCTGGTCAGAAGTGGGTCGCGGGGTTTATCGACCTTGGCGCCGTGCTGGGCATGCTGACGGTGATTCTCGTGATGGCTTACGGGCAGACGCGGGTGATTTTCGCGATGTCGCGGGATGGGCTGTTGCCGGCGAGGCTTTCGCGAGTGCATCCGCGGTTTGCCACGCCGTTTTTTACGACCTGGCTTGTTGGGATTTTCTTTGGGTTGATCGGCGCGCTCGTTCCGTTGAATGTGCTCGCTGAGCTGATCAATATCGGTACGTTGGCAGCGTTTTCGATGGTGTCGATTGCAGTGCTGGTTTTGCGGAAGACGCATCCGGATTTGCCGAGGGCGTTTCGGTGTCCCGGGGTGCCGGTTGTGCCGGTTTTGGCGGTGGCCGCGTGTCTGTTTTTGATGGTTAATCTTCAGGCGGTTACTTGGGGCGCGTTTGTTGTTTGGTTGCTGGTTGGGATGGTTATTTATTTTGGGTATTCGCGGCGGCATTCAAAGCTGAGTAAGTGATTTTCTCCACTCCGCGCGGGATACGGTTTTCTTGTTCTCGGGTGCTGGCCTTTTCATTGCTCGTCTAAATGCGTTGCACGAGAATGAGAAGGCCAGTCGTCGTAACCGGGTGTGAACGCTGGAGCCACTCTCGCCCGTCTTCAAGGCGCGCGGGACTCAGCGGCCGAGTCGGGGCAATATCGGCGCAGATGTGGATAGGCGGCATCGATTAAAGCGTTTAACCGTTTAATCGATGCATGGCTCATAGCCGATTCAAATGGCATACCTTAAATACGCGCGCGCGTTGCTGGCCGCCAAAATTGCAGATCGATTCCATTTTTTGAGAAGCCAGAGCCAGTAGTATCGCGACTTTCACCTGAAAATGAGGTTGGCAAATGGCGTGGAAGTACAGCCAGGCGACTGGCGTTATATCTCATGATGGAAACTCGTTGACGCCCGCGGCATACTCGGGGATCGGGCCGGGCAAAAATAATCCCTCTGCGCAAATGCAGGAAAGTATCGGTCCGATTCCCCGCGGCGCATGGACAATAGGCCAGCCGTTCACGCACCCGCATGCCGGACCTTACACACTGCGGCTGTCCCCACAAACGGGTACGGTCACGTTCGGCCGCTCGGGTTTTCTGATTCACGGCGATAGCAGCGTCCATCCGGGACAGGCTTCAAATGGCTGCATCATTACCGGCATGAACAACCGTCAACACATATGGGCGAGCGGCGATCACACGCTGATCGTAACGCAATGAAAATACTTCCGTTCATTGCCGCGCTCGCATTGGCGGCCCCTGCCCTCTGCTTCGCGGGCTCGCCCCTCGAATGCAAGAGCTGGCCCACCAATATCGCAATCGTGTATCTGAAAAACGCGGGGATTACCGATCCGACCAGGCTGGACGAATCGAAAACCCGTGCGGTTCGCGTTGCCTCGGAGAAGATCGGCAAAGGTCTTTGGCGTGATGTCTATGACATTACGTTTCACGAGCGCGGCGGACGGTCGATCGAAGTCATCACATCTAGCCAGGCCGGCTCGGTGGAGTGCTCGATGTCGGATCCGGTTGTGTGGGTTGTCTCGGAAAAACTTCCGAAATAGGCAAGTCCTAAACCACACCCCCAAAGCCCCCCGCGCAAAAAACCCCTCATAGCGCCCCAGCCCAATTTGTGCTTTACTTTTCTGCAGCCTTATAAAAACCCGAAGCACCCGCAATCGGACCCCGCGAAACAGGCAACAAAAGAAAAAGCAAAAGGTCCGGTCTCACCCCATAAGGAGACAACTTCATGGCGATCAGCATCAGTCTGACGGTGAACGGCGCGCCCATCAGCGCGTCAATCGATCCTGGCACCCTGCTAGTCCAGTTCCTTCGCGACCAACTGCGCCTGACAGGCACGCACGTCGGCTGCGATACAGCCCAATGCGGCGCATGCACAGTCCACCTCAACGGACGCGCGATCAAATCCTGCAACATCCTCGCCGTGCAAGCGGAAGGCGCGGAAATCACCACCATCGAGGGGCTCGCCAAAGACGGCGCACTGCACCCCATGCAGGCGGCCTTCAGACACTGCCACGGACTGCAGTGCGGCTTCTGCACGCCCGGCATGGTGATGAGCGCGGTCTCGCTCGTCCAGCGTCAACCGAATCTCACCGGCGACGACGTGCGCGCCCAGCTCGACGGCAATCTGTGCCGCTGTACGGGTTATCACAACATCGTCAAAGCAGTGCTCGAAGGCGCCGAAGGCATGAACTCCGCCGGCTCGGCCAATGCGGCCGCGAATGCCAGCTCACAGGCCGACGCGCAAGCCACCGCACCGGCCACCGCCTGAGGAGCCGACGATGAACGCACCCGACACTCACCTGATTGGCGCTTCCGTCGAACGTAAGGAAGACTATCGTTTCCTCACCGGCAACGGCCAGTACACCGACGACATCGTCCTGCCCCAGCAAACCTATGCCGTATTCCTGCGCTCGCCTCACGCGCACGCGAGGATCAACAGCATCGACACCGCCGCGGCCAGACAATCGCCCGGCGTGGTCGCGATCTTCACCGGCGCGGACATGGCGGCGGACAACGTCGGCGGCCTGCCTTGCGGCTGGCTGATCCATAGCACCGACGGCAAGCCGATGAACGAGCCGCCGCATCCGATCATCGCGCACACGAAAGTACGGCACGTCGGCGATCAGGTCGCGCTCGTCATAGCCGATTCGATCAAGGCCGCGAAAGACGCCGCCGAATTGATCGAAGTCGACTACGACGTGTTGCCGGCCGTGGTGGACACCGCGCACGCGGCCGACGCCGGCCAGGCCGCCGTGCACGATGAAGTGCCCGACAACGTCTGCTACAACTGGGGCCACGGCGACAAAGCCGCCACCGACGCCGCCTTCGCCAAAGCCGCGCACGTCACCACGCTCGACATCGTCAATAACCGCCTGATCCCGAACGCGATCGAACCGCGCGCGGTCAACGCGAGCTATTCGGTGCAGGACGACAGCTACACGCTCTATGTCGCAAACCAGAATCCGCACGTGGAGCGGCTGTTGATGGCGGCGTTCGTGCTGTCGCTGCCGGAATCGAAACTGCGTGTGATCGCGCCGGACGTCGGCGGCGGCTTCGGATCGAAGATTTTCCTGTACGCCGAAGACGTGGCGCTGACGTGGGCGTCGAAGAAAATCCGCCGTCCGGTGAAGTGGACGGCCGAGCGCTCGGAAGCGTTCGTTTCCGACGCGCATGGCCGCGATCACGTGACCAAGGCCGAACTGGCCATGGACGCGGACGGCAAGTTCCTCGGCATGCGCATCCACACGACCGCCAACATGGGCGCGTATCTGTCCACGTTCGCGTCGGCCGTGCCGACCATTCTGTACGCCACGCTGCTCGCCGGCCAGTACGCCACGCCCGCGATCTACGCGGAAGTGAAAGCGGTCTTCACCAACACCGTTCCCGTCGATGCCTATCGCGGCGCGGGCCGCCCCGAAGCGACCTACGTGGTGGAGCGGCTGGTGGAAACCGCCGCGCGCGAGATGAAGCTAGACCCGGCCGAGATTCGCCGCCGCAACTTTATCCGCGAGTTTCCGTACGCGACGCCGGTCGGCCTCACCTACGACACCGGCGACTACGAAACCATCCTCGCCCGTTCGCTCGAACTCGCGGACGTCAAAGGCTTCGCGGCACGCAAACAGGAATCCGAAAAGAACGGCAAACTGCGCGGCCTCGGCTACTCCTGCTACATCGAGGCATGCGGTCTCGCGCCGTCGAATATAGCGGGCGCGTTGGGCGCGCGGGCCGGCCTGTTCGAAGTCGGTCAGATTCGCGTGCATCCCACCGGGTCGGTCACCGTGTTCACGGGCTCGCATAGTCACGGCCAGGGGCACGAGACGACCTTCGCGCAAGTGGTCGCCGACCGGCTCGGCATTGCGCTGGAAAGCGTCGAGGTCGTCCACGGTGACACCGGCCGCATTCCGTTCGGTATGGGCACGTACGGCTCGCGTTCGATCGCGGTCGGCGGCTCGGCGATCATGAAGGCGCTCGACAAGATCGAAACCAAAGCGAAGAAGATCGCCGCGCATCTGCTCGAAGCCGCGGCAGAAGACATCGAGTTCAAGGACGGCGTGTTCCGCGTCGCGGGCACGGACCGCACCAAGGCATTTGCGGACATCTCGCTCGCCGCCTACGTGCCGCACAACTATCCGCTCGACGTGCTGGAACCCGGCCTCGAAGAAAGCGCGTTCTACGATCCGACCAACTTCACCTATCCATCCGGCGCGTACATCTGCGAGATCGAAGTCGATCCGGAAACGGGCGTGTGCCGGATCCAGAAGTTCACCGCGGTCGATGATTTCGGCAACGTGATCAATCCGATGATCGTCGAGGGCCAGGTGCATGGCGGGCTCGCGCAGGGCATCGGCCAGGCGATGCTGGAGCGCTGCGTGTACGACAACGAGAGCGGCCAGTTGCTGTCGGGCTCGTACATGGACTACGCGATGCCGCATGCGTCCGATCTGCCGGACTTCACGGTCGAAACCGCGAAGGGCACACCGTGCACGCACAATCCGCTCGGCGTGAAAGGCTGCGGCGAAGCGGGCGCGATCGGCTCGCCGCCGGCGGTGATCAACGCGATCCTCGACGCGCTCGCGCCGCTCGGCGTGACCGACCTGCAAATGCCGGCGACGCCGCATCGCGTGTGGTCCGCGATTCACGCGGCCAAACAACCTCATTGAGATCCTGAGCGGAGCATTCGACATGTATTCATTCGAGTATCAACGCGCGACGGATCCCAAAGCGGCCGCCGCCATTCTCACCGCCGACAGCGACGCCAAGTTTCTGGCCGGCGGCCAGAGCCTTTTGCCTACCATGCGGTTGCGGCTTGCCCAGCCGTCGCAACTGATCGACGTGACGCGCATTCCCGCGCTCAAGGCGATCACCGTCGATGCGAAAACGGTGACCATCGGCGCCGCCGTCTGTCACGCCGATGTGGCGGATCACGCGGAACTTCGGCGTGTCTTGCCGGGCCTCGCGGAGCTCGCCGCGCACATCGGCGATCGACAGGTGCGCGCGCTCGGCACGATAGGCGGCTCGCTCGCCAACAACGACCCGGCCGCGTGTTATCCGGCGGCGGCGATGGGGTTGGATGCGACCATCGTCACAGATCGGCGGCGCATCGCGTCGAGCGACTTCTTCGTCGGCATGTATGAAACGGCGTTGGCGCCCGACGAGCTAATCGTCGCCGTGGAGTTTCCCGTGCCCGAGCGCGCGGCATACGAAAAATTCCGGAACCCCGCTTCGCACTTTGCGCTGGTCGGCGTGTTCGTCGCGAAGTTCGCGAGCGGTGTGCGCGTCGCGGTGACGGGCGCGGCGGCGTCGGTGTTTCGTGTGCCGGAGTTGGAAAGCGCACTGTCGGCGAACTTCACGCCCGAAGCCGCACGCGGGGTGACGGTGTCGGCGGCCGATCTGAACACCGACATGCACGCGAGTGCCGACTATCGCGCGCATCTGATTCCGGTGCTGGCCGCACGCGCGGTGACGAAGGCGAACGCTTAGCGTTTCCTCGCTGTTCGCGGCTGGTGTGATCTGCGCTCACGCAGGGCACATCAGCCGCATTCGCTCACGTGCGTGAATGCGGCCTGGCTTCGTTGGTATCGCTTCATTGCGCAGATCCAGGAACACCATGCAGCCCGCTTCAATCGACGACACCCTCGCTCAACTCGCCGCCCAAAGTTATTTCGCCAGCCGCGAGCTGGCGACCGCGCTGTATCTCGCGCTGCGCATGGAGCGGCCATTGTTCGTCGAAGGCGAGCCGGGCGTCGGCAAGACGGAGCTCGCCAAGGCCGCGGCGGGCATGCTCGGCACCTCGATGTTGCGCCTGCAATGTTATGAAGGTCTCGATACGGCAAGCTCGCTCTACGAGTGGGACTATCCGCGGCAAATCATGGCGCTGCGTCTTGCCGAAGCCGCCGGCGAACGGCCCGACAACGACACCTTGTATCGCGGCGAATTTCTGCTGAAGCGGCCGTTGCTGCAAGCGTTGATGCCGGATGAAAATCATCCCGGCGCGCGGCGCGTGTTGCTGATCGACGAGATCGACCGCGCCGACGAGCCGTTCGAAGCCTTTCTACTGGAACTGCTTTCGGACTTCCAGGTATCGATTCCCGAATACGGCACGGTCCGCGCGGAGCAACCCCCGCTCGTCGTGATGACCTCGAACCGGACGCGCGAAGTGCATGACGCGCTGAAGCGCCGCTGCCTGTATCAATGGATCGGCTATCCGGATCGGGATCGCGAGTTGGAGATCGTCGCTGCTCGCGCGCCGCAAACGTCGGCGGAATTGCAGCGGCGTGCGGTCGATTTCGTGCATCGGCTGCGCGGCATGGATCTGTTCAAGGCGCCTGGCATCGCTGAGACGATAGATTGGTGCCGCGCGTTGGAGGCGTTGTCGGTAACCGAGCTCGATCCGCAATCCGTGCACAACACGCTCGGCGTTCTGCTCAAGTATCAGGACGATCTGGCACGCGTCGATGCCGCGCAAATCGCGCAGTGCCTTGCAGCGCCTGGATAGCCGGCATGACGAACTCACTCGACGACACGCCCACGCTCGCCCGCAACGTCGTCCACTTTGTGCGGGTGCTGCGCGGCGCCGGTTTGCCGATGTCGCCCGCGCAAGCCGTCGATGCGCTGGCCGCGCTGCACTGGATCGACCTCGGCCGCCGCGACGACGTGCGCGCCGCCCTCGCCGCGTCGCTAGTCTCCGCGCCCGACGAACGCGATCTGTTCAACGCCGCGTTCGATCTGTTCTGGCGCGATCCCGATTGGGAAGGCAAGCTGCGCGCGCTGCTTCTGCCAAAAGTCCGCGACGGCCTGCCGCCGCCCAAACGCAACAACCGTCTCGCCGACGCGCTGGCCGTCCGCGCGCCGCAGTCGCCGCATAGCAAAGCGCAGCAGGAAACCGAGCGACACGAACTGCATGCGCACATCACCTTCAGCGCGGAAGAGCGGCTGCGTCATCGCGATTTCGACACGCTTTCCGCTGATGAATGGCGCACTTTGCGTCATCTGATTCGCGGCCAGCGTCTGCCGCTCGCCGCCGAGCCGACGCGTCGTCTGAAAGCGGCGTCGCACGGCACGCACGCGGACTTGCGCGCGAGTGCCCGGCACGCAGTCCGTGCGGGCGGCGACTGGACCGTGTGGAAATATCGCGCGGTGGTCGAACGCAAACCGCCGCTCGTGTTGCTGCTCGACATCTCCGGTTCGATGAGCAGCTATTCGCGCGCGGTGCTGTATTTCTGCCACGCGTTGCTGCAATCGCGCGAACGCCTGCAAGTGTTTCTGTTCGGCACGCGGCTCACCAACGCGACGTGCGCGCTGCGCGAGCGCGATCCCGACGTGGCGATCGCGACGCTCACCGAGCAGGTGGTCGACTGGTCGGGCGGCACGCGGATCGGCGCGGCGCTTGCCGAGTTCAACCGCCGCTGGGCCCGGCGTGTGCTGACCGGCCGGGCTACGGTGCTGCTCGTCACCGACGGCCTCGATCACGAAGCGATCGACGTGCTCGACACCGAGATGGCCCGCCTGCACCGCTTCGCACACCGCATCATATGGCTCAATCCGCTGCTGCGTTTTAGCGGCTTTTCTCCGAAAGCGCGCGGCGTGCAGGCGATCCTGCCGTATGTCGATGCGCATCGTCCGGTTCATAATCTAGACAGCCTGACGGCGTTCGGCCGCGACCTCGCGCAACTCACGCGCGCGCCGCGTCGCAGTGCCGGCGTCACAGGCACCGCAGGAGCGACATCATGGAATTGATCGAAACCCATACGCTGCCCGTTTCGCAGCAGCGCACATGGGACGCGCTGAACGACACCGAGGTTCTGCGCGCCTGCATTCCCGGCTGCGAAAGCATCGAACCCGACGGTGAAAATGCCTATGTGGTGGCGCTGAGCGCCGCAGTCGGGCCGGTCAAAGCGCGCTTCAAGGGGCGCATGCAACTCACCGACATCGAGGCGCCAAACTCGTACAGCATCGTGTTCGAAGGCCAGGGCGGCGCCGCGGGCTTTGCCAAGGGCAACGCGCATGTCTCGCTCGAGGCCGACGGCGATGCCGCCACCAAGCTCAGTTACACGGCGAGCGCGCAGGTCGGCGGCAAGCTCGCACAGATCGGCTCGCGGCTCGTCGACGGCGCAGCGCGTAAAATTGCAGGCGAGTTCTTCAAACGCTTCGGCGCCCAGGTAGGCGGCGGCGATGAGGGCGCCGCAGCCCCGAACGCCGGGGAAAATGCAGCAGATGAAACGGTGCCGCACAATACAGCATCGAATGAGGCCGCGGACGGCGAGTCCGGCGGCGACGCAACGAAAAGGAAGAAATCATGGACAGCGTGGATCTCGAAGTCCTGAAGTCCAGCGCTCGCTGGCTCGAAGAAGGACATCGCGCGCTACTGGTGACGGTGGTGAAGACGTGGGGCTCGTCGCCGCGTCCCGAGGGCGCGATGCTCGCGGTGCGCGATGACGGACTCGTGGTGGGCTCGGTTTCGGGCGGATGCATCGAAGACGATCTGATCGACCGCGTGCGGCAACGCGGTATCGAGCAGACACGGCCGGAAGCGGTCAAGTACGGCATCACGGCGGAAGAAGCGCATCGCTTCGGCCTGCCGTGCGGCGGCACGATCCAGTTGGTGCTCGAACCGCTGACACCCGAAAGCGGCATTGCCGAACTGTGCCACGCGGTGGAGAACGGACGCCTCGTGGCCCGCGAAGTGAATATGACGACGGGCGCCACGCACCTCGAAGACGCGCAGGCAACCGACGGCGTGCATTTCGACGGCGAGCGTCTGCTGACGATTCACGGCCCGCGTTATCGCATGCTGGTAATCGGCGCGGGACAACTATCGCGCTATCTGTGCCACATTGCGGTGGGGCTCGATTATCAGGTCACCGTGTGCGATCCGCGTGAGGAATACACCGAGGAGTGGGACATCCCCGGCACGAAGATCGTGCGCACCATGCCCGACGACACGGTGATCGAGATGAAACTCGACGAACGCTGCGCCGTGATCGCGCTCACGCACGACCCGAAGCTCGACGATCTCGCGCTGATGGAAGCGTTGAAGACGCCGGCGTTTTATGTCGGCGCGTTGGGTTCGCGAAGGAATAATCAGGCGCGGCGCGAACGTCTCAAGGAGTTCGATCTGAACGATACGGAGCTGGCCCGCTTGCACGGACCGGTTGGGATTTATATCGGCAGCCGCACGCCGCCCGAAATCGCGGTGTCGATTCTCGCCGAAGTGACGGCGGCCAAGAACGGCGTTTCGCTGCCGACCTTGCTTCAGGTCGAAGGCGCCAAGGCAGCGCGCGAAATCGCGGCTTCCGGCGGGGCGGCTTGTAGCGTTTGAAGATTTGTTCGATCGCAACGCGCGGCATCCGCTTGACATCTACGCGGCGCAAACCGACTCTAACGGGCGATCCCGTCAACGTTACGTTCGGATACCAGCCTGCCATGCGCGTCCCTTTTCTGGTCTGTCTTGCATCTCTCGGCTGGCTTGCCGGCATCCACGGCGCGGGCGCGAGCGTTCCCGCCAAACTGGACGATCCGTACACCAACGAAGGCGAGACGCAAACCTTCACCGTCAACGCCGACGGCTCGTTCACCAAGCTCGATTCGATGACGCTGCACGTGAATAACGAAGCCGGCGTCGCGCGGGTCGCGCAGCAATATGTCTGGTTCAATCGCAACATGGCGGACGTGCAGATCCTCGAGGCCTACACGATCACCGCCGACGGCGTGCGTCACGACGTGCAGCCCGAGCAGATCCGCAACGTTCAGGAAGCCCGTTCGTTCGACGCGCCGATGTTCCAGGACATCCAGGAAAAGGTGATCGTGTTCCCCGCCGTCGAGCCAGGCGCACGCGTGCATCTCACCTATCGCAAGACGCAGAAGCAGCCCATCGTGCCGGGCGAATTCAGCGACTTCACACCGCCCGACCTCGCGCCGACGCACAACTTCCGTCTCATCTACGATCTGCCCGCCGACAAGCCGCTTTATGCCGACGCGCGTGGTTTCACCGCCGTGCAACCCGTGACGAGCGACGGCCGCACGCGCTACGAATATCGCTACGACAAGGCGCACTTCAGCCGGCTGGAACGCGGCTCCATTGCGTACGTTTCGTATGGCGACCGGCTGATGGTGTCGACCTTCCCCGACTACGCCGCGTTCGCCGCAACTTACCGCGAATCGGCGGCGGACCCGAGCGCGCACGACGCGGCCGTCACGCGTCTCGCGCAACAACTCACCGAGCACGACCGCACCCCGCGCGACAAGGCCAAAACACTGTACGACTGGGTGCGCCGCAACGTGCGCTACGTGGCGATCAATGTCGGACGCGGCGCCGTCGTGCCGCACAACGCGAGCGCGGTGCTCGCGAATCGCTATGGCGATTGCAAGGATCACGTGGCGCTGTATGGCGCGTTGCTCGACGCGGCGGGCGTGCGCAACGAGCCGGCCTTGATCAGCAGCGGCACGATCTACACGCTGCCGAGCGTGCCGGGCTACGGCGTCATCAATCACGTCATTACGTGGCTGCCGGATTTGCAGCAATACGTTGACTCGACCGCCTCGAATGTCGAGTTCGGTTTTCTGCCGTCCTCCGATATGAACCGGCCGACCGTGCTGGTCGGCGAGGGCGTGCTGTCGCGCACGCCCGCCACCATGTTGATGACGCGCAGGACCGATCTGTCGATCAAAGTCGAACCGGATGGCTCCGCGAGCTTTACCTACCGGCTGGAAGCGGCCGGCGCTTCGGCTGAACAGGCGCGCTCGATGTTGCGCACGCAGACACCGGCGCAACGCGAGGAGTCGATTCAGGCCGAACTGCGCAGCGCCAACCTGCGTGGCACCGCGACGCTCGTCACCAATGACCTCGGCGTCGCCGACGGCCCGCTCGTCATTACGATGAAAGGCACGCTGGAAAGTCTCGTGGTGCCGGGCGCGGCGGCGTCGATTCCAGCGTTGACGAGTCTGGCCGGCGGCCTCGCGGCGGATACGCGTTACTGGCTCGGCGAGCGCCGGCGCACGCAGCCGTTCGTCTGTCACAACCTGGCGTTGCACGAACGCGCGCGCATCGAGTTCCCCGCCAATTTTCACGTGCTCGACATGCCGGAGGCGAAACGAACCCAGGATCGCTTCGTCGATTTCGAGTCGCAGTACACGTTCGATCCGCTCAGCAACGTCGTCACGATGACGCGCGACGGCACGACGCACTTCGATAGCGACGTCTGCACGCCCGACGACTTCGTGCAGATGCGTCCCGCAATCGAAGCAATTGGGCGCGACGTGCGAGCGGAGGTGATCGTCAGATCGACGCTGGTGGATTCGTCGAGCGTTGCCGCGCAGGCGCCGTGAGCGCCTGCTTCAGAGCGCACGCGCTCAAACGGGCCAGAGCGGCCCTTCCTGCATCGCGCCAAGCTGCTCGCGCAACTCCAGGATGCGCTCTTCCCAGTAACGCTGCGTGTTGAACCACGGAAACGCCGCGGGGAAAGCCGGATCGTCCCAGCGACGCGCGAGCCACGCCTGATAATGAATCAGCCGCAGCGTGCGCAGCGCTTCGACCAGATAGAGTTCGCGCGGCTCGAAGTCGCAGAAGTCTTCGTAACCGGCGAGCAGATCCGCCAGCGCGCGCGACGCTTCAACGCGCTCGCCGGGCAGCAACAGCCACAAATCCTGCACCGCCGGTCCCATGCGGCTGTCGTCGAAATCGACGAAGTGCGGCCCCGCGTCGGTCCATAACACGTTGCTCGGATGACAGTCGCCATGCATGCGCAGCATGCGGATGTCGCCGGCCCGTTCGAACGCGCGCTCCACGCCTTCGAGCGCGAGGTTCACCACGGTTTCCCACGCGGTGCGCACGTCGTCCGGCACGAAACGGTGCGCGAGCAGAAAGTCGCGCGGTTCATAGCCGAAAGTGTGGATGTCGAGCGTGGGACGTTCGGTGTAATTCTGTGTCTGGCCGACCGCATGGATTCGGCCGATGAAACGCCCGAGCCATTCGAGCGTGTCGCGCCGGTCGAGATCCGGCGCGCGGCCGCCGCGACGCTCGAAGATGGAAAAGCGGAAACCGTCGAACGTATGCAGCGTGCGGCCATCGAGAGCAAGCGCGGGCACAGCCGGAATCTCACGCGCGGCGAGATCGGCGACGAAAGCATGTTCTTCGAGGATAGCGGCGTCGCTCCAGCGCTCGGGACGGTAGAACTTCGCGACCACGGGCGGGCCGTCTTCCACGCCCACCTGGTAGACGCGATTCTCGTAGCTGTTGAGCGGGAGCATACGGCCGTCGGTGCGCACGCCGACTGTACTGAGCGCGCTGTCGAGCGCGTCGAGCACGATTTCCGGCCTGAGCCGGGCGAAAGGCACAGCGCTGTTCGCGCTGTCCTGTGGATCGAGGATGTCGTCGTTCATGCCCGCATTGTGCGCCGCGCCGCCGTCAAAGACGAGGGCGACGGCTCACAAGCGGAATGAACAGCGGAACGACCGCGGCTTACAACTTGCACACGGCTCACACTCAAACTGCCTTCAATGCATCTGCGCGCTCGACGGTCGGACTTGCTCGCCCGTATCGATCAGGTCTTCAAGGAAAAAGGGTTCAGTATTCAGGTGCGGCGAAGCGCCGGGCTCGCCGGCATACCACGCCACCATGGCCATGTCGCCGAGAATGCGCATGACGATCCCGCGCGCGCCTTGCGGCACCGCGATATGCACCGATCGAACAATCGAACCGATTTGCATGATGTTTCCCCGTTTCTCCCATAGCCGGCTTTATGATTTCGCGCCGGTCAATGTGATGATAAAAGCGCCGCCCCGCCGATAACGTTGCGTACGCACCCAATCTGCTGCGCGTGATACGCGTGAAAGGTTCGAGTCATTGTTCCCGTTTTGCGGGGCCGGGGAAAGCGCGAACTCAGGGCTCTTCACCCCTTGTTTCGCCCTATTCCCATTACGGCGCGCTAGACCGATGATTCGGAGCGTAACGCGTCGCAACGAGACCATCATAAACCCTGGTGGGGTGAGATATCAAAAACGTGCATCAACTAGACCATTTGCTCAAGCGGACCGCCCCTGCGGCCTTTGCGCGCTGCGGCGGCGCGCGTCCCGCCGCTCACGTTCACCGCCTCTATGGCGCGGCCTTGCGCGGGTTTGAGCGGCCCGACTAGTCATGTGGATCGTTCGTCTCGCGCTGCGGCGCCCCTACACATTCGTCGTCCTGGCCCTCCTATTGCTGATCGTCGGACCTTTGACGATCCTGCGCACGCCCACCGACATCTTCCCCAATATCGACATTCCGGTGCTCTCGGTGATCTGGTCGTATAACGGCCTGCCCGCCGACGAGATGGAAAAGCGCATCGTGCTGAACTACGAGCGCGGGCTGTCGGTGGCGGTCAACGACATCGAGCACACCGAGTCGACCTCGCTGAACGGCATCGCCGTCATCAAGATCTTTTTCCAGCCGCACGCGAATATCGACGAGGCGCTGGCCGAGGTCACCTCGCTGTCACAAACGCAGTTGCGCTCGCTGCCGCCCGGCATCACGCCGCCGTTCATCCTGCGCTACAACGCCTCGACCGTGCCGATCCTGCGGCTCGCATTATCGTCCGCATCGCTTACCGAGCAGGAACTGTTCGACTTCGGCAACAACTTCCTGAAAACGCAACTCGCCACCGTGCCCGGCGCGTCCGCGCCGCTGCCGTACGGCGGCAAGCAGCGCCAGATCATGGTCGATATCGATTCGCGCAAATTGCAGGAGCGCAATCTTTCGCCGATGGACGTGGTCAACGCGGTGACCGCGCAAAATCTGATCCTACCCTCGGGCACCGCGAAAATCGGCTCGACCGAGTACTCGGTGGAAATGAACGGCAGCCCGGATTCCTTGGCGGGCCTGAACAATATCCCGATCAAGTCCACCGCCAACGGCACCGTTTATATTCGCGACGTCGCTCATGTGCGCGACGGTTTCCAGCCGCAAACCAATATCGTGCGCGTGAACGGCCAGCGTGCGTCGCTGCTGACCATCAACAAAAGCGGCAACACGTCCACGCTCGAAATCGTCGACCGCATCAAGAAGATGATGCCGGCGTTGCGCAATCTCGTGCCCGCCTCGCTGAATATCGACCCGGTCGCCGATCAGTCGCTGTTCGTGCGCGCTTCGGTGCAAGGCGTGCTGCGCGAAGCGCTGATCGCGGCCTGCCTGACCGGTCTGATGATTCTGCTGTTCCTCGGCAACTGGCGCGCCACGCTGATCATCGCCGTGTCGATTCCGCTGTCGATGATCACGTCGATCATCGCGCTCTCTATGCTTGGCGAAACCATCAACATCATGACGCTCGGCGGGCTCGCGCTCGCGGTCGGCATTCTGGTGGACGACGCGACCGTGGCGATCGAAAACATCAGCCATCAACTCGAGCAGGGCAAGACGCTGGAGCAGGCGATTCTCGACGGCGCGCATCAGATTGCGATTCCTACGCTGGTGTCCACGCTGTCCATCTGCATCGTGTTCGTGCCGATGTTTCTGCTGACGGGCGTCGCGCACTATCTGTTCATTCCGCTTGCTGAAGCGGTAGTGTTCGCCATGCTGGCGTCCTACTTCTTCTCGCGCACGCTCGTGCCGACGCTCGCGAAATACCTGCTGCGTTATCACCATAAGCCGGCGGATCTGCATCACGCCCCGGCGCAAACGCGTAATCCGTTCATGCGCGTGCACTACGCGTTTGAAGGCGGCTTCGCGCGTTTGCGCGACCGCTATCGCGTGTTTCTCGAAGCGCGCGTCGCGCGGCCGGGTCTGTTCGTGACGCTGTTTCTGGTTTGCTGTGGCGCGTCGATGGTGCTGATGCCGTTTCTCGGCCGCGACTTTTTCCCTGCCGTCGATGCAGGCACGATCGCGCTGCACCTGCGCGCGAAGACCGGCATGCGGGTGGAGGAAACGGCCGTGGTGACCGATCGTGTGGATACGCGCATCCGGCAGTTGATACCGTCAAGCGAACTGCATTCGATCATCGACAACATCGGCTTGCCGGTGTCGGGCATCAACCTCTCGTATAGCAACACCGGGACGATCGGCACCTCGGATGCGGACGTGCTGATCACGCTCAATCCCGATCATCATCCGAGCGCCGGCTACGTGCGCACCTTGCGGCGCACGCTGACCGACGAATTCCCCGGCGTGCAGTTCGCCTTCCTGCCCGCGGATATCGTCAGTCAAACGCTCAACTTCGGCATGCCGTCGCCGATCGATATTCAGATCGTTGGCCGTGACGTGGCCGGCAATCGCGTGTTCGCCGCGAAGTTGCTGAATCGGCTGCGCACGGTGCCCGGTCTCGTCGATGCGCGCATCCAGCAGCCCGCCGACTTGCCACGCATCTTTATCGACGTGGACCGCACGCGCGCGCAGCAAGCCGGCTTTTCGCAACGCGACATCGCGAGCAATCTGCTGATCACGCTGTCGGGCAGTCAGCAAACCACGCCGACGTTCTGGCTCAATCCGCGCAACGGTGTGAGCTACAACGTGATCACGGAAGCGCCGCAATACACGATCGACTCGCTGCAATCGCTCGCCAACATTCCGCTGAACGCGAATGGCCGCAGCAACATTCTCGGCTCGCTCGCCACCATGCGGCGCGAAGCGGGTAACGCGACACTCACGCACTACAACGCGCAGACCACCATCGACATTTTCGGCACCGCCGACGGCCGCGATCTGGGCGGCGTGTCCGACGACATCCGCAAGATCATCGACGACGCCAAGGCCGATCTGCCCAAAACCTCGACCATCGAAGTGCGCGGCCAGGTGCAGACCATGAACGATTCGTTCTCCGGCCTGTTCGCAGGACTCGTGTTCGCGATTTTGCTGGTGTATCTGCTGATCGTGGTGAATTTCCAGTCGTGGCTCGATCCGTTCATCATCATCACCGCGTTGCCGGGCGCGCTCGCGGGCATCGTGTGGATGCTGTTTCTCACGCACACCACGCTGTCGATTCCCGCGCTCACGGGCGCGATCATGTGTATCGGCATTGCCACCGCCAACTCGATTCTCGTGATCAGCTTCGCGCGCGAGCAGTTGCTCGAACACGGCGACGCGACGCGCGCGGCGATCGAAGCGGGTTTCACGCGTTTTCGTCCGGTGCTGATGACGGCGCTCGCGATGGTGATCGGCATGGTGCCGATGGCGATCGGTCTCGGTGAAGGCGGCGAGCAGAATGCGCCGCTCGGGCGCGCGGTGATCGGCGGTCTGACGATCGGCACGCTGGCAACGCTGATTTTCGTGCCGGTGGTGTTTTCGATGATCTACCGGCGACTAGCGGCACGTCGCTTGCGCGCGGCTGAGCATGTGGTGGGGAAGCCGTGATGCAGCGCATCTTCGTCATCGTGCCGGCAGTGGCATGGAGCATAAGAGGCAGCCTGGACTGCCCACGCATCTCTACAGGGGAAGTTTGATGGAAGGACCACGTCCAGACCGTTCCGGCACCACGCCCGATCCGGCCAAAGCGAAACGCGCACGCTGGATCGGTATCGCGGTCGCCGTGGCCGTCGTCGCGCTGGCGGCACAAGGTATCTGGTCGCGTCACGATGCGCACGCGGCGCTCGAACGCGATGCCGAGCATACGAGCCAGATGAGCGTCGAAGTGGTGCGGCCGCAGAAGTCGACGGCCGGACTCGATCTCGTGCTGCCCGGCAACGTGCAGGCTTTTCTCGATACGCCGATCTACGCGCGCACCAGCGGCTATCTGAAGAAGTGGTATGCCGACATCGGCGCGCATGTGAAGAGCGGCCAGCTGCTGGCGGAAATCGATACACCCGAAGTGGACGATCAACTGCGCGCGGCCCGCGCCGATCTCGCGAACGCCAACGCCAACTATGCGCTTGCGAAAAGCACCGCCGACCGCTGGACCGACATGCTGAAAAGCAAATCGGTCTCGAAGCAGGAAACCGACGAGAAAGTCGGCGACATGCTCGCGAAGAAAGCCACGCTCGACGCCGCACGGTTCAACGTGGCGCGCCTCGAGAAGACGCAGTCGTTCCAGAAAGTGTATGCACCGTTCGACGGCATCGTGACGGCGCGCAATGTGGATGTGGGGGCGCTGATCGACGCGGGCAGTTCGGGCGGACCCACGAAGGAGCTGTTTCACGTCGCGCAGGCGGATCGGTTGCGCGTTTATGTGAATGTGCCGCAAGCGTACGCGCAGCAGGTTCGCGCTCAGCAGACCGCGTTTCTGACGCTGACCGAAACGCCGTCGAAACATTATCCGGGCACGGTGGCGCGCACTGCAGGCGCCGTCGATCCGCAACAACGCACGATGCTGGTGGAGGTCGATGTCGACAACCGAAATGGCGACTTGCTGCCGGGCGCCTATGCGCAAGTGCACTTCGCGTTGGGCACCGGCGCGGCACCGTTCACGCTGCCCGGCAACGCGCTGCTGTTCCGCCCGGACGGCGTGAAAGTCGCGACCGTCGATGCACAACGCAAGGTGAAGCTGGTGCCAGTGTCGCTAGGAACGGACTTCGGCACGCGCGTGGCGGTCGTGTCGGGCTTGCAAGGCGATGAGCAGGTGATCCTGAATCCGCAGGACTCGATCGTCGATGGCGCGCCGGTGCGGATCGTGCCCGCGAAAGCGGGTGCGGCGACGGGTGCGTCGTCATGAACGCGCAAGGATCCCGTCGCCGTTTTGTCGCGGCGCCGCTGCGATATGTCTCGCTGCACGCGTCCGCTTTTGCATTAGCGAGCGTATGCGCACTCACCGCATGCACGCTCGGCCCGGACTACGTGAAGCCGACCGCCACCACCGCCGCCACCTACAAGGAACTCGACGGCACCGGCTGGAAACCCGCCCAACCCGCCGACACGCTCACACGCGGCGCGTGGTGGAGCGTCTACGCGGACCCTTCGCTCGACGCACTCGAACAACAGGTCGCGAGCGCGAACCAGAACGTGCAGGCCGCGCAAGCGCGCTTTCGCGCCGCTCGCGCCACGGTGGCGCAATATCGGTCGAGCTTCTTCCCGGTCGTCAGCGCGAATGGCGCCTATTCGCGTGCGCGTTCTTCGGAGAATGTGCTGCACAAATCGACCGCCGGCCTCACGCTGAACGACTACCTCGTGCAAGCCGACGCATCGTGGGAGCCCGACCTGTGGGGCCGCGTGTCGCGCAGCGTCGAAGGCGCGAAAGCCGAAGCGCAGGCCAGCGCCGCCGATGCCCAAGCCATGCTCCTGTCGATGCAGGCCGAACTCGCCACCGACTACTTCGAGTTGCGTGGACTCGATCAGGAGCGTCGACTGCTCGACGACACGATCGGGGCCTACAAGCAAGCGCTCGATCTGACACAGCACCGCTACACCGGCGGCATCGCCACGGATGCCGATGTCGCGCAGGCGCAGACACAACTGAAGACCACCCAGGCGCAAGCACTCGATCTCGGCGTGCAGCGCGCGCAACTCGAACACGCGATCGCGATCCTGATCGGGCAGTCGCCTTCCACGTATTCACTGCCGGTTGCGCCGCTCGCCGCGGTGCCCGTCGTGGCAGCGGCAGGCGTGCCGTCCGCGTTGCTTGAACGCCGGCCGGACATCGCGGCGGCGGAACGGCATGTCGCCGACATGAACGCACAGATCGGCGTGGCGACGGCGGCGTTTTTTCCGAACCTCATTCTGTCGGTGACGGGCGGCCTCGAAGCCACCAACTACAGCCAATGGTTGCTGGCGCCGAGCCGCCTGTGGTCGCTGGGGCCGACCTTGGCTGGCACGCTGCTCGACTTCGGCGGACGCGCGTCCGTGAAGGAGCAGGCCCGCGCGCATTACGACGAAAGCGTGGCGCAATACCGGCAGACGGTGTTGAGCGCTTTCGGCCAGGTGGAAGACAATCTCGCTGCGCTGCGCGTGCTCGAACAGGAAGCGACTGCGCAAGACGATGCGGTGGCCGCCGCGCAACGAGCGCTCGCGGTCGTATCGAATCGCTACAAGAACGGCGCAATCACTTATCTCGACGTGGTGGTCGCGCAAACCACCGCGCTCACCAACGAGCGCGACGCTGTGTCGATCGCGCGTCGGCGGATGGCCGCGAGCGTGGCATTGATCAAGGCGCTGGGCGGCGGCTGGGACGCATCCGCGCTGCCGACGGACGAACAGATCGTGCATCCGTCCGCACCCGCGAGCGATGCCGCGACGCATGGGTAACCGCCGTTTTTCAATGGCGCGAAAGGCCGTCGGGCGCGCCGTCTGATCGCGTCGCAGCGACGGCCCGCTGATCTGAGTGCCGATTCGCGCGGCTTTTTCAGCGTATCCTTAACTCTTTCGGCCTTCGCATCCCTGAGGAGATTTTTCGTGACCCCGCCGCCGGACGCCCATCAGACTGCTGCTTCGGCTGCTCCCGCTTCTTCGATCGATTCCTCGCCCGTTTCTTCCAGCACCTCTGCTGTGCCCAACATTCCTTACCTCGAACGCGGCACACGCGCGTACTGGCGCGCCAGCATCGCGCTATTGTTCGCCGGCTACGCGACGTTCTCGCTGCTCTATTGCGTACAGCCCTTGCTGCCATCGTTTTCGACGGCGTTCAACGTGACGCCGGCACAGAGCAGCCTGGCGCTCTCGTTCACCACGGCCGCGCTCGCGCTTGCCGTGTTCGTTGCCGGCTTCGTTTCGGAAGGCTGGAGCCGTCATAAGCTGATGACACTTTCGCTCACCGTTTCCGCGCTGCTCACTATCGGCGTGTCGATCGCGCCGCAGTGGCATCAGCTGCTCGTGCTGCGCACGCTCGAAGGTCTAGCGCTCGGTGGCGTGCCCGCCGTCGCGATGGCGTATCTTGCGGAAGAAGCGCATCCCGATGGGCTCGGCCTCGCGATGGGACTTTACGTCGGCGGCACGGCGATCGGCGGGATGGCGGGGCGCGTGATCACGGGCGTGGTCGCGGACCTATTCTCGTGGCGCGTCGCGATCGGCACGATCGGCGTGCTCGGCATTCTGTCGATGCTCGCGTTCCGCGCGCTGCTGCCGCCGTCGCGTCACTTCGTGCCGCGGCGCGGCCTCGGCTTCACGCATCACCGTACCGCCCTGCTCAGGCAATTCACACGACCTGGACTGCCTCTGCTGTTTCTGCTCGGCTTCGTGCTGATGGGCAGCTTCGTCACGCTGTACAACTACATCGGCTACCGGTTGCTCGCGCCGCCGTATCAGTTGAATCAGACGGAAATCGGCGCGATCTTCGTCGTGTATCTGACGGGCGTAGTCGCATCGCCGTGGTCGGGCCGCATGGCCGATACGTTCGGCCGCGCCCGCGTGCTCATCGCCAGTTTGCTGTTGATGGCGCTCGGTCTCGCGCTCACCCTGTTGCATCCGCTGGCGGCGATTGCGGCCGGCATTGCATGCGTGACATTCGGCTTCTTCGCCGGACATTCGGTGGCGAGCGGCTGGGTCGGACGCCTCGCCAAGGATGCGAAAGGTCAGGCCGCCGCCCTCTATCTGCTCGCGTATTACATCGGCTCGAGCCTGGTCGGCTCGTACGGCGGTCACGTATGGGCCGGTTTCGGATGGAACGGTGTCGCGGGGTTGGTGGGCGTGTTGCTCGTCATCGGCCTGGTTGCGGCGATGTGTTTGCGCGGGCGTGAGCAACCTCGCATCTGATGCTCGCGCTTCGACCCAGCGCGCATTGAATAGCGCCTAAAAGTAAGGACAACGTAAGCGAACGCTTAACGTTTTTTATCGTGATTGCTGCGTCGCGACAATCGCGGCGGCCCTTGCCGCGCCGGGTTCAGCGGCTTGCGCATAGGCGCTGCAGCGCCGCAAAGCGTCGCCATATCGACCCGACTTGTCTCCTATACTCAAATCGGGCGTGGACGGTGCATGACTCCATAAATCGAGCCGCCGCCTTCGCCGGAATATAAGGAGACGAGAATGACGACCTACTTCACGATCGGCGATTTCATCCTGGTCATTCCGATGGCGTTGGCCGGGGCCTTGTTTGTCGGTGCACTTCCGTGCAAGACGGAATTCCGGCACAACGCGTTGCGCGTGCTTGGCGCGCTGATCGGCGTGATGTTCGCCGTGGTGCTGGTCGAAGGTTTGCCGGCGCTCGTCTAGAAAAAAGCCGCCCGACGGCGGCTTTTCTCTTGCTGCGGTGTGAACGGTCGAGGCGCGGGGATCAGATCGCCTGATCCGTCGACGGCTTTTCCCACAGGTTGATGCCGCCTTCGGTCGCGTAGCGATCGATCTCGGCCAGTTCGTCCTTCGAGAACGCGAGATTCTTCAGCGCACCGACGTTCTCACGCACCTGCTCGGCACGGCTCGCGCCAATCAGCACGGACGTCACGCGCGGATCGCGCAGCGCCCACGCGAGCGCCATCTGCGCCAGGCTCTGTCCGCGGCGTTGCGCGATGTCGTTAAGCTTGCGCACGTGGTCGATATTCTGCGCGCTCAAATGCTCCTGCTTTAACGAACCGCCGCCCGGCTTGTTGACGCGCGCGTCGTCCGGCACGCCGTTCAGGTACTTGCCGGTGAGCAGACCCTGAGCCAGCGGCGTGAACGCGATGGCGCCCGCGCCGACATTCTCCAGCGTATCCAGCAATCCGTGCTCGATCCAGCGATTGAGCATGTTGTACGCGGGCTGATGGATCAGCAGCGGCACCTTGTACTCGGCGAGCAGCTTCGCCATTTCGAGCGTTTTGGTTGCCGAGTACGACGAGATCCCGATGTATAGCGCCTTGCCCTGCTGCACCGCGCTCGCCAGCGCACCCGCGGTTTCTTCGAGCGGCGTATCGGCATCGAAACGATGCGAGTAGAAAATATCGACGTAGTCGAGACCCATGCGCGCCAGGCTCTGATCGAGACTCGCGAGTACATATTTGCGCGAGCCGCCGCCTTGACCGTACGGACCCGGCCACATGTCCCAACCGGCCTTCGACGAAATCAGCAGTTCGTCGCGATACGGCTTGAAGTCGTCCTTGAAGAGTCGGCCGAAATTGGTTTCGGCGCTGCCGTACGGCGGCCCGTAGTTGTTGGCAAGGTCGAAGTGCGTGATGCCGAGGTCGAAGGCTGTGCGCAGGATGTCGCGCTGCGTGGAAATCGGCGTGGTGTCGCCGAAGTTGTGCCACAGACCGAGCGACAGCGCAGGCAGTTTGAGACCCGACTTACCGCAGACGCGGTACTGCATATCCGAATAGCGTTCTGAAGCTGCTTCGTAAGCCATTGCTAGTGTCCTTGATGGTGAAGGCGCCCGACATGTGCGGGCATGGGCAATTGCATGCTGCGGGAGGCGTGCTGCTTTATTTTTGTAGTGGGGGGATGCAGCCAGACCGCTATGGTAGCGAATCGACGTGATGCATGCAGACACCCAGTATGCGGGATGGACGATCGCCTGCGGCTCCCCTACACTTTGCCCGACTCGAGCTCAGGGGAGAGATAGATGACGAAGGCGATTTCCATCGCGTTGATTGTCGGCGGTATCGTGCTGCTGTATTTCGGCGGGCAGGCGTTCAATTCGGTGAGCAGCGACGTCTCGCGCGTCTTTACCGGTTCGCCGTCCAACAAGGCGATCATGCTGATCGTGGGCGGCGTCGTCGCTACGATCGCCGGCCTGACGGGAATGGGTTTGTCGGGGCGGCGGCGCTAACGGCGTGCGCGATGCGCGGCGAGGTGCTTCGGGCTTCGCGTCTCTGGACCCGAAGCGCCGCCATCACAAATCCGGAAAGCCTAAAACGCCACCTCGGGCTTCGCAGCCGAACGGGTTCCCGGCAACGGCACGTTGCTCGCCCCGTGATAGGTGTACACCAGCGAAAACTTCACTTGATCGCTGATGTTCTTGCCGGCTGAATGCAGCGTATTGCAGTGGAAAAACACCACGTCGCCGGGCTTGAGTTCAGGCGACACCGCGGCGCGAATCCACTCCTGATTCTCTTCCAGATCGGAGCGGAAAAATTTGGCCTGATCGAACCGGTCGGAAGTGAACGCGGCGTTGTGCGACTTCGGCACTAGCCACAGCGCGCCGTTATCCACCGTTTCCGAGCCGACCGCCAGCCACACCGATACCAGATCGTCCCGCTCGAACGACCAATACCGCACGTCGCGATGCCAGCCGGTCAAGCTGCCATACGCCGGATGCTTGGTCATCATGCAGTTATGGTGCGCGCGCGACAGACGCGGCTCCTCGCCGAAATACAGTTCCATCCAGCCGCGAATCTCCGGCGCGGTCGCCCATTGCGCGAAACTCGGATGACGGCCATAAGCATCCAGCAACCGCCGCACCGTATGGCCGCCGGGCGCGTGTTTGGAGGTCGGCGCGCCGGGATACTGCAGATCCGCTTCGAACTCGATCGGCGCGGCCGCTTCCTGCAACTGACGCTGCGCAATCTGCCTGAATTCATCGCAACGCTCGGGCGACACCAATCCGGGCACCACGACAAAGCCCTGCTCCCGCAACGTCTGAATCTGCTCTTTCTTGGAATGAAGTGACATGGTGTTCCGTTACTGTCGACAAGCCGATGCAAGATTGTAAAGCGGGCGCGATCCCAAGGTGTGCCGTTTCACCCGCGAGAAACCGCACCTTACGCACTACTTTCATGCGCTTGGCTCGATGTTGCGGCACTTCGAATGGGCAGGCACGCACGAAAATCGACCGCAAAGGGCGCGATCCAACCGCCGCAAACCGCTATCTACCCCGTAAAACCCGTATTCGCAGGGTAAAAACGGACTTTATGACGTCACGAATCGCGTGTAACCTGCGCTGCATGTTGATCGTTATTCCCGCACTTCCGCGCCGCGTACAGGCCGCCGAGGCCGACTCCGCCGTACACCGTGCACTTTTCCGTCGAATTCCAGGCTTTCGCGCCGTCCATCGCGACACCGCCATTGGCACATTTGGTGCTCGTCTTGGCGCACATTCCGTCGCGCGACACGTTGCCTATTTGTGAAGCCATGCATACTCTCCTGAGCACTCGTCTTACCCGCGCCGCGCTGAAAGCAGCGCGTCCCGCGCGCCGCCATGTCGTGCGCGCGCTGCGCCATCACGCCACCCGCACCCGCGCGCTCGGCGAACAATGGCGCGATGCCAGAGCTGTCGACGGCATTCGCACCTGGTTCAACACGTTCTTCTCCGCCTTGCGTGTGCAAGGCGGCTCGCGCCGTTTTTCGCTGCGCACACTGCTGCGCAAACCGACGCCGCTGCGCCTCACCGCGCCGCGTGCCCCCGTCGCCGTGCCGCAGAACACGAGCCGTCGTCCGCGTCGCATGTCGACGAATGGCAGCACCGGCTGGTTCGCGTTCGCGTTTGCGAGCCGTTAAGGCGACTAGAGAACGCAGCACGTTTCCGAATCGGCACGGCTGCAATGGCTGCGCTGATGCGAGAACACTTCGCAGCCGTTGAAGCTGCCAGTCGACTGCGCAGCAAAGCAACCGACGCAAAATGAAAAAACCCCGCCTGGCTCACGCCAGCGGGGTTTTTTCTGAAACGGACGGCTCGCGCTTATTCGGCCAGCGCGGCAACCGGTTCCGTACCGGCGGCTTCGGCGAGCGCCAATGCCTTGTCCGTGGATTCCCACGTGAATTCCGGCTCTTCACGGCCGAAGTGACCGTAGGCCGCGCTCTTCTCGTAGATCGGGCGCAGCAGGTCAAGCATCTGGATGATGCCCTTCGGACGCAGATCGAAATGCTCCTGCACCAGGCGCGTGATGGTCGCGTCCGACACGCGACCCGTGCCGAACGTGTTCACCATCACCGACGTCGGCTGGGCGACGCCGATCGCGTACGACACCTGAATCAGGCAGCGCGACGCGAGGCCTGCGGCCACGATGTTCTTCGCGACATAACGGCCGGCATAAGCCGCCGAACGGTCGACCTTGGACGGATCCTTGCCCGAGAACGCGCCGCCGCCGTGCGGTGCGGCACCGCCGTATGTATCGACGATGATCTTGCGGCCGGTCAATCCGCAATCGCCTTGCGGACCGCCAATCACGAAACGACCCGTGGGGTTCACGAGGAACTTGATGTCGCCCTTGATGAGTTCGGCCGGCAGCGTCGGCTTGATGGCTTCTTCGATCACGGCTTCGCGCAGCGTGCCCAGATCGATATCCGGCGAATGCTGCGTGGACAGCACCACGGTGTCGATCGCATGCGGCTTGCCGTCGACATAACGCACGGTGACTTGCGACTTCGCGTCCGGACGCAGCCACGGCAGACGGCCGTCACGGCGCAGATTCGCCTGACGCTCCACCAGACGGTGCGACAGGTGGATCGGCAGCGGCATCAGTTCCGGCGTTTCTTCACACGCGTAACCGAACATCAGGCCCTGGTCGCCCGCGCCTTGATCGAGGTTGTTGTCGTGCGCGCGGTCCACGCCTTGGGCGATGTCCGGCGATTGCTTGTCGTACGCGACGAGCACCGCGCAGCCGCGGTAGTCGATGCCGTAGTCGGTATTGTCGTAGCCGATGCGCTTGATCGTGTTGCGCGCGACCTGGATGTAATCGACGTTAGCGGTCGTGGTGATTTCACCCGCCAGCACGACGAGACCCGTATTGCACAGCGTTTCCGCGGCGACACGCGAGTATTTGTCCTGAGCGAGAATGGCGTCGAGAATGGCGTCCGAAATCTGATCCGCGACTTTGTCGGGATGGCCTTCGGAAACGGATTCGGAAGTGAAGAGATAGTCGTTTGCCACGTTGCAGACTCCTGTTGTGTGGTTACGGTTGAGTTTCACGTAGCCAGCTTCGGGAGCCTTGAAGCGGCGACGCTTTAGCGGATTACCTGACCAGGCGGCGCAAATCACATGGATTGCAGCCACCGGCTTCGCCCCGCAAGTTGTCTATTAACTCGGCGAAGCCCTTATTATAGCGACTTCTTATGATTGTCACAGAGTGTCCAAGAGTGCGGTATTACGTCAACTTTTCCGCTTTTCTGAAGCCCGTCCTGTGCCGCGCCTTTTTTCAGGGGGCGGCATGTTGAGCCGCTATGGCGCCAAACTCGCGATCGCGCTGCTGAAACTGTTTGCACTGTTGCCTTATGGTCTTATCGCTCGCATTGGCGACGGACTCGGCTGGCTGCTCTATCAGATCCCGAGCCGGCGCAAACGCATTGTCCATATCAACCTGAAACTGTGCTTTCCCGAGTGGAGCGACGAGCGTCGCGATGACGTCGCGCAGAAGCATTTCCGACACGCGATCCGCAGCTACCTCGAGCGCAGCGTGCAATGGTTCGGCTCGGCGAAGAAGCTCGAAAAGCTGATCCAGCTCGACAGCGCGATCGATCTGACGGATCCGAATCTGCCGCCCACGCTGTTTCTCGGCTTTCACTTCGTGGGTATCGAGGCCGGCTCGATCTTCCTCAACTATTCGCTCAAGCGCCAATGCGGCTCGCTCTATCAGCCGATGTCGAACCCGGAGCTGGAAGAAATCGCCAAAGCGGCGCGCGCGCGTTTCGGCGCGGATATGGCGAGCCGCGCCGACAGCGCGCGCATCGTGCTGCGCTGGCTGCGCGAGCGCAAGCCGGTCATGCTCGGCGCCGACATGGACTATGGCGCGCGCAATTCCACCTTCGTGCCGTTCTTCGGCGTGCCGACGTGTACGCTGACCGCCGTGGGACGTCTCGCCAAGGTCGGCCACGCGCAGGTCGTGCCGTTCATCGGCGAGGTGCTGCCGAACTACAAAGGCTACCGTCTCAAGGTGTTCAAGCCGTGGGAGAACTATCCGACCGGCGACGACGACGCCGACGCCCGTCGCATGAATGCCTTCCTGGAAGAGCAGATTCCGTTGATGCCCGAGCAGTATTACTGGGTCCACAAGCGCTTCAAGACCCGGCCGCCGGGTCAACCGAGCGTGTATTGAGCGACCGCCTTCGCGGTGTGCGAAGCAAGCGCCCGAACACGGAAATAACGCGGCGTTCAGGTCCACCTGTGGGCGGGTCACTTACAATAGCGTGATGAAACTGAAATTCACCAAAATGCACGGCGCGGGCAATGACTTCGTCGTGCTCGACGGCTACACCCAACCGGTCAACCTGACGCCGGCGCAGGTGCGCGCGCTCGCGGACCGGCATTTCGGCGTGGGCGCCGACCAGTTGCTGCTGGTCGAGAAGCCCACGGTGGCCGGCGTCGATTTCAGGTATCGCATTTTCAATTGCGACGGCGGCGAGGTCGAGCATTGCGGCAACGGCGCGCGCTGCTTCGTCAAGTTCGTGCGCGACAGGGGCCTCACCGATCAGCGCAGCGTGCGCGTGCAGGTGCAAAAGGGCACCATCACGCTGACCATGCAGGAAAACGGCGAAGTGCTGGTCGACATGGGCACGCCCATGTTCGACCCGGAACGCGTGCCGTTCGCCACGAAAGGCCTGGAAGGCCGCCGCGAGGGCGCCGACACGCTCTGGCCGCTCGACGTGAACGGCACGACACGCTGGATTTCGGTGGTATCGATGGGCAATCCGCACGCCGTGCAAGTAGTCGACGACGTGGAAGTGTTTCCCGTGCTGGTCGAAGGCCCGGTGATCGAACGGCATGCGCGTTTTCCGCAGCGGGTGAACGCGGGCTTCATGCAGATCGTCGGGCGCAGTGAGATCAAGCTGCGCGTGTACGAACGCGGCGCGGGTGAAACGCTGGCGTGCGGAACGGGCGCCTGCGCGGCCGTCGCGGCCGGCATCCGGCGCGGGCTGCTGGACGCGCCGGTGCTCGTGCACACACACGGCGGCAAACTGACCATCACGTGGGACGCCGCGCAAGCGGACCAGCCGTTGCTAATGGCCGGCCCTGCCGCGACCGTCTTCGAAGGCGAAATCGAACTGGCCGATTCATCAGCCGATTCACAGGCCGCTTAAACTCATTGACCGATGCGCCGCCCCAAGGCGTCGCCCCGTAGTCCTCTAGCCGAAACCATGAACGATCGCGAAGTCGCCGAATACCTGCTCGCCAATCCTGAATTCTTCGCCGAACACGCGGAAATGCTCGCGACGATCCGCCTCGCGAACCCGCACGGCAAAGCCGCGGTGTCGCTGCAGGAACGGCAGATGGAAATGCTGCGCGACAAGAACAAGCACCTCGAACGCCGCCTCGCCGAACTCCTGCGCTACGGCCACGAGAACGACAGCATCGCGTCGAAATTCAACCGCTGGACCATTCGCGTGATGGCCGAGCGCGATCCGTATGCGCTGCCGCGCACGATCGCCACCGGTTTGCGCGACATCTTCGACGTGCCGCAAGCTGCGCTGCGCGTGTGGGATGTGGCCGAGCCGTACGCCCAGGCCGACTTCGCGCGCCATGTCGGCGAAGAAGTGCGCATTTTCGCTAACAGCCTGACCACGCCGTATTGCGGCGCGAATACCGGCTTCGAGGCGGCGCAGTGGCTGGTGCCCTCCGTGGCCACGGTAAGCGACGAGGGCTCGGCCGGCCACGCAGCGCCCGAGCCGGCGCACGCAACCGAATCGATCGCGCTGCTCGCGCTGCGCGATCCGGAGGGCAAGGAAGAAGCGCCGACCTTCGGCCTGCTGGTGATGGGTTCGGCAGACGCACGCCGCTTCCACGACGGCATGGCCACCGATTTCCTCACACAGATCGGCGCGCTGGCCAGCGCGGCGCTGAGCCGTCTGCTGCCGCGCTGAGCCGCACTCAGCTCCGCGCCAGCCGCTCGAAAAACCACCGTGACCGCCGCCGACCCAATCGCCGCCTATCTGTCGAATCTCGAACACGAGCGGCGGCTCTCGGCGCATACGCTGCGCGGCTACGCCCACGAACTGGAAGAACTCAGGCAGTTGGCCAAAGGCCGGCCGCTCGAAAGCCTCACAGCCGTGGACATTCGCGGCGCCGTTTCGCGTGCGCATGCAGGCGGCCTGACGGCGCGCTCGATTAGCCACCGGCTGTCGGCGTGGCGCGCGTTTTACCGCTGGTTCGCCGGCCGCGTCGATCTGCCGGCCAATCCAGTCGCGACCGTGCGCGCGCCGAAGCAGGCCAAACCGCTGCCCAAAGCGCTATCCGTCGACGACGCCACGCGCCTGATGGAAAGTCCGCCCACCGCATCGCCCGAAGGTTTGCGCGATCACGCCATGCTCGAACTGTTCTACTCGTCCGGCCTGCGACTCGCGGAACTGGTCGGGCTCGACGCCCGTTTCGCCGATGCCGACGGCTATCGCTCGGCCGGCTGGCTCAAGCTCGATTCCGCCGAAGTCGAAGTGCTCGGCAAGGGCAACCGGCGCCGCGTCGTGCCGGTCGGCAGCAAGGCGCTGGAAGCTTTGAGCGCCTGGCTCGCCGTCCGCGATCAGATGGTGAAGCACGATCCGCATCCGCTGTTTCTCTCGGCGCGCGGCAATCGCCTGTCGCCGAACGTCGTGCGCGAGCGTGTGAAGCGCGCGGCGCTGGTCGCCGGCATTCCCGCCAATGTGCATCCGCACGTGCTGCGGCATTCGTTCGCCACGCACGTGCTGCAGTCGAGCGGCGATCTGCGCGCCGTGCAGGAGTTGCTCGGCCACGCGAGCATCACCGCGACACAGGTCTACACCGCGCTCGATTTCCAGCATCTCGCGCACGTCTACGATCGGGCGCATCCGCGCGCCAAAAAACGCGACTGATTCCGCGGTCGATTCGCGGCGTACGGTCTCCGCCTCCGCCTTACCTGCTGCGTGCGCTGTGCCGCGCGGCCCATTGCTCTCTCTGACACCCTGATGAATACCGTTACGCTCAAACCGTCGAAAGAAAAGTCGCTGCTGCGCCGCCATCCGTGGGTTTATGCCAACGCGATCGACCGGATCGACGGCAATCCCGCGCCCGGCGCCACCGTGCTGGTGCGCGCGCACGACGGCCGCTTCCTGGCGCGCGCGGCGTACAGCCCGCACTCGCAGATCCGCGCCCGCGTGTGGAGCTTCGACGAAAGCGAGCCGATCGATCACGCGTTCTTCAAGCGCCGCGTGCAGCGCGCGCTCGCGCACCGTCAGACGATGGTCCACGACACCGGCGCGGTGCGGCTGATTTTTGGCGAAGCGGACGGGCTGCCGGGCTTGATCGTCGATCACTACATCGCCGAGGACGAAGGCCAGCGCAGCCAACTCGTCTGCCAGTTCATGGCGGCGGGCGTAGAGGCGTGGAAGGAAGCGATCGTCGCGGCGCTGACTGGCGCGACCGGCTGTCCAAACGTCTACGAACGCTCGGACGTGTCGATTCGTCAGAAGGAAGGACTTGAGCAGATCACCGGCGTGCTGGCGGGGGAAGAGCCGTCGGAAGCGTTGATCGCGAGCGAAAACGGCGTGCGCTATCACGTCGACGTGCGCAATGGCCACAAGACCGGCTTCTACGTCGATCAGCGCGACAACCGCCTGCTCGTGCAGCAGCTCGCGCAGGATCGCGAGGTGCTGAACTGCTTCTGTTACACCGGCGGCTTCTCGCTGGCGGCGCTGAAAGGCGGCGCCAAACGCGTGGTGTCGATCGATTCGTCGGGCGACGCACTGGCGATCGCCCAACAGAACGTCGCGGCCAACGGCTTCGACGCCGAGCGCGCCACCTGGCTCGACGCCGACGCGTTCAAAACGCTTCGCCGCCTTCACGACGAAGGCGAGCGCTTCGACCTGATCGTGCTCGATCCGCCGAAATTCGCGCCGTCGCGCGAGCATGTGGACCGTGCGGCACGCGCTTACAAGGACATCAACCTGACCGGCCTGAAGCTGCTGCGCCCGGGCGGCCTGCTCTTCACCTATTCGTGCTCAGGCGCGATCGACGCCGAGCTTTTCCAGAAGATCGTCTCCGGCGCGGCCGCCGACGCGCGCGTGGACGCCCGCATTCTCAAGCGGCTCGGCGCCGGGGTGGATCACCCATTGCTCACTGCATTCCCCGAAGGCGAATACCTGAAGGGCCTGCTGTTGCAAATCGCCTGATCGCCCATAGTTTCAGGAATGTTTCCGGCGCCGGACGCCTGGGCGAAAGCGGACGCGAACCAGGGTCCGCCAGCGTCGCCTTGACAGATATGTTTCAATAACCGCCTGGACAGGGCAGCGCGCCACCCGGCTGCGCGCCCCGCACACGCATTCGCTTATTCACCCGATTACGCACCGTTACACGACCATACAGGCGACCCACATGATCCCAGTCACCATCTTGACCGGCTTTCTCGGCAGCGGCAAAACCACCCTGCTCAAGCGCATCCTGAATGAAAAGCACGGCATGAAGATCGCCGTGATCGAGAACGAGTTCGGCGAAGAAAACATCGACAACGAAATCCTCGTGCAGGACACGGGCGAGCAGATCATCCAGATGAGCAACGGCTGCATCTGCTGCACGATTCGCGGCGACCTGTCGCGCGTGCTGGGCGATCTGGCGGCGCAGAAGCAATCAGGCAAGCTGGATTTCGACCGCGTCGTGATCGAAACCACCGGCCTCGCCAATCCGGGCCCGGTTGCGCAGACGTTCTTCATGGACGACCAGATCGCCAATGAATTCCTGCTGGACGCGATCATCACCCTGGTCGACGCGAAGCACGCGAACCACCAGCTGGACGAACACGAAGTCGTGCAGCGCCAGGTCGGTTTCGCCGACCGCCTGTTCATCACGAAGTCGGATCTGGTCGATGAAAACCAGTTGGCCGATCTCCGCCACCGCCTGCTGCATATGAACCCGCGCGCGGCCATCAAGGTGGTCAATTTCGGCGAAGCGGACATCAAGGAAATCTTCGACCTGCGCGGGTTCAACCTGAACTCGAAGCTCGAGATCGATCCGGACTTCCTCGTGGAAGACGAGCATGCGCACAGCCACGCTCACGCGCATGACGAGCACGGCCACACCCATGACGATCACGCCAACTGCGATCACGACCACGGCAAATGCGATCACGAAGGCCACGATCACGCGCATCACCATCATGCGCATCATGACGACAAGATCAAATCATTCGTCTACCGCAGCGATCGACCATTCGATCCGAACAAGCTGGAAGACTTTCTTGGCGGCATTCTGCAGATTTATGGCGAGCGCCTGCTGCGCTACAAGGGCGTGCTCTATATGAAGGGCGTCGACCGTAAGGTGGTGTTCCAGGGTGTGCATCAGATGATGGGCAGCGATCTGGCCGCCAAATGGCAGCCCATTGAGAAGAAGACCAACAAGATGGTGTTTATCGGCATCGAACTGCCGCAAGACCTGATCACCGACGGACTGGACGCCTGCCTCGCCTAAGAAATGCGAAGCCCCGGCTTGTCCGGGGCTTGCCGTTTATCCAGACCGGGAGCCGTGCGACGCGGCATGCGCCGTGCTAATGCCTGCATGTAAATATGCGCAAAGCGCGCGCCGGCCAAATCATCTGCTGAATCCGCCTTAACGACGGCCGAAAGCTCACTGAAAAGTCGCGCGTATGAAAAGCGCGTGAAAACCCTGCTGTATTAAAGCGTGCACGACCATCGCTTTTTGGTCGTGCGCGCGTTATATTTTCGGGATATCGGGGTGCCGTACGGGGATTTTCACCACTTGCGGCGCTAGATTGTGGTTCAGTTACAATACGTGCCCACTGGAGAATGACAACGAATTGCCCGGTCAGCGCGTATCCCGCGACGGGCCTGAAAGGCGCCGGAAAATCTTATCCGGACGATACGCCGACAATGCCGGCTGGCAGCGCCTGAAAAGGCGCGCTGTCGGCAAGCAATGCCTCAGGAGCATTTGAGAATCGGTTTCCAGAGGAGTTCGGCCCCGCATTAGCGTTGCGACGCCCGGCGTGTGGGCGCCAGGCGCTTCGGCGTCACGACAGCCCACCGTCCGTGCCCGCCTTGGCGCTCAGCGTCTTCGAGGCGCATTTGCGGGCAATACGAAAATGCGGGCACTATGTAAGAGTTTTGCCTCACATTGAAGAAGTAAGCCAGATGACGACGAAACGACTCTTGACCGAAGCCGAAATCCTGAAGATGAGCGACAAGGATTACATGAATGAGGATCAGCTCGCCTTCTTCAAGAACAAGCTCGAACAACTGCAGGCGGATATTCTCCGCAATGCCGGCCAGACGACCGAGAACCTGCGCGAAACGGTCATCGTGCCGGACCCGGCCGACCGCGCAACGATCGAGGAAGAGCATGCGCTCGAACTGCGCACGCGCGACCGCGAGCGCAAGCTGCTGAAGAAGGTGCAGCAATCCATCGCGCGCATCGACTCGGGCGACTACGGCTGGTGCGAAGAAACCGGTGAGCCGATCGGCATCCCGCGTCTGCTCGCACGGCCCACGGCCACCCTGTCGCTCGAAGCGCAGGAGCGCCGCGAACTGCGCCAGAAGCTGTTCGGCGACTGAACGCTTGCGGCGCGGCTTCGGCTCCGCGCCCTGAAACGCTGCTTCGTCGAGAGGCGCACGGTGAGCCGTGCGCCTTTTTCTTTTGTGTGACGCATATCTGAGGCATTGCCGTGGTGCAGACGGTTTCGACCTTGCCTCGACACCTCCTTATCGGCGTAACCACCGCGTTCGCGTCCGAACTCATCTGTATTTGTCCTATGCCATTTGCCGGCCCGCGACCGGGCTTCATGCTATCCCGACCCCGCGCCGCATGATGCCGCGCGGACGGGCACGCCGCACCAATTCACGTGTTTTTTGTCTTATGCCATTTGCCGGCTCTTGATATGACCGCGCACGCCCTAAAATAAATCGGACATGCGCTGCACGAGCGCGCGCCGGCCGGTTGGTTAGCGTCGCGCGCCGTCCGCTTTCAGGATTCATGCGGTAGCGCAGTGCGCTGCCGCGTCCTACCCGTTTTGCAAAGAGGAACGCATATGGAGCAATTTCACGGCACGACGATCGTCTCCGTGCGCCGCGGCGACAAAGTCGCGCTCGGCGGCGACGGCCAGGTGACGCTAGGCAACATCGTCATGAAAGGCGGTGCGAAGAAAGTCCGGCGCATCTATAACGGCAAGGTGCTGGTCGGCTTCGCCGGCGGCACGGCCGACGCCTTCTCGCTGCTCGACCGCTTCGAAGCGAAGCTGGAAAAACATCAGGGCAATCTCACGCGCGCCGCCGTCGAACTCGCCAAAGACTGGCGCACCGACCGCATGCTGCGCCGTCTCGAAGCCATGCTGATCACCGCGGATGCCACGACCACGCTCGTCATCACCGGCAACGGCGACGTGCTCGATCCGGAAGGCGGCATCTGCGCGATCGGTTCCGGCGGCGCTTATGCGCAAGCCGCCGCGACCGCGCTCGCTCACAACACTGACCTGTCGCCCCGTGAAATCGTGGAGAAGTCGCTGGAGATTGCCGGCGACATGTGCATCTACACGAACCATAACCGCGTTATCGAGACGATCGAGTAAGGACCCACGATGAGCACCATGACCCCTGCCGAGATCGTCTCGGAACTCGACAAACACATCATTGGCCAAGGCCGCGCGAAAAAAGCGGTGGCGGTGGCGCTGCGCAATCGCTGGCGCCGTCAGCAGGTTGAAGATCCGCTGCGTCAGGAAATCACGCCGAAGAACATTCTGATGATCGGACCGACCGGCGTCGGCAAGACCGAAATTGCGCGGCGTCTGGCGAAACTGGCCGACGCGCCGTTCATCAAGATCGAAGCCACCAAGTTCACCGAAGTCGGCTACGTGGGCCGTGACGTGGACAGCATCGTGCGCGACCTGATCGAAATTTCCGTCAAGCAGACGCGCGAAACGGAAATGCGCAAAGTGCGGACCAAGGCCGAAGATCAGGCCGAAGACCGCATCCTCGATATTCTGCTGCCGAGCGCGCGGCCCGTCGGCTTCGGCGCGAGTTCGAGCGCGGCTGATACCGTCGACGAAGGCAGCACGACACGCCAGACCTTCCGCAAGCGTCTGCGCGAAGGCCTGCTCGACGACAAGGAAATCGAGCTCGACGTGGAACAGCCGCAAGTCGGCATGGACATCATGGGGCCGCCGGGCATGGAAGACATGACCGAGCAGATCCGTTCGATGTTCGCGAACATCGGCGGCGGCAAGAAAACGCGCCGCAAGCTGAAGGTGAAAGAAGCACTGAAAGTTCTCACCGACGAAGAAGCCGGCAAGATGCTGAATGACGAAGAGGTGAAAACCAAGGCTGTGCAGAACGTCGAGCAGAACGGCATTGTGTTTCTCGACGAAATCGACAAGATCGCCTCGCGCAACGAAGCCGGCGGCGGTGAAGTTTCGCGTCAGGGCGTGCAGCGCGATCTGCTGCCGCTGGTCGAAGGCACCACGATCAACACCAAGTACGGCATGGTGAAGACCGATCACATTCTGTTCATTGCGAGCGGCGCATTCCATTTGGCCAAGCCGAGCGATCTGATTCCGGAACTGCAGGGCCGCTTTCCGATTCGCGTCGAACTGGACTCGCTCTCGGTGAACGACTTCGAATCGATCCTGGTTTCCACGGATGCGAGCCTCGTCAAGCAATACCAGGCATTGCTCGCCACCGAAGACGTGCACCTGGAATTCGCCGACGACGGTATCCGCCGCCTCGCCGAGATCGCATACTCGGTGAACGAAAAGACCGAGAACATCGGCGCACGGCGTCTGTACACGGTGATCGAAAAGCTGCTCGAAGAAGTCTCGTTCGCGGCCGGCAATCACTCGGGCCGGACGGTGCAGATCGACGCGGCTTATGTCGATCGCGCGCTGAATGAAGTGGCGGAAGACGAGGATCTGTCACGCTACGTGCTGTGATGTCGTTGCGGGGATTGCCTCGTTCCGTTGCTTTCGCGGCTTGAGGCGGAACAGATGCAAGGCGTATAAGAAAACGGGCTGCCTTTGATCTGGCAGCCCTTTTTTTATTTGCCTACGGCAGGCGGAATTGAATTGAGGCTCTTATTGCTTGACCGGCCGCTTCGCCAGCTTGCGCTGCAGCGTGCGACGATGCATGTTCAACGCGCGCGCGGTAGCCGAAATATTGCCGCCGTGCTCGGCGAGCACGCGTTGAATATGCTCCCACTCCAGACGCGCCACCGACAACGGCGTGGGATGCTCGATCGCCTCTTCAGCTTGCAGCGCACTCGCTTCACTTTGCAGCGCCGACAGAATCGTCTCGACGTTGGCAGGTTTGGCCAGGTAATTATCCGCACCGTCTTTCACCGCCTGCACTGCGGTGGCGATGCTCGCATAACCCGTCAGCACCAGCATGCGCGCGTCGGGCTGCAAATCGCGCAACGGTGCGACGAGCGTGAGACCTGAGTCGTTGCCGAGATGCAGATCCACCGTGATCTGGCTGAACTTCTGCTGATTTGCCAGCTTGATGGCCTCATCCGCGTTGTGCGCCTCGCTCACCGTGTAGCCGCGCCGGGTGAGCCCACGAGCGAGGATGCCGGAGAACACCTCATCGTCGTCGATCACCAGAAAATTCATATCGCTCATGCCTGTTTCTCCGTGTTGGATGGCGCAGCGCCTAGACGGCCTTTGCCAGAAAATTTGCGTCCGGCGAGCGGCAGCTTAAGGACCGCGCGCGTGCCACGCGGCTTGATCGCGCTGACATCGGTCAGTTCGATCGACCCATTCAGACGCGCCGCCGCCGAAAAAGCCAGATAGAGGCCCACACCGTGCCCACCTTGCGTGCTCTCGACCGGCATCGCTCCGAGCGAGCCGCGCAACGCGGCCGGAATGCCGGGGCCCGCATCACATACTTCGAAGACGATCTGGTCGCCGCGCGCCCCCAGCGCGCAGGACAGCGTCACGTGATCGCGGCTTGCACGCGCGGCGTTGTCGAGCAAAATCGTGAGAATCTGACTCACGGCCACCGTATCGTCAAGACTGACATCCGCCGGCGGCACGCCAACCCGCTCGAACTTCACATGCGGATGACGCAAGCGCCACTGCTCGGCAAACGATTCGAGCCACTCGCCGACCTGCTGCCGGTTGGTCGTTGTCGATGCCCGGCTGCGCAAGCGTGCAAGCGCCGACGTACACAGGGTCATCTGCTGTTCGAGCAATTCGAGATCGGCGCTATAAGGTGCAAGTCCCTTATCTGAACGCGCTGCATCTCGTAATTCTTCGGACAACATGGCAATTGTAGACAACGGCGTTCCGATTTCGTGCGCGACGGTAGCGGCCTGCACACCCAGAGCGACCGCGCGTTCGTCGTGAAGCAAGCGCTGCTGCGCGTCTCCGAGCGCTGCGTCACGTAGTCGCAATGCTCGCGACATGCGCGCAACGAACCATGCAATGAGGCCAACGCTGACCATGAAGTTCACCCACATGCCGGCTCGGTAGTAGTCGAACAGGTTCGCCGGATTGTCGAGATTCAGCGGCACGGAATCGAAACCGAGGACTGCGTAACAGGCCACGGCGAACGCCGCGAGCCACGCCATCAGATGCCACGGCAGCACGGCCGCGGCGATGGCGAGCGACGGCAGATAAAGCGAAACGAATGGATTGGTGGTGCCGCCGGAGAGAAACAGCAGCGCGGACAACGCGCCCAGATCGACCCAGATCTGGCCGAACAATTCCATGTTGGATTCGGGGCGCTGCTGCGAGACACGCCACCATGTAATTCCGTTGAAGATCACTTCGAGCGCGATCACCAGCAGCATGGCGGGCAGCGGCAAGTGCACGCCGATGAAAATCTGCACGAACGCAATCGTCATCAACTGGCCAATGATCGCAAGGCTGCGCAGCCAGAACAGATGCCCGAGATTGACGCGGCCAGTGTTGGTGATTCGGTGCATGACTTTAACTTTAATTTACCTGTTCGGACTAGTCCGACTTACCTCGCGGCCTTGCGTCGGTAACATGGAATTTTTGCGATAGCGCTTAACGGGAACGAACTTTTCTTCGGCTCCTTCATCGCGCAACCCATCCATGCTACCGACTCCCCACAGCGAGGCCGACGCCTCTTCAGCTTTCCTGACTGTTCTGCGACAAGCCGCCGCAGCCCGGCAAACCGGCACGGCGCAGGCCGAAGCCGACTGCCTCGACGCTGCGGCGCGAATTCATCCGCTCGACGACGCCTCGCTCAGTTCGCTCATGGCCACGCTGCTCGAACAACAGCGCTCCGGCGACGCAATCGAACTCGCCGCCATTATTGCCCAACTCGATCCGCGCAACGCTCTTGCACACTTTCGCCTCGGCTACGCGCTGCAGATGGCGAACCGGCATGCCGAAGCCATCGCGCCCTATCGCCATGCACTCACAATCGATCCGCGTTTGCCGCGCCTGTGCAACAATCTCGCCGCTGCGCTGACGTTCACCGGCGGCAACCTGAACGAACGGATCACGCTGCTGGAAAATGCCGTCCGCGATGAACCCGATGAGGGCGACGGCTGGACCAATCTCACGCACGCTTACCGTATAAATATGGACCTGCCGCGCGCGCTTGAAGCCGGCGCAAAGGCCGTGCAATGCGCGCCGCATAGCCCGCTGGCGCACAACAACTATGGGCTGACGCTGCGTGAAGCGCAACGTTGGGACGACGCGGCGCAAGCCGCCCAAACCGCTTGCGCGCTAGCCCCCGACGACGCCAGCATGCGCTCCAATCTCTCCATGCTGCAGCTTGTGCATGCCGATTATGCGCACGGTTGGGCATCGCATGAAGCGCGCTGGGACGGTTCTTCGGAATTGGGCGGCAACCGTCCGGTAATGCCGGCGCCGGTTTGGCGCGGCGAACCGCTTGCCGGAAAGACGTTGCTCGTGTGGGGCGAGCAAGGCATGGGCGACCTGTTGCAGTTCTGCCGCTATATTCCAATGCTGGCCGAGCGCGTCCATCGCGAAGGCGGCCGTCTCGTCTGGAATTCATTTCCGCAGATGGGCGCGCTGCTCGCGCGCAGCCTCGGCGCTCATGCGGACGAGTTTTCAGCCGGTGGCGGGGTCGAATCGCTGCCGGCGTTCGATTACGAGGTTCCTTTGCTGAGCCTGCCGCTGATTTTCGACGCGCGCGAGGAAACGATTCCGGCGGCGCCCTATCTGCAAGCGGACCCGCGCGCCATCAACTCGTGGCAAGAGCGGCTGGCCGGGGAATCGCGGTTCAAAGTCGGGTTGACGTGGACCGGCAGCCACGGCCATCAACGCAATCCGTTCCGGCGTGTCGGCTGGGAGCGCTATGCGGCTCACTTCGGCGGCATGCAGGACGTGGCGTTCTATTCGTTGCAGCCGGGCGCTGGCGCGGACGTGGCGGCGGCACGTGCGGCCGGCTTGCCGATGACCGACTACACCGCCGAATTCGCGACCTTCGACGATACAGCCGCGTTTGTCGGCGCGCTCGATCTCGTCATTACGGTTTGCACCTCGGCGGCGCATCTGAGCGGCGCAATCGGCCAGCGCACGTGGGTGCTGCTCGACGTCAACCCGCATTGGGTCTGGCTGCTCGACCGCCGCGACAGCCCGTGGTATCCGAGCGCCACGCTTTACCGGCAGCCGCAATTCGGTCAGTGGGAGCCGGCGCTGGAAGCCGTCGCGCGTGATCTGAGTGCGCTTGCGGCTCAGCACCGCCGGGCGGTGTAAGCGCGCGGCGCTTATGTAGGCGGATCGCGCTACCGTGAGCCGGTGGCGCCCCCCCTTGAGCCGGTGGCGCTCTCGCAAGACGGCGACGCTGCGCCCGTAGGCCAGTGGCGCGCTCGCCAGCCAGCAACACTCCCGAGGACTGACTGTGCTTTCCCCGAGCTACGCCGGCTCCCGTGGTCTCCCGCCACCAATCACACGCCGCCGGGCCTCACCTGAGCCGCCTGCGCAATCTCCGCCGCAAGACATTCAGGACACAAACAGCGCCCAGTTGGATCGAGCCGGTCCGCCGGCAACGGCGGCATCTCACGGCACCAGCAGTCAAATGGCTGGCCGTGCATGGCGCAATCGAACGCGTTGCCGCAGCGCGGGCAGCGCGCGCGGCCTTCAGAACGGGAAACGGACGGTTTCATGACAGCCTGGACACCCTCGCAGCAACGGGAATCAGGAAATGATGCCACGACTGGCGAACCATCGTGAGTCGTCCGTTCGGCTAATTTACGGGCACCTTCGAGGCGCGGTACGCTTTGTCGTCCGCTGGCGTGTGCGGGCCGTGATTGCGCGGTGCGCAAAGCCCACGGCGCCCGCCGCCCGCGCAACTATCGAAAACCCTGTTGCAGCGCGCCAGTCCTGTACAATTCGCCCTGTTTCAACTGTTCCGTGCCTGAGCCTGCCGCCATGTCCGAGCTTCCCGACCTTTCGCAGATTGCGCCCACCCTGAAGGCTGAAATCCTGGCCGAGGCGCTTCCCTACATTCGTCAGTATCACGGTAAGACCGTGGTCATCAAATACGGCGGCAACGCCATGACCGAAGAGCGGCTCAAGCAAGGCTTCGCGCGCGACGTGATCCTGCTCAAGCTGGTCGGCATCAATCCGGTCATCGTGCACGGCGGCGGCCCGCAGATCGATCAGGCGCTGAAAAAGATCGGCAAACAAGGCACGTTCATTCAGGGCATGCGCGTCACCGACGAAGAGACGATGGAAGTCGTTGAATGGGTGCTCGGCGGCGAAGTGCAGCAGGACATCGTCACGCTGATCAACCACTTCGGTGGCCACGCGGTCGGTCTGACGGGCAAGGACGGCGGCCTGATCCACGCTCGCAAGATGCTGATGCCGGATCGCGACAATCCGGGCCAGTACGTGGATATTGGCCAGGTGGGTGAAGTCGAGGCGATCAATCCGGCGGTCGTGAAAGCGCTGCAAGATGACGCGTTCATTCCGGTGATCTCGCCGATCGGCTTCGGCGAAGACGGCCTCTCGTACAACATCAACGCGGATCTGGTCGCGGGCAAGCTGGCGGTGGTGCTGAACGCCGAAAAGCTCGTGATGATGACCAACATCCCCGGCGTGATGGACAAGGAAGGCAATCTGCTGACCGATCTGTCGGCGCGCGAAATCGACGGCCTGTTCGCCGACGGCACGATCTCCGGCGGCATGCTGCCGAAAATCTCGTCGGCGCTGGACGCGGCCAAGAGCGGCGTGCGTTCGGTGCACATCATCGACGGCCGTATCGAGCACTCGGTGCTGCTGGAAATTCTCACCGAACAGCCGTTCGGCACGATGATCCGTTCGCATTGATTCCTGCCTCAAATCCGGCACACGCGGCACGTCATGGCGTGCCCTGTGTGCCGTGCTGCTGCGCTGGGCGGTCATACGGCGCGCGCTACACCTTCGGCGGCTCGCAGCGGCGCGCCGCCACAAAGCACCACCCCGCTACCTCGTCCTTGCTCGCCACCCGCACCGTGAACCGTTCGCGTTCGCCGCGTGAGGCAACTGTTCGCGCCTGAACGGCGTTCTCCACCATGCGCACTCCCACCTCCCGAAACCGTCGTCCGCACATCGCAGGTGGCCGTCCGGTCTGGCTGTTCGATCTCGACAACACGCTGCATCACGCGTCGCACGCGATTTTTCCGGCGATCAATCAGGGGATGACGCAGTACATCATCGACGCGCTGCAAGTAGATATCGACGAAGCAAACCGTCTGCGCACCGGCTACACGCAACGCTATGGCGCAACGCTGCTGGGCCTGACACGCCACCATCCGCTCGACGCGAACGACTTCCTGAAGGTCGTGCACACCTTCCCCGATCTCGGTTCGATGATCCGCCATGAACGCGGCGTCGCGCGCCTCGTCGCTGCGCTGCCGGGCCGCAAGATCGTGCTGACGAACGCGCCCGAAGCCTACGCGCGCGCGGTGCTCGCCGAACTGCGAATCGAGCGTCTGTTCGAACAGGTGATTGCCATCGAACATATGCGCGATCGCCGCCGCTGGCGCGCCAAGCCCGACCACGCGATGCTGCGCAAGGCCATGCGCGACGCGCACGTTTCGCTAAAGGACGTGATCCTCGTCGAAGACACGCGCTCGCACTTGAAAAACTATCGGCGGCTCGGCATCCGCACGGTGTGGATCACCGGCCATCTGCCGCGCAAGCCGCACGCGGACGGCATACCGACTCGCCTGCCGGGCACCGGCCGGCCGCACTATGTCGATAGAAGCATTCGTTCGTTAAAATCGCTACGACTGAGCACCCGCTCGGTTCGATTGAAGAGACAGCAGACGGGACGACAGCCATGCAGCCGATCGACAAACCTGACGAAGTCTTAACCGAACACGAACCGACCACCACGCTCACCGCCCCGCGCGCGCAGCGCCTGAAGCCGGGCGAGCGCCGCGTGCACATCCTCCAGACGCTCGCCGCGATGCTGGAGGCGCCCAAGAGCGAAAAGATCACCACCGCCGCGCTCGCCGCCCGGCTCGGCGTCTCGGAAGCCGCGTTGTATCGTCATTTCGCCAGCAAGGCGCAAATGTTCGAAGGGCTCATCGAGTTCATCGAGCAGACGATCTTCGGGCTGATCAATCAGATCGTCGAGAAGGAACCCAACGGCGTGCTGCAGGCGCGCTCGATTGCGCTGATGCTGCTCAACTTCCCCGCGAAGAATCCCGGCATGACGCGCGTGTTGACGTGCGAGGCGCTGGTCGGCGAGCATGAACGGCTGACCGAGCGCGTCAATCAGATGCTGGAGCGCGTCGAGGCGTCGTTGAAACAATGCCTGCGGCTCGCGCAAATGGAGGCGAACACCACGGCGAGTTCGGGCGAGGGCGCCGTCCCGCTGCCGGCCGGCTACGATCCCGCGATCCGCGCGAGTCTGCTGCTGAGCTATATCATCGGCCGCTGGCATCGCTATGTGCGCAGCGGCTTCGCGCGGCCGCCCGCCGACCACGCCGACGCGCAACTGCTCCTGATTCTTCAGTAGTCCGCGCGGCTTGCGTCGCGCCATGCTCTGCGCCCGCGACGTTGCCGCACGAAAATTTCCGCTATACTTTGCGCCTGACCGCGGGACCCCGATTCATTCGGAACCGCTGTCCGCAACACCCTGAACACCTGCTTGAAAACCTTATACGCGCCGATTTGCTGACTCGATTGCGGGCGCGCGAACTGCCGGGAACGTTTCCCGCGGTTCACTATAAATGCGGCTAAAGAGGTCGTCAGCCACGCACACAGTCGTTCCTCCGTGCTTTTGCCGACGCCGTTTAGCCGCCCTGTTTTGACAAATGGCGGAATGAATGGAATCGATCGGTATCGTCGCTCCCCACAAAATGCATTTCTCCGAGCCGCTGCAATTGCAGAACGGCAGCTCGCTGGCCGGTTACGACCTGATGGTCGAGACCTACGGCACGCTCAACGCCGCGCATAGCAACGCGGTGCTGGTGTGCCACGCGCTCAACGCGTCGCATCACGTGGCGGGCGTGTACGCTGACAATCCCAAGGACATCGGCTGGTGGGACAACATGGTCGGTCCGGGCAAGCCGCTCGACACCGACAAGTTCTTCGTGATCGGTGTGAACAACCTCGGATCGTGCTTCGGCTCAACCGGGCCGATGAGTATCGACCCGGCCACCGGCAACCCGTACGGCGCCACGTTTCCGGTCGTGACAGTGGAAGACTGGGTCAACGCCCAGGCGCGCGTCGCCGACCAGTTCGGCATCACGCGTTTCGCGGCGGTGATGGGCGGCAGCCTCGGCGGCATGCAGGCGCTCGCGTGGAGCATGATGTATCCGGAGCGCGTCGGTCATTGCATCGTGGTCGCGTCCACGCCCAAGCTGTCGGCGCAGAACATCGCGTTCAACGAGGTCGCGCGCTCGGCGATTCTGTCGGACCCGGATTTCCACGGCGGCAACTACTACGCACACAACGTGAAGCCGAAGCGCGGCTTGCGCGTCGCGCGCATGATTGGCCACATCACGTATCTGTCGGACGACGACATGGCCGAGAAATTCGGCCGCTCGCTGCGTCGCGCGGAAGGCGCGGTAGACGCGTATAACTTCAACTTCGACGTGGAATTCGAAGTGGAGTCCTATCTGCGTTATCAGGGCGACAAATTCGCCGACTACTTCGACGCGAACACCTACCTGCTGATCACCCGCGCGCTCGACTATTTCGATCCGGCCAAGGCTTTCGACGGCGATCTGACCGCCGCTGTCGCGCACACCACGGCGAAATATCTGATCGCCAGCTTCTCGACCGACTGGCGTTTCGCGCCGGCCCGCTCGCGCGAACTGGTGAAAGCGCTGCTCGACCACAAGCGCACAGTCACGTATGCGGAAATCGACGCACCGCACGGCCACGACGCCTTCCTGCTCGACGACGCGCGCTATCACAACCTGATGCGCGCCTACTACGAACGTATTGCGAACGAGGTGAACGCATGAACCAGCGAGCACTCGATTACCTGGCGCTGCGTCCGGACTTCCGCGCGATCGCGCGCTGGGTCGAACCGCGCGCCACCGTGCTGGATCTGGGCTGCGGCGATGGCTCGCTGCTCTCGCTGCTGACCGAAGAACTGGACGTGCAGGGCTACGGCATCGAAATCAACGACGCCGGCGTGCTGGCGTCGACGCAGAACGGCGTCAACGTAATCCAGCAGAATCTGGAAGACGGCCTGCGCCTGTTCGAAGACGGCAGCTTCGATTTCGCGATTCTGTCGCAGACGCTGCAAACCATTCATCAGACGGCGGCGATCCTGCGCGAGACCGTGCGGGTCGGCAAGGAATGCATCGTGTCGTTCCCGAACTTCGGCTACTGGGCGCATCGGCTTTCGGTGCTGCAGGGGCGCATGCCGGTGTCGAAGTCGCTGCCTTATCAGTGGCACAACACGCCGAACGTGCGGGTACTGACCATCGAGGATTTCGAGGCGCTGGCGCCGGAAGTCGGCATCGAAATTCTTGACCGCGTAGTACTGCACGACGGTCAGGTGGTGCGGTGGGGGGTGAACTGGCGTGGTAGTCTTGCGGTCTATCGCGTCAAGAAAAGCTAACCCCACTTATTCACATGTCGAACCCGCCGCACGAGGCGCCTGCACTTACCGCTCACGAAGAACATCCCGGCTGGCGCGCGTTCCTGAATACGCGCATGCTGATCTGCGTCTTTCTCGGCTTTACGTCGGGCTTGCCGCTGTTCACGCTCGTCTACCTGGTGCAGGCGTGGTTACGCTCAGAAGGCGTCAATCTGAAGGAAATCGGCCTCTTTGCGCTGATCCAGTTCCCGTACACCTGGAAATTCATCTGGGCGCCGTTGATGGACCGCTACGTCCCACGTTTTCCGGGCTGGCGTCCGGGCAGACGGCGCGGCTGGATGCTGGTCACGCAAATCCTCGTGGCCGGCGCCATCGCCACCTTGGGGTTCGTGTCGCCTAAAGATTCGATCTGGACGGTGGCGGCTTTGACCGCGCTGGTCGCGTTCTTTGGCGCAAGTCAGGACATTGTGATTGACGCCTACCGGCGCGAGTTGTTGAGCGATACCCAGCAGGGTCTCGGCAACGCGGTGCACGTGAACGCTTACAAGATCGCGGCGCTGGTGCCCGGTTCGCTCGCGTTGATCCTGTCCGATCATTTGCCTTGGACCACCGTTTTCATTGTGACGGCCGCGTTCATGCTGCCTGGCATGGTGATGACACTCGTCGTGCGCGAACCCGAAGTCCACGGCACGCCGCCCAAAAACCTGCGCGAAGCGATCGTGCAGCCATTCAAGGAATTCATTCAGCGCGACGGCTGGCGCGGCGCGCTGTTCGTGCTCGGTTTCATCTTTCTGTACAAGCTCGGCGACACGATGGCGACCACGCTGTCCACCTCGTTCTTTCTCGACATCGGCTTTTCGCGCACGCAGATCGGCGTGATCGCGAAAACCACCGCGTTCGGCGCGAGCCTGGCGGGCGGGATCGTCGGTGGGATCTGGCTGATGAAAATCGGCATCGGCCGCGGGCTGTGGATCTTCGGCGTCCTGCAGATGGTGTCGACGCTCGGCTTCGCATGGCTCGCGCACCTCGGGCCGGCATCGCCGGGTCTCGTGGCAATTTACGACATCGCCGTCTGGCTGAGCGAAGGCACGACGAAGCTGCTGGCACTGGTGGGCGTCGATTGGGCGGTGCAGCTCGAGCCGCGTTCAGTTGCGCTGGCGCTTGTCTACGGACTGGAAACCTTTGCCACCGGGCTGACGATGGCGGCCTTCACCGCCTATATCGCCAGCACCACCGATCCACGCTACACCGCCACCCAGTTCGCGCTCTTCACGAGCCTTGCTTCGGTGCCGCGCACGCTGGCTTCCGCGGCGAGCGGCTACGTGGTCGCGCAGATCGGCTGGTTCGACTACTTCATCGTTTGTACCGCGCTGGGGTTGCCCGGCATGCTGCTTCTGCTGCGTATCGCGCCGTGGAGGAAGCAGTCGTGAAGGCGCTTTTTTCCAAGGGTGCGGCGCGCTCGGTGACGTCTCGGCGCCCTGCCATCAAGGGCAGCCGCGCCACACTGCACGCCATATGCGCGCTTGGCTGTGCGAGCCTGACATTAGCCGCGCCATTGAACGCCTATGCGGCGGCCGTGCCGGCTGCGGCTACCAGCGCACCCGCGGCGGCTCCGGCGCCGGCCACTACGTCAGCACCGACGGCGAAGCCCGCAGCGGCGGCTGCCGCGAGCCCGGAAAGCGCGACATCGGCGGCACAAGGGGTGAACAATGCCACCGGCGCAGCGGGCGCAGGCAGCGCGCCCGCCGCCGCAACGCCGCCTTCATCGCCCCCCTCGCCCCAACTGACGCAGCCGCCGCCGGCCCCGGTCACGGCCAGAACGCCCGCCGCAACATCTTCGCCACCCGCGGCCGCCAAAGCGCCGGCCGTCCCCTCGATGCCCGCCGCGGCGTCCGCGTCGTACACCCTGAACACGCAGTTGCGTTACGGCGGCTATCTGGTGTTCCGCAACCTGATCCCATCGCCGATGCTCGAGGCGCAAGCCGCCGACGAGTTCAGCCAGATCACCTACGGCGCCGAGCATTCGAACCGCCTGTACGCCGACACCGACGCGCATGTCACGCGCGTGCGCTCGATCGTCGACAAGATGATTCCGTACTCGCTGAAATGGAACGAGCGGGCCAGGAACTGGAAATGGGATGTAGCGGTGGTGCGCTCGCCCGATATCCGCATGTACTGTCTGCCGGGCGGTAAGATTGTCGTGTACGGCGGCCTTCTCGATCGCGCGAAACTGAACGACAACGAGCTCGGCATGCTGATCGGCCATGAGATCGCGCATGCGCTGCGCGAGCATGCGCGCGAGCGGCTCGGCCAACTGCAGGCAAGCCAGCTCGACTCGTCCGGCACGATCCCGCAGCTATTCGGGCTTGCAGATCTGGGCGCGGCACCGCTCGGCATCGGCTCGCGCCTGCTGGAAATGAAGTACGAAAATACGGACGAGACCGAAGCCGACGTGATCGGCAGCGATATCGCATCGCGCGCTGGCTTCGATCCGCGCGCGGCGGTCACGCTGTGGGACAAGCTGGCGCAGGCCACGCGCACCAATCGCGATCAGGGCTTCATCTACGTGCATCCCTACACGCCGGCGCGCCGTCAGGACATCGTCAAGCGCTTGCCGGACATGCTGCCGCTGTACGCGAAGGCGATCGGCAAGACCGTGGACGCGTTGCCGGACTACGCTGGCATGGGCCGGCCGCGCCGCAAACTGGCCCGCGATTGAGTTGCGCGGGTCTTTAGCGTCCGCCTCTTCCATGACAACGTGTTCCGCAGGGTCGAGTTCAGGTTTACGTGCTGCGCACTCGCGACCATTGTCATGACAAAGGCGAGGCCTCAGCCTCGCTTGCCATGCTTACTTCTTCACCTTGTGGTCGTAATCCACCGTTAGCGGCGCATGGTCGCTGAACTTGATATCGCGGAACACGTCGGTGCGTTTCGCCTTGCTCGCGATACCCGCCGTCGCGATCTGATAATCGATCCGCCACCCGACGTTCTTCGCATACGCCTGACCGCGATTGCTCCACCATGTGTACTGTTCCGGCCGCTGGTCGAGCGTGCGGAACACGTCGACGTAGCCCACTTCATCGAATAGTTTGGTGAGCCATGCGCGCTCTTCCGGCAGGCAACCCGAATTCTTCTGGTTGCTCTTCCAGTTCTTGATATCGATTTCCTTGTGGACGATGTTGACGTCGCCGCACACGATCACCTCACGCTCCTGAGCCAGCTCCGCGAGATGCGGCATGAACTCGTCCATGAAACGGTATTTGGCCTGCTGGCGTTCCTCGCCGCTCGAACCCGAGGGCACATACACCGAAATCACCGAGAGCTTGCCGAAACGCAGTTCGACATAACGCCCTTCCGGGTCGAACTCCTCGCTGCCGAAGCCGATCACCACTTCGTCCGGTTCGTGACGCGTGTACACGCCCGCGCCGCTATAACCCTTCTTCACGGCGTGTTGAAAATAGCCGGTGAAGTTGTGCGGGGCCATGAATTCCGGCGTCATGTCGTCCTGCGAGCATTTGATTTCCTGCACGCACAGCACGTCGGCCTTCTGCTCTCCGAACCAGTCGAAAAAGCCTTTCTTGGCCGCTGAGCGGATGCCGTTCAGGTTCGCGGTAATCACACGCAACATGTCGTTCCTTTTTACGTTCGATTCGTTGATGAAGCGAAAGGCATGGTCACTCGACCTTGATGCCCTTCAGCGATTCTTTGGCAGGCGGATATTCGAGCTTGAGCGCTTCGAACGTGCGCAACAGCAACTCCGCAACCATCACATTGCGATGCGTCTTGGAGTCGGCGGGAATCACGTACCACGGCGCGTACTCCGTCGAGGTCGCCGCCAGCGCGTCCTGGTACGCCACCTGATACTGGTCCCACTGCTTGCGCGCTTCGAGATCGGCAAGGTCGAATTTCCAGTGCTTGCTCGGATCGTCGATGCGCGCCTGCAGACGCGTCCGCTGCTCGTCTTTCGAAATGTGCAGCATGCACTTGACGATGGCCGTGCCGCTATACGCCAGCAATTCCTCGAACTGGCGGATGTGGCAGCAGCGCTGCACGAAGGCTTGCTCATCCAACGTGCCGAGCACGGTAGGCACCAGCAGATCTTCGTAGTGACTACGGTTGAAGATCGTCAACTCACCGGCGGCCGGCGCTTGTGAATGCACGCGCCAGAGAAAGTCATGCGCGAGTTCGACAGGCGTCGGCGCCTTGAAGGGCACGATGCGCAAACCGAGCGGATCGACTTCGTGAAACACGGCGCGGATCGTGCCGTCCTTGCCGCTCGTGTCCATGCCCTGCAGCACCAGCAATACGCGGCGCGTTTGCTGCGCGTGCAAGCGCTCCTGCAAGTTGTCGAGCTTCGTGCCGATCTCCGACAGACGCGCCTTGTCGCCATCTTTCGAGCCGGCCGAAAACGGCTTGGCGGCCGGGTCGAAATCGCTCAGCGAGAATTTGTTTTTCTTCTTGCCGTCGTCGAAATACGGCACGCGGAAATCGTCGAGTTCGGGTTGCCTGGCCATCCACACACTCCGTGATCTGCGTTTGTTTAAACGGACCCGCAAAATGAAACGGGCCGTTGCCCCACTTTCGTTGCCGGCAACAGCCCGTGCTGACCTGAGCTTTAACGCTTCAGTCGTTCACGCTCAACTTAACTTCGACTCAGGATAGCTTCTTCTTCAGCAGTTCGTTCACCTGCGCCGGATTGGCCTTGCCCTTCGTCGCTTTCATTGCCTGACCGATCAGCGCGTTAAATGCCTTTTCCTTGCCGGCGCGGAACTCCTCGACCGACTTCTGATTCGCGGCGAGCACTTCGTCGATGATCGCTTCCAGCGCGCCGGTATCCGAAATCTGCTTCAGCCCCTTCGCTTCGATGATGCGGTCGGCGGCGGCTTCGTCGGTGGCCTTCTCTTCCCAGGTCGCGAGGAAAATTTCCTTGGCGATCTTGTTGGAGATGGTGCCGTCGGCGATACGCTGCAGCAGCAACGCGAGTTGCGCGGACGACACCGGGCTCCCGGCAATGTCGAGACCCTCGCGATTCAGTTGCGACGACACTTCGCCCATCAGCCAGTTAGCGGCAACCTTCGCGTTGGCCGGACCGACCTTGCTCACCACCGCTTCGTAGTACGCGGCCATGGCTTTGCTCGACGTCAGCACGTTAGCGTCGTACGGCGTCAAACCGTATTGCGACACGAAACGCTGTTGAATCGCCACCGGCAGCTCTGTCATCTCTGCCTTGACGCGCTCGATCCACGCCGTGTCGATCACGAGCGGCATCAGATCGGGATCGGGGAAATAGCGGTAATCGTGCGCGTCTTCCTTGCTGCGCATGGAGCGCGTTTCGCGCTTGTCCGGATCGTACAGACGCGTTTCCTGCACCACCGTGCCGCCGTCTTCGATCAACTCGATCTGACGGCGAACTTCGTACTGGATCGCTTCTTCGAGGAAGCGGAACGAGTTCAGGTTCTTGATCTCGGCGCGCGTGCCGAATTCGGCCTGGCCGACCGGACGCACCGACACGTTCGCGTCGCAACGGAACGAGCCTTCCTGCATGTTGCCGTCGCAGATACCGAGCCACGTGACGAGCGTATGCAGCGTCTTCGCGTAAGCGACCGCCTCCGCCGCGCTGCGCATTTCAGGCTCGGTCACGATTTCAAGCAGCGGCGTGCCGGCACGATTCAGGTCGATGCCGGTCATGCCCGCGAAGTCTTCGTGCAGCGACTTGCCCGCGTCTTCTTCGAGGTGAGCGCGCGTGAGATTGACGACCTTCTCATACGCTTCCTTGCCGGCCTTTTCATTAGCCGGCACCTGAATCGTTACCTGACCGCCCTGCACGACGGGGATTTCGTACTGGCTGATCTGATAGCCCTTCGGCAGATCGGGGTAGAAATAATTCTTGCGCGCGAAGATGCTGCGCGGCGCCACCGTTGCGCCGATCGCGAGACCGAACTGGATCGCGCGCTCCACGGCGCCGCGGTTCATCACCGGCAACGTGCCCGGCAACGCCAGATCGACGGGGCTGGCTTGCGTGTTCGGCGCCGCGCCGAATTGCGTCGCGGTGCCCGAAAAAATCTTCGATTGAGTCGACAGTTGCGCGTGGGTCTCCAGACCGATCACGACTTCCCATTGCTTGGCCATGGTGCTCACACTCCTGCCGGTGCTTTGCGGTGCCAGTCGGTCGCGCGCTGGAACGCGTCGGCCACCTGCAACATCCGGGCTTCATTGAAATAGTTGCCGATGATCTGCAAACCGACCGGACGCTGCGCATTCGCGCCCGCACCGAAGCCGCACGGCACGCTCATGCCCGGCAAACCGGCGAGGCTCACCGACAGCGTGTAGATGTCGGCCAGATACATCTGCACCGGATCGTCGCCCTTCGCGCCGAGGTCCCACGCCACCGACGGCGCGACCGGTCCCATGATCACGTCGCACTGCTTGAACGCTTCCTGGAAGTCCTGCGCGATGATGCGGCGGATCTTCTGCGCCTGCAGGTAGTACGCGTCGTAATAGCCGTGCGACAGCACGTAGGCGCCGACCAGAATGCGGCGCTTCACTTCCGGGCCGAAACCTTCGGCGCGCGACTTCTTGTACATGTCGAGCAGATCGCGATACTCCGCAGCGCGATGGCCGAAGCGCACGCCATCGAAACGCGACAGGTTCGACGAAGCCTCGGCCGGCGCGATCACGTAGTACACCGGAATCGACAACTCCGTTTTCGGCAGCGAGACTTCGACCAGCGTGGCGCCGAGTGCTTCGTATTGCTTCAACGCGGCGTCGATCGAGGCGCGCACGTCGTCGGCAAGACCGGCGCCGAAATACTCTTTCGGCAGGCCGATGCGCAGGCCGGCGAGCGGCTTGCCGGCGCCGTCTTCTTTCCACGGTTTGCCGAGGTAGCGCGTGTAGTCTTCGTCGTCGCGCACGAGGCTGGTCGAATCGCGTTCGTCGAAGCCGGCCATGGCGTTGAGCAGCGTCGCGCAATCCGCGGCGCTTTGCGCCATCGGACCGCCCTGATCCAGCGACGAGGCAAACGCGATCATGCCGTAACGCGACACGCGACCATACGTGGGCTTGATACCGGTGATGCCGGAGAACGACGCCGGCTGACGGATCGAGCCGCCGGTATCCGTACCCGTTGCAGCGGGCGCGAGGCGCGCGGCCACAGCGGCAGCCGACCCGCCCGACGAACCGCCCGGCACAGCCTTAACATCCCACGGATTCTGCACAGGACCAAAATACGAATTCTCGTTGGACGAGCCCATCGCGAACTCGTCCATATTGGTCTTGCCCACGCACACCATGCCGGCGTTCTGCAGACGCGCGACCACGGTCGCGTCGAACGGGCTTTCGTAGTTCGACAGCATTTTCGAGCCGGCGGTGGAGCGCCAGCCCTTGGTGACGAACACGTCCTTGTGCGCGATCGGCAGGCCGACCAGCGGGCCGGCGTGGCCGGTATGAAGCAGCGCGTCCGCGGCTTTCGCCTGCGCGAGCGTCAGATCGGGATCGACCTGGATGAATGCGTTCAGGCTGTTGGCCGCGTCGATCCGCTTCAGATAGAGCTGCGCCAGTTCGACTGCGGAGCATTCCTTGGCCGTCAGTGCGGCGCGCAGTTCGGTCAAACTTTTTTCATGCATTGCGTTTTATCCTGAAGAGCGCGGCAGCGTAGTCACGCTGCCGTGGAGGCGTTCGGCTACCCGCCGGCAAACCGAGCCGAGGAAGCCGGAGACGACGGTTATGCGAGCGCTGAAGCCACGAGTCGATATGCCGCAAGTCGGCACTTCTTCTGGAGGCCCGCTCGCATACCGCGCCGGGCTCGATGCGCGGGTGTTACTCGATCACCTTCGGCACGAGATACAGGCCGTCCTGCACGGCGGGCGCCGGGCGCTGGAAAGCTTCGCGTTCGACCGTTTCGGTCACCGCGTCGTTACGCAAACGCAGCGCGACGTCTTCGATCTGCTCGATCGGATGGGCAAGCGGCGCGATGCCGGTGGTATCGACCGCCTGCATCTGCTCGACGAGGCCGAAAAAATCGTTGAGCTGGACGAGCGTGTGCTCAGCGTCGGCGTCGGCCAGTTCGAGCCGCGCGAGATGCGCGATGCGTTTTACATCGGTCAGGGTCAGAGCCATGCAGTCACCGGAAAATGTGGTGGACCGCCGCAGCAAGCAAAAAACGATGCCGCGACAGCGGGTTACGACGCTGGAGGAAGACCTCGAAAAAGGGGCCAGCGGTGGCAAAAAGTGCCGTCCGTTTCCTTCAAAACATCCAAAATTATAAGGTATCATTACGCGTTCGACCCAAACCCGGACCGTCTTACCAAGGCCTTTCTGAACAATTCCCAAAGATAGTTCGGATTTTTCTGACCTGGCTTTGCATCGGCCTCCGGTAGACTCCCTCGCAGCTTCAAGTTCCTGTGGCGCCGCATCCGCCCGGTTGAAGCTGTTATTTTTTCCGCTGCCGCCCTGCGCAACCATTGCGAGGCCCGGCCCCCAGCGAGACAGGATTTTGAATGTTCGGTTTTTTGCGCAGCTACTTTTCCAACGATCTGGCCATTGACCTCGGTACGGCCAACACGCTTATCTACATGCGTGGCAAGGGCATCGTTCTTGATGAACCGTCGGTGGTGTCGATCCGCCAGGAAGGCGGTCCCAACGGCAAGAAAACCATCCAGGCAGTCGGCAAGGAAGCCAAGCAGATGCTCGGCAAGGTGCCGGGCAACATCGAGGCAATCCGCCCCATGAAAGACGGCGTGATCGCCGACTTCACGGTCACCGAGCAGATGATCAAGCAGTTCATCAAAACTGCTCACGAATCGCGCATGTTCTCGCCGTCGCCGCGCATCATCATTTGCGTGCCGTGCGGTTCGACCCAGGTCGAGCGCCGCGCCATTAAAGAAGCCGCGCACGGTGCGGGCGCTTCGCAGGTCTACCTCATTGAAGAACCCATGGCCGCGGCTATCGGCGCCGGCCTGCCGGTGTCGGAAGCAACCGGCTCGATGGTCGTCGATATCGGCGGCGGCACGACCGAAGTCGGCGTGATCTCGCTCGGCGGCATCGTGTACAAAGGCTCGGTGCGCGTGGGAGGCGACAAGTTCGACGAAGCCATCGTCAACTACATCCGCCGCAACTACGGCATGCTGATCGGCGAGCAAACCGCCGAAGCCATCAAGAAGGAAATCGGCTCCGCCTTCCCGGGTTCCGAAGTCAAGGAAATGGAAGTGAAGGGCCGCAATCTGTCGGAAGGCATTCCGCGCAGCTTCACCATCTCCAGCAACGAAATTCTCGAAGCCCTCACCGATCCGCTGAACCAGATCGTGTCGTCGGTGAAGATCGCGCTCGAACAAACGCCGCCGGAACTCGGCGCCGACATTGCCGAGCGCGGCATGATGCTCACGGGCGGTGGCGCACTGCTGCGCGATCTGGACCGCCTGCTCGCCGAAGAAACCGGCCTGCCGGTGCTCGTCGCCGAAGACCCGTTGACCTGCGTTGTGCGCGGCTCGGGCATGGCGCTCGAACGCATGGACAAGCTGGGCAGCATCTTCTCGTACGAGTAAGCGAGCCCGTCTCCATGTCAGTAGCGCGGATCAGGCAAACGGCTCCTTGCGGGCCGGTTTGCCGTTGGCTGGGCCTACCAGCCTCCGCGCGCTGAACGCGCGTTCCTCGCGCGCCGCCGTCTCACCCAACCGCTCACGCCCCCGGCGCCGACCATGGAATACAGTCCGCCGCCCCTGTTCAAGCAAGGACCGTCCGCCCTCGCACGACTCGTATTTTTTGTCTTGCTGGCGATCGCCCTGCTGATCTCCGACGCACGCTTCAAAACGCTCGAAATCGTTCGCGGCGTGCTCGGCGCGGGTCTCTATCCGTTGCAACGCGCCGCCCTCGTGCCGCGCGATATGTTCGTGGGCGCCGCCGACCTGGCCGTGACCAGCGCCACGCTGCGCAGCGAAAACGACAAACTGCGCACCAAAGATCTGCAGCTTTCGCAGCAAGCCAATACGGCCGCTGGGTTGGCGGCCGAGAACGCGCATTTGCGCGCGCTGCTGCAACTGTCGCAGCGCTCCACCACGGAATCGCTGCCTGCCGAAATCCAGTACGACACGCGTGATCCGTTCACGCAGAAGGTCGTGATCGGCCGAGGTGCGCAGCAAGGCATCCAGAACGGTTCGCCGGTCGTCAACGAAGACGGCGTGATTGGCCAGGTAACGCGCGTGTTCCCGCTCCAAGCCGAAGTGACGCTGCTCACAGACAAAGATCAGGCAGTGCCTGTGCAGATCGTGCGCACGGGTCTGCGCAGCGTGATTTACGGCACGCCGAAGGGCGACACGCTGGATCTGCGCTTCGTGCCGATCAGCGCCGACATTCAGACGGGCGATGAACTCGTCACCAGCGGTCTGGACGGCGTGTATCCGCCGGGTCTGCCGGTCGCCAAGGTGGTGCGGGTCGACAAGCAGGCCGATACGGCGTTCGCGCGTGTGATCTGCCTGCCGGTCGCGCCGGTGCGCGGCGCGCGTCAGTTGCTGGTGCTGCATTACGTGAACAATGTGCCCCCGCGTCCGGCCGAAGAGCCCGACGCAGCCACGGCCGCGAAAGACGCAAAAGCGAAGAAAGGCGCCAAATCGGCCGACGGCAAGGCCGCGGCGGATAAATCCCCGGCAAAAGCCGGCGAAAAGGCCGCAGCCGAGAAACCCGTAACCGCCAAGCCCACCGAAAAAGCGCCGGCCAAACCGCCCGCAGCGGAGAAAAAGCCCGCCGCCGAAAAGAAACCGGCCGCTGACAAGAACGCGAAGCCGCCAGCCAAGCCAGGGGCCCAGCCATGAACCGTCCGCAATACATCCTGCAGCCGGTCAATCCTTACTTCATCTCGTTCAGCCTCGCTGCGGCGTTCCTGCTTAACCTGATGCCGTGGGGGCGCCTCGTCGGCGTGCCGGACTTCGTCGCGCTCGTATTGCTGTTCTGGAACGTGCACCAGCCGCGCAAAGTCGGCATGGGTATCGCGTTTTCGCTCGGTTTGCTGATGGATGTACACAACGCCAGCCTGCTCGGCGAGCACGCGCTGGCGTACACGTTGTTGTCGTACGGTGCGATCACGATTCACCGCCGTGTGCTGTGGATGTCGCTCGGCGTGCAGACCTTCGCGGTCATGCCGCTGCTCGTGGTCGCGCAACTGGTGCCGTTCGTGATCCGTTTGCTGACGGGCGCGGCGTTCCCGGGCTGGGGATATCTGATCGACGGCTTCGTCGAAGCCGCGCTGTGGCCGGTCACCAGCATGCTGCTGCTGATGCCGCAGCGCCGCCCCGCCGATCCGGACGATACGCGGCCTATTTGATCCCGCATCGAGCGCGCCGGCCGTTCTTGCCAGAACCCACTTTCCCGGCCCGCTCGACGCGCATCGCTGTTCATGCCTCCCGGTTCCGGCCGGAAAAGGCGCACACTCATGATGGCCGTCACCCGGCCTTTTGCAGAATCGCATGACCGAATTCAAGGACACTCAGCAACAGCTCTCGAAGTTCCGCCTGCGCGTCGCGGCGGCGGGCCTGTTCGTGTTCGTCTGCTTCGGGTTGATCGGCTTCCGTTTCCTGTTTCTGCAGGTCTGGCACTACAGCAAATACTCGCTGCAGGCCGATGAAAACCGCATCTCCGTTGCGCCGATCGTGCCGAACCGCGGCATCATCACCGATCGCAACGGCGTGGTGCTGGCCAAGAACTACTCGGCCTACACGCTCGAACTGACGCCGTCGAAGCTGAACGACTCGATCGAAAACGTGATCGACAACCTGGCCACGGTCGTTTCAATCGATGCACGCGACCGCCGCCGCTTCAAGAAGCTGCAGGAGGACTCGAAGAACTTCGAGAGCCTGCCAATCCGCACCCGACTGACCGACGACGAAGTGGCGCGCTTCACCGCGCAGCGCTTCCGCTTTCCTGGCGTGGAAGTGCGCGCGCGCCTGTTCCGTCAATATCCGCTCGGGCCGACCGCGGCGCACGTGATCGGCTACATCGGCCGGATTTCGCAGCGCGATCAGGACCGTATCGACGACGCAAGCGACCAGAACGACAGCGATCCGGACCACTACGATCCGCGTCTGGACGCGAATAACTACAAGGGCACCGACTACATCGGCAAGATCGGCGTCGAGCAGAGTTACGAGACCGAGTTGCACGGCCAGACCGGTTTCGAGGAAGTGGAAGTGACCGCAGGCGGCCGCCCGGTGCGCACGTTGTCGCGAACCCAGGCGACGCCCGGCAACAACCTCGTGCTGTCGCTGGATATCGGCTTGCAGCAGGTCGCCGAGCAGGCCTTCGCGGGCCGCCGCGGCGCGCTGGTCGCGATCGAACCGTCGACGGGCGACGTGCTCGCCTTTGTGTCCGCGCCGAGCTTCGATCCGAATTCGTTCGTCGACGGCATCGACCAGCAGACCTGGGACGATCTCAACAACTCGCCCGACCATCCGCTGCTCAACCGTCCGCTGCACGGCACCTATCCGCCGGGCTCGACCTACAAGCCCTTCATGGCGCTCGCCGCGCTCACGCTGCACAAGCGCACGCCGGGCTGGGGCTTCCAGGATCCCGGTTCGTACACCTTCGGCGGCCACACGTTCCGCAACGACGTGCGTTCGGGCCAAGGCTGGGTCGATATGAACCGCGCGATCGTGGTGTCGAACGACACGTATTTCTACATGCTCGCGCACGATCTCGGCGTCAACAATATCGCCAACTTCATGAAACCGTGGGGTTTCGGCCAGATCACCGGCATCGACATTTCGGGCGAGGCGAAGGGCATTCTTCCCTCCACGGAATGGAAGCGCAAGGCGTACCGCAAGCCCGAGCAGCAACGCTGGTATGAAGGCGAAACGATCAGTCTCGGCATTGGCCAGGGCTACAACTCGTTCACCATTCTCCAGCTCGCTCACGCCACGGCCACGCTCGCGAACAACGGCGTCGTGATGAAGCCGCACCTCGTGCGCGACATCGAGAATCCGATCACGAAAGACACGCGGCCGGTGGTGCGCGATCCGAGCGACAAGATCGCGGTCAAGCAATCGGACATCGACATCATCAAGCGCGCGATGGAAGGCGTCGTGACCAACGGCACGGCGTCGAAGCTGTTCATCGGCGCGCCGTATCAGGCGGCCGGCAAGACGGGTACGGCGCAGGTCTACTCGCTGCAGGGCGCGAACTACAAAGGCCACGCGGTCGCCGAGCATCTGCGCGACCACGCGCTCTTCATCGCGTTCGCACCAGCCGAGCAACCGAAGATCGCGCTCGCGCTGATCGTCGAAAACGGCGGCTGGGGTGCGGAATCCGCAGGCCCGATTGCGCGCAAGGTGCTCGACTATTACCTGGTCGGCAAGAACAAACCGGGTGCGCAGCAAGCGGCCATCGAAGCAGCGGCGTCGGCAACCGAAGATGCGTCCGCGCCGGAAGTCGGCGGCGCACCGCTGGCGCCGCAGGACGGCGTGCAGCCGGTCAAGGTCGCAGCGGGCTTCACCGCGCTGCCGATTCCCGGCGCGGCTTCGGCGGCAGCGGCGGCCTCCGCTGCGGCGGCTGCGAAGGCGGCGTCCGCGGCGGCAGCAGCTTCCGCCCCTGATGCCGCATCGGCACCGGTTGCCGCCTCGACGTCCGCATCCACCGCCACGAAGAATCCGTCGTCGCGTAAATCCGGCGTCCCGCATAAACCCCGTCCGGCCAGCGAGCCGGCGCCGACAGCCGCCGCTGCGTCGCGCGATGGCGGCATTCAGGCCACGTCGCCACGCCAGCCGGTTTCCGGCGGCATCGACGAGTAAGGAGAAGGCATGCAATTCGACAAGCGCGCCTGGCTCGACCGCATCAAGCGGATGTTCGCGGGCTTCGATCGCCCGCTCGCACTGATCGTGTTTCTGCTGTTGTGCGTCGGCATCGTCACGCTGTACAGCGCGAGTCTGGATGTCCCCGGCCGCGTGGAAGACCAGTTGCGCAACATCATGCTGACCTTCGTGCTGATGTGGGCGCTCGCCAATGTGCCACCCACCACGCTGATGCGCTTCGCGGTTCCGCTCTATACATTCGGGATCGCGTTACTGGTCGCGGTGGCGCTATTCGGCCTCACGCGCAAAGGTGCGAAGCGTTGGATCAATGTGGGCGTGGTGATCCAGCCGTCGGAAATCCTGAAGATCGCCACGCCGTTGATGCTCGCCTGGTACTACCAGCGGCGCGAAGGGGTAATGCGCTGGTACGACTTTCTGGTCGGTCTGGTGATTCTCGCGGTGCCGGTCGGCCTGATCGCCAAGCAGCCCGACCTCGGCACAGCCGTGCTGGTGTTCGCGGCCGGCCTCTTCGTGATTTACTTCGCTGGCCTGAGTTTCAAGCTGATCGTGCCGGTGCTGATTGCAGGCGTGATCGCGGTCGCGTCCATTGCGGCCTTTCAGGACAAAATCTGTCAGCCGGAAGTGCAATGGCCGCTGATGCACGACTACCAGAAACACCGCATCTGCACACTGCTCGATCCGACTTCCGATCCGCTCGGCAAGGGCTTCCATACCATTCAGGCGGTCATTGCGATCGGCTCGGGTGGCCCGCTTGGCAAAGGCTGGCTGAAGGGCACGCAGGCGCACCTGGAGTTCATCCCTGAGAAGCACACCGACTTCATTTTCGCCGTGTTCTCCGAAGAGTTCGGGCTGGCGGGCGGCGTCGTGCTGCTCACGCTATACATGCTGTTGATCGCGCGTGGCCTGTATATCGCGGCCAATGGCGCGACGCTATTTGGACGCCTGTTAGCCGGCTCATTGACCATGGCGTTTTTCACCTACGCGTTCGTGAATATCGGCATGGTGAGCGGCATCTTGCCGGTGGTCGGCGTGCCGTTGCCATTCATGAGTTACGGTGGCACCGCGCTGACCACGCTGGGCGTCGCGATCGGCCTGATCATGAGTGTCGCGCGGCAGAAGCGGTTGATGCAGAGCTAGCGCGGCGGTGCCGCGCGGGCTTTGCCGGCGACTCCATAAGCAAACGGGACGCTCTTCACGGAGCGTCCCTTTTTGCATCCAGCGTCGTTATCAAAACACCACGGTCTTACTGCGGCTTCACTTCCTTCTGATCCCGCAACTGCGCGCTGAGTTGCTGATACTTGAGGCGCGCCGCCGGATCGCCCTGCGCCGCCGCGGCTGCGTAATAAGCGCGCGCCACGTTGAGATTCTTCTCCACACCGTCGCCGCCCCGCTCATAAAACGAGCCGGCCACGTATTGCGCGGTCATGTCGCCGCCCTGCGCGGCTTTCTTGTACCAGACGAACGCCTGCTTGTTGTCGCGCTCGGTGCCGCGGCCATCGAGGAACTGATTGGCCAGTGCCAGCTCCGCCTGCACGTGTCCCTGCTCCGCCGCCTTCAGGAACCAGCGGTGCGCCTCAACCGGATCGCGCCCGACGAACTCGCCATCGTCGTACATCTTGCCGTACACGTATTGCGCGTGCGACATGTTGGCGTCGGCGGCCTTGCGCAGCCATTTCTTGCCTTCATCGACATTGACCGACGTGCCTTCGCCGTTGAGCAGCATCATCGCGTAGTTGAACTCGGCGAGACGGCTGCCGCGCTCGGCAGCTTTGCGGAACTCGACAAGCGCCGCAGCCAGATTGCCGGCGTTGTAGTCGGCGACCGCGGTTTGCGTCTCCGGATCATTCGACTTCGCGATCCGGCTGTCTTGCGCATAGGCCGCCACATTCGCCATCAATGCCGCTGCAACTGCCAGACGCACCACGACGCACTGCACCATCCCCTTCATGACCTCACCTCCTGCAGCGCCTGGCGAGTCGCGCGCAACATCCACATGACATCGGCGGCCAGAGCGATGAATCGAAAACCGGCATCGCGGTGCTGCTTCGCACTCGCGACGTCCATGGCAAAAATACCGGCAGCAATGCCCACCTTGTCCGCAGCGCTGACGATGCGCGCCATTGCGGCCTGCACGTCGGCGTGCTTCGAATCGCCGAGATGACCGAGGCTCGCGGCGAGATCCGCCGGCCCGACGAACAGGCAATCGACGCCCGGCGTCGCCGCGATCTTTTCCACTTCCTGCAAGCCGCGCGCCGACTCGATCTGCACGATGGTCGCAATCTGCGCGTTGGCCGTCTGCACGTAGTCACGCCGCATGCCGTAACCCGCAGCCCGCACCGCGCCGGCGACGCCGCGCTCACCGTCGAGCGCGCCGGCGGTCGGATATTGCGTGAGACGCACGGCGCGCGCCGCCTCGTCCGCGGACTCGATATTCGGGAACATCAGCGTGCGCGCGCCGGCATCCAGCACACGCTTGACGAACCATGCCTCGCTGGACGGCACGCGCACCACCGGCTCGCTCGGCAGATGCGCGGCGGCGATCGCGCGCAATTGCGAGGCGACGTCGCCGCTATCGTTCGGCGAGTGCTCCATGTCGATCAGCAGCCAGTCGTAACCGGCGTGCGCGAGCGCTTCGGCGGCGGCGTCGCTGCCGAGCGAGAGCCACAGTCCGAACAGCGGATCGGTTTCTTTAAGGCGTGACTTGAGGGGATTGGTGAAGGTGCTCATCGCCGCGCTCCCTCGCAATGAAGCGGCGCTTCGCCTGAACTGCGGAAAAGCGCGCTGGCCTTGTGGGCCAGATGAGCGCCCGGGCCGTGGCGGCCCGGCTGCCTGCTGCGACGCAATGCGGTGACCGGCATGTCTCGCTCCGTGTGGTTGTCGGAGCGATCATACCGTGACAATAACGCGAGGGTTGGGCCGCGCGAGCGGCCCGCGAGCGTCGGGTTACAGGCTTTAGTCGCGGACCACGTCGGCCCAGCAATTCGGCGTCTCGTACAGACGCAGCTTGTGCAGACGCAGATTCACGCCGTAGTGCGCGTCGTAGACGTTCGCGAGAATGTCGAACGCCACGGCGGCAAGATTTTCGACGGTGGGAATGCGATCGAGCACGACCGTCTTGTGGCCGGCCATCGTTTCCAGGAAACCGCGCACTTGCGCGTCGCCTTCGTAGACGAGAAACGCGTGGTCCCACTTGTCGACGAGATGCTCGACGGCGAGCGACTTCACGTCGGCGAAGTCCATCACCATGCCGCGATCGGGCGCGCCTTCGGTGTCGACCAGATCGCCTTGCAGCGTGATTTCGAGCACATAGCGATGACCGTGCAGATTACGGCACTGGCTGCGGTGATCGGGGATGCGGTGACCCGCGTCGAATTCGAGTTTTCGTGTAATCGTCAGCACGGCAAATCAGGGAATGTTCAGATACTTGTGGGTCTGCATCGACAGGCGCCATTGCGGATGGCGTTTGCACCAGTCGATCGCGAGTTTGGTGTTGAGGTCGCGCGACGGCCCGTCCATAGGCTGGACGAGGAAATACTCGAAGTCGAGCTTCGCATACTCGGACAAACGCTGGTTGTCCTGCGGAATCACAACCTTCAATTCGTTGCCCTTGGTCACGACGAGCGGTGCGTCGGCCTTCGGGCTCACGCAGATCCAGTCGATCGTTTCGAGCACCGGCAGCGAGCCGTTGGTTTCGATGGCGATTTCGAAGCCGGCGGCATGCAGCGCGTCGACCAACGGTTGATCGATCTGCAGCATCGGCTCGCCGCCCGTGCACACCACGAAACGCTCGCCCTCGCCTTCGGGCCATTGCGACGCGATCATCTTCACGAGATCGTCAGCCGTGCGGTACTTGCCGCCGTTCTCGCCGTCGGTGCCGACAAAATCCGTATCGCAGAAGCGGCACACCGCCTCGGCACGATCTTCTTCGCGGCCCGACCACAGATTGCAGCCGGCGAACCGGCAAAAGACAGCCGGACGCCCGGCATTCGCGCCCTCGCCCTGCAACGTGTAGAAGATTTCCTTGACCGCGTAAGCCATGCTGCTTTCTGCCCTGTGTTCCTGAAAATTATTGCCTGAGTTGCGCTGCTGCGCCGCGCGTCATCAGAGCGGCGCCTCGGTGACCTTCTCACCCGACAGATACGCCTCGTAACCGCGCTTGCGCAAACGGCACGCCGGGCATTCGCCACAACCGAAACCCCATGCATGCAATTCAGCGCGTTCGCCGACATAGCATGTATGCGTCTCAACGCGCACCAGCTCGACCAGCTCGTCGCCGCCGAGCTCGTGTGCGAGACGCCACGTGTCGGCTTTGTCCAGCCACATCAACGGTGTTTCGAGCAGGATGCGCGTGTCCATGCCAAGGTTCAACGCGACTTGCAACGCCTTCATCGTGTCGTCGCGGCAGTCGGGATAGCCCGAGAAATCCGTCTCGCACATGCCGCCGACCAGCACCTGCAAACCACGTCGATAGGCAATCGCCGCAGCGATGGTCATGAACATCAGATTGCGGCCCGGCACGAACGTGTTCGGCAAACCGTTCGCCGTAGCTTCGATCTCGATCTCGCGCGTCATCGCCGTATCGCTGATCGCGCCGAGCACCGACAGATCGATCATGTGGTCGTCGCCGAGACGCTCGGCCCATGCCGGAAATGCGCGCGCGACCGCATTGCGAAATCCCTCGCGGCATTCCAGTTCGACGCGGTGCCGCTGACCGTAATCGAAGCCCAGTGTCTCAACCGTTTCATAACGTTCGAGCGCCCAGGCGAGACATGTGGCGGAATCCTGGCCGCCGGAAAACAGCACCAGAGCGCTACGTTTAGCGTCTTTGCGGATCACCGTGAAACTCCGTGAATGAAGAGTGCCACGTCGCGCTGCGCGAGGTGCGCCATGCAAGCAACGCGGCGCGACGCGTGCCGGCACTGCTGCCGGCCCAAAGCAGTATAGGCCGCGCCTTCCGCTCGCAGAGTCGCTGGGCGCTTATACCGTTAATCGTCGGGCGAAGGGTTCGGTGCTAGTGGCGGCGTTGCCGCGCGGCACCCAGGCGACGCACTTACGTGCAAGTCCTTGAACTGGCGCGATTTTATCACGCGACGCCGAACACCGCCGAGCGCGCCCTGCACACGTGGCGCACGCAAGCCGAAGCAACGCTGCCCGTCACGCCCCATCACACCAGGCGCACAAAAAGGAAAAGCCCCAGGAATCTTGCGATTTCCTGGGGCTGAATCCTGGTGGCCTGGGACGGAATCGAACCATCGACACGCGGATTTTCAATCCGCTGCTCTACCAACTGAGCTACCGGGCCAACGAAGAACGAAATGATATCAAAGGGTCAGCGCTCCGACAAGCCCCTTCTCGAAAAATTCTGTGGAAGCGAGATCCGCATGTTTAACGCCGACTTCACTTCCGCGGTTCACTCACCTTTGTTCTTGCCGAGATCCACGCCGAGCTGCTTGAGCTTGCGGTACAAGTGCGTGCGCTCCAGCCCGGTCTTCTCCGCCACGCGCGTCATGCTGCCGTTCTCCCGCGCGAGGTGATATTCGAAGTACGCGCGCTCGAACGCGTCGCGTGCATCACGCAGCGGAATGTCGAACGAGATCGAGGCCGTTTGCGCAGCCAGCGCGCCGCTGCCCATGCCGTCGGTGGAGAGCATCGGCAATGCCGCCGCCGAAGCGACCGCCGAAACACTCACCGGCAACACCGGCTTGGCCGCCGCGCCGCCGGGCGCACCCACTGCCGTGCCCCGCGCGAGACCCTGTTCGACGGCCTTCAGCAGCTTCTGCAGCGCAATCGGCTTCTCGAGAAAATTGAGCGCGCCGATCTTGGTTGCTTCAACCGCCGTGTCGATGGTTGCGTGGCCGGACATCATGATCACCGGCATGGTCAGTTGCCCTTGCGCGGCCCATTCCTTAAGCAAGGTCACGCCGTCGGTGTCGGGCATCCAGATGTCGAGCAGCACCAGGTCAGGCGCCTGGCGCAAACGGAATTCGCGCGCTTCCTGCGCGTTTTCCGCGGCCTCCACGACATGCCCTTCGTCGCTCAGGATCTCCGAGAGCAATTCCCGGATGCCCATTTCATCATCTACCACCAGGATGGTTGCCATTTACGCTGCCCTTGTCTGCACTGTTGCTTTTGTCTTTCCCTGCGACGCACCGCCGTGCGCCGGACGCGGCCCTGTTCCGGGTGCCACGCCATCGTCTGCCAGTTGAAGGAAGAGGATCGAAATCTGCGCGCCCTCGATGACATCTCCCGCTTTCATGCGATTGCGGATGTCGATGCGCGCGCCGTGTTCATCGACGATCTTCTTGACCATCGCAAGACCCAGGCCCGTACCTTTGGCCTTGGTCGTTACGTAAGGTTCGAATGCACGTGTGAGGATACGCGCGGGAAAGCCCGCTCCGTTATCCGACACGGTCAGACGCACCGCGACGCGGACTTTGCCTTCCGCGTCGGGGTCTCCGTATTCTACTGTCCTCGTCTCGAGCAACACACGCGGATGCTCGAGGTCCGCCACCGCATCCTGCGCGTTCTGCAGCAGGTTGTGAATCACCTGACGCAATTGCGTCGCGTCGCCACGAATCGCCGGCAATGCGGCGAGCTCCACCTGAATGGCGCCCTTGCCTTCTTCGATACCGTACAGCGTGAGCACTTCGCTGACCAGATCGTTCAGCTGCAAATGCGCGAGCACCGCCGGCGGCGTACGCGCGTAATCGCGGAAGTTGTCGACCATCTGCTTCATCGCGGCTACCTGGTTCACGATCGTGGTCGCGCCGCGCTTCAACACATCGGCATCGGATGGCGAGAGCTTGTCGGCGAGTTTCATCTGCAGACGTTCGGCGGAGAGCTGGATCGGCGTGAGCGGATTCTTGATTTCGTGCGCGAGCCGCCGCGCGACTTCACCCCACGCGATGGAACGCTGCGCGGAGATCACGTCCGAGATATCGTCGAACACCACGACGTAACCGGAAGTCTGCATGTCTTCCGCGTCGCGGTCCGTCGCCGAGACAAGCCGCGCACCGCGCACGAGCAACGTAAGCGGCTCGGTTTCGTCCGGCACCTGCACGGAAAACTGCTGCTGCCAGTGACCGCGATCGTCGTGACCATCGCCGCTCGCCGCTTCGCGATCGGCAAACGCCTTGCGCACCATGCCGCCGAATTCGCTCAGCACGCCGATCTGATCCAATGCCGAACCCATCACCGCCTGGAACGGCTGACGGAAAATCCGCTCGGCGCCGCGATTCGCGGTGGTCAGTCTGAACTGCCGGTCGAACACGAACACGCCCGCAGTCAGGTTCGCGAGAATGCTTTCCAGATACGCCTTCGAGTGTTCAAGCGCGATGCGGTTGTTCTCGACCGCCGCGCGCGCTTCGGACAACTGCCGCGTCATTGCATTGAACGATTGCGTGAGAAAGCCCAGTTCGTCGCGCGATTTGATTTCGCGCTTCGGCGTGTAATCGCCTTCCGTGATTTCCTTGGTGCCTTGCGCCAGCAGGAACAATGGCCGCGCGAGCTGATTGCCGAGCGCGAGCGCGAGCATCATCGCGATGAAGGTGGCAAGGAACAGCGCGAGCGTCAGTGTGCCGATATACATCTTGCGCAGACCCGTACGGCCGAGCGCCTTCTCCTGGTACTCGCGATAGGCGCGCTGCACCGCGTCGGCATTGCGCGCGAGCGTGGGCGAAACCGGCTGCGTGAGTTGCAGGAAGCGTTCGGTGGGCTGCAACAGCGCGGCGTTCGAATCGGGGATGCGTTGCACCACCCGCAGCCGCAACACGCCCTTGCTGCCATGCGCGTGAGGATCGCCGTCCACTTCGCCTTCGATCGCCGCATAGCCACGGCCGCGCGCCTGTTCGATCATCAACGGCGTGGGCAAATCGTTCGGCACCAGCGTCGCGTAGTTGCCGGAGGCCTGCGCGACCACGTGCATGTCGGGCGTCGCGCCTGACATGCTGCGCGTAGGTTCGACGATCGTCGCATCCTGCACGCCGAACTGGTCGCGCAGACGCAGCAGCGTGAGCGTGGTGCCGGCGGCGTCCGCGCTCGCCAACTGTTCCGACATCAAGCGGCCCTTGGTTTGCAGATCGGACAGCGACGCGTCGAGCATGCCGCGCCCGAGATTCAATCCGGACGTGAGCGCTGTTTCGACATTCACATCGAACCACGACTCGATACTGCGCGACACGAACTGATACGACACGACGTAGATGATGCCGCCCGGCACCACGCCGACCAGCGCCATGAAGAACGCAAGTTTCGCCAACAGCCGCGTACCGAACTTACCCTTTCTCAGCCGCGCGATGATGATGATGACGAGCGTCGCCACCACCAGCAAAAAGATCATCGCGACCACGAGATTGGCGGCGTAGAGCCACTGGTAATAGCGGTCGAAGAATTCGGTGTTCGCGCTGGCCGCGGCGAGCAGCACGAGCAGCAGCACGGCCGTCACGGCGACCGTCGACACCAGCACGCGCACGACGATGCTGCTGACACTGGTAGCGGAGCGCACTTTATTTAGCACGTTCGGTCACCGTGAAGGTAAAGCGCTTCCATTCGGAAGCGAGATTCCAGTCGCGGTTGTTCACCGCGTCGATCTGAAACGGCTTGGGCATCAGCGCGATGTCGAGTTGCATGCGCACCGACGCGTTATACGTCTCGCCGACACGCACTTCATTGCGTTCGATCACGTGCCACGACGTGATGTGCTTGATCACCGCGAGCGCATCCTTGAGCGTGGTGAAGCCGAGCTGCAAACCGCCGGACGACACGCTCGATACGCGATACTCGCGCGTGAGCGGCTGGAACGACAGGCGAATGCTTTGCGACACGCTCACCGGCTGCTCGTCGAACCAGTACCAGCGCGGCCGGCTCAGTTCGAAGTCGGTCGTGAAATACAGCGGAATGCCTTTATTGACCGCGTCTTCGAGGTTGCTGTTCAGATCGAAGTCGAAACGTGCGTCGAGATTCCAACCCGTGTTGTCGGCTTGCAGCGACGCACGCTGCACCGCGATCGAATCAGCGTGCGCCACGCCCGGCGCCGCCAGCCATACGGCCAGCGCGATCCAGAGCACGGCAGCGAGCCGAAGCGGGAAGAAGCGTTTGATGGTCACCGTTTCTGAAAGCGCGCGTAGAAGAATCCGTCGTGGTCTGAGTTCGCGCCGGCGCTGTCTTCAGCGGGTTGTCCGGCATGAGAACCGGCCGATGTGTCGGCGGGCGCGCGAGCGACTGAAGGCAGCAGTTGCCCCGGCGCGTCCAATCGTACCGCATCCTGATACTTGTTTCCAAACCACTGCGCCTGCAACTCGCCTTCTTCGGGAAAGATCGAACACGTAACGTAGAGCAACTCGCCGCCTGGTTTCACGAGCGGCCAGAGCGCGTCGAGAATGCGGCGCTGCTCGGCGACCAGCGCGGGAATGTCGGACGCGCGGCGCAGCCAGCGGATATCCGGATGACGCCGCACGATGCCCGACGCCGAACACGGCACGTCGGCCAGAATGCGATCGAACGGCGGGTCGATGTCGTCGTGCCATTTTGCGGGCGCGCCCGCGTCGCCGATCCGCACTTCCGCTTCGAGCTTGAGCCGCCGCAAATTTTCGCCGATACGGCGCGCGCGCGACGCGTCGCTTTCGAGCGCGACGAGCTGAAGGTTGGCCAGTTCGAGCAGATGGCCGGTCTTGCCGCCGGGCGCCGCGCACGCGTCGAGCACACGCATGCCGTCGCGCACGTCGAGTAGCGGCGCGGCGAGCTGCGCGCCGGCGTCCTGCACCGAGACGACGCCGTCGCTGAAGCCCGGAATGCGGTCGACCGGCATCGGCGTGGCGAGCTTGACGGCGTACTCGCCGGCCCTGCTCGCCGCAATGTGATGGTTTTGCAGCACTTGCAAGTAGGCGTCGACCGTCGATTGACGCGCGTTCACGCGCAGCGTCAGCGGGCCTTGTGTGTTGCCGGCGGCTAGCACCGACTGCCATGCGTCGGGCCACGCGCGCTTCACGGCATCGATCCACCATGCCGGATAGTTCCAGCGTGCGACTTCGTCGGCTTGCGCGGCGCTCAATAGCGTTTCGCGTTCGCGCAGGAAACCGCGCAGCACGGCGTTGACGAGGCCCTTCGCAAAGGCAAATTCACGGCGCGCGCCGATCGCGCTCACTGCCTGATCGACGACCGTGAATGGTGCGTACGCAGCGTTCGCTTCGTCGTCGACGAGCAGGGCCAGCGAGCACGCGAGCACATGGCCGACGTGCGGCGGCGGCGCCTTTTTCACCAGCTTCGCGATCAGCCACTCGGCAATCGCGAGACGTCGCATGGTGCGGTAGGCGATGTCCTGCACCGCGCCACGCGCCGCGGCAACGCTGGCCTCGGGCGCGGACACGAAGACGGATTGCAGCGCGGCTGGCAACGCTGCGCCGAGACGCACGGCGCCGACCGCCTGGCCCGCGCAGTCGAGCGCGAAGCCGAGCGATTCGGGCGCGAGATGCAGCATCGACAAACGTGGTTCGCGCGGGCGCGCCGATGAGGAAGCGGTACGCGAAGAAGGCTTTGTAGTCATCAAGAAGGCTATGGCGGGCCGCGCGGGAGCGCGCGACGCAATCAACACGCATTGTAGCGTGGCGCGCGACGCGGGCCGGCGGGCGGTCTGTGAGCGTGGTGATCGCGGATCGATGGCGAGCGGGAAGGAGTGGGACTGAAGCGCGGGTTGGATATATCGGCGCGGACGTGGCGTAACGCGGCGCACGAGTCCGCGGGCAGCCTGCAAGCGTAGCGAGTGCAAATCCTCGGTGGCCACGAAGGCCGGGGCGCCGAGGCGCAGTTCAACGATGCGGCGCGGACCCTCAGGCGCCTGGCGAACAGAGTGAATTTTCTCGTGATAACGCAGCGCATCAGCCGCTCACGCCCTTGCGCCGAAATAAAAAGGCGAGCCCGCAGACTCGCCTTTTTCCTCACACCGCGCAAGGACGGCGCAGCGTTATTCGAAGCGCCCCGTGCGCGCCATTTCCATCAAACGCGCGATGCGTTCCTCGGTGGCCGGGTGCGTAGAGAACAGATTCGCGATGCCGCCGCCCGACAGCGGATTCATGATCATCATCTGCGCGGTGGCCGGATGCTGCTCGGCGGTCGGAAACGGAATTCCGCTCGCGTAACGATGGATCTTGTCGAGCGCCGAAGCGAGCGCCTGCGGGTCGCCGGAAATCTGCGCGCCGCCGCGATCGGCTTCGAATTCACGTGCGCGCGAAATCGCCATCTGGATCAGCGCACCGGCGATCGGCGCCAGCAGCGCGACGGCGATGCCAGCGATCGGGTTCGTGGAACGGCCGTTTTCGTCGCGGCTGCCGAAGAACATCGCGAAGTTCGCCAGCGCGGAAATCGCGCCGGCCATGGTGGCCGAAATGGTCGAGATCAAAATGTCACGATGCTTCACGTGCGAGAGCTCGTGCGCCATGACCCCGCGCATTTCGCGCTCGGACAGCACGCGCAGAATGCCGGTGGTGGCGGCGACCGCCGCATGTTCCGGATTGCGGCCGGTGGCGAACGCATTCGGCGCGTCTTCGTTGATCAGGTACACGCGCGGCATGGGCAGGCCGGCGCGTGTGGAAAGTTCGCGCACCATGCGATAGAACTGCGGCGCACTGGTTTCGTCGACTTCCTGCGCGTTGTACATGCGCAGGACCATCTTGTCCGAGAACCAGTACGAAAAGAAATTCATCCCAAGGGCGATCACGAGCGCGATCGTCATGCCGCGCGACCCGCCGATCATCCCGCCGATCACGATGAAAAGGGCCGTGATCGCGGCCATCAACATCGCGGTTTTGACCCAATTGAACATGTCTGCAACTCCTTGCCCTAACGCGGGTTCATATCTGCGCCGCGTGATCGCGGCGCCCGATTGTAAGCAAAATGTTAGATATGGGCGCGTCAGGAAAATTCAATCATCTTGACGCGGTGGCGAGCTTGATACCCAAGCCGACAAAAGCGCCGCCGACTCCGCGATCCAACCACTTCTTCACCGCCGCCCGGCCAGCGAAACGCCGCGTCACACTGCCCGCGATCCACGCGACAAAACTGTTCCAGATCATGCTCATCATGACGAACACCGCACCCAGTGTGAGGAAAGCGAGCGCTTTGTGATCAGTGCCGGTCGTGACGAACTGCGGGAAGAACGACACGAAAAACAGCACGACCTTCGGGTTCAGCACGTTAGTCCAGAAGCCTTGCAGGAAAAGCTGGCGCAGCGACCTGGGCGCGCCGGCCGCGCGCGCTTCGCCCGCAGCATCGCTGACAGCCGGCTTGGCGAAGAGCAAACGCACGCCGAGATACATCAGATAAATAGCGCCGACGAACTTGATGACCGTAAATGCGGTGGCCGATGCAGCCAGCAACGCGGTCAAGCCGAACGCGCAGGCCAGCGAGTGAACGCAGCAGCCGGCGGAAATGCCGAGCGCCGACATGAGACCCGCGCCGCGGCCTTGAGCGACGCTGCGCCCGACGATATAAGCCGTATCGGGACCGGGCGTCACGTTTAAAAGGAAGACCGCGACGACGAAAAACTCGAAATGGGTAATGCCGAACATGTGAATCCTCAAAATCCGGGGCCGTTGCATGAAGGATTCTACGCGTGGCAGGCCTGTCCTGCGGGGCCTCGAACATCGGCCGAATGGACGATGTTCAGGGCATAAGCAGCGGTGCTACTTTGCTTCGGGAAGTTGAAAGCGCTGCCCCACAGCCAGCGTCGAGCCAGCCAGAAATTCGCGCACCGGCAGGCGTTTGCCACCGGGTTTCTGCAATTGCGTGAGACGCAGCGCGCCTTCGCCACAGGCTACGACTACGCCTTCGGGGGAGACGTCGGTGATCGTGCCGGGCGCGTGGCTGGCGGCTGCGCCGTCGGTCACAACAGCGGCCCAGATTTTGATGGACGAGCCGTCTTCAAGCGTGGCCACACCGCCAGGGAACGGATCGAACGCACGCACCTGGCGCGCGAGCACGTCCGCCGGGCGGCGCCAGTCCAGCGCGGCTTCGTGTTTGCCGATCTTTTCCGCGTAGCTGACGCCTTCCGCGGGTTGCGGCGTTGCCGCCAGATTGCCGGTGCGCTCGAGTTCGATCAGCGCCTCGACGATCAGCTTCGCGCCGTCCTGCGCGAGACGGTCGTGCAACGTGGCCGTGGTGTCGTCGGCGGAAATCGCGGTGCGTGCTTCGGAGATCATCGCGCCCGTGTCGAGCCCGACATCCATCTGCATCAGCGTGATACCGGTTTCGGCGTCGCCCGCTTCGATCGCGCGATGAATCGGCGCCGCGCCGCGCCAGCGCGGCAACAACGACGCATGAATGTTGATGCAGCCGAGCGGCGGAATATCGAGCACTTCCTGCGGCAGGATCAGGCCGTACGCGGCGACCACCATGACATCGTGCGGCGTAGCGCGTAGTTGGTCGATCGCGGCAGCGGCTTCAGCCGGATATTTGCCGGCGCGGCGCAGCGAAGGCGGCTGGGCGACGGCCAGTCCGTGCTCCTGCGCGTAGCGCTTGACCGGGCTTGCCTGCAACTTCATGCCGCGCCCGGCGGGCCGGTCCGGCTGGGTCAACACGAGCGGCACCTGGAATCCGGCGCGGTGAATCGCGGCCAGCGCGGCCGCGGCGAACTCCGGCGTACCGGCAAAGATGACGCGCAACGAATGACTCATGAACGGGGGCGGTAGGCGAGGTGAACGCGCATTACATCGCGTGGGCGAGCTTCTTCATCTTGCTCTTGATGCGCGTCTGCTTCAGCGACGACAGGTACTCGACGAACACCCGGCCCATCAGGTGATCCATTTCGTGCTGGATGCACACCGCAAGCAGGCCTTCGCAGTCCATCTCGAAGGTTTCGCCCTTCTCGTTGAGCGCCCGCACCCGCACTTTCTCCGCACGCTCGACGTTGTCGTAAATGCCCGGCACCGAGAGGCAGCCCTCTTCCGACAGCTTCCTTTCGTCGCTCGACCAGATGATTTCGGGGTTGATGAAGGCGAGCAGTTCGTTGTGGTCGTCCGACACGTCGATCGTGATCACGCGCTCGTGCACGTCCACCTGGGTCGCGGCAAGGCCGACGCCCGGCGCGGCGTACATGGTTTCGGCCATGTCCTTGACGAGGCGGCGGATGCGGTCGTTGACCACTTCGACCGGCTTGGCGATCTTGTGCAGCCGTTTGTCCGGGTAATTGAGGATGTTGAGTAAAGCCATGATCTTGAGTGTGATTTTCGGGCGCCGCCGACCCGTTGAAGGTTCGTTGGCCTTTCGGCCAGGTTGTGAGCCCGTCGCGTTGCGCAGAGGATAGATGGTGTCGAACCGGTTCGATTCAACGCGCCACGGCGCCAGACGACGAGCCCGCGCGGGTGGGCGCGGCGCTGCGGTTATTTCGGATGATGAAAATTTTAGCATGGCGCCCGCCTGCCCGCTGGCCCTGCAGGAGGATCGACCCGCAATGCACACTTTGCCTGCAACCCATATTGAACTTGCCGCCTGGCTGCGGCTTGCGCTCGCGCCGGGTCTGAAACCCGGAGCGCTGCGCTTATTGCTCGGCGCTTTCGGCTTGCCTGAAGCGATATTCGAGCAAGCACCTGAGGCGCTCGCCGAGATTGCCGGTGAGGCCGCGGCACGCGCAGCGCTGGCGCCGACAGGTCCCGATTTCGACGCCCAGCTGGACGCGGTCATCGCGTGGCGCGAGCAACCCGGCAATCAGGTCGTGACACTCGACGACCCCGCTTATCCGCCAGCACTGCTGACCATGCCCGATCCGCCGCCGCTGCTATATATAAAGGGCCGGTTGAACCTGCTGCACACGCGAGCGGTCGCCCTTGTCGGGAGCCGCAGCGCGACGCCGCAAGGCGTCGAAGACGCGGAGCGATTCGCGCGCGAGCTGTCGGTGGCCGGTGTGACCGTCGTCTCCGGCCTCGCGCTCGGTATCGACGGCGCCGCGCATCGGGGCGGCCTGGAAGGCATCGGTGGCACGGTGGCCGTAATCGGCACCGGCGCGGACCTCGTGTATCCGGCCGCACACCACGCGCTCGCGCGGCAAATCGCGGTGCAGGGCGCGATTCTCTCCGAATGGCCGCTCGGCACGCCCGCGCGCGCCGCCAATTTTCCGCAGCGTAATCGTCTGATCGCCGGCCTCGTCAGCGGCGTGGTGATCGTCGAAGCGGCGATGCGCTCCGGTTCGCTGATCACGGCGCGGCTCGCCAACGAGATGGGACGGGATATCTTCGCGTTACCGGGTTCGATTCACGCGCCGCTGTCGCGCGGGCGTCATCGGATCATCAAGCAGGGCGCGAAGCTGGTGGAAACGCCGGATGAAGTGCTGGAGGAACTGGGTTTCGCGCGGCGGGCGGCTCCGCGAGCGGGTTCGGGTTCAAGTTCGGCGCACGCCACCTTCTGGAGCCGCGCTGGCTCGGGAAACAGGCCCGCGCGCAGCGCCGCGGACGTGGATCGCGTGAAACCGGCAGCGTTTCAGCCGACAGAAGCGTCTCCGGCCGATTCACCAGGAGCAGCATTGGCCGCCGCACCGCCCTGCCCGCCGGCCAATCCCGAAGCACAGCGCCTCCTCGCCGCGCTCGGCCATTCGCCCACCACGCTTGAAATTCTCGCTACCCGTACCGAGATGGAGGACGCGGACCTGCAAACCGCCTTGCTGCAACTGGAACTCGCCGGCCAGGTGACCATGCTGCCCGGCGGCCGCTTCATGCGGGCAAGCCACGGCCAACGCGGCATTGATCAGAGTTGACCACCATTCATGATCGGCCATGCTACATTCGCGCCAAAGCACCTGACAAAAGTACGCAAGGAACCCTGATGCCCGCGCTAAACCTCGACACCGACCAAGACCGGATCGCCGAGCGCGTCAACGAACCGGAAACGCTGTTCGTGGCCTGCCTCTGCGCGGAATGGTGCGGGACCTGCCGCGAGTATCAGGACGCCTTTGACAAGCTGGCCGACCGGCACCCGGACATCTGTTTCGCATGGATCGATATAGAGACGCATGCGGACCGATTCGAGGATCTGGATGTGGAGAACTTTCCGACCATCCTGATCGAAGATTCGGTTACGACGCGATTCTTCGGCACGGTTTTGCCGCAAGCGGCGATTGTGGAACGGATGTTGTCTGATCTGACGGCCGTGCCCGGCGTCAGCGGTGCGCCGAAACTGCGGCCCGCGCTGGCGGTCGCCTGATTCAGACTGGCCAGCTTGCAAGCCCAGCGGCCCGTTGCGAGCGGTGTACAAGGCGTTGGCGGCAGCTTGCCCAATGCCTGAGCACGCATTTATGAATTCGCGCTTTTTATGGCACTTGACACGCCGGTCTCGCGCCGTGTGCTATAAAGCGGTCGTTAATGGGTCGCAAAGGTCGCAAACGAGGGTAGCGCTGACAGAAGCGCACTCACGGCCATCAACCCTGATCTACCAACCTCACATCGAGTCATGTCCAAAGCACTGATCATCGCCGAAAAGCCTTCCGTCGCGAACGACATCGCGCGCGCTTTGGGCGGATTTACCAAGCATGACGAATACTACGAGAGCGACGAGTACGTCCTTTCCTCGGCAGTCGGCCATCTGCTGGAAATTGCCGCGCCTGAAGACTACGAAGTCAAACGCGGCAAGTGGAGTTTCGCCAATCTGCCCGTCATTCCGCCGCACTTCGATCTGAACCCGATCGCCAAGAGCGAGTCGCGCCTGAAGGTGCTGACCAAACTGCTCAAGCGCAAAGACGTCGACCGTCTGATCAACGCATGTGACGCGGGGCGCGAGGGCGAGCTGATTTTCCGCCTGATCGCGCAGCACGCGAAAGCCAAGCAGCCGGTGCAGCGCCTGTGGCTGCAATCCATGACGGCAGGCTCGATCCGCGACGGCTTCGCCCGTCTTCGCAGCGACGAAGAGATGCAGCCGCTCGCCGATGCGGCGCGTTGCCGCTCGGAAGCGGACTGGCTGGTCGGCATCAACGGTACGCGGGCCATGACCGCGTTCAACAGCAAAGGCGGCGGCTTCTTCCTGACCACGGTCGGGCGGGTGCAGACGCCGACGCTGTCGATCGTGGTCGAGCGCGAAGAGAAGATTCGCCGCTTCGTGCCGCGCGATTATTGGGAAGTGAAAGCGGAGTTCGTCTGCGCGGCCGGTTTCTACGAAGGCCGCTGGTTCGATCCGAAATTCAAGCGCGACGAGTTCGATCCGGAAAAACGCGATTCGCGTCTGTGGGCGCTGCCCGCGGCCGAAACGATCGTCGCCGCCTGCCGTGGCCAGATCGGCACGGTGACGGAAGAATCGAAGCCGTCCACGCAACTGTCGCCGGCGCTGTTCGACTTGACCAGCTTGCAGCGCGAGGCCAACGGCCGCTTCGGCTTCTCGGCGAAGAACACCTTGGGCCTCGCCCAGGCACTGTACGAAAAGCACAAGGTGCTGACCTATCCCCGTACCGACGCGCGCGCGCTGCCGGAAGACTACCTGGATACGGTCAAAGAGACGCTCGGCATGCTCAAGGAGAGCAATAACTATCTGCCGTATGCCAAGCAGGTGCTCGACAAGGGCTGGGTGAAACCGAACAAGCGCATCTTCGACAACTCGAAGATCAGCGACCACTTCGCAATCATCCCGACCCTGCAGGCGCCGAAGAATCTGTCGGAGCCCGAACAGAAGCTCTACGACCTCGTCGTGAAGCGCTTCCTCGCAGTGTTTTTCCCCGCCGCCGAATACAAAGTGACGACGCGGATCACGGAAGTGGTCGGCCATCACTTCAAGACCGAAGGCAAGGTGCTGGTCGAGCCCGGCTGGCTGCAAGTCTACGGCCGCGAGATCAGCGGCGAAGACGCGAACCTCGTGCCGGTGCAGAAAGACGAAAAGGTCAAGACCGACAAGATCGCCGCCCAGCAACTGGTGACGAAACCGCCGGCACGCTACAACGAAGCAACCTTGCTGTCGGCCATGGAAGGCGCGGGCAAGCTCGTCGAAGACGACGAACTGCGCGAAGCCATGGCGGCCAAGGGGCTCGGCACGCCGGCCACGCGCGCGGCGATCATCGAAGGTCTGCTGGGTGAAAAGTATCTGATTCGCGAAGGCCGCGATCTGATTCCGACCGCCAAGGCTTTCCAACTCATGACGCTGCTGCGCGGGCTAGGCGTGAAGGAACTGACGGCGCCCGAACTGACCGGCGAGTGGGAGTACAAGCTCTCGCAAATGGAACGCGGCAACCTGCCGCGCGACGCGTTCATGCAGGAAATCGCCCGCATGACGCAGACCATCGTCAAGCGCGCTAAAGAGTACGATTCCGACACGATCCCGGGCGATTACGCGACGTTGCAAACGCCTTGCCCGAATTGCGGCGGTCAGGTGAAGGAAAACTACCGGCGCTTTGCCTGCTCGAAATGCGAGTTCTCGATTTCGAAAATTCCGGGCGGACGTCAGTTCGAAATTCCGGAAGTCGAAGAACTGCTGCAGAACAAGACGATCGGTCCGCTTTCGGGTTTCCGCAGCAAGATGGGGCGCCCGTTCTCGGCGATCCTGAAACTGTCGTTCGATGACGAGATCAAGAACTACAAGCTCGAATTCGACTTCGGCCAGGATGCGGGAGGCGAAGACGGCGAACCGCCTGACTTCTCCGATCAGCAGCCGGTGGGCGCATGTCCGAAGTGCAAGGGCCGCGTGTTCGAGCACGGCATGAGCTACGTCTGCGAAAACTCGGTCGCCAATCCGAAGACTTGCGACTTCCGTTCGGGCAAGGTGATCCTGCAGCAGGAAATCGCCCGCGAACAGATGGCCAAGCTGCTCGAAGAAGGCCGCACGGATCTGCTGACGAACTTCAAGTCGTCGCGTACCGGCCGTAACTTCAAAGCGTTCCTCGTCAAGCAGAACGACGGCAAGATCGGTTTCGAGTTCGAGAAGAAGGAGCCGTCGGCGAAGACTGCCGCGAAGACCGCAGCGGCGAAGTCGGCTGCGAAGGCTGCCCCAGAAGCGGAGTCGGACGACGACGAAGTGTCCGTGGCCGTGAAGGCCGCGCCGGCAGCCAAGAAGACAGCGGCGAAAAAAGCGCCGGCGACCAAGACCGCTGCGGCCAAGAAAGCACCCGCCAAGAAAGCGGTGGCGCGCAAAACCGGCTCGTAAGTCGACTGGTCGCTGGAAGGCCGGAAGAGGATTCGCTTCCGGCTCGCTTCGTTTGAATTTGCCATGAAAAAGGCGCGATCACATAACGTGACCGCGCCTTTTTGTTTGTCCGGCGAAAAGTGCTTATCAGCGGCTTTACAGGCTCGCCCGATTCGCGACTTATAGCGGCGACAAAGCCGTGGGCCGGGTGCGAGGTGTCGTCTTGGCCAGCGTCTTGGGCAGCGGCGATAACTCGCTGTCCAGCAGGCGTGAGAGCGGCTCAGCGCCGTCGAACGCTTCCGGCGGCATGGCGTCCGCGGAATCGAGCGCCGTCGTCGTGGCGGCCCGGCCGAGGCCGTCTTCCTTGATCCACTGTTCACCAAGCAGGCTGTTCGGCGTCTGGCTGAAATGCTCAACAAGATGGTCGATAAACGTGCGCACCTTGGCCGGCAAGTGACGGCGGCTCGGATACGCAATGTTGATCTCGACCTGCGGCAACCGGTAATCGCCGAGCAGACGCACAAGGCGGCCACGCGTCATGTCGCGGCCGATCAGATAGCTCGGCAGGATCGCGATGCCCATGCCGAGCAACGCAAACTGACGCAGCATTTCCGTATTGTTCGCGACGATCACGTTCGCCGGACGTACGCGCACTTCGCCTTCCGGGCCGGTGAACACGCGCTCGTCGCCCCAATATTCGGACGGCAGGCTCAGGCACGGATGCTCGAGCAGATGCTCCGGACGCGTCGGCATGCCGTGCTTCTCGAGATAAGCCGGCGTGGCGCACACCGTCATGCAACCGGTGGTGAGACGCCGAGTGACGATACTTGCGCTGCGCATTTGCCGCGCGATCACCACGCCCACGTCGAAGCCTTCTTCGACCAGATCCACCTGACGGTCGACCAGCGTGACATCGGGAATGACTTTCGGATAACGCTCCGCGTACGTCTGGAGCACGGGTGCCAGATTGTGCAATCCGAACACGACCGGCGCGACGATTCGCAACGTGCCGACAGGTTCGTGATTGCGCGCGACCACCATCTGCTCGACGTCTTCCAGTTCGTCGAGAATCTGGCGCGCGCGCTCGAGATAAACCTGACCTGATTCGGTCAGAGACAAGCTGCGGGTGGTGCGATTGAGCAGCCGCGTACCTAGACGGCCTTCGAGGTCCGCAACGTGCCGGGTCGCAACTGCGTTGGAAATATCCATCGCGCTCGCAGCGCGGGCAAAACTGCCGAGATCCGCCACTCTGACGAAAACTCGCATCGACTGCAAATGATCCATAGGACAACTCCTGCCGTGTTACAGCTTCCTGACAATCGGGGAAAACCAGCGAAGCGAACTTGGAATTCTCCTACGACTCGCGGAATCGTGCAGAAGTTGCCCGCGAAAGCGGAAATATTGTCAATATTTGTGCGACTGTGCTCCCCAGTGTGGGGCACGATCACGAATTGTTCCTAAAAAAGAAACAATCTGCTGCGGTGCAGCTTGAACTGCCTTTTTTGTTCGAACAGACGGAATGGTGGACGGCGTGGCAAAACCAGGAAGCTCTTCACGCGGACGGGAGGCAACAAAAAACCGCCCGAAGGCGGTTCCGTGCGAAGTGAACACTCACCTGATCAGGCGGCGAGCTTCTCTTCGAGCGCGCGTTTGGCCTCCGTCAGCGCGGGCGGCAAGCCTTGCTGCAACGTGTCAAACAGCTCGGCGTGCAGCGCGAATTCCGCGCGCCAGGCTGCGTCGTCGACGGAAATGACCTGCTCGAACTGCTCGCGGCTAAAATTCAGCCCGCGCCAGTCGAGGTCCTCGTAGTGCGGCGACACGCCGAACGCATGTTCCTCACCGTGAGCCGTGCCTTCGATCCGGCCGACCATCCAGCTCAGCACCCGCATGTTCTCGCCGAAGCCCGGCCATACGAACTTGCCGTCCGCGCCTTTGCGGAACCAGTTGACGCAGAAGATTTTCGGCAGCTTCGCGTTCAGTTTCTCCAGACGCTCGCCGGTTTTCAGCCAGTGACCGAAGTAGTCGCTCATGTTGTAGCCGCAGAACGGCAGCATCGCGAAAGGGTCGCGGCGAACCACGCCCTGCTGACCGGCTGCGGCGGCGGTCGTTTCGGAGCCCATGGTCGCGGCCATGTAGACGCCTTCCACCCAGTTGCGCGCTTCGGTGACGAGCGGCACGGTGGTAGAGCGACGGCCGCCGAAGATGAACGCGTCGATCGCGACGCCCGCCGGATTTTCCCAGTCGGGGTCGATGGACGGGCATTGCGAGGCCGGCGCCGTAAAGCGCGCGTTCGGATGCGCCGCCTTGCGGCCGCTTTCCTTCCCGCTGGCCGGCGTCCAGTCCTTGCCTTGCCAGTCGATCAGGTGCGCGGGCGCATCGTCCGTCATGCCTTCCCACCAGACGTCGCCGTCGTCGGTGAGCGCGACGTTCGTAAAGATCACGTTTTCCTTCAACGTGGCCATGGCGTTGAAGTTGGTCTTCTCGCTCGTGCCCGGCGCCACGCCGAAGTAGCCGGCTTCCGGATTGATCGCGTACAGGCGACCGTCCTTGCCCGGTTTGATCCAGGCAATATCGTCGCCGATCGTGGAGATTTTCCAGCCGTTCAAGCCTTCCGGCGGAATCAGCATCGCAAAGTTGGTCTTGCCGCACGCCGACGGAAACGCCGCCGCGACATGATGCTTGCGCCCTTCCGGCGAGGTCACGCTGAGAATCAGCATGTGTTCGGCGAGCCAGCCTTCGTCGCGGCCCATGGTCGAGGCGATGCGCAACGCGAAACACTTCTTGCCTAGCAGCGCGTTGCCGCCGTAGCCCGAACCATAGCTCCAGATTTCGCGCGATTCGGGGAAATGGACGATGTATTTGGTTTCGTTGCACGGCCACGGCACGTCTTTCGCGCCGGACGCGAGCGGCGCGCCGACCGAATGGACGCACGGCACGAACTCGCCGTCTTCGCCCAGCACGTCGTAAACCTTGCGGCCCATGCGCGTCATGATGCGCATGTTGGTGACCACGTACGGGCTGTCGCTCAATTCAACGCCGATGTGCGCGATCGGCGAGCCGAGCGGGCCCATCGAAAACGGCACGACATACATGGTGCGGCCGCGCATGGAACCTTCGAACAGGCCGTCGAGCGTCGAGCGCATTTCGGCCGGTGCGATCCAATTATTGGTGGGACCTGCGTCTTCGCGACGCTGCGAGCAGATGAAAGTGCGATCTTCGACACGCGCCACATCGGACGGGTCGGACCATGCCAGATAAGAATTGGGGCGTTTGGCGGGATTGAGCTTCTTGAGTGTGCCTGCTTCGACCATCTGTGCACAAAGCCGGTCGTATTCCTCCTGCGAACCGTCACACCAGACGACCCTGTCCGGCTTGGTCCTGGCGGCAACGCGCTGGACCCAGTCGAGCAGCTTTCGGTGTTTGACCCACGCGGGCGCCTCGATAGTAGGCTGTCCTTCGAATGAGGGGTGGTTCATCGACTTGTCTCCGTTTTGAAAAACAATAGAAAAAACGGTACAAGCCCAGAGACGCTGCATGCGAGAGGCATTCAATTCTTCACGCCGGGTGCCTGCCACCCGACGCGCAATTGTGCAGATCGTTCCGGGCCACACAGCCTGTGAGCGGAGGCGCCAGCCGACGGGCTTCTGCAACCGTCTGTAAAGCGGCTTGCCTCAACACGCAACAAACTGTTAAAAACGATGTCAATCGGCCTTGCCGTGGCGCTGCCATTCTGTGCGGTAGCTACTACGGTAAGGCATTCAGCCAGACCGGCATGTGACCTAGGTCACATGGTGGGACAGTCAGCATAACACTCCGTTCCGCACCACCAAGGTGCGTCGTAAGACACATACCATGAAGATTGCCATCCTCGACGATTATCAGGACGCCGTGCGCAAGCTCGACTGCTTTCAATTGCTGGCCGACCATGAGGTCAAGGTCTTCAACAACACCGTCCGCGGTCTCGGCCAGTTGGCAAGCCGTCTTTCGGAAGTCGACGCGCTCGTCCTGATTCGCGAACGCACCCGCATCAGCTCGCAACTCCTGGATAAACTGCCGCGTTTGCGCATGATCAGTCAGACCGGCAAGGTTTCCAGCCACATCGATCTGAACGCGTGTACTGAGCGCGGCATTGCCGTGCTGGAAGGCACCGGCTCACCGTTCGCGCCTGCCGAGTTGACGTGGGCTCTCATCATGGCCGCCCAAAGGCGGATTCCGCAATACGTAGCAAACCTTAAGCAAGGAGCCTGGCAGCAGTCCGGCCTGAAGACGTCGGCGCTGCCGCCGAACTTCGGTTTGGGCCAGGTATTGCGTGGCCAGACGCTGGGAATCTGGGGTTATGGCAAGATCGGCAGGCTGGTGGCCGGTTATGGCAAGGCGTTCGGCATGAACGTATTGATCTGGGGCCGCGAGCATTCGCGCGAAGCCGCTCGCGCTGACGGGTACAGTGTCGCGGAGAGCCGCGAGGCGCTGTTCGAGCAGAGCGACGTGCTGTCGCTGCATTTGCGCATGCACGACGACACGCGTGGCATCGTCAAACAGGAAGACCTGATGCGGATGAAGCCGACCGCGCTGCTCGTGAACACGAGCCGGGCCGAGTTGCTCGACGACAACGCGCTGGTGAATGCGCTATCGCACAACCGCCCGGGCATGGTCGCGATCGACGTCTACGAAAGCGAGCCGATTCTGCAGGGCTACAGCCTGCTGCGCATGGAAAACGTGATTTGCACGCCGCACATCGGCTATGTGGAACGCGAAAGCTACGAGCAGTATTTCACCGCCGCATTCAAGAACATTTTGGCTTTCGACGCCGGCGATACGAGCAGCGTGGCGAATCCGGAAGCCTTGCAGGGCGGTCGGCGGCGTTAAAAAACCACCGCGTTTTTTCGGGCGATAAGCGCGCCGTGCGAATTCGTGCGACGCGCTTATCGCCGTTTGGCTTCGCGCCGCCGCTACCGCTACCGCTTAATTCACCGTACTGCTTCGTGCGCGCCGGCCTCAAGCAGATCGGGCATGCGTTCGAGGAAGGTTTCGCCGTCGGCACGGCCGAGGTTGTACGCGTGGATCATCTGTGACGGATTCGTGTAATCCCAGCTCGAAATCGGCACCTTGCGCGACGGCTGTACGTAAAGCCGTTGTTGCACGCCGTGCGGCACGACGAACATTTGCGGGCGCGGATAGAGGCGGGTGACCATCACCAGCACGTTGCCCGGCGCCTCGGCGTCGAGCGCGCCGACCGGCACGTTGTCGACCATCCCGCCGTCCAGCACCGGCCGGCCGTTGCGTCGCAAAACCGGCGTGAACGGCGGCGTACTCGACGACTGCAAGATCAGATCCGCCAGATCCTCGACGCTCGCGCAATCCTGTGCGCGCACGAATTCCGGATGAAAGCCGAGCGTCTGACCAAGTGTCGGATGCAGCGTCTTGCGGACGTATTTTTCGATGTTGTACGCGATCAGGCCGGCCGCGACCGCGCTGCGCGCGCCGAGCCAGCGCGGCAGATGCGATACGCCGATGCGGATTTCCGGCGCATCGGCGAGCGTCGAAAACTTCTCGCCGTAGATGTCCAGCAGCGCCTGACGGTAGATGCGGTAATGCGGAAACACCGACGCGCCGCGCAGCAGATTGCCCCAGTAGGCGTTGCGGGTGTTGTGGCGCAGCGCCTCTTCGTAATAGCGCATGACCCAGTCGGAATCGCGCGTGTAGAGCATGCACGCAGTCGCGGCGCCGGCAGAAATACCGGTGATGACACGCGGCCTGATCCGCAGCTCCGGCTGGATCACATCCCAGAAACCCGCCTGCCACCAGCAGCGATTGCCGCCGCCGGCGAATACGACCTGATCGAACATCCTGGTTTTTCCTCTAATGCGGCTCTCTGGCCGGTTTTAGTCGAGCAGTGCGTAGGTGGTGGTGGCGTGAACGGCCATGTTGCCGGATTCATCGAATAACTCGACTTCGCCGAACACCAGATTGCGGCCCATGCGCAGCACTCGGGCGGTGATCAGCACGTCGCCCTTGCGCACCGCGCGCATGAAATTGATGTTGAGCGAGACCGTGGTCATAGGCTTGAAACCACCGAGCGCGGCCGAAATGGCGACGATCATCGCCGTGTCCGCCGCGGCCATGAACACTTGCCCGCAGATCACGCCGCCCGAATGACGCAGCCCGCCGGAAAACGGTAGGCGCAGAGTGGCAGCTTCCTCATTGACCTTGACCGGCGTCAGCGTGAGCGCACGGACCCACGGCGCGAGGATGCGGTCGAGCAATTCGTTAATCTCTTTGTCATCCATGGCAATCCCCGGTCGAAGGCCGCGCGAGGCTTCGTGCGGCAAGGTGTCCGCGACATGATACCGGGACGATGCTGGGCGCGCCTTTTTCGCGACAGTGCGGCCATCGACGAACGCATCGGGCTCTCGGGTGCAATTATTTTTAAGAAATCTGCGAAGGGGACTTGGCAAGCCCGAAAAATTTCTGCATAATTTCGCTTCTGTTGGGGGCGTTAGCTCAGTTGGTAGAGCAGCGGACTCTTAATCCGTAGGTCGAGTGTTCGAGTCACTCACGCCCCACCAAAGATTCAAAGCAAAAAGCCCGGTCCTTGCGACCGGGCTTTTTGCGTTTCGGGCCGCGCGCTCCCACCACGTCAGACTCACGAACGTCCCCACGCCGGAACGCCCGCAGATACGCAAAAGACTACTTCGCCGTCACGTCGATGTTGCCGAGATATTTCGCGGCCAGCGTCTTCACCGTGCCGTCGGCCTGCACCTTCGCGATCGCCGCATTCAAGCGGTCACGCAGCGCCGTATCGCCCTTGCGAATTCCGTATGCAATGCCGCTGCCGAGGATCTTGTCATCGCGCACCGGCTCGCCGACGAAGGCGTACCCTTCACCGCTCGGCTTCGACAGAAAGCCGGTTTGTCCGGCCGGCGCCAGCACGAGCGTCGCGTCCAGACGCCCGGCCACGAGATCGGTATAAACCTGGTTCTGGTCCTGATACGGCACGACGGTCACGCCCGCGGATTCCCAATGCGTCTTCGCAAAGGTTTCCTGAATCGACGCCTGCAACACGCCCACGCGCTTGCCCTTCAGCGAGGCCGGCGTCGGCAGCAGACCGCTGTCGCGTTTGGCGATCAACTGCGTCGGCACGCGATACACAACGGTGGTGAAATCGATTGCCTGCCGACGCGCGTCGGTCGCGTTCATCGCCGAATTGATCGCGTCGAACTTGCGGCCCTGCAGCGCGGGAATCAGCCCGTCGAACGAGGTCTCGACCCATTTGCACGTCATATGCGCGGCAACGCAAACGGCATTGCCGACGTCGATATCCAAGCCTTGCAATTCGCCGTTCGGGCCTTTCGATTCGAACGGCGGGTACTGCGCTTCGAGGCCGAAGCGCAGCGTATCGGCAGCGCTTGCACCAGACGACGCCGCGAGTGACGCGAATGCACAGGCCAACGCCAGAAGAGGCTTGAGCAATTTCATAGCAGGTCCCTTTTCCTTCGATTTTGTTGTTACGCCGCCTTGCGGCGCGCTAATGCGTACCCGCGCGACGATCATACTTCGTTCAAAAAACGCAGCCGCCTCGCGGAGCCGTGTCGTCTTTCCGATCAGATCTCGCAAAGACGCCGCGCACCTTCGATCAAGGTCGCATCGTCCTTCGAGAAGCTTAGGCGGATCAAGCCGGAGTCCGTACCATCGGTATAAAACGCCGACAGCGGAATGGTGGCGACACGCGCGTCGCGAATCAGCCGCAGCACGAAATCGCTATCGCTTTCCTCGGAGAAGCCGCGAAAACGCGCGAGCATGAAGAAGCTACCTTCGCTCGGCAACAACTCGAAGCGCGATTCGCACAGCGCCTCGGCGAGCAGATCGCGCTTCTTCTGATAGAACGCGGACAAACCGAGGTAGCTGTCGCGATTGGCCAATGCGTCGACGAACGCGTACTGCATCGGTGTATCGGCGGAAAACACCATGAACTGATGGACTTTGCGAATCTCGTCCATCAACGCAGCGGGCGCGAGGCAGTAACCGACGCGCCAGCCGGTCACGTGATAGGACTTGCCGAACGACGAGACGATCACACTGCGTTCGGCGAGCTCGGAATGACAAGCCATGCTCTGATGTTTCGCGCCGTCGAACACCACGTGTTCGTAGACCTCGTCGGCGAGAATCACGATATCGGTGTTGCGCGTAACGGCTTTCAGGCGTTCGACGTCGGCTTCGCTGAACACGGTCGCGGTCGGATTGTGCGGCGTGTTGATGATGATCATGCGAGTCTTCGGCGTGATCGCGACGGCGACCTCGTCCCAGTTCACGCGGAAGTCGTTCAGCGACAGCTTGATCGGCACGGGCGTGGCGCCTTGCAGTCGCACGATCGGCCCGTAGCTGTCGAACGAGGGCTCGAAGTAGATCACTTCGTCGCCCGGATGCACCAACGCGCTGATCGTCGAATACAGTCCTTCGCTTGCGCTGGCGATCACGGTGACTTCGCTCGCCGGGTCATAGCGCACGCCGTATAGCGTGGCGACCTTGTCGGCGAGCACTTCGCGCAAGGCGGCGATGCCGGCCATCGGCGCGTACTGGTTATGACCGGCGCGCATGGCCTGGGCGACGCCGTCGATCAGTTTGGCGTCCGGCGCGAAATTCGGCGCGCCTTGCGATAGATTCAGCGCGTCGTGCTGAGCGGCCAGTTGACCGATCACGGTAAAAATCGTCGTGCCTACGTCAGGCAACTTCGAGCGGGCTTGCGTGGCGCTCTGCATAAGGCTTTCTCCCTTTCTCCATCCGGCAGCGGATTCACGGAACAGCCAGCTGCGCGGCGGTCCCTTCCGGTTTGGTGATTAGGCATCAGCCAAAGAACCGTCACAATCGAAACTTTGTCATGCGCGGCATGCATTTACGTCATGCCTCACGCGAAGGCGCGCCGCCATGGGCAAAGCCGGTCGGATCGGTACTTTCGGGGAAGAAGCGAGGCCGCACGAGAAGTGCGGAGAACTGCAGAGGTATGACGTAATGTGATGCGGCCGGTCTCGAGCGGAGCGCTCGCGACCGGCCTCGCCGTCTATCAGGCGTCGTCCATCAAACGAACTTTGACTTTTTTGCCCTTTACCTTGCCGGCGCTGAGCTTGCGCAACGCTTCACGCGCGACGCTACGCTCCACCGCGACGTAGGTGGACATTTCCGTCACGTTGATCTTGCCGATCTGCGAGCCGGCGAAACCCGCCTCGCCGGTCAGCGCGCCGAGCACGTCGCCGGGACGGATCTTTTCCTTGCGACCGCCGAGAATCTGCAGCGTCTCCATGGGCGGCAACAGCCGCTCATTGCTCGCTGCGGTCAGTTCGGACAGCTTGTGCCATTCGACCTCGCGCTTTTGCGCCTGTTCGAGACTGCCGACGCGGCCCATCTCGTTCATGCTCGCGAGACTCAGCGCCCAGCCTTCCTGATCGGCGCGGCCCGTACGGCCGATGCGGTGAACGTGCACTTCCGGATCCGGCGTCACGTCCACGTTGATCACGGCTTCGAGCTGAGCGATGTCGAGACCGCGCGCGGCGACGTCGGTGGCTACCAGCACCGAGCAGCTGCGATTGGCAAACTGGATCAGCACCTGATCGCGTTCGCGCTGATCGAGTTCGCCGTGCAGCGCGAGCGCATGAAAACCCTGCGCGCGCAGCACGTCGAGCAGATCGCGGCACTGCTGCTTGGTGTTGCAGAACGCGAGCGTGCTCACCGGACGATAGTGATTCAGCAGCAGACCGACGGCGTGCAGCCGCCCGTCTTCAGTCACTTCATAGAAGCGCTGACGAATCTTGGTGTTGTCGTGCCGCTCGGCGAGCTTCACTTCCTTCGGATTGCGCAGGAACTGCTGGCTCAGCTTGACGATGCCTTCGGGATACGTCGCCGAAAACAGCAGCGTTTGGCGTTCTTTCGGGCATTGCTTCACGACGGTGGCGATGTCGTCGAAGAAACCCATGTCGAGCATGCGGTCCGCTTCGTCGAGCACCAGCGTGTTGAGCGATTGCAGCGGCAGGCTGCCGCGCTCGAGGTGATCCATGATGCGGCCCGGCGTGCCGACCACGATGTGCGCGCCGTGTTCGAGGCTGGCCGTTTGCGGACGCATCGGCGTGCCGCCGCACAGCGTCAGCACCTTGATGTTTTCTTCGGCGCGCGCGAGGCGGCGGATTTCCTGCGTGACCTGATCGGCGAGTTCGCGCGTGGGGCATAGCACCATCGCCTGCACGGCGAAGTTGCGCGCGTCGAGGCGCGCCAGCAGCGCCAGCGAAAACGCCGCGGTCTTGCCGCTGCCGGTTTTCGCCTGGGCGATCAGATCGTGGCCGGCGAGCGCGATCGGCAGACTTGCGGCCTGAATCGGCGTCATCTCGACGTAGCCGAGCTGCGTCAGGTTGGCGAGCGTCGCGGGCGGCAGCGGTAGCTGGCTAAACGGCGCGCCGGCGGTGGTGGGACTGTTCATAGGGTGATGACTCGCAAAGCGGATAGGCGGCTAGGGACAACGATTATTCCGCCATCGGGCCGGTGTCGGGACGGCCTTCGATCTGCTCGTACAGCACCGAGCCATCGTCCCCGTCGAAACGCTCGACGTAATTGCGCGCGCCGCACATCGGGCAACGGAACAGGAGGCCCTGCCCTTCGTTCTTGATGACGACGTCCGATTGCTCCCACTGCGCCTGGCAGGACTGGTTTCTACAGGTAAACACGTTGATTCTCCAACTGGATTCGATTGCTTGTCCGGCGAGCCGTACGGACGGCCCGGCCGTGAATGGGACGGTTGCTGCCACGGTGGCGACGGCTGATGCACGTCAACCCGGCACATCAACCGAGATGCGTATGCCGCGCGCGCGGCGCGCTCACATCCATCTCGGCGAGGCCCTGCACGATGCCGCAGTCTTCCACGGCCTGTTCGCCGTGGCACTGCTCGCGCAAGGTGGTCAATTGCACTTTCAGCTGCTTCAGTTCGTCGATGCGCATATCGACGTGCGCAATGTGCTCGTCGATCAAGGCATTGATGCCGCCACAGCCGTCCGCCGGTGCGTCGGTCAGACGCAGCAGCGCACGGATTTCGTCATGGGTCATGTCGAGCGCGCGGCAATTACGGATGAAACGCAGCCGCTCGACGTGCTTCGCCGTGTAGCTGCGGTAATTGGCCTCGGTGCGCTCCGCTTCGGGCAACAAGCCCTCTTTTTCGTAGAAACGGATGGTTTCGGTCGTGCAATGGGCGATTTTCGCCAATTCGCCGATTTTCATGGACCCTCCGGCTGGCAGCCTTGACCTTGTAGTGGCTTCAGGGTGTTTACTAGACCACAAATCGAACCAGGAAGCCACCATGCCTCAAACCGACCACGCCGACGTCGACCGCCTTGAACAGGCGAAAGCGCATGCGGACGGGCACGAAGGGGACGTGCATGCCCCCAACTGCGGCCATCGCCACGACGCGCACGATCACGACCATGCTCACGACGGCCCGAGCCACGCGCCCGTCCACAGTCATGCCGATGCGGCGTGTTGCAGCACAGGAGCAGCAACAACGGCAGCCGCACCGGCCGCACTGCCGCCATCCGAGGCCATCGGCAGCAACATGCGCACCGCCATCCGCATCATGCAGATGGATTGCCCGACCGAAGAAGCGCTGATCCGCAAGAAATTCAGCCGCATGCCGCACGTGCGCAGCATGGAATTCAACCTGATGCAGCGCGTCCTGACGGTCGTCCACGCGCCGGAAGCGCTCCATTCGATCCTCACCGCGCTGCGTTCGCTCGATTTCACGCCCGAACTCGCTGACGCCAGTCCGGACGCCGCAGGCACGCCTGCGCCGCACGCGTCGCCCAAGCCGTGGTGGCCGCTGGCGCTCGCCGGCGTGGCCGCGGCAGGTTCAGAGGCCGCTGGCTGGCTCGGCGCACCGGCCTGGCTGCCTGCGGGTCTGGCGATCCTCGCCATCGTCTCCTGCGGCCTCACGACGTATAAGAAGGGCTGGCTCGCGATCCGCAACGGCAACCTGAACATCAACGCGCTGATGAGCATCGCGGTGACCGGCGCACTGGTTCTGCGTCAGTGGCCGGAAGCCGCGATGGTGATGGTGCTGTTCACCATCGCCGAACTGATCGAGGTGAAATCGCTCGACCGCGCCCGCAATGCGATCCAGGGTTTGATGCAACTCACGCCTGAACAGGCGAGCGTCCGGCAACTCGACGGCACCTGGCGACTAGTGGATCTCAAGGCCATTGCGATCGGCGCCGTGGTTCGCGTGAAGCCGGGCGAGCGGATCGCACTCGACGGCGAAATCGTCGCGGGCCGCTCGAGCGTGGACCAGGCGCCGATCACCGGCGAAAGCCTGCCGGTCGATAAGGCCGTGAGCGACGCGGTGTTCGCCGGCACGATCAACCAGACCGGCTCGTTCGACTATCGTGTCACCGCTGCCGCCAGCAACACGACACTCGCACGCATCATCCACGCAGTCGAGGAAGCGCAAGGCACCAAGGCGCCGACGCAGCGTTTCGTCGACCAGTTCGCCCGCGTGTATACGCCGATCGTGTTCGCCGTCGCGCTTGCCGTGGCCATCGTGCCGCCGCTGCTGTTCGACGGTTCGTGGCAGGCGTGGGTCTACAAGGCGCTGGTGCTGCTGGTGATCGCGTGCCCATGCGCGCTCGTGATCTCCACGCCGGTGACGATCGTCAGCGGTCTTGCCGCGGCGGCCCGCAAAGGCATTCTGATCAAGGGCGGCGCCTATCTCGAGCAAGGCCGCAAGCTGACGCGGCTCGCGCTCGACAAAACCGGCACGCTCACGCACGGCAAACCCGTACAGACCGAGTTCGAAATACTCGCTGAGATCGACGCTCTCCGTTGCCGCACACTCGCAGCGAGTCTCGCGGGGCGCTCCGATCATCCTGTCTCGACGGCTATCGCGACGGCAGCCAAAGCCGACGGTCTGGCGCCCATCACCGTCGACGCCTTCGAGGCAATCACGGGACGCGGCGTGCGTGGCGAGATAGACGGCGTGCCGTACTGGCTCGGCAATCATCGGCTGATCGAAGAACTGGGACGCTGCTCCGCGTCGCTCGAAGCGCGGCTGGATGCGCTCGAAACTCAGGGCAAGACGGTCGTGATGCTGGTGGACGCCGAACGCGTGCTGGCGCTGTTCGCGGTCGCCGACACAGTGAAGGAAACGAGCCGCGCGGCAATCGCCGATTTGCAGCGGCTCGGCGTGAGCACCGCCATGCTCACCGGCGACAACCCGCACACCGCCGCCGCGATCGCGCAGCAGGTGGGTATCGACGAAGCGCGTGGCGACCAGTTGCCGGAAGACAAGCTTAACGCAGTCGCACGGTGGTCGAACGATGGCGCGACGGTCGGCATGGTCGGTGACGGCATCAACGACGCGCCCGCGCTGGCACGTGCCGACATCGGCTTCGCGATGGGCGCGATGGGCACCGACACCGCGATCGAAACCGCGGACGTCGCGCTGATGGACGACGACCTGCGCAAGATCCCGTCGTTCATTCGTCTGTCGAGGGCGACGCATTCGGTGCTGGTGCAGAACATCGCGCTCGCGCTCGGCATCAAGAGCGTCTTCCTCGTGCTGGCCGTGACCGGTCTGGGCACGATGTGGATGGCCGTGTTCGCCGATGTCGGTGCGAGTCTGCTGGTGGTGGCGAACGGGTTGCGGCTGTTGCGCAAATAACGGTGCGGCAGTTTTTTGTGATTTGACGAAGGGAGTCGCGAAATGGGATTCTGGGAAAAAATGCTCGGCGGCCACCATAGTGGCGGTGGTCATGGAGGAGGTCACGGCGGCGGTCATGACGCCTGGGGCCGCGGCAATCGTCACGGATCATACGGCGATCAATCCGGCCACGGCATGCCGCCGTCTCCAACCAGCAGCGCGGGGGCGTCTTGTCCGCGGTGCCGGACCGCCAACGCGCAAGGTGCGCGCTTCTGCCAGCAGTGCGGAACCTCGCTCATGCCGGCGACGTGCGGCGCTTGCCGCGCTTCCATTGCGCCTGGAGCGAAGTTCTGTCAGCAGTGCGGGACCGCGACATAGGCTTGAAGCAGGGACGATGACCCGGGCCTGCGTGCCACAGTTCCGTTCAGACTAATGCGCCAACGCAACCCGGTTAACCGAGCCGATCGCGGCCTTCAACGTATCCGAAGGCCGCATGCCAAAGAGCTTCCGGTAATCGGTTGCGAACTGGCTCAAGTGCCAGAAGCCCCACGCCGCGGCCACGTCCTGCACCGAGCGTGATTCGCGCGACGCATTCGACAGATCGCGCCGCGCGCCATTCAGACGGATGGCGCGCAGATACGTGGCAGGCGCCATGCCGAACACGTCCTGAAAGCAGTATTGCAGCGTGCGCCGGCTCACATGGAGTTGCTCGCACAACTCCGGCACACTCACTGCCCGCTCGCGATTGACCAGCACATAGTCGCGCGCTTCCGACACGATCGACTGACGGCGTGGCCGCGCCGGCATCGCCACCGGCTCCGAGCCGGGCAACGCGCCGACGTCGAAGAGCAAAGCCAGCACCGAAGCCTGCAGATTGTTGCGCGCGACCGAAGAGAGCGGCGTGCCGCGCGCCGCGCCATCGTCGAGCAGTTGACGCAGCGTGGCGCACAACTGCTGCTTGCGAGCCATGCCGATCGGCACGACTTGCGTGTTCGGCACATGATCGGCCAGCCCGACGCGCTCCACTTCCGCCGCGTAACGGCGCAGCACTTCGCCTTTGACCACCACGCCAAAAATCTCGTAACCCGCCGAGGTCAGCAATTCGAATTCGATACCGCCCGGACGAAACGCGAGCGCGTCGCCGGCAATCACCTGAGCGTCGATGCGCCCCGAACCCGCGGGGCAAGTCGGGATACCGAACCAGTACGCGTCCTTTTGCACCTCGCAGGTTTGCCGCAGCGTGTGACTGGTCGTTTCGACGAACACCTGCATGTGATCGAGGCACAGCTCCGTCAGGCCGCCGACAAAACATCCCGCCGTCAACTGATCGTAGGTCTGGCTCCAGCCGTGGAGATTGCGCGCCTGTTCGTCGGCATCGTGCGCGACGCAGGTCTGCACGCGGAAGCTCGGCTGCGGCGTGAGCGTCGGGCTGAACAGGGTGTCGCTGAGCGTATCAATCGTCATACCGGACCTGCCCAAATGGAATATCGAGGAGGATCGAAGGGAAAGAACAGGCAATTCCCATGCCGAACGAATCCGGTGCCTGCTCACGCGTTTGTATCGGCAGACCTCAAAGCCCATGTTCAACGGATGAACAGCGCTGCACACCTTGCTCAGAAACGAAACGCTCACCTTGCGCCGGTTGATCAGCGTGACGCCTCTTACCGTGCGCGAGTGCCTGCTACACGTGCAAGGATCACCTGCGCGGTGCATTGGCACACTTCTGGCTCTAGCCGTTCGCGGCCAATCGATATATCGAGCCGAATATAGCCCATTCAAACATGTGAGGAGCACACAGATGAATCACGCAGAGATGCAATTTCTGACCACCGAATTCCCGTACAAGAAGCAGTATGCGAATTTTATCGGCGGCGAATGGGTGAAGCCCGTAGGCGGCGAGTACTTCGACAACGTGTCGCCGATCACCGGTGAAGCTTTCACGTCGATCCCACGTTCGCGCGAAGCCGACGTCGAACTCGCGCTCGATGCGGCGCATCGTGCGAAAGCCGCGTGGGGAAAAACCTCCGCCGGCGACCGCTCGAACATTCTGATGCGCATTGCCGACCGGATGGAAGCGAACCTGCAGCGTCTCGCCGTGGCCGAGACGATCGACAACGGCAAGCCGCTGCGCGAAACCATGGCCGCCGACATTCCGCTCGCCATCGATCACTTCCGCTATTTCGCCGGCGCCGTGCGCGCGCAGGAAGGCTCGATCTCCGAGATCGATCACGACACCGTCGCGTATCACTTTCATGAACCGCTCGGCGTGGTCGGCCAGATCATTCCGTGGAATTTCCCGATCCTGATGGCCGTATGGAAGCTTGCACCCGCACTCGCCGCCGGCAACTGCGTCGTGCTCAAGCCGGCCGAGCAGACGCCCGCTTCGATTCTCGTGCTCGTCGAACTGATTCACGACCTGTTGCCCGCAGGCGTGCTGAACGTGGTGAACGGTTTTGGTCTCGAGGCCGGCAAGCCGCTCGCCTCCAGCAAGCGCATCGCCAAGATCGCGTTTACCGGCGAGACCACGACCGGTCGCCTGATCATGCAGTACGCGAGCCAGAACATCATTCCCGTGACGCTCGAACTCGGCGGCAAGAGCCCGAATATTTTCTTCGACGACGTGATGAGCGCCGACGACAGCTATTTCGACAAGGCGCTCGAAGGCTTCACAATGTTTGCGCTGAATCAGGGCGAAGTGTGCACGTGTCCGTCGCGCGTGTTGATCGATGAAAAGATCTACGATCGCTTCATGGAGCGTGCGCTCAAGCGCGTCGCGGCGATCACGCAAGGGCATCCGCTCGACACCAAGACGATGATCGGCGCGCAGGCCTCGCAGGAACAGTTGGAAAAGATTCTCTCGTATGTCGATCTCGGCAAACAGGAAGGCGCCCAATGCCTGATCGGTGGCGAACGCAATGCGCTCGGCGGTGAATTGAGCAAAGGCTATTACGTGAAGCCGACCGTGTTCCGCGGCCACAACAAGATGCGCATCTTCCAGGAAGAAATTTTCGGACCAGTGGTGTCCGTCACGACGTTCAAGACCGAAGAAGAAGCGCTCGAAATCGCCAACGACACGCTCTACGGTCTCGGCGCCGGCGTGTGGACACGTGACGGCACGCGCGCCTATCGTTTCGGCCGGCAGATTCAGGCAGGCCGCGTGTGGACCAACTGCTATCACGCCTATCCGGCGCATGCGGCATTCGGCGGCTATAAGCAGTCCGGCATCGGACGTGAGAATCACAAGATGATGCTCGACCACTATCAGCAAACCAAAAACCTGCTGGTCAGCTATAGCGACAAGCCGCTCGGTTTCTTCTAAGCGTCGCGTTCCTGTTCGAGCGGGCCGCATCGCGCGGCTCGCTCTTTTTTCTGCGAGGACATGTGATGGCTGCCGAGAAAGAAGTTGCCCGCGTGATCGCAACGCCTGCGGCTGTCGACCTGATCGACAAGTTGCGCGCCGAGCATGGCGAGGTGCTGTTCCATCAATCGGGTGGATGCTGCGACGGCAGCGCGCCGATGATGTTTCCTCAAGGCGAGTTCATGGTCGGCTCGTCCGATGTCAAACTCGGCACGATTTCGGGCGTGCCGTTTTACATGAGCGAATCGCAATTCGAATACTGGCAGCACACGCAGTTGATCATCGACGCAGTGCCGGGGAACGGCGGAATGTTTTCACTGGAGCGGCCCAGTGGTCTACGGTTCTTGACGCGCTCCCGTCTTTTCGAGGACGGAGAGAATGCGTGGCTGGAAACGCATCCGGTGGAACGCGCCGATGCTTGATCGTTTTATGGTGTGCCTGATTTTGAATCGTCGCTGACGGCGGGCGCCGCTGGTGTATCGGCCAGCAGCGCATCGCTGTCGTCTTTCAGGCCGACGCCGGTCAAACCCAAACGCCTTGCATGCGTCAGCAGATAGTGCAGCTTGTGCGCGGCCAGCGGAAAGTCGAGGCCTTCAGGACGCACATTCGAAATACAGTTGCGCTGGGCGTCGCTACAGCCCACTTTGGGCGCGTACGTCAAATAGACGCCGAGGCTGTCGGGCGAACTCAAACCTGGCCGCTCACCGATCAGCATCACCACCAACTTTGCATTGAGCAACTCGCCGATCTCGTCACCCAACGCGACGCGCGCCTGACGCGCGATCACGACTGGGCCAATCTTCCAGTCCGCGAGTCGCGGAACGGCAGCTTGCAGCAAAGGGATCGATTGCTTCGCCGCTGCGAACGCCGAAAGACCATCGCCGATCACGAAGACCACTTCGGGGGAATCGTTCTGCACCGCTGCCAGAGCCACGCGACTCTCTTCCGATAAACGCCGCCCGAGATCGGGACGCCGCAAATAATGCTCACGATCCGGCGCGGCGCTATGCACATCGAGCGTCTTGAAGTTTTGCGCGCGCAATTGCCCATGCAGCACGTCGGTATCGAGCGGATGATGCACGGCGTCGCGCGCCTGCGCGTGCGACAGGTTGAACGCAAGCAGCGGCGCGGTCGGCAAGCTATTGCCCGCGCGGCCCAGCGCGATGCGCGCGTTGGTGAATTGCCGCAGCGCGTTCCAGGGATTCTTTTCGAGGAAGTCGCTCATGCGATGCCCATCCAGTCGCGCGCGCCTTCGAGCAACGGTTGCTGTGTCGATGCGCTCAGCAGCGCGCCGCGCGTGTCGGTGATCTGCATCGACTCCAGCCATTCTTCGAATTCCGGCGCGCGGCGCAAGCCGAGTACATCGCGCACATAAAGCGCGTCGTGGAAAGACGTGCTCTGATAGTTGAGCATGACGTCGTCCGCGCCTGGAATGCCCATGATGAAGTTGATGCCCGCTACGCCAAGCAGCGTGAGCAGATTGTCCATGTCGTCCTGGTCGGCTTCAGCGTGATTCGTGTAGCAGATGTCGCAACCCATCGGCACGCCAAGCAGTTTGCCGCAGAAGTGATCCTCAAGACCGGCGCGGGTGATCTGCTTACCGTCGTACAGATACTCCGGGCCGATGAAGCCGACCACAGTGTTCACCAGAAAAGGATTGAACTTGCGCGCGACCGCATAAGCGCGCACTTCGCACGTCTGCTGGTCCACGCCGAAATGCGCATCCGCCGACAAAGCGCTGCCCTGACCGGTTTCGAAGTACATCAGGTTATTGCCGACCGTCCCGCGCTTCAAGGAGAGTCCCGCTTCATACGCTTCCTGCAGCAGCGCGAGCGAAATGCCAAAGCCCGCGTTCGCTTTCTCCGTACCCGCAATCGATTGAAACACCAGATCGACTGGCGCGCCTTTTTCGATTGCGGCAATCGTGTTGGTGACGTGAGTCAGCACGCACGATTGCGTCGGCACCTGATAGCGTTGGCGGAAGTCGTCGATCATCAGCAGCAATTTGGTGATCGCGGCGAGATTGTCGCTCGCCGGGTTGATGCCGATCATCGCGTCGCCGCACCCGTACATGAGGCCGTCGAGCATCGAGGCGGCGATGCCTTTGACGTCGTCGGTCGGATGATTCGGTTGCAAACGCACCGACATGTGCCCCGGTAAACCGACTGTGTTTCGAAACCGCGTAATCACCGGACGTTTGCGCGCCGCCGCGATCAGATCCTGATTGCGCATCAGCTTGGACACCGCCGCGACCATCTCCGGTGTCAGACCCGCGGTGATACGCGTGAGCGCGTCGGCATCCGTGGTGCTGCTCAGCAGCCAGTTGCGAAAGTCGCCGACCGTGAGGTGAGATATCTCGGCGAACGCCTGCGGCGAATGATCGTCGATCACGAGACGCGTGACTTCGTCGCTTTCGTAGGGAATCAGCGCCTCGTTGAGGAAGGTGCGCAGCGGCACCTGCGCGAGCGCCATCTTGGCCGCGACGCGTTCTTCCTCGCTCGCGGCCGCCACGCCCGCGAGTTGGTCGCCGGAGCGTTGCGGGCTGGCCTTCGCCAGCAGGGTCTTCAGGTCGGCAAAGCGATAGGTGCGGCTGCCGATCGTCTCGGTGTAGCTCATCTTTACGACTCCATCGCCGCTGCTTGCGCAGCGGCTTGATCCGTCATTCCTCGAGCAAGGCGTCGGACGGCGCGGCTTCGCGTTGATGGCGCGTCATCAGGAAGTAGACGTAGCCCAGTGCGAGAAAGATTGCGAACACGATCGCCACCAGAAAATTGAAGTAGACCATTGTCGCCAGACAGATGACCGCCGCCACCAGTGCGAACGCCGGGAAGACCGGAAACAGCGGCGCGCGGAACGGGCGCTCCATATTCGGTTCGGTGCGGCGCAGCTTGAACAGCGACAACATGCTGATGATATACATCACGATAGCGCCAAATACCGACATCGTCACGATGTTCGCCGTCAGCGTCTGGCCGCCGAACTGGATCAGTTCGTCGCTGTAGATCGCGGCGATGCCGACCACGCCGCCCGCAATGATCGCGCGATGCGGCGTCTTGAAACGCGGATGCACTTTCGAGAGCCACTCCGGCAGATAGCCGGCGCGAGCCAGCGCGAAAATTTGCCGCGAATAGCCGAGGATAATGCCGTGAAACGAGGCGACCAGCCCGAACAGGCCGAGCCACACGAGCATATGCATCCAGCCGCTATGTTCGCCGACGATGTATTTCATCGCCTGCGGCAGCGGATCGTTGATGTTGGACAGCTTGGTCCAGTCGCCTGCCGCGCCGGCAAACACCATCACGCCGATGGCGAGCACCACGAGCGTCAGAATGCCGGCGACGTAGGCGATCGGAATCGAGCGCTTCGGGTTCTTGGCTTCCTCGGCGGCCATGGCCACGCCTTCGATCGCCAGGAAAAACCAGATGGCGAACGGAATCGCCGCGAACATGCCGTGAAACGAGCCCATGCTGAAGGTATCGGCACCCGACCAGCCGCCCTTGGTGAAATTCGACCACTGAAAGCCGGGCGACACGACGCCCATGAAAACCAGCAGTTCGAAGATCGCGAGCAGCGTCACGCACAATTCGAACGCCGCGGCGATCTGCACGCCCACGATATTCAGCGCCATGAAGATAAGGTAGGCGCCCATCGCCGCGTGTTTAGGCTCGAGACCAGGAAACTGCACGTGCAGATACGCGCCGATCGCAAGCGCGATGGCCGGCGGCGCAAACACAAACTCCACCAGCGTCGCCGCGCCGGCCAGATAACCGCCGGTTGGGCCGAACGCATGGCGGGCGTAGGCGAACGGACCGCCCGCATGCGGAATCGACGTGGTGAGCTCGGTGAAACTGAAAATGAACGTCGTATACATCGCGGCAATGAAAATCGCCGTGATGACAAAGCCGAGCGTGCCGGCGCTCGCCCAGCCATAGCTCCAACCGAAATATTCGCCGGAAATGACGAGGCCGACCGCGATGCCCCACAGTTGCCACGTGCCGAGCGTCTGCTTCAACTCGTGATGCGTGACTTTGCCGACGTGCTGATTCTTCGACTCTGATTTCATCGGACGCTCCCTGATAGTGCCGGCAGCCCGACGCCGCAAGGCTTTGCGGTGCACGGGCGGACAGGCTTGAGCCGATGGTAGTGAGCCATTATTCGAGGTGTTATCGAAATTCGGCAAAGTTCTGGGCAGTTTCGGTGTCAGCGGGCGCTTAATTGAGTATCACGTTCAACGGGCACTCGACTGAAGTTCGCAGGATTTGGTAAAGGGGCGCGTGGTACTTTCGTCCGCATCCGTTCGACAATTTTTGTGGCCATTTTGTATTCACCACGCATAGCCGGTTTCGGCCGGCACTATCAGGAGACGATCAAATGACGATGCGTGAAGTGGTGATTCGTCACGTGGAGCCGATGGAAGTTTTGTCGGTCGATCACGTTGGGCCGTATATGCAGATCGGCAAGGCGTTCGATGCGCTGTTCGGCTGGCTCGCGAAACACAATTTACTCGCGGCTGAGATGCGCATGATCGGTGTTTACTACGACGATCCCGGCGTTGTTGCAGAAAGCGAGTTGCGCTCGAAGGCCGGTGTGTTGTTGCCGCATCCGGTTCAGGCGTCCGTGACGGTGAGTCCGCCGGTTTCGGTGGCGCATGTGAAAGGTGGTGAGTACGCGGTGTTGCGACATCAAGGACCGTATAGCGATATGCGTGCCGCGTATGAGTGGCTGTACGGGACATGGCTCGTGCAGTCCGGGCGAGAGGCGGCGGACGCGCCGGTATTCGAGGAGTATGGGAATAGCCCGAAGGATACGGCGCCTGCGGATCTCATCACGGAGATCTGTTTACCGCTGGCTTGAGCGTATACCTGCCCGGCTATGCACGCTCGTGCAGCGTGCCGCGCGGATGCCTCTCTGGTTTTTATAGTCTTTGTATATGTATACGTAGTAATAGTTAACAAGCCTCTCATCCTGCTGTGGATAACCTGAAACTTCGTTGACGGATCAAGGCACTGCGGAATCGATAACCCTGCGGAGCGTGCTCGGACAGGAACACGGAGCCAGGGACAACTTTTGTGCGGCCTGGCGACGTGGCGTTCTTATCAAGGTTTCACCCACAATGTGTCAGGTGGCTTGTACAAGAGTTGTCCAGAGGGGGCTGTGGATAACCCGGCGGACTTGGCGTCGCCCAACGCATCTTGTTGACTCTGCACGAACATACGCTGTGTCAGTTCCGTTCGACGACGCGACCGTCAGATTTCCGCCGTTCATCTATGGCGAAAAATCGCTTCATACGGCCAACGCGTTGACAAGCTCCGGGTCGCTCGCTTATCGTCGCCACGCGGGACGGCTGGTCAAGCACGCCTGGATACAGGCCGCATCGGTTCCGGGCACTACGGGGCTACCCCGTGGATCGACACTCCTCCGCAGTTCGTCGCATGAGCCTCAGTTGCGCGTTGCGCAAGAGAGCTCACGCAGCACAAGACGCGTTGACTGGCCGCCCCGCCTTCTTTTGCTATGTCCTTATCTTCGCTGCAACACGTCACTTACGCGATTGCCGATGCCATGCTGGCCGGCCCGGCTGAGCCTGCGGGAATGGTCGAGCGGATGACGCTCGCATTAGGCGAGGCCGCCGGCTGGATGAACGGATTGGCGCGCCACGTGGCGAAGAGATTTGCTGCGCGGTGGGATAGCGTCGGGCGCAAGGAGTTGTCGACGGTCGTGGCCGGGATGCCCGGCTTCGTTTCAGCGTGGCGCAGCGAGCAGCCGCCGACCGTGGTTCGCGTGCTGACACGGCTGCCTTTTCAGCGACCGCCTCCGCCATGGTTGCGCGACGTAATGCTGCCGCAGCTGCCCACACTTGGCGATCTGGCTGCGTGGTTAAAAGTCGAGCCGGACGAATTGGACTGGTTTGCCGATCGCTGGCGCGTGCCGGCACACAGCGCGGCGACCCCGCTTCACCACTATTCGTACAAGGCGATCGAGAAGTGCGACGGTCGATGCAGGATCATTGAGATTCCCAAATCGCGACTGCGGGCTTTGCAACGCAAAGTGTTGTCAGGTTTGCTCGACCGTATTCCAGCTCACGAATCGGCGCATGGTTTTCGACGTGGCCGGAATATCGTGACTTTTGCCGCGCCGCATGTGGCGAAAGCGGTGGTGATGCGCTTTGATCTTACTGACTTCTTTGCGTCAGTCCATGCGGGACGCGTTTACTCCGCTTTTCACGTGTTGGGCTACCCGCTCGCCGTTGCGAGGACATTGACTGCATTGTGTACCAATCGTATCCCGAGCAGCCGCTTGCTCGCGCCGGATGTGCGCGACCGGATCGATTGGCAGGAGCGGCAGCGGTATCGGAACCGGCATTTGCCGCAGGGCGCGCCGACGTCACCGGCGTTGGCGAATCTGTGCGCTTTTCGGCTTGATGTTCGGCTTGCGGGTCTGGCGCGTTCGGTCGGTGCGAGTTACACGCGGTATGCCGATGACCTGGCGTTTTCCGGTGACGAAAATCTTGCTCGTATGGCGGAGCGCTTAACCGTTCGTGTCGCGGCGATTGCCCTCGAAGAAGGGTTTTCGGTCAATCTGAGGAAGACGCGCGTGATGCGGCGCGGTGCGCGGCAGCATCTGGCCGGGGTGGTGGTTAACAGCCATGCGAATGTGGCGCGGCCGGAGTTCGATGCGCTGAAAGCCTTGCTGACCAATTGCGCACGGCATGGGCCGCGCTCGCAGAATCGGGATGATCATGCGGATTTTCGGGCGCATCTTGCGGGGCGGGTTGCGCATGTCGCCATGGTGAATGCGGCGAGAGGTGCGAAGCTGAGGGCTTTGTTTGAGCGGGTCGAGTGGGATGAGGGGAGCGAGGTTGGGGCTGGTTCTAACGGTGAGGCAAGTCGCTGAGGATTCGGTTACGCCTAGGGTCACGGGGCGGCAGTCCGTGCCAAATACATGGTTCTTCATCGATCCTTGACTTGCGGCAAGCATCAATTGACCGTCGAATCCTGTGACAATCGCGAGAGCGAAATGCGCAAATGGCTGCAGGACGGTATCGACGCCGAGGACAAGAAAGTTTCGCGCCAGCGCGAGAAGATCGTGGTCGCCATGCGCGAATATTGCACAGCTTTCCGCTCGAGACGCAGGAAGTGGATGCTGCCATTGAAGCCGCGCAAGAATATCGCGCCATGCTGAACACGTTGAAAGCAGACGATTTTCCACGCTTCGAAGCCCCGCTTCAACGATTTGCTCAATGAGAACACCATTCGCGAAGTGGCCAACTTCCAGTCCCAGCTGGCGCGCGAACGCGAGACGATACGGGAGCGGATTGCGTTGATCAACGAGTCGCTCACGCAGATCGACTATAACGCCGGCCGTTATATCGTTCTGGAAGCGCAGTTGAGTCAGGACGCAGAGATCCGCGACTTTCAGAGCGATTTGCGTTCGTGTACCGAAGGCACGCTAATAGGCTCGGATGACGTCCAGTATTCCGAAGCCAAGTTTCTTCAAGTCAAACAGATTATCGAACGATTTCGTGGACGTGAGGGGCTGGCAGAGCAGGATCGTCGCTGGTCGGCGAAGGTCACTGACGTGCGCAACTGGTTCGTCTTCGCCGCCAGCGAACGTTGGCGCGAGGATAACAGCGAGCACGAGCACTATTCCGACTCGGGCGGCAAGTCTGGCGGGCAAAAAGAAAAGCTCGCCTATACGATCCTGGCCGCGAGCCTCGCTTACCAGTTCGGTCTCGAGTGGGGCGCCGTGCGCTCACGCTCTTTCCGATTCGTCGTCATCGACGAAGCATTCGGGCGCGGATCCGACGAGTCCGCGCAGTACGGTCTGCGGCTTTTCGCCCAGTTGAACCTGCAATTGCTAATCGTCGCCCCACTGCAAAAGATTTATATCATCGAACCATTTGTGGCCAGAGTCGGATTTGTCGACAATCAGGAGGGACGTGAATCGAGGTTGCGGAATCTTTCAATCGAAGAGTATCGCGAGGAAAAAGGCAGGAGCGAGTCGTGAGCTGGACGACACCGGCAGATCTGCGCATGCAGGTAAACAGGCTCTGGGAAAGGGGTGAACTGCTTGCTGGACTCGCTACGGGCGCTACTATGTTCCCGAAGCGTCTCGGGCTCAAAGGGCCCACATCGGCCGAAATCACGGAGCGCTTCCAAGACATTCGTCAGTGGAGTGGAAGCCTCAGGGCGGCAGCGCATTGCCGCGTCGAGATGCGTGAGTTCCGGCACCGGGTTTTCGGCGCTAATGCGTTACCGGTTGAAGTCTGGATCGACTCATTCGAGGATGCCGTCGCGTTGATTGGAAAACAACGCGATGCAGCCAGGTTCGCCTTGTTGCTGGATGTGACTCGCGCGCGCGAACCGCGCCTTGTTGCATGGTTAGCGAAAAGACCACTCAGGGCGCTTGAACTGGCGGACGTATGGGGACGGCTGCTTGATGTGTGCATGTGGCTGGAGCGGCATCCGCGTCCCGGTGTGTATGTCAGGCAGATCGACATCGCAAATGTGCACACTAAATTTATCGAGGCTTATCGCGGTGTGCTTTCGGAATTGCTCGATAGCGTGCTTCCCGAGCCAGCCGTGGATTTCGAAAGGTCGGGTCTGGGTCAGTTCGCGGCGCGTTATGGGTTTCGGGAAAAGCCATTGCGTATCCGATTTCGCGTGCTGGATGTGAAGAAGGCGCTGTTTCATCCCGCCAGCGTTGAGCAGGACATCACGCTCGATGCCGCCAGTTTTGCTCGCCTGGAGCTCGATGTCAGCCGCGTTTTTATCACCGAGAACGAAACTAATTTTCTGGCCTTTCCGCCAGTTGAAGACAGCGCGGTTGTTTTCGGCGCGGGATATGGTTTTGAAATGCTGACTGCCGCCAAATGGCTTTTGCATCGGCGGATTCACTACTGGGGCGATATCGACACGCATGGGTTCGCGATTCTCGATCAGCTACGCTATCAGTTCGACCACGTGGAATCGTTCTTGATGGACCGGGAGACGTTGCTAGCGTTTGAATCGCAGTGGGATCGAGAGGATAAGCAGACGCTGCGGGATCTGTCGCGGTTGAATCGCGATGAGGGAGCGTTGTATGACGATCTGCGCGATAACCGTTTGCGTGCGAATCTGCGGCTGGAGCAGGAGAAGATTGGGTTTGGATGGGTGGAGGCGGCGCTTGGGAAGTTGGGTGGGGGGTGAAGTTTGTTGCTGTTTGATGGCTGCTTTCACCGTGCAGATGCGGGGTGGACTGGTTCTCTCCTCGAGCGCCGACGACGCATTGCGCATGGTCAACCGGTAGGTCACCAGCGACCTGTCCGATTGGTCTGCGCGGGGGGCGGTGACGATTGAGCAGATCCGGTGCGAGCCACTACAGTCGCCGCTGACCCAGGAGCGTTAAATGACTCAGCGAGCAATGGGGAGAAATCGCGCGACGTACCTAGGACCATTTCGATCGCATCACGACAAATGACCTGACCGGTCAAAGTAATTCATCTGTTGCCGACCAGTCCTCTTTGCGAATACTCCCATCATTCCAGATGCAGTCAATCGCTGCAAGTTTGCCTTCTTGAATGCGGGCCGCCACCGCAAACGAGCGCCGCCAGATGATCAGCTCGTCGACGCTGAAGGACTCCCAGCCGTTTTGAGCATCCAGCGCCTTCCACCCTGCTCCCGCCAGATCCAACACGGTCGTGCAATCGGGCGCGAGCACCGGTCCTGTGCCGATGTCCAGTGCGTCGTTTGACAAATTAAAGGTACCCGACATCAATAACTCGCGGAGTTCAATACCAACGAGATAGTTTTAGGCATGACTGGCATGCATATATAAAGCAGGTATGCGACCTTGCAGAGTCGGACAATCAGCATCGCGACCGGGTTCGGACAATTCCTCGCATTCACGAATCTTTGTTAGCCCGCTTCGACACCAGAGGACTCGTCGCTGGGAGGTCGCCGCCTTGCCGCTTATTGGTGGTCGAAAATCTGTGTGCGGCAGAAATCTCTAGTTAAACCGGCCTCCTTGCTACTTCTTTTATGCCTCTAACGATTCCCTCGCGACTGTCGAAGGCGGCCGCAAATCAATTGCAATACATGCAATCTGAATATCCGGGCGATGGTTCGGGGTGCAGTGGTCGGAAATAACGACCGACCTATTTTTTATCTGGCAAAATTTTCTTGTCAATTGTCAATTTTCCCGCGCGTATCGGGATTTCATTGTTTGGATTGCTATTTCGTCTTATTATTTGCGCGTAAAAATTTGCTGGCGGGGGCGGGGTATGACAATAAACGACTTGGCTACCGTAATTGGTGCTGGAATCGACCAATCGCGAAGATTGTTAAAGCTGGACACAGCTTTAGGGGCGAGCGTTCTGGTGCCGGTCCGCGCTGTTGGTAATTGTCGCATCGGTCGCAATTATGAGTTCACCGTTGACGTAGCTTCACTAAAGGATTCCATCGAGCTTAAATCCCTCATCGCGAAGCCGGTGACCTTGTGGACCCAACAGACCGATGCATCCTATTTGCCCCGCCACGGCTACGTCCACACCGCGCGAATGCTTGGCTCGGACGGAAGCGTTCAGCTATATCAGATTAGCTTTTCCTCGTGGTTGCACTTCCTGAGATTCAGAAGTGATGCACGGATTTTTCAGGACAAAACTGCAGAGGATATTTTATCGGCGGTTTTCGACGAGCATCCACAATCACGCGGCGCATATCGCTTTGATCTCCGAAATCCGCTTCCACAGAGATCATTCTGTGTCCAGTACGAGGATGACTGGAATTTCGTGCATCGGCTCATGGAAGAGGAAGGCATCTTCGGCTACTTCGAGCAGGCGGAAGATGGCAAAGCGCATACGCTGGTCATTACAGACGACCTGTACTCTCTGAAAGCCCTGGCGCCGCAAGAAGTCCCTTTTTACCGCGCGGGCATTGGAAGCGAGACAGATGCTGTGGTGCATTGGGGTGGTGTACGCACTTTGCAAAGCGTGAACTACACCACGCGTACCTTTGACTACAAAGATCCGACCTTCAAGAAGGAAATGTGCACTCCGACTGTCGGCATGCAGGGCGATTTGCCCGACCAGGCAGAGGTCTATGAATACACAGGTGCCTATACCTACGGCACTAGCGAAAGGGGGAATGCCCTGTCCAAGACGCGGATGGAGGAGTGGGAATCTCGCGCCAAGCGTTTCTTTGCCACAGGTAGTGTTCGGCGCGCTGATGTAGGGCGCTGGTTTCAGTTGGAGGGGGCTACGGCGCTTGCTTCCGACAGTGCAGAAAACCGCCAGTTTGCAATTCTAGCCGCGACCTGGTACATCGAAAACAATCTTCCAGTGTCCACCGAGACGCAATTCCGTCATAGCCTCCAGCCGCAACTGGCGGAGGCGCGCGCATACCACGCGGGTGCGTCGGACGCCTTCAACGTGAAAGATGCACTTGGGGGCGATGGATTCTTCCTCGTTGAACTGGAGACGCAGCGCCGTACTGTCCCTTTTCGCAGTCCGTTCGAACATCGCAAGCCCCAGATGTACACCCAGACCGCAACCGTGGTCGGGCCGCAGCAGGACGAGGTGTTCACGGACAGCCTCAATCGGGTCAAGGTTCTGATGCACTGGGACCGCCAGAACGGTGGCGATGAGAAAGCGTCGTGCTGGCTGCGTGTCATGTCGCCGCACGCCGGCGGAACTCTTGGCGGTGTATTTGTCCCGCGCGTAGGACACGAGGTCGGAATCGTGTATCTGGACGGCGACTGTGATCGTCCGGTAGTGAGTGGCAGTCTCTTCAACGGACGGCAGACGCCGCAATGGCATTCCAACGGCCTACTGTCGGGATATAAGTCGAAGGAGTTTCAGGGGACTGGCTATAACCAGCTTGTGATGGACGATTCGACGGGTCAGAACCGTGCGCAACTGTTCAGCAGTGTCGGGCAGACACACTTGCATCTCGGATACCTCATTGACCAGCAAGGCAACACCCGCGGTTCCTTTCTTGGAAACGGTTTCGACCTCAAGACCGACGCCTATGGCGCAGTACGGGCGGGGCAAGGCATCTTCTTTTCGACGTTCGCACGCGGCGGTTCTGCGAGTCAGCCTCTGGATGTTCGGGAGGCGAATGAACATTTGACGGAATCGACAAACGTCGTCGAGATTCGCTCGGACGCCGCCAGGGCTGTGCAGGCCGACGATTTGACGGACGCTCATTCCGACCTGCAGGCATTCACCAATGCGACGAAGCAGGAAATCACCGGCAGTACGAGCGGCGGTAATACCGCAGGTGGCGGCACTGGCACGGCCAATGGATTTTCCGAGCCCGTCATGCTGCTAGGTAGCCCCGTTGGCATCGGCCTGACCTCGATGAAATCAATTCATGCAGCGGCCACCGACCACGTCAATCTTGTCAGCGGGGCAAATACCCACGTAGCTGCCACCAAGTCGCTCATAGCAAGCGTTGGGGAAAAAATAAGTCTTTTCGCCCAGACCGCGGGGATGAAGCTGTTCGCTGGCAAGGGGAAAGTCCAAGTCATGGCACTTTCCGACAACATCGAATTGACAGCGGACAAGACGGTGAAGGTTGTATCGACTTCTGATGCCGTCTCGGTCGTCGCGCAAAAGGAGATCACGCTGACAGCGGCCGGCGCTGTAATCAAGATGTCTGGTGGGAATATCTCCGTGCACGCGCCTGGAGCACTCGACTTCAAAGGCGCTTCTCACAGCTTTGCAGGACCTCAAGGTGAGTCAGCGGCCAATTCGGTGCCGACGTCGGCCTCCTGCACATCGCAGTTCGCGTCTGCCGCACAGAGCGGCGCAGCCTTAGTTGGCTAAGACTAAAAGGAATGCGTATGCCGATTTCAACCTATGTCATTGTCGAACCCAGCAACGGGGAGTTCGACATCCAGCCCGCGCCAAATCCCTATGAGATTGGCGAGCTTGTTCCGACCGCGCGCCCGGAACTCGAAGGCGTTGCCCCAATCCTCTATCGCCTTGAGCACTCGGACCGGCAACTGGCACGTGTCAAGGAGCTCGCCGAATATCACCGCCGCGAGGGACGTCCACCACTTGTCTGTTGCATCATCGAGACGCCTGCGGACACCGACACGATACGACATCACCTGGCCGATTCGTTGGTGCTCGATAAGCCGGAGTCGGGAACCACCGTTTTCCGCTATTACGACCCTCGAGTGTTTGCGCATCTGCGCTGGATACTGGACATGCAGCAGTTCCACGCCCTCACAGGTCCCACGACGCACTGGACCTACCTTTCGAGCGCCGGGAACTGGGTTGAGATGCCGCTAGAAGGCCTCCCGGGTTCCCGCGTCGAGGTCACCGAAGAACAGTTCGGGCAACTGGGGCGACTTGCCTTTGTCCGGCACGCTCTTGAACCGCTTACCGCTAAAAATATCTCAATACCCGAGGACCTGCCTCGCCGTCTGGACACACAGCTGGTAAAGGCAGAGCGGTATGGGCTTCCGGACGAGGACCGTGTGCCGTTCGCATTGCACGGCGTGTTCGTTTCGCCAAATTTCGACCAGCACCCGCAGGTGAAATCCGTTCTCGCAGGTATTGGGCAGACGCCTTACACAGAGGCGGTGGCTGATTGGACCGACGATGACTGGTCGCGCATTGCACGCGAGAGCGCGTTGTACCAGTACCAATAATCACTATCCAAACAATACAAGGGAACGCTCATGTTGCTGGACTCGGGCTACCAAAGTATCTCCGACCTCACGAAGGTCGCCGCAGCGGGTGGCGCGCCCGTCACGCAGTGCAAGATGTGCGAGAAAAAGGGACTACCGATCCTGCCGGTCAGGTATTCAGCCTTTGCCGCGACGCGCGCACACGGAATTGACGGTGTTCCCATCCTGATGGGCGGCAATTTTGGACAGCATGTGATGGACATCGCATCGCGCAAAACGAAGTACACCTTGCGCTCGCTTCGCTATGGCTTCGTCTACGTCTTCTACCCGAAGACATCTAAATGGCAGTGTTATGCCGTGACGAAGGAAGGCTACGTCTATGACTACCCGCTCGACGCCGTGTTAGATCGTTCGACGGAAATGCCCTTTTCCTGCACCCAGACCGGGCATCCGGAGCTTGCGCAATGCATAACCATTGAGAATGCCGAAAAGGCAGGGACGGTCTATCTGGCGTTCAGTACGGTTCAGTGGACAAAGACCGTCCGTGACCGGTATGCGAAGAACAGTGAGGGATGCCGTACCAAGCGTATGCAGGCGTTCGACGCGGCCGGCTGGTTCGCCAGCCCCGGGGCAAACGTCCCGCACGCCACGAAAGCGACCGATGTTCAGAAGTATGTGGCGGAATACAAAGGCGGAGCTGGGAAGGCCTTTGTAACATCGCCGTTCCCGTTTCGGGAACGAAGCTTGGAAACGGCTGCGCTAAACGCGGCGATGGACCACCTTGCTCCGCACAAGGGCGCGGTGTTCGCGCTATGGGATCCGATTGGTATCACGCAGGAACTCAATATCGAAAACAAATACGCTTACGGCGTTGTGATGGCAGATCACCAATGGGGCACATGGTCGGCCGAAATGGTGGAAAACGTGAAGGAAGTTGTCCAGGCTGGGGCCGTCAAGAGTGACGAGATATTCGAACAGATGGCCGAAGGCCAGATGATGGAAGCTCAATCGATGGGCGCCCTCTGGGATGGCGGCAAGCAGTTGGAGAAAAACCTGTCGGACATGCGCGCCAACCAGATTGCCGAACTTCCGAAAGTGCGCGAAGAAGCCTGGAAAGAGTACGCAACGGCTGTAAGCGAGACGGCTGCGACCGAATACCGAAACAAGATGAAAGCGGACCTTGCACAGGAGGGGAAAGAAACCTGGACGCCCTTGTCGATGGACCATGCCGCATGGCTCGGCTCACCAAACCTCGCGCACGTCTTTCATTACGACCATGACGAACAGGACCCTCTGGGTGGCGCATGGTACGCAATGGCGTTCCACGATTGTATTGCGGGTGCCTCGGCGCGAAAGGAAGGGCTAGATCTGTTGTACAAGTGGTTGCAAGGTAAGTCGGATGATCACAATAACCTCCTGCTTCGGGCAATGGCGTTGAACCAGGCAGTCAACGCCCAACATCTTCTGGCAGCCGGGGACTTTCCCTACACGGAGTTGCGCGAGACATGCGCAAAAGCAATTGAGACGTGGTTTAACTCGGCGAAAGCACTTGAGAGTAAAGCGCCTCGTTTTTTCGCCGATTTTTACAAGGCGGGTTCGAAACTCATATACGAGATTGGAGCGCCTGTTGCGAAGTTACTCTCGGACAGTATCGATACAGTTGCGGCCAAAGCTGCTGTGCTTATGATTTCCGCGCGCAGCGGCAAGGTGGTGATTGAACACTCCGTTCGAGGTACGCAGTCCCAATGGGTCACGTACTTTGCCCGTCAAATGTGGGAAATGATGCCGGCCGACAAGCGGCCGACAATGAAATCCCTTAAGGCCTCGATCCGAGCCCAGTTCACTACAAAAGGCGCGGAGGGGCCAGTTACAGAGGTGCCTCAATTCATCATTGTTGACCGTGATGGCTTGCAGAGCCTGAATCTGAGCGGGACGAGCAAGGAAAAGGCCGCCAGCATTACCAACCCGGCCAACAAGCTCATGCTAACGGACGAAGTTATCGAGAAAGAGTTTGCTCCCACCTTTCGCAAACTCACCGGAGGCGAGGTCGCAGGCGCGGGCATCGGCGCAGTATTCGCGGCGATCAATGTTTTCTTTGCCGCCAAGGAGTTCGAGAAATCGACCCACTTCAACAGCACGGAGACGATGCTCAAGTTCCGGACATCAATTGTCGCGTTGGGCGGTGGGGCCATGGCCTTAGCGGGGAACTCCCTGGAAGCCATGCACAAGCTGGAACTGTCTTTGCCCCGATACCTTTCAGCGGCGGCGGCTGAGCGACTGCTACTTGCAAGTCGGCTGCTGGCAGCGCCGGCTGCCCTGATCGGCGTCTGGTATGACGGGGTCAATGCGAAGGCAGCGTGGAAGGACGGCCATGTGGGCCTCTTCCTGGCATATTCGACCTCGGCGGCAGCAGGGCTCGCCCTGACGATTTGCGTAACTTTCGGAGTGCTGACCTCCCTTATCCTACCGCTCACTATTCTGTTAATAGTCATCGGTCTGATTATCATGTGGTTCAAGGAAAGAGAACTGAAGGAATTCCTCGGTCGAAGCTTTTTCGGAACGAATAAGAAGGACGACCGATATACTTCGTTTGCTGAAGAACAGAAAGCCTATAACGGACTTGGAGCATAACGATGGCTTGGGATGGTACGGTCTGGGTGAAGTTGAAACGTCCGCTTACCGAGGAAGAGAAGGCACGTCAGCTCAAGGTTGAAGTTGCTGCTAGTGAAACGCCGAACGATGACTTCACGGTGTTCTCCATGAATGACGTTTTCCTGGAAAGCACCAACGTCGCATTCATGCAGCGAGGTCTGCTGACGTACGGCTGCCTGGCAATTATTGCGGGAGGTGGTTTTTTCGCGTGGGTTATGGTTTGGTGCCTGAATAATCCTCCTGGCAACGGTAGCGTCCAAGGGACGACACTCGCTATTGCATATGGTTTCGCTACGTTATTTCTCGTATTTGCATTGGCTGTTGTCTTCATCGGTCTCTGGGGGCTGCGTCAGGAAAACTTCACCTGGACGCGATTTCCGATCAGGTTCAACCGGCAGACTCGAACGGTTTACGCCTTCAGAGGAGCCGGTTCGAAGGGCGTAATAACCGTACCGTGGGATAAAGCGTTCTTCTTCGTCGAGCCTCGCCCGCGAGACCCGATTTCACGCGCCTACGTGTTTGGCATTCGTTGCCACGTGCTGGATGAAAGAGGCATCGTCACGCAGTCGTTTTCGGTAGGCCACCGTGTGGTCACCATCTCCGATGAGACCACGGAGAGTGGCCGCTCAATCGTCGACGGGCTCAAACGTCAGTTTGAATATATCCGCAGATACATGGAGCAAGGTCCGGGCGTCTTGTCCTATCCAGAACTTGTTCCCACGCAGGTATCGCTCGCCAACTCGATGCGGATCTGGCGCCGTGCCGACCGGGCTATCCTGGCCGAGCGGAATCTTTTCACAACACTGCTCGTGGTCATTTTGAGCCCGTTTATTTATTTGACTGCCTTGTTGCACTACATCGGGCAACGAACGAGCCGACAGCCAGTGTGGCCTGCAGACGTGGAGCACGAATGCGAGCGGGCGCCGCTCGTTGAGACAGTCCGGGTGTAACTTCCAAGACGACACGTGTCTGCACGGGAACGAGGAGAGAATGTATGGCGCGACGAATCATATTGAAGGGTGACAAGACAGACCGCAATGGCGAGGTGCTTGAGGGTGTGGCTACCTCCACGCTTGAAGGGCGTTCCATTGCCTATCATGGAGCGCCGGTATTCTGTCACACGTGTAATACGCAGGGGGTGATTGTGGGCGATGGACCATCTTTACCCATGACTTTCACGGGTAAGCAACTCGCGCTCGAAAACGATATCTGCAAATGTAAGTGCGAGCCGCCACCGCGCCTCGTAGCTTCGCAGCGTCAGGGGTCTATATCGGTTTGAATGATCTTTGCAATCCTCTGCTGACGTTTTAGATGCTATGCCTCTGGGTGACTAGCCACTCTCAGCAGAATCAGTTCGTGAAACTCGCAAATGAAACCGACGAGGCAGCTTGGATGCGTTCAGCTGATGATGGCGGTGAACGATGTAACCGCCGAATACACCAAAGCGTTGCTCGTTGCCAAACCTGCTGCTTGTCTCACGGAAGGAAAGAAGGCGCCGTAGCTCGCCAGTGCCAGTCCGAACAGATGGCAAAGACGGAACGAGAGGTGAGCGACTTGCACACGCGGCACAGGCAAGCGGGACAGACATAGCGAGTCGACGATTCTTAGTAACTCGCTCTCGTGCAGTGCTTAAAGTCGTCTGTCTGCCATTCTTTGCCTCACGTCTCATGTTCACTGCATCGCTGGCAAAATTTCCCTGCGCTTGTGCCGCTACAGCTTCGCAGACAACCCGGCGTTCGGGAAGCCGTCACGCGCGAGTGCCACTTGTCACCGGCACGCCGTCCGCTTAACGCGCGCATCATAGAAAAGTAAGCGTTGCGCGAGCACCGTCTAGACCGACGGCGCCAAAGTGGACACAGTGGGCCCCACCAAACGAGTGGTGGAGACTACTTTGTCACCTGAG
>NZ_PVZB01000018.1 GCF_003002025.1 Paraburkholderia sp. BL25I1N1
CTGGGTTCGAACTCGGTGGCGAACTCGACGACGCTGACGACGGCAGGCTTCACGCCGGCCGGCGGCTCGGCGATCACGGCAGCGACGGCGCTGGGTGGTGAAGTGTCGGTGGGCGCAGCAGGTGCAGAGCGTCGCATCACGAACGTGGCAGCAGGCCTGAACGCCACGGACGCGGTGAACGTGAGCCAGTTGCAATCGGAAGATGCGAAGGTGACCAACGTCAGCAATAACGTTTCGAACCTGAGCAACAACGTCAGCAACATCGCTGGCAATGTCACGAACATCAGCAACGTGGTGAACAACATCACCAGCGGCGGTACGGGCATCAAGTACTTCCACGCGAACTCGACGCTGGCGGATTCGTCGGCAACGGGTACGGATGCAGTGGCGATCGGTGGCAACGCTTCGGCAACGACGGCGAACTCGGTGGCACTGGGTTCAAACTCGGTGGCGAACTCGACGACGCTGACGACGGCAGGCTTCACGCCGGCCGGCGGCTCGGCGATCACGGCAGCGACGGCGCTGGGCGGTGAAGTGTCGGTTGGTGCAGCGGGCAAGGAACGTCGCATCACGAACGTGGCAGCCGGTTCGGCAGCGACGGACGCGGTGAACGTGAGCCAGTTGCAATCGGAAGATGCAAAGGTGAACAACGTCAGCAATAACGTTTCGAACCTGAGCAACAACGTGAGCAACATCGCGGGCAACGTCACCAACATCAGCAACGTGGTGAACAACATCACCAACGGCGGTACGGGCATCAAGTACTTCCACGCGAACTCGACGCTGGCGGATTCGTCGGCAACGGGCACGGACGCAGTGGCGATCGGTGGCAACGCTTCGGCAACGACGGCGAACTCGGTGGCACTGGGTTCGAATTCGACGACGACGACCGCAGTGGCGACCAGTGGCACGACGATCGGTGGCGTCACCTACACGTTTGCAGGCACGGCTCCGACGAGCACGGTGAGCGTGGGCTCGGTGGGTAACGAGCGCACCATCACCAACGTGGCCGCAGGCCGCCTGAGCGCGACCAGCACGGACGCGGTCAATGGCAGCGAGCTGTACGCGACCAACCAGCAGGTGACGCAGAACTCGAGCGACATCACTAACCTGACGAACAACATCAACAACGGTTCGGTGGGTCTGGTGCAGCAGGATGCGACGTCGCGCAACATCACCGTGGCGAAGGGTAGCGACGGTACGGTGGTGGACTTCACGGGTACGGCGGGTTCGCGCAAGCTGACCGGTGTAACGGCGGGTGTTCTGAGCGCCGCGAGCACGGATGCGGTCAACGGTTCGCAGTTGTACTCGACGAACAGCAACGTGGCGAACCTGAGTAACAACGTCAGCAACATCGCGGGTAATGTCACCAACATCAGCAACGTGGTGAACAACATCACCAACGGCGGTACGGGCATCAAGTACTTCCACTCGAACTCGACGCTGGCGGATTCGTCGGCAACGGGCGCGGATGCAGTGGCGATCGGCGGCAACGCATCGGCAGCGAATGCCGGCGCGGTGGCACTGGGCGCGGGTTCGACGACGGCAGCAGCAGTGGCGACCACTGGCGCGACCGTCGGCGGCGTGAACTACACGTTTGCAGGCACGGCTCCGACGAGCACGGTGAGCGTGGGCTCGGTGGGTAACGAGCGCACCATCACCAACGTCGCGGCAGGCCGCCTGAGCGCGACCAGCACGGACGCGGTCAATGGTAGCGAGCTGTATGCGACCAACCAGCAGGTGACGCAGAACTCGAGCGACATCACCAACCTGACGAACAACATCAACAACGGTTCGGTGGGTCTGGTGCAGCAGGATGCGACGTCGCGCAACATCACCGTGGCGAAGGATAGCGACGGTACGGTGGTGGACTTCACGGGTACGGCGGGTTCGCGCAAGCTGACCGGCGTGGCCGCTGGTGAAGTGAGCGCAACGAGCGTGGATGCGGTGAACGGTTCGCAGCTGTTCGGTGTGTCGCAGAGCGTCGCGAATGCAATCGGCGGTGGTTCGACGGTGAACACGGATGGCTCCATCACGGCGCCGACTTACGCGGTGGGCGGCACGACCGTCAACAACGTGGGTGACGCGATCACCAATCTGGACGACCGCACGACGCAGAACACGACGGCGATCACCAACATCAACAACACGCTGAACACCATCAGCAATGGTGGCGGTGTCACGTACTTCCACGCCAACTCCGCGTTGCCGGATTCCCAGGCAATCGGCGCGGATTCGGTGGCGATCGGTGGTAACGCGAAATCGCTGGCGGCGAACTCGGTGGCATTGGGTTCCAACTCGGTGGCGGATCGCGCCAACACGGTGTCGGTGGGCTCGGCGGGCAACGAACGCCAGATCACCAACGTCGCGGCAGGTACGGCGGATACGGATGCGGTGAACGTCGCGCAGTTGAAGGCGTCGGGCGTGATCAATCCTAACGGCACGACGAACGCGGCAGTCACGTATGACCACAACGCGGACGGTACGACCAACTACAACAGCATTACGATGGGTAACGGTGTTGCAGGCGGTACGACGATCCACAACGTGGCAGCAGGTACGGCCGGCGACGACGCAGTCAACGTCACGCAGATGAACGCGGCGATTTCCACCGTCACGAACATTGCCGCCGCAGCGAGCAACCCGATGTTTGCTGCAAACGGCAACCGTGACACGGAAGCAGCGGTCGCGAGCGGTACGCATTCGACGGCAATGGGTGCGAACGCCAGCGCAAGCGCGGCCAACTCGGTGGCGCTGGGTGCGAACTCGGTGGCGGACCGTGCTAACACGGTGTCGGTGGGCTCGGCGGGCAACGAACGCCAGGTCACCAACGTGGCAGCGGGTACGGCAACGACCGACGCGGTCAACGTCGGCCAGTTGAACGATGCAATCGGTTCGGCCGTCGGCAACGTGCCGGCCGGCATGACCGCGAAGGACTACACCGACAAGCAGATCAGTTCGGTGCAGAGCAGCGTCAACCAGGTTGCGAAGAACTCCTACGCGGGTATCGCGGCGGCTACGGCACTGACCATGATTCCGGACGTCGATCAAGGCAAGACGATCGCGGTCGGTATCGGCAGCGGTACGTACAAGGGTTCGAGCGCTGTGGCACTCGGCATCTCGGCGCGTATTACCGAGAACCTGAAGATGAAGGCCGGCGCGGGCACCAGCTCGCAAGGCACGACCGTCGGCTTGGGTGCTTCCTATCAGTGGTAAGCGCCTCGACGGATGGGATGCAAATTCCATCCGTCGGCCCTGATCCGCAGATTTCCTAACTGAAAGCGCGCCGTTGTTGGCAGCACACGCAGCAACGGCGCCGCTTCAAACACTGAATCCGTTGAAATGAACTCGACTCTTTTTAAATATCTCCGCGCGCCGTTGCTCGGCGCGTTCGTCGCCGCGCTCGCTGCCTGTACCACGCAGTCGGGTGCGACCTACACGTTGCACGCCATCAGCACGCCGAACCAGCAGGCACGCACTTATCACGTGACCTGTCAGGGACTTTTCGAAAGCTCGCAGGCTTGTGTGCGCGTGGCCGAAGAAACTTGTAAAGCCCAGCCCGTCACCTGGCTCGAATCGATTGACGGCGTACGCAACAACGAGCCGAAGAAAGATCCGCGTGAAGGAACCTTCATGTGCGGTACGCCTGCCGTGCAGCAGCCGGTGACGCAGCCAGTCGTACAGCAGCCGGCGCCGGTGGTGATCGCGCAGCAACCCGCCCCGCAACCGCAAGTCACGGTGCAACAACGCCGTCTGCTGTTGCAAGGCAACGCGAACTTCGCCACCGATAGCTCGGTACTCAGCGCGGTCGCCAAGGACAATCTCGACCAGTTCTTGCGCGTGAACAAGGAAGTACACCTTCGTCGCGTGACCGTGATCGGCTATACCGACAAGACAGGCTCCGAGCCGCATAACCGGATGCTCTCCGAAGCGCGTGCCGCGGCTGTCGTCGCTTATCTGCGCGACGGTGGCCTTCAGGCCGACCAGTTCTCATCGAAGGGCATGGGCAGCGCTGATCCGGTCGCCACGAACGCAACCGCCGAAGGTCGTATGCAAAACCGTCGTGTCGACGTGCGCGTCTTCGCCGAGTAAGTCGGGCGACGCAAAAGTTTGACCATCAAAGGCCTGCCGTCGCGCAGGCCTTTTTCTATTCCGGCGCTTCAGGGCTCGCCGTCGATGCGCAGCCGGCCGATCACGCCTTTCGCCTGGCCGAGCCTTTCGACGAGTTCAGGTCCGCGCCTGAGCGCCACGCCGACCGCCAGAATGTCGCCGATCGCGAGATGCGACATGCGCGAGGTCATCGGTGAAAACACGTCGTTTTCTTCCACGACGTTCGAGAACAGGCAAATGCTCGCAACCCGTGCGAGCGGTGAACTGCCGTGCGTGATGGCAATCACTTTGGCGCCGCGTGCGAGCGCGGAGCGCGCTGAATCGATGATGTCGCGCGTGCGGCCGGTATTGGAAATCGCCACGACGACGTCGCCGGGTTCGAGCAGCGCCGCCGACATCGAATACGTGTGCGGATCGGAGTACGCGACGCTCGGCATGCCGAGCCGGAAAAACTTGTGCTGTATATCCTGCGCGGCGATGCCCGAGCCGCCCGCGCCGTAAAACTCGATGCGCGCGGCGTTCGCCAGCAGTTCGACGGCCGCTTCGATGCTGTCCGGCGACAGGCTGTTGCGCACCTCGATCAGCGTGCCGATGGTCCGGTCGAACACTTTGGCGATCAGCCCGGACGCACCTTCGTCCGACCGCACGTCGCGATAGACGGTCGGCACGCTGGACGCGATACCTTGCGCCAGCCGGATCTTGAACTCACGAAACCCCGAAAAGCCCAACGCGCGACAGAACCGCGCGATGGTCGGCTGGCTGACGCCCGCGCGGGCGGCGACTTCGGTCATCGACAGATCGAGCACCTCGCGTGGCGATTCGATCACATAGTCGGCCAGCTTGCGCTCGGACGGCCGCAACTGCTCGCGCATCTCTTCGACTTGGGACAGCATCATCGGAAAACTCGCACTATGCTGAAGAATGCGTGGACTATAGCTGATTGCCAGAAAGGTACAAAAACTACATTTGGCGCGTAGGTGTATTCCCTAGGATGTTGTTGAAATTTGGCGGCGGGCCGGCAGTAAAGGGCTTCTGACGATTCGGCGATGCGGCGTCGCAACAAGAATCCACATTGCGATCGTGTAGTTTTTCTACTAACATGACGTTGTCGGTTGACCCGACGCCCCCGCGATACCCACCTGGCATCGCGCGCGCATCGACTGCGCGTCTTAGGCCAGCGACGAAGGAGCTCCGATGGTTTCCCCGCATTCGCAATTGTTGAAGGTCACGCAGCGCGTGGTCGAGCGTAGCAAGCCCACTCGTGAGGCGTATCTCGCCCGCATCCACCAGGCGCAGGGCAAGTTCCCGGCGCGCGGCGCGCTCTCCTGCGCCAATCTGGCGCACGGTTTCGCCGGCCTCGAAGGCAACGACAAGCTCGTCATCAAGCAGATTCGCGAGCCGAACATCGGCATCGTGTCCTCGTACAACGAGATGCTGTCGGCCCACGCCCCGTACAAAAACTACCCGGACATCATCAAGCAGGCCGCGCGTGAAAACGGCGGCGTCGCGCAATTCGCGGGCGGCGTGCCGGCCATGTGCGACGGCGTCACGCAAGGCAATGCGGGCATGGAACTGTCGCTGTTCTCGCGCGAGGTCATCGCCATGAGCACGGCAGTCGCGCTCACGCACAACATGTTCGACGCGGCACTGTGCCTCGGCATCTGCGACAAGATCGTGCCGGGCCTGTTGATCGGCGCGCTGCAATTCGGCCATATCCCAACCATCTTCGTGCCGGCCGGCCCGATGGGCAGCGGCCTGTCGAATGACGACAAAGCCAAAACACGCCAACTCTTCGCGACCGGCCAATGCGATCGCGGCGCGCTGCTCGAAGCGGAAGCCGCCGCGTATCACAGCCACGGCACCTGCACGTTCTACGGCACGGCGAACAGCAACCAGATGCTGATGGAAGTGATGGGCCTGCATCTGCCGAGTTCGGCTTTCGTGCATCCGCATACGCCGCTGCGCGATGCGCTGACCGCGCAGGCCGCGCGCCGTGTGCTCGATCTGACGGTCGAGCGCGGCAACTACATGCCGATCGGCCACGTGATCGACGAAAAGGCGATCGTCAACGGCATCGTCGCGTTGCTGGCGACGGGCGGCTCGACCAACCACACGCTGCATCTGGTCGCGATTGCACGCGCGGCCGGCATCGTGATCGACTGGGACGACTTCGACACGCTGTCGCAAGCCGTGCCGCTGCTCGCGAAAATCTATCCGAACGGCAAGGCGGACGTGAACCACTTCCACGCAGCCGGCGGCGTCGCGTTCCTCGTGCGCAATCTGCTCGAAGGCGGCTTGCTGCACGAAGACGTGAACACGGTCGCGGGCAAGGGGCTCAAGCACTACACCGAAGAGCCGAAGCTGATCGACGGCAAGCTGCAATGGGTGCCGGGTGCGACAGCGAGCGAAGACACCGCGGTGCTGCGCGGCATCAAAGAACCGTTCCAGCCGGACGGCGGCCTGCGTCTGATGCAGGGCAAGCTCGGCCGTGGCGTGATCAAGATTTCGGCGGTGGCGGCGCAGCATCGCAAGGTGAGGGCGCCGGCGATCGTGTTCGATTCGCAGGAAGCCGTGCAGGAAGCGTTCGACAAGCACGAGCTGAAGCGCGACTTCATCGCTGTCGTGCGCTTCCAGGGCGCGCGCGCAAACGGCATGCCCGAATTACACCGTTTGACGCCGCTGCTCGGTGTGTTGCAGGATCAAGGTTTCCATGTTGCACTGGTCACGGACGGCCGCATGTCCGGCGCGTCGGGCAAGGTGCCGGCGGTGATTCATCTGTCGCCGGAAGCGTTGCTGCAAGGGCCGATCGGCAAGGTGCGCACGGGCGACATGCTGGTGATCGACGCCGACGCCGGCGTGCTCGACATGGAAATCGACGCGGCGGAATGGAGCGCGCGCCAGGGCGCCGCGCCGCAGCATCAGGCGGCGAACGAAGTTGGCTTCGGCCGTGAGCTGTTCGGCGTGTTCCGCGCGGCGGCGGCGCCGGCGGAGCAGGGAGCGTCGGTATTCGGCGCGATGGTGGGCGAGCGCGCGGCGCCTCATGCAGCGTCGCACGACACTCACGAGGCTGCGCGTCACGGCGAAAAAGCCAAAGCGCACACCTGAAACACGCTAGCGGCACGCAAGCAGCAAATCGGCACCCAACAAGCACCACTCAAGCCAGCCAAGTGCTGCAGAACAAGGAGTCTGACTATGACGTCGAAAACAGTAAGCGATATCGTGCGCCTAGGCCCGGTGATTCCGGTGCTCGCGTTCGACTCGGTCGAACAGGGTGAACACGTGTCGCGCGCGCTGCACGCGGGCGGCGTGAAGGTGCTGGAAATCACCTTGCGCACCGCAGCAGGCCTCGAAGCGATCGAACGCGCGAGCCAGTTGGCCGAAGATATCGTGGTGGGTGTCGGTACGATTACGAAGCCCGAGCATTGCGCTCAGGCCAAGAAGGCGGGTGCGCAGTTCGGCGTCTCGCCGGGCCTGACTAGAGACATGCACAAGGCCGCGCAGGATGCGGGCTTGCCGCTGCTACCGGGCGTGATGACGCCGTCGGACATCATCGCGGCGCTCGAGCTCGGCTACGAGATCGTGAAGTTTTTCCCGGCGCAGCAAGCCGGCGGCGTGCCGATGCTGCAAGCGTTCCACGGCCCGTTCCCGAATCTGAAGTTCTGCCCGACCGGCGGCATCACGGCGGAAACGGCCACGCATTTCCTGTCGCTGCCGAACGTGGTGTGCGTGGGCGGCTCATGGCTCACGCCGAAAGCCGCGCTCGCCGCGCAAAACTGGGACGAGGTCACGCGTCTGGCGCGTGCCGCGAGCCAGCTGGCGGCGCCGGCTCACTAGGTTGAATCCGCGCGCTCGTTAACCCTTTATCAAGGTCCGACACGAAGGAGCCTCGTCGATACAGCTGTTCAGGCTGTCTTGGCGAGGCTCTTTTTGCGATATGCGCGGAGAATTGGCGCACGTCTTGAGATAACAAACAGTAAAATTCAGCGTCCGCGCGGTCAGCCCGGTTTCAAGGCCCCGTACAGGTCGCCGTGAGACACGGTGCTGGCTGTGTTCCGCACGCACTCACAATCAATAACGCAAAAGGAGGAGCTTCATGGAAGCTGTCCACGGCAGCACGCTGCTGGTCTTCGCGGTGATCGCCATCGCATTGCTGATCCTGCTGATCACACGCTACAAGGTTTATCCGTTCCTCGTTCTGATCATCGTGTCGCTGCTGCTGGGTCTTGCATCCGGCATGCCGATGGCGACCATCGTCAAATCGTTCGAAACGGGTAATGGCAATACGCTTGGGCATATCGCCATCGTGGTCGGTCTGGGCACCATGCTCGGCAAGATGATGGCCGAGTCGGGCGGCGCCGAGCGCATCGCCACCACGTTGATCAACTTCTTCGGCGAGAAAAACATCCATTGGGCGATGATGATCGTGGCGATCATCGTCGGCTTGCCGGTGTTCTTCGAAGTCGGTTTCGTGCTGCTGATCCCGATCGCGTTCAACGTTGCGAAGCGCACCAACAAGTCGTTGCTGCTGGTCGGCTTGCCGATGGTGGCGGGTCTGTCCGTCGTGCACGGCCTGCTTCCGCCGCATCCGGCCGCGATGCTCGCGGTGCAGGCGTATCACGCGGATATCGGCAAGACCATCGCTTATGGGCTGATCGTCGGTGTGCCGACCGCGATCGTCGCGGGTCCGCTGTTCGCGTTGCTGATCAGTCGATACATCAAGCTGCCGAAAGAGAACGCGCTTGCCGCGCAATTTCTCGGCCACGGTGACGAGACCAAAAACGGCGCGCAGAACGCAGCGCAGAACGTGGCACCCAAGCGCGAACTGCCGAGCTTCGGCATCACGCTGCTCACGATCCTGCTGCCGGTGATTCTGATGCTGGTGGGAAGCTGGGCCGATCTCTTCACCACGCCGAAAACCTTACCGAACGACCTGCTGCACTTCGCCGGCAATTCGGACGTCGCGCTGCTGATCGCGGTGCTGGTGAGCTTCTGGACCTTCGGCGCGAGCCGCGGTTTCACTCGCGAGCAGATCCAGAAATTCTGCGGCGACTGTCTCGCGCCGATCGCGGGCATCACGCTGATCGTCGGCGCGGGCGGCGGTTTCGGGCGCGTGCTGATGGATAGCGGTATTTCGAAGGAAATCGTCAATGTGGCAACGGCCATGCATCTGTCGCCGCTGTTGTTCGGCTGGCTGGTGGCCGCACTGATTCGTCTGGCCACGGGTTCGGCGACGGTCGCCATGACCACCGCGTGCGGCATCGTCGCACCGATCGCTTCGGCTAGCGGCGTGCATGTGGAGCCGGAGTTGCTGGTGCTCGCCACGGGTTCGGGCTCGCTGATCTTCTCGCACGTGAACGACGGCGGTTTCTGGCTGATCAAGGAATACTTCGGTATGACGGTGGGGCAGACCTTCAAGACATGGTCGCTCCTCGAAACCATCATTTCACTGATGGGCTTGGGTTTGACCTTCGCACTCGCGGCGGTCGTGTAAGGAGTTTTTGATGATTCTGATCGCAATGGGCGTGTCGGGCGCCGGCAAGACGAGAATTGGCGAAATGCTGGCGGAACGCCTGCATTGCGCCTTCACCGATGGCGACGCGTTTCACAGCGCCGCCAACAAAGAGAAAATGCACCACGGCATTCCGCTTACCGATGAAGACCGGTGGCCGTGGCTGCAAACCATCCGCGCCGCGATTGTCGAGAAGCAGAAGGCGGGCGAGACGGCCGTGTTCACGTGCTCGTCGCTGAAGCGCTCGTACCGCGACGTTTTGCGCGATGGCGACAAGGACGTGTGCTTCGTGTATCTGAAGGGTTCGCGTGAGGTGCTGGAGCAGCGTCTGACCACGCGCACCGGGCATTTCTTCGATCCGTCGCTGCTGCAAAGCCAGCTCGATACGCTCGAAGAGCCGGGCCCGGACGAAGCGATTACGGTGAGCATCGAATTGTCACCGGAAGAAATCGTCGTCGAGGTGCTGAAGCAGGTCGAAGCGCGCAAGTGAGTGTGTTTCGCTGCTGAAAATGAAAAACCGCTCCACGGAGCGGTTTTTTTACGCCTCGACTTTAACGAGGCAATCGGCAATCGAGACCGCTTAAGCGATCCGCTTAGCCAATTCGACTGCCTTGCCGATATAGGAGCCCGGCGTCATCGCGAGCAAACGATCTTTCGCGTCCTGCGGAATCGCGAGGCCGTTGACGAACGTTTGCAGCGCTTCACGCGTGATGCCCTTGCCGCGCGTCAGTTCTTTCAACTGCTCGTACGGATTCTCGATGCCGTAACGGCGCATCACCGTTTGCACCGGCTCGGCCAGCACTTCCCAGCAGTTGTCGAGGTCTTCGTTCAGACGCTGCGCATTCACTTCCAACTTGTCCAGACCGCGGATCAGCGAGTCGTACGCGAGCAGCGAGTAACCGAACGCCACGCCGATATTGCGCAGCACTGTCGAATCGGTCAGGTCACGCTGCCAGCGCGAGACCGGCAGCTTGTCGGCGAGGTGGCGCAGCGTGGCGTTGGCCAGGCCGAGATTGCCTTCCGAGTTTTCGAAGTCGATCGGGTTGACCTTGTGCGGCATGGTCGACGAACCGATTTCGCCGGCCTTGGTGCGCTGCTTGAAGTAACCGACCGAGATATAGCCCCACACGTCGCGGTCCAGATCCAGCAGGATCGTATTGGCGCGCGATACCGCGTCGAACAGTTCGGCCATATAGTCATGCGGCTCGATCTGGATCGTGTACGGATTGAAGGTGAGTTTCAGACGTTGCTCGACGACTTCGCGCGAGAACGCTTCCCAATCGAATTCCGGATACGCAGAGAGATGCGCGTTGAAGTTGCCGACCGCGCCGTTCATCTTGCCGAGCAGTTCGACCTTGGCGATACGATCGATCGCGCGCTCCAGGCGGGCGGCGACGTTGGCGAGTTCCTTGCCGAGCGTGGTCGGGCTGGCCGGCTGACCGTGCGTGCGCGACAGCATCGGCTGCTCGGCGTGCGCGTGAGCGAGAGCGACGAGACGCTGATGCACCGAGCGCAGCGCCGGCAGGATCACGTGTTCGCGGGCGCCCGCCAGCATCAGGCCGTGCGACGTGTTGTTGATGTCTTCCGACGTGCAGGCGAAGTGGATGAACTCGCTCGCGCGCTCCAGTTCCGCCTGACCCTTCACCGATTCTTTCAGCCAGTACTCGACCGCTTTCACGTCGTGATTCGTCACACGTTCGATTTCCTTGATGCGCGCGGCGTCGTGCGCGGTGAAGCGCTCGGCCAGTTGCAGCAGGAATTGCTCGGACGCTTCGGAAAAGCGCGGCACTTCGGCGAAACCGGCGCGCGAGAGCGCGATCAGCCAATGGATTTCGACGGTCACGCGGTTGCGCATGAAAGCGGCTTCCGAGAGCCAGTCGCGCAAGGCTTCGGTTTTCGAGGCGTAGCGGCCGTCGAGCGGGGAGAGCGCGTTCAGCGCGAAGAGGGTGTCGGGATGGGTGTCGGACATGATGGCGGCGTGGCGCAAGGGTGAAAACGCGGAGGAAACTGCGGGAACCGCGAATTTTACCACCGGACGCCGACCGGCCGATTTCGGCGCGGCGCCACGCGGCGCCGGCGTAACGCCCGCGCGGCGGCTAGCCCGGATAGCCTTCGTAGCCGGGGAACAGGGTAGGCAGCGTGAACGGCGGCAGCGAGTAGCGCGAAAAGCAGCGCGAGGTGGAGGCGGGATGGACCAGATGCAGGCAGCTCGCTTGCGGATCGTCCACCGCGATCACGTTGCGGCCCGCTTCGACTACGCGCCGGATGAAGCTCTCGTCGTCGCACAGATTGATGTCGTCGAAGGCCGAGACCGCGGCAAGGGCTTTGTCGTACACATAAGAGAAGCCGTAGAACAGGATAAAGTCCGCGCCGATCTGCATCTTCTCGTGGAATTCGATGGGGCTGACCGAACGCCCGCTCAGTTCGTAGTGCAGGCCTACCTTGGCATTCAGGTCCATGTAGCCGAAGAACTGCGTGTGCGGCGCGTACATGAAGAAGCCCGACAGCTTGATCAGGTCTGCGCGGTTCTCCTGCATCGTCGTGACCATGTGCGCGAGGTAGTGCGGCGCGTAGTGGTCGTCATCGTCGAAATGGGCGATGAGCGAGCCGCGCGATTCCGCGATCAGCGCGTTGCGCTTGGCGCCGATCGACATGCGCGCGGCGCAATGAAAGTAGCGAATGCGCGCGTCCTGCAAAGCCAGCGCCTGCAAATACGCGCTCGGCTCGGGGCTGTCGTCGAGGATTAGCCATTCCCAGTCGACCTGCTGGCGCAGCACGCAGCGCGCGATGGCCGGCAGGAACCCGTCGCGATTGGCCGTCGGCGTGATGATGGAGACGAGTGGGGACATGGCGGGTCTCGCGCACGGAAAGGCGCGTTATCAAAGAGAGTTGATGGAGGGTGCGGCGTGCTGCCGCCGGGGTGTGCGCGCAGCAAGATAGCGGCTGGCGGCCGGGCGGCGCCATCGGCGCAATCCGATTTCCTGACGTGGGGTTATCACGCGATCTCGCGCACGGCCGCACCTGGCGGTCTCACGACACCCACTAGAATGCTGACTTCCTCTCTCCCGTCGGCAGCAGGCCCCGCATGGAACTGAAATGGCTCGAAGACTTCGTTTCGCTCGCGGAAACGCGTAGTTTCAGCCGCTCGGCTGAATTGCGCCACGTCACGCAGCCGGCGTTCTCCCGGCGGATTCAGGCGCTCGAAGCATGGCTCGGCACGGAGTTGATCGACCGCTCGGTCTATCCGACGCGGCTCACGGCGGCCGGCCAGGTGTTCAACGAACAGGCGCTCGCGATGCTCTCGCAGTTCCACGAAGCGCGCGCGTTGCTGCGCGGCCATACGGCGACGCCGCAGGCGACCATCGAGTTCGCCGTGCCGCACACGTTGTCGCTGACTTACTTTCCACGCTGGCTGCAGCGGATCGAAGCCCATCTGGGTCCGATCCACACGCGTCTGCGCGCCCTGAACGTGCACGACGCGGCGTTGTCGCTGGTGGAAGGCGGCTGCGATCTGATGATGGGCTATCACCATCCCAGCCATCCGGTCGCGCTCGATCCGGGCCGCTACGACATGCTGACGCTCGGCAACGAACCGATCAGTCCGTTTTCGGCGCCGGGCCGCGCTGGCCGGCCGCGTCACACGTTGCCGGGCACGGGCGAGGCGCCCACGCCTTACCTGTCGTACACGCCGAACGCCTATCTGGGACGCATGACCGAAGTGATACTCGCCAACGCGCCGGCGCGCCTGTACCTCGACCGCCTCTACGAAACCGACATGGCCGAGGGACTCAAGGCGATGGCGCTGGCCGGGCACGGCATTGCCTTCCTGCCGCACAGCGCGGTCGAGGACGCGGTCGCCGACGGCAAGCTGATCCGTCTTGACCGCGCCACGCGCGGCACGCCGGAAGGCCAGCTCACACTGACCATGGAGATCCGCCTCTATCGCGACAAGCTCGCGGCGAAGAGCGACGATGCGCGACAGATACTCGCGCGTCAATTGTGGGAGGTGGTGTCGCAAGAACTGGCGCAAGGCACGGCCTGAAATCCTGCCTCCTTACGACGCGAATTTGCGGCTTCTTGATGGTTATGCAAAAAAAACATAATCGGATAAGGAAACGGCATTGGATTTCAAAACGGCGTTTTTCCACAATGCTGACATTCGTTCAACGCCGGAGCGTTCATGTCATCCCAGCAACAGGCAGCACAAGCAGCCCAATCCGCATCAACGTTGCAGTCGGTTCCTTCCTACCTGAATAAAGACGATCTCGGCCCGTGGGGCAACTACCTGCGTCAGGTGGATCGCGTCGCGCCGTATCTCGGCTCCCTGTCCCGCTGGCTCGAAACCCTGAAGCGCCCGAAGCGCATTCTGATCGTCGACGTGCCTATCGAACTCGATAACGGCACGGTCGCTCACTTCGAAGGCTATCGCGTGCAGCACAACGTGTCGCGCGGTCCGGGCAAGGGCGGTGTGCGTTACCACCAGGACGTGACGTTGTCGGAAGTGATGGCCTTGTCGGCGTGGATGTCGGTGAAGAACGCTGCGGTGAACGTGCCATACGGCGGCGCGAAGGGCGGCATCCGTGTCGACCCGCGCACCTTGTCGCGTGGTGAACTGGAGCGCGTGACGCGCCGTTACACCAGCGAAATCGGCATCATCATCGGACCGAATACCGACATTCCCGCGCCGGACGTGAACACGAACGAGCAGATCATGGCGTGGATGATGGACACGTACTCCATGAACCAGGGCCAAACGGCCACCGGCGTGGTGACGGGCAAGCCGATTACGCTGGGCGGTTCGCTCGGCCGCCGCGAGGCGACGGGCCGCGGCGTGTTCGTGACGGCTTCGGAAGCCGCGCGCCGTATCGGTGTCGACATCGAAGGCGCACGCATTGCGGTTCAAGGTTTCGGTAACGTGGGCGGCATCGCGGCGCGTCTGTTCCAGGAAGCCGGTTCGAAACTGGTCGCGGTGCAGGATCACACCGGCTCGCTGTACAAGTCGACCGGTATCGACGCCGTCGCATTGCTCGACCACGTGGCCAGGACGGGCGGTGTGGGTGGTTTCCCCGAAGCCGACGCCGTCACGAACGAGGAGTTCTGGACCGTCGAATCGGACATCCTGATTCCGGCGGCGCTGGAAAACCAGATCACCGAAAAGAACGCCAGCAAGATCAAGACGAAGATCGTCGTGGAAGGCGCGAACGGCCCGACCACCACGGCTGCGGACGACATCCTGCACGATCGCGGCATCCTCGTGATTCCGGACGTGGTGGCCAATGCCGGCGGCGTGACCGTGTCGTACTTCGAGTGGGTGCAGGACTTCTCGAGCTTCTTCTGGACGGAAGACGAGATCAACCAGCGCCTCGAGCGCGTGATGCGTGAAGCGTTTGCCGCAGTGTGGCAAGTGTCGAGCGAGCAGAAGGTGTCCGTGCGGACAGCGGCATTTATCGTCGCATGTAAGCGGATCCTGGAAGCACGCGAACTGCGCGGCCTGTATCCCTGATCTTTCCGCTTCTTTCGGCTTCTTTTCCGCTTCAAACGGCGGTTCCGCTACCCCGCGGGACCGCCGCCAATCCTTGCTTCAGCGCGGTCCACAAGACTGCGTGTTCGACCCGGCGGGCGGCATCGTATCGATGCCGCCCGCCTTTGCATATACGGAAAGGTTGACCGACCTGCCCCCAAAGCGCCGCAAACCCCTAGCGGCGCGCGCGCAACAACATGGTTTATAGCCATACTTTCAGAATAATTACTTTGCTAAACTGGCGCCGGTTCTTGCCAAGGAGATCACACATGAAGGTTAAAAAAGCTGCGCTGCTGCTCGCGACTCTCGGACTGTTTACGGTTGGCGCGCATGCGCAAGACGCTGGTACGCTGAAAAAGATCAAGGACACGGGTGTCATTTCGCTGGGTCATCGCGAATCGTCGATCCCGTTTTCGTATTACGACGACAAGCAGAACGTCATCGGCTACTCGCAGGAATTCGCGCTGAAGGTCGTAGAGGCAGTGAAGCAGAAGCTGAACATGCCGAACCTGAAGGTCAAGCTCACGCCGGTCACGTCGCAAAACCGTATTCCGCTGGTGCAGAACGGCACCGTCGACATGGAATGTGGTTCGACCACGAACAATGCTGAACGTCAGCAGCAGGCTGCCTTCTCGAACACGATCTTCGTGATCGGCACGCGCCTGATGACCAAGAAAGACTCCGGCATCAAGGACTGGGCGGACCTGAAGGGCAAGACGGTCGTCACGACCGCCGGCACCACGTCCGAGCGCCTGCTTCGCAAGATGAACCAGGACAAGAGCATGGGCATGAACATCATCAGCGCGAAGGACCACGGCGAGTCGTTCCTGACGCTCTCCACCGGCCGCGCCGCTGCCTTCATGATGGACGACGCACTGCTCGCGGGCGAACGCGCGAAGTCGAACAATCCGGGCGATTTCGTGATTGTCGGCACGCCGCAATCGCATGAAGCGTACGGCTGCATGATTCGCAAGAACGATCCGGAGTTCAAGAAGGTAGTCGACGACGCGATCGCCAAGGTCGAAACCTCGGGCGAAGCCGACGCGATCTACAAGAAGTGGTTCGAATCGCCGATCCCGCCGAAGGGCCTGAACCTGAACTTCCCGGAAAGCGACGACATCAAGGCGCTCTACAAGAGCCCGAATGACAAGGCAATCGATTAAACCTTAGCTGTTTTTTTGAAACGCTGAACGAAACGGAAGGGGCCACGCGCTTCTTCCGTTTCTTTTTGCTGGAGTCTTGGTCATGTCATATCACTGGAACTGGGGCATTCTGCTGAGTCCCGTCTCCACCGGCGAGCCGACCACGTATCTGGGCTGGCTGCTGTCGGGCTTCTGGGTGACGATTACCGTGTCGCTGTCGGCGTGGGTGATCGCGCTGATCGTCGGTTCGTTGTTCGGCGTGCTGCGCACGGTGCCGAATAAATGGGCGTCGGGCATCGGCACGCTCTATGTCGCGATTTTCCGTAACATCCCGCTGATCGTGCAGTTCTTCATCTGGTATCTGGTGATACCGGAGTTGCTGCCCGCTTCGATCGGCAACTGGTTCAAGCAACTGCCGCCGAGCGCGCAGTTTTTCTCGTCGTCGATCATCTGTCTCGGGCTATTCACGGCTGCGCGCGTGTGCGAGCAGGTGCGCTCGGGGATCAACGCGTTGCCGAAGGGTCAGCGCGCCGCGGGCCTTGCCATGGGCTTCACGCAATGGCAGACGTACCGCTATGTTCTGCTGCCGGTCGCCTACCGCATCATCGTGCCGCCGCTGACTTCCGAGTTTCTGAATATCTTCAAGAACTCGGCGGTGGCGTCGACGATCGGTCTGCTCGATCTGTCCGCCCAGGCGCGCCAACTGGTCGACTACACGTCGCAGACGTATGAGTCGTTCATCGCGGTCACGATCGCGTACATGCTGATCAATCTGGTCGTGATGCAACTCATGCGCTGGGTCGAAGCCAAGACCCGGTTGCCCGGCTATATCGGAGGCAAGTAATGCATCATTTCGACTGGAGCGGTATTCCGGGCGCATTGCCTACGCTGTGGACCGGCGCCATTGTCACGTTGAAGATCACGCTGATCGCAATCGTGTTCGGTATCGTCTGGGGCACCATTCTCGCCATGTTGCGGCTGTCGTCGTTCAAACCCTTCGAGTGGTTCGCGAAGGGCTACGTGACGATTTTCCGTTCCATCCCGCTGGTGATGGTGCTGCTGTGGTTCTTCCTGATCGTGCCGCAAGTGCTGCAAAACGTGCTCGGTTTGTCGCCGGATATCGACATTCGCCTCGCGTCGGCCATGGTCGCTTTCTCGCTGTTCGAGGCGGCTTACTATTCGGAGATTATCCGCGCCGGCATTCAGTCGGTGGCGCGCGGGCAGGTCAACGCGTCGTTCGCGCTCGGCATGACATACGCGCAGTCCATGCGTCTGATCGTGCTGCCGCAGGCATTCCGCGCCATGGTGCCGCTGCTGCTCACGCAGGGCATTGTGCTGTTTCAGGATACGTCGCTCGTCTACGTGATCAGCCTCGCCGACTTCTTCCGCACCGCCACGAATATTGGCGACCGTGACGGTACGAATGTCGAGATGGTACTGTTCGCGGGCGCGTGTTATTTCGTGATCTGTGTGGTCGCGTCGAGCCTCGTCAAAGGTCTTCAGAAAAAGGTCGCAAGATGATCTCTATCAAGAATGTTTCGAAGTGGTACGGCCAGTTTCAAGTGCTGACCGACTGCACGACGGAAGTCAAAAAGGGTGAAGTGGTGGTGGTGTGCGGGCCGTCGGGCTCGGGCAAATCCACGCTGATCAAAACCGTCAACGGCCTCGAGCCGTTCCAGAAGGGCGAGATCGTCATCAACGGCCAGTCGCTCACCGACAAGAAAACCAATCTGTCGAAGCTGCGTGCCAAGGTCGGCATGGTGTTCCAGCACTTCGAACTGTTCCCGCATCTGTCGATCGTGCAGAACCTCACGCTCGCGCAGGTGAAGGTGCTCGGCCGCTCGAACGACGAGGCGACGGCGAAGGGTTTGAAGCTGCTCGATCGCGTCGGCCTGCGTGCGCATGCTGACAAGTTTCCGGGCCAGTTGTCGGGTGGCCAGCAACAGCGCGTGGCGATTGCGCGCGCATTGTCGATGGATCCGATCGCCATGCTGTTCGACGAGCCGACCTCCGCGCTTGATCCGGAAATGATCAACGAAGTGCTCGACGTGATGGTCGAACTCGCGCAGGAAGGCATGACCATGATGTGCGTGACGCACGAAATGGGCTTCGCGAAGAAGGTCGCGCACCGCGTGATCTTCATGGACAAAGGCTTGATCGTCGAGGACGACCGCAAGGAAGACTTCTTCGCCAATCCGAAGTCGGATCGCGCGAAGGATTTTCTGGCGAAGATCCTGCACTGAGTTTGTTGTGGCGTCGCGCCGCGCAGTTCACGCGTCGCGGCGCGGGCAGAAAAAAGCCGCTTCGGAAGAAGCGGCTTTGTTGTTTCTGGCGATTCGTTTTTTTAGCGAATCCTCGCGCTCAGGATTCGAACGCGGCCGCGTCGTCTGCGGCTTCGAGATCGACCTCGGCTTGCGCATCGGGCGACGAGCCAGTCGAAGCTGCGATCGTGCTCGCCGACGCCGACGCATCCAAAGCCGGATTGCGCAGCTTTTCCAGCACCGCAGCCGGCACCGGCACATTGACGCGGCCGATCACGTCGCCGTGCTGGAACATCATCAGATCGCCCGGTTCGAAGGCGGTCCACACTTCGTTGTCGGTCAGCGGCTTGGTGGCGATCACCGCGACGCGGTCTTCGGGCGTGGTGTATTTGGCGAAATCGATCGACACGTCGGCGTCGACGAGATGCGCGGTGGAAAACGGCCAGCGCCGCACGATGTAGTGCAGATGCGTGGAGCAATGCGCGAACAGCGCCTGGCCGTTCGACATCAGGAAATTAAATACGCCGAACTGTGTGATTTCGCGCGTGAGGGTTTCGAGCGCGGCAAACAGTTCGTCGAGCGGCGGTTGCTGCGCGCCGGGAAACGCCTTGCGCAGGCCTTCGAGGAGCGCGCAGAAAGCGAGTTCGCTGTCGGTTGTGCCAACCGGCTGATACACGCCCGATAGCGCCGGCGAATAATCCTTGAGGTCGCCGTTATGCGCGAAGATCCAGTGGCGTCCCCACAGTTCGCGCATGAACGGGTGGCAGTTTTCCAGCAGGATGTGCCCTTGCGTCGCTTTGCGGATATGCGCGATCGTGTTCTTCGATTTGATCGGGTAGCGCTTGACCATTTCGGCAATCGGCGAGGTCGCCGACGACTGATGGTCGATGAACAGGCGGCAGGCTTTGTCTTCGAAGAAGGCGATACCCCAGCCGTCGGCGTGGTGATCAGTGACGCCGCCGCGCGCCGCAAAGCCGGTGAACGAGAACGTGACGTCCGTTGGCGCGGCGCAGTTCATTCCAAGAAGTTGGCACATGTTGCGGGTAAGCCTGTGAACGGGGCGAGCCGTTACAATGATGATTTTCCAAGCATATCACCGAGCCAGAAACGCCAAATAGCAAAATTGACACGTGTTTATGCCGCAACGTTGCGGATTGACCGCGTAGATTGGCTTTTGTCGTCGAATCTCGTCCCCCGCCGCCATGACCGCTTCCAACGCTTCTATCGACTCCATCACGCTCGCCCGTCCGGATGACTGGCACCTGCACGTCCGCGACGGCGCAATGCTGGCGGCCGTGTTGCCGGACACCGCGCGCCAGTTCGGCCGTGCGATCATCATGCCGAACCTGAAGCCGCCGGTCACGACCACCGCGATGGCGCAGGCGTATCGCGAGCGAATCGTTGCCGTGATTCCCGAAGGCGCGAAATTCGAACCGCTGATGACGCTGTACCTCACCGACAACACGCCGCCCGACGAAATCCGCCGCGCGCGCGAAAGCGGCTTCGTGCATGGCGTGAAGCTGTATCCGGCGGGCGCGACGACCAATTCGGACGCGGGCGTCACCGACATCATGAAGTGCGCGAAAACGCTCGAGGTCATGCAGGAAGTGGGCATGCCGCTGCTCGTGCACGGCGAAGTGACGGATTCGTCGATCGATCTGTTCGACCGCGAGAAGGTGTTCATCGACCGGGTCATGACGCCGTTGCGCCGCGAGTTTCCGGCGCTGAAGGTGGTGTTCGAGCACATCACCACGAAAGACGCGGTGGACTATATCCGCGAAGCCGGCGCAGCGCCGGAACTGCTGGGCGCGACGATTACGGCGCATCACCTGCTGTACAACCGCAACGCGATCTTCCAGGGCGGCATTCGGCCGCATTACTACTGTTTGCCGGTGTTGAAGCGGGAGACGCATCGCGTGGCGCTGGTCGAAGCGGCGACCTCGGGCAATCCGCGTTTCTTCCTCGGCACGGATAGCGCGCCGCATCCGAAGGGGCTGAAAGAGCATGCATGCGGCTGCGCGGGTTGCTATACGGCGCTGCATGCTTTGGAGCTGTACACGGAAGCGTTCGACAACGCCAACGCGCTCGATAAGCTCGAAGGCTTCGCGAGCTTTTTCGGCGCAGACTTCTACGGCCTGCCGCGCAGTGAAGAGAAGGTCACGCTGCGCCGCGAGGAATGGACGCTGCCGGCTGAATTGCCGGTCGGCGATACGCCGGTCGTGCCGCTGCGCGGCGGCGAGTCGATTGGCTGGCGGCTGGTTTAAGGCTCAGCAAGATGCAGGCGCACGAGGCGGAGCCGACGGGCTTTGCTGCAATCGACTGGACCAGGCCGTGGTTCGCGCCTTTTGTCGAACGCGGCAAGCGGTGGCAGCAAGCGGCCCTGACGAGCTACGTGGCATTGCTCGCTGAGATGAACGCCGATGCCGGTGCGATGCGGCAGATCACCGGGCGCGGTCAGCGCCTCGCGTTCATCGCGCAAGATGATTTGCCTGCCGGCGCGGCGTACGAGGCGCATATCGCGTCGACCGGCTGTGTGCCGACGCGCCACAATCTGCACGACTTCTTCAATGCGTCGATGTGGTTCGCCTTTCCGCGCATCAAAGCGGCGCTGAACGCGCGGCAGTCGGCGGCCATCGACGTGTTGGGCGTCGGTCCGACCCGCGGCGGCGTGCGCGATGCGCTAACCCTGTTCGATGAAAACGCGCTGCTGTTCGCTTGCGCTGATCCTGCTTTGAGCGAGGCCTTGCGTGGGTTCGACTGGCATACGCTGCTGGTGGCCCGGCGCGATGCATGGGGGGCGAGTTGCGAAGTGCGATGTTTCGGCCATGCGCTGATGGAGAAGCTGATTGCGCCGTTCAAGGCTTGCACGGGGCATGCCTGGATCGTCGAAGTGCCGGCCGTGTATTTTGACTGGGACGTTGCGAAGCGAGACGCCTGGCTGGACGACTCCGTCGCGGCGGCGCTGCTGAATACCGATGCGCTGGCAAGCCGCATGTTTGCGCCGTTGCCGGTGCTGGGTGTTCCGGGTTGGTGGCCGGAGAACGAGTCGCGCGAGTTTTACGACGACACCTCCGTGTTTCGCTCGGGGCGGCGTGCGCGTTGAGCGCGGCAGGTGCGTTCGGATTCCGACGCGGAAACTGACCTCGGATTCTCCTGGCCGTTCGGCTATTTCAGCGGTTAAACCGGGCCGTCCGTCCCGCAGATGTTAAAATCCGCCCCAGCAAAGCAGGCTAGGCAGTCGCGGCCTCCGAGGTTTCGGCCGAAGAGGGCGAGGAAAGTCCGGACTCCACAGGGCAGGGTGATGGCTAACGGCCATCCGTGGCAACACGCGGAACAGGGCAACAGAAAGCAAACCGCCGATGGCCCGGCGCAAGCCGGGATCAGGTAAGGGTGAAACGGTGCGGTAAGAGCGCACCGCGGCTGCTGCAAGGCAGACCGGCACGGTAACCTCCACCCGGAGCAATTCCAAGTAGGCAGGCTAGCATCTTCGAGATGCAGGACGGGGCCCCTGTCACGTCTGCGGGTAGGAAGCTTGAGCGCGTCAGCAATGGCGCGCCTAGAGGAATGGCTGCCACGCGCGTCGCGTCTTCGGGCGTTGCGCGTGCACAGAATCCGGCTTATCGGCTTGCTTTGCCACCTGACAAAAAAATGCCGGCGTCCATCTGGACGCCGGCATTTTTCTTTTAGTGCGCGTGCAGGGCGGCGAGTGTTCGTTCGGCACCCGCGCCGCGGTCGCCGTGAGGCGGCAATCAGCCCGCGACGATGTCAAACGAGTGCGTCAACTCAGCGGTCTTCGCGATCATGATCGACGCCGAGCAGTATTTGTCGTGCGACAGGTTGATCGCGCGTTCCACAGTGGCCGGGTTCAGATTTTTGCCCGTCACCGTGAAATGGAAGTGAATTTTGGTGAACACTTTCGGATCTTCGCTGGCGCGTTCGGCCTTCAGCGTCACCGAGCAATCGCTGATTTCCTGACGGCTTTTCTTCAGGATCATCACGACGTCGTAGGCGGTGCAGCCGCCCGTGCCGAGCAAAACCATTTCCATCGGACGCGGCGCGAGGTTGCGGCCGCCGCCTTCAGGCGCGCCGTCCATTGTCACCAGATGCCCGCTGCCCGTCTCGGCTGCGAACGCCATCCCGTCCTGCCCCATCCAGCTCACCTTGCATTCCATGCTGTGCTCCACCGCGCGTTTACTTTATCGAAAGGGCATTGTAGCCGGGTGTTTGGGTGTCTGCCCGAGGCGACTTTTGCTTCCAGTTATGCCGGATGCGGCTTGTGTGTTGCGCTGCGGCATGTTCAGCCGCATCGGGAAGGCCCTGACATGGTTAGGGGTTTTACTCTAGATGACAACTAACGGCATGGTCGCGCAAGCGGTATTTAGCGTTTGATTTCAAAGGAAAATTTGCGATATGGTGCCGAGAAAGTTGACTTTCACATTGTGAAATCACGTTTCGCAATGCAAATGTTCTTGCATCGCACAAGGTCGGCTCATATAATCGTTTCTGTCTCCTCCACCTCCTCCTTTGGTGGATTAAACCCGAACCGCTCGTTCGGGTTTTTTTTCGCCCGCGTCCTGCGCGCTCGGGCGCGATAGTGCGTCAAATGCGTCAAATCGCGCTTCCAATAGCCGGATCGCCGCGAAATCTCGCGCACATTCCCGTACGTTTTGACTTGCCGTAGCAAATTCCTTTATAATTCAGGGCTTTTCCGCATCCGCGCCCGCGGAGGAAGAACCAGGGAGAGCCTGCACGCGCCTCGATGCGCACACTACAAGCAGGAAAAAACACATTGGGCGCAGCAATTTTTTTGGATCGATCATGAAGACGTTTTCCGCAAAAGCCCATGAGGTTACGCGTGAATGGTACGTGATTGACGCGACGGATAAGGTTCTCGGGCGTGTCGCCAGCGAAGTGGCACACCGTCTTCGCGGCAAGCACAAGCCTGAATTCACTCCGCACGTCGACACCGGTGATTTCATCATCGTTATCAACGCGGGTAAGTTGCGCGTCACGGGCAACAAGGCTACTGACAAGAAGTACTACCGTCACTCGGGCTACCCGGGCGGTATCTATGAAACGACGTTCGGCAAGATGCAAGAACGCTTCCCGGGCCGCGCGCTCGAGAAAGCGGTCAAGGGCATGCTGCCGAAGGGCCCGCTCGGCTACGCGATGATCAAGAAGCTGAAGGTCTACGCTGAAGCAACGCATCCGCATTCGGCACAACAGCCGAAAGCGCTCGAGATCTAAGGGGAGCCCACATGATCGGTAACTGGAATTACGGCACGGGCCGCCGCAAGAGCGCCGTCGCACGCGTCTTCATCAAGGCTGGCAAGGGCGAGATCATTGTTAACGGCAAGCCTATCGCCGATTACTTCTCGCGCGAAACGTCGCTCATGATCGTGCGTCAGCCGCTGGAACTCACGAACCACGGCGTCACGTTCGACATCAAAGTCAACGTGAACGGTGGTGGTGAAACGGGTCAAGCCGGTGCGGTTCGCCACGGCATCACGCGCGCGCTGATGGACTACGACGCAACGCTGAAGCCGGAACTGTCGAAGGCTGGCTTCGTTACGCGTGACGCACGTGAAGTCGAACGTAAGAAGGTCGGCTTCCACAAGGCACGTCGCAGGAAGCAATTCTCGAAGCGTTAATCGCTTCGGGCGCGAGCCGGCTTTCGGGCGGGCGCGCTGCAAAAGCCGCCAACGCTTTCGCGTTGGCGGCTTTTTTTCATGGGTTCGCGGCTCAGTGCTCCCGGTGCTGCCGCGACGAACTCGTCGCCAAAGCGGCGATGTATCCCGCCTGGCGGGGCTGGCGGCGGCAAAATGCGCCGTCCCTCAATTTGCGGGAAGAACCCATTGATTTTGTGGGCTTCAGCACGATATCGAGATCAGCCCTACAATAGCGGTTAGAAGCTTTTTGGAGAGTTCGAATGAACGCAGTCACTGATACACCCGTGACCGAGATGCCCGCCCCCTTCGTTTTTACCGACGCAGCGGCTGACAAGGTCAAGCAACTGATCGAAGAAGAAGGCAATGCGGACCTCAAACTGCGCGTTTTCGTGCAGGGCGGCGGCTGCTCGGGCTTTCAGTACGGTTTTACCTTCGACGAAGCCGTCAACGAAGACGACACCGTCATGAACAAGAGCGGCGTCCAGCTGCTGATCGATTCCATGAGCTACCAGTACCTGGTCGGCGCTGAGATCGACTACAAGGACGACATCAACGGCGCGCAGTTCGTCATCAAGAACCCGAATGCTACGACCACCTGTGGTTGCGGCTCATCGTTCTCGGTGTGATGGCTCGTTGAGTAAGAGGTTGAAATGAGAAACGGGGCTTCGGCCCCGTTTCTTATTTCCCGCACCAATAAACTGTGTATCGGTCAGCGCGGATAAATCGCTCCTAGCACACGCTCGGCCGACGCGCCCGTCACCGCCGGCAGATTGCCTGGCAAACGCGCCACGCAGCGCATCGCAAGCCAGGCGAACGCCAGCGGCTCGACCTGGCTTGGCGGCACGCCGAGCGCATCCGTCGTCATGACGGGTACGCCGCTCACGCCGCTTTCTTCCAGCGCCTGCTGCAAGGCTTTCAGGATCTCCGGATTGCGCGCGCCGCCGCCGCAGACATAGACCGCTCTCGCATCCGATGCGTGCCGTTCGATTTCGCGCGCGACTGTCACCGCCGTGAGCGCCACCAGCGTCGCTTGCACGTCGGCGGGGGCGAGTCCGGCGAATGGCTGCAGCTTCGCGTCGAGCCATTCCGCGTTGAACAGGTCGCGGCCGGTGCTCTTCGGCGGCTGTTGCGCGAAAAAGGGCTCATCGAGCAAGGTGTTCAACAGCGAGCGATCCACCTGGCCGCCCGCCGCGAAATGGCCGTTCTCATCGAATGGTTTGCCGAGATGGCGTTGCGCCCACTCGTCGAGCAGCGCATTGGCCGGCCCGCAGTCGAACCCGCGCACGCTGCCCGTCGCGTTCAGAATCGTGATATTGCTGATGCCGCCAAGATTGCAAACCACGCGCGTTTCGTTTTTCGCCCCGAACACCGTGGCGTGAAACGCCGGCACGAGCGGTGCGCCCTGGCCGCCGGCCGCGACGTCGCGGCTGCGGAAATCGGCGATCACGTCGATATGCATCATTTCCGCGAGCAATGCCGGGTTGTTGATTTGCCGCGTATAGCCCTTTTCCGGCCGATGCCGCACCGTCTGCCCATGCACGCCGATCGCGCGCACCTCCGCGGCGGGAACGCGGCTGTTGTGCAGCAGGTCGTGGCAACACACCGCGTAACGCGTGGCGAGCGCATTGGCAGCGAGCGCCTCGCGCTCGATCTCGTTGTCGCCGGGTTGCTGGAGCGCGAACAATGCGTCGCGCAGGCCCGCGGCAAAGCCGACGAACGCCTCGGCCAGCACCACCGGCGGCTTGCCTTGCGCGAACCTGACGGCCACGCCGTCCACGCCGTCCATGCTGGTGCCGGACATCAATCCAAAGTAGACGCCGTCTGCGGGGTCTTGCGCCACGTTGCTGCTCCTCTCGATGGTTCGTTGCGATTCGTTGTAGCAGATTATCGGGTGAAGCGCGGTCGAATATAAAGCGTCGCGACGCGGGTGGCACGACGTTGAACGGAGAAATCGTGCACCGGCGGGGCGTTCTTAGGTGCCTCATTGGGCGCGGCGGCGCGCATCTATGGGACAATCTCCTTTTTTCGCGACTTCACGTTTCCAGCATGAGCACCGAGTCCACCAAGCCTAATCCCGCTGCCGCCTTCCCGATCACCGACGAAGTCCGTCACGCCCTCGCCGTCACCAAACGCGGTGTCGACGAACTGCTGATCGAAGACGAATTCGCGCAAAAACTCGCGAAGAGCGCGGCGACTGGCAAGCCGCTGCGTATCAAACTCGGGCTCGATCCGACCGCGCCGGACATCCACATCGGCCACACGGTCGTGTTGAACAAGATGCGTCAGCTGCAGGATCTCGGCCACACCGTGATCTTCCTGATCGGTGATTTCACGTCGCTGATCGGCGATCCGTCGGGCCGCAACGCCACGCGTCCGCCCCTCACGCGCGAGCAGATCGAATCGAACGCGAAAACGTATTTCGATCAGGCCGCGCTCGTGCTCGACCGCGACAAGACCGAGATCCGCTACAACAGCGAATGGTCGATGCCGCTCGGCGCCGACGGCATGATCAAGCTCGCGTCACGCTACACGGTGGCGCGGATTCTCGAACGCGAAGACTTCACCAAGCGTTTTCAGGGTGGCGTGCCGATCTCGATTCACGAGTTCCTGTATCCGCTGATGCAAGGCTACGACTCGGTGGCGCTGAACGCGGATCTCGAACTCGGCGGCACGGACCAGAAGTTCAATCTGCTGGTAGGCCGCGAGTTGCAGAAGCAATACGGCCAGGAACAGCAATGCATCCTGACAATGCCGCTGCTCGAAGGGCTGGACGGCGTCGAGAAGATGTCGAAGTCGAAGAACAACTACATCGGCATCAGCGAAAAGCCGACCGACATGTTCGGCAAGCTGATGAGCATTTCCGATGTGCTGATGTGGCGTTACTTCGAACTGCTGTCGTTCCGTCCGATGGACGAAATCGCCGGGTTCAAGAGGGAAATCGAAGCGGGCCGCAATCCGCGCGATTTCAAGGTGCTGCTCGGCCAGGAAATCGTCGCACGCTTCCACTCGCAAGCCGATGCCGAGCGCGCGCTCGAAGACTTCAACCATCGCGCGAAAGGCGGCGTGCCGGACGATATTCCGGCCGTGACGCTCGCGGGCGCACCGCTCGCGATTGGCCAGTTGCTCAAGCAGGCCAATCTCGTGCCGTCGACGAGCGAAGCGCTGCGCAACATCGAGCAGGGCGGTGTGAAGATCGACGGCGCGACCGTGTCCGACAAGGGCCTGAAAGTCGAAGCCGGCGAGTACGTCGTGCAGGTCGGCAAGCGCCGTTTTGCGCGCGTTACGCTGACAGCCTGATGTTCAGAGCGGCGCTTCCGGAGTTGAGCCGATGATCGCGCTGATCCAACGCGTGCGGCGCGCGGAAGTGCGCGTGGCCGACCGCGTGACCGGCGGGATCGAAGCGGGACTGCTCGCGTTCGTGTGCGCCGAACGCGGCGACACCGAGGCAGCCGCCGAACGGCTGCTGGCCAAGGTGCTCGGCTACCGCGTGTTCAGCGATGCCGCCGGCAAGATGAATCTCTCCGTGCAGAATATCGACGGCGCCGGGCGCGCGGGCGGTTTGCTGCTCGTGTCGCAGTTCACGCTGGCCGCGGACACCAACAGCGGCCTGCGCCCGAGCTTTACGCCGGCCGCGCCGCCGGATGAAGGCAAGCGCCTGTTCGACTACTTCGTCGCGGCGGCGCGGGTGAAACATCCGATCGTCGAGACCGGCGAGTTCGGCGCCGACATGCAGGTCTCGCTCGTCAACGACGGGCCGGTCACGTTCTGGCTAAAGACGAACGCCTGATCTCTATCCTTCAATGCGCACCTTGGCGTGCGCATCCATTCCTCCAGCCGCTTTTGCGACAATAGCGGCTCGGCAACACCGGCCAAGGCGCCCACTTTCTTTCCATGACGACGCAGATTCTGTTCATCCGGCACGGCGAGACCGACTGGAACCGCATCAAGCGCATTCAAGGTCACATCGACATTCCGCTCGCTACCACGGGGCTCGCGCAAGCGCAGCGCCTGGCGCGCCGCATGGCCGATGAGGCGAAGCAGGGCGCACGCCTCGACGCGATCTATTCGAGCGACCTGCAACGCGCGCAGCAAACTGCCCAGCCGGTCGCCGACGTGCTCAGCTTGCCGCTGCAATTGCGCGAGGGTCTGCGCGAGCGTTCCTATGGCGCGTTCCAGGGCCACGATAGCGACGAGATCGCCCTGCGTTTCCCCGACGAATACGCGCACTGGCAAACCCGCGATGCAGGCTTCGCACCGCCGGACGGCGAGTCGCTGCGCACGCTCTACCATCGCGTGCTGCACGCGATCGAACCGCTGGTCGCCGCGCATCCCGGTGGGCGGATTGCCTGCGTCGCGCACGGCGGCGTGCTCGATTGCGTGCGACGCTTTGCCTGCGGTTTGCCGCTCGATGCACCGCGTAACTACCCGCTGCTGAACACGAGCGTGAACACGGTGGATTTCGACAACGGCAAGGCGACGATCGTGTCGTGGGCGGACGTCTCGCACCTCGATGCGCCGAGCGAGGATGATAGCTTCAAGAAGGTGCCGCAGCCGGGGCGGTGATTGGCGTGCGTCGATTGGGCGGCGTGAGTTTGCGCGGCTGATTCGGACCGTCCGCGCGCGGCCAGCGAATTCGGGCGGCCGAAGAACGGTGTCGCAACTTATACGCATATTCACGCGGTTTTTGTCCGCGACTGTCACGGACGTTTGATCGCGCAGCTTGTGCGCGTTCGAGCGCCGTCGCTCGCGTTACTCCGTTTCGCTTACGCCAGCGGCGACGCGCCGGCGCGCCCGTTTCGACACACCATTCACCAGCGCCCAGCGAATGACCGGCGCGATTAGCCGCACACCAGGCCTCGCCACCGCGCGGCGAAGCACCGCATAGCGCTGGAATCCCAGCATCGCCTGTGCCCAATCGGGCAGAAGATCGACGCCGGCGTTGACCATCAAGACGCCGGCCGGCCGCATCGATACGCTCGGGGCGGGCGCGTTCATCAGAACCCTCACGACTTCGCGCGTGCGCTCGCTCGCGAAAAGCCCGGGCTGCATCGCGAGCAGATAAGCGTCGATCTCGGCGCGCGAACGCGGAATGTCCGACGCGCCGAGCATCTCCGCAATTCGTGCGGTCTCCATGAAGTACTGATCCTGCGCGGCGATCGACAGCGACGGATTCACATAGCGCAAGTGCGCGGTCATGAAACTCGATACTTCGGCGACATGCACCCAGGTCAACAGCGCGGGCTCGCTCGCGCGATAGGGCCGGCCGTCAGGCGCGACGCCGCTCACGCCAAGATGAATGTGCTTCACACGTTCGATCAGCGCCAGCGCGTCGCGCCGGCTCCCGAAGGTGGTGCCCGCGATAAACGTCGCGGTGCGGCGCAGGCGGCCAAGAATATCCGTGCGAAACGTCGAATGGTCCCACACGCCGGCGAGCGCCAGCGGGTGCAGCGCCTGGAGCAGAAGCGCGCTGATGCCGCCCGTCATCATGGATGTGAAATCGGCGTGGACTTTCCAGCACATCGAGTCCGGGCCGAACAGACCAGGGTCGCCCGGAGGCGACGAGTAGTCGAGCGTGGGACCGCTGCCGCTTGTCAGATGCGTGACGCCGGCGGCCAGTTTCGAGCGGAGCCTGCCGGTGAGAAGATGCGCGAGACCGTTGGACGAGTTGGGCTGACTGGTTTGGTCGGACATCCTGATTCGGTTTCGTGAGGCTCGACGTGTGCCGCTCAGGTCGCGGCCGAATCCCATAGACCCGGCAGGCCGCTCGACGAATCCGGCGCGGCGAGGCCGAAATGCCGGTACGTGAGCAGCGTGGCGACGCGGCCGCGCGGCGTGCGTTGCAGGAAGCCTTGCTGGATCAGATACGGCTCGAGCACATCTTCAATCGTGTCGCGCTCTTCGCCGATTGCCGCCGCCAGATTGTCGACGCCGACCGGGCCGCCGTCGAACTTGTGCAGAATTGCTTCGAGCAGCTTACGGTCCATCAGGTCGAAGCCGACTGCATCCACGTCGAGCATCTTGAGTGCGGCGTCGGCCACTTGCGCGGTGATGTTGCCGTCGGCCTTCACTTCGGCGAAGTCACGTACGCGCCGCAGCAAGCGGTTCGCGATCCGCGGCGTGCCGCGCGCGCGCTTGGCGATTTCGAACGCGCCGTCAGGATGGATCTGTGCATGAAGCAGCGACGCCGAACGCGTAACGATGCGCGCCAGTTCCTCGGCGTTATAAAACTCGAGCCGCGCCACGATGCCGAAGCGGTCGCGCAGCGGGTTGGTCAGCATGCCCGCGCGCGTGGTCGCGCCGACCAGCGTGAACGGTTGCAGGTCGAGCTTCACGCTGCGCGCGGCCGGCCCTTCGCCGATCATGATGTCGATCTGATAATCCTCCAACGCCGGATACAGAATTTCTTCGACGACCGGCGAGAGCCGGTGGATTTCGTCGATGAACAAAACGTCGTTGGCTTCGAGATTGGTGAGCAGCGCGGCGAGGTCGCCGGCGCGCTCGAGCACCGGTCCCGACGTTTGCCGCAAATTCACGCCCATTTCCCGCGCGATGATGTGCGCCAGCGTGGTTTTGCCGAGGCCCGGCGGCCCGAACAGCAGGACGTGGTCGAGCGATTCGGAGCGGCGCTTGGCGGCCTCGATAAAGATTTCCAGCTGGCCGCGCACTTTTTCCTGCCCGACATATTCTTCGAGCTGGCGCGGACGCAACGCGCGCTCGAACGCTTCTTCGTTCGGCGAGACGGGCGTGGCCGCGATGATGCGCTCGGCGGCGAGTTTGTCGGTTTCGATCATGCGTTCATTGTACCGCGAGCCGCCTGCCGCGAAACTCGGCCGAATGGCCAGGGTGCGCGGCGTGTAGGCGCGTGCGAAGCTTCAGCTGTCGCTCGCATGTCGAACCGGAGGCTGAGCTTAGCCCTTGGACAGCGCCTTCAACGCGAGCTTGATGCCCTCGGAAACGCCGGTGCCGGCCGGCACGTTTTTGACGGCGGCCAACGCTTCTTTTTCGGAGTAACCCAATGCGAGCAGTGCGTTCAGGATATCGGAGGCGTGGTCGGATGCCGACGCCGCGCCCGCCATCGCGCCCAGGTCTGCGCCGATCTTGCCCTTCAGTTCGAGGAGCAAGCGCTCCGCCGTTTTCTTGCCGATGCCCGGCACGCGCGTCAGACGCGCCGCGTCCTGCATCGTGACGGTCTGCGCGAGTTCATGCACGCTCATGCCCGACAGCACCGCCAACGCCATGCGCGCGCCGATGCCGGAGATTTTCAGCAGTTCGCGGAACGTCGAGCGTTCCTCGGCGGTGCCGAAGCCGTACAGCAGATGCGCATCTTCGCGGACGATCATCTGCGTGAGCAACACGACGCGCTCGCCGGTGGAGGGCAGGTTGTAGAACGTGCTCATCGGCACATCGACTTCGTAACCGACGCCGTTGCAGTCGATGAGCAGATGCGGCGGGTTTTTTTCCAGCAGAACGCCGGCAATGCGACCGATCATGGCGAATTCAATCTCGAGAGAAAGGGCGAGTGTAGCGCAGCGCGTGAGCGTCGAGTGGACAGCGAGTTACGCGTAATCGCGGTTGACCCGCGCGAGGCCACCCCATAGACTGAGCTCCCTTTTGGCGGGTTCTCAACCCACTCACCCAGAAGGAGCTTTCATGCTGAGCCTCACCACTCTCGCGCTGTTTGGCGGCGCGTGTCTCGCGTTGACCGCCACGCCCGGTCCCGACATGTTGCTGATTGCCTCGCGCAGTGTGAGCCAGGGGCGTTCCGCGGGCTTTGCGTCGTTGGCGGGCATTCTGGTCGGCACGTATTGTCACGCGTTGGCCGCGGCGTTCGGCTTGTCACAACTCTTTCTGGCCGTGCCAATGGCATACGACGTCGTGCGATTTGCCGGCGCCGCGTACCTGCTCTATCTCGCCTGGAAAACATTCCGTGCGCAGGGCACGGTGCTCGCGCCCAATGCGTCGATGAGCCGTTATCCGATTGGCCGCATTTTCCGTCAGGGCCTCTTCACCAATCTGCTGAATCCAAAAGTCGCGCTGTTCGTGCTCGCACTATTTCCGCAATTCGTGCGGCCCGAAGCGGGGTCGGTCGCGTTGCAGATCATGGTATTGGCCACCGTGCTGAACCTGATCGGCTTCTGCGTGAATGGCGCGGTGATCCTGATGGCGAGCAAGCTGAGCCGCAAGCTGTCGGCAGGGCGGCGGCCGTCCCGGGTGCCGCAGTATTTGTTGGGTACGGTTTTCGCGGGGTTGGCTTGCCGCCTCGCGCTGGCTAGCCGGACTTGATCGGGCAACTGCGCAGTGTAGATGCGTTGCGTACCATCTTGCGTGAGCCGTGAGCCGTGAGCCGTGAGCCGTGAGCCGTGAGCCGTGAGCCGTGAGCCGTGAGCCGTGAGCCGTGAGCCGAGCCACGAACGCCGAGCCATGAGGCGGCCCACGGGCCTTGAGCGACGACGCACGCGGGCGCGGTGCTAAATGCGGTGAACGGGTTGCGCTTGTAGCGCTACCCCACCAAACGTCCGCGCCTCACCCGCAGCCCCTTCTTCGCCAGCGAGGGCGCAATGCCGCCCAACGTGCTTAGCGTCGTGCCGCCGTGTGCGTGGCAGATTGCCATGCCGAGCGCGTCGGCGGCGTCGGTGCCGGGTACGCCGGAGAGATTGAGCAGGCGCACCACCATTTGTTGCATCTGCTCTTTGGTTGCGCGGCCATAGCCCACCACGGCCTGTTTCAATTGCAGGGCCGTATATTCGGCGACCGGCACGCCACCCGCGACCAGTCCGCAGATCGCCGCGCCGCGCGCCTGGCCGAGCAGCAAGGTGGATTGCGGGTTGACGTTGACGAACACTTTTTCAATCGCCGACTGATCCGGCGAATGCTGGCGGATCAATGTGGAGATGCCTTCGAAGATAGTGCCCAGACGCGACGGCAAATCGGCGTCGGCGGTTTTGATGACGCCGCTTGCGACATAGCTGAGCTTGTGGCCGCTTTGGTCGATCACGCCGAAGCCGGTCACGCGCAGGCCGGGGTCGATGCCGAGAATTCTCATGAGGTGCCGCAAAGGCGGTAAAAACCAGGTGCTTGCGATACTACAACACCCGCGCCACGTGGCGGTCGGCGCGTGGCGATGTCGGCGGAATAAAAACTGCTGGGTGTGCTGCAAGGAGGCATTCGCACATGGAGCGCTATCGGAATCTCAGCGGCGACTCGGGCGTCGAGGCTTATGAAATCAGCGACGATTTCGTCGCAGTCCGCTTCAGGCACGGTGTGGTGTATTGGTACACCGAGGCCAGCGTCGGCGCACGGCATGTCGCTGCGTTGAAACGTCTCGCGCAACGCGGGCAGGGGCTCAGCACTTATATCAGCCAACACGCTGATGTGAGTGGCGGCTATGCGAGAAAGGAACCGGACGACTGAGCGACGCGCAACGCGGAGCGCGGGCATGGCAGAGCCGGAACAAGCGGCACACCGGGCACAACCGGAACAGGTGAAACAAAGCGGAACAAGCAAAGCAACCGGCACACGAGTCGCCCCAACGCCGCACCAAAAAAAACGGCCCGGCGAATAATTCCGCCAGGCCGTTTCCCTAAACCTCAACCCTCACCAGCAACCCCGGTTTCAACAAGAACCCGGCGCCACTGCCAACCCCCAAAATCAATGCCGGAAATGTCGCACGCCAGTCAGCACCATCGCGATATTGTGTTCATCCGCGGCGCCAACCACTTCATCATCGCGCATCGAGCCGCCCGGCTGAATCACGCAGGTCGCGCCTGCCGCCACCACTACGTCGAGGCCGTCGCGGAACGGAAAGAACGCATCCGACGCCACGGCCGAACCGGCCAGCGTCAAACCGGCATTCTGCGCCTTGATGCTCGCAATGCGCGCGGAGTCCACGCGGCTCATCTGGCCGGCGCCGACGCCGAGCGTCATGCCGTTGCCGCAGAACACGATGGCGTTCGACTTCACGAACTTCGCCACGCGCCACGCGAACAGCAGATCGTCCATTTCCTTCGGCGTCGGATGACGCTTCGTGACCACGCGCAGTTCGTGCGGCTGCACGTTCTTCGAGTCGAGCGATTGCACCAGCAGGCCGCCGCCCACGCGCTTCAGATCGAACGCGTTATGGCCTTCGCCCAGCGCGATTTCCAGCAGACGCACGTTCTGCTTGGCCGCGAACACCTGGCGCGCTTCGGCGCTGAACGACGGCGCGATCAGCACTTCGACGAACTGCTTGGCCACGGCTTGCGCCGCCGCTTCATCCACTTCGCGGTTGAAGGCGATGATGCCGCCGAACGCCGAGGTCGGATCGGTCTGCAGCGCCTTGGCGTATGCGTCGTGCGCATCCGCGCCGAGCGCCACGCCGCACGGATTTGCGTGCTTGACGATCACGCAGGCCGGCACGTCGAAAGTCTTCACGCATTCCCACGCTGCGTCCGAATCCGCAATGTTGTTGTACGACAGTTCCTTGCCTTGCAACTGGTTGTAGTTCGCCAGCGCGCCGGCCGGCACCGACAGGTCGCGGTAGAACGCCGCGCTCTGATGCGGGTTTTCGCCGTAGCGCAGATCCTGCACTTTCTCGAACGCGAGGTTGAACGTCGCCGGATACGTGTTGCGCGACGAGTGTTGCAACTCGTCGGTGAGGCTCGTCAGATAGTTCGTGATCGCGCCGTCGTATTGCGCGGTGTGCGCGAATACTTTGGTGGCGAGGCGGAAGTTCGTCTTGTACGACACGGCATTGCGGTTCGCGCGCATTTCGTCGAGCACGACCGCGTAGTCGGCCGGATCGACCACCACCGTCACGTCGCGATGGTTCTTCGCGGCCGACCGCAGCATGGTCGGGCCGCCAATGTCGATGTTCTCGATCGCGTCTTCCAGCGAGCATTCTTCTTTCGACACGGTCTGCACGAACGGATATAGATTCACGACCAGCAGGTCGATGGTCGGAATGTCGTGCTTTTCAAGCGCTGCCATGTGTTCCGGCAGGTCGCGGCGCGCGAGAATGCCGCCGTGCACCTTCGGATGCAGCGTTTTCACGCGCCCGTCCAGCATTTCCGGGAAGCCCGTGTAATCGGCGACTTCGGTGACGGAGAGACCCGCGTCCGCGAGTAGTTTCGCGGTGCCGCCGGTCGACAGGATCTTGACGCCGAGGTCCGACAGCGACTTGGCGAAGTCGACAATGCCGGACTTGTCGGAAACGGAGATGAGCGCTTGCTTGATCATGATGAAGACGAAAAGCCGAAGGGAAACGTGGCAGGGCGCCTGAAACTACAACGAACTACAACAACCCGTGCTGTTGCAGTTTCTTGCGCAGCGTATTGCGGTTGATGCCGAGATACTCGGCGGCCAGCGATTGATTGCCGCCGGCCTGCTCGAGCACCACTTCGAGCAAGGGTTTTTCTACGCAGGAAATGACCATGTCGTAGACGTCGTGCGGATTGGAGCCGTCGAGGTCCTGGAAATACATTCCCAGGCTGTCGCGGACAGATTGTTCGATATTGTTCTTGCTCATGCTGCTAGTCGGTCGGTTTGGTCCGGCTCGCCGTTTTCGTTGAGCGTCTCGTCGACGTAGACAAGACGGTCTGAGATCGCCTTTTGGGCGTCGAAGAATTCGTTGACGGCGAGGAGTTGTTCGCGCGTGGTGTCCAGCGTATTCATGCGATGCCGGAACACGTTGGCGCCAGAAAGGCCGCGAGTGTACCAGCCGATGTGCTTACGCGCAGTGCGGACACCGGTAAATTCCCCGTAGAACGCGTAGTGGTCTTCCAGATGCTCGTTCATCACCTGCTGGATTTCGTCGATGCGCGGCGGCGGCAGCAACTCACCTGTTTGCAGGAAGTACTCGATCTCGCGGAACAGCCATGGGCGCCCTTGCGCGGCGCGGCCGATCATGATGGCGTCCGCGCCGGTGGCGGCGAGCACCTCGCGCGCCTTGTGCGGCGAGGTAATGTCGCCGTTGGCGACCACCGGAATGCGCACAGCCGCTTTCACCGCGGCGATGGTCTCGTATTCGGCCTCGCCGTGGTACAGGTCGGCGCGCGTGCGGCCGTGCACGGTCAGCATGGAAATGCCGGCGGCTTCGGCCAGACGCGCGACGTTCAACGCGTTCTTGTTCTCGCGATCCCAGCCCGTGCGGATCTTCAGCGTGACGGGCACCGCGTCGGGCCCGACGCCGACGGCGCCGACCACGGCCTCGACGATGCGCTGGACCAGCGGCTCGTTCTGCAACAGGGCCGAACCTGCCGCCACGTTGCACACCTTCTTGGCCGGGCAGCCCATGTTGATGTCGATGATCTGCGCGCCGTTCGCCACGTTGTAGCGGGCCGCTTCGGCCATCATGGCCGGATCGGCGCCGGCGATCTGCACGGCGATCGGCTCGACCTCGCCCGCGTGATTGGCGCGGCGCATGGTCTTCTCGCTTTTCCACAACTGCGCGTTCGAGGCGACCATTTCCGACACCGCATAGCCCGCGCCCAGCCGTTTGCACAGTTGCCGGAACGGCCGGTCGGTCACGCCGGCCATAGGCGCGACGAACAGGTTATTACGCAGATTGTGGGGGCCGAGAGTGGGCATAACGTGGGACGCGGTGGACGCGGGCGCAGCCGATTGCTCAATTTTCTGTCAATCGGAGCGTTCGCGAAATGCGAGAGAAAACCGCTATTTTAGCGTTAACGGATAGCCGGCACCCGACATGTGACTGTCGTAACCCATTAAATCTTCTATGAAAGTGCGCCGATTCATAGAACCGGCGCTGCCAGCGCCGACCCTTGTGCGACGGGCAAAAAGGCCGCGCGGCGCGAGCGGGCGGCGCGCCTAGCGGCGCTGTCCGAACATCATTTGCCGTGCCAGCGCGGTTTTGACCGGCGGCAGGAATTCGAGCGCGGTAAGAGCGAGGCCGCGCATGACGGCAAGGGGCGCGAAGTCGATGGTAAAGAGACGCGCGAGCGTGTCCGTTGCGCCGATCGTCAAGCGCCGGTCGAGCGCGCGGCGTTGCGCGAAGGTGGCCAGCGCGAGCGGGGTCGGACCTTCCGCCGACAAGGCGTCGGCGAGCGCATGCGCGTCGCGCAGACCCAGATTCAGACCTTGGCCCGCGACCGGATGCAGCGTCTGCGCCGCGTTGCCGATCGCGACGACATGACCGTTCACCAGCGTTTCCACGGCGTTCAGTCCCAACGGGAACGACGCGCGTCCCTTGATGTGCGTAAAACGGCCCATGCGGTCGCCGAACGCGGTGCCGAGTTCGCGCAGGAAGTCTTCGTCGGAGAGTTGCGCGCGGCGCGCGGCTTCATCGGGCGCGCAGCACCAGACCAGCGCGTAGTCGGCGCCGCGCACGCCGCCCATCGGCAGCAATGCGATCGGCCCTTGCGACGTGAAGCGCTCCCACGCCACGTGCGGTTGCGGCGCGGAAACAGTCACCGTGCCGACCAGCGCGGTTTGCCCATAATCGCGCGAGCCCGGTTCGACGGCGCCTCGGCCGGCGCGGCGCGCGGCGTTGCCGTCCCGGTCGCTGTGCTGATCAGCGGTTTTCGCCGCGCTATCCGCGGCTCGGCTGCCGGTTCTGTCATCGTAGCCGCCGCTTTCGCCGTCGTCGTGGCCGACTTCCTCGTCCGCACTCATGCGCGCGTCCCTGTCGGCGCGTTTTGCCGCGCGTTTAGCGGACTTCTGATCGCCGAACAGGCCGCCTTCGGCATTCACCAGAATGCGCGTGCGCAACTGACGCGTGACGCCCGCGGTTTCGATCGGCAACGTGACGCCGTCGAATTCCTGCGTCGGCGCCGCAGCGGAAGTGGAGCGGAACCAATGCACCGGGGTCGCGTGGACCGCCTCGGCGAGACCGTGCACGATCGAGCCGTAGCGCAGCACGTAGCCGAGCGCCGGCAAGCCGTGTTCGCCATGATCGATCAGCGTGCGGCCGAAGTGCCCGCGCTGCGACACGTGGATGCGCTGGATCGCGGTGGCGTCGGCGGGCCAGCGCAGCGGCTCCAGGATCATTCGGCTGCCGTGCGACACGGCGATTGCGCGCGGATCGGCGATCGAATCTTCCGGCTCGCGCGCGTCCACCAGCGCGATTTTCAACTCCCGCGTCGCGCTGCGGCGCGCCAGCCAGCCGGCCAGCGCCAGCCCGACCGGACCGGCGCCGACGATCGTCACGTCGAAATCGAAGGGCTGGCCGGCCTTGGCGGGCTTCAGGATCACCGTCGACTGGGAAACGTCGTTCATTGCGGGTTACTTCCTTGATTCATATGCCGCGCGGGCTTCCTGCATCAGCGCCTCGATTTCGTCGGCGGCGACCGGCACCTCGCGGGTCATCAGTTCGCAGCCAGTCGGCGTGACGATGGCGTCGTCCTCGATACGGATGCCGATGTTCCAGTAGCGCTCGGGCACGCCTTCGGTCGGCCGGATATACAGGCCGGGCTCGATGGTCAGCGTCATCGACGCCTGCAGCGTGCGCCACGGCAGCGCGCCCGCTTCGTCGCGTGGCGCGCCCCGTTCGCGGTAGTCGCCGACATCGTGCACGTCCATGCCGAGCCAGTGGCCGGTGCGGTGCATGTAGAAGGGCGCGTAGGCGCGCTCCGCGATTACGTCGTCGACCGAGGCGAATTTCGCGCGATCGAGGATGCCGGTGTCGAGCAGACCCTGCGACAGCACGCGCACGGCGGCCTGGTGCGGGTCGTCGAAGGTGGCGCCGGCGCGAGTGGCGTCGATCGCGGCCTGCTGCGCGGCCAGCACGATGTCGTACAGCTCGCGCTGCGCCGGCGTGAAGCGGCCGCTCGCGGGGAAGGTGCGGGTGATGTCGGACGCGTAGCCGTCGAGTTCGCAGGCCGCGTCGATCAGGATCAGGTCGCCGTCCTGAGCAATCGCGTTGCCGGCCGGGTAGTGCAGCACGCAGGCGTTCGCGCCGGCCGCGACGATCGACGTGTAGGCCGGCGCCTGCGCGCCGAACTTGCGGAACGTATAGAGCAGCTCGGCTTCAAGTTCGTACTCGCGCACGCCCGGATGGCACGCCGCCATGGCGCGACGATGCGCCTGGGCGGAAATCTGCCCGGCCCGGCGCATGATGGCGAGTTCGTGATCGTCCTTGATGAGCCGCATCTCGTCGAGCAACGGGACGAGATCGCGCGCGGCCGCCGGCGCGGCGACGCCGCCACGGCTTTGCGCGCGCACCGCGTCGAGCCAGCCGCGCACTCGCTCGTCCAGTTGCGCCGAGGCGCCGAGCGCGTAATGCAGCGACGGCTTGTCGGCGAGCAGTCGCGGCAGTTGCGTATCGATTTCGCCGATGGCGAACGCGGCGTCGAAACCGAAGGCGGCGCGCGCGCCGTCAGGGCCGAAACGGAAACCTTCCCACGTTTCGCGCTCGACGTTTTTCTCGCGGCAGAACAGCACCGACGCCGGTTCGCCGGGCGCGGCGCTGGCGTCGAGCACCAGCAGCGCTTCGGGTTCGGTGAAACCGGTCAGGTAATAGAAGTAGCTGTCATGCCGATACGGATAATCGGCGTCCCGGTTGCGTAGTGCTTCCGGCGCGGTGGGCACGATGGCGACGCCGCCGCCCGCTGCCCGCAGCGCGGCGAGTACGCGTTCACGGCGCGTGCGGTAGACGTCGATGGCGATGGTGAGTTCGGTCGGCTGGTTCATCGTGCGATTGTAGCGCCCATGCGCGGAGTTATTTTGCGCGGGATACTCATGGAAGCGGCGGCCAACGCGCCGGCGGCGCTGTTGCAATCCGTCCACAGCAAGTCCCCGTGCGGCTCGCGAAGCGCCGGCGTGACGCTTCCGGACGCTCGTGAACGCCGCCAAGCACTTATACTTTCGCCGGATTCAGAAAAAGGCAGATGGTAATGATGAAACTCATCGGTTCGCTCGCCAGTCCCTTCGTGCGTAAAGCGCGGATCGTGCTGGCCGATAAGAAGATCGACTACGAACTGGTGCCCGAGAATGTCTGGGCGCCGGACACCCGCATTCACACTTTCAATCCGCTCGGCAAGGTGCCGTGCCTCGTGATGGAAGATGGCGAAGCAGTGTTCGACTCGCGCGTGATCTGTGAATACGTGGATACACTTTCGCCGGTCGGCAAGCTGATTCCCCAGTCGGGACGTGAGCGTGTCGAGGTTCGCTGCTGGGAAGCGCTCGCCGACGGCGTGCTGGACGCGGCGGTGCTGATCCGCCTCGAAGGCACGCAGCGCGCTCCGGAGCAGCGCGTGGACGCGTGGGTCGCGCGCCAGCAGCGCAAGATCGACGAAGCCCTGGTCGCGATGGCGCAGGGATTGGGCAGCAAGACGTGGTGCGCGGCCAATCACTACACGCTCGCCGATATCGCGCTGGGTTGCGCATTGGGTTATCTGGATTTCCGTATGCCGGAATTGAACTGGCGCGAACCGTATCCGAACCTGGACAAACATTTCCAGAAGCTCTCGCTGCGTCAGTCGTTCATTGATACGGCGCCCTCCGACTGAATAGTGAGCTAAATGGATGCGTGGCGATGCAGTCTTGAATAACATGGCTCGCCGTATCGGGAAGTTTGCAAAATAGTGTCATTATGCTTCCAGAGTCATGAATTAAAGCTTACGTTTGTGGTAAAAATGCGCCTGCCCGTCAGGCGCATTTTTTTGTCTTTGGCAGGCTGTAAATGCGTCCATGCGGGTTTATGCAATTTACATAACGGTTTCTTTTCCTGCCGATATGAAACCTGTTGCGAACAGGCGGTGCATGAAAAGCGCGCCGCAGAAACGAATAACATCGTAGAGAGACTTCCACCATGAAATCGTACCGCCTTGCCATTGCCGTTTCCGCCTGCGCTTTATTTGCAGCGTGCTCGAATGTCGGCAACGTCGATCCGTCCGCGCTGATCAAGTCCGGCCAGATGGCCACTCAGGCTGCCACGCTGAGCGACGCCGACGTGCGCGCCCTGACCGACAAGTCGTGCGCGCAACTCGACAGCGAAAACAAGATTGCCGCCGCGAACAGCAATTACCAGAAGCGGCTGAACAAGATCGCCGCGCAACTGGGCGACAACATCAACGGCACGCCGGTGAACTACAAGGTGTATATGACCAAAGACGTCAACGCGTGGGCCATGGCCAACGGCTGCGTGCGCGTCTACAGCGGTCTGATGGACATGATGAACGACAACGAAGTGCGCGGCGTGGTCGGCCATGAAATGGGCCACGTGGCGCTCGGTCACACGAAGAAGGCGATGCAGGTCGCGTATGCGACTTCGGCGGCACGCTCGGTGGCGTCGTCGGCGGGCGGGGTGGCGGGGGCGCTGTCCGGTTCGCAACTCGGCGATTTTTCGGAGAAGCTGATTAACGCGCAATTCTCGCAAACGCAGGAAAGCGCCGCGGACGATTATTCGTTCGACTTGCAGAAAAAGAAGAATCTCGATCCGTCGGGATTGGTGACGGCATTCAACAAGCTCGCCGCATTGGATGGCGGTAAATCGAGCATGTTGAGTTCGCATCCGGCTTCGCCGGCGCGTGCGCAGCATATTCAGCAGCGCATTGCTTCGAACCAGTAAATTTGATTCGGGCTAAAACGCGCGCTCGCGGTATTCCGCGGCGCGCGTTTTTTATGGCGGTGTTTCCCTGTGTCTCGATTCGCGCGCGCCGCTTTTATACAAGCGGCGCGCGGGATCGATGCGCTTGATCGCGCGGCTTATTGCTTGCCGTTGCGCCGCCGCGTAATGCCCGGCCCGAACGCAAAGCCAAACGCCAACAGCAGCAACGAAACTGCCAGCACGGTGTTATTGCCACTCGTGATGTAAGGCGTGCTGCCCGCGGTTCCTTGCACGGTGACATCGAGCGAGCCGATCGTGTACGGCGTCAGGCGTCCGATCACCTTGCCATTTGCGTCGATCGCGGCGGTCATCCCGGTGTTGGTCGCGCGCAGCATCGGGCGGCCGGTTTCCAGCGAGCGCATGCGTGCAATCTGCAGATGCTGGTCGAGTGCGATCGTGTCGCCGAACCAGGCGAGGTTGGTCGAGTTGACCAGCACGCCGGCGGGCGTAGCGCTTTCGCGGATGGTCCGCGCAATCTCCTCGCCGAAAATGTCTTCGTAGCAGATGTCCACGGCGACCGGCTGGTTGTGCACCATGAACGGCTTCTGCACCGGCGCGCCACGGAAGAAATCGCCGAGCGGAATGCTCATCAGATTGACGAACCAGCGGAAGCCCCACGGCACGAATTCGCCGAACGGCACGAGATGGTGCTTGTCATAGCGATACACGTCGCGCGTGCCGGGCGTGACGCCGAATAGGCTGTTCGTATAGTCGATCACCTGGCCTTCCGGCGTGATCGTGCCGCCGATCGCGCCGAACAGAATCGCGCTGCCGGTCGAGTCCGAGAAGTTGCGCACCGCCGAGGCGAACGGCGCCGGCAACTGCTGCGCGAGCACCGGGATGGCGGTTTCCGGCGTGACGATCAGATCGGCGGGTTTCGAGGTGATCATTTGTTGAAACTGATCGATCGCGGCGCGCATGCCGGATTCCTCGAATTTCATTTCCTGTTTGACATTGCCCTGCAGCAGACGCACGGTCAGCGGCGCGTTGGCCGGCACCGTCCATTGCACGAGCGGCAACAGCAGGCCGGCGGCGATTAGCGCCAACGCGATCGCGCCCGGCACGACGACGCGCGCCACGCCCGGTTTCGCGCCGTTATTGCCGGTGTTGCCGGCCCGGCTTTGCTTGCGCGAGGAGAGGAACGCGAGCAAAGCCTGCACGATCAGCGCGGCCACCAGCGCCAGCATCCAGCCGACGCCGTACACGCCCGCCACCGGTGCAAAGCCGGCAAACGGACCGTCCACTTGAGCGTAACCGCTCGCCAGCCACGGAAAGCCTGTGAACACCGTGCCGCGCAACCATTCGCCGATCGCCCATGCACTCGCGAACGCCAGCGCGCCATGCCAGGTCGGCGAGAAGGGCGTGTCGTCGGCGGCCGTGCCGTTGCGCGCGTGTCCGGCGCAGAACGACCAGACGCCCGCCGCCAGCGCCGGATATATCGCCAGATACAGCGAGAACAGCACGACGGCCGCGCCGGCGAGCGGCGCCGCCATGCCGCCGTAGAAATGCATGCTGACGTAGAGCCACCACACGCCGGTCACGAAATTACCGAAGCCGAATGCGCCGCCCGTCAGCGCCGCGCTTTTCCAGCCGGTGCTGCGCGTGAGCCAGGCGAAGAAGAACGCGAAGATCGCAAGTTCGAGCCAGCCGCCGTGCGGCGTCGGCGCGAACGAGAGCGTATTGGCCGCACCCGCGGCCAGCGCGACCAGGTAATGCCAGCGCGGCAGCGTTCGGCCAAGGGTTTGCTGGGCGGCAGGAGCGCTCACGCTGCGGCGCGAACGGGAAGTCATCGGGTCGGCCATTGTTGCGCGGTCGGCGTGAGGAGTTGGAGAGGCGGGAACAAGACCCAGCGAAAAGCGGGCTCAGGTCTGCACGTGCTGCGCTTCGCGCTCGCGCTGGCCCGCGAGCGGATCGCGGCGCACCAGCAGCATGTGAATCTGGCGGGCATCGCCGCGCAGAATCTCGAAGATCAGATCGTCGAGGCGGACTTTTTCGCCACGATGCGGCACCCGTCCGAAATGATGCGTGACGAGTCCGCCGATCGTGTCGACTTCATCGTCCGAATAGTGCGTGCCGAAGGCCTCGTTGAACTGTTCGATTTCGGTCAGCGCGCGCACGCGGAAACGTCCGTCCGGCGAGGCGATGATGTTGCCGCTTTCCTCGTCGAAATCGTATTCGTCTTCAATATCGCCGACGATCTGTTCCAGCACATCTTCGATCGTGATCAGGCCGGCCACGCCGCCGTATTCGTCGACCACCACCGCGAGGTGATTGCGATTCACGCGGAAGTCGTGCAGCAGCACATTCAGGCGCTTCGATTCGGGGATGAACACGGCGGGGCGCAGCATGCCGCGCACGTCGAACTCTTCTTCGGCGTAATAGCGCAGCAGGTCTTTGGCCAGCAGCACACCGATGATGTTGTCGCGATTGCCCTCGAACACCGGATAGCGCGAGTGCGCTTTTTCCAGCACGTAGGGGATGAATTCGGCGGGATTCTCCGCGATATTGATCGCGTCCATTTGCGCCCGCGGCACCATGATGTCGCGCGCGCTGAGTTCGGACACCTGGAATACGCCTTCGATCATCGACAGCGAGTCGGCGTCGATCAGGTTGCGCTCGTGCGCATCCTGCAGAATTTCCAGAAGTTCGGCGCGCGAGTCGGGCTCGGGCGAGATGAAGTCGGTCAGACGCTCGAGGAGTGAGCGCTTTTCCTGCGGTTTGTCGAGTTCGCGTCGACTGGGATACGTGTCGTTCATGGTAGTGCGCCCGGCAAGACTGGGCGCGCTGTTGCAGAGCATTAAGGATACACCAGGCACATGGCAGGACCGTGTCCCGCCCGGCTGGGCGATGAGTGAAGCTGGGGTGAAGCGGCTCCCCCGTGAGGACGGGCGTGGGTCAATCCTAACTGATTACGCGCGGAAAAGCGTTTTCGGGAAAAAAAGCGCCGTTCGCCGCGGTTATTTCTGGTCTGCTTTCTGGCCCGCTTTCACGTTCGCTTCGCGGCTTTCCTCGCGGCACCGTTCGAGCAGCGCTTCGAGCGCGCGGTCGGGCATGCCGCTCTCACGCAGCGCATGGACCGTTCGGCTGACGTAGTCGAGCGTGGTGCCGTAGCGGCCGCTCGCGCAGCCGAACACGGTTTTGACAATCTCGTCGCGCAGCTTGCCGGTGTAGGTCGGCACGTCACGGCGCATGACGAAGGCGAGTGCGTCGACGCGCCGGCCGTCGGCGAGCACGCACGGCAGCCACGCCGGCCGGTATGAACCCATCGCCATTTCGCGGCGCCAGAGCGCTTCGAGATGCGGCATCGAGCCTTCGGCCGCGAGCCGGAATGCGATGCCGGTGCACGAGCCGCCGCGATCGAGCGCCAGCACGAGTCCGGGCTGTTCGGGCGTGCCACGATTCACGCGCGACCACAGATACAGCCCACGGTGATAGCCGTGGACTTTGGAGCGGGTGGCTTCGACGGTAGGCAGGCCAGGATTCCAGATCAGCGACCCGTAGCCGAAGAGCCATAGGTCGCTTTTGCGGTCCCAGTCGCGCAACGTGCAGTCGAGCGACGCGCGCAACTCCTCGTCCGTCAGAAGCCGCGATTCGCCGAGCGCCGGCGGATAGTCCGGGCACGGTGTTCGGGTGTCGGCTTCAGGAGAAGAGAGGCTCACGATGGTTTTGAACGGATTGGACGTTGGCGACGCGCGGGTGATCGACGCCTACTGGTACGGATCGGGAAAGCCAAGCTTGCCGAGGATTTCCGTTTCGATGGCTTCCATTTCCTCGGCTTCTTCCTCGACTTCGTGGTCGTAGCCCTGGGCGTGGAGCGTGCCGTGCACGAGCAGATGCGCGTAATGCGCAATGAGCGGCTTGCCCTGTTCGGCGGCTTCTTTCTCGACCACCGGACAGCAGAGGATCAGGTCGCCCGTCACGGGATCGTCTTCCGATTCGGCGTAGGCGAAGGTCAGCACGTTGGTCGAATAATCCTTGCCGCGATAGGTGCGGTTCAGCGTGCGGCCTTCTTCGGCATCGACGAAACGCACCGTCAGTTCGCCGTCCGCGAAGAGCGCCGCCTTGATCCAGCCGGCCACGGTGGCGCGCGGCAGCAGCGCCTTGTGTTCCGGCCAGGTCCTGGCGGCGGGGAATTGCAGATTCAACGTCAGTTTCGGGGCGCGGCTCATGCGGTGTCGTTTTAATGCTTTCGTTGCGTTCTTTATAGCTGCGGGCGCTTAGCGCGAATCCGCCGGACTGGCGGTTTTCTGCGAATGCGCATCGTACGCCTCCACAATTCGCGCGACCAGCGGATGCCGCACCACGTCCGCGCTGGTAAAGCGTGTCAGCGCGATGCCGCGCACATCGGCCAGCACCTGCTGCGCTTCGATCAGCCCGCTCTTGTGGCCGCGCGGCAAGTCGACCTGAGTCGTGTCGCCGGTGACCACCGCCTTCGAGCCGAAGCCGATCCGCGTGAGGAACATCTTCATCTGTTCGGGCGTGGTGTTCTGCGCCTCGTCGAGGATGATGAACGCGTGATTCAGCGTGCGGCCGCGCATGTAGGCGAGCGGCGCGATTTCGATCATTTGCCGCTCGAACATCTTGGCGGTCTTGTCGAAGCCGAGCAGATCGTACAGCGCGTCGTACAAAGGACGCAGATACGGATCGACCTTTTGCGCCAGATCGCCCGGCAGGAAGCCGAGCCGCTCGCCCGCTTCGACAGCCGGACGCGTCAGCACGATGCGTTTGACCTGGTCGCGTTCGAGCGCGTCCACCGCGCAAGCCACCGCGAGATAGGTCTTGCCGGTGCCGGCCGGGCCAATGCCGAAGGTCACGTCGTGCGAGATGATCTGCTTCAGATACTCGCGCTGCGCCGGCGTGCGGCCGCGCAGGTCGGCGCGCCGCGTGTACAGCTTCGGGCCGAGTTCTTCGATGTCGTCGTCGCCGGCGTCGGCGGGCTCGTCGAACGGATGATCCGGATTGCCGGGGAAACGCGGGTCCAGCGCTTCCGTGCCATGGCCGTTGCCGTTCGTGCGACGCCGTGCCGGCTGACGCACTTCAACGAGCGCGAGCTGGATATCGTCGACCGACAGTGGCTTCTGCGAGTTGTCGTAGAACTTTTCGAGCGCGGTGAGCGCGAGTTTCGCGCCGCGCCCGCGAATCGTGATGCGGTGGCCACGGCGTTGCAGCGTTACGTCGAGCGCCTGCTCGATCTGGCGCAGATTCTCGTCGAGCGGGCCGCAGAGGTTGGCGAGCCGCGCGTTGTCTTCGCGCGGTGCGGTGAATTCCAGATGCTGCTGAGTGGTCTTCAAGGCGGTGGGTCGATCCTGTCGGTTTCGATACGCGGGTTGGCGGCGCGGGTTTGCGTCGCTTAGTGGGTCGTGGCCGGGGCGTCGTCATGAACCAGCACGAGCTCGCCACGTAGCGAATGTGGGTACGCTTTGACGATTTTCACGTCGACCATCTGGCCGATCAGCCTGGCGTGCGACGCGACCGGCGCCGGGAAATTCACCACGCGGTTGTTCTCGGTGCGGCCGGCGAGTTCGTTCGGATCCTTGCGGGCCGGGCGCTCGACCAGTATGCGCTCGATCTTGCCGACCATCGAATCGCTGATGCGCTGCACGTTTTCCTCGATGGTGGCCTGCAAATGTTGCAGACGCTCGAGCTTCACTTCGCGCGGCGTGTCGTCGTGCAGATTCGCGGCCGGCGTGCCGGGACGCGGACTGTAGATGAACGAGAAGCTGGTGTCGTACTTCATCTCGTGCACGAGCGCCATCATCTTGTCGAAGTCTTCTTCCGTCTCGCCGGGGAAGCCGACGATCAGGTCCGTGGAGAGCGACAGGTCGGGGCGGATCGCGCGCAGCTTGCGGATCACGGATTTGTATTCGAGCACCGTATAGCCGCGCTTCATGGCCATCAGGATGCGGTCGGAGCCGTGCTGCACCGGCAAATGCAGGTGGCTGACGAGCTTCGGCACTTTCGCGTAGGTGTCGATCAGGCGCTGCGTGAATTCCTTCGGATGCGACGTGGTGTAGCGAATCCGTTCGATGCCCGGAATATCCGCGACGTATTCGATCAACTGGGCGAAGTCGGCGATTTCTGTCGAACCGAGCGTGAGACCGGCGCGGTAGGCGTTCACGTTCTGGCCGAGCAGCGTGACTTCGCGCACGCCCTGGTCGGCGAGGCCGGCGATTTCGGTCAGCACGTCGTCCAGCGGACGCGACACTTCTTCGCCGCGCGTGTATGGCACGACGCAATAGCTGCAGTACTTGCTGCAACCTTCCATGATCGACACGAACGCGCTCGGGCCGTCGACGCGCGCCGGCGGCAGGTGATCGAACTTTTCGATTTCCGGGAACGAGATGTCCACTTGCGCGCGGCCGCTTTCACGGCGCTTGTCGATCATTTGCGGCAGACGGTGCAGTGTTTGCGGGCCGAACACCAGATCGACATACGGCGCGCGCGACACGATTGCCGCGCCTTCCTGGCTCGCCACGCAGCCGCCCACACCGATGATCAGATTCGGATTCGCTTCCTTCAACTCGCGCACGCGGCCGAGGTCGGAAAACACTTTTTCCTGCGCCTTTTCGCGCACCGAGCACGTGTTGAACAGAATGACGTCCGCGTCTTCCGGCGTGTCGGTCTTGACGAGTCCTTCAGCCGCGCCGAGTACGTCGACCATCTTGTCGGAGTCGTACTCGTTCATCTGGCAGCCAAAGGTCTTTACATAAACTTTCTTGGTCATTGAATTTCGCCGGTCGCAGTGGTTAACCTGGGGGCGTCGTTTAAAAAGGTGAACAGGGCGAAACGTGCGAGCGGGCCGCGGGGCGGCGCTTGTTTACCGTTATGGGCCGCCGTGGGCAGCTTTCGGGGCACGTTTGCAGCGTAGCTCAATATTATAGCCCTTCGCGCGATGCGGTTTCCCCGGCCGCCTCGCCGTGCGCACGCTCCGGCGGCAAGCCCAGCAGGCCTTCCAGTTCGTCCGACACCTGCGCGAAACGCTCGCTCAGAAAATCCAGCAACACGCGCACGCGCGGCGCCATGAAGCGGTTGCGATGGTAGAGCGCGTGCAGCGGCGCGTCCGGATAACGCCATTCCGGCAGCAGGATTTTCAGGCCGTCGGCGCGCAGGTCGGCTTCCACGTCCCACATCGACTTGATCGCGATGCCGTAGCCGCGCAGCGCCCATTCGCGGGCGACCGCGCCGTCGTTGGTTTCGCGGGCGGTGTCGAACGGCACGGTGTAGTGCTGCACCTCGTCGCCGCGCGTGAAGCGCCACTCGTTCGCCAGCCCGGCGGCGGTGGCCAGCACGATGCAGTCGAAATTGGCCAGATCGTGCGGATCCTTCGGCTCGCCCTTGCGCGCGATGTAGTCCGGCGACGCGCACAGCACGCGCCGGTTCGGCGCCAGCTTGCGGGCGACCAGCGAACTGTCCTGGGGCACGCCGAAGCGGATCGCCAGATCGATGTCTTCCTGCACCAGGTTCGCCAGCGAGTCCGACAGTGTGAGCGCGAAGGTCACTTCCGGATACAGCGCGTTGAATTCGTCGAGCCAGTGCATCAGCAGATTGCGGCCGAAGTCCGAGGTCGCCGACACCCGCACCTTGCCGCGCACGACACCTTGACCGGCTTGCAAGGCCGCTTCGGCGTCGTCGAGCGATTGCAGCGCCTGACGGCAGCAGTTCAGGTACAGGCGGCCTTCGTCAGTGAGCCTGAGTTGACGGGTGGTGCGCTCGAACAGGCGCGCTTTGAGGCCGGCTTCGAGCTTGGCAAGGCGCGCGCTGGCGGCGGCGGGCGTCAGTCCCAGCTTGCGGCCGGCGGCCGACAGGCTGCCCTGCTGCGCCGCTTCGACGAACAGGCGGATGTCACCGAGGTTGTCCATGAGGAATCTTTCAAATGAGATTTGAAAATGCTTCAAATGCTACGCCAATTATCAAATTGACATGCAGCCCCGACAATGCGCTCATGGAAAACCCTGAGACTGCTACGCCATGCAACTCGATCACGCGACCATCGTCACTGCCGACCTCGACACGGCCCGGCGTTTTTTCGTCGACGTCGCCGGGCTGACCGAAGGCGCCCGGCCGCCGTTTTCGATTGACGGCTACTGGCTGTACGCGAACGGCCGCCCGCTGATTCACCTGATCGACGCGACAGCGCCCGCCGCGGGTGGCAGGACGGCGCCGCGCATCGACCACATCGCCTTCCGGCTGGAGAGCGCCGCCGAATGGCAGGCGCTGCTCGGTCGCCTGCACGCGCACGGCGTCGACTTTCAAACCGCGCGCGTGCCGCAGATGGGACCGCAAGAGGCACAGGCGCAACTGTTCGTGGCGCTCGCGCCGGGCGTCGTCGTCGAATTCGTGACCGCGCTGCATCACGCTCAAATTTAGAACCTGGAGAAGAGAAATGCCCATTCCATTACTCGCGCTGGCGATCAGCGCATTCGCAATCGGCACGACAGAGTTCGTGATCATGGGCTTGCTGCCCGAGGTCGCGCACGATCTGGCGGTGTCGATTCCGTCGGCGGGATTGCTGGTGAGCGGCTACGCGCTCGGCGTCGCGGTCGGCGCGCCGCTGCTCGCGGTGGTGACCAGCAAGATGCCGCGCAAGCTGGCGTTGCAGTTGCTGATGGGCGTGTTCATTGTCGGCAATACGCTGTGCGCGGTCGCGTCCAGCTATTCCGTGCTGATGATCGCGCGCGTGGTGACGTCGTTCGCGCACGGTTCGTTCTTCGGCATCGGCGCGGTGGTGGCGGCTTCGCTCGTGCCGGCCGAAAAGCGCGCCAGCGCGATCGCGCTCATGTTCACCGGCCTGACGCTCGCGAACGTGCTCGGCGTGCCGTTCGGCACGTTCGTCGGCCAGGAATTCGGCTGGCGCGCGGCGTTCTGGATTGTCAGCGCGTTCGGCGTGCTGTCGCTCGCGGGCGTGACGGCGCTGGTGCCGAATCGTCATGATGCCGGCCCGGTCGGCCTCGGTCATGAAGTGCGCGTGTTGAAGGATCCGCAAGTCTGGACCGCGCTCGCGATGACGGTGCTCGGCTTCGGCGGCGTGTTCGTCGTGTTCACCTATATCGCGCCGATTCTCGAGCAGGTGAGCGGCTTCTCGCCGCGCGGCGTGACGCTGATCCTGGTGCTGTTCGGCGTGGGTCTGACGATCGGTAATACGATCGGCGGCAAGCTGGCGGACCGTGCGCTGATGCCGTCGCTGATGGGCATTCTGGTGGCGCTCGCGGTGGTGATGGCGATCTTCGCGCGCACGAGCCATTCGCAGGTGGCCGCGGCGATCACGATCTTCGTATGGGGCATTGCCGCGTTCGCCACGGTGCCGCCGTTGCAGATGCGCGTAGTCGAGAAAGCGGCCGCGGCGCCGAATCTGGCTTCGACGCTGAATATCGGTGCGTTCAACGTCGGCAATGCGGGCGGCGCGTGGCTCGGCGGCCTGGTGATCAATCACGGCCATTCGCTCGATACCTTGCCGTGGGTGGCGGCGGCGGTCAGCGTGGCGGCATTGCTGTTGACGTGGTTCGCGGCGCGCATGGACGCGCCGGCGACGACGGTGGCGCAGCGGGCGTGAGCGTGCTTGAGTCCGTGAATCGCCGCGCCCGCGCCCTTATGAAAAATTCGCACAAGCATTGCGGAAAACGTCCTCCGCAATGCTGATAACAGTGTGAAGATAACTTCGTTGGGCGTGGCGCGGCGCGATGCTATCTTGCTTCCACTAACCGTTTGCCCGCCGTCCGGCGGCGCTCCTGGAGGCAATCATGCATTCCCCGCTTGCGCTGGTTCGCGATCCCACGGCTGACACCGATACGTCGCCGCGCGCCGCTGAACCCTTCGATGCACTTGAACATCTGGTCGGCGTGAACCTCGCCCGTTTGCGCGCCGAGCGGCAACTGTCGCTCGACGCTTTGGCTCGCGCGTCCGGCGTCTCTCGCGCCATGCTCGCGCAGATCGAGTCGGCGCGCAGCGTGCCGTCCATCAAGGTGCTGTGCAAGGTGGCGGCGGCGTTGAAGGTGTCGGTGGCGGCATTCTTGCGGCGTCACGCGACCAACGGCTTCGAGCATTTGCCGGCGGAGCGTTCGTCGCGTGTCGTCAGTTCGAACGGACGCTATTCGGCCCGGCCGCTTTATCCCGACGCCGAGCCGACCGCCGCCGAGTTTCACGAATTGCGTATCGCGCCGCTGCACACCGAAGCCGGTACGCGCCGCGCGCCTGGCACCACGGTGAATCTGGTGGTGAGCGAGGGCACGCTGGAAGTCAGCGTCCACGATCAACGCCAGTTGCTGGCCACGGGCGACGCGATCGTGTTCGACGCCGACCAGCCGCATAGCCTGCGCAATCCTGGCGACACGGAAGCGCGCGCGTTTCGCGTGACGTTGAAAGCGGAGACGCCGCCGCGCTGGGACGTTCAAACGCACCATGAGCCGGCGCGCGAGGCCGCGCCGGTTTGATCGGTATCGTTGACGGACGGATTTGCTCCGAGCCGGAGATCTCCGTCTGACGAGTAGGGTTGCGCTGCAGGTGCGGCGCGACTGCTGTATGCTTTGCCAGCCGGTCGATCCGGCAATCAGTGCGTCTTCAGGGCGGGGCGAAATTCCCCACCGGCGGTATGCCGGCAACGCGAAAGCGTGAGCCGGTGAGCCCGCGAGCGCCCACGTCGTACGGTCTTCCGAACAGGAAAGACTGAAGTGGGGTCAGCAGATCTGGTGAGAAGCCAGGGCCGACGGTTAGAGTCCGGATGGAAGAAGATGTGCAGATAGTCATGTTCGTTTCCGTGGCGCCGCTTGCAGGTCGAGGCGGTGCGCGAGCGTCGCTTTGCGCGGCGTTCAACGGCGCGTCTTTGTCTGTTTGCAATGCCCTGAAACGTTTCTCGCCCAACTTTTGCGATGAGCGTTTCAATCATGACCTTTGCTACTTTCCCTGCTCCGTCGACGATTGCGGATAGCGCATTCCTCGATCTCCCGCTGCTCGCCACCGAAGCCGTTCCGCCGCGTATCGCCGCCGCCTTGCAAGCCATGCGCGATGGCCGCGCCGTCGTTCTGCAAGACGACCACGACCGTGAGAACGAGGCCGATCTGATCGTGTCCGCCGAGCGTCTGTCCGTCGAAACCATGGCGTTGCTGATCCGCGAATGCAGCGGCATCGTCTGCCTGTGTTTGCCCGACGAGAAAATCCGCGCGCTCGAACTGCCGCCCATGTCCGTCAACAACGAAAGCCGTCACGGCACCGCGTTCACGGTCTCGATCGAAGCACGCGACGGCGTGACTACCGGCGTCTCCGCGCTCGATCGCGTGACGACCATTCGCGCCGCGATCGCCGACACGGCGAAGCCCGCCGATATCGTGCGTCCCGGTCACGTGTTCCCGCTGCGTGCGCAACCCGGCGGCGTGCTGGCGCGTCGCGGCCACACGGAAGGCACGGTCGATCTCGCGATTCTGGCGGGTCTGAAGCCGGCCGGCGTGCTATGCGAACTGATGAACCCGGACGGCACGATGACGCGCGGTGCGGACGTGGAGCGTTTTGCCGCGCAACACAATCTGCCGATGCTGACTATCGCCGAGTTGGTGGAGTTTCGTCAGGCGCTGGCGCGGGCGCGCGAGTGCGTGGCTGACGAGGTGTGACTCGTGTGCGCGCGTGAGGTGACGCGCGCATGCGCTACCGCGTAGATGCAAAAAAGCCGGCAAGCTTGAATTGCCGGCTTTTCCAATTGCCGCGTAACGGTTACGGCTGCACGCCGCCGAATTCGCCACGAACGCCGGCATTGCAGCCGGCTTTTGCGTTAGCCGCCACTGCTACGACTGCACGTCGCCGAACTCGCCGCGTACGCCCGCTTCGACCAGCGCGGGCAACTCATCCATATGCTGCATGATCCGCGTCATGCCCATCTTGCGCAGCGCGTCCGCGTAGCCATCGGGAATATGGCTCGCGCCGACGAAAGCGATCGTCTTCATGCCCGCCGCGCGCGCGGCATTCAAACCCGCCACGCTGTCTTCCACCACCACACATCGCGACGGTTCCACGCCCAGCGTTTTCGCGGCGAACAGATACACATCGGGATAGGGCTTCGGCCGCGCCACCTGTTCCGCGCTGAAAATGCGTTCGCCGAAAATCTGCTGCAAACCCGCGCGCCGCACCGACGCATTCACGCGCGCCATCCGGCTGTTCGACACGACGGCCGCCGGCAACGTGACGCGTTGCAAGGCGTCGCGCACGCCGTTGATCGGGCTCAGCGAAGCCGCGAGTTCGAGCTCGACATTGTGTTCGATGGTGTCGAAAAAATTCGCGGGCAGCGTGATATCGAATGACTTCTCGATGCCTTCGAGAAAGCGCGACGTTTGCTGACCGAAGGCCGTCTTGACGATGGGTTCGAAGTCGAGGCCGGGGAACGTGGCGGTCAGCGTTTCGAGCATCACGCGGTCAGCGATGATTTCGCTGTCGACGAGGACGCCGTCGCAGTCACAAATGAGGTGGTCGATCATGCCTGAAAACGGAAAGCGAAGCGCATGCGCAAGGCAATTGCGAGCGCATGCGCGGTAAGTGAAAGCGTCATGATACGTGCTTTGGCGGCGCCTGAGCGGCGCCGCTGCTTTCCGTGACTTCTTTGCTCAGGCGCACCGTGACGTACGCCTGAGTGAGCCCTACCTACGCCGCGCGGATCAATGCGCGTGCAGATACAGATACAGACACGCCGCCGCCGCGCCACCCAGCAACGGACCGCAAACCGGAATCCACGCATAGTGCCAGTCGCTGTCGCGCTTGCCTGGAATCGGCAGCAGCGCGTGCATCAAACGCGGCGACAGATCGCGAGCGGGACTCATCGCGTAGCCGGTCGGGCCGCCGAGCGAGATGCCGATGCCGAGAACCAGCAGACCGACCGGCAGCGCGTCGAGCGCGCCGAGACCGACTTGCGGCGAAGCCAGATACAGCACGCCCAGGATCAGCACGAATGTGGCGATCATTTCGGTGAGCAGGTTGTGCGGCACGCTGCGAATCGCGGGCGAGGTGCAGAACACGCCGAGCTTCACGTCGGCGTCGGCTTCTTTGGCGAAGTGCTGACGATACGCCATCCACACCAGCAGCGCGCCGGCCATGCCGCCGAGCATTTGCGCCGCGATATAGCCGGGCACTTTGGCCCAGGCGAATTTGCCGGCCAGCGCGAGGCTGATGGTTACGACGGGATTCAGGTGCGCGCCGCTGAACGACGCAGTGACGTAGACGGCGATGAACACGGCCATCGCCCAGCCCATGACGATCACGATCAGGTCCGCGCCTTTGCCTTTGGTGCGCGCGAGCAGCACGTTGGCGACGGCGCCGTCGCCGAGCAGCACCACGAGTGCTGTGCCGATGAATTCAGCAATGTAAGGAGACATCGTTGGGTATCCGAAATATAGTTATGAGGGAAGCCGCGGGATAAGCGGCTGCCTTATAGTCGATATCGTTGAAGGAAGGTGTTGGAAGATGCGCTCAGGGCGTATCGGCCCAGGCCTTCGCGGCGCGAATCGCGCGCTGCCAGCCGTCGAGACATTGCTTGACCTCGGCGTGCGGCAGGGCGGGCGTAAAGCGGCGATCGAGCTTCCACTGGCTTTGCAGTTCGTCGACGTCTTTCCAGTAACCCACCGCAAGTCCGGCGAGATATGCCGCGCCCAATGCGGTGGTTTCCGCCACCTTCGGGCGCACCGCGTCGACGCCGAGAATGTCCGCCTGGAACTGCATCAGCAGATTGTTCGCGCAGGCGCCGCCGTCCACCCGCAATTCGCCGATGCGAATGCCGGAGTCGGCTTCCATCGCCTTCAGCACGTCGAGCGATTGATAGGCGATCGAATCGAGCGCGGCGCGTGCGATATGCGCCGAGGACGTGCCACGCGTCACGCCGAACAGCGTGCCGCGAGCACGCGCGTTCCAATGCGGCGCGCCGAGGCCGGCGAAGGCGGGCACCAGATACACGCCGTCGGAGTGGGACACGCTGCGCGCCAGCGTTTCGATTTCAGCGGCGTTCTTGATGATGCCGAGGCCGTCGCGCAGCCATTGCACCACGGCGCCGCCAATGAAGATGCTGCCTTCGAGCGCGTAATTGATCTGATCGCCGATCTGCCACGCAATCGTGGTGACGAGATTGTTCTTCGATTCGATCGGCTTGTCGCCGGTGTTCATCACGAGGAAGCAGCCTGTGCCGTAGGTGTTCTTCACCATGCCCGACTCCGTGCACATCTGGCCGAAGAGGGCGGCGTGCTGATCGCCGGCGATGCCCGCGAGCGGAATCTTCGAGGCGAACACGGTGGTCTTGGTCGGCCCGTACACTTCCGACGAAGGCCGCACCTCCGGCAGCATGCTGCGCGGAATATCGAGCGCTTCGAGCAGTTCGTCGTCCCACTTCAGCGAATGGATGTTGAAGAGCATCGTGCGCGACGCGTTGGTGACGTCGGTGACGTGCAGGCCGCCTTTGGTGAAATTCCACACGAGCCAACTGTCGACGGTGCCGAATGCGAGGCGGCCCTGTTTGGCCTTTTCGCGCGCGCCTTCGACGTTGTCGAGTATCCAGCGGATCTTGGTCGCCGAGAAGTACGAGTCGATCGGCAGGCCGGTTTTGGCGCGGACTTTTTCTTCGAGCCCTTGCTCTTTGAGTTGGTCGCAGAAGTCGGCGGTGCGGCGGTCTTGCCAGACGATCGCGTTATAGATCGGATGGCCGGTTTCGCGATCCCACACAATGGTGGTCTCGCGCTGATTGGTAATGCCGATCGCGGCGATCGAAGTGCCGTTCATGCCGGCACGCGTCACGGCTTCGGCGGCGACGCCCGCCTGGGTCGACCAGATTTCCTGCGGGTCGTGTTCGACCCAGCCCGGACGCGGATAGATCTGCTGGAATTCCTTTTGCGCGATCGACACGATATTGCCGAGCCGGTCGAACAGCATCGCGCGCGAGCTGGTGGTGCCTTGGTCAAGCGCGAGGATGTACTGGTCCTGCATTGTCTCTTCTCCATGCGTTTTATGAATCGCCGGACGGATAGCCGGCGACGGGAACGGCTTCTAGTTTTGCGCGGGCAGCAACACGTGCGATGATGCGGCCCCGCGTGGTCCAGCCGAGGGGTGAATCGATGCGGTTGTTTTTTACTGCGGCGAGCGCGCCGCGTGGCGATGTCTGACTATGCGCTCTGTCGCTCGGGCTCGCGAGCGAACCACGCATCGATATCGCGTGTGATCGAATCGAGCGTGCCGGGTTCGACGTGCAAGCCGAGTTTCGAGCGGCGCCACAGCACGTCCTGCGCACTGCGCGCCCATTCGGTGTCGCGCAGATACGTCAGTTCCGCTTCGTAAAGGCCCGGCGCGAAGGTGCGGCCGAGATCGGCCACGGAACGCGCATTGCCGACCACATGCTTGACGCGCGTGCCGTAAGCGCGGGCGAGGCGATGCGCCAGATCGGCCGGCAGCCATGCATGCTGCTGCCTGAATTCGTTCAGAAAGCGCTCGAAGTTGGCGTTTGGAATGTCGCCGCCGGGCAAAGGTGCGCCAGCCGTCCACGAAGCCGCCCCGTGGCGCAGCGCTTGCGCGAGTTTGTCGACGGCTTCTTCCGCCAGTTTGCGGAAGGTGGTGATCTTGCCGCCGAACACCGACAGCAGCGGCGCCTCACCGGCGGGAGCGTCCAGTTCGAGCGAGTAGTCGCGCGTGACCGCGGACGGGTTGTCCGCGCCTTCTTCCTCGAGCAGCGGACGTACGCCCGAATATGTCCAGCGCACGTCGGCCGGCGAAATCTTCTGCTTGAAGTAGCGGTTGATCGAGTCGCACAGGTACTGCGTTTCGTCGGCGTTGATCGCCACTTGCGACGGGTCGCCGCGATATTCGAGGTCCGTCGTGCCGATCAGCGTGTAGTCGTGTTCGTACGGAATCGCGAAGATGATGCGCTTGTCCGGATTCTGGAAGATGTACGCGTGATCGTGATCGAACAGGCGCCGCGTGACGATGTGGCTGCCCTTCACGAGCCGCACGCTGTGCGACGCGGCGCGGCCGAGCGCGCCTTGCAGCAGTTCGCCGACCCACGGACCCGCGGCGTTCGCAATCGAGGCGGCGCGCACGTCCAGAATCGTGCCGTCCGCGCGTTTGAGTTGTGCACGCCATTCGCCGCCCGCGCGCACGGCGCTCAGCAGCTTCGTGCGCGTGAGAATTTTTGCGCCGTGCTCCTGCGCATCCAGTGCGTTCAGCACGACGAGGCGCGCGTCGTTGACCCAGCCGTCCGAGTACACAAAGCCGCGCTTGATCGAATCGACCAGCGGCGCGCCCGCCGGATGATTGCGCATCACGATGCCACGCGAGCCTGGCAGGAGTTCGCGTTTGGCCAGATGGTCGTACAGGAAGAGGCCGGCGCGGATCAGCCAGGCCGGGCGCAGATCGGGCATGTGCGGCATCACGAAGCGCAGCGGCCACATGATGTGCGGCGCGGCGCGCAGCAGTGTCTCGCGCTCCTGCAGCGCTTTGCGCACCAGGCCGAACTCGCGATATTCCAGATAGCGTAGGCCGCCGTGAATCAACTTCGTGCTGGCCGACGACGTATGCGCCGCCAGATCGTCCTGTTCGCAGAGCAGCACCGACAGGCCGCGACCCGCCGCATCGCGCGCGATGCCTGCACCGTTGATCCCGCCGCCCACGACGAGCAAATCGTATCTTGAGCCTTGCGTCACCTGCTGTGTCCCCTGCGTCGTATCCGCCAAAACTGTTTGGAAAACCTATCGAACCGATAGTGTTCGTTTTCGAACTCTAATGAACATATTCGAAAAAGTAAAGTTCGGTTTGTTTAGGCGCCTCTCTAACGGTTGTCCCGGGTAGTGGCGCAACGCGCGGCCACGGACGATACTCTCGGCAGCAGCCATTTCGAGGTGAATTCATGCGTGGACTTTTGATGATCGGCGCCGCTACGCTTCTCGCGGGGTGCGTCAGCTCGCCGAGCCTGAGCGGAACGAGGGGCGCGCCGTCGTTTGCGTCGCTGCAGCAGATGTGCAGTCCCCAAACGGTCGACTACGGCAACGACGCGCAAGGCGTCTATGCGGCGATGTTCGACGCGTACGTGGCGAACCGCAGCGGCAAGCTGTCGAAAGAAGATTTCTGCGCGTTTCAGACGTCGATCGCGCAGCATTACACGAGCCAGGGCGCGAGCACCGATCCGCAGGTGCGTAACCAGTGGGTGACGTTCTTCACCGAACAGCGGGCCAAGGCGTTGAGCTGGCGCGCGACCGTCGATCCGACGTTGCGCAACGGTTAAGCCCAAGCGCGAGCGCCGCGGTTCGGCTCGCTTGTCGCCATTCGTGAACCGGTCTGTTTCGCGCGCAGTGAGCGCTAGGCGCGTTGCGGCTGTGCGCCGCGCCACAGCATGCGGCGAATTTGCGCGAACACGGCTTCGCGAGTCGGCGCATTGCCGGCGCCGGCAGGTTGCTGCACCTGAGGCAACGGTAACTGATTAGCCAGCGTCAGCATGGTGAAGCCGTGCAGACTCGCCCAGTACGCGTAACCGATCAGTTGCGGATCGCCTTCCAGAATGCCCGCGGCGACGAGCTGCTCGAAGTGCTCGCCGAGCGTGCGCCACGCGCGCTGCGAGGCGGCGGCAAGTTCCGGATGGACGCTGGCGTTCTGAGCCAGATCGAACATCAGCCGATAGGCGTGCGGTTCGTCGAGCGCGAACGCCACGTAGGCTTCGCTCACCGCCGAGTGATCCATCTCCGGGGCAGTCTTCGCGGCCGCTTCGAGGCGCGCCGCGAAGCGGTTGAATGCCGCGGCGCGCACCATCGCGAGAATCTCCTCCTTGTCGCGGAAGTAGCGGTAGGGCGTCATGGCGCTGCAACCGAGTTCTCTCGCCAGTTCGCGCATTGTCACGCCCGCCGCGCCACGCGTCGCGAACGCATTCTCGGCCACGCGCCGCATGGCCTCGCGGAATTGCTGGATGTCGTCGGGGGAGAGCGTTTTGGGCATGCGCGAGGGCAGAAAGTCCGTCGCGTCAATTTACTGTGTAAATGATTTGGGCACAACAAAACGGACGCCGGGCGGCATCCTACGTTTTACGCGAAGAGAAAGATTTCAAGCAGCAAGGGCGCGTGCGATGAAAGCGCGGCGCGTGCGCCGTCACGGCGGCGGACGTCAACCGCTCGTCCGCCCGCAAGACGCAATGAAACCCGCAAAACTAGGAAAGACGCTTGATGGCTCGCAATGCGCTATCGCCGATTTCAGTCACGCGCCATTGTTCGTTGCCCGACGCGAGCCGTTCGAGTTGCACCAACTGGCGTTCCAGAAGGGCGTCGAGTTCTTCTCGCTCCATATCGACCTGGTTCGGAGCATCCTTGACGAGCAACAACGTGGCGAATTCATGCGGACTTAGCATCGTTCTCTCCATGTCAAGCAAACGCGGACGGCCTTGCCGGCGACTGGCTTTTGCCAGTGAAGTCCGCAAAGAATCAGGCGGGAGGTACGGCTCTAACGAAAGTTTGATGCAACGGCGCTACGCAGAATGCGGAAAAGTACGCCGGGAACTGGAGTGTAGTCATCCGCACGTTAAACACCAAATCCGCCCCAGTAAATTTTCCCTTTGACAACTGGGTGCATGGGAGGCGGTTAGGAGCGGCGGCCAGATCCTTGATTTCACTCGAAGTTTCGCGTGCACTGCAACATGGCGAAAAACGCCTGGCGTCAGCCGGCGATATACACCTGGCAGTTGGCGGCCACGAGCGTCTCGGTCATCTCGGCGGGTGGTGCGATGTCCGTGAACAACGCGTCGATCTGATCGAGATGGCCTTGGCGAACCAGAGCGGGGCGGCCGAATTTGGAGTTGTCGGCGGCGAGAAAAACGGTGCGTGCATGCTGGATGATCGCTTCGGCGACGCGCACTTCGCGCGTGTCGAAATCGCGCAGTGTGCCATCTGTTTCGATGCTCGACGTGCCGATGATCGCGAAGTCCACCTTGAACTGCCGGATGAAATCGATCGCCAGTTCGCCGACGATCCCCTTGTCCCACGGCCGCACGATGCCGCCCGTCACCAGCACCTCGCAGTCCGGATAGCCGCTCATCATGCTGGCGACGTTCAGGTTGTTGGTGATCACCCGCAGGCCGCGGTGGCGATTGAGCGCACGCGCCACTTCTTCGGTGGTGGTGCCGAGGTTGATGAAGAGCGACGCCTGATCGGGAATGTGAGTGGCCACTAACGCCGCGATGCGCCGTTTCTCGTCGTGAAACATGCGCTGACGCGCCGTATAGGAGACGTTTTCGGAGCTGGTTGGCAGACTCGCGCCGCCGTGATAACGGCGCAGCAGGTTCATGTCGGCGAGCCAATTGACGTCGCGGCGGATCGTCTGCGGTGTCACGTCGAAGTGGGCCGCGAGGTCGTCCACGGTCACGAAGCCGTCGCGTTGCACCCACTCCAGCAGTTCCTGTTGCCGGGCATTGAGAGTCAGGCGGGGGTCTCGGGTCATGTGTCTCGGTTCGTGGGTTTTTTGTCGGCGCTGCCCGCCGCCGGCGCGCCAGGCTGGCCGGTAAGCGGGTGATGCGTGAACGGGGTGAGCGTATTGTAAGACCATCGCGCACCTTGTCTGCCAACTCGTGCGACATGCATAAGAGACGAGACGACCGCGCGCCGATCTATTCAGGCCATTTACGCATTTATTCATTTGATAAATGAATTTGTTTTTTGGGCCGGATCACGATGCAATCCGGGGTTCCTCGGTTGATTCGCGCTTCACCTCGCCTCACCCCGCGTTCGATCCGTTTCCAATGGCTTCCGGCGTTTCCACATGCCGGGCCGTGCTTTCGAGAGTGTTCGACATGACTGGCTTCAACTGGCAAAACCCTTACCCGACGCCGCGTCTGCCTGTATTCGCGCGCAACATCGTTTCGACTTCGCATCCGCTCGCGGCGCAAGCCGGCCTACGCATGCTGTGGAAAGGCGGCAATGCCGTCGATGCGGCGATCGCGGCCGCAGCGGCCATCACCGTGGTCGAGCCGGTCTCGTGCGGGCTGGGTGGCGACGCGTTCGCGCTGGTGTGGGACGGCAAGAAGCTGCATGGCCTGAATGCGTCGGGCGTCTCGCCGGCGGCGTGGAACGTCGACTACTTCAAGCGCAAGTATGGCGAGGAAAACGGTCTCGCTAAGCAACCGAAACGCGGCTGGGACGCGGTGACGGTGCCCGGCGTGATCGCCGGCTGGGAAGCGCTGCATCAGAAGTTCGGCACGCTGCCGTTCGCGGACCTGATGGAGCCGGCCATTGAAATCGCCGAGCGCGGTCACGCGGTGGCGAGCATCGTCGCTTATAAGTGGGCGGCTGCCGTGCCGGAACTGAAGGATCTGCCGGGCTTTGCGCAAACCTTCATGCCGCGCGGCCGCGCGCCGGAAGTAAGCGAACTGGTGCGCTTCCCCGGCCACGCGAAGACGCTGCGCAAGCTCGCCGAGCAAGGCCCGCGTGCGTACTACGAAGGCGAGATCGCTGAACGGATCGCCGCGTTCGCCCGCGAAGGCGGCGGCGCGCTGACACTCGACGATCTGCGCAACTACAAAGCGGATTGGGTCGAGCCGATCGGCAAGGATTATCGCGGCTACACGGTGCACGAAATTCCGCCGAACGGGCAGGGCATCGCGGCGCTGATCGCACTGGGCATCCTCGAAAAATTCGATGTGAAGGAACTGGCGGTCGACAACGTCGAGTCGCAGCACTTGCAGATCGAAGCCATGAAGCTGGCCTTCGCCGATGTCTACCGCTATGTGGCCGATCCGCGCTCCATGGAAGTCACGCCGGAGCAGATGCTCGACGACGCGTACCTCACCTCGCGCGCCAAACTGATCGATCACAAGCGCGCCACGCAGTTCGACTTCGGCATGCCGAAGGCCGGCGGGACCATCTACATGTCGGTGGCTGACGAGCGCGGCATGATGGTCAGCTTCATCCAGTCGAACTACATGGGCTTTGGCTCGGGCATCGTGGTGCCGGATAGCGGCATCGCCATGCAGAACCGCGGCTGCGGATTCTCGATGGACCCGAAATCGCCGAACGTGGTGGAAGGCGGCAAGCGGCCGTTCCACACGATCATCCCGTCGTTCCTCACGCAGCAGGTGGACGGCCGGCAGGAAGCGGTGATGAGCTTCGGCGTGATGGGCGGCGACATGCAACCGCAAGGTCACCTGCAATCCATCGTGCGGATGCTCGACTACGGTCAGCAGCCGCAGGCCGCGTGCGACGCGCCGCGCTGGAAGGTCAATCGCGACTTCACGATCGACATCGAATCGACGCTCGATCCGAAGACCGCCGAGGCCTTGCAGAAGCTCGGCCACACGATCAAGTCGGTCGACGATCCGTATATGGACTTCGGCTCCGGCCAGTACATCTGGAAGCTCGATCGCAACGATCCGGAGCGCGGCTATGTGGCGGCAAGCGATAGCCGCCGTGACGGCTTGGCTGCGGGGTTCTAAGCAGGCATCCATGCGCGAGGCGGGGCGCCGCTCGAAGCGGCGCTTCCGTGCGTGCGCAGGCGACGCTTTGGCGCGCATTCCGCTGCACGCTAAAGGCACCGCGCAGATCAAATACACCGGTTGCCGGCGTCGCCTCTCGCACGCCAGGCATCCGGCATCCGGCATCGAGCATCAGACAGGGCAGGAGACATCATGCAGACCCACGCGTCGCCTTCGGCGGCAGCTTCCCCTCATTCCGCGCCCGCGCCGCTTTCCAAAGCGATGGTGCGGCGGATCGTGTTTTCGTCGTCGGTCGGCAATGCGCTCGAGTGGTTCGATTTTCTGGTCTACGGCTACTTCGCGACCATCATCGCCAAACAGTTTTTCCCGATGCAGGACGAGTGGCTCTCCACGCTGCTCGCTATCGCCACCTTCGGCATTTCGTTTCTGATGCGGCCGCTGGGCGCGGTCGTGCTGGGCGTCTACGGCGACCGCAAGGGACGCAAGGCGGCACTGACGCTCGCCATCGCGCTGATGATGGTCGGCACTTTCACGATGGCGGTAATGCCGCCGTATGCATCGATCGGTATCGCGGCGCCGATTCTGATTCTGCTCGCGCGGCTCGTGCAAGGATTCGCGGTGGGCGGTGAGTTCGGCAGCGCGACGGCGTTCATGGTCGAGCATAGCGCGTCGCGCCGCGGCTATTACGCGAGTTGGCAGTTCGCGAGCCAGGGGCTTGCCGCGATTACGGCCGCCGCGTTTGGCTCGTTGCTGACTGCATGGATGCCGCCCGCGCAACTGAACGACTGGGGCTGGCGCCTGCCGTTCGTGTTCGGTTTGCTGGTCGGCCCGGTGGGCTATTACATCCGTTCGCATCTCGACGAGACGCCGGAGTTCCTCGCGCTGCGCGAGGCACGCGAAGCGGCCAGCGCTCGCTCGACGGCAAACGCGGAGAAGGACGCCTCGTTCGCGAGCCAGTGGGTCAACCTGCTGCTCGCGGTCGGCATCGTCGCGCAATCCACGGTGGGCGTCTATGTGCTGCAGCTCTACATGCCGATGTACGCCGTCAAGCAATTGCACATGCCCGCGGCGGCATCGTTCGGCGTGGTGGTGCTCAACGGCGGCCTGCAATTCCTGCTTTCGCCGGTGATGGGCGCGTTGTCCGATCGCATCGGCCGGATTCGCATCATGCTGACCACGTCGATTTTGATGGGCACGCTGATCTATCCGATGTTCGCGCTGCTGCAGTCTCATCCGACCGTCGGCTGGCTGCTCGTGTTGCAGGGTACGGCGGGACTTTTCAAGGCCGCTTACTCCGGACCGATGCCCGCGCTGATGTCCGAAATCTTTCCGACGCAGGTGCGCTCGACCGGTCTTTCAATCGGTTACAGCATCGGCGTGACGATCTTCGGCGGCTTCGCGCCCACCATCGTCGAAACGTTCATTCATTTGACCGGCGACAAACTTGCGCCAAGTTATTACGTGCTGATTGCCGCGCTACTGTCGGGTCTCTCGCTCGTGGTCGTGGCGTGGCGCATGCGCCGCGTGCGTCTGACGCGAGGCGTTCAGATGGCCTGATCGCAGGCCTTGCGCCGTTGAATCAAAGCGCCGCTACGCCCGTCCAACCTGACTGACGAGCGATCGCCGCAAACTCAAGCCAGCTCTTCAGCTGGCTTTTTTTATGCTCCGCGCGATGCGCTTTTGTCCGGTCGAATGATTCGACTACCGCGCCATTGGAACTGCGGCGCGTCGGCATGGTCTGTGCTCTGTTATCTGCAGAGTTGCGAAACACCGACTAAGATGCAGGATACAAGGGGTTAACTCTAATTCAAGGCGCTGTATCAGACACGGCGGACCGGCCCGGCCGAGAGCGGGCGGTCTCGAGCATGCTCCGCGAGTCGATACAGCTTTCGGAGCAAGACACGATGCATACAGAGCTGAACCATGTCATGCCCTGGCGGATCGAGGACATCGACCTCACCCGCATTGATCGGCAAAAGGCCGTCGCTAACGAAGACTTGCTGCTGCTGCTGTGCGCGTCTTCGTTTATCGAAAGCGGCTCCGATCTGTACACCAGCAATCTGAGCACTTTCTTTAACGGCGATCCTGAAGTCTCGGCCTGGCTCAACCAGGAGTGGGAGCCTGAAGAGTTGCAGCACGGTCGCGCGCTCAAGACGTATATCGCTTACGTGTGGCCCGAATTCGACTGGGACACGGCATTTCGTAATTTCATGGAAGAGTATTCGCTGACCTGCTCAGTGGAGGACTTCGAAAAGACCCGCGCGCTCGAGATGGTCGCGCGCTGCGTGGTGGAAACCGGCACCGCGACCTTGTATCGCGCGATCGGCGAATGCTCGGACGAGCCCGTGCTCAAGCAGATCACCGACAACATCCGCACCGACGAAGTGCGTCACTACAAGCACTTTTTCAAGTACTTCAAGAAGTACAACAAGATCGAAGGCAACGGCCGGCTGGCTGTGCTCGGCGCGCTTATGCGCCGGGTCATGGAGATCAAGAACGAAGACTCGGAAATCGCCTTGCGGCACGTCTTCGCGACTCGTTATCCGGAGCGCGTGCACGACTCGACCTACAACCGCGCGCGCGCGGCGCGGATCAATGCGCTGGTGCGGCGCAATCTGTCGGCCGATATGTGCGTCAAGATGCTGCTCAAGCCGCTGAATCTGCCGGCGCGGATCCAGCCGGGCGTGCATTACCCGCTCGCCAAGATCACGCAGCACGTGTTCTTTCGCTGATCGCCTGGCGTGAATCCCGGTGTTGCAAATGGCCCGCTTAGGCGGGCCATTTGCTTTTCGAGGCATGATGCAGACTGGCTCACTTCTCATCCCATCGATACCATGAGCGATTCCCCAACACCCGAACGTCCAGTCGAACAGAACGTGTTCGATGAATGGCCCGATGCCGTACGCGCCTTGTTCGACGGTTCGTCGCTCGCGGGCAAGACGGGGTTCACCGCGTCGCTGCTGAGCGTCGATACGAATGGCCATGTGCGCACGTCGCTGCTTGGCGTCGGCGAGTTGTACGCGCCTGACTCGCGCACGTTATGCATCGCGCTGTGGCCGCAAGCGAGGGCGACGCGCGCCATCGCGCACAGCGGACGGGCAGCGCTCACCTTTGTCTGCGACGAGGCGTTCTATCAGGTGCAGTTGCTGATGACGCCGCTAGCGAGCGTCGCGGGCGATGCCAGCGGGCTTGTCTATCTGCACGGCTCGATCGACACGGCCGAGGCGCAAAGCGTTCGTTATGCGCGCCTGACGAGCGGCATTACGTTCGAACTGGAAGGGGACGGAGAGGCGGTGCTCGATCGATGGGAACAGCAGATCGAGCACCTGAAGCAAGCGGCTGCCGCGGCGGGCCGGTAGCCCTCGATGTAAGGACAACTGCCGTGGATGGTTGAGCGGCTTGCTGCCGGCCGCCGTCCTTGGTGCAAGGAACGGCCGGCGAGTGTGTGCCTTTAGGCGTGGCGGCTATCTTGCCCGCTGCCGCCGGCCCGTCGTGCTTAGCGCAACGACAGTGGCCAGCGAGCGTGGGCTGAGCCTCGAAGCTTAACGGCCGCGCTGACCACTGCGCGTGGGCTGGCCACCGCGCGGCGCCTCGTTGCGCGGCTTGGCACCGCCCAGCAACGCACCCGGATTGCCGCCTTGCGGTTTCGCGGCTTGCGGCTTGCGCGGCGCATGCTGCGCGGCGCTGCCCTCATGCGCGACGGCGCGCGGCCGGTCGTCGTGACGTTGACCGTCACGGCGCGGCTGGCCGCCGCCATTGCCGGCCGGCTTCGCGCCATGCGGCTTCGGCTGCTGTTGACCGTTCGCCGGGCGTTGACCCGAGCGCTGCGCCGGCTTCGCGGAACCCGCGCCATCGCGTTTCGGTGCGCCTTGACCCTGACGCGGCGAACGACCACCACCACCGCCGCCGCCACCTTGGCCGCGACGCAGGATCGGTTCCGGCTTCGCAGTCGGGTCCGGTTCGAAACCGGCGATCACTTCCTGCGGCACCGGGCGCTTGATCAGCTTCTCGATGTCCTTCAACAACTGCAGTTCGTCGACGCACACCAGCGAAATCGCTTCGCCCGTCGCGCCCGCGCGGCCCGTGCGACCGATGCGGTGCACGTAGTCTTCCGGCACGTTCGGCAGATCGTAGTTAACCACGTGCGGCAGTTGATCGATATCGATGCCGCGCGCCGCGATGTCGGTCGCGACCAGCACCTGCAGCGTGCCGTCCTTGAACTCGGCGAGCGCGCGCGTGCGGGCCGACTGGCTCTTGTTGCCGTGAATTGCCAGGGCGCTGATGCTGTCTTTGGTCAGCTGTTCGGCAAGACGGTTGGCGCCGTGCTTGGTGCGCGTGAACACCAGCACCTGAAACCAGTTATGTTGCTTGATCAGATGCGTGAGCAGTTCGCGCTTTTTGTCGCGATCCACCGGGTGAATCTTCTGCGCGACCGTTTCCGCCGTCGTATTGCGGCGCGCGACTTCGATCAGCGCCGGCGAGTCGAGCAGGTTGTCGGCGAGCGTCTTGATCTCGTCGGAGAAAGTGGCTGAGAACAGCAGGTTCTGCCGCTTCGGCGGCAGCTTCGCCAGCACGCGTTTGATGTCGTGGATGAAGCCCATGTCGAGCATGCGGTCGGCCTCGTCGAGCACGAGAATCTCGAGATGCGACAGGTCGATGGTCTTCTGCTGCATGTGGTCGAGCAAACGGCCCGGCGTTGCGACGACGATATCCACGCCGCTGCGCAGTGCGCCGATCTGCGGATTGATGCCGACGCCGCCGAACATCACGGTCGACTTCAGCTTCAGATACTTGCCGTACGCGCGCACGCTTTCTTCGACCTGCGCGGCCAGTTCACGCGTGGGCGTGAGGATCAGCGCGCGCACCGCGCGCTTGCCCGAGCCGGTCGTAACGGCGGGCATGGTGTTCAGGCGTTGCAGGATCGGCAACGTAAAGCCGGCAGTCTTGCCGGTGCCGGTTTGCGCGCCGGCCAGCAGATCGCCGCCGTTGAGCACGGCGGGAATCGCTTGCGTCTGGATCGGAGTCGGAGTGGTGTAGCCGAGTTCGTGTACAGCGCGGACCAACGGTTCGGACAAGCCGAGGGAATCAAAAGACATAAAAGATCTTTGCAATGCAGTTTCGCGGACGGACACACCTGAATTCAGGCAGGCATGAACGCGGCATGAACACACCCGCATGGCGTGTTCGAGGCCGAAGCCCAGTTCCGTTCGCAGAGAAATCGGCGGCACGCGCGCAAACGCGTGCCGAATGCTTCAACGCGCTATGCAGACACGTTGACTGGCCTTAAGTTGCATTTCGCCGCCGTGGGGTGTCATGCGACGTAGCGCGCGACACTGACGAATTGACACAGACTGCCCGCCAGTACGAACAGGTGCCAGATACCATGTCCGTGCCGGATGCGCTCGTCGTTGATGAAGAAGTAGATGCCGACGCTATAGATGATTCCGCCGGCCACGAGCCAGGCGGTACCCGCTGCCGGTAAGGCTTCAACCAGCGGGCGGACGGCAACGAGCGCGAGCCATCCCATCAGGACATACAGCACCATCGAAACGCTGCGGGTGCGTCGCCCCAGCGTCAATTCCTGCACGATGCCGAGAGCGGCAAGCCCCCAGCTTACGCCGAATAGCGACCAGCCCCACGGTCCGCGCAATGTGACGAGCGTGAACGGAGTGTAGCTGCCGGCGATCAGCAGGTAGATCGCCGAATGGTCACATTTCTGCAGAACCGCCTTCGCGCGCGGATTGCGCACGCTGTGGTAAAGCGTCGAGATAGCATACAGCACGAACAGCATCGCACCGTACACGCTGAAGCTGACCACCTTGTACGCGTCGCCGTCGAGCGCGCCCATCGTCACGAGCGTTGCAAGACCCGCCACCGACAGTACGGCGCCGACGAGGTGGGTAATGCTGTTGAAACGCTCCCCGGCATGCACGATTCTTATCTCCTGCCCAGTTTCATAAGCGCCCCCAGACCTGTCGCTGCGCGCCGAACCCCCGCGGGGGCGAGAAAACTAGCGGCGGCCCGGCGTTTATCTCAGGGTAAATACTCCCCTATGATACCGGTCCTTCAAAAACGAAGGGCGCGGCCGCGAATTTCGCAGGCCGCGCCCCGGGTGCAACGAACGCTGCTTAGTCGAGCGGCGCCGAACGCAGATCGGACACTTGCTGCGGCGACACGGCCGTGCCGTGGTTGCCCCAGGACATACGGATGTACGTCACAACCGCCGCGACTTCCTGATTCGACAGTGCTTGTGCGAACGGCGGCATGCCGTACGGATGCGGGTTGGCATCCGTGCTCGGCGGGTATCCGCCGTTCAGCACCATACGGATCGGGTTGACCGCCGACGGCATCTGAATCGACTGGTTGTTCGCGAGCGGCGGGAAGGCCGGCGGCATGCCGAGGCCATTTTCCGCATGGCACTTCGCGCAGTTGTCAGCGTAGATCTTCTGACCTTGCTTCAACAGTTCGCCGCCGAACTTTTCAGACGTTTCGAGCTGCAGCGGCTCAGGTGCTTCGCTCTTCTGCGGAATCGTCTTCAGGTACGTGGCCATCGCGTTGATGTCCGCGTCCGACATGTACTGCAGGCTGTTGTGAACCACTTCAGCCATCGGACCGAACACGGCGCCGCGGTTCGACACGCCGGTCTTCAGCAGATCGGCGATGTCTTTGGTTTCCCAGTCGCCGAGGCCGGCTTCCTTGTTCGACGTGAGCGACGGTGCATACCAGTTCTGCAGCGGGATCAGGCCGCCGGCAAACGCCGCCGAGCTCACCGGGCCGCCCATGGCGTTGATCGATGTGTGGCACATGCCGCAGTGGCCGAGACCTTCGATCAGGTACGCGCCACGGTTCCATTCGACCGACTTGGTCGGATCCGGCTTGTACTCGCCTTCACGGAAGAACAGCGTGCGCCAGCCAATCAGCATGTTGCGCTGGTTGAACGGGAATTTCAGTTCGTGCGGACGGCTCGGCACGTTGACCGGCGCGACCGAACGCAGGTACGCGTAGATCGCGTCCGAGTCGGCGCGCGTGACCTTCGTGTAGCTGGTGAACGGGAAGCCCGGATACAGCAGACTGCCGTCTTTCGAACGGCCGGTGTGCATGGCGCGATAGAAGTCGTCCTGCGTCCACTTGCCGATACCGTACTGGTCGTCAGGCGTGATGTTCGGCGTGAACATCGTGCCGAACGGCGTGGCCATGGGCAGACCGCCGGCGAACTGCTTGCCGCCGCGCACTGTGTGGCAGGCGATACAGTCGCCGGCGCGGGCGAGATACTCGCCTTGCTTGATCAGCGCGGCCTGGTCGGCGGGCGTTGCCGCCATGGCCGTGCCGTTATGCAGATGGTCGCCGCCCGACCACAGGACGGGAACGAGTGCGGCAGCCGCAACGACGACGACTGCCGAGAGGGCGAACAAAGACTTGCGTTTCATTTGAGTGTCTCTCCCGGTGCCTTATTGCGGTTCGCTGCCGCAGGCAAGCGGAGTCTTCATCGAGCGGGCTGGAGCCGGCACGGGGTTTTGTGGGGCCTGCTGCGTGGAAAGCCAGGCGGCAACGGCGTTCACGTCTTCGTCGGTCAGACGCGTGGCGATGGTGTGCATGCAATCAGGCGCGATGGCATGGCGCGAACCCGAGCGCCATGCGCCGAGCTGCGCGCTGATGTAGTCCGAATGCAGGCCGACCAGACCCGGGATAGCGGGTTGCATACCGGTCAGCGTCTTGCCGTGGCAGGCCGCGCAAGCCGGAATCTGCTTCGACGCGTCGCCGTTCAGCACGATCTGCTGGCCGCGCGCGAGCGTGCTCGACGATACCGTCGGCTTGGCCGGCGGCGGATACGGAGGACGCTGTTGCGAGAAATAAGTGGCGATCTGATGAAGGTAGTCGTCCGAGAGATACGTGACGAGGTAGTTCATGGGCGGGTACTTGCGGCGCCCTTCGCGGAAATTCTGTAGCTGGTTGTACAGATAGTCGGCAGGCTTGCCCGCGAGGCGAGGGAAGTAGTCGTTGTCCGTACCTTGCCCATGTGTGCCGTGGCAGGCCGTGCAGCCTTGCACGCGCGCTTCCATCGTATCGGGGGCTTTCGGCTGAGTCTGCGCTTTCGCAGCGCTATAAACGCCCGCGGAGCCGATCAGCAGAAGGGCGAGCAACGGGCGGAAAATGCGTCTTGAAGACACGCGTAACTCCATCAAAATCGGGGACCTGACCGAACTTCGAGCGGCTCGGTGTGAAGGGCAGCCGGCGCTGCGGCGACGCAGCATTCTATCATCGAAGGGTGATGATGACTATTTGGCACATTAGAGAAGGTTCCGGCTGTCACAGCCATGCGACAGTTTGACGCGCACAAGCGTTTCACGCTGCCTGACTGTTATCCCAAATTTGTCTGCGCGATCAATGGCGCAACGCTCGAGCCTGGGCGATCTATCTATAAACCAGGTTGAACCGACGCCCGCGCGAACCATCGAAGCGTACACTTCCGGGCGCGCCGGACTGGATCCGACGTGGTCCCGGCCTCGACGTGTCCGGCCCGACGCCCCCCACTGTTTCCTGATCATCCGCTATCGGTCTTACATGAAGCTACCTGATTTTTCCCGTCCGGCGTTGCGAGCGTCGATGCTCGGCGCCGCGGCGCTGCTTGTGACGTCCACGGCATTCGCCCATGCGCATCTGAGCTCGAGCGAGCCGGCGGCCAACGCCGAAGTCGCCGCGCCCTCCGAAGTGACGATCCACTTCACCGAGCCGCTCGAACCGGCTTTCAGCAAGATCACGCTTGCCGACACCAGCGGCAAGGCGGCCGCGGCAATTGAGTCGCAGGTCGACAAGGACGACGCCAGGGTCATGCATCTGCCGCTGCCGCAGTTGAGCACCGGCCGCTATGCCGTGCACTGGATCGCGGTAGCCACGGACGGCCACCGTACCCAAGGCGACTTTGCGTTTATCGTCAAATGAGCATCGACGGACTCTGGATCGGGCAGGTCGCCATGGCCGCGCTCATGAACGTCGCGTTTGCGTTTGCCGTCGGTTCGGCGTTGCTCGGCGCGTGGCTCGCGAAGGACGCCCAGCAGAAAATCTCGCCCGCGCGCCCCGCCTGGTTGCGCGCGCAACGGTCGATGCTGACGGCCACCGTGGTGCTGGTGCTCGCCGATCTCGGCTGGCTGCTGTATCAGGCGGCGTCGATGAGCGGTGTCGGGTTGCCGGCCGCCATCGGCGTGGTGCCGACGGTGCTGACGCAAACTCATGTCGGTTATGGCTGGAGCCTTGCGTTTGCCGGCGCGCTGGTGCTGCTCGGCACGGCCATGGCCAGCCATACGGGCATGCTGCGCAATGCGCTCCTGTGGCTCGCGGTGGTCGCGATCGCCGCCGGCAAGGCGTCGCTCGGTCACGCGGCGGATGCCGGCCCGGCCTCGGCTGCGATCGCCATGCAAACGCTGCACGTGCTCGTCACCAGCGTGTGGGGCGGTCTGGCGATGGCGGCAGGGCTCGCGGTGCTGCCGGCACTCGGTACCTCGACTGCACGCGGCATGTTGATCCGCACCGCGACTCAGGTGTCGAACGTCTCGGTGGTGGCGGTTGCGCTCGTGCTGCTCTCCGGCGTCTTCAACGCGGTGCGAGGTTCCGGCGGCTCGTTCGAGGCGATCGAACTCAGCACGTGGGGCCATGTGCTGATGCTCAAGCTTGCGCTGGTCGGGCTCGCGCTCGTGCTCGGCGGACTCAACCGCTTTCTGGCGCTGCCGCGCCTGCGCCGCACGGCCTCGACAATGGACGCCCACACCTTCGTCAACGTGCTGTATCTGGAAGCGCTGGCGATGATCGGCGTGTTCGTCGCGGCGGCCGCGTTGTCGCATAGCGTGCCTGCGTTCGCCGCGCTCGGCTGACACCGTGACGCGAGGTTATCCGCGAGGCGGGCTAGGTGGCACCTGAACAGCAACCGCGTCCTTAAGGATTCAGGTTCGCAACGTCTCGCAAGCGCGACATCGGCCGCATAAAAAAGCGCCGCACAGCCAAAGCGTGCGGCGCAATACACACGGTCGCCTGGCGGTGGCCAGCAATCCGTTACTGCACTTTTGAGGCGGCGAGTACGTGGCTCGTCCGCTCCAGGGTCTCCTCCGGAAACATCTCCTGCTGCAACTCGCCGGTCTCGCTAAACCACTGGCAGATCAGCCAGTTACCTGATGCGAATAGCACCCGGCCGCTCCAGGTGACGGTCATCGGACGGCCGCCTGACTTGAGTTTCAGGACGTCGCCCGCGCGAAACGTGGGTTTTGGCCGCCTCATGAGCCGCCTGGCCAATTGCATGGCGAGGCTCCGCTTATTCGAGACCGAGCCGATGGCCGAGGATCGGCGCACAAAAGAGGGCGATGGCGCAGCCCGCCGCTTTGCCTTCCAGTTCGGCGCCCGCGGCGCGCGAGCCGTACATATGCGTCAGCAGATCGAACAGTTGCGGCAGGCAGTACACGATCGCGGCGCCGATGAAGCATTTCTCGACGACCGAGATGCGCCAGCCGCGTTCGAATGCGAGTGCCGCGCCGATGATGCGCAGGACGCCGAACGCCACCAACGCGCCGACGGCGGCCTGTTCGCGGAGCAGATAGTCTGGCAGGAATTCGCCCATGATTTCCCCGATGCATTTGTCGTTTGAATGCATTTGAGCAAAGAGCGGGCCATGTGTATGTGTGGTGTCGAACGGATGGCGTGAAAGCCTTTGTGGATAAGGCTTTGCAGGAATTTGAGCGGGTCTGGGAAGGGCGCGGAAAACGCCTGCTCGGATGGGTTCGGTCCGGGATGTTACGTTACTGCGACGGCCTGCGCGTCACGTCACCGTAACGCGCGGGCCGCATTGTCGATGCGGCCGCCGACGCAAACAAAAACGCCGCCCACGGGCGGCGCTCCTTTACGCGATTACCATTCGGCGACGCTGCCATCCTCATGGCGCCACACCGGATTGCGCCAGCGATGGCCGACCTTGGCCATCTCCCGCACTTTCTCCTCGTTGACCTCGATGCCGAGCCCCGGGCCTTGCGGAATCGACACGAAGCCGTCTTCGTATTTGAAGACTTCCGGGTTCCTGATGTAGTCGAGCAGGTCGTTGCCCTGGTTGTAGTGAATCCCGAGGCTCTGTTCCTGGATGAACGCGTTGTAGCTCACCGCATCGATCTGCAGACACGTCGCCAGCGCGATCGGCCCGAGCGGGCAATGCAGCGCGAGCGCGACGTCGTAGGCTTCCGCCATCGACGCGATCTTGCGGCACTCGGTAATGCCGCCCGCGTGCGATGCGTCCGGCTGAATGATGTCGACGTAGCCGCCCGACAGAATGTGCTTGAAGTCCCAGCGCGAGTAAAGACGCTCGCCCAGCGCGATCGGCGTGTTGGTCTGATTGACGATGTCGCGCAACGCTTCGGCGTTCTCCGACAGCACGGGCTCTTCGATGAAGAGCAGCTTGTACGGGTCCAGTTCTTTCGCCAGCACCTTGGCCATCGGCTTGTGCACGCGGCCGTGGAAATCCACGCCGATGCCGATGTTCGGTCCGACTGCCTCGCGCACGGCCGCGACGTTGTTGATGACGCCTTGCACCTTGTCGAAGGTGTCGATGATCTGCAACTCTTCCGAGCCGTTCATCTTCACCGCCTTGAAGCCGCGTTCGACCACGGCGCGCGCGTTATTGGCCACGTCGCTCGGACGGTCGCCGCCGATCCACGAATACACCTTGATCTTGTCGCGCACCTGGCCGCCGAGCAGCGCATGGACCGGCACGCCATGGTGCTTGCCCTTGATGTCCCACAGCGCCTGGTCGACGCCGGCGATCGCGCTCATGGTGATCGGGCCGCCGCGATAGAAGCCCGAGCGGTACATCACTTGCCAATGGTCTTCGATCAGAAGGGGGTCTTTGCCGATCAGATAGTCGGACAGTTCTTCAACCGCAGCCGCCACCGTATGCGCGCGGCCTTCGACCACCGGTTCGCCCCAGCCGACGACGCCTTCGTCGGTTTCGATTTTCAGGAAGCACCAGCGCGGCGGAACGATGAAGGTTTCGAGCTTGGTGATTTTCATGGTGTGCGTCTCCTTTGTCGGCCGGAGTTAGTGCTTTTGCGCTTACTCCGGCCCCATGCGAAGCATCGGCCTTAGGCGTCTGCGAACTATTTCGAGGATTCACATGCTACATCAAAAGCACACTTAAGTACTATTAATAGTACTATTGGCCAGATAGTGGCAACACCCGCATCTCGGCACGGCGTTGTCGAAGCAGGGATCTCACGGCTGAGATGAGATGCCGGATAATCGCGCTCGTTCCGGCCTCGGTTCCCGTATCAATAGCGCTGCAAGGCCGCTAGGAGAAAGCTATTCAGCACGATCTGCATGGGCGTGTCGCCCATCGGCTGGCGACCGCGATTCTGCGCGGCGACTACGCGCCTGATTCGATCCTGCCGCGCGAAGCGGAGTTGATGGAAGCGTTCGGCGTGAGTCGCACGGTGTTGCGCGAGGCGTTGCGCACGTTGACTTCGAAAGGCTTGATCGAATCGCGTCCGCGCGTGGGGACGCGCGTGCGGCCGAAACGCGCGTGGAATCTGCTCGATGTGGACGTGCTCGACTGGTACTCGCGGGTCGCCGAGCCGATGGCGTTCGCGCTCAACCTGCAGGAAATGCGCGAGATGATCGAGCCGTATGCCGCGAGTCTGGCGGCGGCTTCGCATACGGACGACACCTTCCACGCGCTCGCGGAGTCCCACGAAGCGATGGTGGCGGCGCGCAATGTCGACGAATGGGTGCGAGCCGATCTGCAATTTCATTTGAGCGTGTTGACCGCGTGCAGCAATGAATTGCTGATTCCGCTCGGCACGCTGATCGAGCGCACACTCGAAGCGCAACTGCGTCTGAATGCAAAACGCGCGGAGGTGTTCAATGCGTCGCTGGCCGAACATACGGCGGTGTTCGAAGCGATTCGCGATCGCGACGCCGCGGCTGCGCGCGCGGCGATGGCGGCACTGCTGGGTGTGACGCGCGGGCGGATCGAAGGTTAGTCGCGGGCGTCGCGCGCGGCCCATTGCGATGGCGACTAACCGGGTTAGCGCCGTGTCTCAATCCATCGCGGCATGCGCCACCGACGCGTCCGCCGCCTTATGCGCGGGGCGGATCAACAGCAGAAGCGGAATGACTAGCAGCGTCGCCATGAACATCAGCTTGAAGTCGTTCAGATACGCGATCATCGACGCCTGCTGCGTGATCGACACGTTCAGCGCGGCCATGTCGAAATTGGAGCCGGTAGTGAGCATCGGCTGGACGGCGGGGTTAAAGGGTGTGATGTTGGCCGCGAGGTCCGCATGCGAGACCTGCGTGTTGCGCGTCATCAGCGTTTGCACGATCGAAATGCCGATACTGCTGCCGATATTGCGCATCAGGCTATACGTTGCGGTGCCGTCCGCGCGCAGTTCCGGCGTGAGCGTCGAGAAAGTCAGCGCGCTCAGCGGCACGAACACGAGGCCGAGCCCAAAGCCCTGAATCACCCCGGGCCAGACAATGTCCGACGCCGACAGCACGATCGTGTATTGCATCATCTGCCAGAGCGCGAACGCCGAGATCAGAAAGCCGGCGAGCAGCAGAAGCCGTGCGTCGATCCGCTTCAGCAGGCGCCCGGCGAGCAGCATGGCGACCATCGTGCCCGCACCACTCGGCGCGGTGACGAGGCCGGTGGTCGCGACCGGATAGTTCATCAGGTTCTGCAACATGGGCGGCAGCAACGCGCGCGTCGCGTACATCACCGCGCCAATCACGAAGATGAAAAACGTCCCCGTGGCGAAGTTCGGGTCCTTCAGCAACTCATATTTGAAAAACGATTTCTTGCCGACCGTGGCCGTGTGCACGAGAAAGAACGCAAAGCTGATGGCCGCGAGCAAGGCTTCGATGACGATTTCGTTCGAGCCGAACCAATCGAGTTGCTCGCCGCGATCGAGCATGGCCTGCAATGCGCCGATGGCGAGACCGAGCGTGGCGAAGCCGAACGCGTCGAACTTCGCATCGTGTTTCGGTTCGCGCGCGGGCAGGAAGGTCGCCACACCGAACAGCGCGAACGCGCCGATCGGCACGTTGATGAAAAACACCCAGCGCCAGTTGTAGCTGTCGGTGAGCCAGCCGCCGAGCGTCGGCCCAAGAATCGGTCCGACCATCACGCCCATGCCCCAGACGGCCATGGCCTGCCCCTGCTTCTCGCGCGGGTTGATGTCGAGCAGGATGGACTGCGACAGCGGCACCAGCGACGCGCCGAAAATCCCTTGCAGCAAACGCGATGCGACGATCTGCGTGAGCGTCTCCGACAACCCGCACAGCGCCGACGATACCGTGAAGCCGCCAATCGCGAAGATCAGCAGACGCTTGACGCTCAGCCGGTCGGACAACCAGCCGGTGAGCGGCGTGGCGATCGCCGCGGCGACGATGTACGAGGTCAGTACCCACGTGATTTCATCCTGCGACGCGGACAGCGTGCCCTGCATATGCGGCAGCGCCACGTTGGCGATCGTGCTGTCGAGCGTCTGGATCAACGTCGCCAGCATGATCGAGACGGTGATCATCGGGCGGTTGAGCGGCGCGGCGGCGCGGGCCGCCGGGGTGTCGGAGGACATGAATGAGCGGGGTCGTCGATATAGTAAGCATGCTTAGTATATCGACTGCGCACGAGTCTGCCATCGGGAATTATGCGGAGCCTGAATACGCCCGTTTCAACGCTAATAAACAAAGGCCTTTCGTATAATCCGCCCATGAAAACCCAACTCGAAGAGCGCTTCGGCTTTCTGATTTCCGACGTCGGTCGCCTGACAGGCAAGCGTTTCGACGATCTCGCGAAGTCGTCGGTCGACTTGACGCGCGCGCAGTGCCGCGTGCTGGCCTATCTCGCGCACTACGGCGACACCAATCAGGCGCGGCTTGCGGACCTGCTCGAGGTCGCGCCGATCTCGGCGGGCCGTCTGCTGGATCGGATGGAAGAGGGCGGCTGGATCGAGCGGACGGCCAATCCGCAGGACCGCCGCGAGCGTCAGGTGAACATGACGCCGAAGGCCGAGCGCACACTCGGCAAGGCGCGCAAGGTCGGCGACGAAGTCGCGCTCGAAGCGCTCAACGGCTTCACCGATGAAGAAGCGAAGCAGTTGATCGCGTTGTTGCAGCGGGTGCGGGGGAATTTGAGCCGGTTGGTGGATCGGTGACAGGCGGCGCGCGGCTGGTTGCGCGAGGTGTCGATTGCGCCGGCGCCGGCTTCAGGCCGTAGCTTCAAAGTCCGAAGGTCGGCGCAGCGCGTGCGGTTGACGGCACGCTTCGGCATGCCGTGCCGGCTACTTCGACTCGGGCGTCCCCGACGCTCCCGACGGCGGCACCAGTTCGAAACACGCCGGCGGCGCGACGGACGTTCTCGTTTTTGCGTCGGTCTGCTGCGGGTCGATACATTTGAATGCGCTCTGATCGCGCTGGACGAAAATCGTGTCGGCTGACCCAGCGTTGCCGTGGGCGCCATTCACCACAGCCACGATCTTGTAGCCGTCCTGCAGCAGTGTGGAGAGCGTGGTTGCGCTGCTGCGCCACTGACTGTCGGGCGGTGTCTGAGCCTGAGCGGCGAATGCGGCCGTGCCGCTGAGACAAGCGATGGAAGCGGTAGCCGCGGCAATCGCGGCGGTGCGGAACGTCATCAAGAAACCTCCTTGAAGGTGCTGTAGTTGCAGTTCGGAAAGCCAAAACAAAAAAGCCGCTGAACCTTGCGGATCAGCGGCTTTTTCTTGCAACTGGTGGCGAATCAGGGACTCGAACCCCGGACCTGCGGATTATGATTCCGTCGCTCTAACCAACTGAGCTAATTCGCCGAAAGAAGCGAGATTATGCGGACGGCACCGGAGGCTGTCAACCCCCGGTGCACAACTTTTTCAAGAAGCCGTTACGTCCATCAGACGCGTCAATCCTTCGCGTAGATATCCGAGTCCTTGGTTTCCCGGACAAACAGCATGCCGATCACGAAGGTGACGAGCGCGATCACGATCGGATACCACAGCCCCGAAAAGATATTGCCCTTCGCCGCCACGATCGCGAAGGCGGTGGCCGGCAGGAAGCCGCCGAACCAGCCATTGCCGATGTGATACGGCAGCGACATCGACGTATAGCGGATGCGCGTCGGGAACATCTCCACCAGCATCGCCGCGATCGGGCCGTAGACCATCGTCACGTAGATCATCATGATCGTCAGAATCACCACGGTCATTGGCCAGTTGATCTGCGTGGGATCGGCCTTCGGCGCATAACCGGCGGTCTTCAGCGTCGTCGCGAGAGTCTTGTCGAACGCCTTGCCTTGATCCTTGGCGTCCGCCGCCTTGCCGTCATACGTGTTGACCACCGTATCGCCGACCTTGATCTCCGCCAGCGTGCCCGCCGGCGCGGCGACGTTCTCGTAGTTCAAACCGGCCTTCGAGAGCGCGCTCTTGGCGATGTCGCAGGAACTCGTGAACTTCGCGGTGCCGACCGGGTTGAACTGGAACGAGCACTCGTCCGGATTCGCGATCACGACGATCGGCGCCTTCGCGGTCGCCGCTTCCAGTGCCGGGTTGGTGTAGTGCGCGAGCGCCTTGAACAGCGGGAAATACGTGCACGCGGCGATCAGCAGGCCGGCCATGATGATCGGCTTGCGGCCGATACGATCCGACAGCGAGCCGAAGAACAGGAAGAACGGCGTGCCGATCAGGAGCGCGAGCGCGATCATGATGTTGGCGCTGCTGCCATCCACCTTCAGCGTCTGCGTCAGGAAGAACAGCGTGTAGAACTGGCCGGTGTACCAGACTACGGCCTGGCCGGCGGTGAGGCCGATCAGCGCGAGAATCACGATCTTCAGATTCTTCCACTGGCCGAAGGCTTCGGTCAGCGGCGCCTTGGAGGTCTTGCCTTCGGACTTGATGCGCTCGAACACCGGCGATTCGTGCAGTTGCAGACGAATCCACACCGACACGGCCAGCAGAAGGATCGAGACGATGAACGGAATGCGCCAGCCCCAGGCGCCGAACGCATCCTCACCCATTGCCGTGCGCACGCCGAGAATCACCAGCAGCGACAGGAACAGGCCGAGTGTGGCGGTGGTCTGGATCCATGCCGTGTAGAAGCCGCGGCGTCCCGGCGGCGCATGTTCGGCCACGTAGGTGGCGGCGCCGCCATACTCGCCGCCGAGCGCGAGGCCTTGCAGCATCCGCATCGCGATGAAGATCACGGGCGATGCAAAGCCGATCGACGCGTAACCCGGCAGGAAGCCGACCAGGAACGTCGACAAGCCCATGATCACGATCGTTACGAGGAACGTGTACTTGCGCCCGACCATATCGCCGAGCCGGCCGAACACGATCGCGCCGAACGGCCGGACCGCGAAGCCGGCCGCGAAGCTGAGCAGCGTGAAGATGAAGGCGGCTGTCGGATTGACGCCGGAGAAGAAGCTCTTGCTGATGAAGGCCGCCAGCGAGCCGGCCAGATAGAAGTCGTACCACTCGAAAACCGTACCCAGCGACGATGCGAAGATCACCCGCTTCTCTTCGCGCGTCATCGGCACGTGCGAGATTTGCCCGCCAACGGTAGCCATATGTCGTCTCCAATATTGATATGCACGCGGTTCGCCGGTAACGGCGTTCCCGTGAAACCGATTATTGGAGTGGAAACTTACGGCGTACTGACGTGGCGGGGTGAATTTGCAGGCCTGGTCTGTGTTGTGGGTTTTCGCCCAACACGCGCCTATCTGGCGCCAAACCAGCCCAATTTGCGCTCAACGTATCTCAATATTGAGTCGGCGAATCGACGCATTCAGGTCGCGTTAGGGTAAGTCCCGGCCCGTTCATGCACATGCAAACTGACGCGTACGAGCGTGCCGGCAAGCCGCGGCGAAGTTTGATAGACGTTGTCGTCGATCGTCAGCTCGCCGCCGTGCATGGTCGCGATCTCGCGGACGATCGCGAGTCCGAGGCCGCTGCCGTCGCCTTCGCGGCCGAGAATCCGGTAGAAGCGCTCGATCACCCGCGAACGCTCCGCGACCGGAATGCCGAGGCCGGTATCCTCGACTTCCAGATGCACGAGCCGCGCCGCCGCGTCGTGCCGCACTCTGACGGTGATGCGGCCGCCGGGCGGCGTATAGCGGATGGCGTTGTCGATCAAATTCGAAAGCATTTCGCGCAACATGACCGGATTGCCATTCACTTCGACCGGTTCGTCAGGCGCTTCGTAGCCCAGATCCATCTGCTTGGCGAGCGCGGCCTGAACCCAGTCGCGCACTGCACTGCGCGCGACCTCCGTCACTTCGACCGGTGTGAAAATCTGACCCGACATGCGGTTCTCCGCGCGCGCCAGCGCCAGCAGTTGCGTGACGAGCCGTGCGGCATGCTCCGAGCTGGTGGCGATCTGCTCGAGCGAGCGATGCACTTCCGCGGAGGCGTCCTGACGCAGCGCCAGCTCGGCCTGCGTGCGCAAGCCGGCGAGCGGGGTTTTCATCTGATGCGCGGCGTCGGCGATAAAGCGCTTTTGCAGCTCCATGTTCTGTTCGAGACGTGTCAGCAGATCATTGAACGATGTCACGAGCGGCTCGATTTCCGGCGGCGCGCGACGCGCCTCGAGCGGCGACAGGTCGTCCGGGCGGCGCGCGCGGATATGCGCCTGCAGCGCGTGCAGCGGCGCGAGCCCGCGCGAGAGCCCGAACCACACCAGCAGGATCGCGAGCGGCAGAATCACGAACTGCGGCAGGATCACGCCTTTGATGATGTCGTTGGCAAGCTGGCTGCGTTTGTCGAGCGTTTCGGCGACCTGCACCAGCACGGGTTGCGCGCCGGGCGTCTGCGGAAACTCCACGGTTGTGTAGGCGACGCGGATATCGTTGCCGCGCAGCACATCGTCACGAAATTCGACGAGACCCGGCTGCGGGCGGTCTTCCTCGTGCGGCAGCGGCATGTCGCGCTCGCCGCCCACCAGTTCGCCACGCGTGCCGAGCACCTGATAGAACACACTGTCCACATTGTCCGCGCGCAGAAAGTCGCGCGTGGAGTCGGGCAGCGTCAGTTCCGCCACGCCGTTCACCGGATGAATCTGGCGGGCCAGCACGTAGGCGTCCGTTTCCAGCGCGCGGTCGAACGGGCCGTTCGCGATCGACTTGGCGACCAGATAGGTGACCGCGAGACTCATCGGCCAAAGCAGCAGCAGCGGCGCCAGCATCCAGTCGAGAATCTCGCCGAACAGCGAGCGCGGGCGCGCCTCGGCGGCGGCTTCGGTTTCGTCGGGCGGGGCGAACGGGTTGGCGTAGCGCTCGTCGCGCGCCTCGTCGAGGTCCGCCGCGTGCGCCGTGGCGCGGTCTGCGCGTGCGGACATGGGCGGCCTCTATTTGTAGTGATGGCTCGCCGGCATCGCGCCGGACGGCGGCGCGGCGGGCGGTTCGGGCTCGGCGGGCGGGGCGGCGGTCGCGGCGTTCGTGCCCGCGTTCGTGTTTGCGCTCGGCGTTGACGCGGCTTTCTCAAGACAGTAGCCCAGACCCCGCACGGTGATGATGCGCACGCCGCTCGGCTCGATTTTCTTGCGCAGGCGGTGCACGTAGACCTCGATCGCGTTATTGCTGACTTCTTCGCCCCATTCGCATAGATGATCGACGAGTTGTTCCTTCGAAACCAGCCGGCCGATCCGCTGCAGCAGCACTTCGAGCAAACCCAGTTCGCGCGCCGACAGGTCGATCACCTGCTCGTTGACATAGGCGATCCGGCCGACCTGGTCGAACGACAGCGAGCCATGCCGCACGACCGTCGGGCCGCCGCCGGCGCCGCGCCGCGTCAGGGCGCGCACGCGTGCTTCGAGTTCGTTCAGCGCGAAGGGCTTGGCCATGTAGTCATCGGCGCCGAAGTCGAGGCCCTTGACGCGCTCGTCGACGCTGTCCGCGGCGGTCAGAATCAGCACCGGCAGGGTGGAATTGCGCGCGCGCAAGCGCCGCAACACCTCGAGGCCGGACATGCGCGGCAGGCCCAGATCGAGAATCAGCAGGTCGAAAGATTGCATCGACAGCGCGGTATCGGCCTCGACGCCGCTCTTTACGTGATCGACGGCATAGGCCGATTGGCGGAGTGATCGAACCAGACCGTCCGCGAGTATGCTGTCGTCTTCGGCAATCAGAATTCGCATGGTGCGCCAGCCTGGCCTTGCCGGCACCGTGGGTGTCCCCCCGGCGCACAGCGGTCTCCGAAAATTATTGTGGGTAGTTGGGCAGCGCGACGGTAAAAATGCGCGTTCGCATGAGAATCGTGCTTGCCAAAACCACTGTTTTTTTATACAGTGTCTGGGTTTCGTGTGCTGTCCTTTCAAAGTGGGCTGCACATCCGCCTCAGACGCCGTTCATCATAGCAAAGGACGATTCATGGAAGAAAGCAAGAAAGGCTCGGCTGGACTGACGGCTGAAAAGAGCAAGGCACTCGCTGCCGCACTCGCACAGATCGAAAAGCAGTTCGGCAAAGGGTCGGTCATGCGGCTCGGCGCAGGTGAGGCGGTCGAAGATATCCAGGTGGTCTCAACCGGATCGCTCGGCCTCGACATCGCGTTGGGCGTCGGCGGTTTGCCGCGTGGCCGTGTGGTCGAAATTTATGGCCCGGAATCGTCCGGTAAAACCACGCTGACGTTGCAGGTCGTCGCCGAAATGCAGAAGCTCGGCGGCACGGCAGCGTTTATCGACGCGGAACACGCGCTGGACATCCAGTACGCGGGCAAGCTCGGCGTCAACGTGAACGAACTGCTGGTTTCGCAGCCGGACACCGGCGAACAGGCGCTCGAGATCGCCGACGCGCTGGTGCGCTCGGGTTCGATCGACATGATCGTGATCGACTCGGTCGCGGCGCTTGTGCCGAAGGCTGAAATCGAAGGCGAAATGGGCGACTCGCTGCCGGGTCTGCAAGCGCGTCTTATGTCGCAAGCGCTGCGCAAGCTCACCGGCACGATCAAGCGCACGAACTGCCTCGTGATCTTCATCAACCAGATCCGCATGAAGATCGGCGTGATGTTCGGCAATCCGGAAACCACCACGGGTGGTAACGCGCTGAAGTTCTACGCGTCGGTGCGTCTGGACATTCGCCGTATCGGTTCGATCAAGAAGAACGACGAAGTGATCGGCAACGAAACGCGCGTGAAGGTGGTGAAGAACAAGGTAGCGCCGCCGTTCCGCGAAGCGATTTTCGACATTCTGTACGGCGAAGGCATTTCACGTCAGGGCGAAATCATCGACCTGGGCGTGCAAGCCAAGATCGTCGACAAGGCCGGCGCGTGGTACAGCTACAGCGGCGAACGTATCGGTCAGGGCAAGGACAACGCGCGTGAATTCCTGCGCGAAAATCCGGATATCGCTCGTGAAATCGAAAATCGTATCCGCGAATCGCTGGGCGTGAATGCCATGGCTGAAGCCGTGACCGGCGCAGCCGCTGAAGTCGCGGACGAAGAAGAGTAACCATCACGTGATACGCAAGGGCCGGCCGTTGTCCGATTCCGGACGCCACGCGGACGGCCCGCGTGATGAAGACGACGAGTCGTTCGATCCGTTCGAATCGTTCGACGCACACGACCGCGCTGCGGGCCGCAATCTGCAGCGCGCGCAGTTTGAATCCCCGCCGCCCATAGGCTCGGATCCCTCCGAGACCACCTACACCCGCTCACGTCGCGTCCCGGGCGAAGCGAAACCCGGGCAAGACGAAGCCAAACAATCCAAACGTCCGGCACGGTCTTTAAAAGGTCGCGCGCTCGGCTATCTATCCCGCCGCGAATACAGCCGCACCGAATTGGCGCGCAAGCTGAAGCCATTCGTCGAGGAAACCGACTCTCTCGACACCGTGCTCGACTCGCTGGAAGCCGAAAACTGGCTGTCCGACTCGCGCTTTGCCGAAAGCCTGATTCATCGCCGCTCGTCACGATTGGGCGCGAGCCGGATAGTTGGCGAATTGAAGCAGCATTCGGTCGACCAGACGCTCGTCGAAGAGGCCAGCGCGCAACTGCGCGAAACCGAACTCGCCCGCGCCCATGCCGTCTGGCAAAAGAAGTTCGGCCGGCTTCCCGAAACGCCCGCCGAACGGGCGAAACAGCAGCGCTTTCTGGCATCGCGCGGATTTTCGGGCGCCACGATCGGCAAAATCCTCAAGGGAATGGACGAGGAGTGGAGCGGCGAGTAGCCGCGTCGTCCATCGTTCGCATACAAAAGCCTTTGGGGCGGCACGTTCCGCTCCCAGCCGCGCACGGCACGGCCGTGCGCAATCGGACCTGTCCCAAATACCCAGTATGCTAAAATTCGTGGGTTTTCCAATCCGGCCTTTCCTTCCCGCATGCCGCTCTCCCCGCCCGTGTCCCGTCAGTTGCGCCATCGTCGCGCAATCAGAGCGGAAGCCTATGAGCGAGCCGATGGCCTGTGGGATGTGGAAGCGTGCTTGACTGACGAAAAACCGCGCGACGTAGTGCTTGCGTCGGGCGTCCGGCCCAAGGGTCAGCCGATCCATGAACTCTGGCTTCGCATCACCATCGATCGCAAGCTCAATGTCGTCGACGCCGAGGCGTCGTCCGACTGGGTGCCCTATCCTGGTTTGTGCCAAGCCAGCAATCCCGCCTACCGTGCCCTCATCGGGCTCAATCTCCGTCAAAACTTCCGTCGCGAGTCTGCCCGTGTGCTCGGTGGCACGGCGGGTTGCACGCATCTCACCGAGCTGTGCGCAATGCTGCCGACCGCCGCGATTCAGGCGTTCGCGGGTGAAGTGTGGAATACCGGTGACAGTGCGCCGGGCGCGAACGCAGGTTCAGGAGACGGATCGTCTAACAGCACAGGCGAGCATTCCAACGATAAACCGCCATTCCAGCTGGGACGCTGCCACGCGCTGCGTTTCGACGGCGAGGCGGTGCAGCAGTTTTATCCGCGCTGGTATGGCCGCGCTCCGTATACAGCGGATCGCGCGGCATCGTCAGGCGACGGGGCAGTCCGCCAGGCAGGCGAGGGCGGCAACGCGTCCGGCATGAACGACGGCAGCGGAAACGAAGTTCAATCCAACTCTCAGACTGAAGGGAATCACGCATGAAGATTCACGAGTACCAGGGTAAGGAAATCCTGCGGAAATTCGGCGTCGCGGTACCGCGCGGCAAGCCGGTCTTCTCGGTGGATGATGCGGTCAAGGCCGCGGAAGAGCTCGGCGGCCCGGTATGGGTCGTGAAGGCTCAGATCCACGCGGGTGGCCGTGGCAAGGGCGGCGGCGTGAAGGTCGCCAAGTCGCTGGATCAGGTTCGCGAGTACTCGGAACAGATCCTCGGCATGCAGCTCGTCACGCACCAGACCGGTCCGGAAGGCCAGAAGGTGAATCGTCTGCTGATCGAAGAAGGCGCTGACATCAAGAAGGAACTGTATGTCGGCCTCGTGATCGATCGCGTGTCGCAGAAGATCGTCGTGATGGCATCGAGCGAAGGCGGCATGGACGTCGAAGAAGTCGCGGAAAAGACGCCTGAGCTGATCCACAAGATCGCTGTCGATCCGGCAACCGGCCTGAAAGACGCCGAAGCCGACGAACTGGCCACCAAGATCGGCGTGCCCGCTGCTTCGCTGCCGCAAGCGCGCGCGATCCTGCAAGGCCTGTACAAGGCATTCTGGGAAACCGACGCATCGCTGGCCGAAATCAACCCGCTGATCCTGACCGGCGACGGCAAGGTCATCGCGTTGGACGCCAAGTTCAACTTCGATTCGAACGCGCTGTTCCGTCACCCGGAAATCGTCGCGTACCGCGATCTGGACGAAGAAGATCCGGCTGAGGTCGAAGCCTCGAAGTTCGACCTCGCGTACATCTCGCTCGACGGCAACATCGGCTGTCTCGTGAACGGCGCTGGCCTCGCCATGGCAACGATGGACACCATCAAGCTGTTCGGCGGCGAACCGGCGAACTTCCTGGACGTGGGCGGTGGCGCCACGACCGAGAAGGTCACGGAAGCGTTCAAGATCATGCTGAAGAACCCGAACCTGACCGCGATTCTGGTCAACATTTTCGGCGGCATCATGCGCTGCGACGTGATCGCGGAAGGCGTGATCGCGGCGTCGAAGGCCGTCTCGCTGAAGGTGCCGCTCGTGGTCCGCATGAAGGGCACGAACGAAGACCTCGGCAAGAAGATGCTCGCTGAATCCGGTCTGCCGATCATCGCGGCGGACAGCATGGAAGAAGCGGCTCAGAAGGTCGTCGCGGCTGCTGCGGGCAAGGCGTAAGCCTTCCCTTAGCCGCTTTTTCCAGGGCTTTTGTCAGGGCTTTTGCCAGGATTAACCAGGATTACGAATGGCGACGTGCGAGCGCGCCGCGGGCGAGGAACATTCCGCCTCGCGGCGCCGCCGCACGACGCCAAACGAACAGAGGTCAATACATGTCGATTCTGATTAACAAAGACACCAAGGTCATCACGCAGGGCATCACCGGCAAGACCGGTCAGTTCCACACGCGTGCTTGCCGTGAATATGCAAACGGCCGCGAAGCGTACGTTGCGGGCGTGAACCCGAAGCGTGCCGGCGAAGACTTCGAAGGCATTCCTATCTACGCTAGCGTCGCTGAAGCCAAGGTTGAAACGGGCGCGACCGTGTCGGTGATTTACGTTCCGCCGGCAGGCGCCGCGGCTGCGATCTGGGAAGCGGTCGAAGCCGATCTGGATCTGGCGATCTGTATCACGGAAGGCATTCCCGTCCGTGACATGATCGAGCTGAAGGCTCGCATGCGTGCTGAAAACCGCAAGACGCTGCTGCTCGGCCCGAACTGCCCGGGCACGATCACGCCGGACGAACTGAAGATCGGCATCATGCCGGGTCACATCCACCGCAAGGGCCGCATCGGCGTCGTGTCGCGTTCGGGCACGCTGACGTACGAAGCGGTCGGCCAATTGACGGCGATCGGCCTCGGCCAGTCGTCGGCGGTCGGTATCGGCGGCGACCCGATCAACGGTCTGAAGCACATCGACGTGATGAAGATGTTCAACGACGATCCGGAAACGGACGCCGTCATCATGATCGGCGAGATCGGCGGTCCGGACGAAGCCAACGCGGCTGAGTGGATCAAGGACAACATGAAGAAGCCGGTGGTTGGCTTCATCGCGGGCGTCACGGCGCCTCCGGGCAAGCGCATGGGCCACGCCGGCGCGCTGATCTCGGGCGGTGCTGACACCGCTGAAGCGAAGCTGGAAATCATGGACGCCTGCGGCATCAAGGTCACGAAGAACCCGTCGGAAATGGCGCGTCTTCTGAAGGCGATGCTGTAAATCGAAATTCGCGCGCTGTCACGGCGCGTTTTTTGATACGCTTACGAAGTCCTTTCGTGAGCACACGGTTCAAAAAGCGGGGGAGTGCAGACTCCTCCGCTTTTTTATTGGCCGCTCGCCGCATTTCTTCTTATTCTTTCAATCATGCTCGAGTTCTTCGCCACGCTCCACTGGGGCGCTGTCATCCAGATCATCGTCATCGACATTCTGCTGGGTGGCGATAATGCCGTCGTGATCGCGCTGGCCTGCCGCAATTTGCCGCCGTCCCAGCGCACGAAAGGCGTGCTGTGGGGCACGGCAGGCGCGATTGTGCTGCGCGTGGCGTTGATCGCGTTCGCGGTCGCGCTGCTCGATGTGCCGCTGCTGAAGTTCGCGGGCGGCCTGTTGCTGCTGTGGATCGGCGTGCGTCTGATGGCGCCGGCGCACGACCCGCATGAGAACATCAAGCCGGCCGACAAGCTGATGGCGGCGATCAAGACCATCATTGTCGCGGACGCGGTCATGAGCCTCGACAACGTGATCGCGATCGCGGGCGCTGCTGAGGCGGCCGATCCCGAGCACCGTCTGGCGTTGGTGATCTTCGGTCTGGTGGTGAGCATCCCGTTGATCGTGTGGGGCAGCCAGCTGGTTCTCAAACTGCTCGACCGCTTTCCGATCGTCATCACGCTCGGCGCCGGGTTGCTGGGCTGGATCGCGGGCGGGCTGATCATCAACGACCCGGCAGGCGATCGCTGGCCGATCCTCGATACGCCGTTGGCCGAATACGGCATGAGCATTGCGGGGGCGTTGTTCGTCGTCGTCCTTGGTTATCTGCTCAAGCGCCGCAACGCCCATCGCGCGGCGGCTTGAGACGCGCTCCGGCGTCGGCATGAGGCGCACCATGCTGCAACGTTAGCCATTCGGCTGACTGTCTGACACGAACGCCGCTGGCTACGATTGATACGCCTGTTCCCGATCCGTGGGGCAGGCGTTTTCGTTTCAGGAGCCTGCCGATGATCTTCACTTTGCCTTATTGCCCGTACTCCCAATCCTCGCTGGCCACGCGCTCGCGATCTTGCCGGGCTGGCTGGTCCGCGCGTCTCGCGCGTGCCTGCCGACGCCTCGGTTTCGGTTTCACGCTGATCGAGCTGATGATCGTGCTGGCGATCGTCGGCGTGATCGCCGCCTATGCGATTCCCGCGTATCAGGACTATCTCGCTCGCAGCCGCGTCGGCGAGGGGCTGTCGCTGGCGGCGTCCGCGCGGCTGGCGGTGGCTGAAAACGCTGCGAGCGGCAATACGTTCAGTGGTGGTTATGCGTCGCCGCCCGCCACCCGCAACGTCGAATCCATTCGGGTCGACGACGACACCGGCCAGATCACCGTCGCCTTCACGACGCGCGTCGCAGCCGTTGGTTCGAACACGCTCACGCTCGTGCCGTCGGTGCCTGACAATGCGGATGCGCCGACTGCGCGCATCGCGTTGAGCAAGGGCGGAGTCCAGGCGGGCGCGCTGACGTGGGAATGTTTTGCGGGCGGCAAAGCGGCGTCCTCGCTGCCGGCGCCGGGCGCAGGCCCGGCACCCACCGATGCGCCCACGTTGCCGTCGAATCTCGCCCCGCCTGAGTGCCGCTCATGAACGCATGCGACATGACCGCGCGATAAGCGGGAGAGCGGCGCGGCGTCGCAGTCGTCCGCACGTAAAGGGCTGATTTTTGGGATATTTCAGCCGGCCCGGCGCACAGCAGGAGGATTTTTTTGTATAGTGCGCCGGTTGCTGACGCCCACCGGTTCCTCGATGCCCACCCCTTTCGCGCGCTATCTGTCTTTCATTTTGTTGTCTCTCGCGTTGGTGCTGCCTTATGCAGTTGTCAACCATACGTATCCGATTCCGACCTTTTACGCTGAATTCACCGCACTCGCCCTGTATCTGCTGACCGGGGCGGGTGTCGTGCTGATGGTGGCGAGCGCCGAGCCGCGTGTGACGTTCGCGTCGCCGGTGGTCGCGCTGGTGCCGTTGCTGTTCGGGCTGTTGCTGGTGGCGCAGTCGGTGGTGTTGCCGGTCTCGCAACCTTCCATGAACTGGCTCGGCGGCGGCTATTTGCTGGCGGCCTTCATGGCGACGCACGCCGGTTATGGCTTCACGCGCGCCAAGCTCAACGAGACCGCGTTGCGCTGGGCGGCTGGGGCGTTGATCGTCGGCGGACTGTTTGCGGTGTTTTGCCAGATCATCCAGTTGTTTCACCTCGAAGTGCGCGTGTCGCCGCTCGTGGTCGCATATAACGTGAGCGTCGAGCGCCGGCCGTTCGGCAACATGGCTCAGGCCAACCACCTCGCCACCTACATTGCGTTTGCGATGGCGGGTGCGCTGTTCCTCGTGCAAACGCGGCGGATCGCCGTGAGCATCTGGTTCCTCGTGTCGACGATTTTCGCGGTGGGCCTCGCGCTGACCGTGTCGCGCGGGCCGTGGCTGCAGATGGGTGTGATCGTGGTGGCAGGTTTCTGGATGGCGTTCGCGCAGATGCGCGATCAGGCGCAGGTACGCCGCGGCAATCGCGAATGGATCATTCCGATTGCGCTCGCCGTGCTGTTTTTCGTGATCAACGCGCTGATCCGTTGGGCCAACGTTCACTATCACCTGGAACTCGGACAGTCCGCGGCGGAACGCTTTCAGGATGCCGGCCAGATCGCGCCGCGCCTCGCGCTGTGGAAGTACGGCTGGACGATGTTCAAGACGCATCCGCTGCTGGGGGTCGGTTGGGGCGAATTTCCGAGCTACCAGTACGAGTTTGCGAAGTCGCTCGGCGGCGTCGAGATCGCCAATAATTCGCACGACATCTTTATCGACCTGCTAGCGAAGACCGGTTTGATCGGCCTCGCGATCGTGCTGTTCGGTCTGATTACGTGGCTCGTGCGCGTGGTGCGCGCACCGCAAAGTTCAGCGCGCGTATTCGGCATTGCGCTGATCGGCGTGCTGGTCATGCACGCGCTGGTCGAATATCCGCAGCAGTACATGTTCTTCCTGTTGCCGGCGATGTTCGTGTTCGGCCTGCTGGAAACGCGGCCGCTGCGGCTCGTGCCCGCACGGCTGTCGTTCGGCGTCTTTGCCGTGGTGCTGTTCGGCGGGCTGGCCGCGCTGTATCCGGTGTATCGCGACTATGCGCGCGCCGAGGTGCTGTACTACGGCCAGCGTCCCGCCGAGCAATATCGCGCGGACCCGTCGTTCCTGTTCCAGGCGTGGGGCGAATATGGTCTGGCGACGCTTTTGCCGATGAATTCGACGGATCTGCCACAGAAGCTCGCCATGCACAAACAGGCGATGGCGCTGCTGCCGGGCGAAACCGTATTGCGTCGCTATGCGGTGTTGCAGGCGTTGAGCGGCGATCAGGCCGGGGCACTCGATACTGTCGAACGACTGAAGATTTTCGCCACGGAGCTGAAGGACTGGCCGTCGCAACTGAGCTACGTGTACGAGCTTTGCGACGAGCAGAAAACGCTGGCCGGTTTCAAGGCGGAACTGGTCAAGCGCTACGGCATGCCGCCGGGCGACGTCAATGAGGACGACAACAGCGACGAGGAGTGAGGCGCTGCGTTCGCTTTCATGCTTCAAGGATTCAAGGGTGAGTTGATGACGCAGCGGTCGTCAACTCGCCACCCAATCCCCCGACTTCCCGCCGTGCTTTTCCAGCACGCGCACATCGGTGATCGTCATTCCGCGATCCACCGCCTTGCACATGTCGTACACGGTCAATAACCCGACCTGCACGGCAGTCAGCGCTTCCATCTCCACGCCCGTTCGGCCCAGCGTTTCAACCTGAACCGTGCAATGCACGCCCGGCAGCGTGTCGTCGAGCTCGAAATCCACCTTGACGCGCGTCAGCGCAAGCGGATGACACAGCGGAATCAGATCGGCGGTGCGCTTCGAGCCTTGAATCGCGGCAATCCGCGCGATGCCGATCACGTCGCCCTTCTTGGCGTTGCCGTCGCGAATCAGCGCGAAGGTTTCCGGCAGCATGCGAATCGAGCCGCGCGCAATGGCGATGCGCCTGGTCTCCTGCTTGCCGCCGACGTCCACCATATGCGCCTGGCCGGCTGCGTCGAAATGAGTGAGTTCAGGCATGGTTGGGCTCCTTCAGAGGGCGCCTATCATAGCAGCGCGGCATGGGCGGATTACAATTGCCCATGCCCGCTATCTTAGTCTGAGCGGCGGGCGTCGCTTTCGACTTCGTCAACTCGAGCTCGCGATGCGTCCCAAACGGTTCCTCGCTGCGTTGCTGTCTGTCGCGCTGGCCGCACCGCCGGGCGCGTTCGCGCAATCGCCCGGCGGGTCGAGCATCGCGCTCAACACCTTGTCCGCGGAGCCGCCACTGGTCAGCGGCCCGGCCGATGCCTACGCCGATCCGCTCGTTCCGTCCGATATCGCGCAAGGCGTGTTCGGCGTGTACGGCGGCGCGCAGAGCCGCTTCTCCGGCAACACCGGCGTGAACGCCAACTGGCGCACACCGATCGTGACGCAACAACTCCCCGATCTCGGCAACGGCGGTTCCGGCTCGCTCACGCCACAGGCCGAGCGCAAGCTCGGCGAGCGCGTGATGCGCGAACTGCGCCGCGACCCCGACTATCTCGACGACTGGCTGGTGCGCGACTATCTGAACTCGGTTGCCGCGAAACTGGCCGCGGCGGCGAGCGCGCTCTATATCGGCGGATATCGGCCGGACTTCGATCTGTTCGCGGTGCGCGACCCGCAGATCAACGCCTTCTCGCTGCCGGGCGGCTTTATCGGCGCGAACACCGGCCTGATCGTGGCCACGCAGACCGAGTCCGAGTTGGCATCGGTGCTGGGTCACGAAATGGGACACGTCTTGCAGCGGCACATCTCGCGCATGATCACGACCGGCGAACGCAGCGGCTATGCGGCGCTCGCGGGCCTATTGTTCGGCGTGCTGGCCGGCGTGCTCGCGCATAGCGGCGACCTCGGCAGCGCGATTGCGATCGGCGGCCAGGCGTATGCGGTCGACAACCAGTTGCGCTTCTCCCGGTCCGCCGAACACGAGGCGGACCGTGTCGGCTTTCTGCTGCTTGCCGGTGCCGGCTACGATCCCTACGCGATGACCACCTTCTTCGGCCGCCTCGATCGTGCCGCGATGAGCGACACCGGCATTCCGGCGTACGCGCGCACCCATCCGCTGACCGGCGAACGGATTGCCGACATGGAGGACCGTGCGCGCCGCGCGCCTTACCGGCAACCGCATCAATCGGCCGAATATGGTTTCGTGCGGGCCCGCTCTCGTCTGCTGCAGGACCGCTCGCGCAGCGAATACGGCGACGAGATTTCGCGCTTGCGCTCGGAGATCGAGGACCGCACCGCGGTCAACGTCGTGGCGAACTGGTACGGCATCGCGTACGGGCAGATGCTGCTCGAACGTTACGACGACGCGGCGGCGTCGCTGGCGTCGTCCCGCGCCGCGTTCGCGACGGGTGAGCAGGCCGAGGGCGGCACGGCACGCAGTTCGCCGAGTCTCGACGTGTTGGCTGCCGACATCGCGCGGCGCGCCGGCCGCGACGACGAAGCCGCGCGTCTTGCCGAGCTGGCGCAGAAGCGCTGGCCGCAGTCGAATGCCGCCATCGACATGCATATCCGCACCTTGCTGACCTTGCACCGCTTTGCCGATGCTCAGGCGCTTGCGCGAAAAGAAACCCGTGCCCAGCCCGATCAGCCGGCCTGGTGGCTGTATCTTGCCCAGGCTAGCGCGGGCACGGGCGACGCATTGACCCAGCATCGTGCGATGGCTGAAAAGTTCGCGCTGGAGGGAGCGTGGCCTTCGGCGATCCGTCAATTGAAGGACGCGCGCGATCTGAAGACGATCGGCTACTACGACCTCGCGACCGTCGACGCGAGGCTGCATGAGATGGAAAGCCGCTATCAGGAGGAGCGGCTGGACGAGAAGAGTTGAGCGTCGCCTGGTCGCCTGCGCCTGGCGGGGTTCAACGCGCTGGCCTCGTCGAAGCACGGCGCCGCGCGTAGGCTAAGGTTCAAGCGCCCGCAGCCGCCGGACTTGGCACAAATCCAAACCGCGCCGCAACGTCGCTTCGCCGCACAGCCTGCAGCGGCAGCACAACCTGATTGTTCCAGCGAAACTCGCCGCTCATCGAATCGTCCGCCAGCGTCGCGTGATCGGAGAACATTTCCAGATCGTGGTCGTGCAGGACGGCGACTCTGGGCGGCGTCGCGCCGTCGGTAAAGAGAATGCCGCCTTCTTCATCGACGAACACGGCTGCGGGCTCGAATGGGCCGCCCGCCTGGTCCTGCAAGGCGAGCACTGCGGCGCCGGCCTCCGTATTGGCCGACAGCCTCACCACCCACGGCGTATAGCCCAACTCGACATACACGCGCTGCGGACCGTTCTGGAAATACCACTGCCCGCGCTCGTCAGCGTCGTAATTCCGGTTGATGAACGCGAGCAACGCTTCATGGCGGATCGGCGTGCCCGGCGAACCACTCGACTGCGCGGCTTCGTCGCGCATGCGCCAGTTGCCGCGCCTGTCCAACATCAGCCACCCTGTGCAACTCGGTACATTCGGCCATTTGGCCAAGGCCTGCTTGACGATGTCATCCATGATCGACGTGCTGCTCCAGATAGCCGAGCACGCGCCGTGACAGCCAGTCGATGCGGCCCGGAAACGGCCCGGTCATAAAGCCGGCGTGGCCGCCGTGCCTGGGTTGGTCGAGTTCCACCGCCGCCGAGACTTCATGCCGCGACGGCAATGCCGCAGCCGGCAGGAACGGGTCGTTGCGCGCGTTCAGCACCAGCGTGGGCACCTGAATGTGCGGCAGCAGCGGACGCGTGGTCGCCGTGCTCCAGTAGTCGTCGGTATCGCGAAAGCCGTGCAGCGGCGCGGTCACCACGTTGTCGAACTCGTACATGGTGCGGCTTGCCAGCATCGCGTCGCGGTCGAACAGGCCGGGAAACTGAACCAGCTTCTGCTCGGCCTTCTGCTTGAGCGTCTTCAGGAAACTGCGCGTGTAGACGAGGCCGAAACCCTGTGACAACGCTCGGCCGCCGGCATGCACGTCGATGGGTGTCGAGATCGCCGCGGCGGCCGAGATCACCGAGGCCGCGTCTTCGCGCCGCTCGCCCAGCCAGCGCAGCAGCACATTGCCGCCGAGCGACACGCCGGCCGCCACGATCGGCCCGCGATGCGCGGCGCGCAGGCGGCGCAGCACCCAGTCGACTTCGTTGCTGTCGGCGAGATGATAGAAGCGCGGCATGCGGTTCAACGCTCCGCTGCAACTGCGAAAGTGCGGCACGACGCCATGCCAGCCGCACTCGCGCGCGGCCGCCATCAACGAAGCGGCGTAGTGCGAGCCGGAACTGCCTTCGAGGCCGTGAAACAGCACGAAGAGCGGGGCGGTGTCGGCGGGAATGCGAGGTGCGGCGTCGGCGTGGTCCGCATGTTGGACCCAGTCGAGATCGATGAAATCGCCGTCTGGCGTGTCCCAGCGCTCGCGCCGAAACGAGACGGCGGGGCGGCGCGCAAACAGCGACGGGACGATGGTCTGCACATGCCGGTTCGGCAGCCAGAGCGGCGCGCGGTAGAGCAAGTCGACGGCCGCTTCGACCGTCGCCTCGACGGCGGCCGCGGCGCGTGCGGCGCCGGAAGAAGCGGATTGATCGTGCGTCGTGCCCAAAAGGGACTTCCTGCGGGGCGTGCTCATGCCTGCTTCAGAACAAAAAAGTGGAACGCGCGGTGCGCGTCAGTGCAGCGACCCCTGGCCATGCCGCATCTTCGTGGCGAACTGGCTGGCGGCTTCGTTGGGCATCGGACTCGCGTGAATGTGGGCGATGCGCCATTCGCCGCGTTCGTGAACCATCACGTAAGTCGTGAACACCATGGCGGGCGTGGCCTTCGGGTCGGCCGGCCGGTGCGCTTCGGCAATCGCGTAGACCACGGTGCCGAGGCTGTCGTAGACGCGGATATCGAGCGGCTCGATGGAAACCCGCGCGGTTTCGAGCTGGGTCTGCAAGCCCGCGCGAATGCTGTCGAGGCCGTGCAGGTGCGATCCGTCGGCGCAGATGCAACTGACGAACTCTTCATCGATCCACAGACCCATCAAGCTGTCGATATTGACCTCGGCGACGGCCTGGTAATAGGCGTTCAGGGTATCGGCGGCGGCTTCGAAGATATGGGCAAAACGTGGCATGGCTCGTCAGTCTCTTGTGCGCGGCGCGCGGTTGCGGGACAGCGGTCAGCGGGACAGTCCGGGGCACCGGACAATCGCACCCGAGCGCCAGAATGCCCGCGCCGCAAGGCGCGAACATGACGCGACGCGCTCAGGGCGTGCGGTGTTGCGTGCAAGTGTCAGCGAGTTCAGCGTTGCGCCAGCAACATGCCGCGCAAATCGCCGAATACCTGCTCGGCGCTCAACTGCTTCAGGCAGTTCAGATGACCAAGCGGACACTCGCGCTCAAAACAGGGGCTGCATTCGAGATGAAGCCATTGTACCTTCGCAAGCTCGGACAGGGGCGGCGTATGGCGCGGATCGGTCGAACCGTACACGGCCACCAGCGGCCGGCGCAGCGCGGCGGCCACATGCATCAGGCCGGAATCGTTGGTGACGACCGCGTTGGCGCGCGAGATCAAGGCGCACGCCTCGCCCAGCGCGGTCTGGCCGCACAGGTTGCGCACGTTCGGCGCTCGCTCGGCAATGGCCTGCGCGAGCGGCGCGTCTTTCGGCGAACCGAGTGCGACGATCTGCGTGTACGGGAACGACTGGCCGACCATTTGCGCGAGCGATGCGAAGTGCTCGGGCGGCCAGCGCTTGGCCGGGCCGTATTCGGCGCCCGGACAGAACACCAGCAGTGGCACGCGCGTGTCGAGATTGAAGCGTGCCGAGACGCGCGACGCTTCGTTCAGGTCCGCGTCGAGGCGCGGCATCGGCAGGTCGTCGGGCAGCTTGGCGCCGGGCGCATAGGCGAGGGCGGCGTACTGGCTGACCATCGGCGGGCGCTCGTCCTTGCGCGGGTTCGCATGACGCACGTTCAGCAGGCCGTAGCGGCTCTCGCCGGTATAGCCGATGCGTAGCGGAATACCCGCCATCCACGGAATCAGCGCCGACTTGAGCGAGTTCGGCAGCACGTAGGCGGCGTCGTAGCCGACATCGCGCAAGTCGCTCGCCAGCTGCCAGCGGCGCAGCATTTGCAGCTTGCCGTGCGCGAGATCCGTGGCGTAGACGTCGCGGATTTCCGGCATACGTTCGAGTACAGGTGCGACCCACGAGGGCGCGACCGCGTCGATGACGATGCGCGGATGCAATTTCACGAGGCGCGCAAACAGCGGCTGCGCCATCAATGCGTCACCGATCCAGTTCGGTGCGATAACCAACGCGCGACGCATCAGAGTGAGTGTCCGGTGTCGAAACGAAACCCCGCGCAGGTTTTGCGCGTGGCATTCGGATTAGTAAAAGGGGGAAAGCCGCAAGCCGCGTGGCGTATTTCCGGCATGGCCGGACGCGCCGCGGTGGCGGCCCTGCTGTGACGCGCCTGCTTTCGGACCGGGTTGCGCGTGCGCGTGGCATGGTCACGGTCTGCTACACGACCGGCGCCGGCTCGTGCAACGACGAACCTCGCCGCGGCACAACCCGCAGCCGATCAAGAAGCGAACCCCACGAGCAACCTGCGCGCAACCCGCAACGAAGCGGGCCGCCGACCCGGCAAGCGGCGCCACAAGCAACCAGTGCTCAGTGCGCCGTGTTCAATGACCCTTGACCACTTCGCCGTCGCGCAGCTTGTAACGCGTGCTGCAGTACGGGCACTTGGCTTCGCCATGCGTGACATCGATAAAGACACGCGGATGCGCGCTCCAGCGCGGCATGGCCGGATTCGGGCAATACGCCGGCAGGTCTTTTGCCGACAGTTCGACCAGCGGCATTTCCTTGATTTCGCTCATGAGACGTTCTCGTTGTATGCAGGGTGCGTGTGCTTCGCCGGTTGATCCCGGTGCAGCGCGCGTTAGATCTTGGTGAGCCAGTTCGCGTACTTGTCGCTCTTGCCGTTCACGATATCGAAGAAGCCCGACTGCAGCTTCTCGGTAATCGGGCCGCGCGTGCCCGAGCCGATCGTGCGGTTGTCGAGTTCGCGGATCGGCGTGACTTCGGCGGCGGTGCCGGTGAAGAACGCTTCGTCGCAGGTATAAACCTCGTCGCGCGTGATGCGCTTTTCGATCACCTGAATGCCCGCGTCGCGCGCCAGCGTGATGACCGTATCGCGGGTAATTCCGTCGAGGCACGACGACAGGTCCGGCGTGTACAGCTTGCCGTTGTTCACGAGGAAGAAGTTCTCGCCGGAGCCTTCCGACACGTAGCCGTCCACGTCGAGCAGCAGTGCTTCGTCGTAACCGTCGGCGATGGCTTCCTGGTTGGCGAGGATCGAGTTCACGTACCAGCCCGACGCCTTGGCGCGGACCATCGACACGTTCACGTGATGGCGCGTGAACGACGAAGTCTTCACGCGAATGCCCTTGGCGATACCGTCTTCACCGAGGTACGCGCCCCACGGCCAGGCGGCGATCGCCACGTGGATGGTGTTGCCCTTGGCCGACACGCCGAGCTTTTCCGAGCCGACCCAGATGATCGGGCGCAGGTAGCAGGATTCGAGCTTGTTTTCGCGTACCACTTCGCATTGCGCGGCGGCGAGCGTTTCGTGGTCGAACGGCACGTCCATCTGGAAGATCTTGGCCGAGTTCAGCAGACGCTTGGTGTGTTCCTGCAGACGGAAAATCGCGGTGCCGCCGTCCGCCGTCTTGTAGGCGCGTACGCCTTCGAAGACGCCCATGCCGTAGTGCAGCGTGTGGGTGAGCACGTGGATCTTGGCATCGCGCCAGTCGATGAGCTTGCCATCCATCCAGATCTTGCCGTCGCGGTCGGCCATTGACATACGATTCTCCAGCGGGTGCGTTGTTAGGCGTAGCTATGTCGGGTATAGCCAGGACCCGCATTTTAACGTCTTTTGCACACGAAACGGGCATTTGGCCGCATTCCCGACGCTATAATCCAGCGCACGCATAATTCATATCCGAATGCGCCAGCGGGTGCTTGACGACCTGGCGCCGACTTCCCATCCTTGCAGCGCCCCTTGGCGCCCACGTTTCGCCCCCATGCTCGCTCGCCTGTCAGATACCAATCGCCGTGCCTTCCGCGAAGGCGCGGGCGACTATTCGCCCACGCTGATGGCGATCTTCTCCTGGGGGCTCGTCACCGGCATCGCCATGAGCAAATCGGTGCTCACGTTGCCGCAGGCGCTCACCATGTCGCTGCTGTGCTATGCGGGCTCGTCGCAACTGGCGGTGCTGCCGCTGCTCGCCGCCAAGCTGCCCATCTGGACCGTGCTGCTCACCGCCGCGATGGTCAATACGCGTTTCGTGATCTTCAGCGTGGGTCTCGCGCCGCATTTTTCGTATCTGTCGATGTGGCGGCGCATCGTGCTCGGCTACTTCAATGGCGACGTCATCTATCTGCTGTTCCAGAAGAAGAGCTTCCCGACCGGATATGTGCCGGGCAAGGAGGCGTATTACTGGGGCATGGCGATTTGCAGCTGGCTGTCGTGGCAGGTGTCGTCGATCGCCGGGATTCTGCTGGCGAGCCTGATTCCCGATAACTGGGGCCTTGCGCTGGCGGGCACGCTGGCCTTGCTGCCCATCATGATCTCGGCGATCGCGACGCGCTCCACGCTGGTCGCGGTCGCCGTCGCCGGTGTGGTGTCGCTGCTAGCGTTCGACTTGCCGTACCGGCTCGCGCTGCCGCTCGCGGTGATCGCGGCGATCATCGCCGGCAGCGCAGCCGACCTGATGGTCGAGCGCGCCGACTTGCGCCGCATCCGTAACAGCGCCGGAGATTCCCGATGACATCCACGCAGATCTGGCTGGCCATTTTCGGCATGACTTTGGTCACCGCCGTGACACGCGCGATGTTTCTAATCGGCGGCGAGCGCACCGTTTTGCCGGCGCGGGTGCAGCGCATGCTGCGTTATGCACCGGCTGCGGCGCTCGCCGCCGTGGTCCTGCCGGACGTGCTGGCGACGCCCGACGGCCTGTCGTTCGCGCCGTCGAACCATGAGTTCTACGCCACGCTGGCGGGTCTCGGGTGGTTTTTGTGGCGCCGCACCATGCTCGGTACGATTGTCGTAGGAATGGTCGTGTTCACGCTGTTGCGGCTCTTCATGTAGTTGAAGAGGCAGGAAATGGTGCGTTGCGGCATAGACGCCGCTTGCTCCAAATACGGGACATTCGCCCGGTCGCGGGTCAGAAGGCCGTGTGGATCAGTTAAAATGCTTGTTTCCGGGATACGCGCGCCGACGCAAGGCGCGCGGGCCGCGGCTCTGCCGCCGGCACCCGATTCAGTGGAGCCGCTGCCGTGCCTGAGCGCTGGAGTTCACCGCGCTTGAGTACCGCGCGCCGTCCGCCACCGCCTTCCCATCAACTCGCATGCACAAAAGCCCATGAACAAGGTATTGCGTCTCTCCGATCTGATCGCCGAAGGCAAGCTATCCGGCAAACGCGTGTTCATCCGCGCCGATCTGAACGTGCCGCAGGACGATCAAGGCAACATCACCGAAGACACCCGTATCCGCGCCTCCGTGCCGGCCATCAAGGCCGCGCTCGACGCGGGCGCCGCCGTGATGGTCACGTCGCACCTGGGCCGTCCGACCGAGGGCGATTTCAAGCCGGAAGACTCGCTGGCGCCGGTCGCGAAGCGTCTGGCCGAACTGCTCGGCCGTGACGTGCCGCTGGTGGCGAACTGGGTGGAAAATGGCGTGAATGTCGAGCCGGGCTCGGTCGTGCTGCTGGAAAACTGCCGCGTCAACAAGGGCGAAAAGAAGGATTCCGACGAGCTCGCGCAGAAAATGGCGAAGCTCTGCGATATCTACGTGAACGACGCGTTCGGCACCGCGCACCGCGCTGAAGCCACCACACACGGCATCGCCAAATATGCGCCCGTAGCTTGCGCCGGCCCGCTGCTGGCCGCCGAACTCGAAGCGCTCGGCAAGGCGCTGGGCGCGCCTAAGCGTCCGCTGGTGGCGATCGTCGCCGGCTCGAAGGTGTCCACCAAACTGACCATTCTTAAGTCGCTCGCCGACAAGGTCGATCAGCTGATCGTGGGCGGCGGCATCGCCAACACGTTCATGCTGGCTGCCGGTCTGAAGATCGGCAAGTCGCTCGCCGAAGCCGATCTGGTGAACGAGGCCAAAGCCATCATCGACGCCGCGAAAGCGCGCGGCGCCTCGGTGCCGATCCCGACCGACGTGGTCACGGCCAAAGAGTTTTCGCCGACCGCCAAGGCTGAAATCAAGGCCGTCGCCGACGTTCAAGACGACGACCTGATCCTCGACATCGGACCGGAAACGGCCAAGGTGCTCGCGGCGCAACTGGAAAAAGCCGGCACGATCGTGTGGAACGGCCCGGTCGGCGTGTTCGAATTCGACCAGTTCGGCAACGGCACCAAAACGCTGGCGGACGCTATCGCCAAGTCGTCGGCGTTCTCGATTGCCGGCGGCGGCGATACGCTCGCGGCGATCGCCAAGTACGGCATCCACGACAAGGTCAGCTATATCTCGACGGGCGGCGGCGCCTTCCTCGAGTTCCTCGAAGGCAAGAAGCTGCCCGCCGTCGAAGTTCTGGAATCGCGGGCTTAACGTGGCGACGCGCTCCCCAACGGCAAAGTCTGCAAAAGCGCGCGGCGGCAAGCCGCGCAACATCGCGGCGGAATCGGCAGGGGAACGCGCGGCGCGCTCCGCCGCCACGCCGGCAGCGGCCGACCCCGCGCTTGAATTCGCGACCGGCCGAGTTAGCGCCGAACAGCAACAAGAATCCGGGGCGCCCCTCGCGCTCGCGGAGTTGACCACTGCCGGCGAGGCAGCGGAATTGTCCAGCGCAGATGCTGTACAGACCCCCTCGCCATCCGCAGAACTCCCCGACGAAGAACTCGCCCCGCCACCGGCACCTCCCGTGCTGGTCTCGAATACCGCTTCATCCAATAAAGCGACGCTGGTTTCAACCGGCGCGCAGCCCCCGGCAGCATCTTTCGGTGCGCAGCCTCCGCATCCGACTCGCAGCGCTTTTCCCAGCGATCCTATCCAGACGAGGAGACTCATGCATCGCGCCACCAAGATTGTCGCCACCATCGGACCGGCTTCCAGCACGCCGGAAATCCTGCTGCAAATGATGCAGGCAGGACTGGACGTGGTACGGCTCAATTTCTCGCACGGCACCGCCGACGACCACCGCCAACGCGCCGAATTCGTGCGCGAGGCGGCTCGCCAGGCCGGCCGTGAAGTCGCCATCATGGCGGACCTGCAAGGCCCGAAGATCCGGGTCGGCAAATTTGAAAACGGCAAAATCAATCTGATCGCCGGCGAGCCGTTCATCCTCGACGCCGACTGCGAACTCGGCAACGAAGAGCGCGCCGGTCTCGACTACAAAGACCTGCCGCGCGACCTGAAAGCGGGCGACGTGCTGTTGCTCAACGACGGCCTGATCGTGCTGAACGTCGCGCGCGTGATCAACAACGAGATTCACACCGTTGTGAAGATCGGCGGCGAGCTGTCGAACAACAAGGGCATCAACCGCCAGGGCGGCGGTCTGACGGCGCCCGCGCTGACCGCCAAGGACATGGAAGACATCCGCACCGCCATGTCGCTCGGCGTGGATTACGTCGCGGTATCGTTCCCGAAGAACGCCACCGACATGGAAATGGCCCGTCAGCTGGCGAACATCGCCGGCGCGCCGTTCGGCATCAAGCCGAAGATGATCGCCAAGATCGAGCGCGCTGAAGCCATTCCGGCGCTACAGGGCATTCTCGATGCATCGGACGGCATCATGGTCGCGCGCGGCGACTTGGCCGTGGAAGTGGGGAATGCCGCAGTCCCCGCGCTGCAAAAGCGGATGATTCGTATGGCGCGCGAATCGAACAAGTTCGTGATCACCGCCACGCAGATGATGGAGTCGATGATCCACGCGCCGGTGCCGACCCGCGCCGAAGTGTCGGACGTCGCCAACGCGGTGCTCGACGGCACGGACGCGGTGATGCTGTCGGCGGAATCGGCGGCGGGCAAGTATCCGGTGCAGACCATCGAGACCATGGCGGCGATCTGTATCGAAGCCGAGAAGTCGGAGCAGTCGGAGCTGGACAAGGATTTCCTCGACCGCACGTTTACGCGGATCGACCAGTCGATCGCGATGGGCGCGCTGTTCACGGCGTTCCATCTCGGCGCGAAGGCGATCGTGGCGTTGACCGAGTCCGGCTCGACCGCGCTGTGGATGTCGCGTCACTGGACCCACGTGCCGATTTTCGCGCTCACGCCGCGGGTCGGCAGCGAGCGGGCCATGGCGCTGTACCGCAACGTGACTTCGCTGCATCTGGACACCAACACTGATCGCGACACGGCGTTGCAGCAGGCGTTGGAGACCGTGGTCAGCAAGGGTTACGCGTCGCGCGGCGACATGGTGGTGCTGACCGTCGGCGAGCCGATGGGTCAGGCCGGCGGCACGAACACGCTGAAGATCGTACGGGTCGGCGAACCGTATTGAGCGCGTGTGGTGCGTGCGATCGGGGTCGGTGCTGAAGCGCTGGCTCTGATCGACATGCGCTCTGCTCGATCGGCACGCTCTGCGTCGGACCGGGAGTGGGTGCTTTGCGCCAACTCCGGTCGATAGCTTTCATTGGCCGAAGCAGGTTGCCATGCTCCGCGAGAGGCGGCGCACAGGCTCCAATCGCGCGTCGAGCGGTAAGGACCGCTCCGCGCTTTAGAGACTGCGTGAACGGGTATGTGGCTTGCTTCGAGACCAGCTCGCAAAAAAAGATGCCGACGGCACAAGATTTCGTTTCAATCTATGGAGTTATTGCATGCCTCTCGTATCAATGCGTCAACTGCTGGACCACGCCGCTGAAAACGGCTACGGTCTTCCGGCATTCAACGTGAACAATCTGGAGCAGGTCCAGGCGATCATGGCGGCGGCCGACAAGGTCAACGCTCCGGTCATCATGCAGGCGTCGGCCGGCGCGCGTAAGTACGCGGGCGAAGCGTTCCTGCGTCACCTGATCGAAGCCGCGGTCGAGTCGTATCCGCACATTCCGGTCGTGATGCACCAGGATCACGGCCAGTCGCCGGCGGTCTGCATGGCGGCGATCCGCAGCGGTTTCACCAGCGTGATGATGGACGGTTCGCTCGAAGCCGACGGCAAGACGGTCGCGTCGTACGAGTACAACGTGGACGTGTCCCGCAAGGTCGTGGAAGCGGCTCACTCGATCGGCATCACGGTGGAAGCGGAACTGGGCGTGCTCGGTTCGCTGGAAACCATGAAGGGCGACAAGGAAGACGGCCATGGCGCGGAAGGCACGATGACGCGCGAGCAGTTGTTGACCGATCCGGAGCAGGCTGCCGACTTCGTCAAGCTGACCCAGTGCGACGCGCTGGCCATCGCGATCGGTACGTCGCACGGCGCGTACAAGTTCAGCAAGAAGCCCACGGGCGATATTCTGTCGATCCAGCGCATCAAGGAAATTCACCAGCGCATTCCGAACACCCACCTGGTGATGCACGGTTCGTCGTCGGTGCCGCAGGAGCTGCTGGCTGAAATCCGCGAGTTCGGCGGCGACATGAAGGAAACGTACGGCGTGCCGGTCGAGGAAATCCAGGAAGGCATCAAGAATGGCGTGCGCAAGGTCAATATCGACACCGACCTGCGTCTGGCCATCACCGGTGCGATCCGCCGCTACATGGCGACCAACCCGGGCAAGTTCGATCCGCGCGATTACCTCAAGCCGGCGCGCGAAGCGGCGATGAAAATCTGTGTCGAGCGCTACACGCAATTCGGCTGCGAAGGCCAGGCTGGCAAGATCAAGCCGGTTTCGCTTGATAAAATCGCGGAGAAGTACAAAGCGGGCGAGCTCTCGCAGGTCGTCCGCTAAGCTATCAACAGGCTCCGCGCCTGGCCGTTTGGCCAGGTTGTCGTTAGACCGCCGTTCCCGCATCATCCGGGGAACGGCGTTTCCCTTTTGTTCCGGTCACACTTTTTGCCTCACTTTTAGCGAACCACGACGATGTCTACCCTCTACGAATCCACGCTCCGCTCGCTGCCGCTGCTCGGCCGCGGTAAAGTCCGCGACAACTATGCGGTGGGCAACGACCAGTTGCTGATCGTCACGACCGACCGTCTGTCGGCGTTCGACGTCATCATGGGCGAGCCGATTCCGAATAAGGGACGCGTGCTCAACGAAATGGCGAACTTCTGGTTCGAGAAACTGAAGCATGTGGTGCCGAACCACCTGACGGGCGTCGCGCCCGAGTCCGTCGTGGCGGCGGACGAGGTCGAGCAGGTCAAGGGCCGCGCGGTTGTCGTCAAGCGCCTTGAGCCGATCCTCGTCGAAGCCGTGGTGCGCGGCTATCTGGCCGGCAGCGGCTGGAAAGACTACCAGGCCACCGGTTCGGTGTGCGGCGTGGAACTGCCGCCGGGTCTGCAAAACGCGCAGAAGCTGCCTGAGCCGATCTTTACGCCGGCAGCCAAGGCCGAAATGGGCCATCACGACGAAAACATCACGTACAACGAGATGGAGCGCCGCATCGGCACCGAACTGTCGGCCACGATCCGCGACATCTCGATCAAGCTGTACAAGGAAGCGGCCGACTACGCGGCCACGCGCGGCATCATCATCGCGGATACGAAGTTCGAGTTCGGTCTGGACAATCACGGCAAGCTGTATCTGATGGACGAGGCGCTGACCGCGGATTCGTCGCGCTTCTGGCCGGCCGACCAGTATCAGGTCGGCACCAACCCGCCGTCGTTCGACAAGCAGTTCGTGCGCGACTGGCTCGAAACCCAGCCGTGGAAGAAAGAGCCGCCGGCGCCGAAGCTGCCGGACGACGTGGTCACGAAGACGGGCGAGAAGTATCAGGAAGCGCTCGAACGCCTGACCGGACATAAGCTCGCCTGATTGCGCGCAGCGCTTGGCGCGCGCGAGAAAGCGCGGGCCGCCGTGGCTTGCCCGCTCCCGAGGAAGCCGTCTCTGCAACCACGGCCTCGCCGGGCGGCGCGAAGCGACGACTTTGTGGCGCTTCTAACCGGGCGCCGGGCCGCTGCTAACTATTCCGCTCCGCCGGGGCGTCTGGCGCGAAGCGACAGGGCCGGGCGCTCTCAAGAAACAAGGAAGCCGTAAGATGAGTGAAGCACAAACCGCCCATACGCATGGCGCGCCGGTTATCGGCGTGCTGATGGGCTCCAGTTCCGACTGGGAAGTCATGAAGAACGCCGTGGCGATTCTGCAGGAATTCGGCGTGCCCTACGAAGCGAAGGTCGTATCGGCGCACCGCATGCCCGACGAAATGTTCGCCTATGCTGAAAGCGCGCGCGAGCGCGGCATTCGCGCGATCATCGCGGGTGCGGGCGGCGCGGCGCATCTGCCGGGCATGCTGGCCGCCAAGACCACGGTGCCGGTGCTCGGCGTGCCGGTGGCGAGCAAGTACCTGAAGGGCGTCGATTCGTTGCATTCGATCGTGCAGATGCCCAAGGGCGTGCCGGTCGCCACATTTGCGATCGGCGAAGCGGGCGCGGCGAACGCGGCGCTCTTCGCGGTGTCGCTCCTGAGCGGCACGAGCGACGAGTACGCGCAGAAGCTGGCTGCGTTCCGCGTGCGCCAGAACGAAGCGGCTCACGCCATGGTGTTGCCGGCGCTGTAAGCGCACGAACCGATTGCTTGAAGACGTCCCCTGTCCGACCCCCGGCCGGGTGCCTGACATCGCATTGCACGCACGCATTGCACACAGCACCCGGCCGCGACCGACCACTAAGATGAACCCAGACAACATACCGGTTTCACCGATTCTGCCCGGCGCATGGCTTGGCATGGTCGGTGGCGGCCAGCTCGGCCGCATGTTCTGTTTCGCCGCTCAGGCCATGGGCTATCGCGTTGCCGTGCTCGATCCGGACGAAAGCAGTCCGGCGGGCGCCGTCGCCGATCGCCACTTGCGCGCGGCTTACGACGACGAAGCTTCGCTGACCGAACTGGCGCGGCTGTGCGCGGCGGTGTCGACTGAATTCGAGAACGTGCCGGCCGCGAGTCTCGACTTCCTCGCGCGGACTACGTTCGTGAGTCCGGCCGGGCGCTGCGTCGCCGTAGCCCAGGACCGTATTGCCGAGAAGCGTTTTATCGCGTCGTCGGGCGTGACGGTGGCGCCGCACGTGGTGATCGAATCGTCGGATGCGCTGGCCGCGCTCGACGATGCGAAGCTGGAAGCCGTGCTGCCGGGTATTCTCAAGACCGCCCGCATGGGCTACGACGGCAAAGGCCAGATTCGCGTGCGCAACGCCGAGGAAGTGCGCGAGGCGCATGCTTCGCTGGCCGGCGTACCGTGCGTGCTGGAAAAGCGTTTGCCGTTGAAGTTCGAAGTGTCCGCGCTGATCGCGCGGGCGGCGAGCGGCGCGTCGGTGGTTTATCCGCTCGCGCAGAACACGCATCGCGACGGCGTGCTGTCGCACACCATCGTCCCGGCGCCCGATGCGAGCCCCACGCTCGTCCAGCAGGCGCAACAGGCTGCGCTGCAAATCGCCGACAAGCTCGGTTACGTCGGCGTGCTGTGCGTCGAGTTCTTCATTCTCGAAGACGGTTCGCTGGTGGCCAATGAAATGGCGCCGCGCCCGCACAATTCCGGCCACTACACCGTCGACGCCTGCGCGACCAGCCAGTTCGAGCAACAGGTGCGCGCCATGACCGGCATGCCGCTCGGCGACACGCGCCAGCATTCGCCGGCTGTCATGCTGAACATTCTCGGCGACGTCTGGTTTCCGGACGGTCCGAAGCGCGCCGCCGTCACGCCGCCGTGGCATGAAGTCGCCGCCATGCCGGCAGCCCGTCTGCATCTGTACGGTAAGGAAGAGGCACGATGCGGCCGCAAGATGGGCCACGTGAACTTCACGGCTGCCACGCTCGAAGAAGCGCGCACGGCGGGACGCGATTGCGCGCGGCTTCTGCACATCATCACGAGCTGACGCGAGCATCATGCCGGATCAACCGAAACACGCCGAAGCCGCAATGCCGGTGAGCGCCGCGCAGATCGAACACGCGGCGGCGCTGCTCGACGCGGGCAGCCTGGTCGCGTTTCCCACGGAGACGGTCTACGGTCTCGGCGGCGACGCCGAAAGTCCCGACGCCGTCGCGCGCATTTACGCGGCGAAGGGCAGGCCGGCGAATCATCCGGTGATCGTGCATCTCGCGCCGCAAGGCGACCCGAACTATTGGGTCGAGCATTTGCCTGCGGAGGCGCAGCGGTTGATCGACGCGTTCTGGCCGGGTCCGCTCACGTTAATTCTGAAGCGCGCCGCGCGCATTCCGGCGGCGGTGAGCGGCGGCCAGGATTCGGTGGGATTGCGCTGCCCGTCGCATCCGGTCGCGCAAGCGTTGCTCGAGGCGTTCAATGCATTGCGCGGCGGACACGGCGGCGTTGCTGCGCCGTCTGCGAACCGGTTCGGACATGTGAGCCCGACTACGGCGCAACACGTGCGCGACGAGTTCTGCGACACGATTCATGTGCTGGACGGCGGCGCGTCGGATGTCGGTATCGAATCGACCATTCTGGATTTGTCGCGCGGCTTTCCGGCGTTGTTGAGACCGGGGCGTGTAACACCGCAAGACATCGCCGACGTGCTCGGCGAGGCGCCGCGTTTGCCCGACGGCTCGGACGCGACTGCGCCGCGGGCTTCCGGCACGTTGAAGGCGCATTACGCGCCGCGCACGCCGCTGGCGCTGTTGCCGTTCGTCGCGCTGGAGCCTTTGCTTGCCGCGCGGCAAGCGGATGAGCGCGTGGCGTTGGTGGCGCGTGCGTCTCGAGCCGGACCTTGGGCCGATGCCGAAGGCGTGCATTTCATCGCGGCGCCTGAAGATCCGCATGTCTACGCGCGTGAATTGTATGGCTTGCTGCGGGCGCTGGATCGCGCGAACGTGACGCGGATTCTGATCGAGAAGCTGCCGGATACGATTGAGTGGATCGCAGTGAATGACCGGCTTGGCCGGGCGGCCGCCGCGTTCGAAGCGCAAGGATAATGCCGGCAGCACGGCTGCATCAGCCGCCGGGCCTCTCATTCACCACAGCAAAGAAAAACGGCGGATCGAGCCTCGATCCGCCGTTTTGCCTGCAACGTCTCGCCTGCTTACTTCCCCAACCCCGTCGCAGCGATCTGCTGCTGCACGTACTGCGCGAACAACGCGTGCAAATGCGTGCTCGGGTGCACCGTATCCGCGAACATATAGGTCTGGTCAGCGCCAGCCACCGTATAAGTCTGCGGCGAGCAGAACAGCGACTGGCCGAACTGGGCGCCGTACTGAGCCGGCGTCAGCCCGTTCGTCGCGCTCGGATTGGCGGTGGCGTATGCGGTTGCGTTGGCCTGCATCGACGTGAGGTTACACGCCGTGCCGGTGTTCGACACCGTGAAGCCCAGCGCCTTGTAGTTCGGCAATTGCTGATCGATCCAGGTGAACGCGTCGGCCACGATGACCTTGCCCGTACCCACCAGGCCGAGAGCCGTCAGGTTCTGCACCAGCAGATAGTTATACGCCGCGGTAATGCCGGACAGCAGCGCAGCTGTGCCCGGCGTGCTTGCGTTGGCGGCGACGCCGAGCGGCGTGTTGCCGATGTCCGGCACCGTCGACACCACCACGTGAGTCGCGCCCGAGCCGACGATCTTCTGGACTTGCGCCGCGAGCTGCGTGGCGGCCTGCGCGATCTGCGGATTGGGCAACTTCTGCAGGTAGCCGACGATGAACGCCACTTGGCCCGCTTGCGAGTTAGGCAGTGTGCCGGCTTGCACGAGCAGCGGGTATTGCGTCTGTAGCGCGGCGCCCAGCGCCGTCAGATTGGCGGTAGTCCCCGCGAACTGGAAGATGTCGTTCGCGCCGCCGTTGATCAGCACGAGTTGGTTCGGATTGAAGCTCGCATGCGCGCCCAGGTAGTTGGCCACCTGGGTCACGACCGGCACGGTCGTCGCGGCCATGTTGTTGGGCGCCCAACCCTGGCCTTGAGCATTGACGACGTCCGAGCCGCCTTGCGCATAGCCCAGGCCACCCGTTGCGACCAGCGGCTGGCCGAAGCCGCCGAGGTAGGCCGGCGTCAACGTGTCGCCGTAATACTCAGCGACCTTCTGGGTCCACACTTCACCCGGGTTCGTCGTGAAGCGGCCGCCGCCGAAGCTCCCCTGAATGACCGGCGAGTACGTGCCGACATCCGACAAGCTGTCGCCGAACGACACGACCTGCAACTTGACTCCGCCCGCAGGCGTGCTGCTGGCGTTGTTGTTATTGTCGCTCCCCCCGCCGCAAGCCGCGAGCAGAGCGAATGCCGTGCTGGCCATGGCGATCTGCGTGACACGCAGCCAATGTTGTTTCCGCGATGCTGTTTGCTTCATGTTGACGACATCTCCTCGTATGTATGTGTGGCCCTTTGCCATGTGTTGCAGGCAGCGCCCACCGCTTAGGCGGCGTGACGACAGCTTACAGAATCTTCTACGGCCTGCGTGGTGTTTGAAACGCGGCCGTATGGTCTTGCTTCGCGCGCGTAGCCTCGCTCGAATATTCACCTGAGTCCATGCGCGCTCCCGATGAACCGGCGGCGCGCCGCGCATGATAATCCGCCGCCCACGCGGGCGGCGCAAACAGCGCGCGCAGTTTGTTGCGCCCGCCTCGCACGCTCGCGAAGTCGGCGGCCATCGACGCCCATTCGTGAAACGTCGCCTTCAGCGGGTTGTACGTGTGAAGCGGCTCGACAATGCCGTACACCGGCGCATCGCGCAAATCTTCCTCGACGTAGCTGCCGAACAGGCGATCCCAGATCACCAGCACGCCGGCGTAGTTGCGGTCGATATAGCGGTCGTTGCGCGCGTGATGCACGCGATGAATCGACGGCGTATTGAACACGTTTTCGAGCCAGCCGAGTTTGCCGATGGCCTGCGTATGCACGAAAAACTCAAAGCCGAGATTGATCAGCACGATCGCGACGATCTGCTTCGGCGGAAAGCCGAGCACGGCGAGCGGCGTCCAGAACAGCCACATGCCCGCGACCGGATACATCAGGCTCTGACGGAACGCGGTCGAAAAATTCATGCGCTCCGACGAGTGATGCACGACATGCGCGGCCCACAGCCAGCGCACGCGATGACTACAACGGTGGAACACGTAGTAGAGCAGATCCTGCGCGATGAACAGCACGGCAAACGAGACCCAGCCCGCCTGCCATGTGTAGATGCGATAGTGATCGTAGAAGAACGCGTAGACCGGAATGATGGCGAGCCACGCGAGCTTGTCGGCGGCTTGCTGCATCAGCGCGAGCGCGGCGTTGCAGAGCGTGTCGCGCCAGCTATAGAGTTGCGCGCCCGGTAGCGTGCGCCGCAGGTGCCACGCCTCCCAGCCGATGCATGCGAGAAAGACCGGCGCCATGGCGAGCAGCAGCAATTCGGCATCGAATTGCATTGTGTCTTCCTCCGTGGTCCCTGGCCGCCGCGCTGTGCGCAGCGGATGTTGTCGTTTTTGTTCGAGCGGGACCGTAATCGATGCACCGCCCCGGCGCCACGTCCAGCGTATTACGCGCGCCTCAAACACTGCCCGACAGCGTACACGCTTGAGCACGTTGCCGCGCGCGGCTTCGCTAGAAGGAACACTCAGTGAGCGCCACGCGCGTGCGGGTTTTTCCTGGGCTTGATGCTGCGCGGTTCGACGACCGGATCGGACACCTTGGTGAAGCCCTGCGACGGTCCTTGATACACCCATTCGAGCAGCGCGTCGTGCGCGGCGCGCGCGGCTTCCGAATGCGGATCGTTGATGAGGCTGACCACCACGTAACTGTTACCGTCCGCCGAGGCCACATAGCCCGCGATTGCCCGAACGTCGCGCAAGGTGCCCGTCTTGATGTGCGCATTGCCGCCCGCGCCCTGGTTGGTCAAGCGGTTGCGCATGGTGCCGTCGACGCCCGCGATCGGCAGCGACTCCACGAAGACCTGCGCGACCGGACTCGCGTTGGCCCGCTGCAATAGATCGGCGAGCGAGAGCGCGGTGACATGCTCGTCGCGCGAGAGGCCCGAGCCGTTATCGAGCGTCAGATATTCCATGTCCACGCTGTCGCGGCGCAGAAACGCCTGGATTGCGCGCGCCGATTTGGCGGTCGTCGCGGGCCCTTTTTCCTCGGCGGCGCCGATCGTCAGGAACAGGTTGCGCGCCATCGTGTTGTTGCTGAACTTGTTGATGTCGCGAACGATATCGGACAGCACCGGCCCCTGATGCGTCGCCACCAGTTTCGCGCCGACGGGCACCGCGCCTTCGCGCGTCGCGCCGCTGAACGTGCCGCCGGTTTGCTGCCAGAGCGCGAGAAAACCGCCCGCGAAAAACGCCGAGTGATCGAGTACCGCGACGTTGATCGTGCGCGGGCCGCAGCGCATCGAATAGTCGCCGCTGAACGAGGCCACGACGGTGCCGTTCGGTTGCGGCGTGACAGTGGGCGACACTGAGGCCGCGTCGCCGCGGCACGGGCCGTTCACCGCGTGCATCTGGTTGTCGATCTGCAACTGCGCGAGCGCGGGCAGCACGTCGATCGCGACGCTGCCGTCGGGCGACGGCGTCAGCGTGAACGACAGCGATTTGAATGCGTACAGCAGTGGATCGGGGCCGACGTTGTACGGCGCGCTGGCGTCGTCGTCGAACGGCGGTAGGTCGCGCGTGGACGCATCGAAGTAGCGCTTGTCGAGCACCAGTGCGCCGTCGATGCCGTTGATGCCGTTGATGCCGGCCTTATGGATCTTCTGCACGAGATCGATCAGTTCTTCCGGCACGAGCTTCGGGTCGCCCGTGCCCTGAATGTAGAGATTGCCGTGCAGCACGCCGTTGGCATCGACGTTGCCGTCCGCGTAGGCGCTCGTGCGCCAGCGGTAGTCCGGGCCAAGTATCGACAAGCCCGAGTAGGTGGTGACGAGTTTCATCGTCGAGGCGGGCATCATCGGCTTACCGGCGTTCAGTGCGAGGATCGGCGTGCGATCGCCGACTTTCTCCACGACCACGCTGATCGACGACAAGGGCACGTGCGCGCGCTGCAAGCCCTGCATCACCGACTGCGGCAAGACCGTGGTGACGTTGACGCTCGGACGCGTGGCCTTGGCGCGAGCCTGCGCGACTAGCGGCAGCGATGCGCCGCAGCCGAGCGCGGCGCAGGCGACGAGCCATGTCACGGCGCGCGGCGCGAACCGGCGCGGCAGATGCATGGTGGAAGCGGGTGTTATGGCCGAAGCTGCGCGAACCACGCCATAGAACGGCTCAGCGAGTGTGCCTGGAGCGGCGGAAGCAGAAGCGGATCGCGTACGCAGCGCGACATGACGAACATACTTGATGCGGCGTGCAAGAGAAACCAGAAAAGCGTGCGTCATGGACGGGCGAAAAAGCAAAATGTCAGAGCGTGGGGCACGCGGCAATCCCGGCGGCGCCGATGGATCGCGTTGGCGCGCGGATGCAAAACGCCGGCCGCGCGAAGCAAAGCGCCCATTGTAGAGAGTTGCCGCCAGGCTGCGGTGGAAAATGCGCCACGCGGCGCGCATGCAGGGAGCGGGCGCTAGAATGCGGCATCATCGAACGATTCGGAACGGATAACCATGCGCATCTTGCTAGTCGAAGACGACCGGATGATTGCCGAAGGCGTGCGCAAGGCGCTGCGCGGCGAAGGCTTCGCGGTCGACTGGGTGGAAGACGGCGAAGCTGCACTCAGCGCGGCGGGCAGCCAGCCTTACGATCTCGTGCTGCTCGACCTGGGCCTGCCCAAACGCGACGGCCTCGACGTGCTGCGCACGCTGCGCGCGCGCGGCCACGCGCTGCCGGTGCTGATCGTCACCGCACGCGACGCCGTGGCGGATCGTGTCAAAGGCCTCGACGCCGGCGCCGACGATTACCTCGTCAAACCTTTCGATCTCGACGAACTCGGTGCCCGCATGCGCGCATTGATCCGGCGTCAGTCCGGGCGCAGCGATTCGACCATTCGCCACGGCAACCTGACGCTCGATCCCGCCTCGCATCAGGTCACGCTCGACGGCGCGCCGGTCGCGTTGTCGGCGCGAGAATTCGCGCTGCTCGAAGCGCTGCTTGCGCGTCCCGGCGCCGTGCTCTCGAAGAGCCAGCTCGAAGAAAAAATGTACGGCTGGGGCGAGGAGATCGGCAGCAACACCGTCGAGGTCTACATTCACGCGCTGCGCAAGAAGCTCGGCGCGGAACTGATCCGCAACGTGCGCGGTCTGGGCTACATGATCGCGAAGGACGCCTGAGCCGATGCGTTCGATTCGCCGTCAATTGCTGGTCTGGCTGCTGGCGCTGGTGTTGCTCGGCGTCGGCATTGCGGGTTGGCTGATTTACCGGCAAGCGCTTGCCGAAGCCAACGAACTTTTCGATTATCAACTGGAGCAGATCGCCGCGGCGCTGCCGTCGGAACCGTTCTCGCAAGTGCTCGGTTCGCGCGACACCGGCGACGAAGGCATCGTGCTGCAGATCTGGAATCGCAACGGCGTGCTGATGTACTACTCGCGTCCGCGTGCGCCGCTCGCGCCGCGCGCCGAACTCGGGTTTTCGACCGAGCACACGGATCGCGGCGAGTGGCGCGTGTATGGCGCGATCGTCGGCGATAACGTCGTGCAACTGGCGCAGCCGATTTCCGTGCGCAACCGGCTCGCCGCGAATGTCGCGCTGCGTACGCTGTGGCCGTTGATCGTGCTGCTGCCGTTGCTGGGGCTCGCGGTGTGGGTGGTTATCGGACGCGGACTCAGGCCATTGCGGCGCGTGACCAGCGCGCTCGACGCGCGTCATCCCGAAGCGCTCGATCCTTTGCCGGATCAGCGCTTGCCGCTCGAAGTGCAGCCGCTCGTGCGCGCGCTGAACGGACTGCTCGAACGGCTCGCCACTGCACTTGATATTCAGAAAGCATTCGTCGCCGACGCCGCGCATGAATTGCGCACGCCGCTCGCCGCCGTGCAGATTCAGGCGCAGCTGGTGGCGCGCGCGAAGGACGATAGCGCACGCAGCGAAGCGCTCGCCGATCTGCAAGCCGGCGTGACGCGCGCCACGCGTCTTGCGGAACAGCTATTGGCGCTGGCGCGTTCTGAACCGGACGGCCTCGCGGCCACCGACGCGATCGATCTGCGCGCGCTGCTGCAAGAGTGCGTGGTGGCTTACGCGCCGCTTGCGCTCGATCGCGGCGTCGATCTCGGCATCGAGGCGACCGAATCCGCCACCGTGATCGGCGATGCCGACGCGTTGCGCGTGATGTTCAACAATCTCGTGGATAACGCAACCAAGTACACGCCACGCGGCGGACGTGTGGACGTCAGCCTGCATGTCGAAGAGGGACACCCGGTCGTGCGGATCGCCGACAGCGGGCCGGGGATCGAGCCGGCCGAACGCGATCGCGTGTTCGATCGTTTCTATCGCGCGGGCGCCGGCGCGAATCGCGTCCGTACCGACGTGGCGGGCACCGGTCTCGGTCTGGCGATCGTGCGCCGCATCGCCGTGCAGCATCATGCCGCCGTATCGCTCGACGAGTCGCCGGCGGGCGGCTTGCAGGTGAGCGTGCGATTTTGAAGGCAAGGCTTTCTGTTCGTAAAGAGACTTAAAGAGGGCTTAAACAGGCCTAAATAGCTGGATGGAAGCGATCTGTCGCTGCTTAAGACTCTTTTAAGCGATGCCACGTACGCTTCGAGACATCCAAAGTCTCTTTCTCCCAGTCAGGAGTACACGATGAACGCGAAAACCTTGTCCCGCAGCGCTGTTGCAATCGCCGTCGCCGTAGCGCTTTCCGCCGGTTATGTGGCGGGGCATCGCGACGTGCCCGCGCCGCAGGTGATCTCGCCGGCGCAAGCCGCGATGATGCCCGCTGAAGCCGCCGCCAAAACCGGCATTCCCGACTTCTCGGGCCTTGTCGAAACCTACGGTCCGGCCGTGGTGAACATCAGCGCGAAGCACGTCGTCAAGCAGACGGCGCTGCGCGGCAATCCGGGCAACGGCGGCGGCAATCAGTTGCCGATCGATCCGAGTGATCCGTTCTACCAGTTCTATAAGCATTTCTTCGGCGGCATGCCCGGCATGCAAGGCGGCGGCGACGGCGGCGATGCGACCGATCAGCCGAGCGCGAGCCTGGGCTCGGGATTCATCGTCAGCAATGACGGCTATATCCTGACTAACGCGCACGTGGTGGACGGCGCGAACGTCGTCACCGTGAAGCTGACCGACAAGCGCGAGTTCAAGGCCAAGGTGGTGGGCGCCGACAAGCAGTCCGACGTCGCCGTGCTGAAGATCGACGCGAGCAATCTGCCGACCGTGAAGATCGGTGATCCGCGCCAGAGCAAGGTCGGCCAGTGGGTCGTCGCGATCGGCTCGCCTTACGGTTTCGACAACACGGTGACCTCGGGCATCATCAGCGCGAAGTCGCGCTCGTTGCCGAACGAAAACTACACGCCGTTCATTCAGACCGACGTGCCGGTGAACCCAGGCAACTCGGGCGGACCGCTGTTCAATCTGCAAGGCGAAGTGATCGGTATCAACTCGATGATCTATTCGCAGACGGGCGGCTTCCAGGGCCTTTCGTTCGCCATCCCGATCAATGAGGCGATCAAGGTCAAGGACGACATCGTCAAGACCGGCCACGTGAGCCGCGGCCGTCTCGGCGTGGCGGTGCAGGGCATGGACCAGACGCTCGCCAATTCGTTCGGCATGCAGAAGCCGCAGGGCGCGCTGGTCAGCTCGGTCGATCCGGGCGGCCCGGCGGCCAAGGCCGGCTTGCAGCCGGGCGACGTGATCCTGTCGGTAAACGGCGAACCGGTCAGCGACTCGTCCGATCTGCCGGCGCAGGTCGCGGGTCTGGCGCCGGGCAGTTCGGCAACCGTGCAGGTCTGGCGCGACAAGGCCACCAAAGACCTCAAAGTGACCATCGGCTCGTTGTCGGATGCGAAGGTCGCTTCGGGCAAGGCCGATCAGCCGACCCAGTTGCAAGGCCGGCTCGGTGTGGCGGTGCGGCCGCTGACGCCGGAAGAGAAGAGCGGCGCGTCGGTTTCGCACGGTCTGCTCGTGCAGCAATCGGGCGGCGCGGCGGAAAGCGCCGGCATTCAGCCGGGCGACGTGATTCTGGCGGTCAACGGCCGGCCCATTTCGAGCGTCGATCAACTGAAACAGATAATCGCCGGCGCCGGCAACAGCATCGCGTTGCTGATCCAGCGCGACAACTCGCAGATCTTCGTACCGGTGGATCTCGGCTGATTCCTCGCGAGAGCGGACGGCATAGCCGCTCGTCCGGTTGGAAGTTTGACCGACGCTGCGGCTAATCTCACCGCGAGTTGAAGTAATGCTTGCCGGTCCGTTGCATTTACTGCCGGCGGACCGGCAATTTTTATTGGACCTTTGCATCGAAGAAGGGCGCCGTGCGCCAACGGGCGTGGCGCATGGCGGTTTCCGTATGACGCGGCCGGCGGCTTGGCACGCAGGTTGCGTCTGCCTTGATCCGGGCCCATCGCGGGAAACCGGAGAAGCAGGCATAGGACTTCAACAAGGAGCGAACCGATGAAAACCCAACGCAATCAGCGAAGGATCGTAGCCGCCGCGGTCGCCGCAGCGCTCACGCTCGGTCTGGCGGGTGGCGCATACGCACAGCAGGCAAGCGATACGACCGGCGGCACGACCACCGATCAAACCAGCGCGGGCAACGCCAATGGCGGCGGCCTGCCGCAAATCCAGCAGCAAGGCGACGTCTCGTTCGTGTCGGGCGGCGTCGGTCTGGACGAATCGAAGGCATTGCAACAGGCGCAAAGCCAGTGGCCGCTGTCGCTGCGCTTTACGGGCCCGGGTTCCGACTTTCTCGCCGACGTTCATGTGCGTCTGGTCGACGCGCACAACGGCGAGGTGCTGAGCACCACGTCGCGCGGGCCGTATATGCTGGTCAAAGTGCGCCCGGGGCGCTACACGGTGCACGCTCAATACAAGGACCGCGACCAGTCCAAATCGGTGACGATCCCGGCCAAGGGGACTGCGAAGGCCGCGTTCTACTGGAACACGCAGTAAGACGCGCAGTAAGCCCGGCGCCGTTCCGGGCGGCGGTGTGGTTAGCGCCGCACTGCCTGCAGGAAGGTTGCGCAATCGGCCGGACTTTGGCCGATAATGAAGCCACGGGCACCCCCCGTGGCTTTACTGTTTGCACGACCGCACATCATCACGGAGCCGAGACATGAGCGATGCCTTGACATCTCACGGGAGCCCGGACGCGAGCGCAGGCGCGCACACCATCGTGATCACCGGCAACAGCCACCGGGTGCGGATGATCCACGGCGGCGTCACCATGGCCGATACGCAGGCGGGACTGACATTGTCGGAAACCGGTCTGGCGGACGTGTTCTATTTCCCGCGCTCGGACGTGAACATGGCCCGGCTCGAACGCTCGACGCACACCACGCACTGCCCGTTCAAGGGCGACGCGTCGTATTTCCATCTGCGCACGGAAGACGGCCTGATCGAGAACGCCGTGTGGAGTTACGAAACGCCGCTCGAATCGGCGATGAAGATCAAAGGGTATCTCGCGTTTTACGCATCGCGCGTCGACCGCATCGATCAGACGTCCTGATCCCGCTGTCGCGCGTTCATCGGGGAGGCTGGCATGGAACTGAACGACGCGTTACGGATTCCACTTGCGCCGTCCGACGTCTGGGAAGCGTTGCAGGATCTCGCGCTACTGCGCGCCAGCCTCGACAACTGCGAGTCGTTCACCCGCCTCGCGCACGGCGAGTACGAGCTGATCATGACCGTGCCGCTCGGTCCGCTGCGCGCGCGCTATCAGGCGCGTGCCCACGTGGCCGGCCAGGACTCCGGTCCGGCGGATGCGCAGCGCCGCACCATCAATTTCAAAGCGCGGGCCGAGGGCATCGGCGCGTTGCGCGGCCAGATCGAAGTACGCTTGCGCGCGGACGAAAGCGCGCACGCCGCCGACAGGGAGCGCAGCACGCGGATCGATTACACCATCTGGGCGACCTCGTCGGGCCCGCTCGCGGAACTGCCGACGCGTCAACTCGAAAACGCGCTGCATCAACTGGCCGACGACTTTTTTACGGAGTTCGATGCTGTCGTGCGCGCGAAGCACGGGCAAGGTCCGAATCGCGCCCGGGGTTCGGCGGTGCGCCGCCAGCATGTGTTTCTGCGGCCGATCACGCTCGGCAGCATGGCGCGGCGAGTAAGGTCGGATCACGGCAATGCGCTGCCTGGGCGCGCGGCCAGCGCGTCGCACGGAGCCGCGCATGGTGTGTCGCACGGGGTTCCGCATCACGAGCCGAGTCCTCACGCGGTCCCGAACTGGGCTTGGGCCGCGATGATTTTTCTGGTCGCGCTGCTGTTGTATGTCGCGCGCTGGATCAGCGAGCATTGATTCTGGCAGGTGCCTGTCGTAGCGGCGGCGCAAGCGCGGCGGGCAGCGCCGCTGTCGTGTCCACGCGACTACGAAATTCCGGTGACCTGCTACGAAACGTCGTCAGCCGAGCAGCGCCGCGCTCGCGCGTGCACACTCACACGCCACGAAACTCCCTTCGCCATGCCGACGGCGATGTGCGAAACGCCTCCGCGAAATGTTGCCGCAACGAAGCGGCCGAACCGAAGCCCGCGATTCCCGCGATCGCTTCCACCGGCTCGTCGGTGCTTTTGAGCAATTGCTGCGCGCGAGCCAGCCGCTGCGCGAGCAGCCACGCGCCGACAGTCGTGCCCGTGGCGAGCCGGAAGCGTCGCGTGAAGGTGCGGCGGCTCATCAGCGCGCGCCCGGCCAGCGTGTCGAGCGTATGCGGCAACGTCAGATTGCCGCTCACCCAGTCGAGCAGATCCGACAGCCGGTCGCCGCGCACATTCGGCGGCATCGGCTGCTGAACGTATTGCGCCTGGCCCCCTTGCCGATGCGGGGGCACCACCAGCCGGCGCGCGACGTGATTGGCCACTGCAGTGCCGCACAGTTTGCGCATCACATGCAAACAGCAGTCGAGGCCCGCCGCCGTGCCGGCCGAGGTCAGCACATTGCCGTCGTCGACATAGAGCACGTTCGGGTCGAGGCGCACGCGCGGGTAGCGTCGCGCGAAGTCGTCGGCCCACGCCCAGTGCGTCGACGCCGGACGGTCGTCGAGGATGCCGGCGGCTGCCAGCACGAAAGCGCCCAGGCAAAGCCCGACCAGTTGCGCGCCGCGCGCGTGGGCGGCGCGGAGTGCGTCGAGCAGCGCCGCGGGCGGTGTTTCGGCCGGGTCGCGCCAGCTTGGCACGATGATCGTGTCGGCGTCGGCGAGCGCTTCCAGTCCATGCGTGACGGCGATCGAAAAGCCGGCGGTGGTGGTCAGCGCGCCCGTTTCGGCGGCGCAGACGCGGAAGTCGAACTCCGGCACGCCGCCGCCACTGCGGTCTTCGCCGAACACCACGCACGGCACCGAAAGATGGAACGGACTAATGCGATCGAACGCGACCACCGCGACGATGTGACGGAGCGGTTCGCCGCGAGTCGTGAGAGAGGAAACGGAGGTAGAAGCGGGCGTGGCCATCAGTCATCTCATGAATTCCGACGATGGCCCGATTCTAGCGAATCTTGTCATTCGGGTCGCTGTCGGGAAATTGGCCGTGAGGGAACAATGCAGTCATCCCCGCAGCTCGTTCCGAGTCCAGACTGGACCCGCCCGCGCCGCCCCTTTACAGACCAAGGAGTCTTGCCATGACCACACCGCGCCGTGCGCTGATCGTTATCGATGTGCAGAACGAATACGTGACCGGCGATCTGCCGATCGAATATCCGGACGTGCAAAGCTCGCTCGCCCATATCGGCCGCGCGATGGATGCGGCCCGGGCCGCCGGCGTGCCGGTGGTGGTCGTGCAAAACTTCGCGCCGGCCAGCTCGCCGCTATTCGCGCGTGGCAGCAGCGGCGCGGAGCTGCATCCGGTGGTGGGCGAGCGGGCTCGCGATCACTACGTCGAAAAGTCGCTGCCGAGCGCTTTTACCGGCACCGACCTGGCCGACTGGCTCGCCGCGCGCCAGATCGACACGCTGACGGTTGTCGGCTACATGACGCACAACTGCGACGCGTCGACCATCAATCACGCGGTTCACTCGGGGCTGACCGTCGAGTTCCTGCATGACGCGACGGGTTCTGTGCCGTGTCAGAACAGCGCGGGTTTCGCCAGCGCGCAGGACATCCATCGGGTGTTCAGCGTGGTGCTGCAGTCGCGTTTCGCGGCGGTGGCGAGCACGGACGAGTGGATCGCGGCGGTGCGGAGCGGGACGCCTTTGGAGCGGGACAATATCTATGCGTCGAATCAGAAGGCAAGGGCCACGCGGACCGCGGCGTAGAGATCGCGTCGAGCGCTGCTATATAGAATGCGGTTCGGCCGGGTAGAACAAAGCGGCGGATGCGGCATCACGCATGCTGTGCATGAAAACAAAGGCGGCGGGTTGCTCACCCGTCCGCCTTTTTTCGTCCGCCGCTTCCGTCAGGCGATCGACTAACCGCCGCCGCTCCGCTGCGCATGCCCATTACGCAGAGCCGGGCTCAGCTTCAGTGCGTCGAACATGCCTTCGACCATCTGCACGGCATGGGCGCCGAAATCCGTGGCGTCGGGCAAAAACAGCATGTCGCGCAGCGAACCGCTGACGAACGCATGCACCATCGCCGCCGCCAGCTTCGTGTCCAGATCCGCGGGCAGTTGCCCTTTGGAGATGGCATTGCGCAGACCGCCCTGGATTTTCTGAAGTCCTTCGCGCATGTTGGTCTGATAGCGGACCATCACCGGACCCATTTCCTCGACCAGCTCGCATTTCAGAAACAGGATGTCGAACACGCGCCGGCGACGCGGGTCGTTGGCGGTGTCGCGCAGACAGACTGTGCAGATTTCCATCAGACGTCCGAGCGGATCGGGTTCGTTGGGATCTTGCGAGGCGGCCTTGAGTTCGTCCAGCGGCAGCAGCACGCGGTCGAACATTTCCGTGAACAGATCGCTCTTATGTGCGAAGTGCCAATAGATGGCACCGCGTGTGACGCCGGCGGCCTGCGCGATATCGGCAAGCGACGTGCGCGATACGCCTTTCTCGAAGAAAACCCGTTCGGCCGCGTCGAGAATACTGTTGCGCGTCTCCTGCGCCTCTTCTTTGGTTCTTCTGACCATGTTGGAATGACCTGCCCTGATTGTGGGGTTTTCCCGGGCGTTTTTAAGTACGCCCGATGACAATCCGTCTACCGTTGACCGAATTGCGAAGCAATCTTGCAAGTCCCCAGCCAGCAAGAGATATAAACGCACTTTTACATGCATTCGTGAATGTATATATAATAGCATCCCACGATCGGATAGCCCAAGCCGTGACGAAACGTTAATATCCGTCACTGTTGCCTTTCAAACGCTCTTCGCGCCGTGCCCGGACGGGCGGCGCCGTGCGGCATTTCCCCGGTATGGCGCATTTCACTCAGGGTGCCCTGCAGGTTCGGTGTGCGTCCGCGGGTGTCCGGTCAAGCGTCGCAAGACGCATGTGTGCGCTGTCGTCCCCGGGGTAGGGATGCGCGCACTTTTTCATTCTCAGTCTTTGACAGAGGTCGCTCCATGCGCGTCGAACGGGTTCCATTCCGCTTAATCAGTGCCGCGACGGCTGCCGTATTGCTGGCAGCGTGCGGACCAAAACAATCTGCCCCGCCGCAACAAACGCCGGAAGTCGGCGTCGTCACTGTTCAGCCGACGGCCGTGCCCGTCGTCACCGAATTGCCCGGCCGCACCAGTGCCTTCCTCGTGGCGCAAGTGCGCGCGCGGGTCGACGGCATCGTGCTGCGCCGCGAGTTCACGGAAGGCAGTCAGGTCAAAGCGGGACAACGCCTGTACAAGATCGATCCGGCGCCGTACATCGCCACGCTGAATAACGCCAAGGCGAGCCTGGCGAAGGCGCAGGCCAACCTCGTGTCGGTCACTGCGCAAGCGAACCGTTACAAGGTGCTGGTGGCGGCCAATGCGGTCAGCAAGCAGGACTACGACAACGCCGTCGCCTCGCAAGGGCAGGCTGTGGCCGACGTCGCCGCGGGCAAGGCGGCAGTGGACACGGCGCAGATCAACCTCGGCTATACGGATGTGGTTTCGCCGGTGAGCGGCCAGGTCGGCATTTCGCAGGTCACGCCGGGCGCCTACGTGCAGGCGAGCGCCGCCACCTTGATGGCCACCGTGCAGACACTGGATCCGGTCTATGTGGACCTGACGCAATCGAGCCTCGACGGGCTGAAGCTGCGCCGCGACATGCAGGAAGGACGTCTGAAGACGACCGGGCCGGACGCCGCCAAGGTCTCGCTGATTCTCGAAGACGGTCGCACCTATTCGGAGAAGGGCAAGCTGCAGTTCACCGACGTGACGGTCGACCAGGGCACCGGTTCGGTCACCGTGCGCGCGATCTTCAAGAATACCGACAAGGTGCTGCTGCCAGGCATGTTCGTGCGCGCGCGCATCGAAGAAGGCGTCAACGAAAGCGCGCTCGTGGTGCCGCAAGTCGGCATCACGCACGACCAGAAGGGGCAGCCGACCGCGCTGGTCGTCGGTAACGACAACAAGGTGGTGTTGCGTCAGCTGGTCACCTCGGGCACGTACGGTTCGAACTGGGTGGTCGAAAGCGGCCTGAATCCGGGCGACCGCGTCATCGTGCAGGGCACCGACAAGGCGAAACCCGGCATGCAGGTCAAGACCGTCGCCGCGCAACTTCCCGCCACACCCGCTTCCGGCGCTGCTGCTCAAAGCGCGCCGGCCGCCAGCGGTGCTGCGCAGACGGCACAACCTGCCTCCGCTGCATCGGGCGCGTAATAACAGGGAGCCCGCCTCATGGCAAAGTTCTTCATTGATCGCCCGATTTTTGCATGGGTGATCGCCATTATTCTGATGCTCGCGGGCATCGCGTCGGTGTTCACATTGCCGATCGCGCAGTACCCGACCATCGCGCCGCCGGCCGTGCAGATCAGCGCAACGTACCCGGGCGCATCGGCGAAGACGGTGGAAAACACCGTCACGCAGGTGATCGAGCAGCAGATGAGTGGTCTCGACCATTTGCTGTATCTGTCGTCCACGTCGGACGACTCGGGTACGGCAACCATCACGCTGACGTTCGCGGCCGGCACCAATCCTGACATCGCGCAGGTGCAGGTGCAGAACAAGCTGCAGCTCGCCACGCCGCTGTTGCCGCAAGCCGTGCAGCAGTTGGGCACCAAGGTCACGAAGTCGAGCAGCAGCTTCTTGCTGGTGATGGCCTTCGTGTCCGAAGACGGCAGCATGAACAAGTACGACCTGGCGAACTACGTCGCGTCGAACATTCAGGATCCGGTGAGCCGTATCGACGGCGTGGGTACGGTGACGCTGTTCGGTTCGCAGTACGCCATGCGGATCTGGCTGGACGCGAACAAGCTGACCAACTTCGGCCTCACGCCGGTGGATGTGGAAACCGCGTTGCAAGCGCAGAACGTGCAGGTCGCGGGCGGTTCGCTCGGCGGCACGCCTTCCGTGCCGGGTCAGGTGCTGCAGGCCACTATCACGGAAGCCACGCTGCTCAATACGCCTGAACAGTTCGGCAACGTGCTGCTGAAGGTGAACCAGGACGGCTCGCGCGTTCGCATCAAGGACGTGGCCCGTATCGAACTCGGCGGCGAAAACTACAACTTCGACACCAAGTACAACGGCCAGCCCACGGCGGGCTTCGGTATTCAGCTCGCTACCGGCGCGAATGCGCTGGCTACCGCGAAGGCGGTGCGCGCGAAGGTCGCCGAACTGTCGAAGTACTTCCCGCACGGTCTGGTGGTGCAGTACCCGTACGACACCACGCCGTTCGTGCGTCTGTCGATCGAAGAAGTGGTCAAGACGCTGCTCGAAGGTATCGTGCTGGTGTTCCTGGTCATGTACCTGTTCCTGCAAAACCTGCGCGCCACGCTGATCCCGACGATCGCTGTGCCGGTGGTGCTGCTGGGCACGTTCGCGATCATGGGTCTGGTGGGCTTCTCGATCAACACGCTGTCCATGTTCGGGCTCGTGCTGGCGATCGGCTTGCTGGTGGACGATGCGATCGTGGTGGTGGAAAACGTCGAGCGGGTGATGCAGGAGGAGGGTTTATCGCCTCGCGACGCAACCCGCAAGGCGATGGATCAGATTACCGGCGCGCTGGTCGGCGTGGCGCTCGTGCTCTCGGCGGTGTTCGTGCCGGTGGCGTTCTCGGGCGGTTCGGTCGGCGCAATTTACCGGCAGTTCTCGCTGACGATCGTGGCGGCCATGGTGCTGTCCGTGCTGGTCGCGTTGATTCTGACGCCGGCATTGTGCGCGACGATTCTCAAGCCGGTTGAACCGGGGCACCAGGAAAAAACCACTGGTTTCTTCGGCTGGTTCAACCGCACCTTCAACAGGAGCCGCGACAAGTATCACTCGGGCGTGCACCACGTGATCAAGCGCTCGGGCCGTTGGCTGATCATCTATATGGTGGTGATTTTCGCGGTCGGCCTGCTGTTCGTGAAGTTGCCCAAGTCGTTCCTGCCTGACGAAGACCAGGGCACGATGTTCGTGCTGGTGCAAACGCCGTCGGGCTCGACGCAGGAAACCACGGCGCGCGCGTTGAAGGACGTGTCCGACTATCTGCTCAACACCGAGAAGAGCATTGTCGAATCGACCTTTACCGTGAACGGCTTCAGCTTCGCCGGTCGCGGCCAGAATGCGGGTCTCGTGTTCGTGCGGATGAAGGATTACTCGCAACGTCAGCATAGCGATCAGAAGGTGCAGGCGCTGGTGGGCCGTCTCTTCATGCACTTCGGCAGCTACAAGAACGCGCTGGTGTATCCGGTGAATCCGCCGTCGATTCCTGAACTCGGCACGGCTGCGGGCTTCGACTTCGAATTGCAGGATCGCGCCGGCGTCGGTCACGCAAAGCTGATGGAAGCACGCAATATGTTGCTGGGCATGGCGGCGAAAGATCCGACGCTGGCTCAGGTGCGTCCGAACGGCCTGAACGACACGCCGCAGTTCAAGGTGGATATCGACCACGAGAAAGCTTCGGCGCTTGGTGTGTCGCTGTCCGCGATCGACCAGACGTTCTCGATCGCGTGGGCGTCGCAGTACGTGAACAACTTCCTCGATACCGACGGCCGGATCAAGAAGGTGTATCTGCAAGGCGATGCGCCGTTCCGCATGACGCCGGAAGACCTGAACGCCTGGTACGTGCGTAACACCGCGGGTGGCATGGTGCCGTTCTCGTCGTTCGCGAGCGGCTCGTGGACCTACGGTTCGCCGAAGCTGGAGCGCTACAACGGTATTTCCGCGGTGGAAATCCAGGGCGCGGCGGCACCGGGCAAGTCGACCGGTCAGGCCATGACAGCCATGGAAGCGCTCGTGGCGAAGCTGCCGGCCGGCGTGGGCTACGAGTGGACGGGCCTGTCGTTGCAGGAACGCCAGTCCGGTTCGCAGGCGCCGATTCTGTACGGCATCTCGATCCTCGTCGTGTTCCTGTGTCTCGCGGCACTGTATGAAAGCTGGTCGATTCCGTTCTCGGTGATCATGGTGGTGCCGCTCGGCGTGATCGGCGCACTGCTGGCCGCTACGCTGCGTGGACTCGAGAACGACGTGTTCTTCCAGGTGGGTCTGTTGACCACGGTGGGTCTGTCGGCGAAGAACGCGATTCTGATCGTGGAATTCGCCCGCGAGCTGCAGCAGGGTGAGGGCATGGGGCCGATCGAGGCCGCGCTGGAAGCAGCGCGTCTGCGGTTGCGTCCGATTCTGATGACCTCGCTCGCGTTCATTCTCGGCGTGATGCCGCTCGCGATCAGTAACGGCGCGGGTTCGGCGAGCCAGCACGCGATCGGTACCGGCGTGATCGGCGGGATGTTGACGGCGACCTTCCTCGCGATTTTCATGATCCCGATGTTCTTCGTCGTGATCCGCGCGAAATTCGGCGGTGAGAAGGAAGACCCGGATGAGGCGCTCGCACACTACAACCAGCACCATCCGCATGACGGCCAGGGCGGCGCTTCGGCCGGGTCGACGGATCAAGGCTCGGGCAAGGACGGACATTGAGATGCAAAAACACTCTCTGATTGCAGTGGCGGTCGCGCTGTTCGCCGCGGGGTGCACGATGGCGCCGAAGTACGAGCGTCCGGCTCCGCCCACGACGAGCACCTTCCCGACCGGCGGCGTGTACGACACGCAACCGGGCGCGACCCAGCCGGGCGCGAGCCAGACAGACGCGACCCAGGCGGGCAAGCAACCGCCCGGCGCGACAAATGCTGCGCGCAGCGCCAACGGCCTGGCCGCGGCGGATATCGGCTGGCGCGATTTCTTCGTCGATCCGCGCATGCAGCGGTTGATCGAGATCGCGCTGAAGAACAACCGCGACCTGCGCGTGTCGGTGCTTAACATGCAGGCCTCGGCGGCGCAGTACCGGATCGTTCGCGCCGGGCTGTTCCCCACGCTCGACGCCGCGGCTTCGCAAAGCAAGCAACGCACGCCGAAGGATCTGTCGTTCTCGGGGCAGACGATTACCAACACGTATTCGGTCGGCTTGAACGCGTCGTGGGAAATCGACTTCTTCGGGCGGATTCAGAGCCTGAAGGACCAGGCGTTGGCGCAATACCTGGCCACGGCTCAGGCGCGCAAGGCGGCGGAAATCTCGCTGGTCTCGCAGGTGGCGACCCAGTACATGACCGTGCTCGAGCTCGACGACCTGTTGAAAGTCACGCAGAACACGCTGAAGACCTCGCAGGAATCGTATCGGATCGCCAAGTTGCAGTTCGACAACGGCACCGGTTCGGAGCTGGATCTGCGTCAATCGCAAACCGTGGTCGAGCAGGCTCAGGCCAACCTGCAGCAGCAGCTGCGTCTGCGGGCGCAAGCGGATAACGCGCTCGTGCTGTTGATCGGCGAGCCGTTGCCGGACGATCTGCCGCCGGGCATGACGCTAGACAACCAGAATCTCCTCACGGATATTCCGGCGGGTCTGCCGTCGGATCTGCTGACGCGTCGTCCGGACATCATGGAGGCCGAAGAGAATCTGCTGGCCGCCAATGCGAACATCGGCGCGGCGCGCGCGGCGTTCTTCCCGAAGGTCTCGCTGACCGGCAGCTTCGGTACGCTCAGCCCGTCGCTCGGCGGTCTGTTCAAGCCGGGTTCGGCGGCGTGGAGCTTCGCGCCGTCGATCACGTTGCCGATCTTCGAGGGCGGACAGAATCTCGCCAACCTCGATCTCGCGAACATCCAGAAGAAAGTCCAGATCGCCACGTATGAAAAAGCGATCCAGTCGGCCTTCCGCGATGTGGCCGACGCCCTGGCGGCGCGTGGCACGTACGATCAGCAGATCCAGGCATTGGAGCGCAATACCTTTGCCGAACAGCGCCGGCTGGATCTGTCGAACCTGCGTTATACGAATGGTGTCGACAGCTATCTGACGGTGCTGACCGCGCAGACCGATCTGTATTCGTCGCAGCAGTTGCTGGTCACCGCCCGCATGCAACGTCTGCAGAACCTCGTGACGTTGTATCAGGTGCTCGGCGGCGGCTGGATCGAACACAACGGCGAGCAGCCGCGTCCGGCCGATGCACCGGTCGACTACGGTGCGGCGAGCGCGCCGGTGGCGGCTTCGGGGGCCACGGCGGGCTAGAATTGCTCGTTGTCCCAGGCGCGTAGAGCGGTTTCAGTTTCAGCAGAAACCGCCTCGCGCAGCCCGCCATGAAAAAAACGCCACGGCATGCCGTGGCGTTTTTTTATCCGCAGCGCTTGCGCGATCTCTCGTTCGCACAAGCGCTCGAGTGTTGCGCGCCGTTCAGTGCACGTCCGCCGCGCGCAGCATGTCATCGCCGCGCGGTTCGTTGCCGCCGCGTCCGTCGAAATCATGCCCGGCGCTGCGAATTTCGCACTGCGCCTTTTTCTCGCTCTTTACGCCGTTGAAGATCAGATTCAGCACGACCGCCGACACCGAAGCCAGCAGAATTCCGCTATGCAGCAGCGGCGAGAGCGCCGGCGGCAGCTTCGAGAAGAAGTGCGGCGACACCACCGGCACGAGACCCAGGCCGATACTGACCGCGACGATGAACAGGTTGTGATGGTTCTTCACGAAGTCGACCTTCGACAGCACCTTGATGCCGTTCGCCGCGACCATGCCGAACATCACGATGCCCGCGCCGCCGAGCACGAAAGCCGGCACCGACGCGACCACTTGCGCCATCTTCGGGAACAGGCCCAGCAGCACGAGGATCACGCCGCCCATCGCGCAGACAAAGCGGCTCTTCACGCCGGTCACGCCGATCAGGCCGACGTTCTGGGAGAACGAGGTGTGCGGGAACGAGTTGAAGATACCGCCGATCAACGTGCCCAGGCCGTCGACGCGCAAGCCGCGCACCAGCGTCTTCTGATCGACCGGACGATCCACCATGTCGCCGACCGCGAGGAACATGCCGGTCGATTCGATGAAGGTGACGAACATCACGGTGACCATCGTCGCGATCGACAGCGGATCGAAGTGCGGCAGGCCGAAGTGGAACGGCATGACGAAGCCGACCCACGGCGCGTGCGTGACGCCTTCCATGTTGACGCGGCCGATGGCCAGCGCGATCACAAAGCCGGCGACAATGCCGAGCAGCACCGAGATATTGGCAAGGAAACCCTTGGCGAATTTGTTGATCAGCAGAATCAGCATCAGCACGGTCAGCGAGAGGCCGAGATAGATCGGATTGCCGTAATCCGGATTGCCCACACCGCCGGCCGCCCAGTTGATGCCGACTTCCATCAGCGACAAACCGATCACCGAAATCACCACGCCGATCACGACCGGCGGGAAGAAGCGCAGCAATTTGCCGACCGCGGGCGCGAGCAGGATCCCGACCACACCGGCCGCAATCGTGGAGCCGAAGATGTCGAGAATGCCGAGCGAGGGATTGGTGCCGATCGCGACCATCGGACCGACGGCCGCGAACGTGCAGCCCATGATGACCGGCAGACGGATGCCGAAAATCCACAGACCGAGCGTCTGGATCAGCGTGGCGATGCCGCAGGAAAACAGATCGGCGCTGATCAGGAACGCGATCTGGTCTTTCGGCAATTTGAGCGCAGCGCCGATGATCAGCGGTACTGCGACCGCACCGGCATACATCACCAGAACGTGCTGGATGCCGAGCGTGAGCAACTGGCCTGCGGGCAGTCGTTCGTCGCACGGGTGAACCGTGTTCGATTGCATATTGTCTGTCTCCACCATCTGAGTTTTTGGGATGACTCCAAGGTATCGGGGACTAAAAAGCACAACAAGACCAGTGGGGCCTATTCCCGCATTCCCGGTGACGATATGCGTAGGGGCTGTTTGAAAGCCAAAAGAAATGCGCGGACCTGGTCTATCGGCGGTCAGCCCCTTGCAGTGGCGATGCGGCGCTGTGCGTCGCGCGAGTCCGGATTGACGCGATATGTGTGAGAATCAATGAGGTGTATCTCGCTCACCGCATAGTCCTGTTTCGATGTGGCTCGCGGCGCGGGCGGGTTAACCCGCGATTCGCGATTTTCGGCGTGTGTTTGGGCAGGTTTCTCAAGCGCCTTGCCGGCGCGCAAAAATAGGCGTTTCGGGCAGCTTTCGCGTGCTCATCTCCTCCCTCAACTTGACCTTCTATCGCCCATGAGTTTTCTCGGCATCGACCTCGGCACCGGTTCCCTCAAAGTAGCAATCGTCGACGAAAACGGTCGCGAGCAGGCGGTGGCGAGCGTCGCTTACCCCATCGAAACGCCGCAGGCGGGGTGGGCGGAGACATCGGTGCAAACTTGGTGGCGCGCGCTATGCGAAGCCGCCGCGCGTTTGCCCGACGGATTGCGCCGCGATATGCGAGCCATCGGTTTTTCCGGACAGATGCACGGCGTCGTGTTGATCGACGCAGCGGGCGAGGCCGTGCGGCCCGCCATGCTGTGGCCCGACACGCGCGCGCTGGCCTTGCTCGACGCGTGGCCCGAGCCGCAGCCGAATCCGGTTGCGCCGGGCATGGCCGGTCCGCTGCTGCGCTGGATCGTGTTGCACGAACCGCAGTCCGCGAGCCGCACGCGCTGGGCGCTGCAACCGAAAGACTGGCTGCGCGTCGCATTGGGCGGCGCGGTGGCGACCGATCCCTCCGACGCCTGCGCGACCGCGCTCGCCGATCCCGCCGGCGTGTGGGACGCGGCGCTGCTCGATCGACTCGAGATCCCGCGCGAGTGGTTCGCGCCGCTGGCGCCGTCCTATGCGGCCGGTGGTGTGTTATCGGAGAGCGCGGCGCGGGCGTTGGGGTTGCGCGCCGGCATCGTGCTCGCGACCGGCGCGGCCGATACGCCTTGCGCCGCGCTCGGCAGCGGATTGGCGCACGACGGCGACGCATTGCTGACCACCGGCACCGGCGGACAGATCGTGGTGCTAGCCGAGCACGCACCCGCGGCGGTCAAGGGCTTGCATCGTTATCGCGCGGCGAGCGATCACTGGTATCGGATGGCGGCGATGCAGAACGTCGGCATCGCGCTCGAACGCGCGCGCGGATGGCTGTCGTATGAGTGGGCCGATGCGTATCGGGACGCGTTCGGTGACGCGACTAGCGCAGTCGGCGCATCCAACGCGACCGACGCATCCAACGCGAACACAGCGGCAGCATCCGGCCTCACGTTCCTGCCGTACCTCACAGGCGAACGCACGCCCTGGCTCAATCCGATGGCGCGCGGCGGCTGGCTCGGCCTCGCGCTCGATCACACGCGCGGCACGATGATGCGCGCCGCGTTCGAAGGCGTCGCGTTCTCGCTGCGTGCCGGACTCGACGCGATTCGCGCGAGCGGCGCGTCGGTGACGGCGTTGAAACTGGCGGGCGGCGGTTCCGTCGACACCCGCTGGCGCCAGTTGCTCGCCGATGCGCTGAATGTCGAACTGCACGCGGTCGATTGTCCGAATGCGGCGCCGCGTGGCGCGGCGATTCTCGGTGGCCTCGCGAGCGGGCATTGGCACGCGCGCGATCTGGCCGCGCTCGCGCCCGGCGCGATGCGCGTTGCAGGTCCGCAAGGCGACACGGCGCTTGCCGAGCGCTACGAGCGCTTTCTCGATCTCTACGGACGAGTCGAAACATGGTTCGCGAACACGCCGTCGCAATGAGCGAATGTCATGTCAGGTTCAGACAATGCCGTGACGCGCTTTGCAATACCATGTCGTTTTTCGCGCGCTAATGTATGAGTCGGCGCAGTGCGCCGAATGCCAATGACGACGTGCCCGCATGAGGCGCACGGATCAGCCGCAGCACCGGATCGCAACACATGCGCGCCGCAACGCAGTCCGCCGCGACGCGCCTTGACTTGACAGACACACAGGAGCATTCACGATGAAGACCAAAGCAGCAATCGCATGGAAGGCCGGGGCGCCGTTGACGATCGAGGAAGTCGATCTGGAAGGGCCGCGCGCCGGTGAAGTCCTGATCGAAGTGAAGGCCACGGGCATTTGCCATACCGATTACTACACGCTCTCCGGCGCGGACCCGGAAGGCATCTTCCCCGCGATTCTCGGGCACGAGGGCGCGGGCGTCATTGTCGATACCGGTCCCGGCGTCGGCACGCTGAAGAAGGGCGATCACGTCATTCCGCTCTATACGCCGGAATGCCGCCAGTGCAAATTCTGTCTGTCGCGCAAGACCAATCTTTGTCAGGCCATCCGTTCGACGCAAGGCAAAGGTTTGATGCCCGATGCGACCTCGCGCTTCTCGCTCGACGGCAAGCCGCTGTTTCACTACATGGGCACGTCCACGTTTTCGAACTACATCGTCGTGCCGGAAATCGCGGTGGCGAAAGTGCGTGAAGACGCGCCGTTCGACAAGATCTGCTACATCGGTTGCGGTGTGACGACGGGCGTCGGTGCGGTGGTCTATTCGGCGAAGGTCGAGGCGGGCGCGAATGTCGTGGTGTTCGGCCTCGGCGGCATCGGGCTGAATGTGATCCAGGGCGCGAAGATGGTCGGCGCGGACAAGATCATCGGTGTGGACATCAACCCGGGCCGTGTCGAACTGGCGAAGAAATTCGGCATGACACACTTCATCAACCCGAACGAGGTTGAGAACGTGGTGGATCACATCGTGCAACTCACCGACGGCGGCGCGGACTACTCGTTCGAATGCATCGGCAACACGAAGGTGATGCGTCAGGCGCTCGAATGCACGCATAAGGGCTGGGGACAGTCGTTCATCATCGGCGTGGCGGCGGCGGGCGAGGAAATCAGCACGCGTCCGTTCCAGCTGGTGACGGGCCGCGAGTGGAAAGGCTCGGCGTTCGGCGGTGCGCGCGGCCGCACCGACGTGCCGAAGATCGTCGACTGGTACATGGAAGGCAAGATCAATATCGACGATCTGATCACGCACCGTCTGCCGCTCGAGCGCATCAACGAGGGCTTCGATCTGATGAAGAAGGGCGAGTCGATCCGCTCGGTCGTGCTGTACTAATCCGGAAGCCTCGCCATGCTTGAACTCTTGTCGTCGCATGTCTGTCATGGCGGCGAGCAGCGCATCTATCGGCACGACTCGCAGACCATCGGTCTGCCGATGCGCTTCTCCGTCTATCTGCCGCCGCAAGCTTTGCAGGCCAGTGCGAACGTGCCCGCGCTGTTCTATCTCGCGGGTCTCACGTGCACCGAAGAAACGTTTCCGGTCAAAGCCGGCGCGCAGCGTTTCGCCGCGCAGCACGGCATTGCGCTGATCGCGCCGGATACCAGTCCGCGCGGCGCGGGTGTGCCGGGCGAAAGCGCGGCGTGGGACTTCGGCGTAGGCGCGGGCTTTTACGTTGACGCCACACAGCAGCCGTGGGCGCAGCACTACCGGATGTATTCGTACGTGCGGGACGAGCTGCGCGAAACGGTGCTCGCGAATCTGCCGGTGGACGGCGCGCGTCTGGGCATCTTCGGGCACTCGATGGGCGGTCACGGCGCGTTGATGCTCGCGTTGCGCAATCCGGAGATCTATCGGTCGGTGTCGGCGTTCGCGCCGATTGCCGCGCCGACGCGTTGCCCGTGGGGCGAGAAAGCGTTCAGCGGCTATCTGGGCGACGACCGCAAAGCGTGGAAGCAGTACGACGCGAGCGAACTCGTTGCGCATGCGTCGCGCAAGTTCGCGGCGGGCATTCTGGTCGATCAGGGACTCGCGGATCAGTTCCTCGCGGAGCAACTGAATCCCGATGTGTTCGAAGCCGCTTGCCGGGCCGCAGGTCAACCGCTGACGCTACGCCGTCACGCGGGCTACGACCACGGCTATTACTTCATCTCGACGTTCATCGAGGATCATCTCGCGCATCACGCGAAGGTGCTGCTCGGCTGAAGTCCCGCAGGACGACGATGGCGGTGTGCAGATACGATGCCGCCATCGTTCCTGAAGACTCAATGCCGTCTCAACAAACTCCCGCCGTACACCATCGCCGACAGCACGGTGATCCAGAAGCTCGTCGGCCAATCGGTGTAGAACGCGAGTGTCAGACCGAGCCACGCCTGCAGCAGCGCGAACACCGCGGCGAGCACGAGGCCCGCTGAAAGCCGCGTCGTCATGTTTTGCGCGGCGGCGGCCGGGCCGACCATCAGCGTGAACACCAGCAGCACGCCGACAATCTGCGTGCACGCCGCCACGGCGAGCGCCGTGATCGCGAGAAACAGCACGGACACGAGGCGCAACGACACGCCCTTGGCTTCGGCCAGTTCCGGCTGCAACGAAGCGAACAGCAGCGGCCGCATGATCGCCGCGAGCGCCAGCAAACTCACTACACCCAAGCCCGCCAGCACGCCGAGCGTCGATGCATTCACGCCGAGCACATTGCCGAACAGCAGCGCCGTGACCTGAGTCGCGTACGCGGTGAAGAAGTGCAGAAACAGCAAGCCGAAACCGAGCGACAGCGAGAGGATCACGCCGATCGCCACATCGCGTCCGGCAAGGCGTTCGCCGAGCGCGCCCATGCCGACGCCCGCCGCCAGCGTGAAGCCGATCATCCCCCAGATCGGCGAGACGCCGATCAGCACCGCGCCGGTCGCGCCGGTGAAGCCGACGTGCGAGAGCGCGTGGCCCGCGAAGGTCTGTCCGCGCATCACCAGAAAGTAACCCACCACGCCGGCCAGCACCGCGACGATCCCCGACGCCGCGAATGCGTTCACCATGAAATCGTATTCAAACATCGTGCTTGTGTCCGTCGCGTGAGTCGTGCTGATCTGAGTGGCCGTGCGCGTGGCCATGCGAATGGGAATGCGAGTGCGAGTGCGAGTGCGAGTGGCTGTGGCCGCCGTGCTCGTCGTGTTCGTGCTCGTGATCGTGCTTTTCCACTTCGACGTCGCCCGACATCACGAAGATGCGGCCGTTCACGCGCATCACGTCGATCGGCGAGCCGTAGAGGCGCGACAGGACCGGCCGCGTGATCACTTCGTCGACGGTGCCGAGCGCCGCCACGCCGCTGCCGAGATACAGCACGCGATCGAGCGCGTGAAGCAGCGGGTTCAGTTCATGCGCCGAAAACAGCACGGCGATGCCGAGTTCCTGTTGCACGCGCCGCACCAGTTCGACCACGCTCTTTTGATGATGCGGGTCGAGGCTGATCAACGGCTCGTCAAGCAAGAGCAGCTTCGGGTTGCCGAGCAGGCACTGCGCCAGCAACAGCCGCTGACGCTCGCCGCCCGACAGTTCCGACAACGGCCGCTCGGCCAGCTTGCGGCCGCCCACCAGATCCAGCACACGTTCGACATCGGCGCGCGTGGCCGCGTCCGCATGCGGCAAGCCCCAGCGATGGCCGTCGGCGGCCATCGCGACGAAATCGCGGCCGCGCACGCGACGTCCGGCGAGCGCGCTGCGTGTCTGCGGCATATAGCCGATCGACGAATTGCCGCGTTCGACCGGTTGGCCCAGCACGCGGATCGCGCCTTGAGCGGCAGGCACGAGGCCGAGGACGGCGCGCATCAGTGTGGTCTTGCCCGCGCCGTTGGGTCCGAGCACGCCGATGAATTCGCCCTGGTTCACCACGAAGCCGGTGTCGCGCAGAATCGTGCGATCGCCGAGTTCGAGTGTCACGCGTTCGAGTTCGAGCACGGGCGCGCTGCGGCCAGGCTGGGTCATTGGGTTTTTCCTTTCGCGCCTGAAGCCGCAGCCGCATTTGCGCCATTCGCATCGCCCGAGGCCAGCGCCGTGCCCAGCGCGTCGAGCTGCGTCAGCATCCACGTCTGATAGGTCTTGCCGGCCGGTTCGGTCTCGGTGACGCTCATGGTCGGCACCTTCGATTGCTGCGCGAGCTTCAACATGCGTTTGGTCAGGGCCTCGGTTGCCTGGCTGTTATAGATCAGAACACGGACGCGCTTCTCGCGCAGGTCGCGTTCGAACGCGGCAATATCGGCCGCGCTGGCTTCGGTGTCGTTCATCGTGGCGAGCTGGAAGCGCAGGTTGCGCATGGTCAGGCCCACGGCGTCGGACATGTAGCCGAACACCGGTTCGGTCGCCGTGACCGGCACGCCGGCGTAGCGGCCATGCAGTTCGGCGACTTTGGCGTCGACTGGTTTCAGCGAATCGAGAAACTTCGCGAGGTTCGCATCGTACGCCGACTTGTGCGCGGGGTCAGCCGCGACGAGCGCCTCGCTCACCGCGCGCGCCACTTTCGGCATGGTCGCCGGGTCGTACCAGAGGTGCGGATTGTCGCCGCCTTTCTTGCCGACGAGATCGGCCGCGACGATCGTCACGCGCTTCGCGCCCTTCGACGCCGCCAGTAATTTTGCCATCCACGGATCGTAGTCGGCGCCGTTGTAGACCACAAGGCTCGCATGCTGCAGCGCGCGCGCCGTCTTCGGGCTCGCTTCGAACAGATGCGGGTCCTGCTCCGGATTGCTGAGGATGCTCGTCACGTCGACGCGTTCGCCGCCGAGTTGCTGCACCACGTCGCCGTAGAAATTCTCCGCCGCGACCACCGGGATTTTGGCGTCCGCGGCCATCGCGGCGTGGCCGAACGCGACCATGGCGGCGCTTACCGCGACGTACTTCGACAGTTTCAGCGCACGCTGCGCGCCGTTCAACATCGGGCCGAATTTCTTCATTGTTCTGTCCTGCTGCGTGAGGGTTGAATGGATCACTGACGTTAGGAAAAGCGCGCCGGCTCTAGGCCGGCTTTGTGTCGGCCGAAGCGCCGCCAGGCCGCGCCGCGCGGGCACATAGCGCGCATAGACCGCTCAATTCGACCACCTGCCGATGCACTTCAAAGCCATGGGCCGGCGCGCTATGCGACAACTGTTCGGCGAGGTCGTCGCCGGGAATTTCGACGGTGGCGCCGCAGCCGTCGCACATCAGAAACTGGCTGCGATGCGGCACGCCGACTTCACAGCAGGCCACGAACGCGTTCTTCGATTCGATCCGATGCACGAAGCCATGCGCGAGCAAAAAGTCCAGCGCGCGATACACGGTCGTGGGCGGCACACGGCCGCGTTCCGGTTCGAGCGCATCGAGCAGTTCATAAGCGCCGATCGGCCGCTCGCTCGCGACGATCGCCGCATACACCTGACGACGCAGTGGCGTCAGCGCGAGCCCATGCAACGCGGCATGCGCTTCGGCATGCGCGAGGCGCACGGCATGGTGTTCTGCAGGCGATGTGGCCATCAGCGGAGGCTCCTACGAAATGGCAATCGGGCGAAATCGCAACCAAACAGCTTCGAAGCGAAGCGAGGTCGCAATGATATAACGTATCTCGAAATGTTGTCAGCACGGCCGAATGGAAAGCAGATTGGCTGACTGCGAGTTCTCGTACTAGTGTTGATCGGAGCGGGAAAGGGGTGCCGGAGTCCTGCCGCGCTGCACCATCGAAATCTGCTCGGGCGCCTTGACATGGCCCGGTGCGTATCCGATCATTCGATCACTAACAGAGCAATTGTTCGCGTGATGAGCGTTCGCTCACCGCGCCTCAAGAAGCAAAACGAACCGGAGACGAGCAGTGGCGGCACGATTGCAGGACAAGGTGGCCATTCTGACGGGCGCGGCAAGCGGAATCGGTGAAGCCGTGGCGCGGCGATATCTGGACGAAGGCGCGCGCTGCTTGCTGGTCGACGTGAAGCCGGCCGACAGTTTCGGCGACTCGCTGCGTGCGACCCATGGCGATCGCGTGCTGACGGTGCGCGCTGACGTCACGCGCCACGACGATATCCAGCGCATCGTGGCGAGCGCGCTGGAGCGCTTCGGGCAAATCGACATTCTCTTCAACAACGCGGCGCTCTTCGACATGCGCCCGATCCTCGACGAATCCTGGGACGTGTTCGACCGTCTCTTCGCGGTCAACGTGAAGGGCATGTTCTTCCTCATGCAGGCCGTGGCGCAAAAGATGGTCGAGCAGGGCCACGGCGGCAAGATCATCAATATGTCGTCGCAAGCCGGACGGCGCGGCGAGGCGCTCGTGTCGCACTACTGCGCGACCAAGGCGGCGGTGCTCAGTTACACGCAATCGGCGGCATTGGCGCTTGCGCCGCACAAGATCAATGTGAACGGCATCGCGCCGGGTGTCGTCGATACGCCGATGTGGAACGAAGTCGACGCGCTCTTCGCCCGCTATGAAAACCGCCCGCTCGGCGAGAAGAAACGGCTTGTCGGCGAAGCGGTGCCGCTCGGCCGCATGGGCGTGCCCGACGATCTGACCGGCGCCGCCCTGTTCCTCGCGTCGGCGGATGCCGACTACATCACCGCGCAAACCCTGAACGTCGACGGCGGCAACTGGATGAGCTGAGTCCGCGCCGTTCATCGTCAATTTCGTAGAACAAACGCTGCACTACATAACGTACGAGAAAGGAGACAACACATGAAGCCAGCCCTCAAATCCACGCTAAAGGCGGTCAGTGCCGGCGCGGTCGCATGCTTTGCATTGAGCGCGTCGGCGGCGACGGTAACGATCGCCACGCTGAACAATCCGGACATGATCGAGCTGAAGAAGCTCTCGCCCGAATTCGAAAAGGCGAATCCGGACATCAAGCTGAACTGGGTGATTCTCGAAGAAAACGTGCTGCGTCAGCGCGCCACCACCGACATCACGACCGGCAGCGGCCAGTTCGACGTGATGACGATCGGCGCATACGAAACGCCGCAATGGGGCAAGCGCGGCTGGCTCACGCCGCTCACGAATCTGCCCGCTGATTACGATCTGAACGACGTCGTGAAGACGGCCCGCGATGGCCTCTCGAGCGGCGGCCAGTTGTACGCGCTGCCGTTCTACGTCGAAAGCTCGATGACGTATTACCGCAAGGACCTGTTCGAGAAGGCCGGCCTGAAGATGCCCGACCAGCCGACTTACGACCAGATCAAGCAATTCGCCGACAAGCTCACCGACAAAGCCAACGGCGTTTACGGCATCTGCCTGCGCGGCAAGGCGGGCTGGGGCGAGAACATGGCCTACGGCACGACGGTGGTGAACACCTTCGGCGGCCGCTGGTTCGACGAGAAGTGGAACGCGCAGCTCACCTCGCCGGAATGGAAGAAGGCGATGACCTTCTACGTCGATCTGCTGAAGAAGGACGGCCCTCCGGGAGCGAGTTCGAATGGCTTCAACGAAAACCTGACGCTGATGTCCTCCGGCAAGTGTGGCATGTGGATCGACGCCACGGTGGCGGCCGGCATGCTCTACAACAAGCAGCAATCGCAGATCGCCGACAAGGTCGGTTTCGCCGCGGCGCCGGTCGCGGTCACGCCGAAGGGTTCGCATTGGCTGTGGGCCTGGGCGCTGGCGATTCCGAAGTCGTCGAAGCAGGCTGACTCGGCCAAGAAGTTCATCACGTGGGCCACGTCGAAGCAATACATCGAACTGGTCGCGAAGGACGAAGGCTGGGCTTCGGTGCCGCCGGGAACACGTAAATCCACCTACGCGCGCCCTGAGTACAAGCAGGCAGCACCGTTCGGCGACTTCGTGCTGAAGGCAATCGAAACGGCGGATCCGGAGCACCCGACGCTCAAGCCGGTGCCGTACACCGGTGTGCAGTTCGTCGGGATTCCTGAGTTCCAGTCGTTCGGCACCGTGGTCGGTCAGAGCATCTCCGGCGCGATTGCCGGCCAGATGACGATCGATCAGGCGCTGGCGGCCGGCAACGCCACCGCGGATCGCGCGGTGAAGCAGGCCGGCTACCAGAAGTAAGCCACGGTCGTTACGTGGCACGCGCCGGCTGACGCCAGTCAGCCGGCTTACGCGGCACAGCGGGCCTTGCCGCCACACGTGCGCCGCGACATCGCAGGGTGTCGTCGCAGCTTCGGGCGGCGGTCCGCGCATTACCACAGGTGGTCAATCATGCGTCCTCTGCGCCTGCCTATCATGCATGCCCATCCCCAGACAGAAAAAGAACGCGAAATCCGCAAAGCCAATTCCGCCCGCTGGCTAGTCACGCCTTCGGTCGCGGTGCTCGTGCTGTGGATGGCGATTCCGCTCGCGATGACGATCTGGTTTTCGTTCTCGCGCTACAACCTGTTGAATCCGGATCTGAAAGGCTTCGCGGGTTTCGACAACTACAAATACCTTGCCAGCGATCCGTCGTTCGGCCCTTCGATCGGCCACACGCTCGAACTGATCATCTCGGTCCTCGTGATCACGGTGGTGGGCGGCGTGCTGATGGCGATCCTGTTCGACCGCAAGTTCTACGGCCAGGGCGTCGCGCGGTTGCTCGCCATCGCGCCATTCTTCGTGATGCCGACCGTGAGCGCGCTGATCTGGAAGAACATGATTCTGCATCCGGTGTATGGCCTGATCGCGCAGGGCATGCGCGCCATGGGCATGACGCCGATCGACTGGTTCGCGGAATATCCGCTGACGGCCGTGATCATGATTGTCGCGTGGCAGTGGCTGCCGTTTGCTTTCCTGATTCTGTTCACGGCGATCCAGTCGCTCGATCAGGAGCAGAAGGAGGCGGCGCGCATCGACGGCGCGGGGCCGTTCTCGATGTTCTTCTATATCACGCTGCCTCACCTGAAACGGGCGATCGCGGTGGTGGTGATGATGGAGACGATTTTCCTGCTGTCGATTTTCGCCGAAATCTATACGACCACGGGCGGCGGTCCGGGCACCGCGACCACCAACCTGTCGTACCTGATCTATTCGCTGGGCCTGCAACAGTTCGACGTCGGTCTCGCGTCGGCGGGCGGCATTCTCGCTGTCGTGCTGGCCAATATCGTGTCGTTCTTCCTCGTGCGGATGCTCGCGAAGAACCTGAAAGGGGAGTACGAAAAATGAGCCAAGTTGCCTCTACCCCGGTGTCGAACCCGACGACTGCCATGACGGTGCCGGCGAAGTCGCCGTTCGCCGCGATCCGCCGCGGCATTCCTGGCGTGATCGCCTGGCTCGTCGCCCTGCTGCTGTTCTTTCCGATCTTCTGGATGACGATCACCGCGTTCAAGACGGAGCAGCAAGCCTATGCGTCGTCGCTGTTTTTCATCCCGACGCTCGACAGCTTCCGCGAGGTGTTCGCGCGCAGCAATTACTTTTCGTTCGCGTGGAATTCGATACTGATCTCCGCGGGCGTGACGATTCTGTGCCTGATTCTCGCCGTGCCGGCCGCGTATGCGATGGCGTTCTTCCCGACCCGCCGCACGCAGAAGGTGCTGCTGTGGATGCTGTCGACCAAGATGATGCCGTCGGTCGGCGTGCTGGTGCCGATCTATCTGCTGTGGAAAAACAGCGGGCTGCTGGATTCGGTGTCGGGTCTCGTGATCGTCTACACGCTGATCAATTTGCCGATCGCAGTGTGGATGTCCTTCACGTACTTCGCCGAAATTCCGCGCGACATTCTCGAAGCCGGGCGGATCGACGGCGCCGCGACGTGGCAGGAAATCGTCTATCTGCTGATGCCGATGTCGCTGCCGGGTCTCGCCTCGACGGCGCTGCTGCTCGTGATCCTGTCGTGGAACGAGGCGTTCTGGAGTATCAACCTGTCGAGTTCGAATGCCGCGCCGCTGACCGTGTTCATTGCTTCGTATTCGAGTCCTGAAGGCCTCTTCTGGGCCAAGCTGTCCGCCGCTTCGCTGCTGGCGGTCGCGCCGATCCTGATCGTCGGCTGGCTGTCGCAGAAGCAACTGGTGCGCGGCCTTACCTTCGGGGCGGTCAAATGACGGCAGGCACGAGTGGAAGCACGCTCGCCGGCAATTTCGCGCTGATCTGCGATTGTGACGGCGTGCTGATCGACAGTGAAGCCGTGGCGGCGCGCATGCTGGTGCACGAACTCGAAGCGCGCTGGCCCGGCACCGACGTCGAACCGGTCGTGATGCCGCTGCTTGGACTGCGTATCGAGAAAGTGCTGCAAGGCACCGCGGCGCAGCTCGGCAAGAGCCTCGGTGTCAAGGACATCGATTCGATCCGGCAAGCTGTGGAAGCGGCGGCGATGCAGGCGCCGACGGTCGAAGGCATCGAAGCCGCGCTCGCTCAGGTGCCGCTCACAAAAGGCTGCGCGAGCAACAGCTTTCGCCCGTATGTGGAAACGGTGCTGACGCGCACGGGTCTCGTGAGATTTTTCGGCGACCGCCTGTTCTGCGCCGATGCGGTGCCGAATCCGAAGCCCGCGCCCGACGTTTATCTGGCGGCGGCCAGGGGCCTCGGACTCGCGCCTTCGGCGTGCCTCGTGGTGGAGGACAGCGTCACCGGCGTGACCGCGGCCACGGCGGCGGGTATGACGGTGCTCGGCTTCATCGGCGGCGGTCATGCGAGCGATGCGCAGATCGACAAGCTGCATGCAGCCGGCGCGCGTCACGTCTTCGACGACATGCAGCAGTTGCCCGAACTGGTCGCGCAATGGACGCTGAGTGCAACGGCGGCCGCGCCATAAGCAGCAGCATCGAAGGCGAATCAAATGCAGCCGCCTGAGCGTCGCAAACAACTCAGGCAACCGAAACATCGGACAAGCAACACACAGCATTACACGGAGACACATCATGGCAAGCGTAACTCTGCGCAACATCAGGAAGGCGTACGACGAAAACGAAGTGATGCGCGACATCAACCTCGATATCGCGGACGGCGAGTTCGTCGTGTTCGTGGGCCCGAGCGGTTGCGGTAAATCGACGCTGATGCGGATGATCGCCGGCCTCGAAGATATCAGCGGCGGCGATCTGACCATCGACGGCATGCGTGTGAACGACGTGGCGCCCGCCAAGCGCGGCATCGCGATGGTGTTCCAGTCGTACGCGCTGTATCCGCACATGACGCTATACGACAACATGGCGTTCGGCCTGAAACTCGCCGGCACCAAAAAGCCGGAAATCGACGCGGCAGTGCGCAACGCAGCGAAAATCCTGCACATCGACCATCTGCTCGATCGCAAGCCGAAGCAGTTGTCCGGCGGACAGCGTCAGCGCGTGGCCATCGGCCGTGCGATTACGCGCAAGCCGAAGGTGTTCCTGTTCGACGAACCGCTGTCGAATCTCGACGCCGCCTTGCGCGTGAAAATGCGCCTCGAATTCGCGCGTCTGCATGACGAACTGAAGACCACGATGATCTACGTGACGCACGATCAGGTCGAGGCCATGACGCTGGCGGACAAGATCGTGGTGCTGTCGGCGGGCAATCTGGAGCAGGTCGGCAGCCCGACCATGCTGTATCACGCGCCGGCCAACCGTTTCGTCGCGGGATTCATCGGTTCGCCGAAGATGAACTTCATGGAAGGCGTGGTGCAATCGGTTACGCACGACGGCGTCACGGTGCGCTACGAGACCGGCGAGACCCAGCGCGTCGCAGTGGAGCCGGCCGCGGTGAAGCAGGGCGACAAGGTGACGGTCGGCATTCGCCCCGAGCACCTGCACGTAGGCATGGCCGAAGACGGCATCTCGGCCCGAACCATGGCGATCGAATCGCTCGGTGACGCCGCGTATCTGTATGCGGAAGCGAGCGTCGCGCCGGACGGACTGATCGCGCGCATTCCGCCGCTCGAACGTCATACCAAAGGCGAGATGCAAAAACTCGGCGCCACACCGGAGCACTGCCATCTGTTCGACAGCGCGGGGAAAGCATTCCAGCGTAAGATCGTCGAAGTGCTGGCCGCGTAACGATTGGGAAAGCGGCGGGCGCGCCGCTTTCCTTTCAATCACGCTCCGGAAACGTTCATGGCCGCCTACGTCGTCATTACGCGCGAGAAAACGCTCGACCCCGCGAAACTGGATGAATACAAACAGGTTGCGCCTGCAACCTTCGAGCAACATCCGGTGATGATGCTGGCGAGCCACGGCCGCAAGGAAGTGGTGGAAGGTCCGCCTATCGACGAAATTCTGATCCTCGAATTCGCCAGCTACGACGAAGCGATTGCCTGGTATCGCAGCCCGGAGTATCAGGCCGTCAGCGAGACGCGTCTGCAGGGCGGGGAATATCGCATCATCATCACCGAAGGGCTGACGGCGATGTAGTGCGGCATGGGCGCAGACTGTCCGCTTACACCTCGAGCGCGGCTCTCGCGCATGATTCGTCGGTCACGAGGCCCGACAGCCAGCCGCCTTTCAGCACGGCAATCAGCGCTTCACGCTTGCGCTGCCCGCCGGCGAAGCCGATGGTCGGGCGCTGCGGCGGCGAGTCGAGCGCGATGCTCGTCACGCGCCGGCCGGTCGGCGATTCGACATGCGCGCCCGCTGCGTCGATAGGCAGTCCGAGCATTTCCGCCACCGCGCCGTTCTGCATCAACTCCTTCACTTCCGCCGACGTAATGAAGCCGTCTTCGTGCAGCGGACATTTCGGCCCGATATTGCCGATGCCGACAAACGCCACATCGGCCTGCGCCGATAACGACTCGACGATCCGATACAAACGGTGATTGCACCACTGCGCGCGCTCCGCTTCGCTATCGGCGAGCAGCGGAGCGGGCAGCAGAAAATGCTTGCCGCCCGTCTTCTCTGAAATGTGCAGCGCGACGTCATAGCGGTTCGAGGAGCCGTCCTGGGCGATCGCCCCGACCATCGATACCAGCCGGTGCTGCGGACGGTCCAGTTGCGCGATCTGATCGACGGCGGCCTTCAGCGTGCGGCCGCTGCTCACCGCGACCACCATCGGTTTTTCCTCGCCGAGATAGCGCTCCATCACTTGCGCGCCGGCGACTGCGAGTTTGCGGTCGACTTCCTCGGACGTATCGCTGTCGATCGGCACCACTTCGCACATGCTCAGGCCGTAGCGTTTCGACAGTTGATCGGCGAGTGCGAGACAGTCAGCCAGTTTGTGATCGACCCGCACGCGAATCAGATTCTTCTCCACCGCGAAAGCAACGAGCCGTTGCGCCACCGGGCGCGACACCTGGAGCTTCTCGGCGATTTCATTCTGGGTATTGCCGGCAACGTAGTAGAGCCACGCAGCGCGGGTAGCGAGATCTAATTTTTCTGTGGACTTGGGCACGGTGACGGTTCGCTTGAAGTGCGCCGATGATAGCAGCCGGTCTGCGCGCTTCAACCAACCCTGGCGCGGAAACCGGCTGCGGATAGCCGGTCAGGCAAGCGGTTGCCGCGCGGGGTCGAACAACGGCCGTACGTGGCGGTAAAGTGCGCGATAGGCTTCGAGCCGCGTGCGCAGTTCGGCATGGCGGCGCGGGTTCGGCGTGAACTCTTTGGCGATAGGCGGCTTGGTCAGCACGGTGGCCGGATCGCCACCGGCGGCCAGCCAGCCGAGGCGTGCCGCGCCGAGCGCCGCGCCGGTTTCGCCGCCGCCGTGCTTGCGCGTGGCGGTGTCGAGCGCGTCGGCGAGCAACTGGGCCCAGTAGTCGCTGCGGGCGCCGCCGCCGAGCAGGGACAGCGCCTTCGCTTCGGTGCCGGCCGCGCGCAGCGCGTCGAGGCCGTCGGTGAGCGCGAGCGTGACGCCTTCGAGCACCGCGTAGCCGAGCAACGCGCGATCCGTTGCATGCGTCATGCCGAAAAACACGCCTTGCGCGTACGGGTCGTTGTGCGGCGTACGTTCGCCCGACAGATAGGGCAGGAAGAGCGGTGCGGTGTTCAATGCGTCCGCGGGCAGCGCCTCGATTTCGGCGAGCAGAGTCGGCTCGTCGGTGGAGGTGAGCTTGCAGACCCAGCGCAGGCAACTCGCGGCGGAGAGCACCACGCTCATCTGATGCCAGCGATCCGGAATCGCGTGGCAGAACGCATGCACGGCGGAGGCCGGATTCGGCCGGAAGCTGTCGCCAACCACGCACAGCACGCCCGACGTGCCGAGCGAGACGAAGCCGTCGCCGGGTTGCGTCGCGCCGATGCCGATTGCGCTGGTGGCGTTGTCGCCGCCGCCGGCCGCGACGATCACGCCGTCGCTCAGGCCGAATTCACGCGCGACCGAGGGCAGCAGCGTGCCGGACGGCTCGCTGCCTTCGGCGAGGCTCGGCATTTGCGCGCGCGTCATGTTGCAGGCCGCGAGCAGCGAGTCCGACCAGTCGCGTTTGGCGACATCGAGCCACAGCGTGCCAGCCGCATCGGACGGATCGGACACCTTGCCGCCGGTCAGTTGCAGGCGCAAGTAATCCTTCGGCAGTAACACGCAGGCGGTTTGCGCAAAAATCTCGGGCTCGTGACGCGCGACCCACAGCAGCTTCGGCGCGGTGAAACCGGGCATGGCGAGATTGCCGGCCACGCTGTGCAACTCCGGCGCGCGCTCGGTCAGCTCCGCGCACTCCTTGTCGCTGCGCATGTCGTTCCACAGGATCGCGGGACGCAGCACGCGGTCCTGCGCATCCAGCAGCACGGCGCCGTGCATCTGGCCGGACAGGCCGATGCCGCGAATCTGCGCGAACTCGTCGGGATACTTCGCGCGCAATGCTGCAAGCGCCGTACGCGTGCCGGCCCACCAATCTTCGGGATTCTGCTCGGCCCAGCGCTGATGCGGACGCGAAACGGTAAACGGTGAGCCTGCGGTGCCGATCACGCGTCCATCGGAGGCGAGCAGCAGGACTTTCACTTCGGACGTGCCGAGGTCGATGCCGAGATACATGGGCGCGGAACCTTCGTCGTTGGAGATGCGCTACTTTAGCCGCACATGGCGCGCGGTGCCATGCGCATTAAGCCTGGCTAAGCCTGGCGTGGCATGGCACCCGCGCGCTTCGATGCCGCGCGGTGCGCGGCGCTTCTGAATCATGAAGTCAGCGGCGTTCAAACCGCGCCGCGTTTGGCGAGCCATACGTCGACGCGCGCCAGGGCGCCTTCCAGCGCCGATTCCAGCTCCGGCGTTTGCGCCATGCCGCCCCACAGCAGCCGGTCGGCGGCGAACGCTTTCAATGGATCGGGCGCCTCGAAGAAGGCCCGCGCGACGCGCTCATCCATCACGCCGTCCTGGTACGCGTAGGGCAACTCGCCGGCGTTCCAGCGATCGAGAAAACGGAAGAACAGCGCAGGCAGCATGGCCGTCGCCGCGGGCGTGACGCCGCGCTCGAAGCACTCCGACAACGTCGGCGCGATGAAGCCCGGCAGCTTTGAAAAGCCGTCTGCCGCGACGCGCTGGTTCGTGTCCTGGATATACGGATTGCTGAAGCGTTCGAGCACGACGTCGCGATAGCGTTCGAGATCGAGCGGACTTGGCGTGAGGCACGGAATCACGTCTTCGGTCACGTATTCGTAGGCGAATTTGTTGATGTCCGCGTCGAGCGTGCCTTCGTGAATGTAGTTCAGCCCGACCAGCGTACCCGCCCACGCGATGCAGCTATGCGTCGCGTTGAGAATGCGGATCTTCGCCTCTTCATACGGCATCACCGAGTCGACCAGTTCCGCGCCGACCTTTTCCCATGCCGGCCGTCCCGCGATGAAATTGTCTTCGATCACCCATTGGATGAACGCTTCGCCCATCACCGGAGCGGCGTCGTCGACACCGGTCGCCGCCTTGACGCGTTCACGCACGTCCGGCGTGGGACGCGGCGTGATGCGATCGACCATCGAGCTTGGACTGGCGGTGTTGTCGTCGAACCATTGCGCCAGGTCGATCGCGCCGCGCCGTTCGAGAAACTCGCTCATGCCGGCATGGAAGCGCTCGCCGTTGCTGCGCAGGTTGTCGCAAGTCTGCAGCGTGACGGGGCCCGCGCCGCCTTTCATGCGCGCGTCGAGAATCGCGGCCAGCGCGCCGTAAATGGTGGTGTGGCCGCCTTTGAGGTCGACCGCGAGATCGGGGTTGGCGGTGTCGAGCTCGTCCTGCTCGTCGAGGTAATAGCCGCCTTCGGTGACCGTGAACGCGATGATCTTGCAGGCCGGATCGGCGCCCGCTTCGATCAGCGCGTCGAGGCTTTCGGTCCACGGCACGACGCGCTCGATCGAGCGAATCGTCTCGTACGCGCGCTCGCCTTGGGGCGTGACGGTCTCGAGCGTATAGACGCCGTTTTGCGCGGCGAGCGCTTCGAGCACCGCGTTCATATCGCTGCGGATATTGCCGACCGTGAGCGACCAGTGCGGCTCGCCAGGCACCTTGGCCTCGTTCAACCGATGGAGGTACCACGCCTGATGCGCGCGATGAAACGATCCCGCCCCGATGTGCAGGATCACGTGTGCGGCCGCGCCGCTGTCTTGCCCGCTGTTCATGTGCGTCTCCTGAATGTCCTTGCTCGCATCGCTCGTAGCGTGCGTTTCTTCTTGAGATGGAGCATTTGCTCTGTATGTGAGCGAATGATCGTACCCGGCGAAACGAAAGTCAAGGCGACCGAGTACGGTTTTTTGTGGCGCAGCGCCGCGCTGCAGGGCTTTTCGGCGCGACTCGCGATGCGCCGTGGCGTGATGGCGGCGAGTTGCGGCGCGTATTGCATTGCATCAAATTTGACATTGAGCGGGCCAGGACTAACCCGAATGCAAAAAAGTATTGGTCCGCGGTCTCATTTTTAGTGGTGGATCACGCGCGAGAAGACTACTTTTCGCTATACAAGACGAAAGACCAGCGGCGCCTCAAGTGGCCGCTTCATGGAGACAGACAGTGCAACCCGATCTCGAACTCGTGGCCGTACGTCGTGACGAATCGTTCAAAGTATGGTCGCACGGCTATCCGTACCGTACGGTGCGCTGGCACTTTCATCCGGAATACGAAATTCATCTGATCGTGGCGACGACCGGCAAGATGTTCGTCGGCGATCACATCAGCAGCTACACGCCCGGCAACCTCGTGTTGATGGGGCCGAACCTGCCGCACAACTGGGTAAGCGACGTGCCGGAAGGCGAGACAATCGCACAGCGCAATCTGGTCGTGCAGTTCGGGCAGGAGTTCGTGTCGAGCTGCATCGACAGTTTTCCGGAGTGGCGTCAGGTCGAAGCGCTGCTTGCCGATTCGCGCCGCGGCATCTCGTTCGGCGCGCAAACGAGCGCGGCGATCCAGCCGCTGTTCCTCGAATTGCTGGCGGCGCGCGGACTGCGCCGGCTGGTTCTGTTCATGTCGATGCTCGAAATCCTGATGAACGCCGCGGACCGCGAGACGCTTGCGAGCCCTGCTTATCAGGCCGACCCGACCAGTTTCGCGTCGACGCGCATCAATCACGTGCTCTCGTATATCGGCAAAAACCTCGCAAACGAATTGCGCGAGTCGGACCTGGCGCAACTCGCGGGCCAGAGCGTCAGCGCGTTCTCGCGTTATTTCCGCCGCCATACGGGGTTGCCGTTCGTGCAGTACGTGAACCGCATGCGCATTAACCTCGCGTGCCAGCTGCTCACCGACGACGATCTGAGCGTCACCGATATCTGTTTCAAGGCGGGCTTTAACAACCTGTCGAATTTCAACCGACAGTTTCTCGCGGTGAAGGGCATGGCGCCTTCAAAATTCCGCCACTATCAGCAACTGAACGACGCGAGCCGCGACGCCTCCGAAAAAGCCGCGGCACGCGGCGTGGGCATCGACGACGCGCCCGCCATCGTGCTCGCGCCAGGTTTGCCGCGCAGGGCCGCCGCCGCTTATCCACCGACGTAGTCCCAGGCCCAGGCTTCCCGCCGAAGCGTTTTATTTCACCTGCGTTTCAACACGTATCGCGCTGCCCCACGGCAGCGTGAGGGACGTGCTCACTTTTAATAATGGAGACAACCATGACGCAATCCCTTTCGAAACCGACTTCGTTGAAGACTTTCGCACGCAGCAGGGCGGCACTGGCGACGCTCGCCTTCGGCCTGTCGTTGATCGCCGCGCCGGCCGCACAGGCCGCGCCGCTGAAAATCGGCATGACGTTTCAGGAGCTGAACAATCCGTACTTCGTGACGATGCAAAAAGCGCTGAACGATGCGGCGGCTTCGATCGGCGCGACGGTGGTCGTCACGGACGCACACCACGATGTCAGCAAGCAGGTCAGCGACGTGGAAGACATGCTGCAGAAGAAGATCGACATCCTGCTCGTGAATCCGACTGACTCGACCGGCATCCAGTCGGCGGTGACATCGGCAAAGAAGGCGGGCGTGGTGGTGGTCGCCGTGGATGCGAACGCCAACGGTCCGGTCGATTCATTCGTCGGCTCGAAGAACTACGACGCCGGCGAAATGGCTTGCGAGTATCTGGCCAAGTCGATTGGCGGCAGCGGCGAAGTGGCGATTCTCGACGGCATTCCGGTCGTGCCGATTCTCGAACGCGTGCGCGGCTGCAAGGCGGCGCTCGCGAAAGCGCCGGGCGTGAAGCTCGTGGATACGCAGAACGGCAAGCAGGAACGCGCGACCGCGTTGTCCGTCACCGAGAACATGATTCAGGCGCATCCGAACCTGAAGGGCGTGTTCAGCGTGAACGACGGCGGTTCGATGGGCGCGCTCTCGGCGATCGAATCGTCGGGCAAGGACATCAAGCTGACCAGCGTCGACGGCGCACCGGAAGCGATTGCCGCGATCCAGAAACCAAACTCGAAGTTCGTCGAAACGTCCGCGCAATTCCCGGCTGACCAGGTGCGCATTGCACTGGGCATCGCGCTCGCGAAGAAGTGGGGCGCCAATGTGCCGAAGACCATTCCGGTCGACGTGAAGATGATCGACAAGAGCAATGCCAAGGGTTTCAGCTGGTAAGCCGAATGTCCGTTGTCGCGTTGAGCAGAAAAGCACGGCAACGGACAGCAGAGGAGGACCCGATGGACACGATACTCAAGCTCGACAACATCACCAAAAGTTTTCCCGGCGTGAAGGCGTTGCAAGGCATTCACCTGGAAATAGCGCGCGGCGAGATTCACGCTTTGCTCGGCGAAAACGGCGCGGGTAAATCGACGCTGATGAAAATCCTGTGCGGCATTTACCAGCCCGATGAAGGCACGATCACGATCGAAGGCGAGGCGCGTCATTTCGCCAACTATCACGATGCGGTGGCTGCCGGCGTCGGTATCGTGTTTCAGGAGTTCAGCCTGATTCCGTATCTGAACGCCGTGGAGAACATGTTTCTCGGCCGCGAACTGAAGAGCGGTTTGGGCTTGCTCGAACGCGGCAAGATGCGGCGCGCGGCGGCGGCGATTTTCCAGCGGCTCGGCGTGACGATCGATCTGTCGGTGCCGATTCGCGAACTCTCGGTGGCGCAGCAGCAGTTCGTCGAGATCGGCAAGGCGCTTTCGCTGGAGGCGCGCATTCTGATTCTGGACGAGCCCACCGCCACGCTCACGCCCGCCGAAGCCGAGCATCTGTTCGCCATCATGCGCGAGCTGAAACAGCAGGGCGTCGCGATGATTTTCATCTCGCATCACCTCGAAGAGATTTTCGAAGTGTGCGACCGCATCACCGTGCTGCGCGATGGTCAGTACGTCGGCATGACGGAGGTCGCGCAATCCGACGTGGGACATCTCGTGGAAATGATGGTGGGGCGCCGCATCGAAAACAGCTTTCCGCCGAAGCCGCCGCTGCGTGCCGACGCGAAGCTCGTGCTCGAAGTCGACAAGCTGCAGTTGCTCAAGGACAGCCCCGTTTTGAGCTTTACGCTGCGTGAAGGGGAGATTCTCGGCTTCGCGGGACTGGTCGGCTCGGGGCGCACGGAAACCGCGCTCGCCGCGATCGGCGCGGACCCGGCCTACGTGAAGGAGATTCGCATCAACGGCACGGCGGCAAAGCTGTCCGATCCCGCCGATGCGTTGCGCGCCGGCGTCGGCATTCTGCCGGAGAGCCGCAAAACCGAAGGCCTGATCACCGACTTTTCGATCAAACAGAACATCTCGATCAACAACCTCGGCAAGTATCGCTCGATGCGCTTCTTCATCGACCAGCGCAGCGAAGCGCGCGCGACCGCCGACATCATGAAACGCGTGGGCGTCAAAGCACCGAGCATGCACACCGAAGTCGCGACGCTCTCCGGGGGCAATCAGCAGAAAGTGGTAATCGCACGCTGGCTGAATCATCACACCAACATCCTGATCTTCGACGAACCGACGCGCGGCATCGATGTCGGCGCCAAAGCCGAAATCTATCTGCTGATGCGCGAACTCACCGCGCGGGGCTACTCGATCATCATGATCTCGTCCGAACTGCCGGAGATCGTCGGCATGTGCGACCGCGTCGCCGTGTTCCGGCAGGGCCGCATCGAAGCGATGCTCGAAGGCGACGCGATCGACTCGAACGCCGTGATGACCTATGCAACTGCCGGCTCTCGTGGAGCAACACATGAACACGCCTAATCCTTCTTCTTCACCCAAGACATCCACTGTCAGCAGCGATACGCCGGGAGCGCCGGTGCGTTTCACGTGGGCCGCCCTGAAACGCTCGACGCTGTTCTACCCGTTCGTCGGCTTGCTGGTGGTGTGCATCGTGATGGTGTTCGCGAGCGACAGCTTCCTCTCCGGAGCGAATATCGAGAACGTGCTGCGCCAGGTGTCGATCAACGCGATCATTGCCGTGGGGATGACGTGCGTGATCCTGACCGGCGGCATCGATCTCTCAGTGGGTTCCGTCATGGCGCTGGCGGGCACGCTCGCCGCCGGGCTGATGGTGGCCGGTATGAACGCGGTGGCCGCGCTTGCGATCGGCGTCGCGGTGGGATTGGGCTTTGGCGCGGCGAACGGTTTCTTTGTAGCGTTCGCGGGCATGCCGCCGATCATCGTCACGCTCGCGACGATGGGCATCGCGCGTGGCCTCGCGTTGATCTACACAGGCGGCTATCCGATCGACGGCTTGCCCGATTGGGTCAGTTTCTTCGGCAGCGGCAAGATTCTCGGCGTGCAGGCGCCGGTTGTGATCATGGCCGTGATCTACGTGATCGCGTGGGTACTGCTGGAGCGCATGCCGTTCGGCCGCTATGTCTATGCGATCGGCGGCAACGAACAGGCGACGCGTCTGTCCGGCGTACGTGTGGCGCGCGTGAAGCTGATCGTCTACACGATTGCGGGTTTGACGTCCGCCTTCGCCGCCATTGTCCTGACCGCGCGTTTGATGAGCGGCCAGCCGAACGCCGGCGTCGGCTTCGAACTCGACGCCATCGCCGCCGTGGTGATGGGCGGCACGTCGATCTCCGGCGGGCGAGGCTCCATTATCGGCACGCTGATCGGCGCGTTGCTGCTCGGCGTGCTGAATAACGGCCTGAACATGGTCGGCGTGAATCCTTATGTGCAGAACGTGATCAAGGGCGGAATCATTTTGCTCGCGATTTACATCAGCCGCGACCGCAGAAAGTAACTCTTCAACGACTTCCACTTTTAAGCAGGACCATGCAATGACGACTCAATCCACAGACCACGACCAGCAGAACATGACAGCCATCGTCTGTCATGCACCGAAAGACTATCGCGTCGAACAGGTGTCGAAGCCTCGCGCGGGCGCGCATGAGCTGGTGATCCGCATTGCCGCGTGCGGTATTTGCGCGAGCGACTGCAAATGTCATTCGGGCGCGAAGATGTTTTGGGGCGGCCCAAGTCCCTGGGTCAAGGCGCCGGTGATTCCAGGCCATGAGTTCTTCGGTTTCGTGGAAGAAATCGGCGAGGGCGCGGCCGATCACTTCGGCGTGAAAATGGGCGACCGCGTGATCGCCGAGCAGATCGTGCCGTGCGGCAAATGCCGCTATTGCAAATCAGGTCAGTACTGGATGTGCGAGGTGCACAACATTTTCGGCTTCCAGCGGGAAGTCGCCGACGGCGGCATGGCCGAATATATGCGCATTCCGCCGACGGCAATTGTTCACAAGATTCCCGACGGTATTTCGCTGGAAGACGCCGCGATCATCGAACCGCTCGCCTGCGCGATCCACACGGTCAACCGTGGAGAAGTGCAACTCGACGACGTGGTGGTGATCGCCGGCGCCGGCCCGCTTGGTCTGATGATGACGCAAGTGGCGCATCTGAAAACACCGAAGAAACTGGTGGTGATCGATCTGGTCGAAGAGCGCCTCGCACTCGCCCGCGAATACGGCGCCGACGTGACGATCAACCCGAAACAGGACGATGCGCTGGCGATCATCCACTCGCTCACGGACGGTTACGGCTGCGATGTGTATATTGAAACCACCGGCGCGCCGATCGGCGTGAATCAGGGCATGGACCTGATTCGCAAGCTTGGGCGGTTCGTGGAGTTTTCGGTGTTCGGCGCGGATACCACGCTGGACTGGTCCGTGATCGGCGATCGGAAAGAACTCGACGTGCGCGGCGCGCACCTCGGCCCGTACTGTTATCCCATCGCGATCGATCTGCTGGCACGCGGGCTGGTTACATCGAAAGGCATTGTCACGCACGGCTTTTCGCTGGAAGAATGGGACGAGGCGATCAAGATCGCCAACTCGCTCGATTCGATCAAGGTGCTGCTGAAGCCGCGCGCCTGAGCGTCGAACGCGGTCGGAGTACGAGCGGCATATAAACGGAGACTGTATGGATTACGTCATCGGCGTCGATATCGGCACGCAGAGCACCAAGGCGCTGCTGGTCGATCAGCACGGCGCGATCGTCGCGCAGCATGCGTCGAGCTATCAGCCGGATACGCCCAAGCCGCTGTGGGCCGAACAGTGGCCTGCGGTCTGGCTGAAGGCGGTGGTGGAGTGCATCGCCGCGTGCGTAGCCAAGGCGAAGGAGGCGGGCGTCGCGGCGAAGTCGATCAGAGCCGTGTGCGTGAGCAGCTTGTATGGCGGCTCCGGCATTCCGGTTGATAGCGAGATGCGGCCGCTTTATCCTTGTCTGATCTGGATGGACCGGCGCGCCACCGAGCAGGTCGAATGGGTGCGCAATAACGTCGATCTCGAGCGGCTCTACACGATCACGGGCAACGGCGTGGATAGTTACTACGGCTACACGAAGATGCTGTGGCTGCGCGATCACGAGCCGGACGTGTGGTCGCATACGCGCTACTTCCTGCCGCCGAATGCGTACGTGATCTACATGCTGACTGGCGAGGTGGCGGTCGATCATAGTTCGGCGGGTAATATCGGCGGCATCTACGACATTGGCAAACGCGACTGGTCCGACGAAGCGCTCGACATGCTCGGCATTCCCGCGACGATGATGCCGGAGCGGCTGGTCGAATCGTCGGACGTGGTGGGCGGCTTGCTGTCGCAGTGGGTCGAGCAGTTAGGCCTCGAAGCGGGCACGGCGATCGTCGCGGGCGGCGTGGACGCGGCGATGGCGACGTTCGCGGCCGGCGTCACGCGCGCCGGGCAACATGTCGCGATGATTGGCACGAGCATGTGCTGGGGCTACATCAACCAGAGCGTCGACGCGCGGCATGGGTTGATCAGCATGCCGCATGTGTTCGACGGGCAACGCGATATTTATGTGTTCGGCGGGGCGATTACCGCGGGCGCGTCGGTGAGCTGGTATCGCGAGCAGTTCTGTCACGCGGAGATCGAGGCCGCGCGTGCGACGCCGCATGGCGATCCGCATCGCTTGCTGGAAGAGTCGGCAGAGAAAGTGCCGGCTGGTTCGGATGGCGTGATGTTCCTGCCGTATCTGATGGGCGAGCGCAGCCCGGTGTGGGATGCCAAGGCGAGCGGAGCGTTTATCGGACTGAGCCTGTTTCATACGCGGGCTCATTTGTACCGCGCCGTGCTGGAAGGCGTCACGTTTGCGCTGAAGCACAACATCGAGGCGGGGCGCAAAGGCGCGCAGTCGCTGGATGACAAACTGATCGTGGTGGGCGGCGCCGCGCATTCGGATTTGTGGATGCAGATTATCGCGGACGTTACGGGGTATCCGGTTTATACCATCGAGCAGGACGTGGAGGCGGCGATGGGGGCGGCGTTGCTGGCGGGCGTCGGTGTCGGGCTGGTGTCGCGTGAAGAGGCGCGGCGCGGATGGGTCACGCTGGTTGAACGCGCGGAGCCGAACGCACAACGGATGGCGTTGTACGAGCAACGGTTCGGCGTTTATACGGATTTGTATCCGGCGTTGAAGCCGATCATGCATCGGTTGCAGACATCATGAATGCTACTTTTGATTTTTCTGGCAAGTCGGTACTGGTTACCGGGGCTTCGAGCGGGATCGGGCGTGCGACGGTTGAGGCGTTGTGCGCGTCGGGCGCGAATGTGGTGGCTGCCGCGCGCAATGTGAAGGAGCTTGCGCGGTTGGCGGAGGAAACGGGTTGCGAGCCGTTGACGCTCGATGTGAGCGATGAGGCGGCTATCGATGATGCGTTTGGTTCGCTCGATACGTTTGATGGGCTCGTGAATTGTGCCGGGATTGCGTTGCTCGAGCGTGCTGTCGATACGACGGGTGAGAGTTTCGATCGTGTGATGGCGGTGAATGCGCGGGGCGCGGTGCTGGTGGCCAAGCATGTGGCACGAGGGATGATCGATGCTCAGCGCGGTGGCAGTATCGTTAATGTTTCCAGTCAGGCTGCGCTGGTGGCGTTGGATGATCATTTGAGTTATTCGGCCTCCAAGGCTGCGCTTGATGCTGTTACCAGGGCTTTGTGTGTTGAGTTGGGGCCGTTCGGGATTCGGGTTAATAGTGTTAATCCTACGGTTACGTTGACGCCTATGGCGGTGCTGGCTTGGAGTGATCCGGTTAAGCGGGATCCGGCGCTTAAGGCTATTCCGTTGCAGCGGTTTGCTGAGTCTGCTGAGGTTGCTGCGACTATTTTGTTCTTGTTAAGTGGGGCTGCTTCTATGGTTAGCGGGGTTTGTTTGGCTGTTGATGGGGGGTATACGGCTAGGTGAGGTTCTTTGATTGTGCGGTATTTGTTGGGGAGCACAGGGGGAAATTTTGTGGGCCGGCCACCGCGTGCCGATTCATCTGCGTCAGCCACCTTCCGGTCCGGCCACGCGGCCCGAGTGTATTTGCCCGCCTGGCACGGCGGAAGCGTGCGGCGGTACAGGATTAAACGCATCCGGTAATTACGCGCCGGCCGTGCGCAAGCGGGGGGCATTGGATTCATCCTGTTGGTGCATTCCGCTCGATACTCGGTTAGCCGGCCAATCACGGTCGGCCTGATTCAGGGTCAACGACTCAATCGAGCATCCAGCTATCGTCGCCTTCGATCAGTGTGCCGCCGTGGCTGGTCATATCGCCCTTGCGGGCGACACCCGCGCCGCCGAATGTGGAGGCCGAGCCAGTAACGATGACCGCGCCGCAGCTTGTTTGATCGCCTATCCGGGCGACAGCACGGCCGTTGACCGTCACGCCACTTGCACCGCTGATGACAGTGCCGAACCCGTGCATAGGGCAGGAATGAAGATGACCTACGAGAGCGATGGGGCGCATAAAAACCTATATGAGATACCTGCAATGGATCAACGGCAAATAATTTTCTGAAAAACCGGGTATCTCGCAATTCGCCATTTGTCTCCAATATTTTCTGAAATATATGAGAAATGAGTGCGATACCGTTTCCCATCGAAACGGTAGATGGCGATATTGCTGCTCCCCATGTCTCCTCGGGCTTCGGTTTTGAGATCAGGAAGTCCGTTACACCAATGTCGTTTTTGATCGAAGGGACCGTCGTCAACGTGTAAAAGCTGGGTGGCGGTCGATTTTGACGACAATCTGAATATCCAGGACGGGGAATTTACCTGAGTGGACTCCATATCAATATTGCAATCCGCAAAAAGTAAGTTTTCGTGCCTGTTAGCACATATGCTTACCGATATGCCGCTTGCGCCGCATTGATCTTTGATGTTTTTTATAATTGCACGCGAGTTCCGAATCAGACCGGCGGCCGTATTGATATCAATCGCTTTCTTTATTTTGCATGTGTCACCTCCTGTATTTTCCAGCGAAGACTTGGAATTTCGATATACTGGTTCGAGTTTTACTATTATCTTTTGTAGGGTTGTCTTCAAGCAAGTCCTGTTTTTGCAAGATGCCAGTTTAGCATTCTGTGTCTGGACAGCTCGAAATAACGATTCTGGATCGTCTGAGGCAGCAATCGACGCGTACTGCAGGAAACTCGCCTTGAAAATCAAAGGGGGAATCCGGGCGTCTGTGCAGGTTCCCTTCGGATATCGTTCGCGGGCTTCCCGCACCATGCGCTGAACCTCAATGTCGCTTTCGACGGAAACGTCGTAACACGGCGAAAGTAGAATCTGCGTAGATACATACGCCGGAGAGAACTGACTTAGAGATGGAATATCCAAATCGCCTGCCGCTCTAACGCCAGGCAGCCAGCCGATGAAAATAATAGCCGCCAAAATTTTAATAGAGAGGATCGCGAAAGGGATTCCATTGTCAAGCGAAAATAATGGCGATGATCTTGAAAAATAACGTGACACCAGGAACTTCATATATATTGTCTGTTCGCGAGCTACTCTTCGTTGAATTGGATGGTTTTTATCATTTCCAATAAAATATTGTAGCTAAACCCACTGTCGAGATCAAAATCCTCTGCATTTCGTGTGACGCAATACTGTTGCATTGTCGCGCTTGACTTCGAATTTCCTATCACAATGCGAATGCACCGATTGACGGAAGAATATCGCTGACAATAATCAGGTGCCGTGATTTTTCTGTTGGAGTTTTTGTAGATGTCCTCTACCAACCACCCCCTCCAATTCCGACCACTAAGTTTGATAGAGGTTGCGCTTGTTGCGACAGCGCACGCGGATGGGACTATTTTTCTAGTATGTACATTGCCATTCTTTTCAGCCACAATGAAGCTATCTTTTTTCCTCAGCATTTGATCAATGCCAACACGTCGAATATTTAGCGATGGAATTCTTTCAACCCAACTGGGATCATGAATTCCGAACCCTTGTGGCGCGAGTGACAAAACGGTCCCGTTGTCGGATTTATATGATCCAAGGCAATCGAGAAGTTTTCCTTTGCCATCGGGAGACAGCGCGGAGGGAAGTTCTATCGAAATTCCACATGTTTTGGATGGTTTTCCAGAAATCAACAGTTGATGGTCGGCATTTGACGCCGCAAAACTGGATATCCAGGTAGAGAAAAAAATCGTTGCGATCAGTATGCTCCGGGCTCGCATTTTTATTTCCTTGAAAGATGATATATAGCGGCTCGTTCAGTTACGAGGCGAGATTAAGTTCGGTCTGAAATGGCATTACTCTTCCCTCTGCCTCATCAGCGAAGGATCTGTCGGCATATTCGGTGCATCGCCAAGAATAAAATTCACGTAATGAAAAAACTCTCTACGCTGGGGAAGTCCGGTGCTCCCCCCATTAACTGGTGTCGTGATCGCGGCGACATTCGCATCAGCTACTCCTACGTCCGCACGGCGATCAATATTCATCCCGCTTCGCAGGGCCCCGGTGTTGGGTGACTGCATTACCTTACTAATCCAGAAGTACCCGGCTGAATCGGCGACGGCGGTTGCATCGGAAGAAAGCAGTTCAGGATTGGGATCGGTCGTGAAGTCGCGTCCGCGAAAGCGACTGTACGCAGCGTAACTGCCACGTCCGGTAAGATGAATTAGCCCCCGGCCGCGAAACCTTGCCCCATCGCCCGTTTGCGTATTTCCCATCGACACCGCCTTCTGGTGAACTTCATCCGGTCGTTGCGCTATATAGTCGGGTCGATTTCGACCGTGCAGAAACCCCATCGCTTGTAGCCAATCATGTTTGTGATCGAAGTCGTCCCCAGCCTCTTGCGGAGTTAACGCCTCGTACATCGTGCGGAAATACCGGCTGTCGCCAAGCTCGACCGTTGCCCTTAGCGCTCCGGTTTCTTTGAATATTTGCGCTAGGAAATGGGCCTGTCTTTGAGGAGTCGAAAAGCCATACTTCCTCCACATGCGATTTATCGCCGTATGCATATCCGGAGGCATGAAACCGTGGTCATTGTTGCCTGAATGCCATCGGTTTTGCGCCGTCTGCCATGGAATTTCTCCGCCTGCATTGGGACTGGACCGTTTGGGCAATGTCTGTGTCAGCTCTCGAAGGCTCCGCCATCCGCACTTCTTGAACATCTGAATAAACCGCCCCGGATGAAAGTGGTAGTGAACCTTGCCCAGCGTCAGTCCGTGTGCCTGAGCGTCCTCCCAGAAGGCCAGCGCTGCGTGGTGCTGTTTGAGCTTCGTATAGGCGTCTGGACTCAGACAGCCGGTCATTAGCGCTGAAGCCGGCAGATCATTCGGATCAGTGCCCTTGAGCCAACGCCAGCGCGTATCGAAGTCGTCGCGCGACCACTCTGTCGGCATCTTTACAACGCAATAGCTGAGCCGTTCCCGCGTCGGACCGTCAAGGCTGCGCGCGTAAGCTCGCGCAATGCGTTCGCGCTTTCTCTGCGCCTGCTGTTCGGCTGGCGTCGGCGCGGCTGCCCCGCTTGTGGCCGCTGGCGGACTCACAGCCGGCGGTGCGCCCGGGTCAAGCATGGCAATCAGCACATCGGAATCGCACCGGCTGTTGCCGTCTGTATCGTCGTCGACAAACGTCCACCCCAGCCAGTCGGGGGAATCCGCATCGCTGTAGACTCTGACGCCGGGACCATTCAGATTCGCATACACAGCCGTGTGATCGACCGGTGAATGAATCTGCCGGATGTGCGGCAGGCGTCCCTGATAGAGATCTGTCGCTGCCGGTGCATCTGGGCCGATCACCCGGCCAAAGCGCAGCATTTCATAGCCTGCGCTGGGGCATCCAGGATAGCGCCGGGTGGCACGCTCATACAGGCCGTAGGCATCTTCCGGCGTCGCCGAGCCAAGTACCGCGCCCCGGATGCTGCGTGTGGTCAGGGTGATCAAGCCAGTGGACTCTGTGATACTTACGATCGCCGGCTCCGTTGTCGTCGCCTGCACCGGCACCTGCCACGCGGGATGGGCTGCCGAGCCAACCGATGGATCGCTGGCATAGAGTTGCGTACCAGCTGGCAACACGACGTGAATGTCGCCCCACAGACTATTGGTTCGCCCCTGTTCCGCTGCCAGCGGCCCGTGGTTACGCCCCATCAGTGCCACGACGCTGGTGGCGTCGGCGACGATCTCGAAGTGGATACGGTTCGGCTGGCCGTAGATCGCGCCAGGCAAACCGATCGCGTCCTTGCGGTACACCCTGCTGCCGCGCGCCACCTGGGTCGTGTGCATGTGCTGGTAGATCGAGTAGAACTCGACGTTCACCCCTTCGCCAATCTCCGTTGCGTGCTTCAGGATCACCACACCGTTGCTCGTCCAGCCCTTGTAGTACAGCAACGGATGCGCCGCGATGACCGCTGGATCGTCATGATGCTGCGGAATGTCATCACTGCCACGCGCGAACACGACCTCGCCGTCGGCAATCGCGCACACTGGCTCCGAGCTGTCCGCATTGCCCTGCGCTTCGAGATGGATGCCTCCATGCCAGCCAAATTCGCGGCTGACGGGAAACGCGCCCTTGCCACTGCGTTCGCCCAGGGTCGTGACGGGTTGCGTTGAGTCGTCCTCATGCGCGGCTGCGCTGAGGAAGGGTTGGCTGATCAGCATCAGGTTTCCTATTTTTTTGTTCGTCTGTTTTGGGAATGGGTTTAGTCCGACAACGGCACATGGCCCGGATCGAGCAACTGGCCCGGCAGTGGAATGCCATGCATTCCAGGCACTCCCCCCGAGCCATCCTCCTGAGTTAAGGCACCTTTGAGCTTTATCGCGATGCCCTCGATCGTGACGCCGCTACTATCAATGGTGAAGCTGCCACCGGGTGCCTTGATGACCAGTCTGTCGCTTGCCTGAAGCTCATATATCTGTGTCCGGCGCGCGATGGCCTGCCCCGCCCGAAGCTGATGACGACCCTGCACGACATGCTCCGCGTTCCCGCCGGTTTCGATCTGGTAGTCGGCCGCAATCCGGTCCCGCCGACTGTTGCCCACGTTCTCCACACGGTCCTTGCCGATCGTGACCGTCTGGTTCCGTCCGACCGACACGGTATCGTCCAGCCCGACACGGCGCCGGCTGTCATGTGCAATATCGACCTGCTCGTCGTTGCCAACGTGGCGCGCGCGATCATGGCCCACCGTAACGGTCTGGTCGTGCTCGACCGCATGCACCTCGTCGTTTTCTACTTCGGTACGGAGGTTTTTCTCGGCATGAATCCATACTTCTTCGCGGCCCTTCTTGTCCTCGAAGCGAATCGCGTTAGCGGTGCCATAGCCGCCCTCCTTCGTAGAGCGCGATAGCGTCCCGCTCTGCGTCGCGTTATCCGGTAGCTTCCACGGCGGCATGCTCATCGCGTTGTACACGCGCCCGGTCACGATGGGCCTGTCCGGGTCACCGTTTTCGAAGTCGACAATAACTTCAGTTCCAACCCGCGGAATGTTGATGCCGCCGAAGTTACTGCCCGCCCACGGATAAGACACGCGCACCCAGCACGACGAATTCTGGTCATTCACGGGTGACCTATCCCAATGAAACTTCAGCTTCACACGTCCGTACTGGTCGGTCCAGATTTCACTTCCCGTGTACCCAGTCACGATCGCCGTCTGCGGACCCGTTGTGCGCGGTTTGCTCACCGTGCGCGGTGGCCGGAACATCGTGGTCGCCGGCTGCACTTCGAAAGTCGTATTGACCCGATACTGGCCTTCGCCGGTTACTTCGCCGATCTCCTCGGCATCTAGCCTGACGCGGATCACCAGGTACTCGCGGTTCGCCGCTTCCTGCGGATAGCTCGCCAGCGTGAATGTCGTGCCGCACACCACATCGCGCAGGTTGCCTCGGCCTACGGCGCGTTCTCCCCGAGCGCGGATTTCCTGCATGCGTACACGCGCGAACTGCTCGCCCTGCTGCGGGTCGGTATAGTCGCCCGGCCATTCGTAGACTGTCAGATCGTTATGCCGCGCGCCCTGCGGCAACGCATTCTGTACCGCCAGGTTTGCGCTCGGCTTCGTGAAGTCGAAATCATCCGTCGTCCAGATTCCCGACTGGATGCTCTCGGTCGTGTCGAAGTGGCTGACATATTCGGCGTCGATCTTCCTGTCAGGCGGGAGGTACTGCAACGTGTGATACGCCTCGCTGACCACGCGCCTGTGCGCGCCGAGATTATCGACAAGCACCATCCGGTGCACGCCGTTCGAGTGCTCGAAGAACCAGTAAATTCCGTGTTCTTCCATGAGCCTCTGAATGAACGAAAAGTCCGACTCACCGTACTGCACCTGATAGACGAGCCTCGGATACGTGCCGCCCAGGCGCTTGACGTACGAGTACATGTAGTTGCCTTTGAGTACCTCGTCGATAATCTCGACCACCGAGCGGTTTTGAAAGATTCGGTAGTCCGTGCGCTGTCCGGCGAGCACGATCCACGGCTTGAGAATCAGCCGGTAGTGGTACTGCCGGTTTAGCGGCGCAACCAGACTTGCCGCCGTGACGATGCCGCTGATTTCCCGTTCACCCTTGCCGATATTCGCGGCGCCCGAATGGAAGGTGCCCATCCCGTCGAGCTGGACGGTCACGGTCAGCTCCTTGCCGACCATCGCCTTCAGGTCCAGATTGGCCGCGGCGCTGTCCGGCAGCAGCGGACTGAGCGGCGTGACCAGTCCCAATTCATATTCGTAGATCTTCGAAAGCGCTTCCTCTCCCCTGATCGAGCGTATCAGGAGGGCAGGTTCGCCGTCGTCCAGCTTCGGCAGCGCGGCGCCGCTAACGGTGAAGGTACGTGGAGTCATGAAGTTCAACATAGGCTCGATCCTCCGTGTGAACTGGACCGGTCGCCACTCATGAGACGAATCCCGTTGTGCCGGGCGTGCGACGCCCTGCGTTCTGTCATGCGTGTCTGCATCAATCGTTTCCCATGAACGCCGCGCGCCGTGTCGATCGCCCCGGCTGCCTGCCATGCCTTTTCCCTGCGGTTCTACTCATGCAACGCCCCGCGTGCCCATACGCACCGGCCAGGTCGCCACAGGGCCGCGCTGCGTCGAGCGCAGTTCGGTCTCGATGAACGAATGGGCCGATGCACCTCGCGCGAGAAAGCGCTCGAGAATCAGGCCGAACAGGTAGGGGCTCACGCCATGGAAGCCCGCTTCGTCGACCGTGAGCACGCACTCGGCGCCGCAACCAAACATGATTTGTCCATCGCCCGGGAGCATGCGCGTGACCGTGCGCATGCTGACATCGACCAGACTGTCGATCATCTGCCGGTAGACCTCGTCACCTGGCGCGAGGAACAGCCCTAGCAGATTGCGCAGGCCCGCGGCCGACGGGTCTTCCAGAGCGAGGTAACTAAAGTTCAACTGGCGGATCAGCCGCCAGGCGGTTTCCCGCTCCGCATACGGTGCGCGTGGCACACTAGGTGAGCGAATCAGGCCCACGCACAGAACCGGGGCAGACTCTCCGAGCGTCAGATCGTCGCGCCCGTCTGGCACGATCAGGTTCGGAAGTTCACGATTGGTCAGCAACGCGCTGAGCGTGAGGTAGTTCATGCGCTCGCCGTAAGGTTGCCCGTCGTGATCGACCAGCGAGACCGAGGTTTGCGTGCCGATGTAGGGCGTGCGTGTGCCATAGCGGCGGCGTGACAGTTCCGGCGCCGAGCGGCGTTCGCGACGCGAGGTGAAATAGCGCCCGTGGTTGCCTTCATCGTTCGTCAGTGGCTCGTGCAGCGGCCGGAATTGGAGCGGTGCCGATGTCTCGCTGACCTGACCATGTAGGGCCTGCACGGAGAACACGTCGTAGTCGAGCGGCTGGAGTGCGTTCGGCACCAACTGGAATTCGGTGCCGGATTTCGGCAACTCGACGGGATCGGATGTGCGAGGAAAAAGGTTGATGACCGGCGTGCAGAAAAGCGCGAACTGCGAGGCATCGACCTGGTCCGCCAGCGGGTCGGTGTGTCGGTCCAGCAGCACGACGACCTCCGCCTCGCGCCCACGCACCTGGCGCAGGCCAGGTGCGAGACCGGTCAGCGTGAAGAAGTAAAAACGCGACGGACAGACGGCAAACTCGTGCAGCAGATTGTGTCCATGAAATTTCGACCCTGCGAGCGGCAGGAGGCTCTGTCCCGGATCAAGCCCTTCATGTACCACCGCATCGCGGCTTACCGCGTGAAACGGACTGCCGGGCGTGCCGAGGTTTTCCGGCTCGCCGGTAATCGACGCGACGGCCGCAACGTGCAGCAGTTCGAACAGGCGCGACGCCAGCTGTTCTTCCCCGGCCAGGTACACGGGTAACCGATCCAGTCCCTGCAAGTCGGCGATGCAGGCTTCGCCGGTGGTGCGCAGTCTCAGACGCAGAGCGCCGCGCACGTTGGTATGTCCACGCGCATACCGGTCGGGCGCGGGGATATCAGGAGGAATGCCGGTCAGCCGTGCGCTTACGATTTCGAGCGGATACAGCGTTACCTCCTGACTGCTACGAAACTCGCACGCCGTGGTTTCACCGTCGGACACGCGACTGATGAAGGTGGCGCCGCGCGCAATGCGGACGCCCTCGGCGAGATCGCCTTCCGCATCGTCTGGATACAGTCGTGCCACCGCCATCGATGGCGTCGGCGCGAGGTAATTCGGATAGAGGCATTGCAGCAGGGGGCGCGTGAAGTCGGGGAATGCGGCGTCCAGTTTCATGCGCATGCGGGCGGACATGAAAGCGAATGCCTGGACGAGCCGCTCGACATACCTATCGCCGATTTCACCCGCCTGCATGCCCAGACGCCTGGCGATTTTTACATGCGCCTGTGCGAATTCGGCGGCAAGTTCGCGCAGGTACAGCAACTCCTCGTTGTAGTACGTCAGCAGATCACCCGCGCCGGTTTCCGGGCGTTGACGGTACGGTACGGATCGCCTCGCCAACTGCTCCACGTACTGTTCCGGTTCGAAGCGCATGCCGGTAATCGGCGCATCCGTGGGTGCCTGTCCAAGCCAGCTGGACCAGCCGAGTTGTTCCGTTCCACCCAGCACCGCAGGCGGTGCGCCCTGTGGCTTGATGCGCAGTTCCAGTTCCCACCGGTAGCCGCGCCCGACAAATTCCCTCACGCATTCGACCAGCTTCGGCAGGTCCACGCCCTGCGCCGTGAAACGCAGATACACCTGCAAGTCGAGCGGCCCCAGGACAATGCGGAACCGGTGCTGGCGGTCCGGCACCTGCTCACCGAGCATCGCGCCCATCGCAAGCGTCGAAGACTCCACGGGCTTGCCGAGATAACTGTGGCTGGCCGGCGCCATTTCCAGCCAGTGAAAGACGTATTCCTCGATCGCGACCGGTACGCCGAAGTACTGCTCAAGCGTCGCGCGCAGGCCGTCGGGATTACGCGCTTCGCGCACCAGATGCGCAGAGGCGGCGAGGCGCGCATGGGCAGGAAACGGCCGGCCGGCGATTTCGTCGGGATCGTGGCCGGCGAGGCTCGCGACAAAAAAGGAGATGTTTCGTCATCCTTCC
>NZ_PVZB01000019.1 GCF_003002025.1 Paraburkholderia sp. BL25I1N1
ATAGTGCGGATTACCCGTGTGAAAGTAGGTAATCGTCAGGCTCCCCAGCAGCAAACAGAAACCCCACCCCGCAAAGGTGGGGTTTCTGCGTTTACGGCAGCGCTGAAATCACTATATAAGTGAGAGCCTTGGGTTTGGAGCGGTCAAGCAAGTCTTGACAACAAGCGGTTGTTCCCCCATAATCATCAGTTCTCTGCGGAGGGGTGCCCGAGTGGCTAAAGGGGGCAGACTGTAAATCTGTTGGCTTACGCCTACGTTGGTTCGAATCCAACCTCCTCCACCAGAATGCAAGTTGTAGCAGTTGTTGGGAATCCATGGATCCTTGCGGGTGTAGCTCAATGGTAGAGCAGAAGCCTTCCAAGCTTACGACGAGGGTTCGATTCCCTTCACCCGCTCCAGCAATACAGAAGTAGCGCCCATGTGGCTCAGTGGTAGAGCACTCCCTTGGTAAGGGAGAGGTCGGCAGTTCGATCCTGCCCATGGGCACCAGACGTACTCGGTGATTGTTTGCGCCCGGCGCAACGTACGGAAAAATCCTCTTAGGAGTCGAAAATGGCCAAGGGTAAGTTTGAGCGGACCAAGCCGCACGTGAACGTCGGCACGATCGGTCACGTTGACCACGGCAAGACCACGCTGACGGCAGCGATCACGACGGTTCTGACGCAGAAGTTCGGCGGCGAAGCGAAGGCATACGACCAGATCGACGCGGCGCCGGAAGAAAAGGCGCGTGGTATCACGATCAACACGGCACACGTCGAGTACGAAACGGCTAACCGCCACTACGCACACGTCGACTGCCCGGGCCACGCTGACTATGTGAAGAACATGATCACGGGCGCAGCGCAGATGGACGGCGCGATCCTGGTGTGTTCGGCCGCTGACGGCCCGATGCCGCAAACGCGTGAGCACATCCTGCTGGCGCGTCAGGTTGGCGTGCCGTACATCATCGTGTTCCTGAACAAGTGCGACATGGTGGACGACGCTGAGCTGCTGGAGCTGGTCGAGATGGAAGTTCGCGAACTTCTGTCGAAGTACGACTTCCCGGGCGACGACACGCCGATCATCAAGGGTTCGGCCAAGCTGGCGCTGGAAGGCGACAAGGGCGAGCTGGGCGAAGTGGCGATCATGAATCTGGCCGACGCGCTGGACACGTACATCCCGACGCCGGAGCGCGCAGTTGACGGTGCGTTCCTGATGCCGGTGGAAGACGTGTTCTCGATCTCGGGTCGCGGCACGGTGGTGACGGGTCGCGTTGAGCGCGGCGTGGTGAAGGTCGGCGAGGAAATCGAAATTGTCGGTATCAAGCCGACGGTGAAGACGACCTGCACGGGCGTGGAAATGTTCCGCAAGCTGCTCGATCAGGGTCAGGCAGGCGACAACGTGGGTATCCTGCTGCGCGGCACGAAGCGTGAAGACGTGGAGCGTGGCCAGGTGCTGGCCAAGCCGGGTTCGATCAACCCGCACACGCACTTCACGGCTGAAGTGTACGTGCTGAGCAAGGACGAAGGTGGCCGTCACACGCCGTTCTTCAACAACTATCGTCCGCAGTTCTACTTCCGTACGACGGACGTGACGGGCTCGATCGAGTTGCCGAAGGACAAGGAAATGGTCATGCCGGGTGACAACGTGTCGATCACGGTGAAGCTGATCAACCCGATCGCGATGGAAGAAGGTCTGCGTTTCGCAATCCGCGAAGGCGGCCGTACGGTCGGCGCAGGTGTGGTTGCCAAGATTCTCGAGTAACGCCAGAAAGTTCTCGTTAATCGGTAGTTCCGGGGTTGGCGGTGTCGTCAACCCCAAAATGGTTTAGGGGTATAGCTCAACTGGCAGAGCGTCGGTCTCCAAAACCGAAGGTTGGGGGTTCGATTCCCTCTGCCCCTGCCAACTCTCGCGCCGTACGTGGCGCTTCGTTAAGGTGTTATGGCGAATCCTTCCGTCGAAACTGTAAATACATCCGGCGACAAGCTGATGCTCGTCGCGGGCGTATTGTTGGTCTTGGCCGGGTTCGTGGGGTTCTTCTGGCTCAGCGGCCAGGAATGGTACGTCCGCGGAGCCGCCTTGGCTGTTGGTGCGATCGCGGGTATTGCAGTCGGTCTTCTCTCCGCGCCTGGCAAGGGTTTCATCGCTTTCGCCAAAGATTCGTACAAGGAAGTCCGCAAGGTTGTTTGGCCGACTCGCAAAGAGGCTACCCAGACGACGCTCGTGGTGTTCGGCTTCGTGTTCGTCATGGCGATCCTTCTTTGGGTTAGTGATAAATCCATCGAATGGGCGATTTTCTCGGTGATTCTGGGTTGGAAATGATATGAGCGATACTCCGGCATCCCCGAGCGGCAAACGTTGGTACGTGGTGCACGCCTACTCCGGCATGGAGAAGAGCGTGCAACGTGCGCTTCAGGAGCGCATTGAACGTGCTGGCATGCAAGACCAGTTTGGTCAAATCCTCGTTCCGACTGAAGAAGTCGTCGAGGTGAAAGGCGGTCACAAATCGGTGACCGAACGTCGTTTCTTCCCGGGCTATGTGCTCGTCGAAATGGAAATGACTGACGAGACGTGGCACCTCGTGAAAAACACGGCAAAGGTGACGGGTTTCGTAGGCGGTGCGCGTAATCGTCCCAGTCCGATTTCCCCGCGGGAAGTCGAGAAGATCATGTCGCAAATGCAGGAAGGCGTGGAAAAGCCGCGTCCAAAGACCCTGTTCGAAGTGGGCGAGATGGTGCGGGTGAAGGACGGTCCGTTCACGGATTTCAACGGCAGCGTCGAAGAAGTGAACTACGAAAAGTCGCGTGTCCGTGTTTCCGTTACAATCTTCGGCCGCGCAACGCCGGTCGAACTGGAATTCGGCCAGGTCGAAAAGCTGTAGTCCAGAATTCTGCGGAGCGCACCAGTCGGTGCGTTCCGTATTTCGCGCTTACGGTCCGCGTAATGACCGTTGAGGAGCGTAAGTACCCGATTTTTTGGCGAACGCGCGCTACTACTCACTGAACGTCCGCATGTACCCGTGCGGTGTTCCAAAGAGGTCTTCAACATGGCAAAGAAAATTATCGGCTTTATCAAGCTGCAGATTCCTGCAGGTAAAGCCAATCCGTCGCCGCCGGTCGGCCCGGCACTGGGTCAGCGCGGCCTGAACATCATGGAGTTCTGCAAGGCGTTCAACGCGCAGACTCAAGCACTGGAACCGGGTCTGCCGACTCCGGTCGTGATCACCGCGTTTGCGGACAAGAGCTTCACGTTCGTTCTGAAGACGCCGCCGGCAACGGTTCTGATCAAGAAGGCAGCAAAGATCGATAAGGGTTCGAGCAAGCCGCATACCGACAAGGTCGGCAAGATCACCCGCGCTCAGGCTGAAGATATCGCCAAGACCAAGATGCCCGATCTGACGGCAGCTGATCTTGACGCAGCGGTTCGTACGATCGCTGGTAGCGCCCGCTCGATGGGCATCACCGTGGAGGGCGTGTAAATGGCTAAGCTTTCAAAACGTCTGCAAGCATTTGCAGCCAAGGTTGATCGTCAAAAGCTGTACGCAATCGACGAAGCTCTGTCGCTCGTGAAGGAATGTGCAAGCGCGAAGTTCGACGAGTCGATCGACGTCGCTGTGCAACTCGGCATCGACGCGAAGAAGTCGGACCAAGTGGTTCGTGGCTCGGTCGTGTTGCCAGCTGGTACGGGTAAGTCGGTTCGCGTCGCAGTGTTCGCACAGGGCGAAAAGGCTGAGCAAGCTCGTGCAGCCGGCGCAGAAGTGGTCGGTATGGAAGACCTGGCTGAACAAGTCAAGGCTGGCAAGTTGGACTTCGACATTGTGATCGCTTCGCCGGACACGATGCGCGTTGTCGGTACGCTCGGCCAAATCCTCGGCCCGCGCGGCCTGATGCCGAACCCGAAGGTCGGTACGGTCACGCCGGACGTCGCGACTGCCGTCAAGAACGCTAAGGCTGGTCAGGTGCAATTCCGCGTCGACAAGGCCGGTATCATCCACGCTACTATCGGCCGTGCTTCGTTCGAGCCGACAGCTCTGCGTAGCAACCTGAACGCTCTCGTCGACGCGCTGCAAAAGGCGAAGCCGGCAACGAGCAAGGGTGTCTACCTGCGTAAGGTTGCGCTGTCGAGCACGATGGGCGTCGGCGTTCGCGTCGACCAGGCATCGATCGCCGCACAGTAATGAATTTCATCGCCTCGACGTGAGTCGGGGCGGTTTTATGGGCTTTGGGCGGTCGTAAGGTGGCAGTCTGCATCGAGCGACCGGTTGTCAAAGACCGTTGGCGGGTGCGCAGCTGGTAGGCGCGTCCTTAATGTAAAGCCAACGCAGATGGCGAACCCGAAAAGGTTTTGTAGTGATGAAGCCGGTTGATATCCGCAGCAATGCGGGGCTCAGGCGGTCGAAATACTCCTGACTGGTCGGACGCCGTTATTGAACGCGGTACACAAGGCGCACGCTGCGTGTATCGAATCTGGAGGTTAACCGTGCCACTTAACAAAGAAAGCAAGCAGGCCGTCGTCGCTGAGGTTGCCGCGCAAGTCGCGAAAGCCCAGACCGTGGTTCTGGCTGAGTATCGTGGAATCGCGGTTGGCGATCTGACCAAGCTGCGCGCGAAAGCGCGTGAGCAACAGGTTTACCTTCGCGTGTTGAAAAACACGCTGGCGCGTCGCGCTGTCGAAGGTACCCCGTTTGCTCCGCTGGCAGAGCAGATGACTGGTCCGCTGATCTACGGCATCTCGGAAGATGCAATTGCTGCTGCTAAGGTCGTCAACGACTTCGGCAAAACCAATGACAAGTTGATCATCAAGGCCGGTTCCTACGAAGGCAAGGTGATGGACAAGGCTGGCGTGCAAGCGCTGGCAAACATCCCGAGCCGCGAAGAACTGCTCTCCAAGCTGTTGTACGTTATGCAGGCACCTGTTTCTGGCTTTGCGCGCGCTCTGGCCGCGCTGGCAGAAAAGAAACAAGGCGAAGAAACCGCTGCGTAATGCACTTCAGTCGAGCGTGATTGATCGCTGGCTGTATCCGAATTCAATTTAGGAGTATTTCAAATGGCAATCGCAAAAGAAGACATCCTCGAGGCAGTAAGCTCGATGTCGGTTCTGGAACTGAACGAGCTGGTCAAGGCGTTCGAAGAAAAGTTTGGCGTGTCGGCAGCTGCTGTTGCAGTGGCAGGCCCGGCAGGCGGCGGCGCTGCTGCTGCTGCTGAAGAGCAAACCGAATTCACGGTCAACCTGACGGAAGTCGGCGCGAACAAGGTTTCGGTCATTAAGGCTGTTCGCGAACTGACGGGTCTCGGCCTGAAGGAAGCGAAGGACCTGGTCGACGGCGCACCGAAGCCTGTTAAGGAATCGGTACCGAAGGCTGCTGCTGAAGAAGCCAAGAAGAAGCTGGAAGAAGCCGGCGCGAAAGCTGAAATCAAGTAAGTTTCAGCGCGCTGTGCGAAGGCTGGCGGTTTTCCACCGCCGGCCTTTTTGTGCTTTGTGGGGACAACGTTTTTGCCTGCCAGTTTCGGCAAGAACCGGCGCCCCAGAAGCCAAAGAAAATCGCCATTCGGCAACATTGACCGGCGCTTCTCTTTGTCTTCTGAAGCGACTGCAGAAGGCAAGTTTGGTCGGGTAGCGGGCAACATAGGCATCCGCTGCCGTCAGCCAGCGGTTGGTAGCGGCCAACCACCAAGCTTCTAGGCTCGTTCAAGCCATCGGACGGCCATCGGGTCTCAGTCGGTGAACACTCGGGTTGTCTCATCAAGGTATCCTGCCTCGACAACAATGCCCGCCGTGATTCGGAGATCGTATGCAATATTCCTTCACCGAGAAGAAGCGTATTCGCAAGAGTTTTGCGAAGCGCCCCATCGTTCACCAAGTACCTTTCCTGCTGGCTACCCAGCTTGAATCATTCAGCACGTTTCTGCAAGCAGACACGTCGTCCACGCAACGCAAGCCGGAAGGCCTGCAGGCTGCGTTTACCTCCGTTTTTCCGATTGTTTCGCATAACGGGTTCGCTCGTCTAGAGTTCGTCAGCTACATGCTGTCGCCGCCGGCATTCAACATCAAGGAATGTCAGCAGCGCGGTTTGACGTACTGTTCGGCCCTGCGCGCGAAAGTGCGCCTGGTGCTGCTCGACAAGGAATCGCCGAGCAAGCCGGTCGTCAAGGAAGTGAAGGAACAGGAAGTGTACATGGGCGAAATTCCGCTCATGACGCCGACGGGTTCGTTCGTCATCAACGGCACGGAACGTGTGATCGTTTCGCAGCTGCACCGTTCGCCGGGCGTGTTTTTCGAACACGACAAGGGCAAGACGCACAGCTCGGGCAAGCTCCTGTTCTCGGCACGTATCATTCCCTACCGCGGTTCGTGGCTCGACTTCGAGTTCGACCCGAAGGACGTGCTGTACTTTCGCGTCGACCGTCGCCGCAAGATGCCGGTCACGATCCTGCTGAAGGCAATCGGCCTCACGCCGGAACAGATCCTCGCAAACTTCTTCGTGTTCGACAATTTCACGCTGATGCCGGAAGGCGCGCAGATGGAATTCGTTCCGGAGCGTCTGCGTGGTGAAGTCGCGCGTTTCGACATCACGGACCGTGATGGCAACGTGATCGTCCAGAAGGACAAGCGGATCAACGCGAAGCACATTCGCGATCTCGACAACGCCAAGACCAAGTTCATCTCGGTTCCGGAAGACTATTTGCTCGGCCGCGTGCTGGCAAAGAACGTCGTCGACGGCGACACGGGTGAAGTCATCGCTAACGCGAACGACGAAATCACGGAAACCGTGCTCGAGAAGCTGCGCGAGTCGAAGATCAAAGACATCCAGACGCTCTACACGAACGATCTGGATCAGGGTCCGTACATCTCGTCGACGCTGCGTATCGATGAAACCGCGGACAAGATGGCCGCCCGCATCGCGATCTATCGCATGATGCGTCCGGGCGAACCGCCGACCGAAGAAGCGGTCGAGGCGCTGTTCAACCGTCTGTTCTACAGCGAAGACGCATACGACCTGTCCAAGGTGGGTCGTATGAAGTTCAATCGCCGTGTCGGCCGCGACGAAATCGTCGGCCCGATGACGCTGCAAGACGACGACATCCTCGCCACGATCAAGATCCTGGTCGAACTGCGTAACGGCAAGGGCGAAGTGGACGACATCGACCACTTGGGCAATCGTCGTGTGCGTTGTGTCGGCGAACTGGCGGAAAACCAGTTCCGCGCAGGTCTCGTGCGTGTCGAACGTGCTGTGAAGGAACGCCTCGGCCAAGCCGAAAGCGAAAACCTGATGCCGCACGACCTGATCAATTCGAAGCCGATTTCGTCCGCGATTCGCGAGTTCTTCGGTTCGTCGCAGCTGTCGCAGTTCATGGACCAAACGAACCCGCTGTCGGAAATCACCCACAAGCGCCGTGTTTCGGCTCTTGGCCCGGGTGGTTTGACGCGTGAACGCGCTGGCTTTGAAGTCCGCGACGTGCATCCGACTCACTACGGTCGCGTGTGTCCGATTGAAACGCCGGAAGGTCCGAACATCGGCCTGATCAACTCGCTCGCTCTGTACGCGCACCTGAACGAATACGGCTTCCTCGAAACGCCGTATCGCAAGGTTGTGGACAGCAAGGTGACCGATCAGATCGACTATCTGTCGGCGATCGAAGAAGGCCGTTACGTGATCGCTCAGGCGAACGCGGCCGTGGCCGAAGACGGCTCGCTGACCGACGAACTGGTGTCGTCGCGTGAAGCTGGCGAAACGCTGATGGTTACGCCGGACCGCATCCAGTACATGGACGTGGCGCCGTCGCAGATCGTGTCGGTGGCGGCATCGTTGATTCCGTTCCTCGAGCACGATGACGCGAACCGCGCATTGATGGGTTCGAACATGCAGCGTCAGGCTGTGCCGTGTCTGCGTCCTGAAAAGGCCGTGGTCGGTACGGGTATCGAACGCACGGTGGCGGTTGACTCGGGTACGACGGTTCAGGCATTCCGTGGTGGTGTGGTCGATTACGTCGACGCAGGCCGTATGGTGATCCGCGTGAACGATGACGAAGCCGTCGCAGGCGACGTCGGCGTGGACATCTACAACCTGATCAAGTACACGCGTTCGAACCAGAACACGAACATCAACCAGCGCCCGATCGTGAAGGTCGGCGACATCGTGTCGCGTGGCGACGTGCTGGCTGACGGCGCATCGACCGACCTCGGCGAACTGGCGCTCGGCCAGAACATGCTGGTCGCGTTCATGCCGTGGAACGGCTACAACTTCGAAGACTCGATTTTGATCTCGGAGAAGGTGGTTGCCGACGACCGTTACACGTCGATCCACATCGAAGAACTGAACGTCGTAGCTCGCGACACAAAGCTCGGACCGGAAGAAATCACGCGCGACATTTCGAACCTGGCTGAAGTGCAACTCGGCCGTCTCGATGAGTCGGGCATCGTCTACATCGGCGCTGAAGTCGAAGCAGGCGACGTGCTGGTCGGTAAAGTCACGCCGAAGGGCGAAACCCAGCTGACGCCGGAAGAAAAGCTGCTGCGCGCGATCTTCGGTGAAAAGGCTTCGGACGTGAAAGACACGTCGCTGCGCGTGCCGTCGGGCATGAGCGGCACCGTGATCGACGTTCAAGTGTTCACGCGTGAAGGCATTCAGCGCGACAAGCGCGCGCAACAGATCATCGACGATGAACTGAAGCGCTATCGCCTCGACCTGAACGACCAGCTGCGTATCGTGGAAGGCGACGCGTTCCAGCGTCTCGCACGTATGCTCGACGGCAAGGTCGCGAACGGCGGTCCGAAGAAACTGGCCAAGGGCACGAAGATCGAACAGGCTTACCTGCAAGATCTGGATCACTACCACTGGTTCGACATCCGCCTCGCGGACGAAGAAGCAGCGGCACAGCTCGAAGCGATCAAGGACTCGATCGAACAAAAGCGTCACCAGTTCGATCTGGCGTTCGAAGAAAAGCGCAAGAAGCTCACGCAAGGCGACGAACTGCCGCCGGGCGTGTTGAAGATGGTCAAGGTGTATCTGGCAGTCAAGCGCCGCCTGCAGCCTGGCGACAAGATGGCCGGCCGCCACGGTAACAAGGGTGTCGTGTCGAAGATCGTTCCGATCGAAGACATGCCGTACATGGCCGACGGCCGTCCGGCTGACGTCGTTCTGAACCCGCTCGGCGTGCCGTCGCGGATGAACGTGGGTCAGGTTCTCGAAGTGCATCTGGGCTGGGCCGCGAAGGGTCTCGGCTGGCGTATCGGCGAAATGCTGCAGCGTCAGGCGAAGATCGCTGAACTGCGCGAATTCCTGACCAAGATCTACAACGAGTCGGGCCGCGCTGAAGAGCTGGACAGCTTCACGGACGACGAGATCGTCGAACTGGCGAAGAACCTGCGCGAAGGCGTGCCGTTCGCTACGCCGGTGTTCGACGGCGCGACGGAAGAAGAAATGTCGCGCGCGCTGGATCTGGCATTCCCGGACGACATCGCGAAGAACCTCGGCATGACGCCGTCGAAGAATCAGGTGCGTCTGTACGACGGCCGCACGGGCGAAATGTTCGAACGTACGGTGACGGTCGGCTACATGCACTACCTGAAGCTGCACCACTTGGTCGACGACAAGATGCACGCGCGTTCCACGGGCCCGTACTCGCTCGTGACGCAGCAGCCGTTGGGCGGTAAGGCGCAATTCGGTGGCCAGCGTTTCGGTGAAATGGAAGTGTGGGCGCTCGAAGCGTACGGCGCATCGTACGTGCTGCAGGAAATGCTGACGGTGAAGTCGGACGACGTGACAGGCCGGACCAAGGTTTATGAAAACCTGGTCAAGGGCGATCACGTGATCGACGCCGGCATGCCGGAATCCTTCAACGTGTTGGTGAAGGAAATCCGCTCGCTCGGTATCGACATCGACCTCGACCGCAACTAATCGGACTACGGAGAGAAAGCAATGAAAGCTCTGCTCGATCTATTCAAGCAAGTCCAACAGCCTGAAGTTTTTGACGCGATCAAGATCGGTCTGGCTTCGCCGGACAAGATCCGTTCGTGGTCGTTCGGTGAAGTGAAGAAGCCGGAAACCATCAACTACCGGACGTTCAAGCCGGAACGCGATGGTTTGTTCTGCGCGAAGATCTTCGGGCCGATCAAAGACTACGAATGCCTTTGCGGCAAGTACAAGCGCCTCAAGCACCGTGGCGTGATCTGCGAGAAGTGCGGCGTCGAAGTGACGCTGGCGAAGGTGCGTCGCGAACGGATGGGCCACATTGAACTGGCCTCGCCGGTTGCGCACATCTGGTTCCTGAAGTCGCTGCCGTCGCGTCTGGGCATGGTGCTCGACATGACGCTGCGCGACATCGAACGCGTGCTGTACTTCGAAGCATATGTGGTGATCGATCCGGGCATGACGCCGCTGAAAGCGCGGCAGATCATGACCGAAGAGGATTACTACAACAAGGTCGAAGAATACGGTGACGAATTCCGCGCCGAGATGGGCGCGGAAGGCGTGCGCGAGTTGCTGCGCGCGATCAACATCGACGAACAGGTCGAGATGCTGCGCACCGAACTCAAGAACACGGGTTCGGAAGCGAAGATCAAGAAGTACGCGAAGCGCCTGAAGGTGCTCGAGGCTTTCCAACGTTCGGGCATCAAGCCTGACTGGATGGTGCTCGAAGTGCTGCCGGTGCTGCCGCCGGAACTGCGTCCGCTGGTGCCGCTGGACGGCGGCCGTTTCGCGACGTCGGACCTGAACGACCTGTATCGCCGCGTGATCAACCGTAACAACCGGTTGAAGCGTCTGCTCGAACTGAAGGCGCCTGAAATCATCGTCCGCAACGAAAAGCGGATGCTGCAGGAAGCCGTCGACTCGCTGCTCGACAACGGTCGTCGCGGTAAGGCCATGACCGGTGCGAACAAGCGTCCGCTGAAGTCGCTCGCTGACATGATCAAGGGTAAGGGCGGTCGTTTCCGTCAGAACTTGCTCGGTAAGCGCGTTGACTATTCGGGCCGTTCGGTGATCGTGGTCGGCCCGACGCTCAAGCTGCATCAGTGCGGTCTGCCGAAGCTGATGGCGCTCGAACTGTTCAAGCCGTTCATCTTCAACAAGCTCGAAGTGATGGGTGTCGCTACCACCATCAAGGCTGCGAAGAAGGAAGTCGAGAACCAGACGCCGGTGGTGTGGGACATTCTCGAAGAAGTCATTCGCGAACATCCGGTCATGCTGAACCGTGCGCCGACGCTTCACCGTCTTGGCATTCAGGCTTTCGAGCCGGTGCTGATCGAAGGTAAGGCAATCCAGCTGCATCCGCTCGTTTGCGCGGCGTTCAACGCCGACTTCGACGGTGACCAGATGGCTGTTCACGTGCCGCTGTCGCTCGAAGCGCAGATGGAAGCGCGTACGCTGATGCTGGCGTCGAACAACGTCCTGTTCCCGGCCAACGGCGATCCGTCGATCGTGCCGTCGCAGGATATCGTGCTCGGTTTGTACTACGCGACCCGTGAAGCAGTGAACGCCAAGGGCGAAGGCCTGACGTTCACCGGCGTTTCGGAAGCGCTGCGTGCTTACGAGAACAAGGAAGTCGAGCTCGCCTCGCGCGTCAACGTGCGGATCACCGAAATGGTCCATAACGAAGACAAGTCGGAAGGTGCGCCGGCGTTCGTGCCGAAGATCACGCTGTACCCGACCACCGTCGGCCGTGCAATCCTGTCGGAGATCCTTCCGCCGGGCCTGCCGTTCTCGGTGCTCAACAAGCCGCTGAAGAAGAAGGAAATCTCGCGCCTCATCAACACCGCATTCCGCAAGTGCGGTCTGCGTGAAACGGTGATTTTCGCCGACCAGTTGATGCAGTCGGGTTTCCGTCTGGCAACGCGCGCTGGTATTTCGATCTGCGTCGACGACATGCTCGTGCCACCGCAGAAGGAAACCATCGTCGGCGACGCCGCGAAGAAGGTGAAGGAATACGACCGTCAGTACATGTCGGGTCTCGTCACGTCGCAAGAGCGCTACAACAACGTGGTCGACATCTGGTCGGCAACGTCGGAAGCGGTCGGCAAGGCGATGATGGAACAGCTGTCGACGGAACCGGTCACGGATCGCGACGGCAACGAAACGCGTCAGGAATCGTTCAACTCGATTTACATGATGGCGGACTCGGGTGCTCGTGGTTCCGCGGTTCAGATTCGTCAGCTGGCCGGTATGCGTGGCCTGATGGCGAAGCCGGACGGCTCGATCATCGAGACGCCGATTACGGCGAACTTCCGTGAAGGCCTGAACGTGTTGCAGTACTTCATCTCGACCCACGGTGCACGTAAGGGTCTGGCTGATACGGCACTGAAGACGGCTAACTCGGGTTACCTGACGCGTCGTCTCGTCGACGTGACGCAGGATCTGGTGGTGGTCGAGGACGATTGCGGTACGTCCAACGGCGTCGCCATGAAGGCGTTGGTCGAAGGCGGTGAAGTCGTCGAAGCGCTGCGTGACCGTATTCTGGGTCGCGTGACGGTGGCTGACGTCGTCAATCCGGAATCGCAGGAAACGCTGTACGAAACGGGCACGTTGCTCGACGAAGATGCGGTCGAAGAAATCGAACGCCTCGGCATCGACGAAGTGCGCGTACGTACGCCGCTGACTTGCGAAACGCGTTACGGTCTGTGCGCAGCCTGCTACGGCCGCGACCTGGGTCGTGGCTCGTCGGTCAACGTCGGTGAAGCAGTCGGCGTGATCGCTGCTCAGTCGATCGGTGAACCGGGCACGCAGCTCACGATGCGTACGTTCCACATCGGTGGTGCGGCGTCGCGAGCGGCAGTGGCTTCGTCGGTTGAAGCGAAGTCGAACGGTACGGTGCGTTTCACGGCAACGATGCGTTACGTCACCAACGCGAAGGGCGAGCAGATCGTCATCTCGCGTTCGGGCGAAGCGATGATCACCGACGACCACGGTCGCGAGCGCGAACGCCACAAGGTGCCGTACGGCGCGACGCTGTTGCAACTGGATGGCGCGCAGATCAAGGCCGGCACGCAACTGGCGACGTGGGATCCGTTGACGCGTCCGATCATCACCGAGTGGGGCGGTACGGTGAAGTTCGAAAACGTCGAAGAAGGCGTGACCGTTGCGAAGCAGATCGACGATGTGACGGGTCTGTCCACGCTGGTCGTGATCGACGTGAAGCGTCGTGGTTCGCAAGCGTCGAAGACGGTGCGTCCGCAGGTCAAGTTGCTCGACGCGAACGGCGAAGAAGTCAAGATCCCGAACACCGAGCACTCGGTGCAGATCGGTTTCCAGGTCGGCGCTCTGATCACCGTGAAGGACGGTCAGCAAGTGCAGGTCGGTGAAGTGCTGGCACGTATCCCGGTTGAATCGCAGAAAACGCGTGACATTACCGGTGGTCTGCCGCGTGTGGCCGAACTGTTCGAAGCGCGTTCGCCGAAGGACGCAGGTATCCTGGCGGAAGTTACGGGTACGACGTCGTTCGGTAAAGACACGAAGGGCAAGCAGCGTCTCGTTATCACGGACCTCGACGGCAATCAGCACGAGTTCCTGATCGCGAAGGAAAAGCAGGTTCTGGTGCACGATGGTCAGGTCGTCAACAAGGGCGAAATGATTGTCGACGGTCCTGCCGATCCGCACGACATCTTGCGTCTGCAAGGTATCGAAGCGCTGTCGCGTTACATCGTGGACGAAGTGCAGGACGTGTACCGTCTGCAAGGCGTGAAGATCAACGACAAGCACATTGAAGTGATTGTTCGTCAGATGCTGCGCCGCGTGCAGATTACGGACAACGGCGATACGCGTTTCATCCCGGGCGAACAGGTCGAGCGGTCGGATATGCTCGACGAGAACGACCGTATGATCGCGGAAGACAAGCGTCCGGCAACGTACGAAAACGTCCTGCTCGGTATCACGAAGGCCTCGTTGTCGACCGATTCGTTCATCTCGGCGGCGTCGTTCCAGGAAACGACCCGCGTGCTGACCGAAGCGGCGATCATGGGCAAGCGCGACGACCTGCGTGGTCTGAAGGAAAACGTGATCGTCGGCCGTCTGATTCCGGCTGGTACGGGTCTCGCGTTCCACAAGGCGCGCAAGACCAAGGAGCTGTCGGACCGCGAGCGTTTCGATCAGATCGCAGCGGAAGAGTCGTTCGAATTCGGTACGCCGGAAACCCCGGCCGCCGAACAGCAGCACTCAGGCGAGTAACTCAGGTCAGTCAGTCCAGGCAGCGCAAGCCGCTTGGGCTCACCAGCCAGCGAAGCCGCTCAGTTTCGACTGAGCGGCTTTTTTATGCGTTCTTCTTTCTTGCATTTTTTGCGGATCAGTCGGCCAAACGGCTAACGCTGCATCAAAGCACGGGCGCAGCACGAATGCGTTGGTAAAATTCGTGTCACCGGCATCACGCTGCTTCTCTCAAATTCATGTCCCGTCCGCTCGAAATCCTCAACGAAGTATTCGGTTACCCCGCGTTCAGAGGGCAGCAGGCCGAAATTGTCGAGCACGTCGCCGGCGGCGGCGACTGCCTCGTGTTGATGCCGACGGGCGGCGGCAAGTCCCTCTGCTATCAGATTCCGTCGCTGGTGCGCCGCGAAGGCGGCTTCGGCGCCGGCATCGTCGTTTCTCCGCTGATCGCGCTGATGCAGGATCAGGTGGCCGCGCTCACCGAAGTGGGCGTGCGCGCGGCGTATCTGAATTCGACGCTCTCTAGCGCCGAGGCGATGGCGACCGAGCGCGCATTGCGCGAAGGCGAAATCGATCTGCTCTACGTAGCGCCGGAGCGTTTGATGACGCCCCGGTTCCAGGAACTGCTGGAACGCACCCGTATCGGATTGTTCGCCATCGACGAAGCGCATTGCGTGTCGCAGTGGGGGCACGATTTCCGGCCGGAATACATTCAGTTGTCGGTGCTGCACGAGCGATTCCCGAACGTGCCGCGGATCGCGCTGACGGCCACCGCTGACGCAATCACGCGCGACGAGATCATCCATCGCCTCGCGCTGGATGACGCGCGCATTTTCGTGTCGAGCTTCGACCGACCGAACATCCGTTATCGCATCGTCGAAAAAGACAATGCGCGTACGCAGTTGCTGGACTTCATTCGCGCGGAGCATTCGAAGCCGGACGGCACGACCGACGCCGGCGTCGTCTATTGCCTGTCGCGCCGCAAGGTCGAAGAGACGGCGGAATGGTTGAAGGAAAAAGGCATGCGCGCGCTGCCGTATCACGCCGGCATGGAATTCGAAATCCGCCAGAAGCATCAGGAGATGTTTCAGCGCGAGGAAGGGATTGTGATGTGCGCGACCATCGCGTTCGGCATGGGTATCGACAAACCGGACGTGCGTTTCGTCGCTCACCTCGACTTGCCGAAGAGCGTCGAAGGTTACTACCAGGAAACGGGTCGCGCGGGCCGCGACGGCATGCCGGCGAACGCCTGGATGGCCTACGGTCTCGGCGACGTTGTGCAGCAGCGCAAGATGATCGACGAATCCGACGCCGACGACGCGCACAAACGCGTACAGACCGGCAAGCTGGACGCGTTGCTCGGACTGTGCGAAGCGGCGACCTGCCGGCGAGTGCGACTGCTCGCGTATTTCGGTGAATCGAGCAAGCCTTGCGGCAACTGCGACAACTGTCTTGAACCGCCGGACACATGGGATGCGACGCGCGAGGCGCGGATGGCGCTGTCGTGCGTGTTCCGCGCGCAGCGGGCGAGCGGCTTTCATTTCGGCGCCGGCCATCTGATCGACATTCTGCGCGGTAACAGTAACGAGAAAATCCTGCAGCGTGGTCACGAGAAGCTGACCACGTTCGGCATCGGTTCGGCGCTAGGCGAACCGGAGTGGCGAGCTGTGTTCCGCCAGTTGGTCGCGTTCGGCTATCTGACTGTCGATCACGAAGGATTTGGCTCGCTGGTCCTGACCGAGGCGAGCAAGCCGGTGCTCAAAGGTGAGCAAAACGTCACCATGCGCCGCTATGTGAAGCCTACGCGCACGCGGCAATCGTCCGGCCGCACCAGTGAGCGCGCCGACCCGACGATCGGCATGGGCCCGCGCGAACGCGCGCGCTGGGAGCGGCTTCGCGCATGGCGCACCGAAACCGCGAAGAGCGACGGCGTGCCGGCCTACGTGATCTTCCACGACGCGACCCTGGCGGAAATCGCCCGCAACGGCCCCGACTCGATTGAGGATTTGCGCGGCATTCCGGGTATGGGCGCACGCAAACTCGACCGTTTCGGCGACGAATTGCTGGAAGTCGTCGCCGCCGACTAAGCGCTCGGCGAGCGCTTGAGCGGGTCGGCTGGGGTGCGAAACGTCGCAACCTGTTGACTCCCTTAGTATTTTCGGAATATTATGCTAGGTTCCGGTTCTTGGAATGCCCGCGCGCGTAGTTAACTCGTGCGTCGGCACTTGGGTCCGGAAGTTCGATGCGCAATCGTTTCTGCTTTGCCCGGAAACAGATGCGTCGATTTTGTTCAATTTCAGGAATAAACAATGCCAACCATCAATCAACTGGTTCGCAAAGGCCGCCAGTCGGAAACGACTAAGAGCAAGAGCCCGGCCTTGCAGGACTGCCCCCAGCGTCGCGGCGTGTGCACCCGTGTGTACACCACGACGCCTAAGAAGCCTAACTCGGCACTGCGTAAGGTTGCCAAGGTTCGTCTGACGAACGGCTTCGAAGTCATTTCGTACATCGGTGGTGAAGGCCACAACCTGCAGGAACACTCGGTCGTACTGATTCGCGGCGGCCGTGTGAAGGACTTGCCGGGTGTGCGTTACCACATGGTTCGCGGCTCGCTGGATACCCAGGGCGTCAAGGATCGTAAGCAGGCTCGCTCGAAGTACGGTGCGAAGCGTGCCAAGGCTGGCAAGTAATTAGCCGGTCAGCAGTTTCAGGTCGCCTGTAAAGGCGGTAATAGCGGTGGTGCCGGAATCGCCGGTGCTGTCGAGTAAGTGGTCACCCGACCAGGCTGGTAAGTCGTTAGAGATGAATCGGGTTAGTTGGTGACCGTGGGGCTAAAAGTAGCTCCAACTGAAAAGTTAAAGGAAGAAACATGCCGCGTCGTCGCGAAGTCCCCAAGCGGGAAGTGTTGCCGGATCCGAAGTTCGGTAACGTTGATGTAGCTAAGTTCATGAACGTGCTGATGCTCTCAGGCAAGAAGTCGGTTGCCGAGCGTATCGTGTACGGCGCTTTCGAACAGATCCAGACCAAGGGTGGCAAGGACCCGCTGGAAGTGTTCACGGTAGCGCTCAACAACGTCAAGCCGGTGGTCGAAGTTAAGAGCCGCCGCGTTGGTGGTGCGAACTATCAGGTTCCGGTCGAAGTGCGCCCGTCGCGTCGTATGGCATTGGCGATGCGTTGGCTGCGTGAAGCCGCGAAGAAGCGCAGCGAGAAGTCGATGGCCCTGCGTCTGGCAGGTGAACTTTCCGAAGCGGCCGAAGGCCGTGGCGGCGCAATGAAGAAGCGCGACGAAGTTCACCGGATGGCAGAAGCCAACAAGGCGTTCTCGCACTTCCGTTTCTAAGCTTCCCGAACCCGGGTTTAGCAGAAAAAACGGAAAGAAATTCCGGGCGGGTGCGCTTACAAAGCGCCTCGCCCGTTTGTGTTACAGCGCGATGGGTATTTTCTCGCATCGCGTCATCCCAATAGAGGATCAAAGTGGCTCGCAAGACACCTATCGAGCGCTACCGTAACATCGGTATTAGCGCTCACATCGACGCCGGCAAAACGACGACGACCGAGCGCATCTTGTTCTACACCGGCGTGAACCACAAGATTGGTGAAGTTCACGACGGCGCTGCCACCATGGACTGGATGGAGCAGGAACAGGAACGCGGCATCACGATCACGTCCGCTGCTACCACGGCGTTCTGGAAAGGCATGGCCGGCGACCGCGCTGAGCACCGCATCAACATCATCGACACCCCGGGCCACGTCGACTTCACGATTGAAGTCGAGCGCTCGATGCGCGTGCTCGACGGCGCGTGCATGGTGTACTGCGCTGTGGGCGGCGTTCAGCCCCAGTCGGAAACCGTGTGGCGTCAGGCAAACAAGTACAAGGTTCCCCGTCTCGCGTTCATCAACAAGATGGACCGTACCGGCGCGAACTTCTTCAAGGTTTACGACCAGCTCAAGCTGCGTCTGAAGGCGAACCCGGTTCCGGTCGTGGTGCCTATCGGCGCGGAAGAAAACTTCACGGGCGTCGTCGATCTGCTGAAGATGAAAGCGATCATTTGGGACGAAGCGTCCCAAGGCACGAAGTTCTCGTACGAAGAAATCCCGGCAGAATTGGCTGACTCTTGCAACGAGTGGCGCGAGAAGATGATCGAAGCGGCTGCCGAGTCGAGCGAAGAGCTGATGAACAAGTACCTGGAAGAGGGCGAGCTCTCTGAAGCGGAAATCATCAAGGGTCTGCGCGACCGTACGATCGCTTGCGAAATCCAGCCGATGCTGTGCGGCACCGCGTTCAAGAACAAGGGCGTGCAACGCATGCTGGACGCCGTGCTCGACTTCCTGCCGTCGCCGATCGACATCCCGCCGGTTACCGGCGAGCTGGAAAACGGTGAAAAGGGCGAGCGCCGCGCTGCCGACGACGAAAAGTTCTCGGCACTGGCATTCAAGATCATGACCGACCCGTTCGTCGGCCAGCTGATCTTCTTCCGTGTGTACTCGGGCGTCGTGAATTCGGGCGACACCGTGCTGAACGCGACCAAAGACAAGAAGGAACGTCTGGGTCGTATTCTGCAGATGCACGCGAACCAGCGCGAAGAAATCAAGGAAGTCCGCGCAGGCGACATCGCTGCTGCAGTCGGCCTGAAAGACGCGACGACCGGCGACACGCTGTGCGATCCGCAAAGCCCGATCGTGCTCGAACGCATGATTTTCCCGGAGCCGGTGATTTCGCAGGCTGTTGAGCCGAAGACGAAGCCCGACCAGGAAAAGATGGGTCTGGCGCTGAACCGTCTGGCACAGGAAGATCCGTCGTTCCGCGTTCAAACGGACGAAGAATCGGGCCAAACCATTATTTCGGGCATGGGCGAGCTCCACCTGGAAATTCTGGTTGACCGTATGAAGCGCGAATTCGGCGTGGAAGCGACCGTCGGCAAGCCGCAGGTTGCGTACCGCGAAACGATTCGCGGCAAGGCGGAAGACGTTGACGGCAAGTTCGTCAAGCAGTCGGGTGGTCGCGGCCAGTACGGTCACGCGGTCATCACGCTCGAGCCCAATGAGCAAGGCAAGGGCTACGAGTTCCTTGACGAGATCAAGGGCGGTGTGATTCCGCGCGAATACATCCCGGCGGTGGACAAGGGTATTCAGGAAACGCTGAAGGCAGGCGTGCTGGCAGGCTTCCCGGTCGTCGACGTCAAGGTTCACCTGACGTTCGGTTCGTACCACGACGTTGACTCGAACGAAAATGCGTTCCGCATGGCCGGCTCGATGGCGTTCAAGGAAGCAATGCGCAAGGCTCAACCGGTCATCCTCGAACCGATGATGGCTGTGGAAGTCGAAACGCCTGAAGATTACATGGGCAACGTGATGGGTGACCTGTCGGGTCGTCGCGGTATCGTTCAGGGCATGGACGACATGGTTGGCGGAGGCAAGATCGTTCGCGCCGAAGTGCCGCTGTCGGAAATGTTCGGCTACTCGACGTCGCTGCGTTCGCTGACCCAAGGTCGTGCAACGTACACGATGGAGTTCAAGCACTACTCCGAAGCACCGCGTAACGTGTCGGAAGCGATCATCAACGCCAAGTCGAAGTAATCGCGCGGCAAAGTCATTCAACGATTAACTTTTTGAAAGAAGAGAAACATGGCTAAAGGTAAATTCGAACGGACCAAGCCGCACGTGAACGTCGGCACGATCGGTCACGTTGACCACGGCAAGACCACGCTGACGGCAGCGATCACGACGGTTCTGACGCAGAAGTTCGGCGGCGAAGCGAAGGCATACGACCAGATCGACGCGGCGCCGGAAGAAAAGGCGCGTGGCATCACGATCAACACGGCACACGTCGAGTACGAAACGGCTAACCGCCACTACGCACACGTCGACTGCCCGGGCCACGCTGACTATGTGAAGAACATGATCACGGGCGCAGCGCAGATGGACGGCGCGATCCTGGTGTGTTCGGCCGCTGACGGCCCGATGCCGCAAACGCGTGAGCACATCCTGCTGGCGCGTCAGGTTGGCGTGCCGTACATCATCGTGTTCCTGAACAAGTGCGACATGGTGGACGACGCTGAGCTGCTGGAGCTGGTCGAGATGGAAGTTCGCGAACTTCTGTCGAAGTACGACTTCCCGGGCGACGACACGCCGATCATCAAGGGTTCGGCCAAGCTGGCGCTGGAAGGCGACAAGGGCGAGCTGGGCGAAGTGGCGATCATGAATCTGGCCGACGCGCTGGACACGTACATCCCGACGCCGGAGCGCGCAGTTGACGGTGCGTTCCTGATGCCGGTGGAAGACGTGTTCTCGATCTCGGGTCGCGGCACGGTGGTGACGGGTCGCGTTGAGCGCGGCGTGGTGAAGGTCGGCGAGGAAATCGAAATTGTCGGTATCAAGCCGACGGTGAAGACGACCTGCACGGGCGTGGAAATGTTCCGCAAGCTGCTCGATCAGGGTCAGGCAGGCGACAACGTGGGTATCCTGCTGCGCGGCACGAAGCGTGAAGACGTGGAGCGTGGCCAGGTGCTGGCCAAGCCGGGTTCGATCAACCCGCACACGCACTTCACGGCTGAAGTGTACGTGCTGAGCAAGGACGAAGGTGGCCGTCACACGCCGTTCTTCAACAACTATCGTCCGCAGTTCTACTTCCGTACGACGGACGTGACGGGCTCGATCGAGTTGCCGAAGGACAAGGAAATGGTCATGCCGGGCGACAACGTGTCGATCACGGTGAAGCTGATCAACCCGATCGCGATGGAAGAAGGTCTGCGTTTCGCAATCCGCGAAGGCGGCCGTACGGTCGGCGCAGGTGTGGTTGCCAAGATTCTCGAGTAAAATCGCGGATTGACGTATTTGCTGTAAGTGGTGCCCGGAGCCGGGCGCCGGCCCTCCGCAGGCGTCCGGCTCTACGTTCTTTTATTGTCTGGCGGTGCAATACCGCCTCGCTCTTTTCCAAGGAATTGTCATGCAGAACCAGAAAATCCGCATTCGCCTGAAGGCTTTCGACTATCGCCTGATCGATCAATCGGCAGCTGAAATCGTCGACACGGCAAAGCGGACTGGCGCAATCGTTCGTGGTCCGGTGCCCCTGCCGACCCGCATTCAACGTTTCGACATCCTGCGCTCGCCGCACGTCAACAAGACGTCGCGCGATCAGCTCGAAATCCGTACGCACCAACGCCTGATGGACATCGTCGATCCGACGGACAAGACCGTTGACGCACTGATGAAGCTGGACCTGCCGGCTGGCGTGGACGTGGAAATCAAGCTGCAATAAAGCTTCAAAGTGTTGCCTGGCGTGCCAGACAGCGCTAAGTCATTGATTGCTTGTGGAAAACGAAAAGCCTCGCTATAATAGTGGGCTTTTCGCGCATTTGCGCAAAAAAGTCGGTGTGCTGCAGCGTGATTTCACGCCCGAAACGGCACCGGCATTTTGTAAATTAGCCCCGACCAATCGCAGTCGGGAATGGAGAAAACGATGAGCCTTGGACTCGTAGGTCGCAAGGTTGGCATGACCCGTATCTTCACGGCAGAAGGGGATTCGATTCCCGTTACCGTGCTGGACGTGTCCGACAACCGCGTGACGCAGATCAAGACTGTTGAAACCGACGGCTACACGGCCGTGCAGGTTGCATTCGGTACGCGCCGTGCATCGCGCGTGACGAAGCCGTTGGCCGGTCATCTCGCCAAAGCCGGTGTTCAAGCCGGTGAAATCCTCAAAGAATTCCAGATCGATGCTGCCAAGGCTGCCGAGTTGTCGAACGGCGCCGTGGTTGGTCCCGACCTGTTCGAAGTAGGCCAGAAGGTCGACGTGCAAGGCGTGTCGATCGGTAAGGGCTACGCCGGTACCATCAAGCGTTACAACTTCGCATCCGGCCGTGCATCGCACGGTAACTCGCGCTCGCACAACGTGCCGGGCTCGATCGGTATGGCGCAGGATCCGGGTCGTGTTTTCCCGGGTAAGCGCATGACCGGTCACATGGGTGACGATACGGTAACCGTGCAAAACCTCGAAATCGCTCGTATCGACGCTGACCGCAAGCTGTTGCTGGTCAAGGGCGCCGTTCCGGGTGCGAAGGGTGGCAAGGTATTCGTTACGCCGGCCGTGAAGACGCGTGCCGTGAAAGGAGCGAAATAAATGGAACTTAAGCTCCTGAATGCCAATGGTCAGGAAGGTGCAGGCGTTAGCGCGTCGGACGTCGTGTTCGGCCGCGATTACAACGAAGCCCTGATTCACCAGGTGGTGGTGGCGTATCAAGCGAATGCCCGTAGCGGCAACCGCGCGCAGAAGGACCGTGAGCAAGTTAAGCACACGACCAAGAAGCCGTGGCGCCAAAAGGGTACGGGCCGCGCCCGTGCCGGTATGTCGTCGAGCCCGTTGTGGCGCGGCGGTGGCCGTATCTTCCCGAATTCGCCGGAAGAAAACTTTTCGCACAAGGTCAACAAGAAGATGCATCGCGCAGGTCTCTGCTCGATCTTCTCGCAGCTGGCCCGCGAAGGCCGCATCTCGGTGGTCGACGAGCTGACGCTCGAGGCGCCGAAGACGAAGCTGCTGGCCGAAAAATTCAAGGCGATGGGTCTCGAATCCGTGCTGGTGATTACCGACACGGTTGACGAAAACCTGTACCTCGCGTCGCGCAACCTGGCCCATGTGGCAGTTGTCGAGCCGCGTTACGCCGACCCGCTGTCGCTGATCTACTTCAAGAAGATCCTGATCACGAAGGCTGCGGTCGCCCAGATCGAGGAGTTGCTGTCATGAGCGAGATTCGCAAGAACGATCATCGTTTGATGCAGGTCCTGCTCGCGCCGGTGATCTCCGAAAAGGCGACGCTGGTGGCCGACAAGAACGAACAAGTTGTGTTCGAAGTCGCGCCCGATGCCACGAAGCAGGAAGTGAAAGCTGCAGTCGAGCTGCTGTTCAAGGTGGAAGTCAATTCCGTCAACGTGCTGGTCTCGAAGGGCAAAGCCAAGCGCTTTGGCCGCTTCATGGGCAAGCGCAAGGACGTGAAGAAGGCGTACGTCTGCCTGAAGCCCGGCCAGGAAATCAACTTTGAAGCGGAGGCCAAGTAATCATGGCAATCGTTAAAGTTAAGCCGACTTCGCCGGGTCGCCGTGCGATGGTCAAGGTGGTCAACAAGGATCTGCATAAGGGCAAGCCGTACGCACCGCTGCTCGACTCGCAATCCTCGACCGCCGGCCGTAATAACAACGGTCACATCACTACCCGTCATAAGGGTGGTGGTCACAAGCATCACTATCGCGTCGTCGATTTCCGCCGCAACAAGGACGGTATCGCAGCGAAGGTCGAACGTCTTGAGTACGATCCGAACCGTAGCGCGAACATCGCGCTGGTTCTGTACGCAGACGGCGAGCGCAAGTACATCATCGCTCCGAAGGGTGTGACGGTTGGCCAGCAACTGATGTCGGGTTCGGAAGCTCCGATCCGCGCAGGTAACACGCTGCCGATCCGCAACATTCCGGTTGGTACGACGATTCACTGCATCGAAATGCTGCCGGGCAAGGGCGCGCAAATGGCGCGTTCGGCTGGTACGTCGGCGATGCTGCTGGCTCGTGAAGGCATCTACGCACAGGTCCGCCTGCGCTCGGGTGAAATCCGCCGCGTTCACGTCGAGTGCCGCGCGACGATTGGTGAAGTTGGCAACGAAGAGCATAGCCTCCGTCAAATCGGTAAGGCTGGCGCAAACCGCTGGCGCGGTATCCGCCCGACGGTGCGTGGCGTTGCAATGAACCCGGTCGATCACCCGCACGGTGGTGGTGAAGGCAAGACGGCTGCAGGTCGCGATCCGGTGAGCCCGTGGGGCACGCCTGCTAAGGGTTATCGCACCCGCAGCAATAAGCGCACGACGAGCATGATCGTCCAGCGCCGTCACAAGCGTTAAGGAGTAGGCAATGGCACGTTCTGTAAAAAAAGGTCCGTTCTGCGACGCCCATTTGCTGAAGAAAGTTGAGGCGGCAGCAGCTTCGCGGGATAAGAAGCCGATCAAAACCTGGTCGCGCCGTTCGACGATCCTCCCGGATTTCATCGGTCTGACGATCGCCGTTCATAACGGCCGTCAACACGTTCCGGTGTACATCTCGGAAAACATGGTCGGCCACAAGCTTGGCGAGTTTGCATTGACCCGTACGTTCAAGGGTCACGCAGCCGACAAGAAGGCTAAGAAATAAGGGGCTCATGATGGAAGTGAAAGCAATTCATCGCGGTGCCCGCATCTCGGCGCAGAAAACGCGCCTTGTGGCTGACCAGATCCGCGGTTTGCCGGTCGACAAGGCGCTGAACGTTCTGACGTTCTCGCCGAAGAAGGCTGCGGGAATCGTGAAAAAGGTCGTGCTGTCGGCGATCGCGAATGCGGAGCATAACGAAGGCGCCGATATCGATGAGCTCAAGATCACGAGCATCTACATCGACAAGGCTGCGTCGCTCAAGCGTTTCACCGCGCGCGCTAAAGGCCGCGGTAACCGCATCGAGAAGCAATCCTGTCACATCACTGTGACGGTCGGGAATTAAGGGGTCATACGATGGGACAGAAAATTCATCCGACTGGCTTCCGTTTGGCCGTCAGCCGCAATTGGGCGTCGCGTTGGTACGCGAACAACAACAATTTCGCGGCGATGTTGCAGGAAGACATCGGTGTTCGTGAATACCTGAAGAAGAAGCTGAAGAACGCGTCCGTCGGCCGCGTTGTGATCGAGCGTCCTGCAAAGAACGCCCGCATCACGATTTTCAGTTCGCGTCCGGGTGTCGTGATCGGTAAGAAGGGTGAAGACATTGAACTGCTGAAGTCCGAGCTGCAAAAGCGTATGGGCGTTCCGGTTCACGTCAACATCGAAGAAATCCGCAAGCCGGAAACCGATGCGCAACTGATCGCGGATTCGATCACGCAACAGCTCGAGCGCCGGATTATGTTCCGCCGCGCGATGAAGCGTGCGATGCAAAACGCAATGCGTCTGGGTGCTCAAGGCATCAAGATCATGAGCGCTGGCCGCCTGAACGGTATCGAAATCGCTCGTACGGAATGGTATCGCGAAGGTCGCGTGCCGCTTCATACGCTGCGTGCTGATATCGACTACGCAACTTCGGAAGCGAAGACGACGTACGGCATCATCGGCGTGAAGGTGTGGGTCTACAAGGGCGACACGCTCGGCCGCAACGACGCACCGGTGGTTGAAGAAGTCGCCGAAGAAAAGCGTCCGCGCCGCAACGCACGTCCGGGTGGCGATCGCCGTCCGCGTCGTGATGGTGAAGGTGGTGGCCCGGCAGGTGCACGCCGTGGCGCTCCTCGTCGTGCTGGCGGTGCCGGCGACGGCGGGAAGACTGGAGAATAACGATGCTGCAACCGAAACGCAGAAAGTATCGCAAAGAGCAGAAGGGTCGTAACACCGGTATCGCTACCCGCGGCAACGCGGTGTCGTTCGGTGAATTCGGCCTGAAGGCTATCGGTCGTGGTCGCTTGACCGCGCGCCAGATTGAAGCGGCACGTCGTGCAATGACGCGTCACATCAAGCGTGGTGGCCGCATCTGGATTCGCATCTTCCCGGACAAGCCGATCTCGCACAAGCCGGCTGAAGTACGTATGGGTAACGGTAAAGGTAACCCTGAGTACTACGTCGCAGAGATTCAACCGGGCAAGATGCTGTACGAAATGGACGGCGTAACCGAAGAGCTGGCACGCGAAGCGTTCCGTCTGGCTGCAGCTAAGCTGCCGCTCAAGACGACGTTTATCGTGCGTCAGCTCGGCGCCTAAGGAGCAAATGATGAAGGCATCCGAACTTCACCAGAAAGATCAGGCCGCGCTCAACAAGGAGCTGTCGGACCTGTTGAAGGCGCAATTCGGCCTGCGCATGCAACTCGCGACTCAGCAGCTCACGAACACGAGCCAGCTGAAGAAGGTTCGTCGCGACATCGCACGTGTGCGGACCGTCCTGACTGAGAAGGCGAACCAGAAATGAACGATAGCGTAAAAACCTCGCTCAAGCGGACGCTGGTCGGCAAGGTCGTCAGCAACAAGATGGACAAGACGGTCACCGTGCTGGTTGAGCACCGCGTGAAGCACCCGATCTACGGCAAGTACGTTGTGCGTTCGAAGAAGTACCACGCGCACGACGACGCGAACACGTACAACGAGGGCGACCTTGTTGAAATCCAGGAAACGCGTCCGATTTCGAAGACGAAAGCCTGGGTTGTGGCTCGCCTGGTCGAGGCTGCTCGCGTCATCTGACGCCGCGAAGTAGTAGAAGTTGTTGAAATCGCAGTAGATTTCGCTTGCAAGACCGAGATTATTTGTTATACTCTCGGTCTTCCCTCTTTATGGGAGCCCCGTCGCGGGCGAAGTTGGTGGGGGAAGCGGATCGGGCGCCAAGTCTGTTCCGTAGGATTCACCGGATTGCGATGGCGGGTTTCGTTTGCCGTCGCTGCTGTTCATACCCAAGCAGCCGATTGGCTGACGGGACCAAGACTGACCGGGTACGCCATGGTGGTGTGACCGGATTAAGTTGGGAAAGATAAACCATGATCCAGACCGAAACTCGGCTTGAAGTGGCCGACAACACGGGTGCGCGTGAAGTCATGTGCATCAAGGTGCTCGGCGGCTCGAAGCGTCGTTATGCCAGCATTGGCGACATCATCAAGGTGACCGTCAAAGAAGCAACGCCGCGCGGGCGCGTGAAGAAAGGCGAAATTTACAACGCCGTGGTGGTTCGCACCGCCAAGGGCGTGCGCCGTCAGGACGGCTCGCTGATCAAGTTCGATGGCAACGCCGCTGTGTTGTTGAATGCCAAGCTCGAACCTATTGGCACCCGTATTTTCGGGCCTGTCACGCGCGAGTTGCGCAGCGAACGATTCATGAAGATCGTTTCGTTGGCACCTGAAGTGCTGTAAGGAGTCGCGATGAACAAGATTCGCAAAGGTGACGAAGTTATCGTCATCACCGGCAAAGATAAAGGCAAGCGCGGCGTCGTGCTGTCCGTTGGCGAGGGCAAAGTGATTGTCGAGGGTATCAACCTCGTCAAGAAACACGTCAAGCCGAACCCGATGAAGGGTGCGACGGGCGGTGTTGAAGCCAAGACGATGCCGCTGCAAATTTCGAACGTCGCATTGGTCGACGCGAATGGCAAGGCGTCGCGTGTAGGCATCAAGGTCGAAGGAGACAAGAAAGTCCGTTTCCTTAAAACGACCGGTGCCGAGCTGAGCGCCTGACGCTGCGGAGTAAAAAAATGGCTCGTTTGCAAGAGTTTTACAAAGAGAAGGTTGTACCCGGCCTCATCGAGAAGTTCGGTTACAAGTCCGTGATGGAAGTGCCGCGCATCACCAAGATCACCCTGAACATGGGCCTTGGCGAAGCGGTTGCTGACAAGAAGATCATCGAAAACGCCGTTGGCGACCTGACGAAGATCGCAGGCCAGAAGCCGGTGATCACGAAGGCGCGCAAGGCAATCGCCGGCTTCAAGATCCGTCAGGGCTATCCGATCGGTGCAATGGTCACGTTGCGTGGTCAGGCAATGTACGAATTTCTGGACCGTTTCGTGACGGTCGCGCTCCCCCGTGTGCGTGACTTCCGTGGTGTGTCGGGTCGTGCGTTCGATGGTCGCGGCAACTACAACATCGGTGTGAAAGAGCAGATCATTTTCCCCGAAATCGACTACGACAAGATCGACGCACTGCGTGGGCTGAACATCAGCATCACGACGACTGCGAAGACCGACGACGAAGCAAAGGCTCTGCTCGCCAGCTTCAAGTTCCCGTTCAGAAACTGAGGTTACCGTGGCTAAACTGGCACTGATCGAACGTGAAAAGAAGCGTGCTCGCCTGGCTGCTAAGTACGCTCCCAAGCGTGCTGAGCTGAAAGCGATCATCGGCGATATGAGCAAGTCGGACGAAGAGCATTACGCAGCACGTCTGGAACTGCAACAATTGCCGCGCAACTCTAACCCGACCCGTAAGCGCAATCGTTGCGCAATTACCGGTCGCCCGCGTGGCACGTTCCGTAAATTCGGGCTGGCGCGTAACAAGATTCGCGAAATCGCGTTCCGCGGCGAGATCCCTGGCCTGACCAAGGCGAGCTGGTAATAGGAGAAACGTAAATGAGCATGAGTGATCCTATCGCCGATATGCTGACTCGCATCCGCAATGCGCAGATGGTTGAGAAAGTCTCGGTGACAATGCCCTCGTCGAAAGTCAAGGTTGCGATTGCGCAGGTCCTGAAGGACGAAGGTTATATCGATGATTTCGCAGTGAAGTCCGAAGGTGCGAAGTCTGAATTGAACATCGTGTTGAAGTACTACGCTGGCCGTCCGGTTATCGAGCGCATTGAACGCGTCTCGAAGCCTGGTCTGCGTGTGTACCGCGGCCGTAACGACATCCCCGTGGTCATGAATGGCCTCGGCGTGGCAATCGTGTCGACGCCGAAGGGCGTGATGACGGACCGCAAGGCGCGTGCAACGGGCGTTGGCGGCGAAGTCATCTGCTACGTCGCTTAAGGCCGAAAGGAGAGAAACATGTCTCGAGTAGGTAAAAGCCCGGTCGCGCTGCAAGGCGCAGAAGTGGCCCTGAGCGACGATCGCATCACCGTCAAGGGCCCGCTGGGTACGATTACGCAGGCGGCAAACCGCCTCGTGAAAGTGGTGAACGACAACGGCACGCTGAATTTCGAGCCGGTTGACGCAAGCCGCGAAGCGAATGCGATGTCGGGCACGATGCGCGCACTGGTTGCGAACATGGTGAACGGCGTGACGAAGGGTTTCGAGCGCAAACTGACGCTGGTTGGCGTCGGTTACCGCGCACAGGCGCAAGGCGACAAGTTGAACCTGTCGCTGGGTTTCTCGCACCCTGTGGTGCACCAGATGCCGGAAGGCGTCAAGGCTGAAACCCCGACGCAAACCGAAATCGTGATCAAGGGGATCAATAAGCAACAAGTTGGCCAGGTCGCGGCAGAAGTGCGCGGCTATCGCCCGCCGGAGCCCTATAAGGGCAAGGGTGTGCGTTACGCCAATGAGGTTGTGATCCTCAAAGAAACGAAGAAGAAGTAAGGGTGCGCAATCATGGATAAGACTCAATCTCGCCTGCGCCGCGCTCGTCAGACGCGTATCAAGATCGCTGAGCTGCAGGTCGCGCGTCTCGCCGTGCATCGCACGAACACGCACATCTATGCGCAAGTGTTCTCGCCGTGCGGCACCAAGGTGCTCGCCAGCGCGTCGACGCTCGAGGCCGAAGTGCGTGCGCAACTGGCTGATCAAACGGGCAAGGGCGGCAACGTCAATGCTGCGACCTTGATCGGTAAGCGCATCGCAGAAAAGGCTAAGGCTGCCGGCATCGAATCCGTCGCCTTCGACCGTTCGGGTTTCCGTTACCACGGCCGCGTGAAAGCGCTGGCTGATGCGGCGCGCGAAGCCGGACTCAAGTTCTAAGGGAAGAATTCGTCATGGCAAAGATGCAAGCGAAAGTTCAGGCTGACGAACGCGACGACGGCCTGCGCGAAAAGATGATTTCGGTCAACCGCGTGACCAAGGTTGTGAAGGGCGGCCGGATTCTCGGTTTTGCCGCACTGACCGTGGTTGGCGACGGCGATGGCCGCATCGGCATGGGCAAGGGCAAAGCGAAGGAAGTTCCGGTTGCTGTTCAAAAGGCAATGGAACAAGCTCGCCGCAACATGTTCAAGGTGCCGCTGAAGAACGGTACGTTGCAACACGAAGTGCACGGTAAGCACGGCGCATCCGCCGTCCTCCTCGCTCCGGCGAAGGATGGTACGGGCGTGATCGCTGGTGGTCCGATGCGCGCAGTGTTCGACGTGATGGGCGTGCAAAACGTGGTTGCTAAGAGCCACGGTTCGACGAACCCGTACAACCTCGTTCGTGCAACGCTCGACGGTCTGCGCAAGCAGTCGACGCCGGGCGACATCGCGGCGAAGCGCGGCAAGTCCGTCGAAGATATTCTGGGCTAAGGTGGACACCATGTCTGATAAAACTGTCAAGGTCCAGCTCGTCAAGAGCCTGATCGGCACCCGTGAAACGCACCGTGCAACGGTGCGTGGCTTGGGTCTGCGCCGACTCAACTCGGTTAGCGAGTTGCAGGACACGCCGGCCGTGCGCGGCATGATCAACAAGGTTTCGTACCTCGTTAAGGTCATCAGCTAAGCGGCTGACCAGGACTCAAGGAGTTGATAATGGAATTGAATAACCTGAAGCCGGCTGAAGGTTCGAAGCACGCTAAGCGTCGCGTCGGGCGTGGCATCGGCTCCGGTCTGGGCAAGACGGCTGGCCGCGGTCACAAGGGTCAGAAGTCGCGTTCGGGCGGCTTTCACAAGGTTGGCTTCGAAGGCGGTCAAATGCCGCTGCAACGTCGCCTGCCGAAGCGTGGCTTCACCTCGCTGACGAAGGAATTCGTTGGTGAAGTGCGTCTCTCGGATCTGGAAAAGCTACCGGTCGACGAGATCGATCTGTTGGCTCTGAAACAAGCCGGCCTGATTGGCGAGATGATCACGAGTGCCAAGATCATCAAGACCGGTGAGTTGAAGCGCAAGATTGTCGTGAAAGGTCTGGGTGCGACGAAGGGTGCGCGCGCTGCTGTCGAAGCAGCTGGCGGCTCGTTCGCCGAGTAACGCGCAAGTTATTTGCCGTCACTAGCATTTGCATCGGAGAAGGTACTTGGCTAACAGCCCGAGTCTCGCAAAACCCGGTCGCAGCGCGGCGAAGTTCGGCGATCTGCGTCGGCGGGCAGTGTTCCTGCTGCTGGCGCTGATCGTCTACCGTATCGGCGCGCATATTCCGGTGCCGGGTATTGACCCGGACCAACTGGCAAAGTTGTTCCAAAGTCAGTCGGGCGGCATCCTTGGCATGTTCAACATGTTCTCGGGTGGCGCGCTATCGCGGTTCACGATTTTTGCGCTGGGGATCATGCCGTACATTTCGGCGTCGATCATCATGCAGCTGTTGGCAATCGTCTCGCCACAACTCGAAGCGCTGAAAAAGGAAGGGCAGGCGGGTCAACGGAAGATTACGCAGTACACGCGTATCTTTACGGTCCTGCTGGCGACGTTCCAGGCGTTCGGCATTGCCGTCGCGTTGGAAAATCAGCCGGGCCTGGTGATCGATCCGGGGATGGTTTTTCGGTTGACGACGGTCGTGACGCTGGTGACCGGCACGATGTTCCTGATGTGGCTGGGTGAGCAGATCACGGAGCGCGGGCTTGGCAACGGCATCTCGATCATTATTTTCGGCGGGATTGCAGCGGGTTTCCCGAATGCGATCGGTGGTCTCGTTTCACTGGTGCAAACCGGTTCGATGAGCCCGATATCCGCGATTATCGTCGTCGCGCTGATTGCTGCTGTTACGTATCTGGTCGTGTTCATCGAACGCGGCCAGCGCAAGATTCTTGTGAATTACGCGAAGCGGCAAGTCGGTAACAAGATTTACGGCGGACAGTCTTCGCATCTGCCGCTGAAGTTGAATATGTCGGGCGTGATTCCGCCGATCTTTGCATCGTCGATCATTCTCTTCCCGGCAACTATCCTGAACTGGTTTAGTTCGGGGTCGCGTGCCAGCTGGTTCGCAGACACGTTGCACAACGTGGCAGAGGCCCTCAAGCCCGGTCAACCTGTGTACGTGTTGCTGTACGCGTTGGCGATCGTTTTCTTCTGTTTTTTCTACACCGCATTGGTGTTCAACAGCAGAGAGACGGCCGACAACCTGAAAAAGAGTGGCGCATTCGTCCCAGGCATCCGCCCGGGCGATCAAACGGCGCGATACATCGACCGCATCCTGACGCGTCTGACGCTGGCCGGTGCGATCTACATCGTGTTTGTTTGTCTGCTGCCCGAGTTTCTGGTGCTGCGCTGGAACGTGCCGTTTTATTTTGGTGGAACGTCGCTGCTGATCATTGTCGTCGTCACAATGGATTTCATGGCGCAGGTGCAGTCGTACGTTATGTCGCAACAGTATGAATCGCTGCTGAAGAAAGCTAATTTCAAAGGCGGCGGCGTCCCGATGCGTTGAAAGGACTTATGGCCAAAGACGATGTTATCCAGATGCAGGGTGAAGTCATCGAAAACCTGCCTAACGCTACCTTCAGGGTGAAGCTGGAAAACGGCCATGTCGTATTGGGACACATATCCGGCAAGATGCGGATGCACTACATCCGAATCTTGCCTGGCGACAAGGTGACGGTTGAATTGACGCCTTACGATCTGTCGCGTGCGCGGATCGTGTTCCGGGCGAAGTGATTTGAAAAAAGGGTAATATCATGAAAGTGATGGCATCGGTTAAGCGCATTTGCCGCAATTGCAAGATCATCAAGCGCAAAGGCGTTGTGCGCGTGATTTGCAGCTCTGATCCGCGCCACAAACAGCGTCAAGGCTGAACGCCGCGCTTTTTGCTGCGCTTTTTGTTTGAGGAAAAACAATGGCTCGTATCGCAGGGGTTAACATCCCGAATCACCAGCATACCGAAATCGGCCTGACGGCTATTTACGGTGTCGGCCGCACGCGCTCGCGCGACATCTGCGTCGCTGCTGGTGTGGCATTTTCGAAGAAGGTCAAAGACCTGAACGACGCAGACCTCGAAAAGCTGCGTGAAGAAGTCGGCAAGTTCATCGTTGAAGGCGATCTGCGCCGTGAAACGACGATGAACATCAAGCGCCTGATGGATCTCGGCTGCTACCGTGGCGTTCGGCATCGTAAGGGCTTGCCCCTGCGCGGCCAACGTACGCGTACGAATGCCCGTACGCGCAAGGGTCCGCGTCGTGCAGCGCAATCGCTGAAGAAGTAAGCGGAACTGACAGTTACAGGAAAACGTAATGGCTAAGGCTTCGAACAACTCCGCGGCGCAACGCGTTCGCAAGAAGGTCAAGAAGAACGTCGCCGAGGGCGTGGTTCACGTTCACGCGTCGTTCAACAACACCATCATCACGATCACCGATCGTCAAGGCAATGCACTCGCTTGGGCAACGTCGGGTGGTCAAGGCTTCAAGGGTTCGCGCAAATCGACCCCGTTTGCAGCCCAGGTGGCGGCCGAATCGGCTGGCCGCGTGGCGATGGAATACGGCGTGAAGAACCTCGAAGTGCGGATCAAGGGCCCCGGTCCTGGCCGTGAGTCGGCGGTGCGCGCGTTGCATGGTCTTGGTATCAAGATCACCGCGATCTCCGACGTGACGCCGGTCCCGCACAACGGCTGCCGTCCGCCGAAGCGTCGTCGTATCTAAGACGCCGATTTTGCTAGCGCCTGTTGCCGCCTTGGGCGGCGGCAGGCTGCTTGCGTTATTGAATTGACTAAGCCCACCGTTCGACCCAAAGGGTTCGGACTAGCGCGAATGTATGCATCCGCGTGATCAATCAACAAAGGAATCAACGTGGCACGTTATATCGGCCCTAAGGCCAAGCTGTCCCGCCGTGAAGGCACTGACCTCTTCCTGAAGAGCGCCCGTCGTTCGCTCGCTGACAAGTGCAAACTTGACAGCAAGCCCGGCCAGCACGGCCGCACCTCGGGCGCACGTACGTCCGACTACGGCACGCAGCTGCGCGAAAAGCAAAAAGTGAAGCGCATCTACGGTGTCCTCGAGCGTCAATTCCGTCGTTACTTCGCTGAAGCTGACCGCCTGAAGGGCAACACGGGTGAAAACCTGCTGCAATTGCTCGAATCGCGTCTGGACAACGTCGTGTACCGCATGGGCTTCGGCTCGACGCGCGCTGAAGCGCGTCAGCTCGTGAGCCACAAGGCGATCGTCGTGAACGGCGTGGTGTCGAACATCCCGTCGATGCAAGTGAAGGCTGGCGACGTCGTCGCAGTGCGCGAAACGAAGAAGAAGCAGGCGCGTATTCTCGAAGCGCTGTCGCTGGCTGAGCAAGGCGGTCTGCCGAGCTGGGTCGCTGTCGATTCGAAGAAGTTCGAAGGCACGTTCAAGCAAAAGCCGGAACGCAGCGACATCGCTGGCGATATCAACGAAAGCCTGATCGTCGAATTGTATTCGCGGTAATCGGATTAACGGCCGGGGTACCCTGATTGCGCTGAGCAAGGGGGCGCCTCGGCTGTTTATTTTCAGGTTGTTACCGGTCAGCCTTATCGGTGTAACGAGCCGAGGGTATTGAAAAGGAAAACCTATGCAAACCAGTTTGTTGAAGCCCAAGATCATCGCTGTTGAATCGCTTGGTGAGAGCCATGCGAAAGTGGTCATGGAACCGTTTGAACGCGGTTACGGCCACACCTTGGGTAACGCGCTCCGGCGCGTGCTGCTGTCGTCGATGATCGGCTACGCGCCGACCGAAGTGACGATCGCAGGCGTCGTACATGAGTATTCGACGCTCGACGGTGTGCAAGAGGATGTGGTCAACCTGTTGTTGAACCTGAAGGGCGTGGTCTTCAAGCTGCACAACCGTGATGAAGTGACGGTTACGCTGCGCAAGGAAGGCGAAGGCGTTGTCACCGCTGGCGACATCGAACTCGCGCACGATTGCGAAGTGATCAACCCGGATCACGTGATTGCGCATCTGTCGAAGGGCGGCAAGCTCGACGTGCAGATCAAGGTCGAAAAGGGCCGCGGCTATGTGCCGGGCAATGTGCGTCGTTATGGCGAAGAGTCGGCCAAGATCATCGGTCGTATCGTGCTGGACGCGTCGTTCTCGCCGGTTCGCCGCGTGAGCTACGCCGTTGAAAGCGCTCGCGTCGAACAGCGTACCGACCTCGACAAGCTCGTGATGAACATCGAAACCAACGGTGTGATTTCGCCGGAAGAAGCGATCCGTCAATCGGCGCGCATTCTGGTCGATCAACTGTCGGTCTTCGCTGCACTGGAAGGCACTGAAGCAACGGCTGAAGCGCCGTCGCGCGCGCCGCAGATCGATCCGATCCTGCTGCGTCCGGTGGATGATCTCGAATTGACGGTTCGTTCCGCGAACTGCCTGAAGGCCGAGAACATTTACTACATCGGCGACCTGATCCAACGCACGGAAAACGAGTTGCTGAAGACGCCGAATCTGGGCCGCAAGTCGCTGAACGAAATCAAGGAAGTACTGGCGTCGCGTGGTTTGACGCTCGGCATGAAACTTGAAAACTGGCCGCCGGCTGGTCTGGACAAGTAATCCCGGGACAGAACCCGCCGCTGCACTGGCAAAGACGCGGATTTTCCTTTAAAATCCGCGTCTTGTCTTTTTTCACTACCGGCCCGTGCACTCGCTACCGTTGGGAAACCGCAGGTAGTTCGAGCGCGATAGAAGAGCTGGACCAAAACTTTGAATCGAAGGAATTAACATGCGTCACCGTCATGGTTTGCGGAAACTGAACCGCACGAGCAGCCACCGTCTGGCTATGCTCCGTAATATGTCCAATTCGCTGATCGAGCACGAAGTCATCAAGACCACGCTGCCGAAAGCAAAAGAACTCCGTAAGGTTGTCGAGCCGCTGATCACGCTCGGCAAGAAGCCGTCGCTGGCAAATCGTCGTCTGGCGTTCAATCGCCTGCGCGATCGTGACTCGGTCACGAAGCTGTTCGAAGTTCTGGGCCCGCGTTACGCTACCCGTCCGGGCGGCTACCTGCGCGTCCTGAAGTTCGGCTTCCGCGTCGGCGACAACGCTCCGATGGCACTGGTCGAATTGCTCGACCGTCCGGAAGTTGAAGAAGTCGAAGTGCAAGAAGCTGAATAAGCTTCCGAGCATCTTAAAAAGCCAGGCGCCAAGCCTGGCTTTTTTGTTGGTAGCGTCAGGCGTTGGCAGCGGCCATCCGCCGCGTGGTCGCTGCGGAGCGGTCTGCGGGCAGGCAAGGCCAGGTGATACGATATCGGCACCTGAATCGTGCCTTGCCGGAGCCATCTGTGAGCGTGAATGTGACGTTGATTCTGACGACGGTGCCGGATGCCGCCGTGGCTCAGAAGCTTGCTGCGGATGCCTTGGCCATGCGGCTATGCGCCTGTGTCACGCAATTAGGCTCCGTGCAGTCCAGCTACCACTGGCAGGGTGCGGTTGAAACCGCGCAGGAAATCCAGTTGCTGTTCAAGACCAGCGCGGCACGCGTGCTTGAACTCGAGCAGTACATTCAGGCTCACCATCCCTACGACACACCGGAAATCCTCTCGTGGCAAGCGACGGCGTCGGCCGCGTATGGCCAGTGGATCATTGCTGAAACCCAACGTCCTCTCCATGTTTAACGGCCTCGACCGGCGCGCGCGCAATGCGCTGCGCACCGCATTCTTTCTGCTCGGCTGCCTGATCTTCGCGCAGTTCGGCACGCTCGCCCGCGCGGCGGACGATTTCCTGGATCCCGCGGTCGCGTTCAAATTCAGCGCATCGGAGAAGCCCGGCGAAGTCGACGTGACCTACAAAATCGCGGACGGCTACTACATGTACCGCGAGCGCTTCGCGTTCGCGACGCGCAACGGCACGACCACGATCGGCGAGCCGCAATTGCCGGCCGGCCACATCAAGTTCGATCAGACCTTTAACAAGAACGTCGAGACGTATCGGAACGAACTGACCATCCGGATTCCTGTAAAACAGGCGGCTGGACCGTTCGATCTGGCGGTGACGTCGCAAGGCTGTGCCGATGCTGGCATCTGCTATCCGCCGATGGAGCGCGTGTATCACGTAACCGGCGCGGCACTTCAACCGGCCGGCAGCGCGGCCGCTCCGGCAGCCGCCGTCCCCGCGGGCACCTCATGGTACGACCGCGCTACCAGCGCCGATTACGCGCAGTCGCTGCTGCAAGGCGGCGGCTTCTTCGCGATCGTCGGGCTCTTTTTCGTCGCCGGCGCCGTGCTCAGCCTGCTCCCCTGTTCGTATCCGATGATTCCGATTCTCTCGGCGATCATCATCGGCGAAGGCGCGCGCGTGACGCGTGCTCGCGGATTCGCGCTGTCGCTGGCCTATGTCATCGGCATGGCGCTCGTGTATACGGCGCTCGGTATCGCTGCTGCGTTGGTCGGGCAGAGTCTCGGCGCATGGCTGCAAAATCCGTGGGTGCTAGGCGCATTCGGCGTACTTTTGACCGTTTTTGCGCTGACCCTGATTGCGGGTGTGGACATCGCGCTGCCGCAGAGTTGGCAGGACGGCGTTTCACACGCGTCGTCCAGGCGCTCCGGGGGCAAGTTTGCGGCGGTTGCCGTCATGGGCGCGCTGTCCGCGCTGGTGGTCGGCGCGTGCATGACCGCACCGCTCTTTGCAGTGCTAGCGTTCATTGCGCATACGGGCGACGCGGTGCTCGGTGGCGCGGCGCTGTTCTCGATGGGTCTGGGTCTAGGCGTGCCGCTGCTGATCCTCGGTTTTGGCGCCGGCACGCTGCTGCCGCGTGCCGGCGCATGGATGGACGGCGTCAAGATTTTCTTCGGCGTCGTGCTGCTTGCGGCTGCGTTATGGATCGTTTGGCCGGTGCTCGGCGCGACGGCGACGATGCTGCTGAGCGCGCTCTGGTTGCTGGTCGCCTCGGCCGCTCTCGGCATATTTTCGGCACCCGCTGCGGAGGCTTCCGTGTGGCGCAGGCTTGGCCGAGGCTTGGGCGCTGCGCTCGCTATCTGGGCTGCAGTCCTGCTGGTTGGTCTGGCGGCGGGCTCCTCCGATCCGCTGCGCCCGCTTGCCGTGCTGGCGGCGCGTGGCGGGGAAGCGGGTGTCGTGAGCGCGTCGAATAAGCCGGACAGCGCGCCGCAGGGCGATCTCACGTTCGCGCCGGTTCGCTCATCGAATGAACTCGACCAGGCCGTCAAAACGGCCGCACAGCCCGCCATGCTCGATTTTTATGCGGACTGGTGCGTCAGCTGCAAGGAAATGGAGAAATTCACCTTCAGCGACCCGCGCGTTCAGGCGAAATTGAAGCAGATGAACCTGCTGCGCGCCGATGTGACCGCGAACAACTCCGACGATCAAATGCTGCTCAAGCGCTTCAGCCTGTTTGGTCCGCCGGGGATCATCTTTTTCGATCAGCGTGGCAAGGAAGTGCTGCGAGTCGTGGGATACGAGTCCGCGGATAAATTCTTGCGCAGTCTGGATCGGGCGAATGCGCCCGGCGCGTAATGGATAGCGGCCGGTCGGTCGCGGCGACTGCGGCGGCCGGTGTGCGGCCGCGACGATCGACTGCCAGTCAACGGCCGCAATCTCGCTCAGTCAGATCACGAAACTGATGCGTTGTCTGGCGACAACCTCTACGAAGCTGGGAACCCCGCGCAAACCGCAGCGTTCGGAGCAGAATGTCGAGCGCCAGGCAATCGTGCTCGAAGCAGACTCACCGCGAAAACTTGAAAAAAACGGAGGCACGACACGACGTCGTCCTCCGTTCATTGCAACGCTCGAACGCCCCGCAAGGCGTCTCGTCAGGTCACTTCTGCGAACGCAAAATCCGCGCCGCATCCAGCGCGAAATAGGTCAGCACCCCGTCCGCGCCCGCCCGCTTGAACGCCAGCAGCGATTCCATCATCGCCTTGTCGTGATCGAGCCAGCCGTTCTGCGCGGCCGCTTTCAGCATCGCGTATTCGCCGCTTACCTGATACACGTACGTCGGGAACTGGAACTCATCCTTCACGCGGCGCACGATATCCAGATACGGCATGCCGGGCTTGACCATCACCATGTCCGCGCCTTCGTCGATGTCCGCTTGCACTTCGCGCAGCGCTTCGTTCGAATTGGCCGGGTCCATCTGGTAAGTCATCTTGTTGCTTTTGCCGAGGTTCGTCGCGGAACCGACGGCGTCACGAAACGGGCCGTAAAACGCCGACGCGAACTTGGCCGCATAAGCCATGATCCGCGTGTGGACAAGACCTTCGCTCTCGAACATTTCGCGGATCGCGCCGATGCGGCCGTCCATCATGTCCGACGGCGCGACGATATCGACCCCCGCTTCAGCCTGCGCACGCGCCTGTTCGACCAGAATCTCGACGGTCTCGTCGTTGATGACATAGCCGGCTTCGTCGAGCACGCCGTCCTGGCCGTGGCTCGTGTACGGGTCGAGCGCCACGTCGGTGAGCACGCCCAGTTCGGGGAAATTCTTCTTCAGTTCGCGAACCGCGCGCGGAATCAAACCCGCCGGGTTGGTCGCTTCGCGCCCATCGGGCGTTTTCAGCGACGGCTCGATCGCGGGAAACAGCGACAGCACGGGCACGCCCAGTTCGACGCATTGTTCAGCCACACCCATCAGCAGATCGACCGACACGCGTTCGACGCCAGGCATCGATGGCACGGCTTGCCGCACATTGGTGCCCTCGACGATGAAGACCGGATAAATCAGATCGTTGGTGGTGAGGATGTTTTCCCGCATCAGACGGCGCGAGAAGTCGTCGCGGCGCATGCGGCGCGGACGATGGTGCGGATAGAAGCTCATAGCGAATCGAGGAAACGTGGATGTGTGGAGTGGGCAAGTAACGCCTGCCTCCGCTCCCGGAAACTTTTCGAGACAATGGTATATCATACCGATCGAGCAAGGCGCCTTGCGCTGACCTCCCCGCTTCTCCTCCCTGAGCGGGTGCCTGTCGTTTTTCGATTAGGCTGTTTGACCCGCCGTTAAAGCGGCGGGTTTTTTTATGGGCGGCCGGAATAGCGCTTTTGTCCTCGCCCGAGACGCCAACTCGCTTACTGAGCGGCGTCCGTTTCGCCCTTGTCGCCGGGGATCAGCCAGCTCTCGATCAGCTCGTGCGCTTCGTCGATGCCGACGCGTTTGAGCGCGGAGAACAGCTGGGCGGTCAGTTCGCCCTGGTAGCCGGCGGTGCGGTACTCGGCCAAGCCTTTCTGCGTCGCGCGCAACGCGTTTATGCTTTCCTGGCGCGTCAATTTGTCGCACTTGGTGAGGAGCGTGTGGATCGGCTTGCCGGTCGGCGCGAACCACTCGATCATGCGGCGATCCAGATCCGTCAGCGGGCGGCGCGAGTCCATCATCAGGATCATGCCGCGCAGTTGCGAGCGTGATTGCAGATAGGTGGACAGCAACGCTTCCCAATGCGCCTTGGCGGCGCCTGGCACTTCCGCGTAGCCATAGCCCGGCAGATCGACCAGATGCGCGGTCGGCTCGTCCGCCTTGCCCACCGAAAAGTAATTGATATGCTGCGTGCGTCCCGGCGTTTTACTGGCGAAGGCCAGCCGCTTCTGATTGCACAGAATATTGATGGCCGTCGACTTGCCCGCGTTCGAGCGCCCCGCAAAGCAGATTTCGGGTTGCGAAGTAGCCGGCAGATCACGCAAGTGATTGACGGTCGTGAAAAAGCGGGATTGGTGGAGCAGGAAGGACATGATCAGGCCAAGATTCGAGACGCCGGGGAACCCGGAGTGGGGACGGGTCAAGCCCGACTGGCGTCTTAGCGATTAGCGAGTTATTGTACAATACGATGGTTTACTGAAAACCTGAGGGGGCCAGCCCACGTGCCTTGGCGGCTCCTGGCGGTCACTCGGTCGCCGTCGTGTTTTGCAAAACCTTCAAGAAAACGCCGGGCCTGGCGCGCAGCGACAGGTTTAGGGGCTCTCTAAAAATCCCACAAGACGAGACAGGGTGTGCGAATGAATCGACTGAGCAAGACTCTGATGGTGCTTCATGTAGCGGCAGGTCTTTCAGGTTTGGCAATTCAGGCACGAGCAGCAGAACCGGCAAAGCCGGACGTCAATCGGGGGCAGGCAATCGCGGTGCAGGTATGCGCGTCATGTCACGGGGCAGACGGCAACAGCGCGGGCGGCGCATATCCGAAGCTGGCGGGCCAGCACCCTGAGTATCTCGTCAAGCAACTCAAGGACTTCAAGATCCAGCCGGGCGCCAAGCAGCCAGCGCGCAACAATGCGATCATGGCGGGCATGGCGGCAGCGCTGTCCGATCAGGATATGGTCAACGTCGCGGCCTATTTCGCGGCGCAGACCCCGAAGCCAGGCTACGCGCACAACAAAGACACCGTTCCGCTCGGTCAGAAGATTTATCGCGGCGGGATCGCCGACAAGGGCGTGCCGGCGTGCGCAAGCTGTCACGGGCCGACCGGTCAGGGGATTCCGTCGCAGTATCCGAGGTTGTCGGGGCAGTGGGCGGAATACACGGTGGCGCAGTTGCTGGCGTTCACGCAAGGTCCAGGCGCACGCAACAACAACGAGCCGATGCATGCGATCGCAACGCGTCTGTCGGATAGCGAGATCAAGGCAGTGGCCGATTACATCGCGGGCTTGCACTAGGATAGAGTGCCCCCGCACGCAAGTGCAACCGGCCCGGCGAGGTCGGTACAAAACAAGAAAAGGGTGAGGGCGTCGTGCCTACGACAGCCCTTCACCCTTTTTTGCTGTTCAGTCGGAGTATGAATGAGCGTCACCACGTCGGGTTTGCAGTCCAAGTCGGGCAATCGCGTCATGCGCAGCGTCGTCGAAGTTTTGAGTTCGATGCGTTTTGCCATCTCGTTGCTCGTGATTCTGTCGATCGCCAGCATCATCGGCACCGTCCTCACGCAGGACGATCCGTATCCCAATTACGTCAATCAGTTCGGCCCGTTCTGGGCGGACATCTTCCGTTCGCTGAGCCTGTACACGGTGTACAGCTCGTGGTGGTTCATGCTGATTCTCGGCTTCCTGATGGTGTCGGTGTCGCTGTGCGTGATCCGCAATGCGCCGAAAATGGTCGCCGACGTAAAGAGCTGGAAGGACAAGGTCCGCGAAGGCAGCCTGCGGGCGTTCCATCACAAGGGCGAATTCGCGGTGCACGCAACTCGCGCGCAGACCGCGGCGTTGCTCGCGAGGCTCTCGACGAAGCTCGGCTACAAGTTCGTTACCCGTGAGTCCGACGGCGCGACCCTGATCGCCGCCAAACGCGGCGCGCTGACCAAGTTCGGCTACATCTCTGCTCACCTCGCGATCGTGGTGATCTGCCTCGGCGGCCTGCTAGACAGCAATCTGCCGATCAAGCTGCAAATGTGGCTGTTCGACAAGTCGCCGATCCGCGCCAACACGGTGATCAACGACATCACGCCGGATCATCGTCTGTCGCAGTCCAATCCGACGTTCCGCGGCTACGCATGGGTGCCGGAAGGCCAGCACGTGTCCACGGCGATTCTCAACCAGCCCGACGGCTCGCTGATCCAGGATCTGCCGTTTTCGATCGAACTGAACAAGTTCATCGTCGATTACTACTCGACCGGCATGCCGAAGCTGTTCGCGAGCGACATCGTCGTGGTCGACCACAAGACGGGCGCGCGCGTGCCGGCGCGCGTCGAAGTGAACAAGCCGTTCACCTACGACGGCGTGTCGATCTACCAGTCGAGCTTCCAGGACGGCGGCTCGCAGATGCAGATGACGGCCTACCCGATGAGCGGCGCGAGCGCGAAGACCGCGCCGTTCGGCGGCACGATCGGCGGCAACGCGCCATTGAGCACGGCCACGCCGCTCGCCGACGGCCAAACGGTCGAATTCACCGATTTCCGCGCGATCAACGTCGAGAACATCCAGAACGGCAGCGGCCAGACCGACGCCCGCGGTGTCGCGGCGCACCGCACGCTGAAAGAAGCGTTCGACGAGCGCCTCGGCTCCGGCGCGAAGACCTCGAAGCCGCTCGACCTGCACAACGTCGGCCCGTCGGTGCAATACAAGGTGCGTGACAAGGACGGCCAGGCGCGCGAGTACAACAACTACATGCTGCCGGTCGACGTGTCCGGCGAAAAGATGTTCCTGGCCGGCATGCGCGTGAACCCGGACGATCCGTTCCGCTACCTGCGCATTCCCGCCGACAGCGGCGGCACCGTGAAGGACTGGATGAACCTGCGCGCCACGCTCGAGGATCCGGCCATGCGCGCTGCGGCGGCGCACAGTTTCGCGCTGCGCTCGGTGCCCGGCTCGAATGCCGAACTGCAACAGCATCTGGAAGAAAGCGCGCTGCGCGTGCTGACCCTTTTTGCCGGCGCGGATAACAGCATCAAGATGCCGAACGGCCAGACGGTCGGCGGCTTCCAGGCGATCGCCGGGTTTATCGACCATTCGGTGCCCAAGGGTGAGCAGGAAAAGGCCGCCGGCCTGCTGCTGCGCATGCTGGAAGGCTCAACGTGGGACCTGTATCAGCTGTCCCGCCGGCAACTCGGCGAGCCGGAGGCGACGGCCAATGCGGACGCCAGCCGCTTCATCCAAAGCTCGATCAACGCGATATCCGACAGCTTTTTGTATGGATCGCCGGTCTATTTGCAGCTTGACTCATTCAAGCAGGTGCAAGCTTCGGTATTTCAGTTGACGCGCGCGCCAGGCAAAAAAGTCGTGTATCTTGGCAGCCTGCTCCTCGTGTTGGGCATCTTTTCGATGTTCTACGTTCGCGAACGGCGCCTCTGGTTCTGGCTCAAAGACACTGCGCACGGCACGAATGTCGTGATGGCAATGTCGAGCGCACGCAAGACGCTCGACTTCGAGAAAGAGTTCGTTCAGACGCGCGACGCGGTAGGCGCGGCGCTGGGCGCCAAACTCGTTGAAGCACCCGACGACGCCGGCGCCTCCGCTCAGTCCGGCAACGCCGGCGCGCCGTCCGCAAGCTCACAAGATTCGACCCGGTAAGATCATGGACTTGACTCAGGTTTCCCAATCTCCCTCCTCGCGGCCCCACAAGGCGCTGGCAGGTGAGTCACTCAACGTCGGCGAGTACGACGAACGGCCGTTCCTGAAACGGCTTGGCATCGTCGACTGGCTGTTTGCCCTCGCCATGGTCGCGGGCGCCGGCTTCGCGCTGTCGCGCTATCACCCGTTCATGAACTACTACGACAAGCTGGTGCTCTGCTGCGCCGTGCCGGTTTTCGTGGTGCTCGGCTGGCGCTGGAAACCGGTGCGTCCGCTGATGGTGGGCATCGCCGCGCTGTCGCTGCTGGCCATCCAGATCTACCACGGCGATCTGAGCCGCGCGGACAACGCCTTCTTCCTCAAGTATTTCCTGTCGAGCCAGTCCGCGATTCTGTGGATGAGCGCGCTCTTCGTGTTCGCCACGGTGTTCTACTGGATCGGCCTGCTGTCGCGCTCGCCGACCGGCGCCGCGATCGGCTCGAAAATGACGTGGGCGGCTGTGGTGATGGGCTTTGTCGGCCTGATGGTGCGCTGGTACGAGTCGTACCTGATCGGTGCGGACGTCGGCCATATTCCTATCTCGAACCTGTATGAAGTGTTCGTGCTGTTCAGCCTGATCACCGCGCTGTTCTATCTGTACTACGAGCAGCACTACAACACCCGCGCGCTCGGCGCGTTCGTGCTGCTGGTGATCGGCGCCGCAGTCGGCTTCCTGATGTGGTACTCGGTGGCGCGCGACGCGCAGCAGATCCAGCCGCTGGTTCCCGCGCTGCAAAGCTGGTGGATGAAGATTCACGTGCCGGCGAACTTTATTGGCTATGGCAGCTTCGCGCTGTCGGCCATGGTGGGTGTCGCGTATCTGGCGAAAGAGCGCGGCATTCTGGCCGATCGCCTGCCGGCGCTCGAAGTGCTCGACGACGTGATGTACAAATCGATCGCCGTCGGTTTCGCGTTCTTCACGATCGCCACGATTCTCGGCGCGCTGTGGGCCGCTGAAGCCTGGGGCGGCTACTGGAGTTGGGACCCGAAGGAAACGTGGGCGCTGATCGTCTGGCTGAACTATGCAGCCTGGCTGCACATGCGCCTGATGAAGGGTCTGCGCGGCGCGGTCGCGGCGTGGTGGGCGCTGACCGGCCTGCTGGTGACAACCTTCGCGTTCCTTGGCGTCAACATGTTCCTGTCGGGCCTGCATAGCTACGGCAAGCTGTAAGATCTGCAGCACTGAAACGACTAAAGACCGCCGCGTGCTTCGCACCGGCGGTTTTTTTATGGCCGATGGAATATTGGCTGCATCCAAAGTGTTCGCCCTCAGAGTACCTACAGATGGCTGGACAGACGACCGATCATCAATATGGCCCCTTAAGATGTACAGACCGACGGGCCGGCAAGGAGCAGCACGATGTGGATCAAGCGTAGCGACAGAATTCAATTGATTGGCGACGACATCGCGCGCAGCGAAATCACGCCGCAGCACGTCTTTCAGAACCGGCGGCGCGTGTTGCAGGCGGCCGGCGCGGTGGCGCTCGGCAGTCTGATCGGAGTGAATGGCGAGGCGCTGGCGGCTTACACGTCGCCGGACCCGAAGGCGCAGAAGCTGGCGGCTAAGACCAACGCCAAATTCGTCGCGCTCGACAAAACCACACCGTTCAAGGACATCACCACCTACAACAACTTCTACGAGTTCGGCACCGACAAGGCCGATCCCGCGCACAACGCCGGGACGCTGCGGCCGCATCCGTGGAAGGTGAGCGTCGAGGGTGAGATCAAGAATCCGAAGGTCTACGACATCGACGAGTTACTCAAGCTCGCGCCGCTGGAAGAGCGCGTGTACAGAATGCGCTGCGTCGAAGGATGGTCGATGGTGATTCCGTGGATCGGCGTGCCGCTCGCGGAATTGATCAAGCGCGTTCAGCCGACGGGCAACGCTAAATACGTGCAATTCATCACGCTCGCCGATCCGTCGCAAATGCCCGGCCTGTCGACGCCCGTGCTCGATTGGCCGTACTCCGAAGGGCTGCGCATGGACGAAGCGATGAATCCGTTGACGTTGCTGACGATGGGCCTCTACGGCCAGGTGCTGCCCAATCAGAACGGCGCCCCGGTGCGCGTCGTGGTGCCTTGGAAATATGGCTTCAAGAGCGCGAAGTCGCTGGTGAAGATCCGCTTCCTCGACAAGCAGCCGCCGACCAGCTGGAACACGTATGCATCGAGCGAATATGGGTTTTACTCGAACGTGAATCCGAACGTCGATCATCCGCGTTGGAGTCAGGCGACCGAGCGGCGCATCGGCGAAGACGGTTTCTTCACGCCCAAGCGCAAGACGTTGATGTTCAACGGCTACGGCGATCAGGTCGCGTCGCTTTATCAGGGCATGGACCTGAAGAAGAATTTCTGAGCGGCGCGAACATGGCTTCCTCTGAGACGCAATCCGCCACGCAGACCGAACGCAAAGCGCCGCGCGCGCAGGTGTCCGCGACAACGACGACGGCAAAGCGGCCCGCAACCGGCGCGCGCTGGATCGTGCCGGCCAAGATCGCGGTATTCATTGCCGCGTGGTATCCGCTCGCGCGTATCGTGCTGTTCGGCGTGACCGACCGGCTGGGCGCGAATCCGATCGAGTTCATCACGCGCTCGACCGGTCTCTGGACGCTCGTCTTCCTCTGCATCACGCTTGCTGTGACGCCGTTGCGCAGACTCACCGGCGTTGCCGCGTTCGTGCGCTTTCGTCGCATGCTCGGACTCTATGCGTTCTTCTACGCGACGCTGCATTTCACCACTTACCTCTGGTTCGACAAGTGGTTCGACGTCGCCGCGATCACTAAGGACATCGGCAAGCGGCCGTTCATCACGGTGGGCTTCGCGGCGTTCGTGTTGCTGATCGCGTTGGCCGTAACGTCGCCGCGTGCGATGGTGCGCAAGCTCGGACGTCGCTGGCAGATGCTGCATCGTTCTATCTATGCGATCGGCGCGCTCGCGATCCTGCACTTCTGGTGGATGAAGGCCGGCAAACACGATCTGATCCTGCCGAAGATTTACGGCGCGATCATGGTGGCGCTGCTCGGCTGGCGTTTGATCGTGTGGCTGCGTGACAGGAAGTTGAAGACGCGCTGACGGACGTTGGTGCGCCTCCCGTCGTAAACAGAAAAAGGCGATGCCACGCGGCATCGCCTTTTTTCGATATTGGCGTAGCTATTGAAGGTTATGCCGGCAGAATGCTTTCGCCCGCAAACAGCTGCTTCACTTCTTCGCGCGCGCGAACCACATGCACCTGTGTACCATCCACCATCACTTCCGCCGCGCGCGGACGTGTGTTGTAGTTCGAGCTCATCACGAAACCGTACGCGCCGGCCGAACGAATCGCGAGCAGATCGCCGGGTTCAACCGACAGCAGACGCTCACGTCCGAGCCAGTCGCCGCTCTCGCAAACCGGACCGACCACGTCATACACGTGCGCCAGCACCTCGCGCTTCACGACCGGGTCGATCGCGTGATACGCCTCGTACATGGCGGGGCGTGCGAGATCGGTCATAGCCGCGTCGACGATTGCGAAATTCTTTTCCGCGCCCGGCTTCAAATACTCGACGCGCGTAAGCAGCACGCCCGCATTGCCGACCAGTGAACGGCCCGGCTCGAAATACACTTCACGATGACCGTGACCACGCGCTTCGATGCGATCCAGCACGGTGCGCACGAACTCGCCGATTTCCGGCGGCGTTTCATCGTCGTACGTGATGCCGAGACCGCCGCCCACGTCGATGTGACGAATCTTCACGCCGTCCTGTTCGATCTGCTCGACCAGTTCCAGCACTTTGTCGACCGCGTCGAGATACGGCGCGACTTCGGTGATCTGCGAGCCGATATGGCAGTCGATGCCGACCACCTCGAGATTCGCCATGGCCGCGGCCGCCTGATACGTGGCGCGCGCGTCTTCGAACGCGACGCCGAACTTGTTCGACTTCAGGCCGGTGGAAATATACGGATGCGTCTTCGCGTCGACGTCCGGATTCACGCGCAGCGAGACAGGCGCCTTCTTGCCCATTGCCGCGGCAACCGCATTCAGGCGGTCGAGCTCCGGAATCGATTCGACGTTGAAGCATTTCACTCCCGCCGCTAGCGCGTCGCGCATCTCGTCCGCATTCTTGCCGACGCCGGAAAACACGGTGTTTTCCGCTTTGCCGCCGGCGGTCAGCACGCGTGCCAGTTCACCGCCCGAGACGATATCGAAGCCGGCGCCGAGGCGCGCGAATACGTTCAACACTGCGAGATTGCTATTGGCCTTGACGGCGACATGCACGCTCGCGCGACGGCCTGCGCAAGCGCCCGCGTAAGCGTTCCACGCCTCGGTGAGCGCGGCGCGCGAGTACACGTACAACGGCGTGCCGAACTGCTCGGCGAGGGAGACGGCGGACACGCCTTCGGCGTGCAGCACGCCGTCGACGTAGTCAAATGCGGATCGAGTCATGCGAAAGTCTTATTGAACGGGTGTGGCGGCGGAAGCAGGTAGCGGAGCCGCCGTGGCGGACGCAGCGGAGGCGGGCGGCGCGGCGAGTTCGTTTTCCGGCGCCAACGAAAGCGGTGTGCCGGAGGTATCCGGAACAGTGCTCATGTCGGTGGAGGTAGTCGACGCGGATTGCGCGACGTCCGGGGTTTGCGTGCGGTCGGTCGGCTTGGCCGGTAGCGGCGGCACGTGGGGCAAATAGAGCGAACCGCGTTGTCCGCAGCCGGCAAGTGCACAACCTGCGAGAATGGCTAAAACCGCTACAATCGCGCGGCCGGGCGCCGCCGCGCGCATCCGAGATACGACTCGCATGACTGTCCCTGAATAAATAATCGATGGAGTTTAGCATGTCCGATAGTGAATACCTGACCCGCGCGGAAGCCGCGCTAGCCGCCATCGAACGCGCGCTCGACGACACGGATGCCGACATCGAACTGGAGCGCAGCGGCAACGTCCTGACCCTCGAATTCGAGAACCGTTCGAAGATTATCGTCAACCTTCAGCCGCCCATGAGCGAGATCTGGATCGCGGCGAAAGCGGGCGGTTTCCACTTCCGTTTCGTCGACGGCGAATGGCGTGACACGCGCAGCGGCACGGAGTTTTTCGCCGCGCTGTCGGAGTACGCGACGCAGCAGGCCGGCGAGCCGGTCCACTTCGAAGCGTAAGTTCCGCCGATCGGGCAAGCGCCGCCAAAGCGGCCGAATCGATTCGCCCTGATCGCACAACGCAAAATGGCCACGCATTGAGCGCGGCCATTTTGCTTTTCTGCTGGACTGTGTAAGCGGGTGCGTCAGTGACCGCGGAACAGATTCATGATGTCCTGCTTCTCCTGCTCGCCGACCTGCTCAGGTGCCGCCGCCGACGCAGCACTCGATTGGGCATCGAGTGTCGCCTGACTGACGCCGACCGTGGCAACGAAACCGTTTCCCGGCGTGAACTCGTCGAAATAAAGCTCCGAGCCGATTTCCGTGACGTCGTCGGGCTTGGGCATCTTGTACTCCGGCACGCCCTTCAGCGCGCGACCCATGTATTCGATCCACACGGGCAACGCGAGGCCGCCACCGGTTTCCTTGTCGCCGAGACTGCGCGGATTGTCGTAGCCGATCCACGCGATCGCGGTGAGCGTGTGCTGATAGCCGGCGAACCACGCATCGCGCGAATCGTTGGTCGTGCCCGTCTTGCCGGCGAGATCAGTGCGCTTCAACACGTTGGTCTTGGCGCCCGTGCCGCGTTGCGCGACGCTTTGCAGCAGGCTGTTCATCACGTACGCGTTGCGCGGCTCGATCGCGTGCGGTGCGCTTTGCGCGGCGACCAGCGGTTGCGCATGCGCGACCACCATGCCGCGCTGATCCGTGACTTCGGCGATCAGATACGGATTGATCCGATAGCCCCCGTTTGCGAACACCGAGAACGCACCCGCCATCTGCAACGGCGTGACGAGACCGGCGCCTAGCGCCATCGGCAGATAAGCCGGGTGGCGATCCGCGTCGAAGCCGAAACGTGTGATGTACTGCTGCGCGTACTTCGTGCCGATCTGGTTCAGGATACGAATCGACACCAGGTTCTTCGAGCGCTGCAGCGCGGTGCGCATGGTCATCGGGCCGTCGAAGCCGCCGCCGTAGTTCTTGGGCTCCCACGCCTGGCCGCCGGTCTCGGCCGCGCTGAAGAAGAGCGGCGCGTCGTTGATCACGGTTGCCGGTCCGAGTCCTTTTTCGAGCGACGCCGAATAGATGAACGGCTTGAAGCTCGACCCCGGCTGACGCCATGCCTGCGTGACGTGATTGAACTTGTTCTTGTTGAAGTCGAAACCACCGACCAGCGCGCGGATCGCGCCATCTTGCGGGATCACGGAAACGAACGCGCCTTCCACTTGTGGCAATTGCGTGATCGACCAGTTGCCGTCGTCGTTCTTGACGAGCCTGATGACCGCGCCGGGCCGCACACGCTGATTCGGCTGTGCTCGCGGACCGAGCGCGAACTGCGCGAAGCGCAGGCCGTCGCCCTGGATCGTCGCGACATTGCCGTCGATGAAAGCAGCCTGCACCTGCTTCGGACTCGCCGCGGTGACCACCGCGGCAATGATCTCGCCGTTGTCCGGGTGTTCGAGCAAGGCGTCGTCGATGGCCTGTTCGCGGTCGTCGGCGTCGGACGGCAGATCGATGAACGCTTCCGGACCGCGATAGCCGTGACGCCGTTCGTAGTCCATCAGACCTTTGCGTAGCGCGCGGTACGCGACGTCCTGATCGGCGGAGTCGATCGTGGTCACCACGTTCAGGCCGCGCGTGTAGGCTTCCTCGCGATACTGCGCGTACATCATCTGACGCACCATTTCCGCGACGTACTCCGCGTGCACGCTGAACTCCTTGCCCGCGCCCTTGACCACGAGCGGCTGCTTGCTCGCCTGGTCGTATTGTTCCTGAGTGATGTAGTGCAGCTCGTACATGCGCTGCAGGATGTACTCCTGACGCACCTTCGCACGCTTCGGATTGACCACCGGGTTATACGCGGACGGCGCTTTCGGCAAGCCCGCCAGCATGGCCGATTCCGCCAATGTCAGATCCTTCAGGTCCTTGCCGAAATACACACGCGCCGCGCTCGCAAAGCCGTAGGCGCGTTGGCCGAGATAGATCTGATTCATGTACACCTCGAGAATCTGATCCTTGGACAGCTTCGACTCGATCTTGTACGCCAGCAGCATCTCGTAGATCTTGCGCGTGTAGGTCTTTTCGCTCGAGAGAAAGAAGTTGCGCGCCACCTGCATGGTGATCGTGCTTGCGCCCTGGGTGGCGTGGCCATTCGTCAGCGCGACGAAGCCCGCGCGCGCAATGCCCGTGAGGTCGACGCCGCCGTGATCGTAGAAGCGCGCGTCTTCGATGGCGAGGATCGCCTTCTTCAAACTATCGGGCACATCCTGAATATGGACGATGTCGCGCCGTTCCTCGCCGAATTCGCCGATCAGCACATGGTCGGCCGTATAGATGCGTAGCGGCACCTTCGGGCGGTAGTCGGTCAACGCATCGAGCGAGGGCAGATTGGGCGTGGCGACGACGAGCGCATAGCCGAGCACCAGCAGCCCGCACAGAATGCCTGCGACGATCAGACCCACGAAGCCCAGGATGAGCTTCAGCCACAACGGGCGTTTGCGCTTTTTGGGCGCGGGCGGCGGGGACGTAGAAGACGTGGATTGCATGTAGGCACCAAAAAAACAGTCCCGCGATTATAGCCGTCTCGCTTTTCAGCTTTCGGCATGCTTACTGACACTTCTTGACAAGTCTGCGCGCCGCGCGGGAATGACTTCACTGTAGTCGCTTTGATCGCGTACAGGTCGTGCGTTGCTTAACGTTAGCCGTTTGGCTGAGTGTCGCGCGGCGGCGCGGCTGCGCACAATTCTTCCTCATCACTCGCGTTCGAATGGTTCGTCGCGTGAGTCAGAGGGAGGGCGTCATGGCGTTGAAAAGATCTTGGCTTCAGGCAGTGCAACCCGGCGCGCAGCGTTTTGCCGCGGGCATCGATGTTGGCTCGCAGACTGTGCGTCTGGTCGTGCTGAGTCAGCGCGCGCGCTCACCGGGTGCGCTGCATATCGAATACGCGAGCACGGTCCCACTTGTTGCCGGTGCAATGGCCGGCAGCGAGATCGCGGACCGGCACGCGGTGGCGCGTGCGTTGCGCGACGCGTTCGCGGGTTTGCCGCACGCCTGCGCGACGCACGCCCTGCGGTGCGCGATGGCGCTGCCCGCGTCGGCCACCATGACCACCACGGTGCCGCTCACGCGGCTTGCCGCGCAGAGCGGTTGTTCGGAAGACGGCGGGCATCAACTGGCTGAACTGGAGCCGGCGGTGATGAGCGAAGTCGAGCGCATTGCGGGCCTCGAGCGACATGCTCTCGCTGTCGACTGGTATCTCGACGAAGCGTATGCGCCGGTCCGCTCCGTGACCATTGCCGCCACCGCGCGACAACATCTCGAAGCGCGAATCGAGTGCGCGGCGATTGCCGGCATCTCGCGGCGTTGCGCGCCATGCGCTTCGCGGCGAGTTACGAGCTTGATCCGCACGAGCCCTATGTCGCGTTGTGGATCGGCACGGACGGCGTGTACGGCTGGCGAATCGTGGACGACATCGTCGCCAACGAGATGCGCTACCCGGCGCCCGAACATACCGATCTCGCCGATGCATTGCGCGATATGGCGCACGGCCCTGAACTCGACTGCGCGCTGGTGAGCGGTGAGGTCGATCTGCTCGGCGGCGTGGGTTTCTCGACTGCCGATATCGCCGACGTCTTGGGCTGCACGGTCCTTCCGTTCGAGTGTGCGCCGCTCGGCGGCCTTGTTCGACCGTTGGACGGTTCGTTGTTGCACGAACCGTCCGGCGCGGTCGCATTTGGACTTGCGCTGCGCGGGGTGCTCGAATGACCGGGCGCATGTTCTACGCCTCGGCCTCCGACACGCGAGCGCCGGAACGCGGCATGCGCTTCGCGCGATCCAGGCTCGGCGGTTTCAATCTGCTGCCTTATCGGCAGCGCAACGCGCGGCTTGCGCGTCGACGGCGCGTGCTCGAATGGATTGCCGCGGTCTGCGCCGGTTTTGCCGCCGTTTTCGTGCTCGTCGCCTGGCAGGCGATCGGGAGGGCGCGGCTCGAGGCACAGCGCGTGTCGGTCGAACACACGCTCACGCATCTATCTGCGCCGCTCGCCGAGCATGCCACGATGCTGCGCACGCGAGACGAACAGCGGCAGAAGGTCGCCCGCGCAAAAAGCCTTTCTGATCCGCTCACACATCTGCGCGATCTGCTCGACGCATTGAGTTTCGACCCGGGCGACGGCGTGGTGTTGCAGCAGTTGCGTCAGCGTGAAGACGAAACCGAGTTGCTGGCGACGTCGCGCGGGCATCTCGCTTCGGCCGAGTGGCTCAAGCGCTTGAGTGCGATCCGTGGCGTGAAGGGTGCGGAACTGAGCGACCTGCATCGTTCTGTTCCGCGCGGCGGTGCGCTTGCGCAGGCGAGCGTGGCCGGTCCGATCGAATTCGGCGCGCATCTGCGTTGGAGCGAGCCCGCGCAAAAAACGGCTCACCTGGCTGGGTCCACCACGCAGCGTCCTATGAAGTCTGAACAATCAAGAGGTGCGAAATGAGTACGATCTTTGTCGAGTTCGGCGGCGCGGCAAATGCGCGGCTTGTTCTTTCCCATTGGATGAAACGCGTGCGCGTGCCGTTTGATGCATGGAGCCGGCGCCGCCGCTGGCTGGTCGCGTTGATGATTGCCGTTGTGGTGTTCGGCTTGGGCGCGCATGGCTGGGTCGTGGCCGATCTCGGTGGCGTCGAAGCGAGCCGGGTGGCGTTGGAGGCCAGTCGCTTGCGTCTCGCGAACGCGCGGCATGCGCTTGCGCAATTGCCCGCGCTGCGCCGCGAAGCTGCCGCTATGCCGGTTGCTGCTTCGGCGGCGCGTTCATCAGGGCCGTGGAGTTCCGCCGACGACCTCCGCATCGTCTCCGAACTGGCTGCGCAAAATAGCGTCGCGTTGCTGGCGGTGGAGCCTGGAGCGGTGAGCGGCGCGGGCGTTGAGCGTATGCGTCCGCTGCAACTGACCGCGCGCACGGACTTCGTTCACCTGATGGCCTTCCTGCGCGGACTGTCCGATCTGCCGGTGCTGATCGTGCCCGTCGACGTGACCGTCAAGCGGGAAGCCGCGGCGTCGTTGTCGGTGAGCGCCACGTTGTGCGTGTTCGACGCGCTACGGCCGGCGTCGTCGGCAAACTCGGTGGAGGCACTCGACGACGACAGTCTCGATTCGGACGACGACGAAGAGATCGTCTTCTTCGATCCGTTTTCGCAGCCGCAGATGCAGGCCGCCGGCGATCTGTCCGATGGCTCGCCACTGCGTCTGGTCGGATTGCTGAGCGATCGCACGCGTGGATTGGCCGTGCTCGAAACACCGGACGGCGTGACCAACGTCGAGCCAGGAGAGCGGATCGGCGCCGAGCGTGTCGCTAAGCTGGACGCGTCCGGCATTACGCTCGCGAGGGACGGCGCGACACGCACGCTAGCGCTGACGGAGGCTTCCTGATGAGATTGCCGAAACCATTTCCTCTTGCCTTATCGAGTGCCGATACGCGTGCGTCGCCTCGCCTCAAGACGTGTCTCGGCCTGTATCTCAGCGCGGCGTTGGGCGCCGGCGTCGCACAGGCGTCGACACCACCGCTGCCGCCGCTGCCGGTCCACATGCCGTTCGACGACGCGGTATCGCCACGCGATGCTTCGTACAACGGCACACCGCCGCTGCCACGCGACGTTTCCTCCGAGGTGCCCAATCCGTTTCGTCAGGATTTCGCAGACGATGCGGACGCACCGAGTACGAGCGCGACAGCGGACCACACTCGTACGGGCGGGTCTGCTGCCGCCGACGCCGCCGAGGGCTTGGTATCTCCGCAGTCGCGAAGCCAATCCGCCGCCTCGACTCCCGGCGATGCGGACGCCGATTCCGACGGCTCCGTGCCGCTGCGAAGACAGTCCGCCGTCCCAACTCGCGCCGATGCCACCGGCAGTGGCACCGCCACGCTCGAAGGTCCGCCGGTGCCGCTGCCACCGCTCGCACGTCTGAGCAACGCGCCACGCAGTGCCGCCGACGCGGCCCTCGCCCCTGACGACAAACCGATCTCGCTGAATTTCCAGCGCGCCGAACTCGGCGCTGTGCTGAATGCGTTCGCCCGATTCACCGGGCTGAACATCGTAGCGAGCGAGAGAGTGCGCGGCGCCGTCTCGTTGCGGCTCGACAAAGTGCCGTGGCGCACGGCGTTCGACACGCTGCTCGACGTCAACGGGCTCGCGATGGAGCGCCACGGCAACGTGATCTGGGTCGCGCCGATGGCGGATCTGGCCGCGCGTGAGCGGCAGCGCTTCGAAGCCCACGCCCGGGCCGCCGATCTCGAACCGCTCGCGAGCCGCACTTTCGAGCTGCACTACGCGCATGCCGAAGACGTCAGGCGTCTGCTGACCGGTTCGGGCGCCCAGCGCGTACTGTCCAGGCGCGGTGCCGCGACTGCTGATCCGCGCACCAATCTGCTGTTTGTGACCGATCTCGAAGGGCGCCTCGCGCAGATTGCCGCGCTGCTAGCCTCCGTCGACCGGCCGACGCGCCAGGTGCTGATCGAAGCGCGTATCGTCGAGGGCGAGCATGGTTTTTCGCGCAATCTCGGCGTGAAGCTTTCCATGGGGGCCACGAACGCCGAGGGCACCGCGAAAGGCTTGACCGACGCCGGCTATGATCTGTCGGCCCGCCCGATTTCCGGTTTCGACGTCGCAACCGCCGGCCTGACCTTGTTCGCCGCCGGCGCGACGCGGCTGCTGAACATCGAACTGAGCGCGCTTGAAGCGCAGGGGCGCGGCGAAATCGTCTCGAGCCCGCGCGTGGTCACCGCCGACCGGATGAAAGCGGTCGTCGAGCAGGGCACCGAGCTGCCGTATCAGGCGAAAGTGGGGCAGGGCGTGTCGGGCGTGCAGTTTCGCCGCGCCACGCTCAAACTGGAGGTCGAGCCGCAAATCATGCCGGACGGCCGGGTGGTGCTGGACCTCGACGTCGCCAAAGACAGCGTCGGCGAACAGACCGACGCCGGCCCCGCGATCAACACCAAGCACGTGCAAACGCGCGTCGAGGTCGAGGATGGTGGTACGGTGTCGATCGGCGGAATTTATGCGACCGACGACCGGGACGATGTGACGCGGGTCCCGGTCCTGGGCAAAATACCGGTTTTGGGCGCGCTTTTCCGCCATCGGGCTCATCGCGATCAGCGCAGCGAACTGGCAGTTTTCATCACGCCGCGCGTCGTTCAGACAAATTAGGGGCACGCTGTCGCCGCTTGCGAGAGAGCACCGGACCGCCGCGGCTTTTGCGCTGCGCAGGAGGCCCTATCAAGCGGCCTGGCGCGAAGCGACAGGGCTGAAGGCGCTCTCAAGCGGGGCGCAGGCTCGACAAGGCAGCCGCTTTGCCAGTAAGCTGCGGCACGAACCAAACCGGATTAGCCAGAGGACACCGTTGCAAGCGCGGGACGCACACGCCAATGTATTTTTTGTAGGGCTCATGGGGGCAGGGAAAACCACCGTGGGCCGGGCCATTGCGCGCCGTCTCGATCGCCCGTTCTTCGATTCCGACCATGAAATCGAGGCGCGCACGGGCGCGCGCATCCCGGTGATCTTCGAGCTGGAGGGCGAAGCGGGCTTCCGCGAGCGCGAAGCCAGCGTGATTTCCGACCTGACCGGGCGTGACAATATCGTCCTCGCCACCGGCGGCGGCGCGATACTGCGGCCGGAAAATCGCGAAGCCTTGCAGAATCGCGGCGTGGTGATCTATCTGCGCGCCAATCCGCACGACCTGTGGCTGCGCACCCGGCGCGACAAGAATCGCCCGCTGTTGCAGACCGAAGACCCCAAAGCCCGTCTCGAAGCACTCTACGAAGTGCGTGACCCGTTGTACCGGGAATGCGCGCATTTCGTGATCGAGACCGGCCGGCCTTCGGTCAACGGACTGGTCAACATGGTTCTGATGCAGCTCGAGATGGCCGGCGTCGCCAAACATCCTGCGTCATAATGGACCGTATGAATACCGTCAACGTCGAACTGGGCGAGCGCGCCTACCCCATCCATATCGGTGCCGACCTGATCGGCCAGACCGCGCTGTTCGCGCCGCATATCGCCGGCAGCTCGGTCACCATCGTCACCAATACCACCGTCGATCCGCTGTACGGCGACAAGCTGCGCGCCGCGCTGGCGCCGCTCGGCAAGCAGGTGTCCACGGTCGTCTTGCCGGACGGCGAAGCGTACAAGAACCTCGAAACGCTGAACCTGATTTTCGACGCGCTGCTCGGCGGCCGCGCCGATCGCAAGACCACGCTGATCGCGTTGGGCGGAGGCGTGATCGGCGACATGACGGGTTTTGCGGCCGCCTGCTATATGCGCGGCGTGCCGTTCATTCAGGTGCCGACCACCTTGCTGTCGCAGGTCGATTCGTCGGTGGGCGGCAAGACGGGTATCAATCACCCGCTTGGCAAGAATATGATCGGCGCGTTCTATCAGCCGCAGGCCGTGATCGCCGACATCGGCGTGCTGCGCACGCTGCCGCCGCGTGAACTGGCGGCGGGCATTGCCGAAGTGATCAAGACCGGCGCCATCGCCGACGCGGGTTTCTTTCGCTGGATCGAAGCCAATATCGAGGCACTGAATCGCTGCGAATCCGAGGCACTGGCCGAGGCGGTCAAGCGGTCATGTGAAATCAAGGCGTCGGTGGTCGCACAGGACGAGCGCGAAGGCGGACTGCGCGCCATCCTCAATTTCGGCCACACGTTCGGCCATGCGATCGAAGCCGGCCTCGGCTACGGCGAATGGCTGCATGGTGAAGCAGTGGGCTGCGGGATGGTGATGGCGGCGGATCTGTCCGTGCGTCTCGGCTATCTCGACGAGGCCGCCCGCAAGCGACTGGTGGACGTGATCGTCGCCGCGCATTTGCCGACCCGGGCACCCGCGCTCGGCGAGTCGCGTTATGTCGAACTCATGCGGGTCGACAAGAAGGCGGAAGCCGGCGCGATCAAATTCATTCTGCTGAAGCGTTTCGGTGAGACGCTGATCACCCAGGCGCCCGACGCCGAGGTGCACGCCACGCTGGCCGCCGCCGTCTGAGTCTCGCGGGGCATCCAGCAACGCAGCACGCACTCGCGTCACGAGGCGCCGCCCATGTTTCGGAGAACCCGGTGACTGACAGGCGCAGCGACGATGTAAAGCATGAACCGGCGGCAGGCACGGCGGCGATCAGCGTGCCTTCGCAGGAAGCACTCGAAGCGCACCTCGCGCCGTACGCGGCGCGTTCCGCGCAATCGCGCGGCCGCCGCTATCCGGAAGCCGCCCCCAGCGCGCGCACCGAATTCCAGCGCGACCGTGACCGCATTGTCCATTCGACGGCATTCCGCCGGCTCGAGTACAAAACTCAGGTGTTCGTGAATCACGAGGGCGACCTGTTTCGTACGCGTCTGACTCACAGCCTGGAAGTCGCGCAGATCGCGCGCTCGGTCGCACGCAATCTGCGGGTGAACGAAGATCTCGTCGAAGCCATCTCCCTCGCCCATGACTTGGGTCATACACCGTTCGGCCATGCCGGACAGGACGCGCTCAACGAATGCATGCGCGAGCACGGTGGCTTCGAGCACAATCTGCAGAGCCTCGCGGTCGTCGACGATCTGGAGGAGCACTACGGCGCGTTCAACGGCCTGAACCTCTGTTTCGAAACGCGTGAGGGAATTCTGAAGCACTGCTCACGTGAGAATGCGCGGCGGCTCGGCGCATTGGGCGAGCGCTTTCTGGAAGGCCGGCAACCGTCCATCGAGGCGCAGATCGCGAACGTTGCCGACGAGATCGCCTACAACAACCACGACGTCGACGACGGCTTGCGCTCGGGCTTGCTCACCGTCGAGCAACTCGCCGAAGTGGAGTTGTGGCAGGTGCACTACGAGGCGGCGCGTAGCGACTTTCCGCAGATCGAAGGGCGGCGTCTCATTCATGAAACAGTGCGCCGCATCATCAATACGCTGATTGTCGATCTGATCGATACGACCAGGTCGAACCTAAACAGGCACGCGCCCGCGTCGCTTGAGGCGGTGCGCTTATCGCCCGCTCTCGTCGCGCATAGTGACGAGATTGCCACGCAGGCTGCGGCGCTCAAGCGCTTCCTGTTCAAAAACCTGTATCGCCATTACCGCGTGATGCGCATGGCCAACAAGGCGCGCCGCGTCGTCGCCGGTTTGTTCGACGCGTTCACGGACGACCCGCGACTGCTGCCGCCAAGCTACCAGTCGACCGACGCGACGCAGCAACCGCGTCTGATCGCCCACTACATCGCGGGTATGACGGATCGGTACGCGGTCAAGGAATATCAGCGGTTGTTCGTGATCGACGACAACTGAGCAGCGCGGCGCGAACTAGCGCCGGCCGCGACGACTTGCGAGCCGGCGCTAGTGCAATGCACTGGTTCAGATCACTTGCAGGAGGCCACCGCCCAACCGGCGGCGGCAGCCTCGCGCGGTAAGCCGGCCACCGCCCGACTGGCGGCAGCAGCCCCGCGCCGTAGCGCCTTAACGCAGCCGCGACGCGAACAACGCGCCCGCGATCAGCGCAACGCCCCCGACGATCGCAATCGTCTGCCACGGATTCTCATGCACGTAATCGTCGGCGTCTGCCACCGCCACTTGGGCGCGTTCGCGTACGGCGTCGCGCGTATCGTTCAGGCGGGCGCGTGCGACGTCGAGTTGTTTGCGAAGTTTGCCGCGCAACGCTACCGCGTCGGCCTGCGTGCCGTCCGCCAGCGTGGATTCGAGTTCCGACATTAGCGTGCGCAGTTCGCCTGCGATATCTTCGGCCGCGTGGCGGCTATGGCGAGCGATACGCCGCGCACGGCGGCTGGTGCTGGTCCAGGATTCGCCGAGGGCGTCTCGCGTATTCGGAAGTGCAGTCATGGTCGCTCCGTCGATGAGGTGAAAAAGGACCCGCGCGTTGTCACGAAGACGCAGTTTCACGTCGGGACGCGGGAAACACCATGCGAACGCAACTTCGGTGCCAAACCCCGCAGGCCCTAGCCACCGTGGTCCGAACGCAGATTCGTCGGCAGGTATTGCACTGGCCGGCGCGATTCCGGGTCAAATTTACAAACGCCGACAGCGGGTCGGCGCGCGGCTTCCATGAGCGCCCAACCGGCCTCCATGATGCGCGCGCAAATGAAAACGCCGTCATTGGATGTATGACGGCGTTGTCCAAGCCACGAAAATTCGACTACCCTACCTCAACGGCCCTAATTTTTTGAAGCGTTAGAAACGGTAACCGATGTTGACGTAGGAAACGATCGGGTTCAGTTTGATCTTGGTTTGCGACTGCACGTTCAGTGTGCCGACCGGCGTGTTCGCCGCGGTGTTCAGCTTGGCGGTCGTGCTGAGCGGCAGGTACGAGATCGAGACACCCGCGAACCAGTGCTGGTTGAACGCATAAGTGAAGCCGGCATTAAACACCGGCTCCCACGAACTATCCGTAGTGACGGTGGTCGGACCATGCAGAACGTTTGCCTCGAACGCGCTGTTGGTGATCTTTTCGTCGGTGAACCAGATGCGGCTCACACCAACGCCGAGATACGGGCGGAACGTGGCGGTCGGGGCATTGAAGTAGTACTTGAACAGCAGAGTCGGGCTCCACTGTTTTGCCTGGCCCAGCTTGCCGAACTGGGCGAGACTGCCCGAACCTTCCAGGTCGAACGAAGGCGGCACGCCAATGGCGAACTCGGCTGCGATGTGATCGGTAACGAAGTAGCCGGCAGTGAAACCGATGGTGTCGGCTGAGCCGAGTGTTGCACCGGTGTTGGCTTCGGTGATGTTGGTCGGGCTGCCGCCGATGCTCGTCACTTTCAACGGTTGGCTGCTCGATTGAGGCGCTAGATGGAACCAGCCCGATGTGACGTAAAAGCTACCGGCCGATTGCGCATGCGCTGCCGTTGTCATGCAGGCTAGCGCCGCGATCCCCGTTACGGCCTGTTTTAATTTCATATGTGCTCCTCCAAAAAAGGCCCGCTCATTATGACTACAACGTTTGAAACAAACCATACGCGGCGGTTAGAGCTTTCTCCCTAAGCACCGCGTGGTATCTGGCTCTGCCGCATGGCGCCGAAGCTTGAGCGCATGCGGTTCTTCGGACCTTCGGGTATGTACCAACGCGACTATCGGATACTCCAGCATGGCACGGCTTGCACGTCTCTATGTCCCTGACCAGCCGCAGCACGTCATCCTCCGCGGGCTCGATCAGCAGCCCGCTTTCGTCGACGACCAGGACTACGAGCTTTTCATCGATTGTTTGAAAGCGGCTTCGCGCGATCATCACCTGTCCATCCACGCGTATGCGCTGATGCCGGGCGCGGTGCAACTGCTCGTCACGCCGACCGAGGAGTCCAGCCTGCCGAAGGCGATGCAGGCGGTCGGGCGCCGTTACGTGGCGCACTTTAACAGGCGCTACGCGCGCCGTGGCACATTGTGGGAAGGGCGCTACAGAGCCACGGTGATCGAAGGCGAGCGCTACTTTCTGCTGGCGAGCCGCGTCGTCGAAATGTGTCCGGTGCGCGCGGGACTCGTGAGCGCGCCGGAAGACTACCGTTGGTCGAGCTACCGCCATCACATCGGCTTGACGCTCGACAGCCTGATTACCGACCATCCGCTGTACTGGTCGCTGGGCAATACGCCGTTCGAACGCCAGCGTGCGTACCGCGAACTGTGCGAGCAGCCGCTCGACGAACGCGAGGCCAGCCAGCTTCAGCAGGCAACGCTAAAGGGCTGGGTTTTGGGCAGCGAGACGTACCGCGAGTGGGCGGCGCGGGCCGCCAATCGGCGCGTATCGCCGTTGCCACGCGGGCGGCCGCGCAAGGTGCGCGAGACGCCGCAGCAGCAATAAAGCGTGTTGGATCAATGGGCTGCAGCAAAACGGCATCTTTGCATGCCGTTTTCTTTTGCCCCAATTTGATGTGGAACCAATAAAATTTCACCGCAATGCACCAACTTGATAATTGGGGTTCAATGACAACGTTTTATTTGCTATTCCATTGATTCGTCGCGTATATTCCGAATTCCGGTGCTTTTTGACGCGCGTAGCATCGAGCGTTGAGCGCGCCGTCGCGGTTGTGAATCGCACTGCGGCAATAGAAAAACGGTTTAACGGCCTGTCCGGCCCCTCACAGACGGTGTCCCCATGAACGACCACCAGCAACCGACTCACCCGGTTCCCGCCGCGCAAGGTCTGTACGACCCGCAAAACGAGCACGACGCCTGCGGCGTCGGCTTCGTCGCTCACATCAAGGGCAAGAAAAGCCACGAGATCATCGAGCAGGGCCTGAAGATTCTCGAGAACCTCGACCACCGGGGCGCCGTCGGCGCCGATCCGCTGATGGGCGACGGCGCGGGCATCCTGATCCAGATTCCGGACGGCTTTTATCGCGAGGAAATGGCCAAGCAGGGCGTGGTGCTGCCGCCGCACGGGGAATACGGCGTGGGCATGGTCTTCCTGCCGAAGGAACACGCGTCGCGTCTGGCCTGTGAACAGGAACTGGAACGCACGGTGAAGGCCGAAGGCCAGGTCGTGCTGGGCTGGCGCGACGTGCCGGTCGACCACACCATGCCGATTTCGCCCACCGTGAAGGCGAGCGAGCCGCTGATCCGCCAGATCTTCATCGGCCGCGGCAAGGACATCATGGTGACGGACGCACTCGAGCGGAAGCTGTACATCATCCGCAAGACCGCGAGCCACCGCATCCAGGCGCTCAAGCTCAAGCACGGCAAGGAATACTTCGTGCCGTCGTGCTCGGCGCGCACGGTCGTCTACAAGGGCCTGCTGCTGGCCGGCCAGGTCGGTGTGTATTACCGCGACCTGCAGGACGAGCGCACGGTGTCGGCGCTGGCGCTGGTGCACCAACGCTTCTCGACCAACACGTTCCCGGCGTGGGAACTGGCTCACCCGTACCGCATGATCGCCCACAACGGCGAAATCAACACGGTCAAGGGCAACGTCAACTGGCTGAACGCCCGCACCGGCGCGATCGCGTCGCACGTGCTCGGCGACGATCTGCCGAAGCTCTGGCCGCTGATCTATCCGGGCCAATCGGACACCGCCTCGTTCGACAACTGTCTCGAACTGCTGGTTATGGCCGGCTACCCGCTCGTCCACGCCATGATGATGATGATCCCGGAAGCCTGGGAACAGCACACGCTGATGGACGACAACCGCCGCGCGTTCTACGAATACCACGCCGCGATGATGGAGCCGTGGGACGGCCCCGCCGCGATCGCCTTCACCGACGGCCGTCAGATCGGCGCGACGCTCGACCGTAACGGCCTGCGCCCGGCGCGCTACATCGTCACGGACGACGATCTCGTCATCATGGCGTCGGAAGCGGGCACGCTGCCTATCCCCGAGTCGAAAATTGTCAAGAAGTGGCGTCTGCAGCCGGGCAAGATGTTCCTGATCGACATGGAACACGGCCGCATCATCGACGACAAGGAACTGAAGGACAACCTCGCGAACGCCAAGCCGTACAAGAGCTGGATCGACGCCGTGCGCATCAAGCTCGACGAGATCGAGGCGAAGGCCGAAGACGTCGCCACGGAACGCCGCGAAGCCGCTGCCTTGCTGGATCGCCAGCAGGCGTTCGGCTACACGCAGGAAGACCTCAAGTTCCTGATGGCGCCAATGGCGCAAGCCGGCGAAGAAGCCGTCGGCTCGATGGGCAACGACTCGCCGCTCGCGGTCATGTCCAACAAGAACAAGACGCTGTATCACTACTTCAAGCAGCTGTTCGCGCAAGTGACGAACCCGCCGATCGACCCGATCCGTGAAAACATGGTGATGTCGCTGGTGTCGTTCGTCGGTCCGAAGCCGAACCTGCTGGACACGAACAACATCAACCCGCCGATGCGTCTCGAAGTGTCGCAGCCGGTGCTCGATTTCAAGGACATCGCGAAGATCCGCGCGATCGATCAGTACACGGGCGGGAAGTTCAGCTCGTATGAACTGAACATCTGCTATCCGGTGGCGTGGGGCAAGGAAGGCATCGAAGCGCGCCTCGCCTCGCTGTGCGCGGAAGCCGTGGATGCGGTCAAGTCCGGCTACAACATGCTGATCGTGTCGGACCGCAAGACCGACCGCGACAACGTCGCGATCCCGGCGCTGCTGGCCACCGCCGCGATCCATACGCACCTCGTCCAGCACGGTCTGCGCACGAGCGCGGGCCTGGTCGTGGAAACCGGCTCGGCGCGTGAAACGCACCACTTCGCGTTGCTCGCGGGCTACGGCGCGGAAGCCGTGCACCCGTACCTGGCCATGGAAACGCTGAGCCAGCTCGCGGCCGGCCTGAAGGGCGACCTGTCGGCGGAGAAGGCGGTCTACAACTTCACCAAGGCAGTCGGCAAGGGCCTGATGAAGGTCATGTCGAAGATGGGCATTTCGACCTACATGTCCTACACCGGCGCGCAAATTTTCGAAGCGGTCGGTCTGGCTGAAGACCTGGTGGTGAAGTACTTCAAGGGCACGTCGTCGAAGGTGGGCGGTATCGGCCTGTTCGACGTCGCGGAAGAAGCGATCCGCCTGCATCGCGACGCGTTCGGCGACAACCCGGTCCTCGCGAACATGCTCGACGCGGGCGGCGAATACGCGTACCGCGTGCGCGGCGAAGAACACATGTGGACGCCGGATGCGATCGCCAAGCTGCAGCACTCGGCGCGCAGCAACTCGTATCAGACGTACAAGGAATACGCCCATCTGATCAACGATCAGACCAAGCGCCACATGACGTTCCGCGGCCTGTTCGAATTCAAGTTCGATCCGACCAAGGCCATCCCGCTCGACGAAGTCGAATCGGCGAAGGAAATCGTCAAGCGGTTCGCGACCGGCGCGATGTCGCTGGGCTCGATCTCGACTGAAGCACATGCCACGCTGGCGGTCGCGATGAACCGCATCGGCGGCAAGTCGAACACGGGCGAAGGCGGCGAGGACGTGAACCGTTATCGCAACGAACTGCGCGGCATTCCGATCAAGAACGGCGACACCATGAAGTCGGTGATCGGCGACGAAGTGATCGTCGACATTCCGCTAAAGGAAGGCGACTCGCTGCGCTCGAAGATCAAGCAGGTGGCGTCGGGCCGTTTCGGCGTGACCGCGGAATACCTCGCGTCCGCTGATCAGATCCAGATCAAGATGGCGCAAGGCGCGAAGCCGGGCGAAGGCGGCCAGTTGCCGGGCCACAAGGTGTCGGACTACATCGGCAAGCTGCGTTACTCGGTGCCGGGCGTCGGACTGATTTCGCCGCCGCCGCACCACGACATCTACTCGATCGAAGATCTGGCGCAGTTGATTCACGATCTGAAGAACGCCAACTCGGCGGCCAGCATCTCGGTGAAGCTGGTGTCGGAATCGGGCGTGGGTACGGTTGCCGCCGGTGTCGCCAAGGCCAAGGCCGATCACGTCGTGATCGCCGGCCATGACGGCGGCACGGGCGCGTCGCCGCTGTCGTCGGTGAAGCATGCCGGCACGCCGTGGGAACTGGGTCTTGCCGAAACGCAGCAAACGCTGGTGCTGAACCAGTTGCGCGGCCGTATCCGCGTGCAGGCCGACGGTCAGATGAAGACCGGCCGCGACGTCGTGATCGGCGCGCTGCTCGGCGCGGACGAGTTCGGTTTCGCGACGGCGCCGCTCGTCGTCGAAGGCTGCATCATGATGCGCAAGTGCCATCTGAACACTTGCCCGGTCGGCGTTGCGACGCAAGATCCGGTGCTGCGTGCGAAGTTCCAGGGCCAACCGGAACACGTCGTGAACTTCTTCTTCTTCGTTGCGGAAGAAGCGCGCGAAATCATGGCGCAACTGGGCATCCGCAAGTTCGACGATCTGATCGGCCACGCCGAACTGCTCGACATGAAGAAGGGCATCGAGCACTGGAAGGCCAAGGGTCTGGACTTCTCGCGCGTGTTCTATCTGCCGCAAGTGTCGGCTGAAGTCGCGCGCAAGCATGTCGACATGCAGGACCACGGTCTGGACAAGGCACTCGACCACACGCTGATCGAGAAGGCGAAGGCGGCGATCGAGAAGGGCGAGCACGTCTCGTTCATCCAGCCGGTGCGTAACGTGAACCGTACCGTCGGCGCGATGCTGTCCGGCACGATCGCGAAGAAGTATGGTCACGACGGCTTGCCCGACGATTCCATTCACATCCAGTTGAAGGGCACGGCGGGCCAGAGTTTTGGCGCGTTCCTCGCCAAGGGCATCACGCTGGATCTCGTCGGCGACGGTAACGACTACGTCGGCAAGGGCTTGTCGGGCGGCCGCATCATTATCCGACCGACCAACGACTTCCGCGGCAAGTCGGAAGAGAACATCATCTGCGGCAACACGGTGATGTATGGCGCGATCGAAGGTGAAGCGTTCTTCCGCGGCGTGGCCGGCGAGCGCTTCTGCGTGCGTAACTCGGGCGCGACAGCGGTTGTCGAAGGCACGGGCGACCACGGTTGCGAATACATGACGGGCGGCACGGTGGTCGTGCTCGGCGAAACGGGCCGTAACTTCGCCGCGGGCATGTCGGGCGGCATCGCCTACGTGTACGACCCGGACAACTCGTTCGCGGGCAAGTGCAACAAGTCGATGGTCGCGCTCGATCCGGTTCTGCAAACGGCCGAACAGGAACGCACGGTCGACAAGGGCCTGTGGCACGCCGGCGCAACCGACGAAGCGCTGCTTAAGGGACTCATCGAGCGTCACTTCCAGTTCACGGGTTCGCCGCGCGCCAAGGCGCTGCTCGAAAACTGGGACGCGTCGCGCCGTCAATTCGTGAAGGTGTTCCCGACCGAATACAAGCGTGCGCTGGGCGAAATGGCCGCGAAGAAGGCGAACAAGGAAGTGCTCGCCGCCTGATTCGCAACTGGCCTCAAGCCAAAGACGTCACATACAAGCCGTACCCGCCGCGCCCCGCCGTTCAACGGTGCACGCGGCGGGTGTAGATCACCCCACCTGATTAGATAGAGAAGAGAACCACATGGGCAAGGCAACCGGTTTTCTCGAGTTCGAACGCCGCCACGAGGCGTACGAAGCTCCGCTCACGCGTGTGAAGCACTACAAGGAATTCGTCGCCGCGCTGACCGACGACGAAGCGAAGATTCAAGGCGCACGTTGCATGGACTGCGGCATTCCGTTCTGCAACAACGGCTGCCCGGTGAACAACATCATCCCGGACTTCAACGACCTGGTGTTCCATCAGGATTGGAAGAACGCGATCGAAGTGCTGCACTCGACGAACAATTTCCCCGAGTTCACGGGCCGCATCTGCCCGGCGCCGTGCGAAGCGGCCTGCACGCTCGGCATCAATGACGACCCGGTCGGCATCAAGTCGATCGAGCACGCGATCATCGACAAAGCCTGGGCCGAAGGCTGGGTTGCGCCGCAGCCGCCGAAGCACAAGACCGGCAAGAAGGTCGCCGTGGTCGGTTCCGGCCCCGCTGGTTTGGCCGTCGCGCAGCAACTCGCGCGCGCGGGGCACGATGTCACCGTGTTCGAAAAGAACGATCGCATTGGTGGTTTGCTGCGTTATGGCATTCCCGACTTCAAGCTGGAAAAGTGGCTGATCGATCGCCGCATGCGTCAGATGGAAGCCGAAGGCGTGACGTTCCGCGCGGGCGTGTTCATCGGCAAGGCGGATTCACTGCCGGCGCATATCGGCAACACGGCGAAGGAAACTGTGTCGCCGGAGCAGTTGAAGGAAGAGTTCGACGCCGTGGTGATCGCGGGCGGTTCGGAAACGCCGCGCGATCTGCCGGTGCCGGGCCGCGAGCTGGAAGGCATCCACTACGCGATGGAATTCCTGCCGCAACAGAACAAGGTCAATGCCGGCGACAAGGTCGCGAACCAGTTGCTCGCGAAGGGCAAGCATGTGGTCGTGATCGGCGGCGGCGATACGGGTTCGGACTGCGTGGGCACGTCGAATCGCCATGGCGCGAAGAGCGTCACGCAATTCGAATTGCTGCCGCAGCCGCCGGAAGAAGAAAACAAGCCGCTCGTGTGGCCGTACTGGCCGATCAAGCTGCGCACGTCGTCGTCGCATGACGAAGGCTGCTCGCGTGATTGGGCAGTCGCGACCAAGCGCCTCGAAGGCAAGAACGGCAAGGTCGAGAAGCTGATCGCGGCGCGCGTCGAATGGAAGGACGGCAAGATGCAGGAAGTGCCGGGCTCCGAATTCGAAATGAAGGCCGATCTGGTGCTGCTCGCCATGGGCTTCACGCAGCCGGTGTCGCCGGTGCTCGAAGCGTTCGGCGTCGACAAGGATAATCGCGGCAACGTGCGTGCTTCGACCGAAGGCGAGAAGGCGTATTACACGTCGGTGGACAAGGTGTTCACCGCCGGCGATATGCGCCGCGGTCAGTCGCTGGTGGTGTGGGCGATTCGTGAAGGCCGTCAGTGCGCGCGTTCGGTCGACGCGTTCCTGATGGGGCATTCGGAACTGCCGCGCTAAACGTCTCCTGTCCGGTTTTCGTGCTGAGGCATGAGAGCCGGCAACTGCTTGCAGGAAGAGGTGGAGACGACAATGTGCCGCGTGAGCGGCGCATCAAGCGGTGAAAAAACAAAGCCGGGCACCTGAGAGGGTGACCCGGCTTTTTAACTTCAGCGTGCAGCGGCGCTATGTGCGTGGTTTACCGTACCGCCCCAACGTCAGCCCATCAAGATCGATCTCCGGCTTGCGGTGTGTGATCAGATCCGCGACCACACGTCCCGAACCCATCGACATCGCCCAACCCGTCGAGCCGTGACCGAGGTTCAACCACAGTTTCTCCACGCCGGACGGACCGAGCAGCGGCGCGCCGTCGGGTGTCATGGGACGGCGGCCGACCCAAAAATGCGCGGAAGTCGGATTGGCCGCGTGCGGGAACCAGTCGCTTAGCACTTTCATAAGCGTTTGCAAGGCCTGTTCGCGCAAGGTGGTCTGCCGATTACCGAGTTCCGCAGTGCCGGCTACCCGCAGGTTGTTGCCAAAACGCGTGATTGCCGTCTTCAGCGATTCGTCCATCAACGCGCCGCGCGGGGCTTTTTCTTCGTCGGTGACGGGCAGCGTCGCGGAATAGCCTTTTACCGGATAAAGCGGCACCTTCACGCCGAGCCGCGCGAGCAACCCCGCACTGTCGACGCCCAGCGCCACCACCACGGCATCCGCGTACAGCATCTCCGCGCCGCGCTCGCTCTCGATACGCACTGCGCGCAACGCCCCGCCTTGCAGATCGAGCGACGTCACCCGCGTGTCCAAACGGAAGCGCACGTCATTGCGTTCACAAATGGCGCGCAGTTCGCGCGTGAAGCGGGCGCAATCGCCGGCTTCGTCGTCGGGCAGATAGAGCCCCGAGAGCGGCGCCTGACGCGCCCAACTCAAACCCGGCTCGATTTCCACACACTGCGCCGCGCTCACTTCCCGATGCGCGATACCCGCGTCGCGCAACACGGCGAGCGCCGGCTGCGCGAGTTCGACGTCGTACTCGCTGCGGAACAACTGCAGATAGCCTTGGCTGCGGGCGTAGTCGAACGGATAGCAAGCGCGGAATTCGTGCAGACAGTCGCGGCTGTAGTAAGCAATGCGCTGCATACGCTGCTTGTTGACGCGAAACCGTTCGAGATCGCATTCATGCAGCCAGCGCGCGATCCAACGCCATTGAGCTGGATCGAAGGTCGGGCGGAAGATCAGCGGCGAGGCCGGCTTGAACAGATATTTGAGGATCTTCGCCGGCATGCCGGGCGCGGCCCAGGGTGTTACGTAGCCTGGCGCGATCACGCCCGCGTTGCCGAAGCTGGTAGAGAGCGCGACGTCCGGTTCGCGCTCGATCACGGTGACTTCGCAGCCCTGCTGGCGGAGGTAAAAAGCGGTGGCGACGCCGATCACGCCGCCGCCCAGAACAATCGTTTTCATGTGTGTGACTGCGGGTTCAGGCGGCAGGCTGGGTCGCGCCGAGCACCTTGCCCTTGGTTTCGGGCAGACACAACGCGGCGACGATCACAAGCAGATAGCCCGAGCCGGCCACGATGCCCATCGCTTTCACCAGCGTCATGGTTTGCGACAGTGTGCCGACCAGAATCGGAAAGAACGAGCCGAGTCCACGCCCGAGGTTGTAGCAGAATCCTTGTCCCGAACCGCGTATTGCATTCGGATAAAGCTCGGACAGGTAAGCGCCCACGCCCGCGAAAATCCCTTGCACCACGATGCCGAGCGGAAAACCGAGCGCGAGCATCATGCCGTCGGTGATCGGCAGCATGGTGTAGAACATGCCGAGCACGAACGAGCCGATCGCGAACAGCACGAACGACGCGCGCCGGCCGATCTTGTCGCACAGAATCGCGCCGACGATATACCCCGTGAATGAACCGACGATCAGCACGATCAGATAGCCGCTCGTGTTGAACACAGACAGATGCCGCACGGTCTTCAGATAGGTCGGCAACCACGTGGTGATCGCGTAATAGCCGCCGAGCATGCCGGTGCACAGCACGCTGCCGAGCAAGGTGGTTTTGAGGTGAGCGCCCGAGAAGATCTGCAGGAAATGTGACGTATCGAAACCGCTCTCACGAGCCCGGCGCGTTTCGAGAAAGATCTCCGGATCGCTCACATTGCGACGAATGTAGATGATCCATGCAGCGGGCAGCAGGCCGATCCAGAAGCAGGCGCGCCATGCGTACTGCTCAGGCAGCAACGCAAAGAAAGCCCAGTAAATGATCGCCGCAGCCGCCCAGCCGAACGACCAGCTGCTTTGCACGGTGCCGACCGCTTTCGCGCGATGCTGAGGCGAACGAATGGTCTCGGCCATCATGATCGTCACGACCGACCATTCACCGCCGAAGCCGATGCCTTGCAGCGTGCGCGTGGTGAGCAACTGCCAGAACGAGTGCGTGAAGCCGGACAGAAAGGTGAACAGCGCGAAGGTGGCGATGGTCCACTGCAGCACGCGGATGCGGCCGTAGCGGTCGGCGAGAATGCCGGCGAGCCAGCCGCCCACCGCCGACGAGATCAGCGAACTGGTGGCGATCATGCCGGCTTCGCTCTTTGTCATGCCCCACGTCGCGATCAGCGTCGGAATGAGGAAGGAGTAAATCATGAAGTCGAAGGCGTCGACCGCGTAGCCTCCGAAGCCGGCGTATAGCGTGCGGCGTTCGCGCTGGGTCAGTTCGGTGAACCATTGGAGAGAGGGCATGTTTTGTTGTGGTCTCCAGGGCTTGTTGGCCTGCCATCGGCGTGAATGTGGGGTGTTTGTATTCTACGGGGATGGGGCGTTGTGCGGCCAGTTGTGGTCAAAAATGGCAGGTAACGGTAAGAAACCGATAAGAGATGAAAAGCCGGAGAAATCTGCGCGAGGGAAAGGCAATGTCGCGGCCTGGCTGACGATCGCGCTGTTCGGCGCGATGCGCGCGGGCCGCTTTTTCCTTACCAACTACTACCGTGTAACCCAAACGATATCGAGCATGGTTAAACTGCGCTCGCAGCGCCGATGCTGCGACTTATCCACTCACGCCCGCGCCAGCCACGCCGAATGCCCGCTCCCGCAAAAACCTGCTCGCCATTCCGACGCTCCGCGAGCACTTTTCCGCGGACGAGCCAACTGTCGGACGAGGCGCCGCCGGCCTCGCGCCGGACTTTCCTGAAGCGCTCAGCCAGCGTGCTGCTGATCTCCGGCATGGGCAGCTCGCTGCTGTCCGCGTGCGGCGGCGGCAACCTCGACGCTGATCAGCCCGCCACGCCGCGCCTTGCGTCGGTCGACAACTTCCGCGATCTGGCGGGCGCGGCCGCTGGGTATCCGACCGTCGACGGCAAACAGCTGCGCCGGGGCGCGTTCTACCGCGCGAACGCATTGACGCTCGACACCACCGACCAGGCCACCATCGACCGGCTCGGCATCGCCTCAGTCTACGATCTGCGCACGCCCGGTGAAATTGCGCGCATCGCCGATATCCTGCCGAGCGGCGCGACCACCCAGACGCTCAACGTGCTCGGCATCACTGACTTCGTCACGCCGAACGTCGAGACGGCGGGCGCCGCCGTCGCGTTCATGGAATCGCAGGCGCGCGGCTACGTCACCGGCGCCGCCCAGCGCGCCGCATACGGGGCGCTGCTGACCAGTCTCGCCGACGGGCCAGGCGCGCAACTCTTTCATTCCAACGCGGGCAAGGACCGCGCCGGCTGGGTCGCGGCGCTCCTGCTCAGCATTGCGAACGTTCCGCTCGACGTCATCGTGCAGGACTATCTGCTGAGCAACGCCTATCTGGCGCCGTCGATCGAAACGCAAACCGGCAGGTTGCGCGCGCAGGACGGCGACGCCATCGCTGCGGCTGAAGCGCCGCTGATGAATGTCCAGGAAAATTATCTGCAGGCCGGATTCGACCAGGTGCAGGCGATTTACGGCACGATGGTGAGCTATCTGACGCAAGGTCTCGGCGTCTCGCAGACGACCATCGATACCTTGCACAGTCGCCTGGTGGTTTGAGGCGCCACAGCCGCAAACTAGGCGTTCGACACGCAAAAAGCCGGCCAAAAAAAAGTCCGCCCTAAATGACGGGGCGGACAGAGAAGGGCGGCATCGAGGTTGCCGGAAGCGACTATAAAGCCCCCGCGCCTGCGATGGTTCATCCAGTAAGGGCGCGTAAGCGTCGCCCAACTTCTCTCAGGTCAACGCCGGCACCGCCGGCAATTCGATCCGCACTTCCAGACCGCCCTGCGCGTGATTACGCACGTGACAGCGTCCGCCGCGATCGTGCGCGAGCCGTGCGACGATCGCGAGGCCGAGGCCGCAATGGCCCTCGCCGCCACGCGCCGCGTCGAGCCGGACAAACGGCTTCATGGCTGCGGCGATGCGGTCGTCGGGAATGCCGGCGCCGTGGTCGCGCACGCTGATTACCCAATGGCCGTCGGTGCGGGCGGTGGCGATATCCACCGGCGGCGCGCCGTGTTCGAGCGCGTTGTCGACGAGGTTCGTGACCAGCCGGTCGAGCAGCGTGCGCGGCAGCCTGAACGCCGAGCCGGCGCGCAGATCGAGAGTGAAGAGCGGTGCTTCGGTGCTGTCGCTGGCGGAGAACTGTTCCTGCAGGAAGTCGTCTACTTCGACCGGCGGCCCGGCGTCGGCGGACTGTCCCGCGAATTCGAGAAACTGCTGAACGATGTTGGTGAGCGAGTCGACGTCGCGGATCAGACCGGCGCGCTCGTTCTCCGCCACCAATACGCTCGCGCGCAGCTTCAGGCGCGTGAGCGGCGCCTTCAGATCGTGCGCGACGCCGGCCAGCATCACCGCCTGGTCGTCGCCCGCTTCATTCAGGCGCCGCATCATGTCGTTGAACGAACCGATCAGATCGCGCAACTCGCGCGGGCCTTGCACCGTCACCGGTTCCGGACGGCCGCCCGAGCCGAACGCACGCGCGGCATCGGCGACGCGCGAAAGCGGCCGCTGCATCTGCCAGACCGCCAGCAGCGAGAGGATCAGCGCGGCGAGCAGCATCGAGATCGACTCGATCAGAAAGCGCGGGCGCGGCGGCACATCGACCGGCACCACGACCCAGTTCGGCTTGCCGGGAAACAGCACCCATAACTGCGGCGGGCGCAGGTCGTCGACGGCGATCTGCGTGCCGGGCGGCAGATTCTCGCGCAAGTGCCGGCTCAGGTCTTCGAGCGGACGCTGCGTGGGCGTGTGTAGATGCACGCTCGCCGGCATGTTCCAGGTGGGTACGAGATGGACGCGCATGGCGGGCGCGAGCGCGGCGCCTTTCATCGGCTCGCCGTTGACGGCTTGCAGCACCAGCAGGATGCCGCGCGCGAAGCCGTCGATTTCGTGGCGCGGCGGCTGCATCACCACGAGCACGAACCAGCCGGCCTGAATCGCGAACAACACGGCCGCCGAGAGTAACGCCATTCTGCCGAACAGCGTGTTCAGCGGGTTTTTCATGCGCTTGAGGCGGCCTCGTCGGCGAAGGGCGTGCCGTCGGCGTCGGGCACGAAGACGTAGCCTTTGCCGCGCACCGTCTGCACGTAGCAGGGGTTCGACGGGTCGTCTTCGATCACGCGGCGCAGGCGCCAGATCGGGACGTCGAGGCTGCGGTCGCGGAAGGCGAGGTTGTCGCGATGCACGAGATCGTGAATCAGCACGCGCGACAGCACCTTGTACGGATTGTTGACGAAGATCTTCAGGAGCGCGAACTCACTGTCGCGCAGCGCCAGCTTCGAGTTGTCGCGGCACAGCGAACGGGTGGCGAAGTCGAGCTCGAACGGGCCGAAGCGATACGGCTTGCGGGCTTCCGGCGCACTCGTGGTGGACGGCCCGCGCCGGCGCAAAACCGTGTGGATGCGGGCGAGCAATTCGCGTGGATCGAACGGCTTGGTCAGGTAGTCGTCCGCGCCGAGCGAGAGCCCGACAATGCGGTCGGCCACCGTGCCGCGCGCCGTCACGAAGATCACCGGAATGTCGTCGCCGGCGGCGCGCAGCGCGGTGAGCGCGCGCAAGCCGTCGGTGTTCGGCATCATGATGTCGAGCACGACGACGGACGGCCGTTCGCGTTCGAGCCGGCGCTGGAGATGTGTGCCGTCGTGGAGCACGGACGCGTCGAAGCCGTTCGACTGCAGAAACTTGCAAAGCAGATCGCGTACGACCGGATCGTCGTCGACGATAAGGACCTGTGGATTCATGCTGAAATTTTAAGCTGACGCGCGCGGCGCGCGGCCGACTGTTTTCTTACCAACGCTTACGGCAGGCCGCGCCGCTTCGGCCGGCTCGCTTGTCAGGCCCGCTTGTCAGGCCCGCTACGCAAGGCTCGTGGGATATTTCAGCCGCCTCATATTGGGCAGCGCACGCGGCGGCGCCGAATTCGTTTCGCATCGCCAACATTCCTCGCAGGAAAGAATTTGCACGTATCTGGAACCGGTCGAAACAGGTCGGAACGGGTCGTAAGAACCGCCGGAAAGCGCGCTTTGCTTCGTGCATCGGCATGGCGCGGCCGCGAGATGATTCGTCGGCAGCACGTTGCGCCGCATGCTGAATCAGCCTAACGCCTTGGGCCCACGGGAGGCGGCGTGAAATCGAAACCTAGCGCCACGCGAGGCTCATCATGACCGTTCCCAGCAATCTCTCTTCAACCCGCTTTTCTTCTCTAGCGCCGACGCCGCCGGCCGAAAGACCCGCCGCCGCCAACAACCCGGGCGCCGCCACGCCGACGCGAGAGTCTGGCGCTCAGACACCGCCGTCGCTGCCCACCGGGCTGGTCGGGCACCACGTCAATACGACCGCCTGACGTACCGAGGCCCACGTGTCGACTCCGAGAATTCTTCACCGCTTGATGCGTGTCGTTGCGTGGTTGACGCTCGGCGCGGCGCTGCTGCCACTGGGTGGCTGCGCCGTCGCCGCGCTGCCGTGCCGGCTGACTTCGGCCACGCTGAAAATCATCCCGGTCGTGGGCCATGCCGCGGCCTCGCCGTTCGACATGTGTTCATCCGCCATCGACTGAATCATGACACTGAAACGGATTGCCTGGGTGCTGGCGTTGCTGGGCGGCGTGCTGTCATCGAGCGCGCAAGCGCGGCCGCCTGCGCGCGACGCAAGTGCTGCGGGCGCCGCATCGAAAGAGCCTTCCGCCGATGCGCGGCGCCGCTCGCAAGACGCGCCATTCGCGTTCCGTGGCATCGCGCTCGGCATCACGCTCGACGAATTCCGCGCGGGCTCGAGCGTGCGGGCGACGCCGCTCGGCAGCGTGCCGGTCTGCGAGACGGACGTGCAAGCGGGCGCGCTCGGCATGCGGCTCAAGTCGCACGACAGTCTGACGGTGGCCTGCCGCTGGGCGCATCGCGCGGACAACGGCTGGGCGGTGTCGCAAGCGGTGGTCGACGGCGCGCCGGCGCTGGAGCACGTGCTGCGCTTCGCGCGCGTGGACGGCCAAAGCGCGCTGCATCTGTACGAGATTTCTTTCGTGATCGACGAGATCACAGCCGAAGATTTGCGCGACGCACTCGCGGACCGCTACGGGCCGCCGCGTCTCGCGACGCCGAACGTGTCGGCGACGGGCGCGATGCCCATGTACGTGTGGGAAAACGCGGTGAGTTCGATCACGTTGTGCTTTCTGCCGGGCACGCGCAACGGCACGCTCACCTATCTGCTGAGGGGCTCGGATGCGTGGGTGAAGTCGGTCGTGCGGCAATGGCAGGCAAGCGGCGCGGAGGCCGGTTGATGAGCACCGATGAGTGCGGCCGCGAGGCCCGTTTTCAACAAGGAGCATGCATGACTGCGCTACGTCTGGCTGTCGCGCTAGGTGCGGCGGCTTGCCTTGCGGCTTGCGCGAGCCACCAGCAAAGCTCGATCGTCGATACGCCGATGGCGCCGCCGCTCGCCTCGGCGCCGCTGAACGTCAATACGCAAGGCGCGATCTATCAGGCGGGCACGCCGCTGCTGCTATACGAAACACCGCGCGCCCAGCATATCGGCGACGTGCTCACCATCCGCCTTGCGGAATCGTACAGCGGCAACAACAGCGCGACCGCTGCGGCGAGCCGCTCGAGCAGCATCACCGCCGACGCCGCCGATCATTCCACCAACGCCGCCGCGCGGCTCGCGCGACTGTTCAACATCGGCTCGGCGAGCACCGAATACAAAGGGCAGGGCAGTCTCACCGACGTCAGCGGCATGAACGGCACGCTCGCTGTCACCGTGATCGGCACCATGTCTACCGGCAATCTCGTAGTGTCGGGCGAGAAGGTGATCGCAATGAGCGGCAACCGCGACCGGTTGCGCCTGTCGGGCATCGTCAATCCTAAGGATATCGAAGCGGGCAATTACGTGGCGTCGAGCAAGGTGGCGAACGCGCGCATCGAACAGGCCGGCGTGGGCATGGTATCCGACGCCACGACGATGGGCTGGCTGCAGAGAATGTTCATGAGCGTGCTGACGTTCTGAGCCGTCGGCGCGCTACAGGTCCGAGACGCAAGCGACGCATAAAGTGGACAGTCCATCGCACTTCACGCACCCGTCAGGCGCTGCGTTCAGCCGCGCCCATTTCACCGTCCGGCACGAACACATAGCCGCGTCCCCACACGGTTTGCACATAGCGCGGCTCGGAAGGGTCCACTTCGATCAGCCGGCGCAAACGCCAGATCGACACGTCCAGGCTGCGATTGCGATGCACCTCGCTATTGCCGTGCAGTTTCTCCAGCAACTGCGCGCGCGTCAGCACGGTCATCGCGTGGCTGACGAATACCTTCAGCATGGCGAATTCACTCGAACGCAGCGTGATGCGCTCGCCGTCCCGGCGTAATTCGCGTGCCGGGAAATTCACTTCGAAACGGCCGAAGCGGTACGGCGCGCGCTGCTCCGGCGCGCTCGGCGCAATCGTCCCGCGACGGCGCAGCACGGTGCGAATCCGCGCGACCAGTTCGCTCGGTTCGAAGGGCTTGCCGAGATAGTCGTCCGCGCCGAGTTCGAGGCCGATCACGCGATCGATCGGATCGGAGCGCGCGGTCAGCAGAATCACGGGGATGTCGTCGCCGGCCACGCGCAAGGCGCGCAGCGCGCTGATGCCGTCGAGCTCCGGCATCATGATGTCGAGCACGATCAAGGCGGGCCGTTCGTCCTGCAAACGACGCTGCAGCGCCAGGCCGTTCTGGAGCGTGTCGACTTTGAAGCCGCGCCCTTGCAGATAGCCGCTGACGAGCTCACGTACGACGGGGTCGTCGTCGACGACGAGAATGGATTGGTTCATTCAGGTCATCTTAGAGAAGCACGCGCGCGGAGCAAAGCGCGTAACGCTTTCGAATCCTTTCCCGTGTAAGAGATGGCAAGACCCCGCGTGGCTAGTTCGCCTGCGAGGTCTGGATGGTCTGCAGCGGCTGCCGCGCGAAGTCGGTTCGATCGACCACCATTCGCTCGATCAGCCCGTTGAGCTTGGTCGACGCCGAAGAGAAGCGATCGGTGTTCAGGCCGCCGGTCTGATAGCGGGCGGTGACGAGAATGCGGCCGTTCTGGATCAGCGTCAGGTCGATGATCGACAGATACTGGATCGTCTCGTCGCTGAACGAGCGGCGACCATAATCGATTGCGGCGTTATAGACGAGGCGCGCCTCGCAGCCGGCGGGCGAGGTGCCCGGATTGTAGACGTCCGAACGAATGCCGCGCCGGTCGAGTGCGAGTTGCAACGCCGGCACGAAATCGCCCACCGACACGTTCTGATTGACTTCGATGCAGACGTTGCTGACCTCGGCCGGCCTGCCGTTGACGAAGGTCGGCGACGAATAGTTCGCCGCGATCGCGTAGCCCGCCTGAATGACGGAGCCGGTGGCGTCGGCGGCCTGGATCAATGTCCAGGCGCAGCCGTTCAGGCCGACCGCCAGCGTGGCGGATACGGTGAGCCACGCGCAGGGACGCCGCAACGTGACCCACGCGGCCCGTGGGGCTCGCGTGAAAGCATAAGCGCGCATGCTCGGCACGAAGGTCATGAGGCGGCGCCAGGTGGCGGTTGGTGGAGGCGGTGAGTCACGGCGAATCACCTCGGGTAACTGCAATCAGGATCACGCTCAGCGCGTGACGCGCAGACGCAGTTCGTTTTGCCCCTGCACATTCGCCGTGACGCTGACGCGACGCTCGGCGGTGGTGACGATGAAATGCTGGCGCGTCGGCGTGTTGACGTCATGCACGACGTTCGGGAAGCAGGCAGCGATATCGGCGCCGAATTCCTCGAGCGGATCGGTGACGACGCCGTCGGCTTGCCAGTGCGCGCGCCAGTGGCAATCGTAGGCGTGCGTGTTGGCGCGGCAGTCGTCGGCGCTTGACGTGCCCGGCAATTGCGCGGCGGCCTGGGTTTGCAACTGCCGGAAATCAGCGGCGTCGACGATATGTTTGAGCGCGGGGCAAACGTCGGCCGGCTCGTTGGCCAGATTGGCTTGGGCTGCGTGCGCAACGCTCGTGACGAGCAGCGCGGCGCCGAGAGCTAGCGCCAGGCGCTGGGTCAAAGGATGGGAGCGGCGATCGAATGACATGGACGGAGACTCCAGTAGCGATGAATGACGTGGGGCAGGACCGGGTACGGCCCGCACGGCTATCGTCGCCGCTGGGAGGCGTTTCCAAAGCGCGGAACAGCCAAGGCGCTTCGCAAATGCTTTCGAACTCTTCTCGCGTGTTTCGGGATGTTGCGGTGTATTGCGCTGGGAGCAAACGAATGCGGGAGCGGCCGCTGCGATCCGGTGTGGCTGAGTGAGGCAGTTCGCCTGTCACTCAACCAAGCGTGAGACCACCGTCCACATGAATCACCTGGCCGGTGATATGACGCGCTTCATCGGAGAGTAGAAACGCGATCAGCGCAGCGACATCCGCGGGTTCGGCGACATGCCCGAGCGGCGTCGCCTGCGCGGCGCGAGTCCATACCGATGCATTATCGGCACTCGGCCCGCGATCTTTACGGGTATAGCCGGGCGCCACGCAATTGACCGTCACGCCATGCGGTGCAAGCTCGGCGGCCGCGGTTTTCGCCAGCGATTCGAGCGCCGCCTTCGCAGCAGCCGTCGCGGCAAACGGCGTATCCGAGCGATAGCGATGCGCGACGAACGAACTGAGCGCGACCACGCGGCCGCGCTTAGAGGTTTCCAGCGCGGGCGTCGCTCGTTTGACGAGCGACGCGAACGCCGCCGGCATCGCCGCGAAGGCTGCGCTTAGCGCGTCGGGATCGAGCGCATTCAGCGTTTGGCGCTGCGCGTGTCCTGCGTTGGCGACCAGTTGATCGAGTGCGCCGAAGCTCGCCAGCGTTTGATGAATCACATGTTCCGCAGCGCCGCGTTCGGCAAGATCGCCGAACACCGTCGCGCAGCGCGCACCGTTCGCGCTGCAGTCGGCGGCGACTTGCGCGAGCCGTTCACGCGCTTCCTGATCCGCGCCGCGTGCGTGCAACATCAAGGCCGAGCGTGGCGCGGCGATGCGTCTGGCCAATGCCGCGCCGATGCCGGAGCCCGCGCCGGTGATCAGCACGACGCGCTCGAATCCTGCGCTGCCCGCGTCGTTCAGGTCGCTCACGCGGCTCACGGTGGTCATGCCGCGACCGCTTCGCCCGAACGCTCGACGTCGAGCGTCTCGTCATGGAACGCGGCCAGCGACTCGCGATGCGCGACGCTGACAATCGCCGCCTTCGGCAGCCGCTCTGTGAACAGGCGATACAGACGCGCTTCGTTCTCCGCGTCGAGCGCGCTGGTGGCTTCGTCGAGGAACAGATAGTCCGGCTTGTGCAGCAGCACGCGAGCGGCGGCGAGGCGCTGTTGCTCGCCCGGCGACAGAATCCGGGTCCAGTGTCCCGTTTCCTGCAAACGGTCCGCGTATTCCGACAGATGGCAGACGACGAGCGCTTCGCGGCATTCGTCGTCCGTGTAGGTGTCGGCGGCGGACGGATAGGCGAGCGCCGCTTTGAGCGTGCCGATCGGCATGTAGCTGACCTGCGGAATGAACATCATGCGCGCGTTGACCGGGGCGTCGATCGAACCATCACCGAACGGCCACAAGCCGGCGAGCGCGCGCATCAGCGTGCTCTTGCCCGAGCCCGACGGGCCGCGCACCAGCCAGCGCGAGCCCGGCTGAATCGCGACATCGCGAATGCGCGACAACGGATTGCCGTTGGGCAGGGCGAGCTTGAGGCCGTCGGTGGAGAGCTTGTCTTCGTCGACGAAATGCAGATTGATGCCGCCATGCGCGGTAGCCGGAGAGACCGATTCCTTCAAACGCGGCGCGTGCACGACGCGCTTGAATTCACGCAACCGGTTCACGGTAGCGCGCCATTCGACCAAAGTGCCGTAACTGTTGATGAACCACGAAAACGAATCGCTGACGGTGCCGAAGGCGCTGGAGATCTGCATCAGCACGCCGAATGTGAAGGCGCCGGCGAAGTAGCGCGGCGCGGCGACCACCAGCGGAAAGATGATCGCGATCTGGCCGTAGAAGCTCAGCACGAAGGTGAGCCGCTTGGTGTACTTCATCACCTGCCACCAGTTGTCGCGGATACGGCCGAACAGCGAATGCGCGTTCTTCTTCTCGGTCTCCATGCCGTTATAGAAGGCGATCTGTTCGGCGTTTTCACGCAGACGGATCAGGCCGAAACGGAAATCCGCCTCGACTTTCTGCGCCTGATAGTTGATCGGCACGAGCGGATGGCCGACCTTCTGGATGATCAGCGAACCGACCACGGCGTAGAGCGCAGCGGCCCACACCATGTAGCCGGGAATCTCGATCGGCATGCCGCCGAGCGAGATGGTCAGCGCGCCGGCCAGCGACCACAGGATCGTGATGAACGACACCAGCGTGACGACGGTGGACAGCAGGTCGAGCGTCAGCGAGAGCGTGCTGGTGGCGAACGACTGGAGGTCGTCGCTGATCCGCTGGTCGGGGTTGTCGGCGAGGCGGTCGCGCTCGATCCGGTAGAAGGCGCTGTCGTTCAGCCACTCGTTCAGGTAGCGCGTGGTCAGCCATTGGCGCCAGCGAAAGCCGAGCATCTGGCGCAGGTAACGGCCGTACACCGCGAGAATGATGAAGCCGAACGCGAGCCCCGAGAACACCATCAGCAGGTGCGGGAAGTCGTGCACGTTCTTGGTTTGCAGCGCGTTGTAGAAGTCGGCGCTCCAGCGGTTCAGCCGTACGTTGATCCACACCACGAGCAGATTCATCACGATGATCGCGATGAGCAGGCCCCAGGCCGTTTTTCGTTCTTCGGAAACCCAGTAGGGTTTGATCAGGCTCCAGGCGGAGACTTTTTCGTCCGGCGGCAGCACGGGGCTGGCAGAGGTATTCGGTGTCATGAGCATCCTGAAGTAGTGCTGGCCCATCGGGGTGGCCCATTGGGGCTGACCCCGTTCGGGCAGCTCGTCTGCGGGCTGCCCTGCGGCGGGTTTGCGGTACATGCCCGGGCGTCGTGCTCGACGAACGCACGCCTGAGTGAGCGTCAGATTCTGGCGTGAAGCCCTTAAGCGAAAATTAATTTGCGCCGCGAGGCCCCGCGCCGCTGCAGTTGCGAACACGGCGGGACGGCGTGCAGCCCGCGCCGCGTCCGTGCGGCGTCCTGTGCTGGCATTGTGCCAGAGCGCCGCCTTCGGCCGCATTGATAACGTGAAAGATGGTGTCGGATCAAATCGCGTGCGACGCGGCCAGCCGCTGGTTTGCGGGCGCCGCGCCTTTTATGGTCTAATGACCTTCGACGAAACAGGGGTGCTTCGCGCACAGGCGGCATGATTTTCATGGCGCGGCGGCGAGGCTGAGAGACACCCTTTGCACCCGATCCGGGTAATACCGGCGCGGGAAGTTTCCGGAAGCAGCCAGTCTTCCATTCCCCGCCGGGCAGCGTCCGTCATTGGATCGCGCATCGCCCGGCCGGCCTCACCCGCCGGTTTCGTCCTGGGTACGAGCGTTTTGTTGCCGTACGGAAAGGACTCGATGACCGCCTATTCTTCAGATATGTGTTTTGCCCTTCGTCACGCCGCCGTCGGCGCGCCGTGCTTCAGCTTTGCTTGCCGTCCTGAAACGGAGTGTGCGCGATGACGCGTTCTGCACAACCCGATTTCGCCGTCCTCGGCGGTGGCCTGTGCGGGCGGCTGGTGGCGTGGCGGCTTGCCGGTCAGGGGCATCGCGTGGCGCTCTATGAACGTGGCGATGCCGCCGGCACGCAATCGGCCGCGTGGGTCGCCGCGGCGATGCTGGCACCGCTCGCGGAAGCGGCCAGTGCCGAACTGCTGATCACGCGTCTCGGCGCGAGTTCGCTCGATACCTGGCCGCAAGTGCTGGCCGAACTTCCTGAGCCGGTGTTCTTTCAGCGCAATGGCACGCTGGTCGTCTGGCATCACGCCGACCGCACCGAAGCGCCGCTATTCGAACGCCGGGTGCGCTCGAACGCTCCGGATGAATTGCTGGACGGCGGCTTCGTCACCCTGGCGGGCGCGCAGCTCGGCGCCGCCGAGCCTGCTTTGGCGGGCCGTTTCAACCAGGGCTGGCTGCTGCCGCGTGAAGGCCAACTGGACAACCGTCAGGTGCTGACCGCGCTGGCCGCGGGCCTCGCGCAACGCGGCGTCGACACGCACTGGAATACGCCGGTCGACCAGCGTGCGCTGCCGCCCGCGCGTATCACAATCGATTGCCGCGGCCTCGGCGCGAAGTCCGTGCTGCCTACGCTGCGCGGCATTCGTGGCGAAGTCGCGCGCGTGCATGCGCCCGGTATCAAGCTGACGCGGCCGGTGCGGCTGCTCCATCCACGCTATCCGCTCTACATCGCGCCGAAGCAGGACGATCTCTACGTGATCGGCGCCACCGAAGTCGAAGGCGAGGACATGTCGCCGGTCAGCGTGCGCTCCGCGCTCGAACTGCTGAGCGCGGCGTTTTCCGTGCATCCCGGCTTCGGCGAAGCACGCATCCTCGAACTGAATTCGCAGTGCCGCCCAACTCTGCCGGACCACCGTCCGGCCTTGCTGTGGGACGGCGCGCAGACACTGCGCGTGAACGGCCTGTACCGGCACGGCTACATGATCGTGCCCGAAGTCGCCGACGAAGCCGTGCGCTTCGCCGCGGCGCTGCTCGACGGCCGCATCGGCGACGCCGATGCCTTCGCCGACTGGCAGCGCGACGCGCGCTGGAGCGAGCTTTTTCAACTGGACTCCGCGCGGGAGCCGGCATGAGCGTTGCGCGACCCGTCATGACTCAGACGAGCGCTGCACGCCACGCCGCTTTCGCCATCGACTGAAACGTATTCGAACACCATGGACATTCATATCAATCAGAAGCCGTTGTCGCTGCCCGAGGGCGCGACTGTCGCGGACGCGCTGACCGCGTTCGGCGCGCGTCCGCCGTTTGCGGTCGCCTTGAACGGCGACTTCGTGGCGCGCACCCAGCACGCGGCGCGCGCGCTGCAGGCGGGCGACAGGCTCGATGTCGTGCAACCCGTGGCTGGCGGCTGAACGACTGCCCTGCATTGCCTGAAACGCCGGATTGCCGGAGACAAAAGATTATGCAAATGACTTCCCCAAAAACTGCCGACGCGCTCACGCTCTACGGCCAGACTTTCGCGAGCCGCGTGCTGCTCGGCACCTCGCGCTATCCGTCGCTGCAATCGCTGTCCGATTCGATCGACGCCGCGCGGCCCGGCATGGTGACCGTCGCGCTGCGCCGGCAAATGAACGAAGGCGGCGCGGAAGCCGGCTTCTTCGACCTGCTCAAGCGCCACGGCGTACCGCTACTGCCGAACACGGCCGGCTGCCTGACCGTCGGCGAGGCGGTGACGACCGCGCATATGGCGCGCGAAATCTTCGAAACCGAGTGGATCAAGCTTGAACTGATCGGCGACGACTACACGCTGCAGCCCGACCCGGTCGGCCTGATCGAAGCGGCCGCGCAATTGGTCAAGGACGGCTTCAAGGTGCTGCCGTATTGCACCGAAGACCTCGTGATCGGCCGCCGTCTGCTGGACGCCGGCTGTGAAGCGCTGATGCCGTGGGGCGCGCCGATCGGCACCGGCAAGGGCGTGATCAATCCGTATGGCCTGCGCGTGTTGCGCGAGCGTCTGCCGGACGTGCCGCTGATCGTCGACGCCGGTCTCGGCGTGCCGTCGCACGCGGCGCAGGTGATGGAATGGGGCTTCGACGGCGTGTTGCTGAACACCGCGGTTTCGCAGGCCACTCATCCCGACGCGATGGCGCGCGCTTTCGCGCTGGGCGTCGAAGCGGGGCGCCAGGCTTTTCTGGCGGGGCCGATGGCCGAGCGCGAAAGCGCGCACGCGAGCACGCCGGTGGTCGGCATGCCGTTCTGGCATCAAGACGGGAGCGCCGCATGACGCAGACGTTGACATTGAAAGACCGCGACCTGTTCTGGCCGCCCGCCGACGAACTCACCGAAGCCGCCGAGCGCATCCGCGCCCGGCTGGGCGACTGGCCGCCGACGCATGCGCCGTGGCGCATCTGCCTGACCGCGCCGGACGAGCCGAACGGCGGCGATCTGATCGTGATCGCCGACGCGCAGCAGCATGGCGAGCAGATGGCGCGCTGGCTGGTGCGGGGCGCTGGCGTGATTGAGGCCGCCGAGGACAAGGCCACGCTGCATCTGGGCGGCGAAAAATACCGCCTCGAAGGTCATCTGGCGGAAGACTGGATTGCCGCGCTGGCGGCGTTCCTCGACTGCGGCTTCGATCCGCATGACGCGCTGGTGCTGGCGCTGGCCTGGCGCGACGGCGACGAAACCCGTGCCGACGACGCCTTTCCCGCCGATCTCAGCCATTTTCCGCGTCTCGCCGGCTTGCCTGACGCCCCTGCGCAGGCGTTCCCGCGCTGCCCGGACCGATTGGGCCTGTATCCGGTGCTGCCGACGGCGGAATGGGTCGAACGGGTGGTCGGCTTCGGCGTGAAGACCGTACAGTTGCGACGCAAATCAGCCGAACCTGCCGATGAGCTGAAGCGTGAAATTGCCCGCTGCGTGGCCGTCGGCCGTCAGCACGACGCTCAGGTGTTTATCAACGACCACTGGCAGGCCGCACTCGACGCCGGCGCCTACGGCGTCCACCTCGGCCAGGAAGACGTGCACACGGCAGACCTCGCGGCGCTTGCAGCGGGAGGCATCCGCTTGGGCCTGTCGACCCACGGTTTCTACGAGATTCTGAAGGCGCTGCATTTCCGGCCAAGCTACATCGCACTGGGCGCGGTGTTTCCGACCACCACCAAAGTCATGCCGACCGCGCCGCAGGGCCTCAGGCGTCTGGCCCGCTACGTGCGCCTGCTCGACGGCGTCGTGCCGATGGTGGCAATCGGCGGAATTGACCTGCAGGTCCTGCCTGACGTGCTGGCGACGGGTGTCGGCTGCGCGGCCGTGGTGCGGGCGGTGACGGAAGCGGCGGATCCGGCCGCCGCAGTTTCTGCACTGCAGCAAGGGTTTACGCGATAATCGTCATGATTGGTTAAGGGACAGGGCACTCTCACGGCAACTTTTGCACGGTGGCCCTATAATTCGCCTTCCGTGTAAAAGGACTGTCCGTTTCGTGTCTTCCTCCCCCGAGACCTTACTCGAGCTGCGCGACGTCGACTTTGGTTACGGCGACCGGCTCGTTCTGTCGAACCTGAACCTGCGCTTCAAGCGCGGCCAGGTGGTCGCGGTCATGGGCGGGTCGGGTTGCGGCAAGACCACCGTGCTGCGTCTGATCGGCGGCCTGGTGCGCGCGCAGCGCGGCCAGATCCTGTTCCAGGGCCAGGACATCGGCCGGCAGACGCGCGAGGGCCTTTACGCTCTGCGCCGCAAGATGGGCATGCTGTTCCAGTTCGGCGCGCTGTTCACCGACATGTCCGTGTTCGAAAACGTCGCCTTCGCGCTGCGTGAACACACTGACCTTCCTGAAGAACTGATCCGCGACCTCGTGCTGATGAAGCTCAACGCGGTCGGTCTGCGCGGCGCGCGCGACCTGGCGCCGTCGGAGATTTCGGGCGGCATGGCGCGGCGCGTGGCGCTGGCGCGCGCCATCGCGCTCGATCCCGAACTGATGATGTACGACGAGCCATTCGCCGGTCTCGATCCGATTTCGCTCGGCATCACCGCGAACCTGATTCGCGCGCTCAATCAGGCGCTCGGCGCCACCTCGATTCTCGTCACGCACGACGTGCCCGAATCGTTCGCGATCGCCGATTACGTCTACTTTCTTGCCAACGGCGGGGTTCACGCCGAAGGCACGCCCGCCGAATTGCGCGCGTCGACCGATCCCACCGTGCGTCAGTTCATCGACGGCGCGCCCGACGGCCCCTTCAAATTTCACTATCCCAGCAAGACGCCGCTCGCGGCGGACTTCGGCATCGGCGGAGGTCAGTCATGATCAGTGCGATCGGCCGCTCGGTGATCGACGGACTGGGCACAGCCGGCTACGCCACGCGTTTTTTCTTCCGGCTGCTGCTCGAGTTTTTTCCGTTGCTGCGCCGTCCGCGTCTTGTCACGAAGCAGATCCACTTCGTAGGTAATTATTCGCTGGTGATCATTGCGGTGTCAGGTCTGTTCGTCGGCTTCGTGCTCGGCTTGCAGGGCTACTACACGCTGAACCGCTACGGTTCCGAGCAGGCGCTCGGCCTGCTGGTCGCGCTGTCGCTCGTGCGCGAACTCGGCCCGGTGGTCACGGCGCTGCTGTTCGCCGGGCGCGCCGGCACGTCGCTCACAGCCGAGATCGGCTTGATGAAGGCGGGCGAGCAACTGACCGCGATGGAAATGATGGCCGTCGACCCGGTCAAGGTGGTGGTCGCGCCGCGTCTGTGGGCCGGCATCATCTCGATGCCGATCCTCGCCGCGATCTTCAGCGCGGTCGGCGTATTCGGTGGTTATGTGGTGGGCGTGCTGCTGATCGGCGTCGATGCTGGCGCGTTCTGGTCGCAGATGCAAGGCGGCGTCGATGTCTGGCGCGACGTCGGCGCAGGCGTTATCAAGAGCGTGGTGTTCGGCCTCGCGGTGACGTTCGTTGCGCTGTTTCAAGGCTACGAAGCCAAGCCGACGCCGGAAGGCGTGTCGCGCGCCACGACCAAGACGGTCGTGTACGCGTCGCTTGCGGTGCTCGGCCTCGATTTTCTGCTGACCGCACTGATGTTCAGCTAAGACTGCGCTGCACGTTTTCCGCCGGCGGCGAGTCACAGGACGCGCGCGGCGGGGAGTATCTGCGGCGTGGCGGATTCACTTTGGGATGACGATGAAAAAGACTGCTGCTCTCGACTTCTGGGTCGGCCTGTTCGTGGTGCTGGGTTTCGTGGCGTTGCTGTTTCTCGCGCTGAAGGCCGGCAACATGAGCTCGTTGTCGTTCCAGGCAACCTATCCGGTCAAGCTCAAGTTCGACAATATTGGCGGACTGAAGGCGCGCGCGCCCGTGAAGAGCGCGGGTGTGACGGTTGGCCGGGTCGCTTCGATCGGCTTCGACAGTAACGCGTATCAGGCGCTCGTCACGATCGACCTCGACAGGCAATACCAGTTTCCGAAAGACACCTCGGCGAAGATCCTGACGTCGGGGCTGCTCGGCGAGCAATACATCGGGCTCGAACCCGGCGGCGACAGCGAAATGCTCAAGGCGGGCGACACCATCTCCATGACGCAATCGGCGATCGTACTGGAAAACCTCATCGGCCAGTTTCTGTATAGCAAAGCGGCCGACTCGGGTGCGTCCAAGCCTGGCGCGGCGGCGGGTACTCCCGCGACGGCGCCTGCCGCAGCGCCTGCGGCGTCGAGCCTGCCCGCCTCCGGCGCGGCCGCTCAATAAGGAGAACAAGAATGCAGACCACACGCATCAGCGGCGCGCGCGCCTTCCAGGCTGGCAAGCTGGCGGTAGCCGCAGCGCTGCTCGCCGGCTGTACGACTGTCCAGACGCCGACCAAGGGCGACCCGCTCGAAGGTTTGAACCGCACGATCTTCACCGTCAACGACAAGCTCGATCAATACGCGCTCAAGCCGGTCGCGAAGGGCTACGTGTTCATCACGCCGCAGCCGGTGCGCGACAGCGTGACGAACTTCTTTTCGAACATCGGCGACGTCTACATTGCGGCGAACAACCTGCTGCAGTTGAAGATCACCGACGGTGTCGAAGACATCATGCGGATCGTGATCAACACGGTGTTCGGCGTTGGCGGTTTGTTCGACGTGGCAACGCTCGCCAAGCTGCCCAAGCACGACAACGACCTTGGCCTCACGCTTGGCCACTACGGCGTGCCGGCGGGTCCATACCTCGTATTGCCGCTGTTCGGGCCGAGCACTGTGCGCGACGCGGTCGGCTCGATCGGCAATTACTATGTGAATCCGCTCAGCTACATTCATCCGGATGGTCTGAGCTGGGCGCTGTACGGGCTGAACGTCGTCAACACGCGCGCGAATCTGCTGAACGCGAGCGATGTGCTGGAAGGCGCCGCGCTCGACAAATATTCGTTCGTGCGTAACGCGTATTTGCAACGCCGTCAGTACCTGCTGTCGGACGGCAAGCAGGCGCAGGGCCTGCCGAACTACGGCGACGAAGCGCCGCTGCCGAAGTACGACGATGTCGACAGCGGCGCGGCCGGTGCGCCGGCAGGCGCCGTGACCGGCACGGCGGGCGCGCAGGGTGCTGCGGCGGCGAAGGGGGCGCCGGCTTCGGGTGCGACCGCGGCAACGCCACCGCAAGCGGCGTCCGGCACGGCAGCCGCGCCGGAGGCCGCATCGGGCAGCTCCGAATCGCCGCCACTGGACCTGAACGGGGGCCCTGAAACGACGCAGATCCCGGCCGGCCAGCTGGTGCCGCCGTCGCGTTTCAACTTCCCGTCATTCAAATTGCGTTGATCGTGCTGCCGTAACAGATCGATACGACTCTCGCAGTTTGCGCATGGATTGCTGCTGAACTCGCGTGTTAATGTCGGCTCCAACGGTTGCACTATTTTTTAAGGCAAGGCTCCAAATGAAAAAATTCTTCCTGATTCCGCTGTTCGCCGCGTTGTTCTCGTTTGCCAGTGCCGGCGCATCGGCACAGACGGTCGACACCAATTCACCCGACGGCATGATCAAGACCGTCACCCAGCAGGTGATCGACGCCATTCGCGCAGACAAGTCGATCCAGCAGGGCGACATCTCGCACATCACGAAGCTGGTCAACGAGAAGATTCTGCCGTACACGGATTTCCGCCGCACCACGCAACTGGCGATGGGCCGCAACTGGCGCACCGCGTCGCCGGAGCAGCAAGACGCGGTGGTCGAACAGTTCAAGATGCTGCTGATCCGTACGTACTCGGGCGCGCTGGCTCAGGTGCGCGATCAGCAGATCCAGTACAAGCCGTTCCGCATGAACCCGGACGACACCGACACGGTGGTGCGCTCGGTGGTGATGAACAACGGCTCGCCGATCGAACTCGACTACCGGCTGTACAAAACGCCCCAAGGCTGGCGCGTGTATGACATCAACGTGCTCGGCGCATGGCTGATCCAGGCGTATCAGCAGCAGTTCAACGAGCAGATCCAGCAGAAGGGCGTGGACGGACTGATCCAGTTCCTCACGCAGCGCAACCAGCAACTCGCCGCGGGCAAGCAGTCGTGAGCGAAGTGCTGAGCCCTGTCGCCAGCCGCTTCGAGAGCGGTGCGACACTAACCCACGCGAGCGCGAATGCCGCGCTCGCGGCGGGTTTGCAGCGTATTGCGGCGGGCGCCAACGGTGTGGACTGCGCGCCGCTCGCGCAGTTCGATTCGTCCGCGCTGGCCGTCCTCCTCGCATGGCAGCGTGCCGCCCAGGCACGCGGCGCCACGTTTGAGATCGTCAATCTGCCGGCTGGTCTCGCCAGTCTCGCGCAAGCCTACGGCGTCGATACCCTCATCGGCGCGCGACATTGACGCTCTAACGCGTCATCTCCGAACACCTCCTACTGAGATAGGGCCGCGGATTTTTGCCCTATAATCAAACGTTTTTTGGGGCACCTAACCGGCCCCAATTCCGTTCCTTCCAAGCATTTGCGCGCCCCCTCGGGGCTCCTTTAGGCGCCGCGACGCACGCGGCCCACAGTCATGTCAGCCATAGAAATTCGTAACGTCAAGAAGCGCTACAAGGATTTGCAGGCGCTCAAGGGCGTCAGCCTCACAGTTGAAGAAGGCGAGTTCTTCGGACTGCTCGGTCCGAACGGCGCGGGCAAGACGACGCTCATCAGCATCCTCGCCGGGCTCGCGCGCGCCGATGAAGGCAGCATCGCGGTGCGTGGCCACGACGTCGTCGGCGATTTTCGCGACGCGCGCCGCGCGCTCGGCGTGGTGCCCCAGGAACTGGTGTTCGATCCGTTCTTCACGGTCCGCGAAACCTTGCGCATCCAGTCGGGCTACTACGGTCTGCGCAACAACGACGCGTGGATCGACGAGATCATGGCCAATCTCGACCTCACCGACAAAGCCGACGCCAACATGCGCGCGCTGTCAGGCGGCATGAAGCGCCGCGTGCTGGTCGCGCAGGCGCTGGTGCACCGGCCGCCGGTGATCGTGCTCGACGAGCCGACCGCGGGCGTCGACGTGGAATTGCGGCAAACGCTGTGGAAGTTCATTTCGCGCCTGAACCGCGAAGGCCACACCATCGTGCTGACCACGCACTACCTTGAAGAAGCCGAATCGCTGTGCGACCGCATCGCCATGTTGCGGCGCGGCGAGGTCGTGGCGCTCGAACGCACCAGCACGCTGCTGCAACGCTTTGCCGGCATGCAACTGTTCCTGCGGTTCACGCAAGGCGTCTTGCCGGTCGATCTGCGTCCGCTCGAAGTGGACAGCGGCACGGGCAACGGCAATGGCCGTCAGCATCTGCTGCGTCTGGCGAGCTATGACGACGTCGAAAGAATTCTCGCGCAGTGCCGCGCGGCGGGCTGCGCATTCGAAGAAATCGAGGTCCGCAAAGCCGATCTCGAAGATGTGTTCGTTCAGGTGATGAACGGTCCGGAAGTGATCGAGGGGCTTGCATGAGCGGTTTCCGTACGCTGTTTTACAAAGAGCTCCTGCGTTTCTGGAAGGTGGCGTTCCAGACCGTGCTGGCCCCGGTCATCACCGCGCTGCTGTATCTGACGATTTTCGGCCACGCTTTGCGCGGTCACGTGGAGGTTTATACGGGCGTCGAATACACGAGTTTCCTGATCCCAGGTCTCGTGATGATGAGCGTGTTGCAGAATGCGTTTGCCAATAGCTCGTCGTCGCTGATCCAGTCGAAAATCACGGGCAACCTGGTGTTCGTGCTGCTGCCGCCGCTGTCGCACTACGAGATGTTCGGCGCCTATGTGCTGGCGGCCGTGGCGCGCGGGTTGGCAGTCGGCTTCGGCGTATTCATCGTGACGATCTGGTTCGTGCCGGTCAGTTTCACCGCGCCGCTCTACATCATTCTGTTCGCGATTTTCGGCGCGGCGATTCTCGGCACGCTCGGTTTGATCGCCGGCATCTGGGCCGACAAATTCGATCAGCTCGCGGCGTTTCAAAATTTTCTGATCATGCCGCTCACGTTCCTCTCGGGCGTGTTCTACTCCACGCACACGCTGCCGCCGGTGTGGCGCGAAGTGTCGCGGCTGAATCCCTTTTTCTACATGATCGACGGCTTTCGCTACGGTTTCTTCGGGATGTCGGATATCAATCCGCTCGCGAGCCTCGCGATCGTTGCCGGTTTCTTTGTGGTGCTGGCCGTGGTGGCGATGCGCATGCTCGCTTCCGGCTACAAACTGCGCCACTGATCAGGAGCTTCTCTTATGTTGCCGACTCCCGAACAGGTCAAGCAATACATCGCGGCTGGGCTCGCCTGCCAGCATCTCGAAGTCGAAGGCGACGGCCAGCATTTCTTTGCGACCATCGTTTCGCCGAGCTTCGAAGGCAAGCGTCTGATCCAGCGACATCAACTCGTGTATGCGGCGCTCGGCGACCGCATGCGCGAAGAAATCCACGCGCTCAGCATGAAGACGCTGACGCCCGCCGAATGGCAGAACGCGTAATCTGGAAATTTAGTGCGAATTACTCAAGAAGGGCGTGACGCCGGTAGCGGCGCGCCGAACACAGTCAAAGCAGCCCCGGCCGAAGTCCGGGTCAATCAGGAACTGACAGGCATGGATAAACTCGTCATTGAAGGTGGCTACCCGCTGTCGGGTGAAGTCGTCGTCTCGGGTGCGAAGAATGCGGCGTTGCCGATTCTGTGCGCGAGTCTGCTCAGCGCGGAGCCGGTGCATCTGGACAACGTGCCCGACCTGCAGGACGTGCGCACAATGCTCAAACTGCTCGGTCAGATGGGCGTGCAGATCGAAAGCGGCAACGGGCGCGTGTCGCTGAACGCGGCGAAGGTGGATAACCTCGTCGCGCCGTACGAAATGGTCAAGACCATGCGTGCGTCGATCCTCGTGCTCGGCCCGCTGGTCGCGCGCTTCGGTCACGCGCGTGTTTCGCTGCCGGGCGGCTGCGCGATCGGCGCGCGTCCGGTGGATCAGCACATCAAGGGCCTGCAGGCCATGGGCGCCGAGATCACGATCGAGCACGGCTTCATCGAAGCGCGCGCGAAGCGTCTGAAGGGCGCGCGTATCGTTACCGACATGATCACCGTGACCGGCACCGAAAACCTGCTGATGGCAGCCGTGCTGGCCGAAGGTGAAACCGTCATCGAGAACGCGGCGCGTGAGCCGGAAGTCGGAGACCTTGCGCATCTGCTGGTCGCGATGGGCGCGAAGATCGAAGGCATCGGCACGGATCGCCTTGTCATTCAGGGCGTCGACAAGCTGCACGGCGCCAAGCACACGGTGATTCCGGATCGGATCGAAGCCGGCACATTCCTGTGCGCGGTGGCGGCGGCCGGTGGCGACGTCACGCTGCGCAAAGTGCGTCCGCTGATTCTCGAAGCGGTGACCGAAAAGCTGCGCGAAGCCGGCGTCACGGTCGAAGAGGGCGACGACTGGATGCGCGTGCGCATGGATAAGCGCCCGAGCGCGGTCACCTTCCGCACCTCCGAATACCCCGCGTTCCCGACCGACATGCAGGCGCAGTTCATGGCGCTGAACACGATCGCGACGGGCACCTCGCAGGTTGTCGAGACGATCTTCGAAAACCGCTTCATGCACGTGCAGGAACTGAACCGCCTGGGCGCCAATATCACGATCGACGGCAACACCGCGCTCGTGACCGGCGTCGAACAGCTGTCCGGCGCGAAAGTGATGGCGACCGATCTGCGCGCGTCGGCGAGTCTCGTGATCGCGGCGTTGCGTGCCGACGGCGAAACGCTGATCGACCGGATCTATCACCTCGACCGCGGTTACGACCGCATGGAAACCAAGCTCACCGCCCTCGGTGCGAAGGTGCGCCGGGTTTCGGGTAGCCAGGCATGAGCGCCGTGCCGCAAACTTCGTCGTCGCCGGCGGTGAGCGCGCCGCTCACGCTGGCGCTGTCGAAAGGGCGTATCTTCGAGGAAACGTTGCCGCTGCTCGCCGCAGCCGGCATCGAAGTGGCCGAAGACCCGGAGACCTCGCGCAAGCTGATCCTGCCGACCACCGACGCGAACCTGCGCGTGATCATCGTGCGCGCCACCGACGTGCCGACCTATGTCGAATACGGCGCGGCCGACTTCGGCGTGGCCGGCAAAGACGTGCTGCTCGAACACGGCGGCAGCGGCCTGTATCAGCCGGTCGACCTGGATATTGCGCGTTGCCGCATGTCGGTCGCGGTCGCCGCGGGTTTCGATTACGCGAGCGCGGTGCGCCAGGGCGCCCGCTTGCGCGTGGCGACCAAGTACGTTGAAACCGCGCGTGAGCATTTTGCCGCCAAGGGCGTGCACGTCGATCTGATCAAGCTGTACGGTTCCATGGAACTGGCGCCGCTGGTCGGTCTCGCCGATGCGATCGTCGACCTGGTGAGCTCGGGCAACACCTTGCGCGCCAACAATCTGGTCGAGGTGGAGGAGATCATGCAGATTTCGTCGCGCCTCGTGGTGAACCAGGCGGCGCTGAAGCTCAAGCGCGCCGCGTTGCGGCCGATCCTCGACGCGTTCGAACGCGCGTCGAAGGCCGGCGCCACGACGGCCTGATAGCGTCAGTGTGACCACGTTCTAAAGCGCGCCTTACCGAAACGGATACCCGTATGTCTATCAAGATTCGCAAGCTCGATTCCGCCGCTCCCGACTTCCAGAAGTCGCTGCACGCGGTGCTCGCATTCGAGGCGAGCGAAGACGAAGCAATCGAGCGCTCGGTCGCGCAGATTCTGAACGACGTGAAGGCGCGCGGCGACGCCGCGGTGCTCGAATACACGCAACGCTTCGACCGTGTCGAGGCAAAGAGCGTCGACGCGCTCGAACTGCCGATGGCGGAGCTGGAAGCGGCGCTCGAAAGCCTCGAGCCGAAGCGCCGCGCGGCGCTCGAAGCGGCGGCGGCGCGCGTGCGCGGTTACCACGAGAAGCAGAAGATCGAATGCGGCAGCCATAGCTGGCAGTACACGGAAGCCGACGGCACCGTGCTCGGCCAGAAGGTCACGCCGCTGGATCGCGCGGGCATTTATGTGCCGGGCGGCAAGGCGGCCTATCCGTCGTCGGTGCTGATGAATGCGATTCCGGCGCGAGTGGCCGGTGTGCGCGAAATCGTCATGGTCGTGCCCACGCCGGACGGTGTGAAGAATCCGCTGGTGCTCGCGGCCGCGCTGCTGGGCGGCGTGGACCGCGTGTTCACGATCGGTGGCGCGCAGGCGGTCGGCGCGCTGGCATACGGCACGGCAACCATTCCCGCGGTCGACAAGATCTGCGGCCCCGGCAATGCGTATGTCGCGTCGGCCAAGCGCCGCGTGTTCGGCACAGTCGGCATCGACATGATCGCCGGGCCGTCGGAAATCCTCGTGCTGTGCGACGGCACCACAGACCCGCGCTGGGTCGCGATGGACCTGTTCTCGCAAGCCGAGCACGACGAGCTCGCGCAGTCCATCCTGCTGTGCCCGGACGACGCGTTCATCGGCCGCGTGAAAGACGCGATCGACGAACTGTTGCCTACCATGCCGCGCCGCGATGTGATCCAGGCATCGCTCGAAGGCCGTGGCGCGCTGATCAAGGTGCGCGACATGGAGCAAGCCTGCGCGATCGCCAACGACATCGCCCCGGAACACCTCGAAATCTCCGCGCTGGAGCCGCATCAGTGGGGCCAGCTGATCCGCCATGCCGGCGCGATCTTCCTCGGCCGCTACACCAGCGAAAGCCTCGGCGACTACTGCGCGGGGCCGAATCACGTTTTGCCTACGTCTCGTACCGCACGGTTCTCGTCTCCCTTGGGCGTCTATGATTTCTTCAAGCGTTCGAGCGTGATCGAGGTCAGCGCGGACGGCGCGCAGACGCTCGGCGAGATCGCCGCCGAGCTCGCTTACGGCGAAGGCCTGCAGGCGCATGCCCGTAGCGCCGAATACCGGATGCGGCAAAACAGCTGAACGCGCTTGATCCGGCGCTGAAGGCGCGGACGTCGAACCGGCCCGCGAACAGCGGCGACGGATTGCGCGTGGTTCATCGTTTAATAAAGACAATACAGACAACCTGGGGCGGCCCGCATGCCGCCAACGCCGGGCCGGCGTTCCCTTGCGACCGGCTTTACCGACCTATGACGACACCTCAAGACATCATCCGCCGCGACGTGCTCGCGATGACGAGCTATCCCGTTCCGGACGCCACGGGCTATATCAAGCTCGACGCGATGGAAAATCCCTTCACGCTGCCGCCCGTGCTGGCCGCGCATCTGGGCGAGCATCTGGCCGGCGTTGCGCTGAATCGCTATCCGGCGCCGCGTCCGGACGCGCTGATCGAGAAGATCAAGCGGGTGATGGGCGTGCCCGCCGGCTGCGACGTGCTGCTCGGCAACGGCTCGGATGAAATCATCAGCATGGTGTCGATCGCGTGTGCACAGCCGGGCGCCAAAGTGCTCGCGCCGGTGCCGGGTTTCGTCATGTATCAGATGTCGGCGAAGCTGGCGAATCTCGAGTTCATCGGCGTGCCGCTGAAAGGGGATTTCACGCTCGACACCGAAGCGATGCTGGCCGCGATCGCCGAACACCAGCCGGCGATCATCTATCTTGCCTACCCGAACAACCCGACCGGCACGCTGTACGACGACGCCGACATGGAGCGCATCATCGCGGCGGCCAACAAGAGCCTGGTGGTGATCGACGAGGCTTATCAGCCGTTCGCGCAACAAAGCTGGCTGCCGCGCGCCGACGCGTTCGATAACGTCGTCGTGATGCGCACGGTGTCCAAGCTCGGCCTTGCCGGCATCCGTCTCGGCTATCTGGCGGGCAAACCCGGCTGGCTGACCGAATTCGACAAAGTGCGGCCGCCGTACAACACCAACGTGCTCACCCAAGCCGCCGCCGATTTCCTGCTCGACCATGTCGACGTGCTCGACTCGCAAGCGGCGCAATTGCGCGAACAGCGCGCGAAACTCGCGCACGCGGTGTCCCAATTACCGGGCGCCGAAGTGTTCCCGAGCGCCGGCAACTTCCTGCTGGTGCGCGTGCCCGACGCATCGGTTCTGTTCGAAACGCTACTCACGGCGCGGGTTCTGATCAAAAACGTGAGTAAAATGCATCCATTGCTGGCTAATTGCGTGCGGTTGACCGTCGGTTCGGCGGAAGAAAACGCGCAATTGCTCGCCGGACTGAAACTCGTGCTGAACTGAACGGCCGCGCTGGCGCTTTTCCATATGGTGGGAAGGCGCGCGTGGCCCGCCGTTTTTTCACCCCACTACCTATCGCTTTCTAGCTAGATTCGAGGAATTACCATGCGCCTTGCGGAAGTCGTTCGCAACACCAGCGAAACGCAGATCCGTGTGAAGATCAATCTGGACGGCACCGGTCAGCAAAAGCTGGCCACCGGCGTGCCGTTTCTGGACCACATGCTCGACCAGATCGCGCGGCATGGATTGTTCGACCTCGAAATCGAAGCGCATGGCGACCTGCATATCGACGACCACCACACGGTCGAAGACACCGGTATCACGCTCGGCCAGGCCGTCGCGAAAGCGATCGGCGACCGCAAGGGCATTCGCCGTTACGGTCATTCCTACGTGCCGCTCGACGAGGCGCTGTCGCGCGTCGTGATTGATTTCTCGGGCCGTCCGGGTCTCGAATTCCATGTGCCGTTCACGCGTGCGCGCATCGGCACGTTCGACGTCGATCTGTCCATCGAGTTTTTCCGCGGTTTCGTGAATCACGCCGGCGTCACTTTGCATATCGACAACCTGCGCGGCCTGAACGCCCACCATCAGATGGAAACGGTGTTCAAGGCGTTCGGGCGTGCGTTGCGCATGGCCACCGAACTGGACGAACGCGCGGCGGGGCAGATTCCGTCGACCAAGGGCAGCCTCTAAGCCCTCAATAGCCGGTTCATAGGCCAACTCAATTACCAGGACCGGGACCCGCGTCGAGTGCGCGCGCTCCCGGTGTGCGATGGACATTCTGAAGTCGTTTATTTCGCTGCTGGCGTTGATCAACCCGGTCGGCGCCATCCCGTTCTTCATGAGCCTGACGGCGAATCAGAGCGACGCCGAGCGGCGTAGAACCATTCGCATCGCGGCGATCTCGGTGTTCTGCGTGATCGCGATCACCACGCTGCTCGGGCAGCAGATCATCAGCTTCTTCGGCATTTCGGTCGGCTCGCTCGAAGTGGGCGGCGGCATCATCATGCTACTGATGGCGATCAACATGCTGAACGCACAGATCGGCAACAGTCGTTCGACGCCGGAAGAGCGTCATGAAGCGGAGCAGAAGGACAATATCGCGGTCGTGCCGCTGGCGATTCCTTTGCTCACCGGTCCGGGCGCGATCAGCACTACGATCATCTATGCGGCCGGCTCGGCGCATTGGTACGACCGGATCAGCCTCGTCGCGATCGGCGCGGTGTTGGCGGCGGTCTGCTTTTTTTCGCTGCGGCTCGCCGAACCGATTGCCCGCTGGGTCGGTCGCACGGGTATCAACATCGGCACGCGGCTCATGGGTTTGATGTTATCGGCGCTGGCGGTGGAATTCATCGTCGATGGACTGAAGGCATTGCTGCCTAACTTGAAATGAAAACTTCGATAGCGATTGTGGATTACGGAATGGGCAACCTGCGTTCGGTCGCCCAGGCACTGCGCAAAGCCGCGCCGGAAGCGGACGTGGCGATCGTCGACCGGCCGGAAGCGATTCGTGCGGCCGACCGCGTGGTGCTGCCCGGCCAGGGCGCGATGCCCGACTGCATGCGCAGTCTGGCTGAGTCCGGCCTGCAGGAAGCGGTGATCGAGGCGTCGCGCAGCAAGCCGCTGATGGGCGTATGCGTCGGCGAGCAGATGCTGTTCGACTGGAGCGCGGAGGGCAGCACGCCAGGTCTCGGCCTGTTGCCCGGCAAAGTGCTGCGCTTTGACCTGGAAGGCCAGTTGCAGGACGACGGTTCGCGCTTCAAGGTCCCGCAAATGGGCTGGAACCGCGTGCGCCAGGCGCAGCCACATCCGCTGTGGGACGGCGTCGCTGACAACGCGTTCTTCTACTTCGTGCACAGTTATTACGTGGCGCCGGACAACGCCGCCCATACCTCGGGCGAAACAGTGTACGGTGTGCCCTTTACCTCGGCGGTGGCGCGGGATAACATCTTCGCGACCCAATTCCACCCGGAAAAGAGCGCCGAAGCGGGGCTGCGCGTGTATCGCAACTTCGTGCACTGGAACCCGTGAGCGCCTTTCTTCATCCTGTTGCCGTGCGTCGCTCCGCCACAAGCGGACCGTATGTCGCGCGCCGCAATCGCAACATCATGCTTTCGCTGCCTCACGACGCCACGCAAGGGCGTCGAAAGAGTTGTACTAAACTAGCGAAACGGCGTCCCGGCGGGCTGGACTACCAGCCGCTGCCGCCGACCTTCAACCCCTTCCCAGACAACACCCGATTGCTATGCTGCTGATTCCCGCCATCGACCTGAAAGACGGTCAGTGTGTACGCCTCAAACAGGGCGATATGGACCAGGCGACGATATTTTCCGAGGAACCGGCGGCCATGGCCCGACACTGGGTCGAGCGCGGTGCCCGGCGTCTCCACCTCGTCGACCTGAATGGCGCGTTTGCCGGCAAGCCGAAGAATGAAGACGCGATTCGCGCGATCATCGAGGAAGTGGGCGGCGAGATTCCCGTGCAACTGGGCGGCGGCATTCGCGACCTGAACACGATCGAGCGCTATCTGGACGACGGTTTGTCGTACGTGATCATCGGCACGGCGGCGGTGAAGAACCCCGGCTTTCTGCAGGATGCCTGCACGGCGTTCGGCGGCCATATCATCGTCGGACTGGATGCGAAAGACGGCAAAGTCGCGACCGATGGCTGGAGCAAGCTGACCGGCCACGAAGTGGCCGATCTCGCGCGCAAGTTCGAGGACTACGGCTGCGAGTCGATCATCTACACCGACATCGGCCGTGACGGCATGCTTCAGGGCATCAACATCGAAGCGACGGTGCGCCTCGCGCGCGCGGTCAAGATTCCGGTGATCGCGAGCGGCGGCTTGTCGAACCTAACCGACATCGAATCGCTGTGCGAAGTCGAAGACGAAGGCATCGAAGGCGTGATCTGCGGCCGGGCGATTTACTCGGGCGATCTCGACTTCGCGGCAGCGCAAACCCTCGCGGACCGGCTGCGCGAGTCGGACGACGCCTAAGCTTGCTGGGGCGAGCCTTCAGGCTCGCCGCCCGCGTTTCGCGTTTCCGGCCGGCGCCGCGGTGAACGAATCGCCGGCAGCCGAAACGGACGCGGTAATGCACCGGCAGAGTGCCTCAGGCCGTCCGCGTGCGACTCACCGGCGGCGCAGCGCGACTGCGCCGCGCCGACCTTGCGCCGCTCGTTGAAGTTCCAAAGCGAGCGGCCTCATCAGCGGTATTGGCAGAATTGCAAGATCATGGCTCTAGCTAAACGCATCATTCCCTGTCTCGACGTCACGGCTGGCCGCGTGGTCAAGGGCGTCAACTTCGTCGAACTGCGCGATGCGGGCGACCCGGTTGAAATCGCCCGCCGCTATGACGATCAGGGCGCCGACGAACTCACCTTCCTCGACATCACCGCGACCTCGGATCAGCGCGATCTGATCCTGCCGATCATTGAGGCCGTCGCCTCGCAAGTGTTCATTCCGCTAACGGTCGGCGGCGGCGTGCGCGCCGTCGAAGACGTGCGGCGCCTGCTGAACGCGGGTGCGGACAAGATCAGCATGAACTCGTCGGCGGTGGCGAATCCGCAACTCGTGAAAGACGCGACGGACAAATACGGCTCGCAGTGCATCGTCGTCGCAATCGACGCGAAGCGCGTCTCCGCGGACGGCGAGCCGCCGCGCTGGGAAGTCTTCACGCACGGCGGGCGCAAGGCCACCGGCCTTGAAGCCGTCGAATGGGCGCGCAAGATGGCCGAACTCGGCGCGGGCGAAATCCTGCTTACCAGCATGGATCGCGACGGCACCAAGAGCGGCTTCGACCTCGCGCTCACGCGCGCAGTGTCGGACGCCGTGCCGATTCCGGTCATCGCTTCGGGCGGCGTGGGCAACCTGCAACATCTGGCCGACGGCATCAAAAGCGGCCACGCAGACGCGGTGCTCGCCGCGAGCATTTTCCACTACGGCGAACACACCGTGGGCGAGGCCAAGCGCTTCATGGCCGATCAGGGCATTTCGGTGAGGTTGTGACGTGGTGAATCCCTCGGCAGTCAATTGGCTCGACAAGGTCAAGTGGGACGTGAACGGCCTCGTGCCCGTGATCGCGCAGGAAGCGTCGACGAACGACGTGCTCATGTTCGCGTGGATGAACCGCGAAGCCCTGGCGAAGACCATCGAAACTCATCGCGCGGTGTATTTCTCGCGTTCGCGCCAACGCCTGTGGTTCAAGGGCGAAGAGTCCGGCCACGTGCAGCATGTGCACGAAGTGCGGCTCGATTGCGACGAAGACGTCGTGCTGCTGAAAGTGGAGCAGGTATCGGGCATTGCCTGCCACACCGGCCGCCACTCGTGCTTTTTCCAGAAATTCGAAGGCTCTGTGGATGACGGCGACTGGGTCGCCGTGGATCCCGTGCTGAAAGACCCCGAACACATCTACAAATGACGCAATCCACGCAATCCACGTCGTCCAATTCCACGTCAACGACTGACACGCTGATGCGCCTCGCGGCGATCATCGACGGCCGCAAAGGCGGCGATCCGGACGTCTCATACGTGTCGCGCCTGTTCCACAAGGGCGACGACGCGGTGCTGAAGAAGATCGGCGAAGAAGCCACCGAAGTCGTGTTGGCCGCCAAGGACGCACGCCACGGCGGCGCGCCGAAGGCGCTCGTCGGCGAAGTCGCGGACCTGTGGTTTCACTGCCTCGTGATGCTGTCGCACTTCGATCTGAGCCCGGCGGACGTGCTCGCCGAACTGGAGCGCCGCGAAGGCATGTCGGGTATCGAGGAAAAGGCGCTGCGCAAGAGCCGCGACCGCGAGCAGAACGGCGACTGATCGCAGTGGGTCCGCGCTTGCGTGTTGAAGTGGAGCGCACCAGCGCCCATATTGCAGGAACGCATCGGATCGCATCCTTGGAAGGACGCAAGCATGGAACAGTCGCACGAGAGGTATCCGCCGCCGGCCTATCGCAATGCTCTCGAGCCTGAGCGCGAGCGCAGCCTGCGTACGCTCACCCACGTGCTGTACGCGCTGTATGCGGTCCACTGGCTGACAGGCGGCCTGACGATCCTGATCGCGATCATCATCAACTACGTGAAGCGGCCCGACGTGGTGGGCACGCCGTACGAGGCCCATTTTGAGTGGCAGATCCGCTCCTTCTGGATGGCTTTGCTAGGCTATGCGATCGGCGGCGTGCTGCTGTTCGTGGTGATCGGCATTCCGGTTCTGTGGGCCGTGAGCATCTGGATGTTGTACCGTATTATCAAGGGCTGGCTGTATCTGTACGATAACAAGCCGCTCGCGAATCCGCGGGGCTGGTTCTAGGTTTCGTCCGATGGTTGCCGGGCCTGACATGAATCGCGCCGCGTCGGCTTCGCGCTTCAGCCATACTGTGTCAGGAATACGATGAGCCACGACCCGAACTGCCTTTTCTGCAAGATTGCCGCCGGCGAGATCCCGTCGACCAAGGTCCACGAAGACGACGAGTTCGTCGCCTTCCGCGACATTCGTCCGGCCGCGGATACGCATGTGCTGGTGATTCCGCGCAAGCACATCGCCACCCTATCGAGCTGCACCGAGAGCGATGCACCGCTGCTTGGTAGAATGCTGGTCTTGGCGGCGCGTTTGGCCGATCAACTGGGCGTGGCGTACACCGGCGGCGAAACGGGTTTTCGCACGGTAATCAATACCGGTCCGGGCGGCGGCCAAGAGGTGTATCACCTGCACGCGCACATTCTCGCGGGACCGCGCCCCTGGCAGCGCATGGGCTGACCCGGCAGTGCGGGGTGTGTAGCGAGTTTTGGTCGCGGACAATAGCGCGGCCGTTGTTTTTGCCACATTGTAACGACGCCGACGCGATCGTCTGGTCACAATGACATTCCGTGTCGCGGGTTGCAGCCGAAAAGGTCGCGGTAACGTATAGATGAAGCGTACGCGCTTCGATTCATGCCGCAAGGCGCCCGAGTTTCGCCGCATCCGGTGCGGTATCGGGGTTAAGGAGAGTAGTCATGGGTTCGTTGAGTATTTGGCATTGGCTGATCGTGTTGTTGATCGTAGCGCTCGTGTTCGGCACGAAGAAGCTGCGCAATATCGGCACTGATCTGGGTGGCGCGGTGAAGGGCTTCAAGGAAGGCATCAAGGAAGGCGAAACGCCGGCAGCCGAAGCGCAGCAGCGCGAACTGCCGCGCAACGGCGCCGTGGACGTGGAAGCAAAGGAAAAGACGCCGCGTTCCGGCGATTACCGCTAAGCCGCGGCTCAACCGCGTTACTGACGGACATTCCACTTCATGCTGGACCTCGGTCTAACCAAGATGGCGCTGATCGGCGTCGTCGCGCTGGTCGTACTCGGGCCTGAGCGCCTGCCACGCGTCGCCCGCACGGCCGGGGCGTTGTTCGGCCGCGCGCAGCGGTATATCAACGACGTGAAGGCCGAAGTCACGCGCGAAATCGAACTCGACGAATTGCGCCGGATGAAAAGCGAGTTCGAGGCCGCCGCGACCAACGTCCAGACCTCCGTTCAGGACAACCTGCGCAAGCACGAGTCCGAAATGAACGACGCGTGGAACAGCGGCTCGTCGGTGTCGCCGAGCATTGCCGGTGGCGCCCTAGAAGATGCCGGCAATACGTCGTGGTCGGGCAGCACGCCCGCTGCGGCGGCCAAACGCAAGAACTGGCGCGTCAAGCAGACGGCCATGCCCACCTGGTACAAGCGCGCGACCACGCGCCGCACGCGTGTACAGTCGGGTGCGGCGCGCGTGGCGCGGCATACACCGGCCAGCATGCGTCGTCCGACGCGGTTCTTCTGATGATCAGAACGACAATCTCTAACCGAGGGCCGGCGTGAGCGACCCCCAGCAAACCCAGGACGAAGGCACTGAAGAGACCTTCATTTCCCACCTCGTTGAATTGCGCGACCGCATCATTCGCGCCGGCCTTGCCGTCGTCGTGGTGTTCGTCGGACTCGTATACTGGGCGCCGGATATCTTCCGGTTGCTGGCGCGGCCTTTGATGCAGAACTTGCCGAAGGACGGCAAGATGATCGTCACCGACGTCACCGGCTCGTTTTTCGTGCCGATGAAGGTGACCATGCTGGTGGCCTTCGTGATCGCGCTGCCGATCGTGCTCTATCAGATCTGGGCCTTCGTCGCGCCAGGTCTTTATCAGCACGAGAAAAAACTGGTCGGGCCGCTGGTGGGCAGCAGCTACACGCTGTTCCTGTGCGGCATGGCGTTCGCGTACTTCGTGGTGTTCCCGACCATTTTCCGCGTGATGGCGCACTACAACGCGCCGCTGGGCGCGGAAATGACCACGGACATCGACAATTACCTGAGCTTCGTGTTGACCATGTTCATTGCGTTCGGCGTGACGTTCGAAGTGCCGATCGTCGTGGTGCTGCTGGTGCGCATGAACGTGGTGACGCTCAAGAAGCTCAAGGAGATTCGACCGTATGTGATCGTCGGCGCGTTCGTGATTTCGGCCGTGGTCACGCCGCCGGACGTGTTCTCGCAACTGATTCTGGCGATTCCGCTGATCGTGCTGTACGAGGCGGGGATCATCGCGGCGCGGTTGATCGTCGGCAAGCAGCCGGTGGTGATCGAGGACGCGAGCGCATCGGAATGATGGTTTAGCGCTTCGGCGAACGCACGCAAACAAGAAGGGCAGTCCGTAATGGACTGCCCTTCTTGTTTGGCACGTGGCGCATGGCTTGTGCTTGCTTATTGCGGGACGTTGGATTCGATTTGCCTTCCGCTATGGTCAGCCACCGTCGTCGTCCTGATCGCCGCTGCCACCGCCATTGTCCTCAGCCGGCTGCTTCGGCGGAGGCGGGCGTTTGCCGATGGTGACCTCCAGATCCATCTCATGGCTCTTGCGCACGAGATGCACCTTCGCCGCCGTGCCCGGCTTGATCTGCGCGATCACGTTCAGAAGACGCGTGGTGTCGGTAATCTCCTGACCGTTCACGCTCATGAGAATGTCGCCGGGCTTGATGCCCGCACGGTCCGCGGGGCCGTTCTTCAGCACGCCAGCGACAATCGCGCCCGACTTCTGCTCCAGCCCGAACGACTCGGCGATCTCCGGCGTGACGTCCTGCGGTTCGACGCCGATCCAGCCGCGCGTGACCGAACCCGTGGTGATGATGCTCTCGAGCACGCTCCTCGCCGTCGAGACGGGAATCGCAAAGCCAATCCCGAGCGAGCCGCCCGAGCGGGAATAGATCGCGGTGTTGATGCCGAGCAGATTGCCGTTCACGTCGACGAGCGCGCCGCCCGAGTTGCCCGGATTGATTGCCGCGTCGGTCTGAATGAAGTTTTCGAACGTGTTGATGCCAAGGTGATTGCGTCCGAGCGCGCTGACAATGCCCATGGTCACCGTCTGGCCGACGCCGAACGGATTGCCGATGGCGAGCACCACGTCGCCCACGCGCGTCTGGTCCATGCGGCCGAGCGTGATGGTGGGCAGGTTGGTCATGTTGACCTTGAGCACGGCCAGATCCGTTTCCGGATCGACGCCGATCACCTTCGCATTCGTGGTGCGGCCGTCGGCCAGCGCGATTTCGATCTGATCGGCGCCGTCCACGACGTGCTGGTTCGTTAGAATGTAACCTTCCGAACTCACTATCACGCCGGAGCCCAGATTGGATGCGGGTTGTTCCTGCTGCTTGCGGTTCTTGTCGCCGAAGAAGTAGCGGAACAGCGGATCTTTCGCGCGCGGGTCGGGCGGCAGTGAGCCATCCTTGCTGGAAAACACATTGACGACCGCGGGCATGGCCTTTTGCGCGGCGTCCGCGTACGACGCCTGAGCTGGGCCGCTGCCGATGCCTGGCGCTACTTCCCGCAGCGCGACGATCGGTTCGGCGAGTTGCTTGCCGAATTGCCCTTGACGCTGCAGCCACTGCGGTTTGAGGGTCGCAATGATGAACATGAGCGCCAACAGCACGGTCACCGCTTGGGCAAAGAACAGCCAAAAGCGTCTAAGCATCTGAAGACTAGAGGTTTATATGGATCGGATCGAACTTGAATTGTACTTGAACAATCTCCTTGAAACCGCGCGCTTCAAGGACTATTGCCCTAATGGATTGCAGGTCGAAGGGCGTCGCAAGATCAATAAGCTCGCGACCGGCGTGACCGCTTCGGCGGCCTTTCTGGAGGCCGCGCTCGATTGGGGCGCGGACGCCGTGCTGGTTCATCACGGCTACTTCTGGCGCAACGAAGCGCCGCAGATCACCGGCCGCAAACACGCGCGGCTCAAGCTGCTGATCGCCAACGACCTGAACCTGTTCGCCTATCACCTGCCGCTCGACGACCATCCCGAGTTCGGCAACAACGCGCAGATCGGCCAGAAGATGGGCTGGATCAGCGACGCGCGCTTCGGCGAGAACGACCTCGGCTGGCTCGCCACGTTTCCCATGCCGATCACGCTCGCGCACTTCACCGCGCAAGTCGAGCAGACGCTCGGCCGCACGCCGCTCGTATTCGGCGACGCGGACCGCGAACTGCGCCGCGTGGGCTGGTGCACGGGCGCCGCGCAAGGCATGTTCGACGCGGCCATCAACGCGGGCGCCGACGTTTATCTGACCGGCGAAGTGTCGGAATCGGTGATGCACACGTCGGCGGAAAGCGGCGTCGCGTTTCTCGCGGCGGGCCACCATGCCACCGAGCGCTTCGGCGTGCAGGCGGTGGGCAAGCATCTGTCCGAGCAGTTCGATATCGAGCATCTGTTTATCGATATCCCTAATCCGGTTTGAATCGCCGAGTTACGTAAAACGCATTAGGGAAGAAAAAGGCACGAATAACGCAGAGGGCACTTAAAAGGAGGTGCGAAAAAGTTTGCGATCCGTACGGAGTAACCCTGATTTATCAAAGGCTTCGCACGGTTTTTGGCAATCGGGCCTTGTAAATGGCGACTCCATTCGCGCAAACTAGCGGCGGTAGAAGAGACGTGAAGGAAAAATCCAACTCAGAAGTGGGGCGTGTGATGCGAGACAAGGAAGATGAACGCGTCGACGGCAGCCGCCGTACCTGGCTGATAGCGACGACCGTAGCAGGTGGCATAGGAGGCGTTGCCACTGTCGTACCCTTTGTTAGTTCGTTTGCACCATCTGAAAAGGCCAAGGCAGCAGGTGCCCCGGTCGAAGTCGATATCAGTGATCTCAAGCCCGGCGACATGAAGACCGTTGCCTGGCGTGGTAAGCCCGTGTGGATCATCAACCGCACCGACCGTATGCTCGCCGATGTCCAGAAAGCCGATAACGAAGTAGCGGATCCCCACACCAAGAATCCTTTTTCGATGCCGTTGCCGGAGTACTGCAACAACGAGTTCCGTTCACGCACCGACCACAAAAACCTTTTCGTCGCCGTCGCCGTGTGCACCCATCTGGGCTGTACGCCAACGCCGCGCTTCCAGGAGGGCGCGCAGCCCAATCTTCCAGACGACTGGCCAGGCGGCTTCCTGTGCCCTTGCCATGGCTCGACCTATGACATGGCCGGCCGCGTCTTCAAGAACAAACCTGCGCCGCAGAACCTCGACATTCCGCCTTACATGTTCACCTCGGCCACCGGCCTCGTGATCGGCAAGGACGAGAAAGGAGACGCGTAATGGCGATCGAACACGAAGTAGAGACGACCGGGCTGGTCGGCTGGATCGACCGGCGCTTTCCGCTGACTTCCACCTGGAAGAAGCACGTTTCCGAGTACTACGCGCCGAAGAACTTCAACTTCTGGTACTTCTTCGGTTCGCTTGCCCTGCTGGTGCTGGTCAACCAGATCGTCACCGGCATCTTCCTCACCATGAACTACAAGCCCGACGCAACGCTCGCGTTCGCGTCGGTCGAGTACATCATGCGCGAGGTGCCGTGGGGCTGGCTGATTCGCTATATGCACTCCACGGGCGCGTCGATGTTTTTCGTCGTCGTCTACCTGCATATGTTCCGTGGGCTGATGTACGGGTCGTACCGCAAGCCGCGCGAACTGGTGTGGATTTTCGGCTGCGCGATTTTCCTGTGCCTGATGGCTGAGGCGTTTTTTGGCTATCTGCTGCCGTGGGGCCAGATGTCGTTCTGGGGCGCGCAGGTGATCGTCAACCTGTTCTCGGCGATTCCGTTCATCGGGCCGGATCTGTCGCTGTGGATTCGCGGCGACTATGTGGTTTCGGACGTCACGCTGAACCGCTTCTTCGCGTTCCACGTGATCGCGATTCCGCTGGTGCTGATCGGTCTGGTGGTCGCCCACCTGGTCGCGCTGCACGAAGTGGGATCGAACAACCCGGACGGCATCGAAATCAAGGCGAAGAAGGACCCGGACGGCATTCCGCTCGACGGCATTCCGTTCCACCCGTACTACTCGGTGCACGATTTCATGGGTGTCACGGTGTTCCTGATCATCTTCGCGGCGATCATTTTCTTCGCGCCGGAGATGGGCGGCTACTTCCTCGAAGCGAACAACTTCGTGCCGGCCAACCCGCTGCAAACACCGCCTGAAATCGCTCCGGTGTGGTACTTCACGGCTTTCTACGCGATGCTGCGCGCCACGACCGATCCGTTCAAGATCGTGCTGATGGTGATAATCGGGTTGCTCGGCGTGCTCGCGCTGGTGCGCGCGCGCGGCAAGTGGAAGCTCGGCCTGCCGGTGCTCGCTGTGCTGGTGATCCTGGCCATGGCGCTGACCGAATCGAAGTTCTGGGGTGTGGTGGTGATGGGCGGCGCGGTGGTGTCGCTGTTCTTCCTGCCTTGGCTCGACCGCTCGCCGGTCAAGTCGATTCGCTACCGGCCGTTTTTTCACAAGGTGTTCTACGGGATCTTCGTGCTCGTGTTCCTGACGCTGGCTTTCCTCGGCACCAAGCCACCGTCGCCGGCCGCCACGTTGATCGCGCAGGTCTGTGCGCTGATCTACTTCGCGTTTTTCCTCGGTATGCCGTTCTGGACGCGGCTTGGCACGTTCAAGCAGCCGCCCGAGCGGGTGCGGTTCAAGCCTCACTAATCGCGAGCCAGGAGAACACGAATGAAAAAACTGCTTACGAAGTGCGCGCTGATCGGCGCGACACTGCTCGCGGTGCTGGCCACCCCGGCGTACGCGGACGAGAATTTCCCTCTCGACCGCGCGCCGGATAACGCGGAAAATTTCGCGTCCTTGCAGCACGGCGCGCGATTGTTTGTAAACTACTGCCTGAATTGCCACAGCGCGAACCTGATGCGCTACAACCGCCTGACCGACATCGGCATTACGCCGAACGAAATTCAGGCGAACCTGCTGTTCACCACGGATAAAGTCGGCAACACGATGACCGTGGCGATGCGGCCGGCCGACGCGCAAGCGTGGTTCGGCGCGAGTCCGCCCGATTTGTCGGTGGAAGCGCGGGCGCGCGGCAAGGACTGGCTGTACACGTATTTGCGCACTTTTTATCGCGACAATACGCGGCCGACCGGCTGGAACAATCTGGTGTATGAAAACGTGAGCATGCCTCACGTGCTGTGGCAGCTTCAGGGCGAACGTACCGCGAAGTTCGGGGATGAAACCGACGAAAAAACTGGCGAGACGGTACACAAATTTGTCGGCTTCCAGCAGGTCACTCCGGGGACGATGTCGCCGGTAGATTATGATTCTGCTGTGGCCGACCTCGTGTCGTACCTGTCATGGATGTCCGAACCGACCCAGAAAACCCGCAAACAGCTTGGCGTGTGGGTGCTGTTGTTCCTCGGTATCCTGAGCTTTTTCGCCTGGCGATTGAACGCCGCGTACTGGAAACATATCAAATAATCACGCCGTCACCCGGCGTGGGGCCGGCGCCAGGAAAAACCTGTTGGACGGTTTTTCCGCGCGCTGGCCTTTCAGCTTTTTGAGGAAACGTAAACATGATGGTTCTGTATTCCGGCACAACTTGCCCGTTCTCCCAGCGCTGCCGGCTGGTGTTGTTCGAAAAGGGCATGGACTTCGAGATCCGCGACGTCGACCTGTTTAACAAGCCGGAAGACATCGCCGTGATGAATCCGTATGGTCAGGTGCCGATTCTCGTCGAACGGGACCTGATTCTGTACGAATCGAACATCATCAACGAGTATATCGACGAGCGCTTCCCGCACCCGCAACTGATGCCGGCCGATCCGGTTCAGCGCGCGCGTGCCCGCCTGTTCCTGCTGAACTTCGAGAAAGAGCTGTTCGTGCACGTCGGCACGCTCGAAAACGAAAAGGGCAAGGCTGCGGAGAAGAATCACGAGAAAGCCCGTCTCGCGATCCGCGATCGTCTGACGCAACTCGCGCCGATCTTCCTGAAGAACAAGTACATGCTCGGCGAAGAGTTCTCGATGCTCGACGTCGCGATCGCGCCGTTGCTGTGGCGTCTGGATCATTACGGCATCGAACTGTCGAAGAACGCCGCACCGCTCATGAAATACGCCGAGCGCATTTTCAGCCGCCCGGCTTATATCGAAGCGCTGACGCCTTCGGAAAAGGTGATGCGTCGTTGAGCTTGGCTTTTGGACGAGGGCGCCGCGCGGTCGAGTGGGCGCGGGCCCGCGTCCGTTAGAGGACTGTAGATGCAAGAGATTTCCACCAAGCCCTACCTGCTGCGCGCACTCTACGAGTGGTGCACGGATAACGGCTATACGCCGCACATCGCGGTCCGGGTCGACAATCAGACGCGCGTGCCGCGTCAGTTCGTGCGCGATAACGAAATCGTGTTGAACATCAGCTTCGAGGCGACCAGCCAGCTGCAGATGGGCAACGAGTGGATCGAGTTCAGCGCGCGTTTCTCCGGCAAGTCGCACAAGATCGAGGTGCCGATCACCAACATTCTTGCGATCTATGCGCGCGAGAACGGCCAGGGCATGGCATTCCCGGTCGAGTCGGCAGGCGGTGAAGCGCAGGATTCGGGCGCGGACGCGGAAGTGGCGGACGAGACCGAAGCGCCCGCGCCGCGAGCAGTCGAAACGGCGCCCGCTACGGGTGCCGCCACCGCCAAAGCGGATAGCGAGGCGACCGGACCGCAGCCCGACGACGATGGCTCAAAAGGCGGCGGAAGGGCTCGCCTCAAGATCGTAAAATGAAGTAGAATCACGGCCTCATGCCGGCTTAGCTCATCAGGTAGAGCGCTTGACTTGTAATCATGAGGTGGCGGGTTCGAGTCCTGCAGCCGGCACCAGTTGTACTAAACGGGGTTTCTGTTCAATCAGAAACCCCGTTTTTTCTTGGTGCGCGCTTATCCACGAAGTCACCGTGTCCGAGCCGCTGCGCGGCGCGTCCGTCTGAAAAAGGACTGGTTTCATGAAATATCGGTGAGCCGCAAATCGGTCCAAAATCACCATATCTCTTTCACCTTGTCGATTGTGGACTGTAAAGTCTACGATTTGTCGGCAAGGCCGGCAGATAACGCGCCTTACCCGTCCGACCAGCGAATAGCGCACCGCGGACCCGGACGACAGAGGTACTATTCGGGCGTCAGTCGGCAACGCTTCCAATTACTCCGGCGGGCACCGCCCCCGATGACGCGTCTCCTCAGCGCGTCGCTCCCGCAACACCGATCCCACCTCACCATGACCAGCCCTGCAACCATCACCTGGCCCGAAGCCGACGGCCCCCGCACCGCGCGTTGGCGCTCCGAAGCAGCCGTGCCGCCGCCCAGGCGCGTCATCGTTGCGGACGACCGCACCACCGCCGATTCCGCGTACCGACTCGCGTGCGAAGGGACCGCGCTCCTGTGGAACGGCGACTTCCAGAACGCTCGCCAGCTGCTGCAAGCGGTGACGCGCCGACTGGAGCGTAAGCCGCGCAAGCAGGGCGAAACGCCGCTCGACGCATTCAATCTGCATCGCCAAGCGCAGTCGCAGCGCGCGCGTACGCTCGGCATGATTCTGATTCCGCTCGACGCCACGTACACCATTCCGCTGCGCCGCGCGCCCGATGTCCAGCAAGCTTGCGTCGAAACCTACGGACCGTCGAACGACGAACCGTCCGTCGTGTCGCTGCGTGAACTGCTCGGCATGATCGGCGCGCACGAGTGGCGCAAGAAGGGCGTCGAGATTCCCGCGCTGGGCGACCGGATTCATCCGCATTACGGCGTGTTCTCGCCGGTGCGCGGCGAATATGTGGATCTCGTCGCGCGCACGCCGCTGCCTTCGTTGAACAAGGCGTTCGATATCGGCACGGGCACGGGCGTGTTGTCGGCGCTGCTCGCTAAACGCGGCGTGAAGAAAATCATCGCTACCGATCAGGATCCGCGTGCGCTCGCTTGCGCGCGCGAAAACCTCACGCGTCTCGGTTACGACCAGCAGGTCGACGTCGTGCAGGCCGATCTGTTTCCCGAAGGGCGCGCGCCGCTCGTGGTGTGCAATCCGCCGTGGGTGCCGGCGAGACCCGCTTCGCCGATCGAGTACGCGATCTACGATCCGGAAAGCCGCATGCTGCTCGGCTTCCTTAACGGCTTGGCGGAGCATCTGTCGCCGGGTGGGGAAGGCTGGCTGATCATGTCGGATTTCGCCGAGCATCTCGGTTTGCGCACGCGCGACTGGTTGCTGGCGGCCATCGACAAGGCGGGTTTGAGCGTGGTGGGCCGCGAGGACATTCGTCCGCGTCACCCCAAGTCGACCGATGAAACCGATGCGCTGCACACGGCGCGCATGGCCGAAGTGACGTCGCTGTGGCGTCTGAAGGCGCGCTAAGCGGTGAGACGCATTGCGGCTCGCTCACCGAGAAGAGCGGCAATGCGGCGCGTCAGGTCGATGCGCGGTCGACATACGCCGCCGCCCCGCGCCCTGCCGCGAGGCCGCTGGCAAAGCAGGCGGTGAGCAGGTAGCCGCCCGTCGGCGCTTCCCAGTCGAGCATTTCGCCCGCGCAGAAGACGCCGGGCAGGCGCTCGATCATCAGATGTTCGTTGAGCGCCTCGAAGGGAATGCCGCCGGCGGTGCTGATTGCTTCCGCGATCGGACGGGCGCGCGTGAGCCGCACGGGCAGCGCCTTGATGGCGTGCGCGAGACCGTTGGCGTCCGCGAAAGCTTCTTTCGACAGAATCTCATGCAACAGAGCCAGTTTTACCCCACCAATCCCGATCCGACCGTGCAAGTGACTCGACATCGAACGTGAGCCGCGCGGCCGCGTGACTTCGGCGACGACTCGCTCCAAAGCCAGGCCTGGCGCCAGATCGAGCATGATCGTGACGTCGCCGTCAGCCAGAATCCGCTCCCGAATCTGGCTCGACAAGGCATAGATCAGACTGCCTTCGAGGCCCGTTTCGGTCAAAAGTATTTCACCTTGTCGATGGTGGACTTTATTGTCTACATCGGTGAGCGTGATGGCCACGGGCTTGACCGGTTGCCCCGCGAAACGCTCGCGCAGATAGGGGCTCCAGTCGGCGTCGAAGCCGCAGTTCGCTGGCAGTAGGGGCGTGACGGGCACATCGCGCGAGGCCATCAGCGGGACCCACGCGGCGTCCGAGCCGAGACGCGGCCAGCTTGCGCCGCCGAGCGCAAACACCACGGCGTCGAAGGTGACGGCTTGCTCGCCGTCCGGCGTGGCGAAACGGAGCATATGCGTGGCGTCGTCGCTGGCTTCGGCGTCCCAGCCGCACCATTTGTGGCGCATGTGAAAACGCACGCCCGCTTCGCGCAGTCGATGCAGCCACGCCCGCAGCATCGGTGCGGCTTTCATGTCGGCCGGAAAAACGCGCCCCGAACTGCCGACGAAGGTCTCCACGCCCAACTCGTGCAGCCACGCGCGCAAAGCGTCGGGATCGAAGGCCCGCACGAGCGGCGCGATCTGCTCGCGGCGCGCGCCGTAGCGGCCGAGAAACGGCTCGAGCGGCTCCGAATGCGTGATGTTCATGCCGCCTTTGCCCGCCATCAGAAATTTGCGGCCGACCGACGGCATGGCGTCATGGACGTCGACCTGCACGCCTTGCTGCGCGAGCGCCTCGGCGGCCATCAAGCCGGCGGGGCCGCCGCCGATCACGGCGACGCGGGCGGAATGGAATGAGGATGACATGCGGGCCTGCGGAAGAGCGGAAGTGGCGGCGCGCACACGGTTCGGATGATCCGGCGGCGCGAAGGCCGCTATTTTCACACCGTGGACAGCGCAGGGCAAACGTGCGAGCGGATCGGCAGGCCGAAATAGGCTGGGTTCAGGCGGTCCTGCATCCGGCCGGTTTGCTTCGGTGCCTTTGTTATCGAGCGGCGCGACCTATACTTTTCAGACACCTTCCATCGGACGCCGCACGCGTCTTCCTCGCGTCAGACCAACTCGCCACCTTCCCCGCCACCCGGCGCTATCCGCGCAATCGGAGCCGCTGTGTCACGGCCGGCGATCTGGTCCGCGCGTCTGCTGCCTGCGTGGATGTCTGAACGTCATCTGAATCAAGGAGACTGCCATGTCCCGCAAATACATCGATTGCCGCGAGTTTCCGAGCGAAACGAACTGCACCGTCGCCCTGTCTGCCGACAGCGAGAGCGAATTGCTCGACGCCGCCGTGCAGCACGCGGTCACGGTGCACAAACATACGGATTCGCCGGAATTGCGCTCGCAACTCAAGACGCTCTTTCACGACGGCACGCCGCCGGTCGAAGCACCGCGCGCGTGAGCTGCTGTCTTTTAGGGCGCTACAGAACGAGCGACCCGCGCGAACGGCACCTTGCCGCCCGCGCGGGTCGCAGCATCGTCGAACCAGGTCCTAGCCGGGGTACGCCTCGTCCACCTTCAACCCGGCGAGCTTGAAGATCACCCGCAGCGTTTGCGGCTTGATATCGCGCCGCGAAGCCAGCGTAGTCATGACGAAGTCGAGCACTTTGGCGTACTTGAGCATGGTCAGACAGGTTTCCATGTCCACGCTGCCGTCGCGCATGACTTCGGCCAGACGGAGCATCTCCGTCGAGATGTCACGCGCCATTTCCAGTTCGAGTTGCTGCTTCTCGGACCACGCCGGGGTGGCGATCAGTTTCGCCAGCATTTCCTGAAATTTCTGTTCGACGTTTCCGTTGGGTACCGTATCCATTGCCGCCTCTTCTATTTTCCGAGCACGCGTCCGCTTGAAGTCTCGGCGCGCTGCTGGTTACGTAACGTTCGGCCCGTGTTCCGGGACCGTCCTCCCCACATGCATTCGGTTCGCGTGGTGAAAGCCACGGCCGCAGCCCGTTGTTATAGGCGGCACAGCCGGCACCATCGTGCCTAGCCGTTACGCAAGCTGCTTTTGTACCTTTCCGAAACCTTCCACGCGGCGCTTTTCGTGCAGGAAGTGTTCCAGGTTTGTGCTCTTTCTGGCATGGTTTGGCGGCTCCTTCGGTCAGCAAGCCGCACTTTGGGTAAACTGGCAGCAACTTTTCCCTTTTTCCGTCGCCTGTCGCACGTTCACGCTGCAATTATTGGCGATTTCCCTCGATGTCCACCAAAACGCACGAAATCCGCCCCAACCAATCCGTCGAATTGCTGAAGGAGCTGCATATCCTCACGCGCGACGGCAAGATGAACCAGGACAGCCGCCGCAAGCTGAAACAGGTCTATCACCTGTTCCAGTTCATCGAGCCGCTGCTCAAAGACCTCAAGAACGAGCAAGGCGCCGTGACCCTCGTCGACCACGGCGCGGGCAAGTCCTATCTAGGTTTTATCCTGTATGACCTTTTCTTCAAGGAATTTCAGGGCGATGCGGGCGGTGCGTCACACATATATGGTATTGAGACGCGCGAGGAGCTTGTCGCGAAGTCGGAGGAACTGGCGCAACGGCTGGGATTCACCGGCATGTCGTTTCTGAATCTGTCGGTGGCGGACTCGATTACGTCGGACCGCTTGCCGGCCCGGATCGACATCGTGACCGCGCTGCACGCCTGCAACACCGCAACCGACGACGCGCTGCGCTTCGCGCTCGAAAAGAAGGCGAAGTACATCGTGGTCGTGCCGTGCTGTCAGGCCGAGGTGGCGGGGGTATTGCGGCAGAACAAGGGCAAATCGCTCGGCAACGCCCTCACGGAAATCTGGCGGCATCCGTTGCACACGCGGGAGTTCGGGAGCCAGATCACGAACGTGCTGCGGTGTTTGCAGCTTGAAGCGCACGGCTATCAGGTCAGCGTGACCGAACTGGTGGGCTGGGAGCATTCCATGAAGAATGAACTCATCATCGCCCAGTACAAGGATTTGCCGAGGCGCCGGCCGGCGGAGCGCTTGAACGAGGTGATGGAAACGCTCGGGATCGAGGAGTTGAAGGAACGGTTTTTTGTTTGAGCCTGATGGGGCGGCGGCGCGCGGTCGCTTTTGCGGGCCGTTGCGCGTAGTAGCGCTTCATCAACGCTTCATCAACGCATTCCAGCCCGCCAGCCCGATTCGCCGGAGCGTTTCCTGATTCCGCTCGTAAATCTCTTCAGCGTCGGGAAAAGCCTGAACCGCGCGCTCGATGCTGTCCTCGCGCAGTAAATGCAAAATCGGATACGGCGCGCGATTCGTGTAGTTCTCGATATCGTCGGGCTCGCTGCCTTCGAACTGATAAAAGGGATGGAAGCTCGCGATCTGAACGACGCCTTCAAGCCGAAGCTGCTTGAGCATGCGTTCGGCGAAAAACAGGCAATCGTTGTAGTCGAGAAAATCGCTGAGCGCTTGCGGCACGATTAACAGCGTCGTATCCACGGCATCCGGGTCGGCGGCGACGAGCGTCTGAAGCTCCGTTTCCAGATCGGTCAGCACGCCTTCCATGTCCACGGCATCGCTGACGGCATAGCGAATCTGTCCCTTCACATGGACTGCCTTCGCGAACGGGCAGAGATTGAGGCCGATCACAGCCTCGGTCAGCCAGTGACGAGTAGCGGCAACAACGGCATCGTGGGATTCGGCGGACAGCGACATGGCAGGCGGCGCGGGAGATAAAGCGCCATTTTAACGGGCGGATCGGCGTCGATTCGCGTCTCGCTCAAACAGAACGTCAAGGCTGAAAATTCGGTTAGCTGCCGCTGCCGCTGCCGCTGCCGCTGCCGCTGCTGCAGCTGCCGCACGCCGCGGCGATCAACTGTGCGGCGACTTTCGGCGCGGCCAGAATGGGCCCGCATCCGGGCCCATAGGTCTGGCTGGCCGCATACACGCCTTCGATCATCAAACCGAGCGCGTTGGCGAGCGCTACCGGATCATCGGCGCCGGCCGCCGTGGTCAGTTCCGTGAGCCGCGCCATCAAGCGAGCCTTGTTGCGAAACACGAATTGCCGCGCCGGATGCGCCGCCTCCGGAAACTCCACCGACACGTTCACGAATGGACAGCCGCGATAATCGTCGACAGACGCGCGCACCGCGAGGTCGTCGAAATATTGCTGTAGCTGCCTTGCCGGTTCGCCCGGATGCTTGGCGAAGCTTCGCTCCACATAGCTGAAGAACTGCTCGTCCTTGCGCTCCAGGTAAGCCATGACCAGGTCGTCTTTCGACGAAAACTGCCGGTACAAGCTCATCTTGTTCACGCCCGCGCGCTCGACCACCGCGTCCACACCGACGGCTCGCACGCCCTCGCGATAGAACAGCTCGTCCGCGGCACGCAGCAAGTGCTGCTGCGCCTGCGGGCCGGCGGTCTGCGCGCCGCGCGTGCGGCGCGCGACGGCCGGCTTTGGGGTTTGACTGTCGGACATGGATGACCACCTGAACTCAATTAACGCCTTGACATGTTACCGAGCAGTAACTAAGATCGCAACATCTATTGTGACTGATCTGTCACAAGTCCTTTACCGAACACGTAACAATCTAAGCGGCGTCGCCTGCGGAGCAGGTGTCGATTGGAGAATCCATGAACTGGGCAGCAAGACTGATTGGCGGACGTTTCCACTACGGCTGGTTGACCGTCGCGGTGGTTTTTCTGGTGCTGCTGGCGGCGGCCGGCACGCGCGCCACGCCGAGCGTGATGATGCTGCCGCTCGAGCATCAATTCGGCTGGAGTCGCGCAACGATTTCTCTCGCGATCTCCGTGAACATCGCGCTGTACGGTCTGATGGGACCGTTCGCGGCGGCGGCGATGCAACGTTTCGGTGTGCGTCCCACGCTGCTGGCCGCGCTGGGGACGATGGCGGCGGGCGTCGCGCTGTCGTCGCTGATGACGCACCCGTGGCAAATGGTCCTGATCTGGGGCGTGATGGTCGGTGGCTCGACGGGTGTCGCGGCGCTGTCGCTCTCGGCGACGGTGGTGACGCGCTGGTTCACCACGCGGCGCGGCCTCGTCATGGGCATTCTCACGGCAAGTTCGGCGACCGGCCAACTCGTGTTCCTGCCGATGCTCGCCGCCATCGCCGAGCACCACGGCTGGCGGCAAGTGGTGTGGGTCGTCGCCATTGCGGCCGCGGTCGTGATTCCGCTGGTGGCGTTTCTGTTGCCCGAGCGCCCGGCCGACATGAAGCTGCGCCCGTACGGCGAACCGCACGATTCGCCCATCAACAGCACCGTCACCAAGCAGAATCCGCTGGCGATCGCCTTCGGCACACTCGCCATGGCCAGCAAGACGCGCGACTTCTGGTTGCTGTTCTTCAGCTTCTTTATCTGCGGCGCAAGCACCAACGGCTATGTCGGCACGCATCTAATCGCGATGTGCGGCGACTACGGCATGACGGAAGTGCAGGGCGCTTCCCTGCTTGCCGCGATGGGCATCTTCGATCTGTTCGGCACGACCCTCTCGGGCTGGTTGTCCGACCGCTTCAATAGCCGCGTGCTGCTGTTCTGGTACTACGGCCTGCGCGGTTTGTCGTTGATGTATCTGCCGCACGCGTTCGGCATCGACTTCTTCGGGTTGCCGCTGTTCGCCGTGTTCTACGGCCTCGACTGGATCGCGACCGTGCCGCCGACCGTGCGTCTGGCCACCGACGTCTACGGCAAGGAATCGGCGCCGGTGGTGTTCGGCTGGGTCGTTGCCGGGCATCAACTCGGCGCGGCGTTCGCGGCGCTCGGCGCGGGTATGCTGCGCGCGAGCCTCGGTACGTACACGGTGGCGTCGATGATTTCCGGCGGCTTGTGCCTCGTGGCGGCGGTGATCGTATTGCGGATCAACCGGCCCGCCAAAGTGCCGGAACCGCAGGTGGCGTAGAGCCGCACGCAATCGACCTGCACGATGCCGGCAAATGCACCGGTTTGAAATCGCGCGCGGCTGTTCGGGCATCGCGACAACGACGGCCCCGCAAGGGGCCGTTTTGCTATCGCAGCCGGCGCGAAACAAACTGCTCGCTTGTTGGCGCACGCGTGCCAAGCCCGGTTATGCTATGTGGCCCCCGGGCAGTTGCCCGTCGATCATGAATTTCGACCGAGAGAAGCGCATGACCAACAAACCCGCCCCTACCGCAATTGCCATTCACGAGCTGATTGCAGGCCGCTGGAGCCCGCGCGCGTATTCGAGCGAGCCGGTGAGCCGCGAGCATCTGCACTCCGTGCTCGAAGCGGCACGCTGGGCGCCGTCTTCGTATAACGCGCAGCCGTGGCGTTTTCTCGTATTCGACCGCAGCGTCGATGAAGTCTCGTTCAAGCAGGCCTTCGCCACGCTGGTGCCGTTCAACCAGGGCTGGAATGCGCCCGCGCCGGTGCTGATCGCGGTGACTACGCACACCTTGACCAACAAGGGCGAGGTGAATCGCTGCGCACCGTACGATGCGGGCGCCGCGGCGATGGCGCTGGTCTTGCAGGCGCATGCGCTCGGCCTGGCCGCGCACCAGATGAGCGGGTTCGACCCGAACGCGTTCCGCGCCGCATTCAAGCTGCCGAACGACGTCGAAGTGATCGCGATGATTTCGCTCGGTCATTACGGCGACGTGGACAAACTGGATCCGGTTTTGCGCGAGCGCGAAAAGTCGGTGCGTCAGCGTCTGCCGCTGGCGGAAATTGCTTATGGCGGCGGCTGGAAGAAAGCGTTCTGAGCGGTTTTCAGCCTATCTATTGAGTAACGCGAACGCGCGGCGCTGACCGCGCGTTTTTTATTCGGCGTCATCCGCGACGCTCGACAGCGGCGTCGCCACGCTCTCCAGCGACTTGCGCTCCGCATCCACGCCCCAGATCGCCGCGATTACCGCCGCCGCCAGCATCAGACCTGCGCCGACCAGATAGCCGTAAAACACTTCGCTGCGCTGATGCGTGTCGATCAGCCGGCCAAAAAACGCCGGCCCCGCGATGCCGCCGAGCGCCGTGCCGAACGCGTAGAAAACCGCAATGGCCAGCGCGCGAATTTCCAGTGGAAACGATTCGCTGACTGTCAGGTAAGCCGAACTCGCGGCCGCCGACGCGAAGAAGAAAATCACCATCCACGCGATCGTCTGCATCGCGACGGTGAGCATCTGCTGCTCGAACAGGTAGCCGCTCAGCGTCAGCAGGATGCCGGAGATCGCGTAAGTCGCCGTGATCATTTTGCGCCGCCCGATCACGTCGAAGAGCCGCCCGAGCAGCAGCGGTCCGAGGAAATTGCCGAGCGCAAAGGGCATTAGATACCAGCCGATGCGCTCGCCCGGCACGTGGTAGAAATCGGTGAGCACGAGTGCGTAGGTGAAAAAGATCGCGTTGTAACAAAACGCCTGCGCGGTCATCAGCGACAGACCGACCAGCGCGCGCCGTCGGTGCACGTTAAAGAGCGTATGAAATACCTCGTGCAGCGGCGTGTGTCCGCGAGCGCGTAAGCGCAGGCGCGTGAGGTCGTTGTCGGAGAGCGCGTGGCCTTCGTTGCGAAAGCGCGTTTCGATGCCTTCGACAATCGCGCGCGCGTCGCGCTCGTCGCCGTGCGTAAGGAGCCAACGCGGGCTTTCGGGCACCCAGATACGCATGGGCAAAATCCCCAGCGCCAGCACCGCGCCGATAAAGAAACAGGCGCGCCAGCCCCAGTCGGGCGGCAGCAGATGCGGATCGAGCAGCACCAGCGAGCCGGCCGCGCCGAGGCCCGCGCCGACCCAGAACGTGCCGTTGATGCCCAGATCGGTCCAGCCGCGCACACGGGCTGGCGTGAATTCCTGGATCGTCGAATTGATCGCCGTGTATTCGCCGCCGATCCCGGCGCCGGTCAGGAAGCGAAACAGCAGAAAACTCGCCAGATTCCACGACAGCGCGGTTGCCGCCGTCGCTGCCAGATACAGGGCGAGCGTGATGAAAAACAGCTTGCGGCGTCCGAGCCGGTCGGTGAGCCAACCGAATCCCAACGCGCCGAGCACCGCCCCGGCGATGTAGGCGCTACCGGCCAGTCCGACGTCGGCGTTGGTAAAGTGCAACGATGGACTAAACTTCAACGCACTTGCGACCGCGCCCGCCAGCGTGACTTCCAGACCGTCGAGCAGCCACGTCACGCCAAGCGCCGCCACGATCAGCGAGTGAAACCGGCCCCACGGCAGACGGTCGAGCCGCGAGGGCAGATCCGTGTCGACGACCGTGGCGTTTTTTTCGTGGACAGCGGCAGTAGGCGGCGCGCTCATTGCTTGAAGTCTCCTCAATTCCGAAAATTGGCGGCATATCCTGTCAAAATGAGCAATATTCGTTCCGTCGAACTGCGTTTTTGCGTTCTCGCGAGCGTGCCTGAAACGTCAGTTGATGCTGATTGGGCTTTCGTGTTACAAAGCCGCTCCCCCTTCTGTCCGCGCCAGCCGTGAGCGGCGATTCCTGCCATGAACTATTGCGCGATTGACTTCGGTACTTCCAATTCGGCTGTGGCCGTTCCTGTCGACGGCGCGCTCAAGCTCGCGCCGGTCGAAGGCGCCTACACGACGCTGCCCACCTCGGTCTTTTTCAATACCGACGAAAACACCCGCGAATTCGGGCGGGCGGCGCTCGCAGCCTATATCGACGGCTTCGACGGCCGTCTGATGCGTTCAATGAAGAGCATTCTCGGCTCGCCGCTCGCCGAGAACTCCACCGATCTCGGCGACGGCTCGGCGATCAAGTACACGGACGTGATCGCGATTTTCGTCGAGCATCTCAAGCGCTCGGCGGAAAAAAGCGCCGGTGGTCCGATCCATCGCGCCGTGCTGGGCCGCCCGGTGTTTTTCGTCGACGACGACCCGCGTGCCGATCAGATGGCGCAGCAGCAGCTCGAAGCCGCCGCGCGCTCAGTCGGCCTGCGGGAAATTCACTTTCAGTATGAGCCGATAGCGGCCGCGTTCGACTACGAATCGCATCTGACGGAAGAAGGGCTCGTGCTGGTGGCCGATATCGGCGGCGGCACCTCGGACTTTTCGCTGGTGCGGGTCGGGCCTGAGCGGATGAAGCGCGTCGAACGCAAGGACGACGTGCTGGCCCACCACGGCGTGCACGTCGCCGGCACGGATTTCGACCGTCGCGTGGAACTGGCGACGATCCTGCGGGAAATGGGATATCAGACGCTCGACCCGGAAGGCCGTGAGATTCCGAACCGGGTTTATTTCGATCTGGCGACCTGGCATCTGATCAACACCGTCTACGCCCCGAAGCGCGTCAACGAACTCGCGCTAATGCGGCACCTGTTTACCGAGGTCAAGCATCACGACCGCCTGATGCGCGTCGTGGAACGCCGCCTGGGTCATGCGCTGGCCGCTCACGCGGAAGAGGCGAAGATCGGCGTGGCGGCGGGCGGAGAGACCGTGATCGACCTCGATGAAGTGGAAGACGACCTGCGTCTGGCGTTCGACGAAGCGCAACTCATCAAGGCCGGCCAGGAAGAAACGCTGCGCATCGTGCAGGCGGCACGCGACACGGTGCAGGCGGCCGGCGTGGCGACACGCGATGTCAATGCGATTTACTTTACGGGCGGTTCGACCGGATTGGCATTTCTATCGGGCGCATTGGCGGCGGCATTTCCCGATGCTAAAGCGGTATTCGGCGACCGGCTCGCGAGTGTCGCGACTGGACTCGGCATTCACGCACGGCGTGTATTCGGATAAACAGAATCATCAATCGCATACTGCGAAGATAATCACCGTTCGCAATAGCGGCGGATATAAAAAAACCCCGCCGAGGCGGGGTTTTTTTGCGTCCAGAAGGAAGCGTGTTGCTTACACCGGCTTGATGTTAGCAGCTTGCTTGCCCTTCGGGCCCGTCTTCACTTCAAACGTAACCTTTTGGTTTTCTTGCAGCGTCTTGAAGCCTTCCGTGCGGATTTCCGAGAAATGCGCGAACAGATCTTCGCCACCGCCGTCCGGCGTGATGAAGCCAAAGCCCTTTGCGTCATTGAACCACTTGACGGTACCGGTTTCCATATTACTTGTTCCTAAAGATGGTAAATAAGGCCGAAGCCCAGAGAGTGCATGAAAATCAAGGAAGGGGGTAATGGGACCAACCGGAGTACCGTTGATGGGCGAACTACGAAAGACCAATTCACTCGCCGCTTGAAATCCTGCCCCGACTTTATACGGCGATTTTGAGAGAAGGTCAACAGTCTCCCCACAACTTTACGAACTTTCGCTAGCTTGGCGTAAAAGTTGCTTACAAAACTTGCTATTCGTCTGAATTTTTTGCTAGGGACAACCCTTAGTTTCGGTGCGGGGGCTGGGTGCAACCGTTAAACTACGCGCCTCGCGTCGGTTGCACCTGTTTGGGATGGCCGTCGCGTAGGCATGATTGTCGCCCATTTCCAGCGCCTCCAAGGCGATGTGACGCGGTGCCGACATGGTTCTGCTGCAAATTTGCATGGAGCGGAGTTGGTGCTGAAGCGCTCACTCCGGCCGACACAGGAGAAGACGTGAAAAGTTCTATACAACGGAACATCGGGCCGTTCGCGCTGATGCTGACGGGCTTAGGTTCCATCATCGGATCGGGCTGGCTTTTCGGCGCGTGGAAGGCTGCAAAAATTGCCGGTCCCGCTGCCGTTTGTGCATGGGTGATCGGCGCGGTCGTGATTCTTGCGATCGCATTGACGTACGCGGAACTCGGCGCGATGTTCCCCGAGTCCGGCGGCATGGTGCGTTATGCGCGCTACTCACACGGTGCGCTGGTGGGTTTCATCAGCGCATGGGCCAACTGGATTGCCATTGTCTCGGTGATTCCGATCGAGGCCGAAGCGTCCATTCAATATATGAGCACGTGGCCCTATCCGTGGGCGCATGCGCTATTCGTGGATGGGTCATTAACCACTAACGGTTTATTACTGTCCGCGGCGCTCGTGATCATTTACTTCATGCTGAACTACTGGGGCGTGAAACTGTTTGCGCGCGCCAATTCGGCGATCACGATCTTCAAGTTCCTGATTCCCGGCGCGACGATCCTCGGCTTGATGTTCGCGGGCTTCCACAAGGAAAACTTCGGCGAAGCGAGCACCTTCGCGCCGTACGGCTGGTCGGCGGTGCTGACGGCGGTATCGACGAGCGGCATCGTGTTCGCGTTCAACGGCTTCCAGAGCCCGATCAATCTCGCCGGTGAAGCGCGCAATCCGGCGAAGAGCGTGCCGTTCGCGGTGATCGGTTCGATCCTGCTCGCGCTGGTGATCTACGTGCTGCTGCAGATCGCGTATATCGGCGCGGTGAACCCGAGCGACGTGATGAAGGGCTGGGGCCACTTCAACTTCGCTTCGCCGTTCGCGGAACTCGCGATCGCGCTGAACCTGAACTGGCTGGCGATCCTGCTGTACGTCGACGCATTCGTGAGCCCGAGCGGCACCGGCACGACCTATATGGCGACCACCAGCCGCATGATCTACGCGATGGAGCGCAACAACACGATGCCCAAGATGTTCGGCAACGTGCATCCGTTCTACGGCGTGCCGCGTCAGGCGATGTGGTTCAACCTGCTGGTGTCGTTCATTTTCCTGTTCTTCTTCCGCGGCTGGAGTTCGCTCGCGGCGGTGATTTCGGTCGCGACCGTGATCTCGTACCTGACCGGCCCGATCAGCCTGATGGCGCTGCGCCGCGCGGCGACCGACCTCGAACGTCCGCTGCATATTCCCGGCATGAAGATCATTGCGCCGTTCGCGTTCGTCTGCGCGTCGCTGATCCTGTACTGGGCGAAGTGGCCACTGACGGGCGAAATCATTCTGCTGATGGTCGTCGCGCTGCCGGTGTACTTCTTTTTCCAGGCGAAGTCGGGTTTCGCTGGCTGGGGCCGTGATCTGAAGGCGGCGTGGTGGCTGGTCGCCTATCTGCCGGTGATGGCGATTCTGTCGCTGATCGGCAGCAAGCAGTTCGGCGGTCACGATCTGATCCCTTATGGCTGGGACATGTTAGTGGTTGCTGCGTTTTCGCTCGCGTTCTACTACTGGGGCGTGACGAGCGGTTATCGCTCGGAATATCTGGACGAGCGCAGCGAGCATGACGAAGTGCTCGAAGGCATCGGCGCTCATTAAGGTGTTGCGCTGAAGTCTGTGGAAAAAAACCCTCGCCGGAGTTGCTCAGGCGGGGGTTTTTCTTTTCCAAGGTGCCTATGACGTTGCGTCAGGCTGTGCCGAATACGTAGTTCGTCATGGCGAGCGAGCGCTGATAGGTTCCGAGCGACTGGACAGCCAGCGAATAATCGTCGTCCGCTGCGCCCAATGCGGCGAATACCGGCAGCAGATGCTCGTCGGTGGGATGCATCAGCACCGCATGTGGCGCTTGCCGGCGATAGTCGAGCAGCGCGTCGATATCGTGCGCGGCGAGCTTTTCCTCGAACCAGTCGGTGAATTCGGCGACCCGTGGATCGGCGTCCTCAGGGCGCGCGGAGAAGTCGGCGGCGCGCAGATTGTGCGTGATCTGGCCGGAGCCGATCACCATCACGCCATCGTCTTTCAGCGACCGCAGCGCCCGGCCGACGCGAAAGTGGTGCGCCGCGTCCATGTGCGGCTGGATCGACAACTGGGTGACGGGTATATCGGCCTCCGGAAACATGAGCAGCATCGGGACCCACGCACCGTGATCGAGTCCGTGCGGCTGGGCGCCCGCGAGGATGCCGCTCTCGCCGAGCAACACGGCGGCGCGGCGCGCCACATCGGGCGCACCCGGCGCCGGATACTGAATTTCGTACAACTGACGCGGAAAGCCGTAGAAGTCGTGGATCGTTTCCGGCGCTGCGGACGTGCTGGCCACCGGTTGCGCCGTGCCCCAATGGGCCGACAGCATCAGCACGGCTTTCGGACGCGGCAACTGGGCGCTCAGCGTACCGAATTCGGCGGACGGCAGCGACGGGTCGATCGGCAGCGTGGGCGCGCCGTGGGACAGAAAAAGCGAGGGTAAGCGGTTCATGGCAGCAACGCGGCCGCGAGAGCGCGGCGCAAAGATTGGGTTGCTACCAATATAGGGGTCTACCGCGATTTGATAAACGGGCTAAAACAGAATTGATTGTGTCGCAGATGTTGTGAATCCGTGCGTATGCACGGACATCATCGCCCGGCGGAGGTGACGCGTTATTCCTGCGTGCCGCGCAGCCCAGCCCACGCCGGCGACAAAGCCGGTCCGAGCGCAAACAGATCCAGCACGCGCGCCACGGTGTGATCGACCATTTCGTCGATGGAAGCGGGTTGGTTGTAGAAGGCAGGCAAGGGCGGGAAAATCACGCCGCCCATTTCAGTGACGGCCGTCATGTTGCGCAAATGCGCTAGATTGAACGGCGTTTCGCGCACGAGCAGCACGAGGCGGCGGCGCTCCTTGAGCGTGACGTCGGCGGCGCGCGTGATCAGGTTGTCCGAGAAACCGTGCGCGACGCTGGCGAGCGTCTTCATGGAACAGGGGGCGACGATCATGCCGTCGGTGGCAAACGAGCCGGACGCGATGCTCGCACCGACGTCGCGCACCGAATGGACGACGTCCGCGAGCGGATGCACGTCTTCTTTGCTCAACTGCAGTTCGTGCTGGATATTGAGCCAGCCCGCGCTCGAAATCAGCAGATGGCTCTCGACGCCGCCCAGCCGGCGCAGCGTTTCGAGTATCCGGATGCCGTAGATGGCACCCGTCGCGCCGGTGATCGCGACGATCAGCCGGCGTGGCGCCGCGGCGTGTGTATCCATGGCTCGCAGCGCCTAGGAGAGAAGCGTGTGAACCGGGGCCGCTTAGGCCGCGGCGAACAGCTGCTGCAGTTCGCCCGATTCGTACATTTCCATCATGATGTCCGAGCCGCCGACGAATTCGCCCTTCACGTAGAGCTGCGGAATGGTCGGCCAGTTCGAGAACTGCTTGATGCCCTGGCGGACTTCGTCGTCTTCGAGCACGTTGACGGTCTTGATCTCACCGACGCCGCATGCCTTCAGAATCTGAATAGCGCGGCCCGAAAAGCCGCACATCGGGAACTGAGCGGTGCCTTTCATGAAGAGGACGACATTGTTCTCGTCGACGATTTGCTTGATGCGTTGTTGCGTATCCATGACTGACCTTGCGGTTCCGTGATGTGTAGGGAATAGGCTGAAATGATAGCGGATTTCGATACAGCCGGCCGAGCGCCGCTTTGTCCGTGCAGCGTTTGTGGATATTTGCCGATTCGCGTCAGCCGTCCAGACGCCCGCCACTGATCCGCTCGATGCCCGCCAGGTCGCGCTCCGAGCGCACTTGCACGAAACCTTGTGCCGCCAGCAGCGCGCGCACGGCTTCGGCCTGATCGTAGCCGTGCTCGATCCACAATACGCCGTCGGCGGCAAGCCGGGCGGGCGCGCCAGCGATGATGACGCGGATCGCGCTGAGCCCGTCGGCTTCGTCGGTGAGCGCGCCGCGCGGTTCGAAGCGCAGATCGCCTTCGTCCAGATGCGGGTCGCCGCTCGCGATATACGGCGGATTGCTGACGATCGCGTCAAAGCGCAACGAGGCGTCCAGCGAGTCGTACCAGTCGCTTTGCGTCAACACCACGGCGCCGCCGGGGCGTTGCGCGTCGAGCAGGCGGGCGGCGTTGCGCGTGGCGACCGCCAGTGCTTCGGCGGAACGGTCGAGCGCCCACACTTGCGCGTCGGGCCGCATCGACGCAATCGCGACGGCAATGGCGCCGGTGCCCGTGCCGAGATCCAGCACGCGCGGCCGCACGCGGTTTTCCAGCGCCGTCAGCGCCGTCTCGACCAGCAATTCGGTTTCAGGGCGCGGAATCAGCACGTGCGGCGTGACTTCGAAATCCAGCCCATAAAATTCGCGCGCGCCGACCAGTTGCGCCACGGGCTCGCCGGCTATGCGCCGCGCTTCGAGCATCTGGTAACGCTCGACGAACTGCGTGTCGAGCGCTTCGTCGCTGCGTGTAATCAGCTGCGTGGGCCGCCAGCCGAGCACGTGCGTGAGCAGGATGCGCGCTTCGAGCGGCGGCAGCGTCGAGGCGCGCAGTAGCGCGGCAGGTGTGGCGGACGTGGCAGGTTTGGCCGAACTCATGCGCGCTTCAGTCCGCGTCGCCCAGCGAGGCCAGCAATTCCGCCTGGTGCTCGCTGACGAGCGCCGCGATCAGTTCGTCGAGATCGCCATCCATAATCGCGTCGAGGCGGTAAAGCGTCAGGTTGATACGATGATCCGTCAGTCGCCCTTGCGGGAAGTTGTACGTGCGAATCCGCTCCGAGCGGTCGCCCGAGCCGATCAGGCTCTTGCGCGTGGCGGCTTCCTTCGCCTGCTGCTCGTGCGATTGCTTGTCCTTGATGCGCGCGGCCAGCACCTTCAGCGCGCGATCCTTGTTCTTGTGCTGCGAGCGGTCGTCCTGACATTCGACGACGATCCCCGTCGGCAAATGCGTGACGCGCACTGCGGAATCGGTCTTGTTGATGTGCTGCCCGCCCGCGCCGGACGCGCGGAACGTGTCGATCCGCAAATCAGCCGGATTGATCTCGACTTCGCCGATTTCGTCCGCTTCCGGCATGACTGCGACCGTGCACGCCGACGTGTGAATGCGTCCTTGCGTTTCGGTCGCCGGCACACGTTGCACTCGGTGGCCGCCGGACTCGAACTTGAGCTTCGAATAAGCGGCTTCGCCCGCGATGCGCACGATCACTTCCTTGTAGCCGCCCAGGTCCGATTCGCTCGCCGACATCATTTCCGCTTGCCAGCGGTTGCGTTCGGCAAAGCGCAGGTACATGCGCAGCAGGTCGCCTGCGAACAGCGCGGATTCGTCGCCGCCCGTGCCGGCGCGGATTTCGAGGAAGATGTTGCGGTCGTCGTTCGGATCTTTCGGCAGCAGCATTTTCTGCAACTCGGCGCCCAGCTTTTCCATGCGCTCGCGGGCGGCGCGAATTTCGTCTTCAGCGAAGTCGCGCATCGACGCATCCGCCAGCAATTCCTGCGCGGTGGTTGCGTCGTTCATGGCCTGACGCCACAGCGCGTAGTGGTCCACCACCGGTCCGAGCTCGGCGTGTTCCCGCGTGAGCTTGCGGTATTGGTCGAGATTCGAGGTGATGTCCTCGCGGCTCAACAGATCGTTCAGTTCGGCCAGCCGGGTAGTGAGCTGGTCGAGCTTGCGTTGCATGCTCGTTTTCATCGGACGGGGTATCGGAGCGGGCTCCGGCAAAGACGACGACTAGGGGAATGGGCGGATGCCCTGGTCTGAAGCACGTCGCGGGCCACTTGCGGGTAGCCCGGTCAGCGCGGCGGTGGCTGCGCCGCTAACGCTCCGTGGAACCGGAGTGTTTGTAGAAACCGCTCATGAGTTCGATGAGCGTGTCGCGGTTCTCGCTGCTCGCGCGATTGAGCGCGTGCGTGGGACCGTGGATCAGTTTATTGGTGAGCGATTGCGACAGCGCTTCGAGCACGGCGGCCGGATCTTCGCCGCGCGCGAGCATTTTCTGCGCGCGTTCGACTTCGGCGCGGCGCAGCACGTCGGCCTGCGTGTGCATATGGCGGATTACCGGCACGATACTGCGTGCGTCCAGCCATTGCATGAAATTCTGCACGCGCGTTTCGATGATCGCTTCGGCTTGTGCCACCGCGGCTTGCCGCGACGCATTGCCTTCGCGGACGATCGCGCCGAGGTCGTCGACGGTATAGAGGAACACGTCTTCGAGCTTGCCGACTTCGGGTTCGATATCGCGCGGAACGGCCAGATCGACCATGAAAATCGGCCGGTGACGACGCGCTTTCACTGCCCGCTCGACCGCGCCCAAGCCGATGATCGGCAAGGTGGACGCCGTGCACGACACGATGATGTCGAACTCATGCATGCGCGAAGGCAGTTCCGACAGCGGAATGGCCCGGCCGTTGAAGCGCTCGGCGAGACGCGTGCCGCGCTCGGCCGTGCGATTCGCAACGACGAGTTCACGCGGTTGCTGCGCCGCGAAGTGCGTGGCGCACAGCTCGATCATTTCGCCCGCGCCAATGAACAGCACGCGCTGGTTCGAGACCTTGTCGAAAATCCGCTGGGCGAGGCGCACCGCGGCGGCCGCCATGGAAACCGACTGCGCGCCGATTTCGGTCGTGCTACGCACTTCCTTCGCCACGGCGAAGGTGCGCTGGAACAACTGGTTCAGATAGGTGCCGAGCGCGCCCGCTTCGGACGCGGTACGCACCGCGTCCTTCATTTGTCCGACGATTTGCGTCTCACCCAGCACCATCGAATCCAGCCCGGAAGCGACGCGAAACGCGTGGCGCACGGCTTCCGACTGGGGCAGCGCATAGACGTGCGGCGCGAGCTGCTCGATGGGCAGGTTGTGGTACTTGGAAAGCCACTGGATCGCGGCTTCGCGCGCCGCCTGGTCGTCGGTCGCGCAGTAAAGTTCGGTGCGATTGCAGGTGGAGAGAATGGCCGCTTCAGGCGCCGTGCGGGCCGACGGGCCGAGCCAGATGCTCTTGAAGGTGTCCAGAGCAGGCTTGATCTGTTCGAGCGGAAACGCCACGCGTTCGCGCAAGGCGACAGGCGCAGTGTGGTGGTTGATTCCGATCGTTAGAAGCTGCATTTGGGGGAGCTATGGTTTAGCCCAATATTATAGCGTTTCCACGATTTCCACATTGCGCGCGGCTTATTCCGCGTTTACAACCGCCTCCAGCGGGATCGCGTCGAGTTGATAGCCGAAACCGTAAAGCGGCGTCAGGCAATAGCCGTGTTCCGGATGAAGCTGCAATTTATTGCGCACGCGGGACGCGTGCGTGTCCACGGTGCGCGACCTTACGTCGCGTCGGCGCGTCCAGACGTTTTCAAGAATATGCGCTCGCGACACCGGCCGCGAGAGATTGCTGAACAACAGCAGCGCAAGGCGGAATTCCTTCGGCGTCAGCAAAACTGTTTGCTTCCGGAACGTGACGGCAAATTGCGCCGCATCGAACGCATATTCGCCGATGATGTCGCGCCGCCGGTTGGGCGGGCGCCGCAAGCCGGCGCGGCGCAGCAGCGCGTCCACGCGGGCCAGCATCTCGGGGCCGCGGACCGGTTTGGTCAGGCAGTCGTCGGCGCCGGCGTGCAGCGCGGCGACAATCTGGCTTTCGCGCGGCGCCGACATCAGCACGATCACCGGCAACCCCGGCAGGATGGCGCGGGCTCGCGGAATGACATCTTCGGCGGAATGGTCGCCGGCCCAGCTTTCGGTGATGAGAAGGTCGAAGAATTCTTCGTTCGCGTGCTTGAGAAACGGCACGCTCGCGATGAAGTGCTGACACAGATGACCGCCGGCGAAGACCAACCGGCCGACCAGTTCAGCATGCCGCAAGTCCGGCTCGATAAGGGCAATTCGCATGACGCGCTTTCAGCGTGGCAATGACCGGGGACCAGGCTTTTCCGTAAGGCTGACAGCTTGCCTAACATCACCCCGACCCCTAAACTCAACCGCTATGCGGAAAGCGCCGTGCTGAACTTCTATAGTTAATGAGACAAAAATGCTAGCTGTGTTGGCCCCTTGCGCCCATGAGACGAATCCGAAACTGCGCGAGGCCAGCCGTTAATGGGGTGGCCCGGCCTTGTAGTGTTGGGGGCGGCGATTGGCCTCGCGGGCTGGTGGTTGCATCCGCTGCGACGCGCGAGCCGCGCCCGGTGGTGGGTGGCGCTGCTGGCCGGCGTACTGGGCGCGGCCGTCGCGCACATGGCCGGCAACGTGATTGGTCTCTTCCATGACGGCGATACGCTCGAATGGCCGGTATGCACCGGCGTCGCGTTGATCGCCGTTGCCGTGACGGTCGGCTTGCTTTCCCGTCGATGAATATTTGCAGGTGACTCCGATGAATGCCCGACTCCCCGAAACTTCCTCCATTCCCGAACGGCTTGCCACCTTGCGCAACGCAATGGCGCGCGAAGGCGTCGCCGCCTATCTGGTGCCGTCCGCCGACCCGCATCTGTCCGAGTATCTGCCTGGGCGCTGGCAAGGCCGGCAGTGGCTGTCCGGTTTCACCGGCTCGGCCGGCACACTGGTCGTGACCGCGGACTTCGCCGGCGTCTGGACAGATAGCCGCTATTGGGAACAGGCCAATGCGCAACTGGCCGGCACCGGCGTTCAGCTCATGAAAATGACCGGCGGCCAGCAGACCGTGCCGCATTTCGAATGGCTCGCTCAGAACGTGCCGGCTGGCGCCACGGTCGGCGTGGATGGCGCCGTGCTCGGCGTAGCGGCGGCGCGTGCCTTGAGCCAGGCTCTCAACGCCCGCGGCGTGCAGTTGCGCACCGACGTCGATCTGTTCGACGCGATCTGGCCGCAGCGTCCGTCGCTGCCGGCGGCCGCCGTGTTCGAGCACGCCGCGCCGCATGCGAGCGTCGCACGGTCGGACAAGCTCGCGCAGATTCGCCGCGCGATGGCAGACAAAGGCGCGCAATGGCACTTCATCTCCACGCTCGACGATCTCGCGTGGCTGCTGAATCTGCGCGGCGCCGACGTCAGCTACAACCCCGTGTTCGTGGCGCATGCGCTGATCGGTGTCGACCACGCGTCGCTGTTCGTCGCAGATGGCAAGGTGCCGCAGGCGCTAGCCGATGCGCTCGCGAAAGACAACATCAGCGTCGAGCCGTATGCGAAGGCGGCGGACGCACTGGCCGCGCTGCCCGCCGGCAGCACGCTGCTGATCGACCCGCGCCGCATCACGTTCGGCTCGCTGCAATCGGTGCCGTCGACGGTCACGGTGGTCGAGGCCGTCAACCCGTCCACCTTCTTCAAATCGCGCAAGACGGAGGCGGAAGCCGAGCATGTGCGCGAGACAATGGAACAGGACGGCGCGGCGCTGGCGGAATTTTTCGCGTGGTTCGAAGGCGCGCTGGGCAACGAAACGATCACCGAACTCACCATCGACGAACGTTTGACAGCGGCTCGCGCGCGCCGTCCGGGCTTCGTGTCGCTGAGCTTTGCGACGATCGCCGGCTTCAATGCGAACGGCGCGATGCCGCACTACCGCGCCACCGAGGAATCGCATTCGGTGATCGAAGGCGACGGCCTGTTGCTGATCGATTCGGGCGCGCAGTATCTGAGCGGCACGACCGACATTACGCGCGTGGTGCCGATCGGCACCCCTAGCGATGCGCAGCGGCGCGATTTCACGATCGTACTGAAGGGCACCATGGCGCTTTCGCGCGCGCAGTTCCCGCGCGGCATCCGTTCGCCGATGCTCGACGCGATCGCCCGCGCGCCGATCTGGGAAGCCGGCGCCGATTATGGCCACGGCACCGGTCACGGCGTGGGCTACTTCCTGAACGTGCACGAAGGTCCGCAGGTGATCTCGCACTACGCCCCGGCCGAACCGTGGACGGCGATGGAAGAGGGCATGATCACCTCGGTCGAGCCGGGCATTTACCGTCCGGGCAAATGGGGCGTGCGAATCGAGAATCTGGTGCTGAACGTGCCGGCCGGTGAAACCGAGTTCGGCGATTTCCTCAAGTTCGAGACCTTGACGCTGTGCCCGATCGATACGCGCTGCCTCGACCTGTCGCTGCTGCGCGAGGATGAACGCGCGTGGCTGAACGCGTATCACGAGACGGTGCGCACGCGGCTGTCGCCGCACGTGTCGGGCGACGCCAAGGCGTGGCTGGAGCTGCGCACGCAACCCATCTGATCGCAATCGGAAACGAGCTTACGGAGCGTGCATGGCCATCAAGGCAGTGGTGTTCGATTTCGGCGGCGTGCTGATCGACTGGAGTCCCGAGTATCTGTATCGGGAACTGATCCCGGACGAAACCGAGCGGCGCTGGTTTCTGACCCACGTCTGTTCGATGGACTGGGTGATCCGTCAGGACGGCGGCCAGCCGATCGTCGAGGCCACCGCCGAACTGGTGGCGAAGTTTCCCGATCACGAAGCGCTGATCCGCGCGTTCTACGCGCGCTGGCACGAGATGGTGGCCGGAGTGCTGGAAGAGGGCGTCGCAATCATGGAAAAGCTCGAAGCGGCCGAAGTGCCGCTCTTCGGACTGACCAACTGGTCGGCGGAAACCTTCCCGTATGCGTGGGAGCATTACCCGGTGCTGCGGCGCTTTCGCGACATTGTCGTGTCGGGGCGAGTGAAGATGGTGAAGCCCGATCCGGCCATTTTCGCGGCCATGCGCGAGCGGATCGAGGCGCAATTGCCCGGCATCAAGCCGGCCGAACTCGTCTTCATCGACGACAACCTGAAGAACGCTGAGGCCGCGACGGCGCTCGGCTGGCATGGCGTGCATCACACCAGCGCCGCGCGAACCGAAGCGAAACTGCGTGAGCTTGGCTTGCCGGTTTAAGGCTGAGGCGTCTGCCCCGGCCTACTGGCCGAGCAGATTTTTCAACGCGTTACCCAAGCCTTTCACGGTTTCGCCTGCGCCCTTTGCCACGTCTTCGACGCTCACACCGAGCGCCTTGGCAAAGCCGTTACCGATGCGCTTTATCAGCCCTTCCTGCACCGAGAATTTCGGGTCGCGCAAATTCCCATCCAGCACGAAATGCAGCGTGATGTCGCCGTTGTGCGACTTGAGCGCGGCGACCGCGGCCTTGGTCGGAATCGACATGAACGTGTCGAGCGGATTGCCGCTGTCGGCGAGTTGCAGATTGTGGATGGTGAGCGTGCCGGGTGCGTGCAACTGATAGTTGCTCACCGTCGAGTCCACCGTCAGATCGACCGTGCCGCCCGCCACTTGCGCCTTGGCGCCGGCCTTCTTGATGAGATACGGGTCGAGCATCACGATATCGACGCCGCGCAGCTTGCTCGTAGTCTGCGAATCCTTGCTGGCAACCTTGATCCAGCCGCCGAACGACACCGTGCCCGTATGCTGCGGGCCCTTGATGGAGCCCGTGACATTGACATGGGTCGGGTCAGTGAGCGCGGGCAGGCGCAGATTATCGACGGTCGCGTTGGCATCGCTGACCGTCACCTTGAAGGGCGGCGGCCCAACCGTCATGTCGTAGAAGTGGAAGTTGCCCCGTTCGAAGCTGATGTGGTCGATCTGCTTTTCGCGTGGAATGGACGCCGCCGTGCCGCTGCCTTCGGTGTCGGATCGATTCACCGTTTCTCGTAGATTCGGCATCAGGCGAATCGCGCCGTCCTTCGTGCGCAGCACGGCGATGTCGAAGCCGCGTACCACCACGCTGCGAATATGCATGCGCCGCGCGATCAGATCGCGAATGTCGGGTGTGAGGGTGACTTCGTCCGCCCGGAGCGGATCGCCGGCCGGCCAGCCGGGCGGCGCTTTGAGAAGAACGTTGGTGAGATGAACCGAAGTGAGGCCGACCTCGATAGTTTCGGCGCTGCCCAAGGGACCGAGCGCCGCGATCACACGCTCCTTGACCTCGCGTTGCGCGAACTGCAAAGCGCCGACCACGACGACGATCAGCACCAGCAGCACGCCGCCCGCGGCGACGGCCCAGCGCTTGCCCTTCGACATCGCCATGCTTGCCTCCTCGTCACCGCCTGTCGCGCGGTGTGGCAGTGATCGGTCTGCGCGCACGCCGGGCGGCGCGCGCTCTTGGATGTGTCTGTCCAAGGCGGAACGCGCGACACGAATTCCGCCGCGATGACGTGTATCACGCCATCGCGAGCAATGCGTGTGCCCTGCCGCTCGTACGGGTGACGCCCAGGCGTGTTTGCGCCGCGAGGCAGGTTGCGCCGCGAAGTGACGCTGTTCGAGCGCCTGAGAAACGGCCATCGAAGCGGCGCACGCGTCAATCAATCCGACGCGCAGGCCGCCCGATCCGGGCTTATCGCGCGATCGGCTTGTAACGCAGACGCTTCGGACGCGCAGCTTCTTCACCCAGACGCGCGCGCTTGTCCGCTTCGTATTCCTGGTAGTTGCCGTCGAAGAACGTGATTTGCGAATCGCCTTCGAACGCCAGGATGTGCGTGGCGATCCGGTCGAGGAACCAGCGATCGTGCGAGATCACCAGCACCGAGCCGGCGAACTCGAGCAAGGCGTCTTCGAGCGCGCGCAGCGTTTCGACGTCGAGGTCGTTCGACGGTTCGTCCAGCAGCAGGACGTTGCCGCCCGCGATCAGCGTTTTCGCCAGATGCAGCCGGCCGCGCTCACCGCCCGACAGGTTACCGACGATCTTTTGCTGATCGCCACCCTTGAAGTTGAAGCGGCCGATGTACGCACGCGACGGCGTTTCGTACTTGCCAACCGTCAGCACGTCGGCGCCGCCGGAAATTTCCTCGAACACGGTCTTCGAGCCGTCGAGCGCGTCGCGGCTTTGATCCACGTACGCGAGCTTGACGGTCGGGCCTTGCACGATCTCGCCCGAGTCCGGCTGTTCGCGGCCGGTCAACATGCGGAACAGCGTCGACTTACCGGCGCCGTTCGGCCCGATGATGCCGACGATCGCGCCCGCCGGAATCTTGAAGCTGACGTCGTCGAGCAGCAGACGATCGCCATACGACTTGCTGACATTCTTGAACTCGATCACTTCATTGCCCAGGCGATCGCCGACCGGGATGAAGATTTCCGAGGTTTCGTTGCGCTTCTGGTAGTCCTGGCTATTCAGTTCCTCGAAGCGCGCAATACGCGCCTTCGACTTCGCCTGACGGCCCTTCGGGTTCTGGCGCACCCACTCCAGTTCCTTCTTGATCGCCTTCTGACGCGCCGACTCCGACGATTCTTCCTGCTTCAGGCGTTCTTCCTTCTGGTCGAGCCAGCTGCTGTAGTTGCCCTTCCACGGAATGCCGTGGCCGCGGTCGAGTTCGAGAATCCACTCGGCGGCGTTGTCCAGGAAGTAGCGATCATGAGTCACGGCGACCACGGTGCCCGGGAAGCGCGTGAGGAACTGCTCGAGCCAGTCGACCGATTCCGCGTCGAGGTGGTTGGTCGGTTCGTCGAGCAGCAGCATGTCGGGCTTTTCGAGCAACAGCTTGCACAGCGCAACGCGGCGCTTTTCGCCGCCCGACAGATGTTCGATTTTCGCGTCCCAGGCCGGCAGGCGCAGCGCGTCGGCGGCGATTTCGATCTGCTGCTCGGCGCTGCCGTCGGTGGTGGCGAGGATCGCTTCGTACTTCGCCTGTTCGGCGGCGAGCGCGTCGAAGTCGGCGTCCGGTTCGGCGTAGGCCGCGTAGATTTCGTCCAGTTTCTTTTGCGCGCCGAAGACATCGCCGAGACCTTCCTCGACCGCTTCACGCACCGTCTTGTTCGGATCGAGCTGCGGTTCCTGCGGCAGATAGCCGATGTTCAGGTTCGGCATCGGCGTGGCTTCGCCTTCGATGTCTTTGTCCACACCGGCCATGATGCGGATCAGCGTCGACTTGCCCGAGCCGTTCAGGCCGAGCAGGCCGATCTTCGCGCCGGGGAAAAACGACAGCGAGATGTCTTTAAGGATTTGACGCTTGGGCGGCACGATCTTGCCGACCCGGTTCATGGTGAAGACGTATTGGGCCATTTGCTTGCAATAGACGTTGACGACGCCGGCCGCATTGGGGCGGGCGGTCGTGGGTGGATGGGTAATCGGTGTTATGGCCGGGCGGAGCGCCCGGCGCCGGCCGGCGCGGCATGTAGCGCGGCGTCGAACTTCGCGACGCCCCGCGCGCGGGCGGGTGGTTCAGGTGGCATTGTACTTCGGCGCAAGCGCGCGGCGGCAGCGGCTGGCCATTCGGCCAGGGGCCGCTCGGATGCTCACAACCAATCCGCCACGCCGCCATGGCGCGAACAGGTGCCGGTGCGATGCCGGCTGAAGCTGTAGGTGGAATCGCGGCAGCGCGCGGTTGCGCCTTCAGGCGCCTTGCCGGATAACGAGCGGGCCGGCGCGTGCACCGTGCTGCCGTCGCGATTGGTGTAGGTGTTGTGGTTGCTAAGGTCTGCTTCGTCGGGCGTGGTGCCCGGCGCTACGTAAGCGAACGCGGACGATGCGCTGAACAGCAGCGCCGCGGCAACCGCCGCGTACGAGCGCAGGCTTTTGTGGATCGTGCATGTCATTGTCTTTCTTGCGCTTGTTGTTCTGAGTTCCAACGCGCTTTGCCGCGCTTCAATTCGCGCGCCGTCCGCTCGCCGGATCGAAGAAATGCAGATGCCGCGCGGGCAGCGCCACCTGCAGCGCGTCACCCGCCGCGGGCCGATGCGCGTGCGGCAGGCGCACCGTGACGTCGTGCTTGCCCCAGCGGCCGTGCGCGAGGTTGTCCGCGCCGAGCAACTCGCAGGAGTCGACGATGAGCGTTCCGTGAGGCGCGTCCGCCTGGCCGGGGCTCATGTGCTCCGGACGAATGCCGAGCGTCCATTCGCGTCCTTTGGCAACTTCCTGGCCGATCGACGCGACGTCGGTCAGCGGCAGCTTCGGACCATTGCCCGCCACTTCGAAATACGCACCGTCGTCCGATACGCGGCCTTCCAGCAAATTCATCCCCGGCGAGCCGATGAAGCTCGCGACGAACACCGTCGCAGGCCGTTCATACACCTCGGTCGGCGCGCCGATCTGCTCGGCATGGCCCTTGTTCATCACGATCACACGCTGCGCCAATGTCATCGCTTCGATCTGATCGTGCGTCACGTACAGACTCGTCGTGGCGAGCCGCGCATGCAGGCGCTGGATTTCGAGCCGCATCTGCACGCGCAGGCGCGCGTCGAGATTCGACAGCGGTTCGTCGAACAAAAACACGGCCGGCTCGCGCACGATTGCGCGACCCATCGCGACGCGTTGCCGCTGGCCGCCGGACAACTCGCGCGGCTTGCGTTGCAACAGCGCTTCGAGTTCGAGAATCTGCGCGGCGGCGTCCACGCGCTTCGCAATCTGCGCGCGGTCCACGCCCGCGATCTTCAGCGCGTAGCCCATGTTTTCGGCGACGCTCATATGCGGATACAGCGCGTAGTTCTGGAACACCATCGCGATGTTGCGATCCTTCGGCTCCAGTTGATTGACTACTCTGCCGGCGATCGAAATGCTGCCCTCGGAGATGCGTTCGAGTCCCGCCACCATCCGCAGCAAGGTCGATTTGCCGCAACCCGACGGGCCGACCATCACGACGAACTCGCCGTCGGCGACGTCCACGTCGATACCGTGCAGCACGAACTGTTTGCCGTCGTAGGTTTTTTTAACGCCTTGCAGGGTCAGTGCAGCCATGCCGTTTTAGCCTTTCGTTGCGTGCCGCGGATCGCGGTTTTATCTATTCCAGTGCGTCAAGAATGCTCGTTGAAGAGCCGCCTACTTTTCCGCGTCCACGAGTCCGCGCACGAACCAGCGTTGCATCGTCAGCACGACTGCGAGCGGCGGCAGCATCGCGAGCAGCGTCGCGGTCATCACGAGATGCCATTCGGTCGCCGTGTCACCCGACGCGATCATGCTTTTGATGCCGACCACCGCCGTGGTCAGCGATTGCTGGCTCGTGATCAGGATCGGCCACAAGTATTGATTCCAGCCGTAAATGAACGTGATCACGAACAGAGCCGCCATGTTCGTTTTCGACAGCGGCAAGACGACGTCCCAGAAGAACCGCATAGCGCCCGCGCCGTCGATGCGCGCCGCTTCCATCAATTCGTCCGGCAGCGTCATGAAGAACTGGCGGAACAGGAATGTCGCGGTGGCCGAGGCGATCAGCGGCAACGTCAAACCGCTATACGTATTGCTCAGATGCATCGACGACACGACTTGCACGGTCGGGAAGATCCGCACTTCCACCGGCAGCATCAGCGTGATGAAGATCAGCCAGAATGCGAGGTTGCGCAACGGAAAACGGAAGAACACGATCGCGTATGCGGAGATCATGGAGACCGCGATCTTGCCGATCGAAATCACCAGCGCCATCACGAGGCTGTTGAACAGCATGCGGCCGAACGGCGCCGCCGCGTTGCCGCTGCCTTGCGACCAGACGGTCACGATGTTTTCGAACAGATGCGTGCTCGGCACCAGCGAGAGCGGCACGCTGAACACTTCGTGCTCGCTCATGGTCGCGGCGCAGAACGCGACGTACACCGGAAACACCACCAGCACGACGCCGAGAATCAACACCGCGTGGCAAAAGAGGTCGAAACCACGGCGGTTCTCGATCATGAGTATTGAACCCTGCGTTCGATGAAGCGGAATTGCACGACCGTCAACGCAACGACGATCACCATCAGGATCACCGACTGCGCGCCGGAACTGCCGATGTCGAGCCCCTGGAAGCCTTCGGCGAAGATCTTGTAGATCAGCGTGCGGGTTGCCTGCGCGGGGCCGCCGCCGGTGGCCGCATCGATTACAGGGAAAGTGTCGAAGAAGGCGTACGTGATGTTGATCACCAGCAGGAAGAAACTGGTCGGCGACAGGAGCGGCAGTGCGATGCCGAAAAAGCGCCGCACCGGACCGGCGCCGTCGATCGCCGCTGCTTCGATAAGCGAGCGCGGAATCGCCTGCAAGCCCGCGTAGAAGAACAGAAAGTTATAGCTGACCTGTTTCCAGACGGACGCGAGCACCACAAGGAACATCGCCTGACCCGCGTTCAGCGCGTGATTCCACACGATGCCGTATTTGGCCAGCGCATAGGTGACGAGGCCGATGCTCGGGTTGAACAGGAACGACCACAACACCGCTGCGATCGCGGGCGCGACGGCGTACGGCCAGATCAGCAGCGTCTGATAGGTCTTGGCGCCGCGCGTCACGCGATCCGCGCAGACCGCGAGCAGCAGCGAGATCACGAGTCCCGACACGGTGACCAGCGCGCAGAAGATCAGCGTCGTATAAAACGACGACAGGTAGAGCGGATCGGCGAAGAGCTGCTTGAAATTGGCGAGCCCGACAAACTCGCTCGACGTGCCGAACGCATCCTGGCTTTGCGTGGATTGCCAGAGCGCCTCACCGGCCGGCCACAGAAAAAACAGCAACGTGATCGCCAGTTGCGGCGCGACGAGCAGGTAGGGCAGCAGGCTGGTGCCGAAGCTGGAGCGCTTTTCCATCGATGATTCCCAAGGTTCTGCTGCAAGCACGGGTTTCGGCGCGGGCGCACCGAAACCCCGCCGCCGACCGCTTAGTTGCCGGCTTTTTCGAAGCGGCGCAGCAGTTCGTCGCCGCGCGACACAGCGGCGTCGAGCGCCTGTTGCGGCGTCTTCTTCTGTGCCCAGACCTGCTCGAGTTCTTCGTCGATGACCGTGCGGATCTGCGGCATGTTGCCCAGACGCAAGCCCTTGGTGTAAGGCAGAGGCGGCTTGTTGAGCATCTGCTTGATGGCGGTGTCGCTGCCCGGATTCTTCTCGTAGAAGCCTTGCTGCTGCGTCAGTTGATACGCCGCCGTGGTGACCGGCAGATAGCCGGTGTCCTGATGCCACTTGGCCGCAACCGGCGCCGACGACAGATAGGAGAGAAATTTCGCCACGCCCTTATACACGGCAGGATCCTTGCCCGACAGCACCCACAGGCTCGCTCCGCCGATGATCGCGTTCTGCGGCGCGCCCTTCACGCTCGCGTCGTACGGCATCATGCCGGTGCCGAAGTTGAACTTCGCGTACTTCTTGATCGTGGCGAGCGACCCCGACGAGTTGGTGATGATCCCGCAGTCGCCGCTATAGAACTTCGATACCGGTTCGTCCTTGCGGCCGACGTAGGTGAACGTGCCGTCCTTCTGCATGTTCTGCAGGAACTGGATATGCGCGACCTGCAGCGGCTTGTTGAATTCCAGTTGCGCGTCCGGGCCGTCGAAGCCATTGTTCTTCGACGCGAACGGCGCGCCGTGCCACGCGCTGTAGTTCTCGAGTTGAATCCAGCTTTGCCAGCCCGACGAATAACCGCACGCCATGCCCGACGCCTTCAGCTTTTGCGCGTCGGCCTGCAGTTCGGCCCAGGTTTTCGGCGGCTGGTTCGGGTCGAGGCCGGCTTTCTTGAAGGCGTCCTTGTTGTAGTACAGCACCGGCGTGGAGCTGTTGAACGGCATCGAGATCAGCTCGCCGGTTTTGGCGTCGCTGTAATAGCTGGCGATGGTCGGCACGAAGGCCTTTTCATCGAGCGGCACGCCGGCTTGCTTGAACACTTCCGAGACGGGGATCACCGCCTTCTTCGCCTGCATCATGGTGGCGGTGCCGACTTCGTAGACCTGCAGAATGGCCGGCGCATTGCCGCTGCGATACGCGGCGATGCCGGCGGCGAGCGTCTGATCGTAGGTGCCCTTGAAGACCGGCACGATCTTGTAGTCGCTTTGCGATGCGTTGAACGCGTTGGCGATGTCGTTCAGCCGTTCGCCCAATGCGGCTTCCATGCCGTGCCAGAACTGAATTTCAGTCGCGGCATGGGCCGCCTGGCTAAGGCCGGCGCTCAATACGGCGGCAAGGGAAAGCGAACGGATTAGCGGCTTCAAACTCATCGATTTGTCTCCAGTCGGAACGGGCGCGAACGCGAATCGCGCGATTCTATTTGTGTTCGATGACAGTCCGGCGACGGTTGCCGGGCGGCGTGCGCCATTTTTTGACGGGTGTCGAATGCCGCAATTTAACATCGGTGTCATAAAACGGAAACAGCCGCCGTCTGAAGGCGAAGTTTGCGCGAAGGCAAAGCCGGAGGTGCCGGCTGGACGCGGCCGTTTGCGAGAGGGCATGATGGACGCGGGTTTGAGTCGCGCGTGGCGATTCGTGTGCGTTACATCACGGTGTCCATTAATCAGGATTGCAGATGCTGGGTTCCTCAGTGCGGTCGGCGACAGGTGGCTGGATGATGGCCCTCGCTTTGGCGGGGTGTGCGTTCACGCCGGTGACTAACAACGATGCCGTCGAGCAGGTGAACTCCTTGCCGGCGATCATCGCGCATCGCGGCGGCACGGGCGACGCGCCAGAGAACACACTCGAAGCTATCCGCCTGTCGGTCGAGCATCACGCCGACGCCATGTGGCTCACCGTGCAGTTGAGCAAGGACGGCGTGCCGGTTTTGTATCGGCCGGCGGACCTGGCGGCATTGACCGACGCGAAAGGTCCAGTGGCCGCCTACACCGCGGCCGAACTCGCTCGCGTCAATGCCGGTTGGAGCTTTCGGCGCAGCGAGGCCTATCCGTACCGCGATCATCCTGTGGGAATTCCGACGTTGCGCGAGGCGCTGCATGCCATGCCTGCGACCATGCCGGTCGTCCTCGATATGAAAGCGCTGCCCGCCGGGCCGCAGACGCAAGCCGTCGTGCGTGTGCTCGATGAAGAAAACGCGTGGCAGCGTGTGTCGATCTATTCGACCGAAGCGGATTATCAACGGAGCTTTGCCGCGTATCCGCAAGCGAAGCTGTTCGAATCGCGCGATGCGACGCGTGGGCGGCTTGTGCGGGTCTTGCTGAATCAGGGCTGCGTGGACGCGCCGGCCGAACACGCCATGACCGCGTTCGAGTTGCATCGCGCGCTGACGGTGGTGGAGAAGTTCACCCTGGGGGAGGGGCGCTCGGACGTGCGGGCTACGCTGTGGACGCCTGCAACTGTCGCTTGTTTCCGGCAGAAGCCGGACGTGCGGATCGTCGCGATTGCGGTGAACGAGGCGGACGATTACCGTATGGCGGCGTGCCTCGGCATCGATGCGGTGCTCGCGGATTCACCGGAGAAAATGGCGGCCCTTAGGGAGGGTATTGCGTTGCCGTTGCGTTGTGCGCGTTCCAAGGCAAGTAGTGAGCGATAAAAAAGCCCGCTTCGATGAACGGGCTCTCTTGAAGTCACTTGCTGCGGGTGGCGGCGCTCAGGTTTGCACCCGTCGCAGCACGCCGAAGCTGAAGGCGAAGGTTAGACGTTAAACAGGAAGTTCATCACGTCGCCATCATGCACGACGTATTCCTTGCCTTCCGCGCGCATCTTGCCCGCTTCCTTCGCGCCTTGCTCACCCTTATAGGTGATGTAGTCGTTGTACGCGATAGTCTGCGCGCGAATGAAGCCGCGTTCGAAGTCCGTGTGAATCGCGCCCGCAGCCTGCGGCGCGGTATCGCCGATATGGATCGTCCATGCGCGCACTTCCTTCACGCCGGCCGTGAAGTAGGTTTGCAGACCCAGCAACTTGAAGCCGGCGCGGATCACGCGGTTCAGGCCCGGCTCTTCCATGCCCATGTCGGCGAGGAACACTTCCATGTCGGCTTCGTCGAGGTCGGCGATTTCCGCTTCGATCGCGGCGCACACGGCCACGACCGGTGCATTTTCCGCCGCCGCGTGCTTCGCGACTGCGTCCAGATGCGGATTGTTCTCGAAGCCGTCTTCCTTCACGTTGGCCACGTACATGGTCGGCTTGGCGGTGATCAGGCAGAACGGCTTGAGCGTGGCCTTTTCTTCGTCGGACAAGTCGAGCGCCCGGACCGGCTTGGCCTGGTCGAGCTGCGCGCGCACCTTCTCCAGCACGGCCGCGTTCTTGATGGCTTCCTTGTCGTTACCCGACTTGGCCGCCTTCGAATAGCGCGCCAGCGCCTTTTCGACGGTCGCGAGGTCGGCCAGCGCCAGTTCGGTGTTGATCACTTCGATATCCGACAGCGGATCGATCTTGTTCGCGACGTGAATCACGTTCTCGTCTTCGAAGCAGCGCACCACGTGCGTAATCGCATCGGTTTCGCGGATATTGGCGAGAAACTGGTTGCCCAGACCTTCGCCCTTGCTCGCGCCGGCCACCAGACCGGCGATGTCGACGAATTCCACCACGGCCGGCAGGATGCGCTCCGGCTTGACGATTTCAGCGAGCGCCTTCAGCCGCGCGTCCGGCACCTCGACGATGCCGACGTTCGGCTCGATCGTGCAGAACGGATAGTTTTCCGCGGCGATGCCCGCCTTGGTCAGCGCGTTGAACAGGGTGGACTTGCCGACGTTAGGCAGGCCGACGATGCCGCATTTGAGGCTCATGGAAATCCTTCAGTGAATCAGTAAGTTGCGTGATGCGCTCGACGCTGTGTGCAGGATTCGAGAAGCCTTCGCGGGTGGCGTGGCGGACCAGTGCAGCGGAGCGGGACAAGACACCGGATCGGGGCGTTGCTCGACGACCGGGTGCGAGTTTTCACGGAAAGCGCAATTGTAACCCGTTCGGATCGGCACACCGACGCGGCTGCGGGAAAGCGGTGCTCGCCGCTCGGTCCGCCGTTGCAAGGTTAAGGTAAGGTTTTCTCGGACGCACTGTAGAATCGCCAGTTCAGGGCCGCTAGAGCCCGAATCCGAGGAAAAAATGAGAACAATACGGTGGGTCTTCACGGGTGTGGCTGTCGTCGCGGTGGGCAGCGCGGTTGCGTCATGGGTGTCGCCGAACTTCGACGACGCCCAGGCGAACTCCGACCGGCAAACGGTCAACTGTCTCTCAAGCCACTTAACGCTCGACGATAAAAAACAGATCGCGCAGTTCGCCGATGCCAACGACTTCGATTCACTCTGGCGCGTGTACGACCGCATCTTCCCGGACTGCGCCGTGCGCGGCGATCAGCGGGAGCGCAAGGGCGACCTCGAGGCGAGCGCGTGGCGCCTGCTGTCTTCCGACCGCGCATTCACGCGGCTGCGCGAAGCCAACGCGGCATTGGCGGCGGCCGGTCACCAGTGAGCCGCGGCGCGGTTGTTCGGGCGCAAAGGCGTGCGCGAAAGCCGTCTGCATCGATCCGTCCCCGGCAACCCCCGCGGCTATAATGCGCGGATGAACGCACACCACCAGACCTTTGATGCCGCCGTGATCGGCGGCGGGCTCGTCGGCAAGACCGCGGCGCTGGCGCTGACGCAAGGCGGACTGCGCGTGGCGCTGCTCGCGCAACCGTGCGCGGCGCTGCCCGCCGGCGCAGCCTTCGACTCGCGGGTCTACGCGCTGTCGTCGAGTTCCCAGGCTTTGCTGGAGCGGTTGCGGGTGTGGCAGGCGCTCGATCTGGCGCGGCTTGGCCCGGTGTACGACATGCGCGTTTACGGCGACGCGCACGCCGAACTGCATTTCTCCGCGTTCCAGGCTTCGGTGCCGCAACTGGCGTGGATCGTCGAATCGTCGGTGATCGAACGTGCGCTGGATGCGGCGCTGCGCTTCCAGCCGAGTCTCACCTGGATCGACACGCGCGCTCAGGCGCTCGACTTCACCGCGGACAGCGCCAGCGTCGGCCTCGCCAACGGCAATGTGCTCGACGCCGATCTGGTGGTCGGCGCGGACGGCGCACATTCGTGGGTGCGCGCGCAAATCGGCTCGAAAATGGACCGGCGCGACTACAAGCAAACCGGCGTGGTCGCCAATTTCAAGGCGGAAAAACCGCACAGCGAAACCGCGTATCAATGGTTCAAGGACGGCGAGATCATCGCGCTGCTGCCCATGCCGGACGGTCACGTCTCGCTGGTCTGGTCGGCGCGTACGGAGCACGCCCAGCAGCTGGTCGCGCTCGATCCGGCGCAACTCGCCGCTGAAGTGGAACGCGTGACCGGCGGCCAGTTCGGCGCGCTCGATTGCGTGACGCCGGCGCAAGGCTTCCCGCTCGCGCTGCAAACGGTCGACCGGCTGGTGGCGCCGCGCGTCGCGCTGGTCGGCGATGCCGCGCATCTGATTCATCCGCTGGCCGGGCAGGGCATGAACCTCGGCTTGCGCGACGTCGCTGCGCTCGCCGATACCGTCGCCGGCAAGGAGTCGTTCCGCGATCTCGGCGACATGGTGCTGCTGCGCCGCTACGAACGCTCGCGCCGCGAGGACATCCGCGCGCTAATGATCGCCACCGACGGCCTGCAAAAACTCTTCTCCGTCCCCGGTCCGTTTGCCAAGGTGTTGCGTAACACCGGCATGGCGTTTGTCGGCGCGCAGCCGTTCATCAAACGCTGGCTGGTATCGGCTGCGCTGGGTTGAAGCATCCGGCCGGGCATGCCGCGGCCGGCGAGACAGGTATCATGAACGGGTGGACGCCGTTCCGGTCAGACCGGGAGCGTCAGGAAACGAGCACTGCCCGCGCATTGCGCGCGATTGAACCAGGAATTCAGCATGAAAAAAACTTTCCGCATGGCAGCCGCCGTGCTCGCCATCGCTGCCGTCACCATCGGCTGCTCCGCTCAGGCCGACCAGACCACGGACAAGCTCAAAGCCACGCTGCAAACGCGTCTCGCCGACGTGTCAATCAAGAGCGTGACGAAGTCGCCGATTGCCGGTCTGTACGAAGTGAACCTCGGCACGCAGATCGTCTATAGCGACGCGAACGGCGATTACCTGCTGCTCGGCGATATGGTCGACGCCAAGACCCGCAAGAATCTGACCGAAGCGCGCCTCGCCGAAACCAACCGCATCGACTTCGCGAGCTTGCCGTTCGGCAACGCGGTGAAGGTCGTGAAGGGCAACGGCTCGCGCAAGATCGCCGTGTTCTCCGATCCGAATTGTCCGTACTGCAAGCAGCTCGAAACGTCGCTCAAGTCGATCGACAATGTGACGGTCTACACTTTCCTGTACCCGGTGTTGTCGCCAGATTCGACGGCGAAGTCGAAGTCGATCTGGTGCTCGACGGATCGCGCGAAAGCCTGGGAGTCGTGGATGCAGGATCACCAGGCGCCCACCGCCGCCGGCACCTGCGACACCGCCGCGATCGACAAGAACCTGGCGCTCGGCCACGCCATGAATGTCGACGGCACGCCCACGGTGTTCCTCGCCGACGGCCGCCGTCTGCCGGGCGCCGTGCCGGCAGACCGGCTGGATAAAGAAATGTCCGCGGTGCACTGAGCACGCGTAAAACATCAAGCAAAGGAGGCGCGTCGTGCGCCTCCTTTCACATCAAGCCCGAACATCCCCGCCTGAGCTCTCCTAATTGCCGCCGATGAAGCCGATCCGCTACACCATCGTTCCCAAGCAACCCGCCGCCCACCTGTTCGAAGTCACCGTGACCGTCGCCGATCCCGATCCGGCCGGCCAGCGTTTCATGCTGCCGGTGTGGATTCCGGGCAGCTACATGGTGCGCGAGTTCGCGCGCAACATCGTCACGCTGCGCGCTTTCAACGACGCCGGCCGCAAGGTGCGCGTCGAAAAGACCGACAAGCACACGTGGCAAGCCGCGCCGGTCAAGGGCGCGCTGACGCTGCGCTACGAGGTCTATGCGTGGGATCTGTCGGTGCGCGCGGCACATCTCGACGATACGACGGGCTTTTTCAACGGCACGAGCGTGTTTCTCTCGCCGCTCGGTCACGAAGAGGCGCAGTGCGTGGTCGATATTCAGAAGCCCGAGGGCGCGGCGTATCGCAACTGGCGTGTCGCGACCGCGCTGCCGGAAGCGCGCGGCACGAAACGGTATGGCTTTGGCGAGTATCGCGCGCAGAACTACGACGAACTGATCGATCATCCGGTCACGCTCGGTGAATTCGCACTGGCGACGTTCAAGGCGCATGGCGTGCCGCATGACATCGTGATCGCCGGGCGCGTGATCGGGCTCGACATGGCGCGTCTGTCCGCCGACCTGAAGCGCATTTGCGAAGCGCAGATCGCGTTGTTCGAGCCGAAGTCGAAGAAAGCGCCGGTGGAGCGCTACGTGTTCATGACCCAGGCCGTCACCGATGGTTATGGCGGCCTTGAACACCGCGCTTCGACCGCGCTGATCTGCAATCGCGGCGATTTGCCGGTGGAAGGCCGCGAGGCGCTCACCGAAGGCTATCGAACCTATCTCGGCTTGTGCAGCCACGAGTATTTCCACACCTGGAACGTGAAGCGCATCAAGCCGGCTGTGTTCGCGCCGTACGATCTCAGCGTCGAAAACTACACGTCGCTGCTGTGGCTGTTCGAGGGCTTCACCTCTTACTACGACGACCTGATCCTCGTGCGCAGCGGCCTCATCTCGCAGGACGACTATTTCGGCATGCTCGGCAAGGTGATCGGCGGCGTGCAGCGCGGCAGTGGGCGTCTCAAGCAGACCGTCGCGGAAAGCTCATTCGACGCGTGGGTCAAGTACTACCGGCAGGACGAGAACGCGCCGAACGCGATCGTCAGCTATTACACCAAGGGCTCGCTCGTCGCGCTCGCGTTCGATCTGACGATCCGCGCGCAGACCAACAACCGCAAATCGCTCGACGACGTGATGCGTTTGCTGTGGCAGCACTTCGGCCGTGATTTTTATCGCGGCAAACCGGTTGGCGTCGACGAAGGCGAGATCGAGGCGCTTTTCGCCGAAGCAACCGGCGCGAAACTGGCCGAGTTGTTCGCCGAAGCCGTGCACGGCACGCGCGATCTGCCCCTCGACACGCTGCTCGCGCCGTTCGGCGTCGACATCGCGCCCGAATTGGACAAAAACGGCAAGCCGACGCTCGGCGCGCGCGTGCGCGGCGGCGCCGATTGCACGCTGGCGGCGGTTCACGACGGCAGCGCCGCGCAAAAAGCCGGACTTTCAGCGGGCGACGTGGTGATCGCGCTCGACGGCCTGCGCGTGACCGGCTCGAATCTTGATGGGCTGCTCGCGCGCTACCAGCCGGGCGCGAAAGTCGAGGTTCACGCGTTCCGCCGCGACGAGTTGCGCACCACGCAAGTCAAGCTGGACGGGCCTGAAGTGGCACGCTACAAGCTCACCGCCAGCGACAAGCGGCCCGCCGCGCGTAAGGCACGCGAGCGCTGGCTGGCCAGCTGATCGTCGTCCGGGCCGTCGCCAATGGACGGCCTGATCAGGCGGATTGTTCTACCAGTGCAACAATCCGTCGCCGCCGGACGGCTTGTTCCAGGTTCGGCAAAAAACCACAATGGCTCCATTCGCGCAACACTGCGCGCCCCCAACTGGAGTCAACCATGACCACGATCCTGCAAATCAACTCGGCAGCCCGTTCGCAAGGCGCAAACTCGACGCTGCTCGTCAACGAACTGACCGCCAAGCTGCAACAATCGAATCCGGGCGCGCAAGTCGTCGTCCGCAATCTGCAAGCTGAGCCGCTGCCCCACCTGGACGACGCCGTCCTTGGCGCCTTCTTCACGCCGGCCGAGCAACGCACGGCTGAGCAAGCCGCGATCGCTGCGCGCAGCGACGCGCTGATCGCCGAACTGCAAGCCGCCGACATCGTTGTGATCGGCGCGCCGATGTACAACTTCGGCATCTCGTCGCAACTGAAGACGTACTTCGACTTCATCGCACGAGCAGGCATCACGTTCGCGTACACGGCGAATGGTCCCGAAGGTCTCGTGAAGGGCAAGAAGGTCTACGTCGTGTCGGCACGCGGCGGCAAATATCTGGGCACGCCGAACGACAGCCAGACGCCGTACCTGAAGAGCTTCCTCGGCTTCCTCGGCATGACCGACGTGAACTTCATCTACGCCGAAGGCCTGAACATGGGCCCGGACGCTGCGGGTGCTGCGTTGGCTTCGGCGCGTGAAGCGATTGCTGCTGCGTAAGGTTGGCTGCGCCGCTTCGATGCGGTGAACAGACTGCCGGAAAAAAACGCCACGGATCTTTAGGTCCGTGGCGTTTTTGCTTTGAGGCACGGCGGCGGTGTCACGCTCGCTGGCTATTGCCGGCGGTTTACGCCAGCATTTGCGCTTCGTCGGGCAGGCGCCAATCGATCGGTTCACGACCGTGCTGCGCGAGATAGTCGTTGGCCTTCGCAAAATGCCCGCAGCCGAGAAAACCGCGATGCGCCGACAGCGGCGACGGATGCGGTGCTTCCAGCACGCAATGCGATTTCCCGCCGAGCAGCGCGCGCTTGGCTTGCGCATGCGCGCCCCATAGCATGAACACCAAGCCGTCATGGCGCATCGCCAGTTCATGGATCAGCGTGTCGGTGCATTTTTCCCAGCCGCGTTTCGCGTGGCTGGCGGCTGAGTCACGCTCGACGGTCAGCACGGTGTTCAGCAGCAGCACGCCTTGCTTCGCCCATGTGTCGAGACAGCCGTGACGCGGCGTCTCGTGGCCGAGGCTTGCGGCCATCTCCTTGAAAATATTGCGCAGCGACGGCGGCGTGCGCACGTTCGGCGCCACGGAGAACGCGAGTCCGTGCGCTTGCGGTGTGCCGCGGTCTTCGCCGTGGTACGGGTCCTGGCCGAGGATGACGACTTTGACGTCGTCGGGACTGGTCAGGCGCAGCGCGCGGAACACGTCGGCGGGATAGACGGTTTTGCCGGCGGCGCGTTCACCATCGACGAAACGGCAGAGCGGCGCATAGGCGTCGCTTTCGATGAACCGTTTGAGATGCGCGCGCCATGCGGGCGGCAGGGCGTCGAATTGCGCTTCAAGCGTCGGCGGTGGCGCGCTTGCGCCGGATTGCTGCGACTGAGTGCTCGTCATGGCAGCCTTGGCGGGTGCGGAGGTGGCGTCGCCGAACAGCGAGGCTTGCGACGGATTGGAGCGGGTGCGGGAAGCAGAGGTCATGGCGGGGAAGTGTCGCAGCAAACGCGGTGTTGCTCAAGGTGGGGCGGCGCGGCTTGTCGCGTTGCCGGGTAGCTTTCCTTGCCGCGCCTCAGCCAGCCCGCAACTTATAACCGCGCTGCGCCTTGCTGATATTGTCGGGCGCGAGGCCGGCTATCTGTTTGCCGAGTTCCGCTGCAAGCGTGTGAAGCGCGGCTTCGTCACCGGACTTCAGTTCGAGTTCGACTTCCGAGATCGGCGCGCGGCGCGTTTCTGCGTCGACTTTGGCGAACACGTCGCCCTGATCGATCGCCGCTTCGATGTCCGAGCCGTCCACTTCGACACGCCACAGCGTCCGGGTGAAATTCGTGCGGAACAGTTCGGTCAGTTCAGGCGCGGCCTGACGCAAAGCGTCTGCGGCGGACGGCTCGTCGCACTCGCGCAGCAGCGCGTCGATCTCCAGTTTTTCGCCCGCCACCGGCATTTCCCATTCGTGCCGGTTATGCAAACCATCTTTGGCGTCGCCAACTGTCTTGAAGGTTTGCAGCCAGCCGTCCGGCGTCTGCCGCAAACGCAAGGCGCTTTTCGAACTCGCGAGCGTCAGTTGCGGTGTGTCGAAGTAAATATTCACCAGCTTGACCGGACGTCCCGCCGCGCCCGCGCGCGTGGCGAACCACTGCGCCGCCGCTTGCACCTGGGCGGGCGGCAGCGCCAGTTTGATTTCGCGTTCCATGCCCATGATCTGCTCCGCTACGTACGCCGCGTGCCGTATGCCGACAGCGCGCTCAGAAAAACATCCGGGCAAGCTCCACACCCGGCTCGTCCGCGCGCATGAACGCCTCGCCGACGAGGAACGTATGCACGTCCATTGCACGCAGGCGCTCCACATCGGCGCGCGACAGAATGCCCGACTCCGTGACGACAATGCGGTCGTCCGGAATCGCTTCGAGCATGCCGATGGTAGTTTCGATCGAGGTCTCGAAGGTGCGCAGATTGCGGTTGTTGATGCCGATCAGCGGCGTTTTCAGCGTGAGCGATTCCATCAGCTCGTCTTGATCGTGCACTTCGACCAGCACGGCGAGACCGAGCGAATGCGCGAGCGCTTCGAGGTCCTGCATCTGCGAAGTTTCGAGTGCGGCGGCGATCAGCAGGATCGCGTCGGCGCCCATCGCGCGCGCTTCGACGATCTGGTACGGATCGACGATGAAGTCCTTGCGCAGCACCGGCAAATTGCAGGCCGCGCGCGCTTGCTCCAAATACGCGACGCTGCCTTGAAAGAACTGCACGTCGGTGAGCACGGACAGGCAGGCTGCGCCGTGCTTTTCATACGAGCGCGCGATCTCGGCCGGCACGAAGTGCTCGCGCAACACGCCTTTCGACGGGCTCGCTTTCTTGACTTCGGAGATCACGGCGGCGAGGCCTGCCGTGTGTTTCGCGCGCAATGCGCCGACGAAGTCGCGAATGTCGCGCGACGACGCTTCGAGGCGCAGCTCTTCGAGCGGCGCGCTCTGTTCGGCCGCGCGGACTTCTTCGCGTTTGACCGCGATGATACGGTCGAGGATGTCGCTCATAAGTGTCTCGCTACGTTGATTGCTACTTGATCACTGCTTGAATTGCTGGGTGAAGCGAACCAGTTCGTCGACCTTGGCTCGCGCCTTGCCGCTCGCGATCGCTTCGCGCGCCAACTGAATGCCGTCCGCAATCGACGAAGCCACGTTCGCCGAATACAGGGCCGTGCCCGCGTTCAGTGTGACGATTTCGCGAGCCACGCCCGGCTTGTTGTCGAGCGCGTCGAGCAGCATTGCTTTCGATTCGGTGGCGTCGGCCACTTTAAGCGTGCGATTCGACACCATCTGCATGCCGAAGTCTTCCGGATGGATCTCGTACTCGTAAATCTGGCCGTCGCGCAACTCACCGACTTGCGTCGCCGCGCCGAGCGAGACTTCGTCCATGCCGTCCATACCGTACACCACCAGCACGTGCTTCGCGCCAAGACGCTGCATCACGCGCACCTGAATGCCGACGAGATCGCCGTGGAACACGCCCATCAACTGATTGGGTGCGCCGGCCGGATTGGTCAGCGGCCCGAGAATGTTGAAGATGGTCCGCACGCCGAGTTCGCGGCGCACCGGCGCGATATTCTTCATGGCCGGATGATGGTTCGGCGCGAACATGAAGCCCATGCCGGTTTCCGCAATCGACGCCGCCACCTGTTCCGGCTGCAGATCGATATTCACGCCGAGCGCTTCGAGGACGTCCGCGCTGCCCGACTTGCTCGATACGCCGCGGCCGCCGTGCTTCGCGACCTTGGCGCCGGCCGCTGCCGACACGAACATGGTTGCCGTGGAAATGTTGAAGGTATGCGAACCGTCGCCGCCGGTGCCGACGATATCGACGAAGTTCGAGTTGTCCTGCACCTCGACATGCCGGGCAAATTCACGCATCACCGTGGCGGCGGCGGTGATTTCGCCGATGGTCTCTTTTTTGACGCGCAAGCCGGTGATGATCGCGGCCGCCATGACGGGCGAAAGTTCGCCGCGCATGATGAGCCGCATCAAGTGCAGCATTTCGTCGTGGAAAATCTCGCGGTGCTCGATGGTCCGTTGCAGCGCTTCCTGGGGCGTAATCGTCATGATGTCGTCTCTTTTCATCAAGCGTTGCGATCGGACGTTGGCGCACCGGCGAGCTTCGACTGCTTGACGAAGTTTTCGAGCAGCGCGTGGCCGTGTTCGGACAGGATCGATTCAGGGTGGAACTGCACGCCTTCGACGGCCAGTTCCTTGTGCCGCACGCCCATGATCTCGCCGTCTTCGGTCCATGCGGACACTTCAAGGCAGTCGGGCAGCGATTCGCGTTCGATCGCGAGCGAGTGATAGCGGGTCACGACGAAATGCTTCGGCAGGTCGGCGAACACGCCTTTGCAGTCGGTTTCGATCGTGCTGACCTTGCCGTGCATGATGGTTTGCGCGCGCACCACGCGTCCGCCGAAGGCCTCGCCGATTGCCTGATGGCCGAGACAGACGCCGAGAATCGGCGTCTTGCCGCTGAATTTGCGCAGCACGTCGAGCGTGATGCCGGCGTGTTGCGGATTGCTCGGCCCGGGCGACAGGCAGATGCGCTCCGGGTTGAGCTTCGCGATTTCGTCCAGCGTGATTTCGTCGTTCCGATAGGTGCGCACGTCTTCGCCGAGTTCGCCGAAGTACTGCACCAGGTTGTAGGTGAACGAGTCGTAGTTGTCGATCATGAGCAGCATGGTGTGTCTCCGGTCAGAAGTCGCTATCGAGGCCGTCTTGCACTTGTTCCGCGGCGCGCAGCACGGCGCGCGCCTTGTTCTCGGTCTCTTGCCATTCGGATTCCGGCACTGAATCCGCGACTACACCCGCTGCCGCCTGCACATACAGATTGCCGTTCGCGATCACGCCGGTGCGGATCGTGATGGCCAGATCCATTTCACCCGTGAACGACAGATAGCCGACCGCACCACCATACAGGCCGCGCTTCACCGGCTCCAGTTCGTCGATCAGCTCCATCGCGCGGACTTTCGGCGCGCCTGACAGCGTGCCGGCCGGGAAGGTGGCGCGCAGCACGTCGAAATTCGTCGTGCCGGGTTTCAGCTTGCCTTCGACCGAACTCACGATGTGCTGCACGTGCGAGTACTTTTCGATCACCATTTTGTCGGTGACAACCACCGAGCCGATCTGCGCGATGCGGCCCACGTCGTTACGCGCGAGGTCGATCAGCATGACGTGTTCGGCGATTTCCTTCGGGTCGTTCAGCAGCTCGGTGGCGAGTTCCGCGTCGCGTTCCGGCGTATTGCCGCGTGGCCGCGTACCGGCGAGCGGCCGGATCGTGACGATGCGATCCTCGCCACGCTTTTCCTGGCGCACCAGGATTTCCGGCGATGCACCGACTACGTGGAAGTCGCCGAAGTTGTAGAAATACATATACGGCGACGGATTCAGCGAGCGCAGCGCGCGATACAGCGAAAGCGGATTGTCGCGGTACGGCTTGATCAGGCGCTGGCCGACCTGCACCTGCATCAGCTCGCCGGCGGCGATATATTCCTTCGCCTTGCGCACGGCCGTCAGGTAATCGTCTTTGGCGAACTCGCGGTAGGTTTCGGTGCGCACGCTCGCCGACGTGACCGGCGGTTGCACGGTCGTGCGCAAACGCTGGCGCAGTTCGCGCAGACGTTGCTTCGCTTTTGTGTAGGCCTCGGGCTGCGTCGGGTCGGCGTAGACCACGAGGTAGAGCTTGCCCGCGAGGTTGTCGATCACCGCGACTTCTTCAGTCAGGAGCAACTGGATGTCGGGCAGATTCAGATCGTCTTTCGGCGCCGTGTGCGCAAGCTTCTTCTCGATGTAGCGCACTGCGTCGTAGCCGAAATAACCGGCCAGACCGCCCGCGAAGCGCGGCAGGCCGGGGCGCTGCGCCACTTTGAAGCGGCCCTGGAATTGCTGGATGAATTCGAGTGGATCGCCCTCATGCGTTTCGACGACCTTGCCGTCGCGCACTACTTCGGACACGCCGTTGCGGGTGCGCAGCAGCGTGCGCGCCGGCAGGCCGATGAACGAATAGCGGCCGAACCGTTCGCCGCCCACCACCGATTCCAGCAGGAACGAGTTCGCGCCGTTGCGCTCGCTCTGCGCGAGTTTCAGGTACAGCGAGAGCGGCGTTTCGAGGTCGGCGAGTGCTTCGGCGATCAGCGGAATGCGGTTGAAACCCTCATTGGCGAGGGACTGGAATTCGAGTTCGGTCATGTTCCGATCCTGTACGGTGGTCCGGCGGCGTGCGTCGGACAAAGCGGGTCATTGCGCGGCCGGTCAGGCGTTCGTTCGACGTGTCGACACGATGATACCGACCGGCGCGAGTCTCCCATCGACGCGTGCAAGGGGTTTCAGCGCACAACTGTACTCTGCGGGTACACGCAGGCCGAATCAACCGATGCAGCGAAACAAGATGATGGAAAAAACGCGTGAGCGCAGCGAAGTAAAAAACGGTTGCCGAAGACGAACTTCAGCGTACCTCAGGCGAGGTTAGCGCGACCAGCGACGCCAGGGCCAGGCTCCCCGGTCGATGCTAATCAGACTCCGTTTTTTATTCAGAAACATGAGGATGAAGGACTTTTAAGTCGTGGAATGGTGCGCTGCGATCGCCCTGGCGGCGTCGAGCAGCGAGCCAACTATACCATCGGATTTTATTGTTTGTATAGCTTGGCCATGGTTGTAGCCGTAGGGCACCGTGAGCGTCGCCATGCCGGCCGCGCGGCCCGCCAGCGCATCGTTTTCCGAATCGCCGATGGCAACCGTGGCCCGCGGTTCGACGCCCAACTGCGCGGCCGCGGTGAGCATGGGCAGCGGATCCGGCTTCTTTTTCGCCAGGCTGTCGCCGCCGAGCACGACGCCGAAATACTGGGCGAGCCCATACTGCTGCAGCAATTCCACCGCGAACCGATGCGGCTTGTTGGTCACGCAGGCGAGCTTGAGGCCGGCGTCGCGCATGGCGATCAATCCGGCTTCGACATCGGCATAGAGCCGCGTGTGCGTGCCGTTGATCTTCGCGTACTCCTCCTGATAGATCGCGAGCGCTTCGTCGAAGCGGTCTTGCGCGTGCTCCGTTTCGAAGCGCGGCGCCAGCACGCTGCGGATCAGATGCTCCGAACCCTTGCCGACATAACCGACCACTTCCTCGCGCGACGTTTCTTCCGCGTCGAGTTGCGCGAGCATGCCGTTCAGGCCGGCGGTGAAATCGTCAGCGGTATCGATCATCGTGCCGTCGAGGTCGATGATCGCCGCTTGCAGGCGTGGGCCGGTGAAAGTCGGGGCGGGGAACGGAGTGGTCATGTTGCGTGCCGGTTATGCGTCGGTGCTCAGTGCTGGATGTTGGCGAGTGCCGCGCGCATCTTCTCGATCACGACCTTGTGGTCGGGCTGGCCGAAGATCGCCGAACCGGCCACGAAGGTGTCCGCGCCGGCCGCCGCGATTTCGGCAATGTTGTCGACCTTCACGCCGCCGTCCACTTCCAGATGAATCTCGCGGCCGGTGCGCTCCTTGTAGGCATTGATCCGCTGGCGTGCTTCGCGCAGCTTGTTGAGCGCCTCCGGAATGAACGACTGGCCGCCGAAACCCGGATTCACCGACATGATCAGCACGAGATCGACCTTGTCCATCACGTGATCCAGATAATTCAACGACGTGGCTGGATTAAAGACCAGGCCGGCCTTGCAGCCGTGGTCGCGGATCAGCGACAGCGTGCGGTCGATATGGTCCGAGCCTTCCGGGTGAAAGCTGATGAGATTCGCGCCGGCCTTCGCGAAGTCCGGCACGATGCGGTCGACCGGGCGCACCATCAGATGCACGTCGATCGGCACGTCCACATGCGGGCGGATCGCCTCGCAGACGAGCGGGCCGATGGTCAGGTTCGGCACGTAATGGTTGTCCATCACGTCGAAGTGAATCCAGTCGGCGCCGGCGGCGACAACGTTGCGGACTTCTTCGCCGAGGCGGGCGAAGTCGGCTGACAGAATGCTTGGAGCGATGCGGAATTGCGTCATGGCGGCGGCGGAGGCAAGCGGGAAAGCGCCATTTTACCGTTTTGCGCGCGGGCGTTCCGGTTCGTGGACGCTTTCGGGCGTGAACCTTCGTTCAAGCGGCGAATGTGACAAAACGTCCTACTGGCCCTTGGCCAAAGGGATTTGTCCGGTTGCGGGCGTGCCGCGCATCAAGCAGAATGCCAAAACCATCAGCGCCGCCTCGCCAGTGCGCCCGCAAACCATTGGCGTTCGGGCTTTCCCGCGATTTTTCACACCCCGTTTCAGCAGACCGGAATCAGGATGAGCCAGTACGAATTCAGCGTCTCGGCGCAGGTGCAGTATCTGCCCGAAGAGTCGGACCCGGAGCGCCGCCAGTATGCATTCGCCTACACGCTGACCATCCGCAACACCGGCCAGGTGCCCGCGCAATTGATCGCGCGTCATTGGGTGATCACGGACAGCGACAAGAGCGTGCAGGAGGTGAAGGGCTTGGGTGTGGTCGGACATCAGCCGTTGCTCAAACCGGGCGAGCATTTCGAATACACGAGTTGGGCGGTGATCGCCACGCCGGTCGGCACCATGCGCGGAGAGTACTTCTGCGTGGCCGAGGACGGTGAGCGTTTCGACGCGCCGGTGCCGGAGTTCATTCTGCGCATGCCGCGTACGTTGCATTGAACCGAGGGCCCGGCCCGCGGTCTTTAAGAAGCTCAATGCGCGGTTAGACGCGCGGCTTCAGTGCGTTTTTTGCTGCTTTTGCTGTTCACTCGCGTTGGCGCGCGCCGCTTTCTTCTTGCCGGACGACGTCCACACAACGATAAAGACGAGCAGGAAGAGCGCGAGGAGCGATTCCAGCGCGAAGATGAGCATTGGGTATTCGTCGAACAGATCAGACATGGCGGTTTCCATCAAGAACGAACATTGTATGCGTTTTGTCCGCACGGCCGGAGCATGGCTCGGCGCGCTTTCGGTTGCGGTGATGCTAGCGTCCTGCGGCGGCGGCGGCGCGGTCCGGCCCTCGGTTTCGCCACCCACGGGGGCGGCGATCATACCTGGGCAGATTGCCGCGGCGCGGCTGACCGCCGTTGCCTGGCAGCAGGTGCCGGGTTGGCAGGACGACTCGTTGATCGGGGCGACGGCCGCGTTGCGGCAAAACTGCGTGAGGCTCGCGCGTCAACCGAACTGGGCCCGCGCCTGTGCCGCGGCCTCGCAAATCGACGACCTCGACGTCACCAGTGCGCGGGCTTTTTTTGAAGCCTATTTCACGCCCTTCCAGTTAGCGAATACCGACGGCACGCTCGACGGCTTGGTTACCGGTTACTACGAGCCCTTGTTGCGTGGTTCGCGCACACGCCACGGCGTGTATCAGACTGCGCTGTACCGCTGGCCTTCCGGTTATCGCGCGGGCGCGCCGCTGCCGGCGCGTGCGCAACTCGAGCGCGCGGGTGTGCTCAACGGTAACGAACTCGTATGGGTCGATGATCCGATCGAAGCGTTCTTCCTGCAGGTGCAGGGTTCCGGGCGCATTGTGATGGAAGACGGCAGCGTGATGCGGCTCGGCTTTGGCGGGACTAACAACCAGCCGTACAAGTCGATCGGACGCTGGCTGCTGGACCGCGGCGAACTCACGCCCGCGCAGGCGACCATGCAGGGCATCAAGGCGTGGGCGCGCGCGAACCCGACGCGCGTCGATGCGTTGCTCGATACGAATCCGCGCTTCGTGTTTTTCCGCGAGATGCCGTCCGGCGAGAGCGTGCCGAGCGGTGGCGCGGATGGTCCGATCGGCGCACTGGGTGTGCCGCTCACGCCGGAGAGGTCGATCGCGGTTGATCCGACTTCGATTCCGCTCGGTACGCCCGTGTTCTTACAGACAACGCGTCCGTTGACGAATTCGCCGATGAACCGCCTCGTGTTCGCGCAAGACACGGGTTCCGCGATCAAGGGCGGCGTGCGGGCCGATTACTTCTGGGGCCTCGGCGACGACGCCGGCGATCTGGCCGGGAAGATGAAGCAGGGCGGCCGCATGTGGTTGTTGCTGCCGAATTCTTGAGGGTTTCGGCGGTGGACGTTGCCGTTCAACGCCGCCGCTGTTTCCGGTCGATGTGATCGGTAAGCGGCGCGGCGAGGCCGCGCTGCTTATTTGATTTGCCGTACTTTGTTTTGGGTGTGGCCGTTCAATTCGATCGTGCGCGCAGGCGGATGCGACGCATGCAACGTGCTGCATCATGCGTCGATCAAAGTGGCTTTCGTTACAGCCCCGACTTGCGCTTGTCCACCACGCGCCGCGCCTTGCCTACCGAACGCTCGATCCCATTCACAGCCAGCACATTCACCACCGCGCTCACGCCGATCAGCGCCTTGATGTCATAGGCTAGTGCCTCCTTGGCCGTGCTCAGCGCTGCTGTGTCAGGCGCTGATTCCGGGCAAGGTTCGACGTTCAACGTCAACACGTCGAGCGGGCCTTCTTTGGTCAGCACGATCTGATAGTGCGGCGCGAGCGCGCGTTGCTTGAGCAGCAGTTCTTCGATCTGCGTCGGGAACACGTTCACGCCGCGCACGATCATCATGTCGTCCGAGCGGCCGGTGATCTTTTCCATCCGCCGCATGGTGCGCGCGCTGCCCGGCAGGAGGCGCGTGAGGTCGCGCGTGCGGTAACGCACGATCGGCAGCGCCTCTTTAGTCAGCGACGTGAACACCAGTTCGCCCAGTTCGCCGTCCGGCAGCACCTCGCCGGTTTCGGGGTCGATGATCTCGGGATAGAAGTGGTCTTCCCAGATGGTCGGGCCGTCTTTCGTTTCCACGCACTCCGACGCCACGCCTGGACCCATCACTTCAGACAGACCGTAGATGTCGACAGCGTCGATGCCCATGCGCTTTTCGATCGCCCGACGCATGTCGTTGGTCCACGGTTCCGCGCCGAAGATGCCGAGGCGCAACGAACAATTGGCCGGGTCGATGCCCTGACGCTCGAGTTCGTCTGCAATAGAGAGCATGTAGCTCGGCGTGACCATGATGATGTCCGGCCGGAAATCCTGGATCAGTTGCACCTGCTTTTCAGTCTGCCCGCCACCGAACGGGATCACGGTGAGTCCCGCGCGCTCGGCGCCGTAGTGCGCGCCGAGGCCGCCCGTGAAGAGGCCGTAGCCGTAGCTGATATGGACCTTGTCGCCGCGCTTTGCGCCGCCGGCGCGGATCGAACGCGCGACGAGATTCGCCCACGTGTCGATATCGCGCGCGGTGTAACCCACCACGGTCGGCTTACCTGTCGTGCCCGACGACGCGTGGATCCGTGAAATCTGTTCCTGCGGCACGGCGAACATCCCGAACGGGTAGCTGTCGCGCAGATCCTTCTTGGTGGTGAAGGGGAAACGCGCCAGGTCCGCGAGGGTTTTCACTTCACTCGGGTGAACGCCGGCTTCATCGAATTTGTGCCGATAAACCGGCGAGTTTTCATAAGCGTGGTTCAACGACCATTTAAGCCGTTCGAGTTGAAGCGCGGCAAGTTCGTCGCGGCTGGCGGTCTCGATAGGATCGAGCGGAAGGGCGGTGGTCATTGAATGTCTCCTTGCTGCCTCAATGCTTGGGTCTGATGTACGTTCGCTTGCGCGCAAAAACCGGGGGCTGAGTGCTATTTAGCGGTTTGACGGTTTGGTGGCGAAGTGCGGCCACCAAACCGCGAATCTCTCTTGAGCTGCCGCGGGGCGGCGGTTATCAATCGCCTGTGGGAATCAGATTGCCTTTGATTTGTGCGGATTTGCCGCGGAACATCGCCACGGTTTCTTCGGCGCGGTTCGTCACGCGAATGTCGTAGATGCCGGTTCGGCCGCTCAAGGTTTGCTCGACGGCTTCCGCCGTCAACACGTCGCCGCCTTTTACAGGCCGCAGAAACTCGATCGAGCAGCCGGCTGCAACCGTGTTGATGTTGTACGTGTTGCAGGCGAACGCGAACGTCGAATCCGCGAGCGTGAAAATCAGCCCGCCATGGCAGATCTGATGACCGTTCAGAAAGTCGTCGCGTACGGCCATGCGCAGGCGCGCGTATCCGGGGCGTACCTCGACGATTTCGAGGCCGAGCGCGCGGCTGCACGCGTCGTTCTCGTACATCGCGGCAGCAGTGGCGCGGGCGAGTTCGTCGGGCGTCATCTGATCGGGATGATTGGCTTGCGTGGACATGTTCAACGGCCCTCAAAGCGCGGTGCGCGCTTTTCAACGAAGGCTTGCACGCCTTCCGCGTAGTCGTCGGAAGCTCCCAGTTCGCGTTGCAGATCGCGTTCCAGATCGAGTTGCTGGTCGAGCGTTTGCGTCGCGCCCGCACGCATGGCCTGCTTGATAGCGGCGATGGCGCGCGTGGGTTGCTGCGCGAGTTGAGACGCGAGTTTCCCCGCGGTGGCGGCGAGCTCCGAGTCGTCGACTGCTTGCCAGATCAAGCCCCAGCTTTCGGCTTTTTCCGCGCTGAGTTTGTCACCGGTGATGGCGAGTCCCAACGCGCGAGCCATGCCGACACGCTGCGGCAGGAACCATGTACCACCCGAGTCCGGCACAAGGCCGATTTTCACGAACGCCTGAATGAAGCTGGCCGAGCGAGCCGCGAGCACGAGGTCGCACGCGAGCGCGAGATTGGCGCCTGCGCCGGCGGCCGTTCCGTTCACCGCGGCGATGATGGGCAGCGGCAATGCTTGCAGGCGGCGGATCAACGGGTTGAAATGTTGCTCGATCAGTTCACCCAGATCGGTCATGGCGCCTGGAGTGAAATCGAGGTCGGCGAGGTCCTGGCCGGCGCAAAAGCCGCGGCCCGCTCCGGTGAGCACGAGCGCGCGCGCGCCTGAAGTTTCGACCTCGTCGAGCGCGGCGCTCAGCTCCTGATGCATCGCGCGCGTGAAGCTGTTGAGCTTGTCCGGCCGGTTCAGCGTGATGGTTGCGACATGGCTCGATGAGTCGATGTCCAGGCGAATCGCTTCATATGACATTGGGTGTCTCCTCAAAGTCTCTTCGACCGATGGGCGCTGCGGCGCTGATATCAGAGCCGCTCGATGACCAGTGCAATGCCCTGGCCCACGCCAATGCACATCGTGCAAAGCGCAAAGCGGCCATTGGTCCGCTCCAGCTGGTACAGCGCGGTTGTGATCAGACGCGCGCCCGAAGCGCCCAACGGATGGCCGAGTGCGATGGCTCCGCCGTTCGGGTTGACGCGCGGGTCGTCGTCGCGCAGACCGAGCGTACGCAGAACAGCGAGACCTTGCGAGGCGAAGGCTTCGTTCAACTCGATCACATCGAGTTGTTCGAGCGTCATGCCGAGCTGCTTCAACAGTTTTTGCGTGGCCGGCGCCGGACCGATTCCCATGATGCGCGGCTCGACGCCCGCCGTTGCCATGCCCACCACGCGGGCGCGGCGGCGCAGTCCGTATTGATCGGCGGCCTGCTGGTTAGCCAGCAACAACGCGCACGCGCCGTCGTTCACGCCCGACGCGTTGCCTGCCGTCACACTGCCGTCCGGGCGAACCACGCCCTTGAGCTTGCCCAAACTTTCGAGCGAGGTTTCGCGCGGGTGCTCATCGAGCAGCACGCGTATAGGATCGCCCTTCTTTTGCGCGATTTCGACGCCGACAATTTCCTGAGCTAACGTGCCGTCCCTCTGGGCATGCGCGGCCTTTTGCTGGCTCGCCAGGGCAAATGCGTCCTGATCCGCGCGGCTCACGCTGAATTCGACTGCAACGTTTTCCGCGGTCTCAGGCATCGAATCGACGCCGTACTGACGTTTCATCAACGGATTGATGAAGCGCCAGCCGATGGTCGTGTCGTAAATGTCAGCCTGGCGCGTGAAGGCGCTGGTCGCCTTGCCCATGACGAATGGCGCACGCGTCATGCTTTCGACGCCGCCGGCGATCATCAGACGCGCTTCGCCCGCCTTGATAGCGCGCGCAGCGGTGCCGACCGCGTCCATACCCGAGCCGCACAGGCGATTGATGGTTGCGCCGGGCGCCTGGGTGGGTAAGCCGGCTAGTAACGCCGACATGCGGGCGACATTGCGATTATCTTCGCCGGCCTGGTTCGCGCAGCCATAAATGACATCGTCCACAGCGCGCCAGTCGACGCCTGGATTGCGTTCCATCAACGCCTTGATCGGCACCGCGCCGAGGTCGTCGGCGCGGACATCCTTGAGTGCGCCGCCGTAGCGGCCAATTGGAGTGCGAATCGCATCGCAGATGAAGGCGTCGTTCATATGGATTCCTGCTGGAACGGATCGGCGTGAGGTGCCGATCCAATGCCTCATGTTAGTTGGGGTGCACGGCCCGGTCCATTCGGCCAAACGGCATAGGACGAAAGCCGTGCTTTTGTCTTATGCCATTCAGCCAGCTACCGCCGGCGCCGCTTTGGGTTCAACATGAACGCGGCTTTGAACTACGCGGAAGCGATTCGCGACAAAGGCGGCGTCAGCCAGCGCGGCATTGGCTGCCGGGTTCGCGCCTGTGCCGTGGAAGTCCGAGAACGCTGCCGACTGATTGACGAACACGCCGCCGGTCAGATTGATCGACAAGGCCACGCCGCCGCGGATCGATGCTTCGTGCGCATCTTCAAGCACCGCTTCGTCCGTGCTGTAAACCGACAGCGTCAGCGCGCCGTGTTCCGCGGCGATTGCGCCGGCGAGTTCGAGCGACTGCGCAGTGGAGTCCGTCGCGATCACGAACGAGATCGGGCCGAACCATTCTTTGGTGAACTGCGCCTGGTCGGTGGCGGCATCCAGTTGGAGCACGAGCGGCGTGCGCACGCGGGCGCCGGCGAAAGCGGGATGTTCGAACGACAGGCTCTCGACGAGAACGCGGCCGAGCTTTGCGGCTTCGTCGATGCGTTGAATCACGCCTTCGTTCTGAATCGCGCCGAGCAGTTCGACAGCGCGGGCCGGGTCGGCGACGAGTTTTTGCACCGCGCCCGCAATGGCTTGGGCAACTTCGTCAAAACCGAGCGTGCCTTCCGAAGTGCGGATGCCGCCGCGCGGCACGTAGATATTTTGCGGCGCGGTACACATCTGGCCCGAGTACAGCGTGAGCGAGAAGGCGATGTTGCGGGCCGCGGCCTTGATGTCGTCGACCGAGTCGATCACGATCTGATTCACGCCGGCTTTTTCGGTGTAGACCTGGGCCTGGTGCGCATTGCGCTCGAGCCACGTGCCATTTTGCGTGCTGCCCGTGAAGTCGATGAGTTTGATTTCCGGGCGCAGGGCCAGGTCCTGGACGAGTGCGCCGTCGTTCGGCTCGGTGGCCAGCAAGGTGACGACGTTCGGATCGAATCCCGCTTCGCGCAAAACGTCACGCGCGATTCGCACGGTCAGCGCCAGCGGCAGAATTGCGCCCGGATGCGGCTTGACAATGACTGTGTTGCCTGTGGCCAGATCGGCGAAGAGGCCCGGATAGCCGTTCCACGTCGGAAAGGTGCAGCAGCCGAGCACGAGGCCGGTGCCGCGCGGCACGACGGTGTAACGCTTGTGCATGGCGAGCGGCGGATTCTTGCCTTGCGGCTTTTCCCAATGGGCGTCGCCGGGAATGCGGCGCAACTGGTCCCACGCATACACGACGGCTTCCAGCGCGCGGTCTTGTGCGTGCGGGCCGCCGGCCTGGAAGGCCATCATGAATGCCTGGCCGGTCGTGTGCATGACGCTGTAGCCAATTTCGAAGCTGGCGCGATTCACGCGGGCAAGGATTTCGAGGCAGACCCCGATCCATGCCTGCGGGCCTGCTGCGCGCCACTCGCGTTGGGCAGCGGCGGCAGCCGCGATCAATGTGGCAGGGTCGGCCTTCGGGTAGCGCACGCCGAGCGGGAATCCGAACGGTGAGACTTCGGCGCCGACGGTTTCACCCGTCGAGGGTTGGTCCAGCTGGAACGTCGCGTTGAGATGCGCTTTGAATGCGGCTTCGCCGTCCGCATTAGCTGTTTCCCCGTACACTTTCGGACTGGGCATTTCGACGAACGGGCTCCAGTAGCCGCGCGTTTCAACCGCGGTGAGTGCCTTTTGCAGCGTGTCTTCGTGCTTGGTGAATAGCGGATGTGTCATGGCAGAGGGCTTGGCTGTACGTTGGGAAAAGCCTGTCGAATAATTGACCGACCGGTTGGTTGGCGAATGGTAGCATTATTAAGATGACCGCGCGAAGCGTTTTCGCGCGCAATTTTTCTAACCTTAGGAGGCGGCAATGGCTTACGAGAACATTCTGGTTGAGACGCGGGGACGGGTCGGCTTGGTCACGTTGAATCGCCCGAAGGCGTTGAACGCTTTGAATGACGCATTGATGGACGAACTGGGGGCGGCGTTGCGCGAGTTCGATGCCGACGACGCGATTGGCGCGATCGTGGTGACGGGCAGCGAAAAGGCGTTCGCGGCTGGTGCCGACATCGGCATGATGTCCACCTATACCTATATGGATGTCTACAAGGGTGACTACATCACCCGCAACTGGGAGACCGTTCGCTCCATTCGTAAGCCGATTATTGCGGCGGTGGCTGGCTTTGCGCTCGGTGGCGGCTGCGAGTTGGCGATGATGTGCGACATCATTTTCGCCGCCGACACGGCAAAGTTCGGTCAGCCGGAAATCAAGCTTGGCATCATGCCTGGCGCCGGCGGTACGCAGCGCCTGCCGCGCGCGGTTTCCAAAGCGAAGGCGATGGACCTCTGCCTGACCGCGCGATTCATGGATGCCGCCGAAGCCGAGCGCGCAGGATTGGTGTCGCGTGTGATCCCAGCTGCGTCCTTGGTTGATGAGGCAGTGGCTGCGGCTACGACGATCGCCGAATTCCCGTTGCCGGCCGTGATGATGGTGAAAGAATCGGTCAACCGCGCCTATGAAACGACACTTGCAGAAGGCGTGCATTTCGAGCGCCGCCTGTTCCATTCCCTCTTCGCCACCGAAGATCAGAAGGAGGGCATGGCCGCGTTTGTCGAGAAGCGCAAACCGGTTTTCAAGCATCGTTAATACGCTTGTCAAAATAACGCTTGCAAGGCGGGTTCGGGCTCGCTAGAATCTCGCTCTTTCGTGCTTCGGACAACGGGGCACGGGAGGCGGGAGAGCCAGCAGTGGCAAGGCTTTCAGCGAAGCGGGCAGGTTCAGGAAGTTGAAAAAAACCTGTTGACGGCGTAGCGGAAGTTCTTCATAATCTCGCTTCTCTGCTGCTGATGCAGCGACGCAGAACGAAGCGGTGCCGGGTGGTTGTGATGTTGACGACCTGCGGTGCGGGTTCGGTGGTGAATGCGTACTCGATCTTTAAAAATTAACAGCCGATAAGTGTGGGCGCTTGATGCGCGACGCGCCGGCGGGCCCTTCGGGATCTGCCGGAACAAGCGAAAGTATC
>NZ_PVZB01000020.1 GCF_003002025.1 Paraburkholderia sp. BL25I1N1
CAGGTCGCGACGTGAGCGTGTCGGCGGGGCGCTCACTGTTCGCGTCGGTGCGCGGTGCGATCTCGATGTTCGCCTACCAGCTTGGGCTGAAACTGGTCGCCGCGAAAGGCCGCGTCGATATCCAGGCGCAGAGCGACCAGATGGCGCTCGCGGCCCTGAAGGACATCACGGTCACCAGCACGGATGGCAAGGTCGTCATCACCGCGTCGAAGGAAGTCTGGATCGGCGCGGGTGGGTCGTATATCCAGATCAACGGCAGCGGGATTATTAACGGCTCGCCGGGGGTGATTCTGGAGAAGGGGGTGAGCTGGGATGTGCCGGGGCCGGATTCGAAGCGGATGCCGTTATCCACCATGCCTCAAGGCAACCTGAAAACGACAAGTCTGTACCCTAAATCTCGCTAACTTATGATTATCAGCCCACCCTTCCTGCCGCAGTCGGCGCTCAATTCCGGCGACGATACCGACACTGATGCGATGATGACCGCGGTCGAAGCATACGAACCGGGCTATCACGGTGTCTTCCCTGTGACATTCGATCGTCGCTGGCACGGTGGCATCCATCTTGTGCCAGGCACCCGAGATGAACCTGTGCGGGCCATCGCAGATGGCGAAGTGATCGCCTATCGCGTTAGCCAGAATCCCATTTCCGACGGACATATAGATGACGCGACAGGCCAGGAGGCACTGAATACTAACAATGGATTCGTGCTACTTCGTCATGTCACCGACACGGGAGACGGGCGCACGATAACCTTTTATTCGCTGTATATGCACTTGTTGGATCTTACGGCGCAGCATGCGCTAATCGCACCGCTACCAGCGAATCCGTCGTCGCACGCTTCGCCCTTCGCGCTCGCGGCGTGGCTGCTTGAAGCTGGCGATGGTGTCAAAGAGGGCAATGGCAGGAAGGTCTATCGCAAGGACATCCTCGGTCATTGGGGGCAATCGCAAGGGCTATGGCACTTGCACTTCGAAATCTTTATGACCGGGGATGATTTCACTGCCTGGTTTCAGCAGACTGGTCATACAGTCCAGCTTGGGGAAAATACTCCGGTTCAGCCCAGTTCGAAAGACTGGTGGGGTCATGCCTATTATGTGATCCCTGCCACAGTAGAATTTCTGGACCGGCCAGGCACACCGCATGACGAAGCCTAGTTTCCAAGGCTGAATGCGGGAAGGCTTCCAAAGGAAAGCAGCAAACTGTATGTGGAGGCCTATTTCCACAAGGGCCAGCGTTACGCGCGCGCCTGGATGGATGAAAACGGCGACGGCCGATGCGTACAACTGACAGCCCAGCCCTTAAGGGAGCGATACAACGACTATGAGTACAAGCTCTATGAGCGTGCGATGGCGTTGTATCCAACATGTCCGAGCGACGGGTACGAACTGCTGCGCTTCGGGCGCATTCTGGCCGATTCTCCGACGCTTGTCTCCGCCTCGGATAGAACAACATGGGTCGCGGTGCCCTTCGACGCAAACGGTACGCAAGGCTACGTGGATATCAACAGGACATCCATCGTCAAACTTTCGGATGCGGACTTTCCATTCTTCACCGGCTGGCAGAAGATAAGTAGTGAAAACGCGCCGCTCGATGCGGATGGTCTGTTCAGTTACCGCAAGCTGCGGCAGCTTGTTGGCGACGCAACCGCAACCGCGTTTGATGCTTCTCAGAGTGATTCAACCTTCAGCCTCGATGAACAGCTCTCTTCCTACGTGCAGGGCAACGATAGTGTGCAAACTGGTCTCTCCGGCCTGGTGTGCCATACAAAAAGCGAGTGGGATTCAGCCAACAATGACCTGCGTTATAGGGATCTGAACAAGCCCGATGGTTATTTTGGCAAGTGCAAGGATACGGACCCCGACGGCTACGACAGGTTTTTAGGTTTTTTGAATAAAATCCAGTTCATGGATCACGTGCCATCGCTGGCAGGCGGAAAGGAATTCTGGTTTTTTCATCCACTTGCATTCATTCGACATTTCAGAAAATGCGGATGGCTGTCCGCATCTGAGCTGGCTCAATGTATACCGCGTCAAATTATTGACGAGACTAAAGACGCCTCGCATCATCGAACATATCCAACTGGGACGATACCTTGGGCCAGAGCACTGCAACGGGCAAACCTTTTTGTGCGACATTTAAATTCGACTTTAAGAAAATACTCAATTTCGACCAGCGGATTAAGGGTGGCGTATTTCTTGGGAAATGCGATTCAAGAAACGATTTACCTTTCCACAACTGCCGAGGTCGGCGGAGCACATGCCACCTACGCCCCATGGTGTGGTCGCGGGGTTATCCAACTTACTTTTGAGGCGAATTATACGAAGTATGGGCGCTACAAGGGCTGGAGTGGTCCAGCAACGGCATATCGCGATAGACTTGAAACGGATAGAGATGTCGCCTGCGATTCAGCCGGATTTTACTGGGTTACTTGCGCGAAGGAAGTGCAGTCGGCACATAATATAAATGTCGAATCCGACATTGTTCCAGTCGTTTCCAACTCGCGGCTCGAAAATGTTTGCGACAATTATGATTACCATCAAAAATCTTGCAGATCTCATCCCGAGAGCATTGATTTTCGTGTGTGCCCTCAATTTGAAAGGGCGGCCCGCGCAGTCAATACTGGAAATCCAAATAGTACCGGACCTATGAACGGACTTGTGCCGCGAACAAATGTCTTTCTTTCTGCGCTTGCAAAGACTACTGATACTATCATTGACTATGAAAAAGCATACACTCAAAAAAGCCATTGATCTCTTTAAAGTTTCGCGACAGCGTTCTTTAAAAATAATTTTTATGATCGTAACGCAAGTCGTTCTTCGTCAAAACGGGCTAGTGTTAGCGAAGGAAGTTGCTGCTTCGGGAATAACATTGTCGGGACGGGAACTCCGCGTCATCACAGCAGAAACAAAGCAGACCATTTGGTTAAATCGTGATGTGAACAAGAAAGATATATCCTGGGAGGACCTTAACTTCGATGGTCATCCTGATTTAAAAATACTTTCATCCAGAGGGGCGAGTCAAGAGTTCTATGATGTGTATTTATTCAATTTTTCGGTGAAAAAGTATGTTTATTCCAGGCGATTAAGTGCTTTGCCGTGCATTCAGGCAGACTTGAAGAGGCACCAAATTGTCGGCGCTTGTTTTCATGAAAGTGCTTGTGAAAACTGGAGTGAACGGTATTCCATAAATAAGGGCGGGAAGCTTAATTTATTAGAGCGCGCTGGAACGTATTGCGATACGGCAACAGGTGAGGCATTTTCTTATGTTGATCGTTTTAGCAACGGCAAGCGCATATCATCTAAAGTTGCTCCGATGAAGAATGAATCCATGGTTCAGTAATAAGGGCTGCCGGAGAACTCGGAGTTCCGCAATGAGTGAGTCTGCATCCAATCCCAGTGTATTGTCCAAGTAAAACGGCAAGCACAAAAATGTTGAGCAATGTGCAAGGAACAAATCCGTGACCGATCTCATCCGACTCGGTGACACCACCGACCACGGGGGCGAAGTTATCACCGCCTCAGAAGTCATGCGCTATGGCGGCTTGCGCGTGGCCCGCAAGGGCGACGAAGTGACCTGTCCGCTTCACCCCGAGGTGGTGCCCAACGTCATTGTTGAGGGCGACGACAGGATAACGGATCACGGCGTCCCCGTTGCGCGTCAGGGCCATCACGCAACGTGCGGTTGCAGCCTTATATCCAGCATCGTGTAGCTGGTATATCCACGCCGTTTCCTGCGGCGTGGATACACGACGAAGGAATTACAGGACGTGATTGTGACGAACCCAGACACTATCAGGCTGTTACGCCTGTGGATTGCGAAGGAGCCCTATCACCAGACTCCGTGGGGAAAATCCATGTCGTCCCCATGCGCCCACACCGCAGCATGGACAACTCACCTGTCCGAATTTAAACAAGTCACTTGCCGTGTTAGCTCCCGTTAGGGATCGCCGTTAGCTCGAATGCTGTACAAAAACACATGTCTAATATGTCGGCCTTTTCCCATTGAGGGGAAAGGCAGTTTCCCCGCGCCGTAGCGTATGGGGAAACGTGGGGAACGATGTTTGGCGGCCTGCGGGGAATGCTCAATTTCCCATCACATGGCCCGCAAAGCATTATGGCGTGGGGTTCAGCGCTGTGGGGAGAGACTTATCCACGGATTTGCGAACACAATCTGTGGATAACCTGCAGCGCCGCCGGTCATTCCCACGGCGCCCGACGTTGCTGCATCCACCGGCATCTCAAGTAACAAACCCATTCGCGTCAAGCACTTAAGCGGGTAGCCCCGGAGTTATCAACAACGCTGTCAACACAAACTGGGGATAACGTCGAGGCCTCCCAGGGTCTTCGTTTCGTGAAAGAGCCATTGTTCAACGCCGGCTGGTTCATTCCGTACCGCACACACAAATCCCCATGCGTTCAAGCCGTTAGCCTGCTTGTCAGATAGTTTTCAACAGGCTCTTCAACAAAAAGTGGGGATAAGTTTGCAGCGACCAGTACGGAATCCCAGGTTTAGCTAATCGACAACACCCGGGTTCGCCGCCGGAGCGGCCGACGGCGAAGCCGAAGCCGCGGTCGCTGCAGTTGCGGAATCCGCCGCCGACCCCACCGGCGGATTCCCCATCGCCTGGAACAACGCCGCTGTATCCGTCAAACGCGCGCTCGTATAGCGGATCTCATCGAGCTGCGCGTTGCGGAACTGCTGCTCGCTTGAACGTGCCGACGTAATAGGCAACGCGCCGAGCCGGTAGCGGCCGGAGGTCTCGTCGAAGATGCCTTGCGCCGAGCGCGCGGCGACATTCGCCGCGTCCAGCGCCTGCGAGTCGTGCTCGAGCGCGGCAAGCGTGTCGGCGACGTTCTGGAACGCGGCCAGCACCGTCTGTTTGTACTGCGAGACGGTGGCGTCGTAGGTATCGACCGCCGCGCGCCGTTGCGCGAACAGGGCGCCGCCGTGGAACAGCGGCTGCGACAGCGACGCACCGATGCTCCAGATCGCCCCCGCGCCGGAAAGCGCGACCGGCCAGCTAAAGCCGCCTTGTCCCATCGACGCGCTCAGCGACAGGCTCGGGAACATCTGCGCGGTGGCCACGCCGACATCGGCCGCCGCGGCTTTCAAGGCGGCATCAGCGGCCTGGATGTCGGGACGCGAGCGCAGCAGTTCCGACGGCACCACCACGGGCACCTGCTCAGGCACATGCAACTGCGCGAGTTCGAGATCGTCCGGTGCGGCATCCGGCGTGCGGCCGAGCAGCACCGCCAACGCATGGCGCGTTGTGAGCCACTGCTGCTTCAGGCCCGGCAAACTCGCGGACAGACTCGCGGCGCTTTGTTGCGCGCTCAACTGATCGGCGTGCGAGACGGCCCCCAATGCATAACGCCGCTGCGTGTCGCGCGCCTGATCGTTGGCGATCGTCACAAGCCTTTCCGTCGTCTCGATCTGCGCGCGCAACGCGGCACTGGTGATGGCCGCGCTCACGATGTTGGCGGCCAGCGCCCGCCGCGCGGCGTCGAACTGATACGCCTGCACGTCGACGCGCGCGGCGAGCGCCGCGTCGGCGAGGCGCGCCGCGCCGAACAGGTCGAACGTATAGTGCGCCTGCAACTGACCGACGAAGATGTTGTACAGAAACGTGTTCGGTCCGATCTCGGGGATCGCCAGCGCGCGATTGCGCGTGACCTGGCCGCCGGCATCGATGGTCGGCAGCATCGAACTGCCGATCTGCGCGCGCAGTTGCTCGCGCGCGGCGGCGAGGCTCTTGTCGGTCGCGGCGAGCGTCGGGCTGTTGCGCAGGCCTTCATCGACCAACGCGTTCAGCGCGTCGGATCGATACAGCTTCCACCATTCGGGCACCGGCTTCGCGCCGACCACGAATTGCTGCGTGATGCCTTGCGCGGGCACGGTTTGCGTCGGCTGCGCTTCGGCGCCGTAGTGCGCCGGCTGCGGCATGGCGGGCGGTTCGCCGCTCGGCCCGAACGAACAGGCGGCGAGTGCGCATGCCATGCCGGTGAGCGCCGAGATACGCGCGGATCGGGAAAGTGCGAAAGTAATCATGCTCAATTCCCCGTATGCGTCGTGCCGGACGCGGACGGCGCCTGCGGCTCGCGTTCATCGGCACGCACGCGGAACGACACGGCGTAGAGCGCGGGCAGATAGAACAGCGTGAGGATCGTGGCGCTCGTAATGCCGCCCATCAGCGCGGTGGCCATCGGTCCGAAGAAGTTCGAGCGCAACAGCGGAATCAGCGCAAGCACGGCGGCCGCCGCGGTCAGCGTGATCGGCCGGAAGCGCCGCACGGTCGCGCCGACAATCGCGTCGAAACGCTTATGTCCCGACGCAATGTCCTGCTCGATCTGGTCGACCAGAATCACCGAGTTGCGCATGATGATGCCGAACATCGCGATCACGCCGAGCATCGCGACAAAGCCGAACGGCTGACCGAACAGCAGCAGCGTGAGCACCACGCCGATCAAGCCGAGCGGGGCGGTCAGCACGACCATCAGCACGCGCGCGAAACTTTGCAGCTGGATCATCAGCAGCGTCAGTACGGCGATGATCATGATCGGCATCTGCGCATTGATCGAGGTCTGACCTTTGCCGCTTTCCTCGACCGAGCCGCCGATTTCGATCCGGTAGCCGACCGGCAGTGTCGCGCGAATCGGGCCCAGCGCTTTGTCCACCGCATGCGTGACGTCGATGCCTTGCGCGCCGGGCGCGACGTCGGACTGAACGGTGAGGGTCGGTTGACGGTCGCGTTCCCAGATCACGCCGTACTCGAGGTCGTTGCGCAAATGGCCGAGCGTGCCGAGCGGCACGGGGCCATTAGGCGTGGGAATGGCCAGTGTAACGAGTTGCGCGGGGTCGACACGCTCGGCCTTCGGCGCGCGCAGATCGACGCTGATCAGTTTGTCGCGTTCGCGGTACTGCGTGACGGTGTAGCCGGAGAGCGTCATCGCGAGGAAGCTCGAAATGTCGTCGGAACTGACGCCCAGTTCGCGCGCTTTTTTCTGATCGACTTCGAAGCGCACCGAGCGCTCGGCGGGTTCGTCCCAGTCGAACTGGACGTTGCTGGTGCCGCGGTCCGCGCGCATGGTTGCGGCGACGCGCTCGGCGATCGAGCGCACGGTGGCGATGTCGTCGCCGCTCACGCGGAACTGCACCGGATAGCCGACGGGCGGTCCGTTTTCGAGCCGCGACAGGCGCGTGCGAATCGCCGGAAAGTTGTTGCGCAATTCCGGTTCGAGCCATTGCGCGAGTTTCTCGCGATCCTTTACCGACTTCGCCGTGATCACGAACTGCGCGAAATTGGGCTGCTGCAATTGCTGATCGAGCGGCAGATAGAAACGCGGCGCGCCGGTGCCGACGAAGTCGACCGTATGATCGATTTCCGGGCGGCCCACCAGCGCTTTTTCGAGCCGCTGTGCCTGGCGCAGCGTGGCTTCGAACGACGCGCCTTCGGGCAGGCGTACGTCCACCAGCAACTCGGGACGGTCCGAACTCGGGAAGAACTGTTGCGGCACCAGCGTGAAACCCGCCATGGCCAGCACGAACAGCGCGACGGTGATGGCCAGAACGACGAAGCGTCGCTCGATGCACCAGCCGATCCAGCCGCGCAGGCGCCGGTAGAAGCGCGTGTCATAGATATCGTGCTCGTGATCGTCGGGCAAATGCGCTTCGTGCACCTCGCGTTTGCGCTCGGGCAGCAGGTGATAGCCGAGCAGCGGAATCAGCACCACCGCGGCGAGCCACGAGGCGATCAGCGCGATCGCCGATACTTCGAAAATCGAGCGCGTGTATTCACCGGTGCTCGACTTGGCCAGCGCGATCGGCAGAAAACCGGAGACCGTGACGAGCGTGCCGGTCAACATCGGAAACGCGGTGCTGGTGTACGCATACGCTGCCGCGCGCGTGCGGTTCCAGCCTTGCTCCAGTTTCACCGACATCATCTCGACGGCGATGATCGCGTCGTCGACGAGCAGTCCAAGCGCGAGCACCAGCGTGCCGAGCGACACCTTGTGCAGACCGATATCGAACAGATACATGCACAACGCGGTGACGGCTAGCACCACCGGGATCGAGATCACGACCACCATGCCGGTGCGCACACCTAGCGAAACCAGACTCACCACCAGTACGATCGCCACTGCTTCGGCGACGGCTTCGAGAAAGTCGTCGACCGAATGCGCGACCGCGTCCGGCATGCTCGACACTTCGACCAGTTGCAAGCCGGCGGGCAGCGCTTTTCGCAACTGCGTCATCTGCTGATCGAGCGCCTTGCCGAGGCGAATCACGTCGCCACCCGGCTGCATCGTCACGCCGATGCCGAGCACGGCCTTGCCGCCGGCGCGCATTTGCGTGGCGACGGGGTCGTCGTAGCCGCGCTTGATCGTGGCGATATCGCCGAGACGGAACGAGCGGTTGTTGATGCGGATCAGCGTGTCGGCGAGCGCGTTGACGTCTTTGAACTGACCGGTGGGGCGCACGAACACGCGGTCGTCGGCGGTGGTCAGCGTGCCGGCTTGCGAGACGCTGTTCTGCGAGTTGATCGCCTGGCCGAGTTGCTGCGGCGAGATGCCGAGACGCGTGAGTTGCGTGTTGGCGATCTCGATGTAGATGTGCTGGTCCGGATCGCCGAAATAATCCACTTTACCGACGCCCGGCACGCGCAGCAGCACCGTGCGCAACTGGTCCGCGTAGTCGTGCAGTTGCGCGGCAGAGAAGCCGTCGCCTTCGAGCGTGTAGATGTTGGTGTAGACGTCGCCGAACTCGTCGTTGAAAAACGGGCCTTGAATGCCTTGCGGCAGGGTCGCCGCAATATCGCCGACTTTCTTGCGCACCTGATACCAGGTCTCAGGTACGTCCTTGACCGGCGCCGAGTCCTTCATCGAGAAGAACATCAGCGATTCGCCGGGGCGCGAGTAGCTGCGCACGAAATCGATGGCGGGCGTCTCCTGCAATTTGCGGCCGATGCGGTCCGTCACCTGTTCCTGCATCTGGCGCGCGGTGGCACCCGGCCAGAAGGTGCGGATCACCATCACACGGAAGGTGAAGGGCGGATCTTCGGACTGCGCGAGCCGCGTATAAGCGAGGATGCCGAAAGCGGTCGCGAGCGCGATCAGGAAAACCACCAGCGCCTGATGACGCAGCGCCCAGGCGGACAGGTTGAAGCGTCCTTCTTCATGCGTGGTGCTCATGAAGCGAAGTCCTCGGGATGCAGCGGCGCGATCGCCCGGACTTTTTCGCCGGCGCTCACCGTATGCACGCCTTGCAGCACGACGCGTTCGCCGTCCTTGAGACCTTGACCGATCACGACGGTGCGTTCGTTGTAACGCGTAACCGTCACGCGGCGCAGTTCCAGCGCGTTATCCGCGGCGCGCACGATCCACACGGCGGGCTGCGTGCCGTCATGGAACAACGCCGTGGCGGGCACAGTGAACGAACCGTGCTGATTGGCCGAGGCGTTAGCTGGCGCGGCGAGTTCGATATCCGCGGTCATGCCGAGGCGCACGTCCGGACCGGGATTGTCGAGCGTGAGTTTGGCGCGATAGGTGCGGCTTTGCGGGTCCGCGGCGGGCGACAGTTCGCGCACGCGCGCGGTGAACTTGCGCCCCGGCAGCGCGGCGAGCGTGACGTTGGCGGTTTGCCCGACCGAGAGCGCGGCGAGCGCGCTTTCCGGCACGTCGCATACCACGTCGATGTCGCCGCTCCACGCGAGGTTGTAGACGGCCTGGCCCGCGGAGACGTTCTGGCCCGTGTCGGCCTGTTCGGCGGTAATCACGCCGGCGTGATCGGCGGCGAGCGTGGTGTATTGCAACTGGTCCTTCGATAACGCCGCCTGCTGCGCGGCCTGATCGCGCTGCGCGAGCGCGGATGCGTATGCATTGGTGGTCTGTTCGAGCTGCGCGGGCGCGATCAGGTTTTCTTTGGCCTGCGCCTGATCGCGATCGAGTTGCTGCTTCGCATACACGAGAGCGTGCTGCGCGGCGGTGAGTTGCGCCTGCGCGCTCGCGGCGCTCTTCTGCTGATCGGCCGGATCGAGGCGGGCGACGATCTGCCCGTTCTTCACCACATCGCCGAGACGCACGCGCCGCTCGACGATCTTGCCGCCGACGCGAAACGACAGCGGCGTCGAATAGCGCGCCTGCACCTCGCCGGGCAAGGATGCCGCCTGCGTGCCGCTGCCGTCCGCATGCACGGCGACGGCCACCGCCGGACGCGGCTCGGGCGCCGAGGCTTGCTGCTTCGAACACGCGGCCAGCGTGACGACGCCGGCCAGAACCAGCACGGACGCGGCGCGCCGCAGGCGCGCTCGATGACGATGCTGATGGGACTGCGGACGCATCGCGGGCGATGCATGAAGACCGGGACGCTTCACAATTACCCCAACTGGAGACAGCGAACGAACAGGGCAAGCCGCAGTGGCCCGCCAGCGAAGACGCGCCGGCCGTTCATGCAATTGGCATACGCGACTGATTCAGAATGACGAGATGCATTCTAATACACACCTGTATTTGAATGTTGGAGTGAATTCGAATTCTTTTCGGTGCTAGACTTGCGCCCATGAAACGGCAACGACTGACACGCGAGCAGAGCAAGGACCAGACGCGCGAGCGTCTGCTCGACGCTGCGCAAGCAATTTTTATGAAGAAAGGGTTTGTCGCGGCGAGTGTCGAAGACATCGCGGCGGCGGCAGGCTATACGCGTGGCGCGTTCTATTCGAACTTCGGCAGCAAGAGCGAGTTATTTCTTGAACTATTGCGGCGCGATCACGAGGTCATGCAGGCAGGGCTGCAGGCCATCTTCGCGAACGCGGCATCGCGCGAGGAAATGGAAGAGCGCGTGCTGCGCTACTACAGCAACCTGCATCGCGAGAACAAGTGTTTCCTGCTGTGGGCGGAGGCGAAGCTGCTCGCGGTGCGCGACGGCCGGTTCCGGATTCGCTTCAACGCGTTCATGCACGACAAGCTCGAGCAACTGGGCGCGTACATTCGCGAGTTTTCGGCGCGGGTCGGCACGCCGATGCTGATGCCGCCGGACACGCTGGCGATCGGCTTGATGAGCTTGTGCGACGGTTTGCAGTTCTTCTACACGGTCGACCCGCAGAACGTGCCGGCGGAGAGAGTTGAAGCGGTGCTGGCGGGATTTTTCGCGCGCGTGGTGTTCGGGCGCGATGCGTAAGCGCGTTGAAGCGCGCGATCAGTTGGTCGGCAATTGCGCGCAGGTGTCCACCACCGGCGTGGCGCATACATACGAATATTGACCGCTGTAGCGCAGCACTTCTTCGCCTACGTGCAGCACCACCTTGATGTCCGGACAACGCTCATAGGCGATGAAAGCCGAGCAGGCCGCGGCGGACCAGCAGACCAGCGAGAACGCGATTTTTTCGAGAAGCTGAAAACGGTGTGTCATGGCGGCTTGATTGCAATTGATTTCCATTCGGACGCTATGGTACCAGAATACTAGGGTTTATACCTAGTCGAAATCCGCAATAATGCTCGCGGTCAAGCGCGTTATGAGCCTGCAAGCGTGACGCAGGCGCCTCGCAAACCTGTCCGAATTGTCATGTTCAGGTCAGGGTTGGGACATGATCGGGTCGATACAATCGGAACGTTGGGCAAGCCCGCGCGCGCCTTGCCGCGCGGGTCGACACAGGCGCGAGGCGTGCGCCGGCCCGGCTTTACCGAGGCAGGAGTCGTCCCATGAACCAATTGCAGTCGATGCGCGTATTCGTCAAAGTGGCCGACCTCGGCAGTTTCGTCGGCGCGGCCGGCGCGCTGGATCTTTCCACGGCGGTCGTCACGCGCCACGTCGCCGATCTGGAAGCGCGTCTCGGCACGCGCCTGCTCAATCGCACCACGCGCCGGCTGTCGCTGACCGAGTCCGGCACGACCTATCTGGAGCGCGTGCGTCACATTCTCGACGACCTGGAAGGCGTGGAGCAGATGGTGGTGGCGCGCAATCACGAGCCGGTCGGCACCTTGCGCATCGTCGCGCCGGTGGTGTTCGGGCTGCACAGCCTCGCCCCCGTGGTGCAGTCTTATGCCGCGCGTTATCCGGATGTCGTTCCCGACGTCACGCTCGCGGATCGTCATGTCGATCTGGTGGAAGAGGGCTTCGACGTCGGCATTTTCGTGGCGCGGCACATGCGCAGCGCGAGCATCGTCACGCGACGGCTCACTACCGGCTATCTGACGGTGTGCGCGACGCCCGCTTATCTGGCGCGGCACGGCACGCCGACGCGGCCGGAGCATCTGCTCTCGCATCCCTGGTTGAGCCGTCCGTCTGAGCAGGGCGGCGAGGAGCGTGTGTTCACCGGACCGGATGGCGAAGTCCGCCTGCGCCCGCCGAATGCGATCGTCGCGAACAATACGGAGATGCTCAGGCAGTTCGCGCTGCTGGGCATGGGCGTGGCGATCCTGCCGAGCTATCTGATCGGCCGCGACCTCGCGTCCGGACGGCTGGTGCCGCTGCTACGCGAATACCGTTTGCCGCAGATCGAAGTCTCGATCGCTTATCCGAGCCGCCTGCATTTGCCGGCGAAGGTGCGCACCTTCATCGATCACCTCGTCGAGTATTTTCAGCAGCCGGGGCAGCAGACAGGTGATCCGCGTGCTGTGACGGCGGTGCGTTCCGCGAACGGGGCGACGGACGTTGCAGCGGATATCGACGACCTGTCGGTGCCCGAATTGACTGCCGACGCAGCGCGTCCTTTGCACAAGACTGCGCGCTCGCGAATCGCGGCTTCATCGCCGTTTTGATGCTGTTTTGATGGCGTTTTGACGCCGGGCGCGGCAGGCGTCGGCTTTTGAAGCGCGGCGTCAGTTGGTATGGCGGACTGGCCGGCATGCCTGTCGGCGCTGGGCGCTGCGTCTCGCTCGGCAGCGCCGCCCTGAAACCGCGCTAACGCTTCAAATCCACACGTCGTTTGCCGCCGTCCGTTCGCTGACTTCCTCGCCGGTATTCTTCACGCCGCGGGGCTCGATCAGCAGCAGCTTCACTTCGTGTTCGGCGTACGGCTTGTGCTCGATGCCCTTCGGCACCACGAACATTTCCCCCGCTGAAATCAGCACGAAACCATCGCGCATGTCGATGCGCAGTTGTCCCTCGAGCACGATGAACGTCTCGTCGGTGTCAGCGTGCTCATGCCAGATGAAATCCCCCTCGATTTTTACCAGCTTGAACTGATAGTCGTTCATTTCGGCGACCACGCGTGCTTGCCACTGGTCGTTGAAGAGCCGCAATTTTTCCGCGAAATTGATGGCCTGATACGGCCGTTGAGTGACCTGTGCGTCGGACATGCAGTGCTCCTCCTGAGCGGTTATGTCAGGCAGGAGCGTACGGCGCGGCGGGTGGCCGGGTCTTGAACGTTTGTGCGCGCGGGCTGTGCGTCGAAAACGCCTTCGCTCAGCGCGCGCCGGGTCCCGACGATCCGAGCATCTTCAGCCATTGCGCCGGTGCGACGCCCCAAGTGTGCTTGAAGTGCCGCGTCATGTGGCTCTGATCGGCGAAGCCGCTTGCCGCCGAGGCGTCGGCGAGCGACAGGCCCGCGAGCACCCGTTGCCGCACGAGATCGAGTCGCCGCATGGTCAGATAGCGATGCGGACTGGTGCCGAACAATGCGCGAAAATCCCGCGACAAACTCCAGCGGTCGCGGCCTGCCGCGGCTGCGAGTTCATCGAGCGTGACGGCGCGATCGAGCGAGGCCAGCAGGTAGTCGCGCGCAAGCGTTGCCGCGCGGTAATCCACCGGACGCGGTGTATCCGGCGCGCCTGCCACCGTGTCGAGTGCGACCGCAAGATCGTAGAGCGCGCTGTCCTGTTCGAGCGGATCGATGGCGCTGTCCATCGCGCGCAGCAGGCTTTCGGTGGCGGCGAACAGGCGCGGATCGTTCGACAGCCCTCCTTCCAGGAACGGCAGCGGCTTGCCGCCGAGCGCCTGCTGGAACAGCGCCGGATCGACATAGATCATGCGGTAGTGGAAGCCGTCGCCGGTGCCGGCCTGGCCGTCGTGCGGTTCGTCGGGATGCAGCACCATCGTGCCGCCCGGCAAGCTGTTGCGGGTGCTGCCGCGATAGCGAAAGCTCTGCACGCCGGACAGCGTGCGGCCGATCGCATACGTATCGTGGCGATGCATCGCGTAGCCGGCCTGGTGAAAGAACGCCTCGATCCGCTCGATGCCGCTCACGCCGGCAGTTTGCGGCGAGCGATAAATCCAGTCGGAACCGCGGCCGTTCCGCGTGGACGAAAGCGGCAGGGAACGCGCCGGCGATGAAGCCGGTTCCTCGCTCATCCGCCGAGCCCCGGGCCGTAATTGCCGCTGATGTAGCGCGTCACGGAGGCGACGTCCGCGTAATCCTGTTCCGGCAGGCCATCGAGCATCGACAGCACTTCGTTGCTCGCGCCGGCTTCGCGCGCGGCGTCGACCAGCGCGTCCTTGTACGTGGGAAATTGGACTTCGCTCAGAAGATCGGTGATCTGCAGGTCAATCGATTCGCCGGGAATAGCCGATGCGGTCATGCAAACGCTCCTATTGATACGGTTGGACGTGACGAGGACGTGAGTGTTGCCGCTGAACGAAACGCCAGAGGCCGCGCTAGTTGCAGTATGCCGCATGAGAAAAAGTGCCCGTCCGCGCACGCCATCGTCACCGCTGACGGGTCGTGACGTCTCACGTATGCAACCCGCGCGCGCGCTTCCGTACATGCCGGTGTCAGGTCTGCAAATGCTCGTTCTGTCCGGTGAAGCTTCGATCGAGATGCCGTGACTTGGGCAGCGCGATATGTTGCCATTGTTGCGGACGATTATTGTCCGTGGCGGCAACATCCGGCGCCGCCGGGGCGACGGGTGCTGCGTTAGCGCGTTCGGCAAGACTATTGGCGTTCGTGCTGTCCGGCGCGGTGTGAACCGGCGCGGCGAAACACGAGGCTGACAGCGTCACCATGGTCAACAGCGTCGAGGTTTTCATCCCGACCTCCTAAGCTCATGCGGCGCTGACAGTGGAGCAAATGCTGTGCCGCAAGCGCTGTGCCGTCCCCGCGTCGAAAGGACGGCGCATGCTCTGCGCGGCGTGGCCGAGGTGTACGGTCGGCGGCTACCGCGCATCTTTCCATCTTACGCGCGCAAATTCTGCATCGCGCGCACGTTTGCGGCAAAACGGTATTGTGATTTCAGATAATGGCAGAAACGCGGCGACCGCGCAGCAGCGCCATCGCGAACGGCCGTGCGGCGCGAATGCTGCGGCGCGGCAGGCGCCATGGATGAGGCTCTAGCGCAGCACGTCAAAGCGCGTCCACGGCCACGAAGGCCGGTCGCGCATGTACCCATTCAGCCAGTTCCACTGCGGATGCCGCTTCATGAACGCCTGCGCGTCGAACGGCCGCCCGCAAGGGTGGCCCCAGCGCGCGCTGAACGCCATCTCGCGCGCCATTTCACTGTCGACCACCTTGCCGTCGTTGGCGCCCCATGGATTGAACGGCCCGTGATCGGTTCCGCCGAAGCGCGCGTCGTCCAGTTCCAGATGCCCGCAGATGGTGCGCGAGCATGGATTGTCGTTGCGGTCGAGATAAACGTCGTGATGATCGGCGATCATCTCCTTGGCCAGTTCCACGTCGATCTTGCCGCGATGCATTTCCTCGAGCTGCATGAAGCGCAGGCGCCGTGCGCCGTTCTTGCGCACGTCTGTATAGTCTTCGCCTTCGCCGAGGCATTCCTGGTTGCGGATCTTCAGGTCGGTCGCGGTGTTGTAGCCGCTGTAGAAACCGTCCTTGGTGCTCTCGAAACCGGAGAAGTGCAGGCCCAGTTCGTAGCGCGCGATCTCGCCGGTCTTGGCGTCGCCCAGCAGCCAGCTGTTCGCATAGCCGCCGTTATTGGCGATCGCGAACATTTCGCACCATTCGCCGATGCTGTTCGCGTACTGCGACGCACGCCGCGAGCGATAGAACTCGGGCGCGCCCGCCGCGTTGTAGCCGGCGAAGTTGGAGATGGTGGTTTCCGTCACCATCAGCCCGGCGGCGGTGACCCAGAAATCCGTCAGACTGGAAATGCAGCCGGGCAGCCCTTGCATCAGGATGCGGTTGCCCTCGTCGGGCACGATGTCGAAGATCACGTTGAACGCGTCGCCGGCGGCGTAGCGGTCCCACGAGTTGTGCGCCATCACGATCCGGCCGTCGCGCGTTGCGCGGCCGGTGGCAATGAATGCGCTGCAGTGGTGCCCGCGCCGTCCGCGCCACGGCTTCACGCCGAGGTTCGGCTGCTTCTGCGACGCGTGGGTCGGCCACCAGCTTTGCAGCAGATCCATGTAGCCGTTCCACGCCAGCACTTCGGCGAACGGCAGCTTCGCGCCGTCGGCGATGCCCTGGATTTCGTCGGCGAATTCGGTGTCGAGTTTGTTGGCGAACTGGGAGACCGCGGCGCTGACGAAGGTGTCGAAATCTTCGCCGGTGTCCCATTTGGCGAGATAGCGGGCGGTGTGGATCGCGTTGCGGATTTCGCTGGCGAGCAACTGGCCGTGCTGCTCGCCGCGATCGTACGGCTCGCCTTCGATATGCAGGAAAATCCAGCCTGCCTGGTCGCGGCGCACGGCATCGAGGGACGGTTCGCTCATCTTCGCTCCGATCGAAGGACGGGCGTCTCGGTGCGCCCGTTCTGGCGTAACGCGCGCTGCCGGCGTTCGCCGCAGCGGTCTGTCCATTGTAGAGAATTTGCCGCGCTTTGCACGGGCCCCAAAGAGAGCGCGGCCGCGGCCTGGAGCGGATCGCGCGCGGTGCCTAACGCGTCGGATTCATGCGGAAATACGCGTCGAGCAGCGAGCTTTTGTAGACCACGCCGGCGAGCGTGGGATGCGCGGCGCTTTCGATCACCGGCAGGCGCTCACCCTGGAACGCGAGGAAATGCTGCAACGCTACGCCGAGCGGCATGTCCGGCGTGAGCACGTCGAAATGCGGCTGCAAATAGTTCGCCGCGGTCTTCGCGGACGTGTCGCTGCCGTCGAGCAGATCGGAGGTGATGTCCTTCAGAGCGACCACGCCGAGAAACGCGCCGGACTCGTTCGCCACGTAGAGATACTTCACCGGATATTCGAGGAATACGCGCGTCATGTCCTGCACGGTCGCATTGGGCGGCACGACGGTTTCGGCGGGGCGGATCAGCTCGCGCATCTGCGTGGCGCGCAGTCGCGAGCGCTCCTGTTCCTCGTGATTGCGGCGCAGGGTGATTTCGTACATGGAGGTCTTGCCGATCGCGCGCGACACGAAATAGGCGACCACGCAGGAAAGCATCAGCGGCAGCACGACCTGATAGCTGAGGGTCATCTCGAAGATCATCAGGATCGCCATCAGCGGCGCCTGGGTCGCACCCGCGAGGAACGCGCCCATGCCGACCATGGCGTACGCGAACGGCGCCGACGTGCCGTGCGGCCACAGCGCGTGCATGCCCTGGCCGAACAGCGAGCCGACCACCGCGCCGACGAACAGCGTCGGCGTGAACACCCCGCCGACCGCACCGGAGCCCGCCGTGGCCGCCGTGGCGACGAGCTTGAAGACGAGCACGAGGACGAGCGCGGTCCACGTCCACGGCGAATGCAGGATCGAGTTGACGACGCTGTAGCCGTTGCCCCACACCTCGGGCGTCCAGACCGACAGAATGCCGACCACCAGGCCGCCGAGCGCGAGCCTCAACGGCAGCGGCACCGGCAGCTTGCGAAAGCTTTGCTTCGACGCGTCGAGCAGCCGCAGAAACTGCGGCGCGGCCGCGCCGCACAGCGCGCCGAGCGCGACGAACAGCAGCACCTCAAGGCCGGCCACCGGCGGAAACACCGGCATCTCGTACGGCGGCTTGTAGCCGGCGAATTCACGCATGGTGATGTTGGCGACCACCGCCGACACCACCACGGGCCCGAAGCTCTCCATGGCGATCGAGCCGAGCACGATCTCCGTGACGAAAAACGCGCCCGCGATCGGCGCGCTGTACGCCGAGGTGATCCCGGCCGCCGCGCCGCAGGCCACCAGCAGACGCAGCCGGGGCGGATCGAAATGCACCCAGCGTCCGATCAGCGAACCGGCGAGCGCCGCCAGTTGCACCATCGGACCTTCGCGGCCGATCGACCCACCGCTCGAAATCGTGAACAGCGACGACACGCTGCGCCACAAGCTTAGTTTGACCGGCACCACGCCGTCGCCGATCGCGACCGCCTCCATGTAATCGATGTGATTGCATTTGTCCTCGTAACGCCGCGCGATCAGCAGAAAGAAGCCGGCGATCAGGCCGCCTGCCGCGGGCAGCCAGATCCGCACGGTCCACGGCAAGCCGCGCGCCATTTCGACGAAACTGCCGGACTTGCCGACGATCGCGAATTGCAGCAGCGCGATGCCCTCGCGAAAGCCAATGGTAGCGAAGGCGCCCGCCACGCCGACCACGACCGACCAGATCAGCATGGTGTGAGCGTCGGAAAGGCGGAACAGATCTTGGGCGCGGGTGCGCAGCTTCAGCAGGAATGAAAGCACGTCGACGGTACAGGGCGTGAAAGTGGGTTGGACAGCGCGCACGGTAACAGCATCGCGCCCGCTTTGGACGGCGGGCGGGCAACGTTGAGCGAACGAGTGAAGAAGGCGCGGCTCAAGTCGCCGCCTTGTCGAGTTCCGGGTAGTGCCGGAAGATGCAGGCCTCGTTGTGTTCGATGCGCCGCTCGGACTGCAGATACGCGGCGATGTTCGGCCGCTCGATCACCGCGTCGTGTAACGCGGCGAGCCGCGGGTAGTGCTCGCCGAATCGCTTGAGCGCGCGGGGAAACGCGTACAGCAGGCCGTCGATCAACTGGAACATCGACAGGTCGACGTAAGTGAGCGCGTCGCCCACCATGAACTGATCGCCGGCGGGATTCTGTTTGAGCACGCGCTCGAAGTACGACATGAACTTCGGAATGCGGTTGTCGATGAAGTCATGCGCGCGCACCTTGGCGGCGTCTTTCTGGTCTTCGTAGTACAGCGCGCTGGCGAGCGGGTGATGCGTGTCGTGCGCCTCGGTGACCATGTCCGCGATAGTCAGTTGCAGGCCGTTGGCCACATAGCGCAAGCTCTCCACCGTGGGTGCGAGGTTCAGCCGCGGGCCAAGATAGAACAGGATGTTGGCGGTCTGCGCGATCACCAGGTCGCCGTCTTTCAGAAACGGTGGCGCGAACGGCGGATACGGCTCGTCCTTGCTCTTCATCACCGACATCATCGCCTTGGTGCCGAGACCGTCGGACGGTTCGCCGCGCGCCACTTCCACGTAGTCGGCGCCGGCTTCTTCCAGCGCGAGCCGGACGAATTCTCCGCGGCCTTGCAGGCCGTCCCAATAGTAAAGTTCCAGGCTCATCAATCGATCCTCATTCCGGTTGCATTGACACAGACGCGAAGACGGGGCGCGAAGCGCAGCGCGGAAGCGGCCCACCTTGGCATGCTGCATGAGCTGACAACGTTGGCAGCCAGTATGCCGCGCGAGCGGGCAGTTTGGGTCTCCAGAATGCGCAAAACCCCGCACGCGGCGGGGTGGGTTTAAAGGCGAGGGCGGCCTAGCCGAACAGGTGCTGGACAGTCCATGTAATTCCGAGTCCGCCGGCAATCAGCCACACATACAGAATGAAGCCGGTGGTCAGTGCGCGGGGGCCGGCCTGCCGGATCTGCGCAATGCGCGTTTCGATGCCGAGCGCGGTCATGGCCATGGTCAGCGCGAAGGTGTCCAGCGTGTTGAGCGTGCTGGTCGCGGCTTCCGGCAGCACATGCAATGAGTTGATCACGACGAAGGCGAGAAAGCCGAGCGCGAACCAAGGAATCGCCAGCTTACGCGGCGCGTTGCCGTGGGCGCCGTCCTGCGCGCCGGCGGCAGCCGAATCGCGACGCGCCGAGCGGTTCACCCACATGCCGACCACCAGCAGCACCGGCACCAGCAACATCACGCGGGTCATCTTCACGATGGTGGCAATGTGCGCCGCTTCCGGGCTCACGTTGCTGGCCGCGCCGACCACCTGCGCCACTTCATGGATCGTGCCGCCGAAGAAGAGGCCCGCGCCGACCGTGTCCAGATGCAGCCAGCCTGCCTTGAACAGAATCGGGTAGAGGAACATCGAGAGCGTGCCGAACAGCACAACACTGCCTACCGCCATCGCGCTTTTATGCGGCTTCGATTGCAGCGTCGATTCGAAGGCGAGCACGGCGGCGGCGCCGCAGATCGCGCTGCCCGCGGCGGTCAGCAAGGCCGTGTCGCGGTCGAGCTTCATGATTTTCATGCCGGCCCACGTGCCGATCACGAGCGTGCTGACCACGATCAGAACGGATTCCGCGAGACCGGGCACGCCGACCTGAGCGATTTCCTGGAGGCTCACGCGCAGTCCAAAGAAGGCGACCGCGATCCGCAACAACTTGCGCGCCGAGAAATTGACGCCGGCCGCCCAACTGGCGGGCATGCCATCGCGCAAGGCGTTGCCGTAAATGGCGCCGGCCACGATGCCGACGATCAGCGGGCTCAAGCCCAATCCGGCGATGGCGGGAATCGCGGCGATGCGCGTGACGGCAGCGGCGAAAAGCGCGACGAACAGAACGCCGTTGAGCTGCCCGCGGGTGGAAAACCCGGCGGGCGTCGTGCTGGAGGCAGTGAGATGAGCGGTGGACATGAAGCAGCCCTTTTCTGTGACTGACGAAGATTCGATGGGGCTAATCCTAAATTAGATATATCGATATGAAAAATCATGATTTAGAATGTAAGGTATCGCCCCAGCCGATACTTCGCCCTCCATGACCCCCGATCAACTTATAACTTTCGCTGCCGTCGCCGAGCATCGCAACATTAGCCGGGCGGCTGTCGCGCTGCATTTGTCGCAGCCCGCCGTGTCCGGCCAGTTGCGGCAGTTGCAGGACGAATTCGGCGAGCCGCTGTATCAGCGCGACGGCCGCGGCGTGCGTCTCACGCCGGCGGGCGAACAGCTCGCCAGCTACGCCACGCGGCTGCGCGACACCTGGCGGCAGGCGCATGCGTACCGTGATGCCTTGCGCGGCCTCGAGCAGGGCACCTTGCGGATCGGTGCGAGCACCACGCCAGCCAGCTACCTGCTGCCGTATCTGATCGCCGACTTCCATCGCCGCTATCCGGACGTCACGCTGCATACGGCGGACGGCAATACCACGGAGATCGTCGCTGGGCTCGATTCGGTGGACATCGCGATGATCGAGGGGCCGGTCGGCGTGGATCTGCCGCCGGACACCGCGGTGCACTCGTGGCGCGAAGACGAGATCGTCGCGATCATGCCGCGCGCGCATCCGTTGGCGCAGTCGGCGGAGTCGGCGGAGTCGGCGCAGTCGAGCAGAGGCGGCCCGGCCGGGCTGGCGGCTTTCGGCGACTATCCACTGGTGTTGCGCGAAGCGGGCTCGGGCGTGCGGCAGATCGTCGAGCGCGCGTTTGCGCGGGCCGGTGTGCCGATGCGCGTCGCCTTGGAGATCGCCGGCGTCGAAGGCGTGAAGGAAGCGGTGCGCGCGGGCATGGGCATCGGTTTCGTGTCGGCCATGTCGATGCGGCACGAAGACCACGCGCTGTGTCTGCTGTCGCTCAGTCCGGAGCCGCTCACGCGGCGGCTGTCGATTCTGGTGCCGCATGCGAGCGCGCCGTCGCGGGTGGTGGAGCAATTTCTCGCGCTGTGTCTCGCGGAACAGCGTTGAGTCTTCGGCGCCGGCAGCCGGCACGTCGATCGCACACCATGCCAACCGACGCCTGGGGATTTCCACTATGGTGCATAACGGCGCCCTCGGCGCACTATTCGGGCATCGGAAGCGCCTCGGCGCTTTTTTTCGAGGCGTGTTTGGAACCGGTTCCAAATGCCGATCGTGAGACAGATTTGAGTAAATTCGACATGGCCGACGCAGTGGACGTGGTGATCGTCGCAAGCGCATTCGGGATGGACGCGGTCCGCACGGACGGTCATCTGAAGTGGGCGCAAGCGAGCAAACAGGCCGGCGCGGCGGGTTTCGAAGTGCGCCGCGAACTGTTCGCTGACGAAACAGACGCCGCGCCGCACAAGCTGCGCGCGCTCGGCGAGCAGATCGCCGAGCTGGGACTGTGGTGCGTGTACTCCACGCCGGCTTCGCTGTACACGGCGCAGGGCAAGCTCGACGCCGAAGCACTGCGCCTCTCGACGGAAGAAGCGCGCGCGCTCGGCGCGCGCTTCGTGAAGTTGCAACTCGGCGGGTTCGCCGCCGACGCCAACGCTGCGGTGATCGCCGATCACATGCGCTGCGCGGAGTTGCGCCTCGTCGTCGAAAACGGGCAGTTGGCCGAGGGCGGTTCGCTCGCGCAATTCACCGGCCTGTTCGAAGCGCTGGCGCGCGAAGGTCACGCCGACGTGCTCGGCATGACTTTCGACATCGGCAACTGGGCCTGGCGCGAGGTGATGCCGCTCGACGCCGCCCTGCCGCTGGCGGCGCATGTGGACTACATCCATTGCAAGACGACGGTGGGCGAGGGCGCACGACGCTTCCCCGCAGCCCCGGCCGCGGACGACGCCCAGTTCGCCGCCGTGCTCGACAAGCTGCCGCGTCATGTGCCGCGCGGCATCGAGTTTCCGTTCGATACGAGCCGTACCGAAGCAGACGCGGCGCATTACGTCGCATGGCTGGCCGCCGCGTGAGCGGCATGTGGAACCTGAGAGAAGCAGCGACACCGAGAAAAGCACGCGGCAACAGGCACGCGGCAAATGAGTCGCGGTAAAGGAAAGCAGCAAGCGGTGCGCGCAAAGTGGTACGCCCAAACAGCACGCAGCAAATCTGACGCGGCAAACCGTAAGCGATAAACACGCACGCGAAACACGCAGCAAAAGGGATCACGCAGGAGCGAAGCATGAGCAAGCCAACCGCAGCACTCGATGTCATCACCTACGGCGAAGCGATGGCCATGTTCGTGGCCGCCGAAACCGGCCCGCTCGCGGGAGTCGGCCAGTTCACGAAGCGCGTCGCCGGCGCCGATCTGAACGTGGCGATCGGTTTGTCGCGCCTCGGCTTCAAGGTGGGCTGGATGAGCCGCGTCGGCAACGATTCGTTCGGCCAGTACGTGCGCGACACGCTGACGAAAGAGGGCATCGACCAGGGCTGCGTCACGACCGACGAGCGCTATCCGACCGGCTTCCAGCTGAAGTCGAAAAACGACGATGGCAGCGACCCGGCGGTCGAGTATTTCCGCAAAGGTTCGGCGGCGAGTCATCTGTCGCTGGCCGACTATGCGGCGCACTACGTCCTGCAAGCGCGCCACCTGCATCTGACCGGCGTGGCGCCCGCGATTTCGGCCAGCTCGCGCGAACTCGCGTTCCATCTGGCGCGCGAAATGCGTGCCGCCGGCAAGACGATTTCGTTCGACCCGAATCTGCGCCCGACGCTGTGGCCGTCGCGTGCCGCGATGGTCGAAGGCCTGAATGCGCTTGCCGCGCTGGCCGACTGGGTCCTGCCCGGCATCGGCGAGGGCGAGATTCTGACCGGCTACACGCAGCCCGAGGACATCGCGAAGTTCTATCTGGATCACGGCGCGCGCGGCGTGATCATCAAGTTGGGCGCGCATGGCGCGTACTTCCGCACCGCCGACGATGCCGCCGTGATCGCCGGTCAACCGGTTGCGAAAGTCGTGGACACGGTCGGCGCGGGTGATGGTTTCGCCGTCGGCGTGATCAGCGCTTTGCTCGAAGGCAAGTCGCTGCCGCAAGCGGTGGCGCGCGGCAACCGCATCGGCGCGCTGGCGATTCAGGTGATCGGCGATTCGGAAGGGCTGCCGAGCCGGGCCGAACTCGACGCGCTGGAAGCGGCCGACGCAGCTCCCGTGGCCGCTGCGGCCTGACAACCGAGGGACCGCGCAGCTCGCAAGACCGCAAGCCGCGTTGAACCCGACCGCCTCGATAACAGCAAGAGCGCTCGAACAGAGCGCCGCATGACCGTCCATCATTGTTTCGGGAAGCCGTCCAAGGAGACACCCTATGACTTCATCGCTTGCGATTCGCCGTTGGTGGACGATCATGCCGATCGTTTTCATCACCTACAGCCTCGCCTATCTGGATCGCGCGAACTACGGTTTCGCGTCGGCCGCCGGCATCAACCAGGATCTCGGCATCAGCAAGGGACTGTCGTCGCTGATCGGCGCGCTGTTCTTCCTCGGTTATTTCTTCTTCCAGATTCCCGGCGCGATCTATGCGGAACGCCGCAGCGTCAAGAAGCTCGTGTTCTGGAGCCTGATTCTGTGGGGCGGGTGCGCGTCGCTCACCGGCATGGTCAGCAACATTCCGTCGCTGATGGTGATCCGCTTCGTGCTCGGCGTGGTCGAAGCCGCGGTGATGCCGGCCATGCTGATTTTCATCAGCAACTGGTTCACCAAGAGCGAGCGCTCGCGTGCCAACACTTTCCTGATTCTCGGCAATCCGGTGACGGTGCTGTGGATGTCGGTGGTATCCGGCTATCTGGTGCATTCGTTCGGCTGGCGTCACATGTTCATCGCCGAAGGCGCGCCCGCAATTCTTTGGGCCGTGTGCTGGTGGTTCATCGTGAAGGACAAGCCGCAACAGGTGTCATGGCTCACGCAGCAGCAGAAGGACGACCTCGCCGAAACGCTGCGTGCCGAGCAGGCCGCGATCAAGCCGGTGCGCAACTATAGCGACGCGTTCAAAACGCCCGCGGTGATCAAGCTGTGCGCGCAATATTTCTGCTGGAGCATCGGCGTGTATGGTTTCGTGCTGTGGCTGCCGTCCATCTTGAAGAACGGTTCGACGCTCGGCATGGTCGAAACCGGCTGGCTCTCGGCGCTGCCTTATCTTGCCGCGACCATCGCGATGCTTGCAGCTTCGTGGGCATCGGATAAACTCAACCGCCGCAAGGTATTCGTGTGGCCGTTCCTGCTGATCGGCGCGGTCGCGTTCGCGGCTTCGTATGCGCTCGGCTCCACGCATTTCTGGCTCTCGTATGCGCTGCTGGTGATCGCCGGCGCCGCGATGTACGCGCCGTATGGCCCATTCTTCGCGATCGTGCCGGAACTGCTGCCGAAGAACGTCGCGGGCGGCGCGATGGCGCTGATCAACAGCATGGGCGCGCTCGGTTCGTTCGTCGGTTCGTATGTGGTGGGCTATCTGAACGGCGCGACCGGTTCGCCCGCCGCGTCGTATGCATTCATGAGCGTGGCGCTCGTCGCCGCCGTGATTCTGACGCTGATCGTCAAACCGCAGCAGCAGGAAACCGGCAACGCGGCCGCCGTTCGTCATACCGTCGCAAGGAAAATAAGCTGATGAAGAAGATCGTCGCCTGGAAGTCGTTGCCCGAAGATGTGCTCGCGTATCTGCAGCAGCATGCGCAAGTCGTGCAGGTCGCCGCCGCGCAGCACGACACCTTCGTGGCCGCGCTGAAAGACGCGGACGGCGGCATCGGTTCGAGCGTGAAGATCACGCCGGCCATGCTCGAAGGCGCGACGCGGCTCAAGGCGCTCTCGACCATCTCGGTGGGCTTCGACCAGTTCGACGTGGCCGATCTCACGCGCCGCGGCATCGTGCTCGCACACACGCCCGACGTGCTGACCGAGTCCACCGCGGACACGGTGTTTTCGCTGATTCTCGCCTCGGCGCGGCGCGTGGTCGAACTCGCCGAATGGGTGAAGGCAGGGCATTGGCAGCACAGCATCGGCCCGGTTTTGTTCGGCGTCGACGTGCAGGGCAAGACGCTCGGCATTGTCGGGCTCGGGCGGATCGGCGGCGCGGTGGCGCGGCGCGCGGCACTAGGTTTCAACATGAAGGTGCTGTACACCAACCGCAGCGCGAACCCGCAGACGGAAGCGGCGTATGGCGCGCGGCGCGTCGAGTTGGCGGAACTGCTCGCCGTGTCCGACTTCGTTTGCCTGCAAGTGCCTTTGACGCCGGAAACGAAGCATCTGATCGGCGCGGCCGAGTTGAAGTCGATGAAGAAAAGCGCGATCCTGATCAATGCCTCGCGCGGCGCGACCGTCGACGAAAAGGCGCTGATCGAGGCGCTCCAGAATGGCACGATCCACGGCGCGGGTCTCGACGTGTTCGAGACCGAACCGCTACCGGCAGAGTCGCCGCTGCTGAAGCTGCCGAACGTGGTCGCGCTGCCGCATATCGGTTCGGCGACCCACGAAACCCGTCACGCCATGGCGCGTAATGCGGCGGAAAACCTGGTCGCCGCGCTCGACGGCACGCTGACCAACAATATCGTCAACCGCGACGTTCTTTCGAAATGAGCCCATTCCGCTCGATGAGCAGCCGATGAGCACGACGCCGCAGGCTACGCCGCGCCGCGCGACGATCACCGACGTCGCGCGCGAAGCCGGCACCGGCAAGACCAGCATCTCGCGCTATCTGAACGGCGAGATGAGCGTGCTGTCGCCGGAACTGCGCGCGCGCATCGAGGCCGCGATCGCGCGCCTCGACTATCAGCCGAACCAGATGGCGCGTGGCCTCAAGCGTGGCCGCAACCGCCTGATCGGCATGCTGCTCGCCGACCTCACGAACCCCTACACGGTCGAAGTGCTGCAAGGCGTGGAAGCGGCATGCCACGCGCTCGGGTTGATGCCGCTGATCTGTCACGCGGCGAACGAAGTCGAGATGGAGCGGCGCTATCTGCAACTGCTCACCACGTACCGGGTGGAGGGCGTGATCGTCAACGCGCTCGGCGTGCGCGAGGAAACGTTGCGGCCGGTGGGCGGCGGCGGAATTCCGGCGGTGCTGGTCGATCGTTCGGTGGATGGACTCGTCACGGATATGGTCGGTCTCGACAACCGGGCGGCGGCTGAACTCGGCACGCGGCATTTGCTGGACAATGGCTTCGACGATATCTGGTTCGTGGTTCAGCCTTTCGAGCAGGTCAGCTCGCGGCAACTGCGCGAAGCGGCGTTTCGTGAAGCGATCAGCGCTCAAGGCGAGCAACGCGGCAAGCGCGCCGCGCGCGGTCACACGTTGGTGCTGAACCTCGCGGACGCGGACGAAGTGGCGCGCGGCCTCGCCGAACTGGACCGCGCGATCGACGCAGCCGCCCGCGCGCTCGGCGCCGCTGGCGCCACGAGCAACGCGGCGCGCATCGCCCTGTTCGCGGCGAACGCGCCCGTCGCGCTATGCCTCGCCTTGCATCTGAAAACGCGCTACGGCGCCGACTGGCAAGCCCGCGTCGCGCTGCTCTCCATCGACGACCCCGACTGGGCCGAACTGACCGGCGTCACCACGATCCGCCAGCCGACCTACGAGATAGGCTACCGCGCGGTCGAGTTCCTGCACGAACGCATCGAAGGCGTTCAGACCGCCGCGCGCGACTGTCTTCTGCCGGGCGAACTGATCGTCCGCGCCTCCACTTTGCGCTGAATTCCCGCCGATCTGCGATCATTCGGGCTGCGGCGCGCAGCGGGTGCGCGCCGGACATCGCAAGGAAACTCATGGTTGTTGCACCGCTTACCCTCTCGAGCCTCGCCCTCGCGACGCTGCTCGTCGCCGCTTTACCCTTCCTGATCTACCGCCGTCTGCGCCGGCCGCTCGCGCTCAAGCCGCGTGACGCCATCACCGGCATCGCCGTGTTCGCGCTGTTCGCCATGGTGATCGAGCGCGCGCTGAACGACTACGTGCTGCATCGGAACGAAGCGACCGCGAACTTCCTGTCGAATCCGCTCGCCTTCGTGGTGTACGGCGCGCTGGCCGCGGGTATTTGCGAGGAAGTGGGGCGGTTCATCGGCATGCGGCTGCTGCTCAAACGGGCGGCGGCGAAGGCCGGCGCCACGTCGCTCGCGGCGGGCACGAACGACGGCACCGCGCTGACCTACGGCCTCGGACACGGTGGCGCGGAAGCCTGGCTCGTCGGCGTTCTGGTGCAGATTCAATGGATCCTGTTCGCGGTGTTCGAAAACCGCGGCCAACTGGATGGCTATCTGAGCAATCTGCCGACCGATTCGCTGATGCGCATCCACCTGATTCTCGCCAGCCTGACCCCGCAGACGGCCGGGATTTTCGCGCTCGAACGGGTGGCCGCGCTGGTGTTCCAGATCGGCTTGTCGGTGCTGATGTGGCGCGGCTTGCGGGCCGGCTGGCGCGGCATCCTGCCGCTCGCGATCGTATTGCACGCGCTGGTGGACGTGCCCGCCGCGTTGTTCCAGGCGCAACTCGTGCCGCTTGCGGCGGTGGACGCCTTGTATGCAGTGGGAGCGGTGATCGTCGCGGGGTTGTTGTTCCGCGCGTACAGGCGTCCTGTCGTGGCCGCTTGATGCGCGCTTCGCACTACATGTTCGACGACCGCGTGACCACCACGCGATAGCCGCGCCATGGGCGCGCGACGGTTGCTCGATGGCGCGCATCAGACGCGCTCCGTCTTGAGCCGTCAACCGTTCTCTACAATCGGCCTCTTTTCGAGGCCACCCTTTCGGCACACTTCAATGGAAGAAGCTTACCAATACGACTGCGCCAATCCTGAGTTCGAGGAACTGGCGCGCGTGATCAGCGATCTGTTTCCCGAGCAGACGCAATTCATCCAGCGCGCCGCGGAAGACGGCACGCCGACGCTGGCCATTCACTGGGTAGCAATGCGTTTCGGTTCCACCGCGCGCCGTATCGTGATGACCGTGGTGATCGCACCGGCCGCGTTGGCGCGTTATCGCGCAATGCCGGCGCGGCTGCGCGGCCGCAGTTTCGCGGTGCTGCGCGCGTATGTCGAAGCCAGTATCGGCTCGCTCGAAGAACAGTATGCAAATGGCGAAGCGGTGCCGCGCGACGTCACCGTGGATCTGGGTGACGAGTTCGCTTGATGCACATGCGGCGCCGGCTCAATCGGCGAGCCGGTAGACCTTCGCGAAGCGGGCGGCCTGCACCACGCCGTAGTCGCCTGGCGCGTATTGCATGACCCAGTCGCCGGCGACGCCACGCAGCACGTCGCCGCCGTTTGCCGATCGCGCGAGCGTGAACGCTTCATGCATCTGTTTGGCCAGCACGACGGCGGGGCGGTTGCGGTACGCGCCGGCTTCGCCGTGCGAGACGGCTGCGTCGGCGGGAACATATTTGGCGTCGAAGCGTTCGCGCGAGACGACCCAGCGGTCGCCCGTCGAACCGGTGATCAGCGCGTCGCCGCGGACATAGCGGTTGGGGCCTTCGAGGCTCATCAGTTCGCCTTCGGCGGCGGCGAATTCAACGCTGACCGTTTCGTCTTTGACGACGCGGCAGGCGTCGGCGTCTTGACTCAGGTCGAGATTTTTCAGTTCGGTCATGAGGCGGGCAAGTATGGAGAGTTTGGCGGCGGCGCCGGACTTGAAGTCTTCGGGCCGCGTACGACTCGCATCATGCCAGATGCATCTGGCGACCGGTTTCTTTTGCGAAGGATGGCGGGCGCGGATCGTCTGTTTGTCGGGCGGAATCGCTAAGGCGGGAAGAGCCGGATCGGCGTGTGGACGGCAGGAAAGTTCGACGTGCGGCAAGCGTAAGGGCGAAACCCCTTCCGCCGCGCACGGCAAAAAATATCCGCCGCGCGCAGCGTGCACAAGCGACACTGCGCGCAAGCGGTTTTTTTACACTTACGGCTTCACCGTGGCGTCGCTTGCCGGCGCTGCAGCGGCCTTGCCGCCTTTACCCTTGCCACGATGACCATGGCCTTCCACGCCGCCCGGCTGATGGAAGGTCACGTCAGCCAGCTTCTTCTGTTCCGGCGAGAAGCTGTTGTACAGCGGGTCGAACGCGTCGACGAGCTTCTTCATGCCGTCCGCGTGCGCTTGCGCGATCGTCGCGTATTGCTTCATGTCGTCGAGCGCCGACAGGTTGGTGGCGGCACGGCGTTGCTGGAACAACTGACCCATCGTCTGGCCGTTGCCGCGCATCACGTCGGCGAACGCGTTCCACTGCGATTCCTGCGCCGAGGTGATCTTCAGTTGCGAGTGCAGGTAGGCGATGCGGTCTTCGACGTTGCGCTCATGGCCGGCCTTGCCGGCAGGTGCGGAAGCGGCGCTCGCCGGTGCCGACGCCGACGCCGGCGCGGAAGTTTGTGCGAACGCGCCGCTCATGGCGACTGCGGTGGCCAGCATTACCAGTGCTTTTTTCATCGAAACTCCTGATGTCTATTCGAATTGGGACAAGGCTCGCGAGCGAGCGGCCCGTGGTGCGTCAGTCATGCACGAGTCAAGACGACGCACGGCGGCCGGCTGCCCACTTTGCCGTCGCCGCTATTAGTATCACGATATCCCTACAATCCGGCTCTTATGCGACAAACGCTTACAACCGAAACGAACAGGAAATAGCGGGTGGACAAATTCGTCAGCATGGAAATCTTCGTCGCCGTGGTCGAGGCGGGCAGCCTGACGGCGGCCGCCGAGCGCTTCGACATTTCGTCGGCGATGGTGGGCAAGCATATCCGTTCGCTCGAAACGCGGCTCGCCACGCGGCTTTTGACGCGCACCACCCGACGGCAAAGTCTGACGGAGATCGGCCGGCAGTATTACGAGCAATGCCGGCGCATTCTGGCCGACGTGAAAGAAGCCGAGTCGCTCGCCGAGGCAATGGCCGCCGCACCGCGCGGCGTGCTCAAGGTGACGGTGCCGCTCACTTACGGCGTGGAAGTCTTCGCCCCGGCGATGACCGAGTACCTCACGGCATGGCCGGACATCACGCTCGAACTCGATCTGTCGAACCGCTTGATCGATCTGGTGGAAGAGGGCTTCGACGCGTCGGTGCGCATCGGGCGGCTGCCGGATTCGAGTCTCGTGGCGCGGCCGTTGAAGCCGTACCGGATGCGCGCGTGCGCGTCGCCCGCGTACCTTGCGCGCGCCGGCACACCGCGCACGCCGGAAGATCTGTTGCATCACGAGTGCCTGGGGTTTCTGCATTGGGGCCGCGAAGGTTTGTGGCGTCTCGGCGGCGACAACGCGGAGGAATGCCAGCTACGCGCCGGCCGGTTTCGCGCGAACAACGGCCAGGCGTTCAAGGTCGCCGCGCTGCACGGCTTCGGCCTGGTGTTGCAGCCGGAGGCGCTGCTGGCGAGAGAAATTGCCAGTGGCGAACTGGTGTCGGTGCTGGAAGATTATTTGCCCGATGGCGCGCCAGTCCATCTGCTGTATCCGCGTGATCGTCGCGCCACGCCCAAGCTCACCAGCTTTATCGATTTCGTGGTCGAACGGTTCGGCGTATGAGCCTGGCGGCGCACGTTTCGTGACCTCTCGTGCGACTCACACGATGTGTTCATCGCGATAGCCCCGGTGACTTCTCCATTTGCCGATGAAGACGCGCGATAATCCGCCTCACCTGAGCCACTTCTTTTCCCTCCATGAGACCTCCGCGCCTCGACCAACTCGACGATCTCGATCGCAACCTCGTTGCACTGCTGCAGGCGAACGCGCGCGAGAGCGTCGCCAACCTCGCTCGCCACTTGGGCGTGGCGCGCACCACGGTAATCGCGCGCATCGCGCGGCTGGAGCGCAGCAACGTGATTGCCGGGTACAGCGTGCGGCTCGGCCAGGATGTGCTCGATTCGAGCATCGTGGCTTATGTCGGCATCATCATTGCGCCGAAGCATGGGCCTGCCGTGCAGAAACGCCTCGGCAAGATGCCCGAGGTGCAGTTGCTGTGCGCCGTGAGCGGCGAGTTCGATTACGTTGCGTGGCTGCGTGCCGATTCGCCCGATCGCCTGAACGATCTGCTCGATCAGATCGGCGAACTGGAAGGTGTGGAGCGAACCACGACTTCGATCATTCTGGCGCGCAAGATCGATCGCGGCATCGTGTGAGCATCGCCTGACGTTTACACCGTTTTAACACCTTTCCGACATATTGACTGATTGGTTCGTCATAACGTCGAACTTCATGGTCATACCGCAGCATTTTGCACGTATGAACTGTTTTTGCTTCTCCCTAAACTGTTGCTGAAGGGTACAGCCCGCCGGGCGCCGCGCCACGAGCGCAGCGCACTTCCCAAAGCTGGAGACAGCACACAATAATCAGGAGAAGCGCATGAAAGTAGCCATCGTTGGCGCAGGTTTGATCGGTCACACCATCGCCCACATGTTGCGCGAAACCGGCGACTACGACGTCGTTGCATTCGACCGCGACCAGCACGCGCTCGACAAACTCGCCGCCCAGGGCATTCCGACCCACCGCGTGGATTCTGCCGATGCCGCGGCGCTGCGCGCCGCCGTGCAAGGCTTCGACGCGCTCGTCAACGCGCTGCCGTACTACCTCGCGGTGAACGTGGCCTCGGCGGCCAAGGGCGCGGGCGTGCATTACTTCGATCTCACGGAAGACGTGCGCGCCACCCATGCGATCCGCGCGATCGCCGACGACGCCGATCACGCTTTCATGCCGCAGTGCGGTCTCGCGCCGGGCTTCATCGGCATCGCGGCGCACGAACTGGCGAACCGCTTTACGGAAATCCGCGACGTCAAGATGCGGGTGGGCGCGCTGCCGGAATTCCCGACCAACGCGCTGAAGTACAACCTGACGTGGAGCGTCGACGGTCTGATCAACGAGTACTGCCAGCCGTGCGAAGCGATTCGTGATAGCCGCACGCAGTGGGTGCAGCCGCTCGAAGGCCTCGAACATTTCTCGCTCGACGGCACCGAATACGAAGCCTTCAACACTTCCGGCGGTCTCGGCACGCTGTGCGAGACGCTGTCGGGCCGGGTCGAGTCGCTCGACTACAAGTCGGTGCGCTATCCGGGCCACCGCAATCTGATGCAATTCCTGCTCGAAGACCTGCGCCTTGCCAGCGACCGCGACACGCTCAAGGCCATCATGCGCCGATCGGTGCCTTCCACCGCGCAAGACGTGGTGCTGGTGTTCATCACGGTGAGCGGCATGCGCGACGGTCAGCTGGTGCAGGAAGTCTTCACCCGCAAGATTTTCGCGAAGACTGTGTGCGGCGTGCCGATGAGCGCGATCCAGATCACCACGGCCGGCGCGATGTGCGCGGTGCTCGATCTGTTCCGCGAACAGAAGCTGCCGCAAAAGGGCTTCGTGCGCCAGGAGCAGGTGTCGCTGCGCGACTTCCTCGCGAACCGCTTCGGCCAGTTGTATGAGGGGCAGGCGCTGGAGACCATGGCTACGGTCTGAAGGGTCGGCGCCGAGGGCCGTGCGACAACGCGGCAACACGCATGAAATGTCTGCCGCGAGCAGCTAGGAAGGCTTCGTAGAGAGCCGAGGAAGCGCCCCGTCATTCGGGGCGTTTCTGTTGATGCCGACGTTACGCTACACGGGCATCGGCGGCATGAGCGTCGCCGCCCGCGGCTCGCCGACGATGCGCGCGAGCAGGGCTTCATAATCCGCCGACGTTGGCGCGGTATTGTCGAACATCAACAGGTCGTCGCGGACACCGACGCCGGGTTCAAAGCGGCGTTGCCGATATTCGTCCCAGTGCGCGAGCTTGTAGGCATCGTCCGGATTGGCGCGCTCCACGATACGCCGATGCGCCGTCTCTTCCGACGTATGGACCCACACGACCCGGAGCGCCACGTCCGCATCCACCCCCAGCCACGCGCGATCGAACAGGCGCCGCTCACGTACTTCGCGCGAGAGCGGCCCGACCACGATCGCGCTAATGCCGAGTTCGAGATTGTCGCGGGCGGTATCGAGCAGGCCGCGATACTCGGGATCGCGCAGATGCTCAAGGAACAGCGGGCTGTCGCGGTCGTTCGAATCGCCGGTCAGCATGGCCATGGCGGCCGCGCTGTAGCCGCCGTAGAGCGTGTCTTTATCGAGCAGGCAGAAGGGCGTGGCGCACGCTTTCATCAGCGGGCCGACGAGTTTTTTCGCGAGCGTGGTCTTGCCGGTGCCCGCGTGACCGCAGAAGAAAACCAGATGAGTCACGAAGGGTGGTCCTCGGGCGTGGCAGGTACGGCGCCGGCGCGTTGCGGGTCACGCGTGAACTTGTCGCCGGCCTCCAGCCACATCACGTTGATGATGCCGAAGCCCAACGCCACGCCGATACCGAGAATCCAGGTGAAATACCACATTGCAGTCTCCTTGATCTTATGTCGGACGAGGCCGGACCTGAAGCGTTGCGCGTTGTAGTCAGAGCGATGGCGAGCTGACGGCGGGCGAAGGTATGCGTTGGAACCGAGGGTAAATCCGCAACGCGGACCTCGCACGCGGTAGCACACGGAACCGCCCTTTGCAGCGATCATGAAGAAGAACGCCGCGCCGTGCAAGAGGTCGCGGGGTCGGCCGTTCGGCCAGGCTGGCGGAACGGGCGGCCGTTGCTATGATGCATGGCAAAGGTTGGGCGGCAGCAGCGGTCGGCAATCAGGACGGCCAGGCATTGTCCTGCATACCGATCAGAAAGAATACGCACACGAGCGGGACCATAACCAACTAGACGGGAGACCAGCATGCCGACGCGTCCGGACCATCACCGCCAGGCCGCACTAGTCGCATTCGCGAGGCTAGGCGCGCTTGCCGCGCCAGGTCTCCGCGTGCTCGCCGGCTGCGCCTCGACATCCGCCGAGCCGGTTCCGTTCAAGCCGGTGCCGGCCGCGCGCATCGTCGGCCGCGAGGCTTAACAATTCGATACATGGCCTTCGCGCATAGCCCTTAACATGGCGGCTAAAGCAAATTCGTTCATGCAGAGCGCCGCCAGGCTTACGTATCGTAAGCGTGCGGCCGGTCTGTTCCGTTTTTCAAGGTAACTCAACATGCTGATCAATTGCGCCGCGTATCAGGACGGCCGGAAGCTGGCAGACATCGACATCGATAGCATCAGCGACTACGTAGCTCGGCCCGAGTGTTTCGTCTGGGTGGCGCTGAAAGACCCGGGCCCGGGCGAACTGGCCGTGATGAAACACGAGTTCGGCCTGCACGAGCTCGCGATCGAAGATGCGCAGAACGGCCACCAGCGTCCCAAGATCGAGGAGTACGGCGAGTCGCTGTTCGCCGTGATGCACACGGTGGAAATGGACGAGGAGGGCGAACTGCTGATCGGCGAAGTCGACGTGTTCGTCGGCGCCAATTACGTGCTCTCCGTGCGGCGCGGCACCCGCGCCGGCTTCCAGAACGTGCGTGCCCGTTGCGAGCGCGAGCCGCAACTGCTCAAGGAAGGCTCGGCGTTCGTGCTGTATGCGCTCGCCGACGATATCGTCGATCGCTATTTCCCGATTGTCGAGACCATGAACACCGAGATCGAAGCGCTCGAAGACCGCATTTTCGACCGCAACAATTCGGCGGCTTCGCGCGCGATCATCGAGGATCTGTACTCGCTCAAGCGCCGCCTCGTGATCCTGCAGCACCATATCGCGCCGTTGCAGGAAGCCCTCAGCAAACTGACGGGCGGCCGCATTCCGAGCATCTGCGAAGGCATGCAGGCTTACTTCCGCGATGTCTACGACCATCTCGACCGGATCGTCAGAATCATCGACGGCCGGCGCGAAATGGTCGTCACCGCCGTGCAGGTCAATCTCGGCATGATCTCGCTGGCCGAGAGCGAGGTGACCAAACGGCTCGGCTCGTTCGCGGCGCTGTTCGCGGTGCCGACCATGATCGCCGGCATCTACGGGATGAACTTCCAGAGCATTCCCGAGTTGCATTACCAGTACGGCTATCCGATCTGTCTTCTGGTCATGCTGAGCGTCGACCTCGTGCTGTATTGGCGCTTCCGCAAGGCCGGCTGGCTCTGATGTGAGGCGGTGCGGCGTTCGTCCGCGCCGCTCCGCGCTTGCACCGCGCGCAATAAAAGTCCAGCATAGGCGGCCCGCCAGCTTGCGATCTTGCAACCGGCGGTCAATCCGACACGCACGGACCAAGCGAGGAACTCTTTGCCACACGTCGTCTGCCGGCGCGCTGACGCGGCGCGCCGCTTCGATTCGACCGTATGCAGTGCATCGCCGTGCGCCCCGCATGCCGATGCACTGCAACACCGCGCATCGTTGACAATCAGAATAGACTGCGCTGAGAATGGGCTTCGCAAACGTTTGCGCACTAATTAAAAATAAGGCTCCGCCGCGAGCCTGCCAGACCCTGGAGATATGCATGAGCCAACGCATTCGCCGCCGCATCCTGACGGCCGCCGTCCTCGCCACCGCCACCGCCGCGTTGCCGTTTTCCTCCGCGTACGCGCAAAGCGCGCCCGCTCATAAACCGAAGGTCGCGCTCGTGATGAAGTCGCTCGCCAACGAGTTCTTCCTCACGATGGAGACCGGCGCGAAGGACTATCAGAAGCACAATCCGTCGCAGTTCGACCTGATCACCAACGGCATCAAGGACGAGACCGATACGGCGAACCAGATCCGCATCGTCGAGCAGATGATCGTGTCTAAGGTCGACGCGATCGTGCTGGCGCCGGCCGATTCGAAGGCGCTGGTGCCGGTCGTCAAGAAAGCGATCGACGCGGGCATCATCGTCGTGAACATCGACAACCGGCTCGACCCGGACGTGCTCAAGTCGAAAAACCTGAACGTGCCGTTCGTCGGCCCGGACAACCGCAAGGGGGCGCAGAAGGTCGGCGACTATCTGGCGAAGAAGCTGAAGTCGGGCGACGAGGTCGGCATTATCGAAGGCGTGTCGACCACCACCAACGCGCAGCAGCGCACCGCGGGTTTCAAGGACGCGATGCAGACGGTCGGCGCCAAGGTCGTCTCGGTGCAGTCGGGTGAATGGGAAATCGACAAAGGCAACGCGGTCGCGTCGGCCATGCTCAACGAATACCCGAACCTGAAGGCGCTGCTCGCCGGCAACGACAACATGGCGATCGGCGCGGTCTCGGCGGTGCGCGCGGCGGGCAAGCAAGGCAAGGTGCTGGTGGTCGGCTACGACAACATCAATGCGATCAAGCCGATGCTCAAAGATGGCCGCGTGCTCGCCACCGCGGATCAGTACGCGGCCAAGCAGGCCGTGTTCGGTATCGACACCGCGTTGAAGGCGCTCAGCGAGCACAAGAAGCAGGCGGATCTGTCCGGCGTGGTGGAAACGCCGTGCGATCTGGTCACGAAGTAAGCATTGCCCGGTCAGTCCCGGGGTAAGTCGGGTACGCGGGTTCGCGCCGGCGCCGTTTCATGCTTCATGCTCGACCTGCGCCCGCCAAACCCGCGTCTATTCAATAAACGCTCAAGAAACCTGCCGCGCCGCCGTTAATTCCAGAGGTAAGCGTCATGACGGTGCCGCGCGACGGGAGGGTGCGTGGCTGTTAGCGCCGGCGCATTTCGCGCATTGGGCCGGCATGACATGGGGCGCAAGGGCTGCTACTTCACCCGGTCGAATCGGATGAGGCCGCGGCTGCCGCCCGGGAACCAGGATTGCGATGGATTCAACCGATCACGACGCCGTGCCTGCCGTCCTGTCTGTCAGCGGCATCGGCAAGACCTACGCCGAACCGGTGCTCGCCGACGTTTCGCTTTCGCTGCGCGCCGGCGAGGTATTGGCGCTGACTGGCGAGAACGGCGCGGGCAAGAGTACGCTGTCCAAGATCATCGGCGGGCTGGTCGATCCGACCGCCGGCACGATGCAACTCGGCGGCGTGCCGTATGCACCGGCGAGCCGTACCCAGGCCGAGGCGCTCGGCGTGCGCATGGTGATGCAGGAACTGAATCTGCTGCCGACCTTGTCGGTGGCCGAAAACCTGTTCCTGAACCGCTTGCCGCGCGCCGGCGCGTTCAGCTTCGGCTGGATCGACCGTCGCAAGCTGCGCGAGGACGCGCGTCACGCCATGGCGCAGGTCGGGCTCGACGCGATCGATCCGGACACGCTGGTCGGCGAGCTCGGCATCGGCCATCAGCAGATGGTGGAGATCGCACGCAATCTGATCGACGACTGCCGCGTGCTGATCCTCGACGAACCGACCGCAATGCTGACCGCGCGCGAAGTCGATCTGCTGTTCGAACAGATCGACCGGCTCAAGGCGCGCGGCGTCGCGCTGATCTACATCTCGCACCGGCTGGAGGAACTCGCGCGGGTGGCCGAGCAGATCGCCATTTTGCGCGACGGGCGGCTGGTGCACGTCGACGCGATGGCCAACCTGACCAGCGACGAAATCGTCACATGGATGGTCGGCCGCGAACTCGGCGAGCGGATCGAACTGGGCGTGCGCAACATCGGCGCGCCGCTGTTGAAAGTGGACCGGCTGACGCGCGGCAAGGTAGTCCGCGAGGTGTCGTTCGAAGTGCGCGCGGGCGAGATTTTCGGCATCAGTGGCCTGATCGGTGCGGGCCGCACGGAGTTGATGCGGTTGATCTACGGCGCGGATCCGAAGGATAGCGGCACCGTCTCGCTGGCCGCCACGCCGGGCGCGCCGCCCACGCCGGTGCAGATTGCTTCGCCTTCGGACGCGGTACGCGCGGGCATCGCGCTGATCACCGAGGACCGCAAGGGCGAAGGCCTGCTGCTGCCGCAGCCGATCGCGGCCAACGTGTCGCTCGGCAATATCGGCAGCGTGGCGCGGCACGGCATCGTCGATGCGAAGCGGGAGAACGCGCTGGCGCAGACGCAGATCGCGGCGATGCGGATCCGCACGTCGGGGCCGGGGCAGATTGTCGGCGAGCTGTCGGGCGGCAACCAGCAGAAGGTCGTGATCGGCCGCTGGCTGGCGCGCGACTGCCGCGTGCTGTTATTCGACGAACCGACGCGCGGCATCGACGTCGGCGCGAAGTTCGATATTTATGGCTTGATGGGTGCGCTGGCCCGTGAAGGGCGCGCGCTCGTCGTGGTGTCGAGCGACCTGCGCGAGCTCATGCTGATCTGCGACCGGATCGGCGTGATGTCCGCGGGTAGCATGACGGGTGTGTTCGAGCGCGATAACTGGTCGCAGGACGCGTTGCTGGCCGCGGCTTTCGCCGGCTACCGCAGCCGCGAAGCGTTGCTGCACGCCGCCCCCGACACCAGCGAAGCAGGGAGTGTGTGATGAACGATCAACCGTTGCGGGAAGCATCGGGCGACAAGCCAGGCACGGCGAGCGGCACAGGCACGGTGACACCGCCGCCCGATCCGTCGGCGCCGCTCGCGAGCGGCAAGCCGGCCGGCACGCGGCTGGGCTTTTCGAATTACCTGGGGCTCGCCGGCGCGTTGCTCGGGATGATCGTGCTGTTCTCGCTGCTGAGTTCCCACTTTCTGACCTACGACACGTTCAGCACGATCGCCAATCAGATTCCGGATCTGGTGGTGATGTCGGTCGGCATGACCTTTGTGCTGATCATCGCCGGCATCGATCTGTCGGTGGGATCGGTGCTGGCGCTCGGTGCGTCGGTGGTGAGCGTGGCCGCGCTGAAGTGGGGCTGGGGGGCGTTGCCGTCGGCGCTGCTCGGCGTCGCGGCGGCGGCGCTGACCGGCACCATCACCGGCGCGGTGACGGTGGGTTGGCGGATTCCGTCGTTCATCGTTTCGCTCGGTGTGCTGGAAGCGGCGCGCGGCATGGCGTATCAGATGACGAATTCGCGCACCGCCTATATCGGCGACGCGTTCGACTTCCTGTCGAACCCGATCGCGCTCGGCATCTCGCCGGCGTTCCTGATCGCGGTGGCGGTGATGGTCATCGCGCAGCTGGTGCTCACGCGCACGGTATTCGGCCGCTATCTGGTCGGCATCGGCACCAACGAGGAAGCGGTGCGGCTCGCGGGCGTCAATCCGCGGCCCTACAAGGTCATCGTATTCGCGCTGATGGGCGCGCTCTCGGGGCTGGCCGCGCTATTCCAGATTTCGCGTCTGGAAGCGGCCGATCCGAACGCGGGCCAGGGCGTGGAACTGCAAGTGATCGCGGCCGTGGTGATCGGCGGCACGAGCCTGATGGGCGGACGCGGCTCGGTGATCAGCACTTTTTTCGGCGTGTTGATCATTTCCGTGCTGGCGGCCGGCCTCGCGCAGATCGGCGCCAACGAGCCGACCAAGCGGATGATCACCGGCGCGGTGATCGTGGTGGCGGTGGTGCTGGATACATATCGCAGCCGCCGCAAGCGGGCCTGACCGGTGAAGGTCGACGCAAGCCGGCAGAGTAACGCGACCTGGGCAGTCACAGCGTCATGAGCGGTAAAGCGTAAGAATTCACGGATTGAGTCGATCTTCGATGAAGAGTCCGGCGGGTCGCCAGGTGGCGCGGCCGGCGGTAAAACAGGCGGGAGAGCAACAGGTTATGGCGACGATCAAGGATGTAGCGGCTGCGGCAGGCGTGTCGTTCACGACGGTATCGCACGTGGTGAACAATTCGCGGCCGGTGTCGGCGGACGTGCGCGCGAAGGTCGAGCACGCGATCCGTCAACTCCACTATGTTCCGTCGGCGGTGGCCCGCTCGCTGAAGGCGCGGGCGACGGCGACCATCGGGCTGGTCGTGCCGAACGCGACGAACCCATATTTCGCGGAACTGGCGCGCGGCATCGAGGACGGTTGTTCGCGCAACGGCTACTGCGTGTTCTTCTGCAATTCCGACGACGATCCGGCCAAGCAGCGTAACTATCTGCGCGTGTTGCAGGAAAAGCGCATCGACGGCCTGATCGTCGCGTCCGCCGGCGACGACGCCGTGCTCGCGCAGACGCTCGCCGACTCGCACGAGCCGCTGGTCATTCTGGATCGCAACATCGAAGGGCTGAACGCGGATCTGGTGCAGATCGATCACGAGAAGGGCGGCTATCTGGCGACCCGGCATCTGCTCGAACTGGGGCATGTACGGATCGGCTGCATCACCGGGCCGGTTCAGACGGCGGTCAGCGCAATGCGCGTGCACGGCTTTATCCGCGCGATGACGGAGCGCGGCATCGAGATTCCGCCCGACGCGATCGTGGAAAGCGATTTTTCGGGCACCGGCGGCCACCGTGCGGCCGCGCAACTGTTCGACACGCTCAGGCCAACGGCGATTTTCGCCGGTAACGACATGATGGGCATCGGCGCGCTGCGCGCCGCCGCGGAACGCAATATCAGCGTGCCGCGCGACTGCTCGATCATCGGTTTCGACGATATCGAACTGGGGCGTTTCACCTATCCGGCGCTCTCGACCGTCGGGCAATCGGTACGCGCGCTCGGCGATATGGCCGCGCAGACGCTGATCGAACGGATCGCCGGGACCTCGTCGGGCACGCCACGCGCTCCGGGCCGCCGGCGCGTGGTGTCGCCGCGGCTGATCGTGCGCGAATCCACCGCGACATGGGCCGGCGCGGCCAGGCGCGATCTGGCGGCGTGACCGCAGACGGATGCGCGGATTTCAAACGCGCATTTGTGGTTAGCGGAGCGGTTGCTCGCGCGAGGCGATTCCTTTCGCGCAACACATAGCCTTCGAGTTTCGCCCGCATTGACCCGCGGCAGGCTGCTGAACAGTTCGGCAACCCCGCAGACGCTGTCGGATGCGGCGCTGGAAACGCGCGTATGTCCCGGCGCTAAACAGTATTTCTACGCTTGTCTTGTCACATCGGGATCAGGCAGTCGGACGGATTCAACCGTGCGGCGCTCGCTATCGTCGCGCAATCCAGCACCTTCGCGGCGACGCCGCGAGCACACTGGCAGCCGCCGCAACGGCGCGCCGCCGCGCTCTGCCGACTTTGAGCCACCGCCGCTCCGGTTCCACATCGGCTGCCTGCCAACCCGCCGGCTGTCAGCCTATTGTAATTTGTTCCATTGCCTACGCCGCCTTTCCTCATACCATATAAATCCTTCAAGTACGCTGTCACCATGCCGTAAACAGGCTCATTAGAGCGCGGTATCGAACGAACGCGACTACGCAGACGCCACACGCCAAGCCGCGCTGCGGACGCAGCCTCACATTTTGTTAAGCACAGGAACAAGCATGTTGAACAAGGGCATTACGATCAAGGCGCGGATAGGCCTCACGATGGCGTTTCTCGCCGCGCTGCTCGTCGCCATCGGCGTATTCGGTCTGATCGGCATGAGCCGGTCGAATGACGCCTATAAGGACACGTTCACCAACGCCATGCCGAGCGCGGTCAATATCGGCAACGCCGAGCTCTTTGCGGCGCGCGAACGGCTCGCGCTCGACCGCGCGGCGTTCATGATCGGCACGCCGGAAGCGCCGCCGACGCTCGAGCGCGCGCGCACCATGCGCGCCACGTCCGACACATGGTGGAAGAAGTACATGGATCTGCCGCGCGATGCGGACGAAGACCGCCTTGCGCAAGACGTCGTCTCCAAACGTGAGGCGCTGCATCAGCAGATGGACGCCTTCGCGACGATCGTCGCCGCGAACGACTCGCCCAAGCTGGTCGACGGCGCCAAGCGGCTGCAAGCCGCCTACAACGACCTCGCCAATTCCGACGACGCGCTGCGCAAATATCAGTTCGCGTCGGCGAAAGAGGGCTACGACACCGCGCAAAGCAGCTTCGACGTGTTCCGCATGGTCAGCGCGGGTGCGTTGCTGATCGGCGTGCTGGCGGCGGTGATTTCGTACCTGACGCTCAGCCGCGCGATCGCCCGGCCGCTCGATGCCGCCCTCGGTCATTTCGACGCGATTGCTGCCGGCGATCTGCGCCGCCCGGTCGTCGTGACCTCGCGCGACGAAATGGGGCAGTTGCTCGAAGGCATCGCCAAAATGCAGCGCAGCCTCACCGAAACGGTGCGTACCGTGCGCAGCGGCAGTGAATCGATTGCGACGGCCACGCGCCAGATCGCGGCCGGCAACATCGACCTGTCCTCGCGTACCGAAGAGCAGGCGTCGGCGCTGCAGGAAACCGCATCGAGCATGGAAGAGCTGACCGGCACGGTCAAGCAGAACGCCGACAACGCCCGCCAGGCGAGTTCGCTGGCGGCCAATGCGTCGGAGATCGCCAACAAGGGCAGCGCCGTGGTCGGCCAGGTGGTCGGCACGATGGGCGACATCAATCAAAGCTCGGCCAAGATCGCGGACATTATTTCGATCATCGAAGGCATTGCGTTCCAGACCAACATCCTTGCCCTGAACGCGGCCGTGGAAGCAGCGCGGGCCGGCGAGGAAGGGCGCGGCTTCGCGGTCGTGGCCGGTGAAGTGCGCAGCCTCGCGCAGCGCTCGTCGGCGGCGGCGAAGGAAATCAAGGAACTGATCGACACCTCGGTGGAGCGCGTGCAGTCGGGCTCGGCGCTGGTCGACGAAGCCGGCCGCACCATGACCGAGATCATCGGCGCGGTGCAGCGCGTGACCGACATCATGGGCGAAATCGCCGCGGCATCGGAAGAGCAGAGCAGCGGCATCGATCAGGTGGCGCGCGCCGTCACGCAGATGGACGAGGTCACGCAGCAGAACGCCGCGCTGGTCGAAGAAGCCGCGGCCGCAGCGTCGTCGCTCGAAGATCAGGCCGGCAAGCTGCGTACCGCGGTGGCCGTGTTCCACCTCGAAGAAAGCGGGTATAAGGCGCCCGTCAGTACGCCACCGAAGCGCGTCGCCGCGCCGCTGCGTTCAGTCGTCGCGCGCAAGGTCTCGCATACTCGCGCCGAGCAACCCGCGCCGCACGCGGCTGTTGCGACGAAGGCGCCGGCCACGACGTCACAGGCCGCTGCCGCACCGGCACGCGCGCCTGCTAAAGCCCCGGCATCCGCTAGTGCAGGGAGCGATCAGGACTGGGAAACGTTCTAAGCGGAAATCAGTCGCAACATTCATTCCCGGCGCCGCGGCCAATCCCATTAGATGGGTCGGCGCTGTGGAAAGAAAACGCCGACTGGCTTCGAAAGACCGCGATTGCGCAGGCATTCGCGGTCTTTTTTTATGGCGTGCGCATTAAGTAACGTTTGCGGCGTCGGCCGACCCCCTGGCGGGCGTCATGATCCGGTACATTGACGGACGCACCGAAGTAACCGTGCCTGGGCAATGCGGCCCGGCATAGTGCGGCAAGAGCTGACGGCCCGTTAGCCCACGCGCGTGGCTCCGCCGCCCGCGACTAGCGCAACGCACGACCCAAACGCATGGCCCGACGCACGGCCACCACCCACCAGCACGCCACTCCCAATCGCTCAATGCGCCAGCCCCAAAGGACCGACATGACGCCATACGACTTCGCGAACCGCCTGGTCGAAGCACGCCGGCAGCATCGCCCGATCGATGCGCCCGCACCCGACAGCCTGCCGCCCGACGCGGCAACCGCATACGCGATCCAGCAGGCGGTTATCGCAGGTCTCGGCGACTCGACCGGCGCCTGGAAGATCGGCGCCAAAGCGCCGGGCGCGGCCGCCGCGGGCGCGCCGATTCCGGCTTCGCTGGTCCTGCGATCGCCGGCGCGCGTCGCGCATGACGGCTTCTTCAGAGTGCTGGTCGAACTGGAGATCGCCTTCCGTTTCGTGGAGGCGATCGAACCGCGCGGCCGCGCCTATGCGCGCGACGAGGTGCTCTCGAAGGTCGGCGTCGTCTTGCCCGCCATCGAGATCGTGGACAGCCGCTTCACCGAGTGGCCGAATGTCGCGCCGCTCGCGCAACTGGCCGACGCCCAGAACAACGGTGCGTTGATCACGGGCCATCCGGTCGCTTATGCGGGTCTCGCGCGCGGCTTCGACTTCGTCTCGCCGGAACTGGAACTGAGCTTCGAGGGCGCTTCGCTGCTACCCGAAGCCACCGGCAATCCGGCCGGCGACCCGCGCGAACTGCTGGTGTGGTTCGTCAACCATTGCGCTGCCATGGGCATTACGATCGAGCCCGAGTGGACCATCACTACCGGTTCGTATGTCGGTGCCCACAGGCTGGACAAAGCGGGCGTCGTGCGCGGCCGCATCGACGGCCTCGGGGAAGTGGCGATTGAACTGACCTGAGGCATCGCACGCTTGTAACAGTACACGCTTGTAACAGTGCATTACGAAGCTTCGTTCAAACGGCTGCCTGAGGGTGGCCGTTTTACATTCTTCGCATCTGTGAGGGCGACCTCGCCGTATACACCTATTGAAGCGATGCGGGGCGATGTCGTCATCCAGTTATACATGCGGCTAACCATGCTCTCGACGCGGTTAATGCGCACACGTCGCACGGGGCGATTCATGACAAGCTGTGTAGATGACGCGGAACAAAACCGTTCATCAGTTGACGAAGCGCATGAAACCGCACGGACTTTGCTTAAGCTTGAGACGGCGTACGAGGCACGAAGCGCGCATGAACATGTAACAGTCAGGTGTCGGTGTCGACCGAACGCTCGTGTCGCGCGTTGAGGAAAAAGTACCCGGACACAGAAAGCGGCCAGACGTCCGCGCTTTTAGCAACAAAGTGTGCGTGTGCAGACACGCCGTCTCATATTGCGGTGGGATCGTTCGATGAACGTAACGCTGGTGCAAGAGAATATTGCGGGACACTTCGATGAGCACGAGCAGCATTGCAGCAGGCTGCTGATCAGGCGGCAAGGCAGCAGTAGAAGGGCAGCGACGTGTGACCGCAATCGCTGCGATATGAGCGCAAGATTGTAGGTGGTCGAAACTTTGTTTCCAAGTGACGAGTGTTGGGAGACGAATACGGCGCGATTTTCGCAACGTAGTTCGTGAAAAAAAATTTAAAAGGGTTTAGGATGAATTCGAGCGATGTCGTTTCCGAATAGCGCGCCGCGCACGACATCGGTCTAGACTTCGGCGAGGAGGTAGCATGGATATCTACAGCAGTTTCGCGACCCGCTTCGAGAAAACGCGAGAAGATGAGCTCTCGCTCGAGGAGTATCTCGCGCTCTGCAAAGACAATCCCGCCGCGTACGCCACGGCTGGCGAACGCATGTTAACGGCGATCGGGGAGCCGGAACAGATCGACACTCGTAACGATCCGCGCATGTCGCGCATCTTCGCGAACAAGGTCATCAAGGTATACCCCGCATTCCGTGAGTTCTACGGAATGGAAGAGGTGATCGAGCAGGTGGTCGCCTACTTCCGCCACTCGGCCCAGGGGCTCGAAGAAAAGAAGCAGATCCTGTATCTGTTGGGCCCGGTCGGCGGCGGTAAATCGTCGATCGCGGAACGTCTCAAGCAGCTCATGGAACGCGTGCCGTTCTACTCGATCAAGGGCTCGCCCGTGAACGAGTCGCCTCTCGGTCTGTTCGACTACGAGGAAGATGGCCCGATTCTCGAAGAACAATACGGTATTCCACGCCGCTACCTGAAAAGCATTCTGAGCCCGTGGGCGGTCAAGCGCCTGCACGAATTCAACGGCGACATCCGCAAGTTCCGCGTGGTGCGCCGCTACCCGTCGATCCTTCGCCAGATCGGTATAGCCAAAACCGAGCCGGGCGACGAAAACAATCAGGACATTTCGTCGCTGGTCGGTAAGGTCGACATCCGCAAGCTCGAACAGTACGCACAAGATGACGCGGACGCATACAGCTACTCCGGTGGCTTGTGTCTCGCCAATCAGGGGCTGCTCGAGTTCGTCGAAATGTTCAAGGCGCCGATCAAGGTGTTGCACCCGTTGCTCACGGCAACCCAGGAGGGCAACTTCAAGGGCACGGAAGGCTTCGGCGCGATTCCGTTCGACGGCGTGATTCTGGCTCACTCGAACGAGTCCGAATGGAAGGCGTTCCGCAACAACCGCAACAACGAAGCACTGCTCGACCGGATCTTCGTGGTGAAGGTGCCGTACTGCCTGCGCTACGGTGAAGAGATCAAGATCTACGAGAAGCTGCTGCGCAATTCGTCGCTGGCCAATGCGGTGTGCGCGCCGGGCACCTTGAAGATGATGGCGCAGATGTCCGTGCTCACGCGCTTGCAGGAGCCGGAGAATTCGAGCCTCTTCTCGAAGATGCAGGTGTACGACGGCGAGAACCTGAAGGACACCGATCCGAAGGCCAAGTCTTATCAGGAGTACCGCGATTTCGCGGGCGTGGATGAAGGGATGACCGGCGTGTCGACCCGCTTCGCGTTCAAGATTCTCTCGCGCGTGTTCAACTTCGACTCGACCGAGGTCGCGGCCAATCCGGTGCATCTGATGTACGTGCTCGAACAGCAGATCGAACGCGAGCAGTTCCCGCCGGAAACGGAACAGAAGTACCTGTCGTTCATCAAAGACGTGCTCGCCTCGCGCTACGCGGAGTTCATCGGCAAGGAAATTCAGACCGCTTATCTGGAGTCGTATTCCGAGTACGGTCAGAACATCTTCGATCGCTATGTGACGTACGCTGACTTCTGGATTCAGGATCAGGAGTTCCGCGACCACGACACCGGCGAGAGTTTCGACCGCGCGGCGCTGAACGCCGAACTGGAGAAGATCGAAAAACCGGCGGGCATCAGCAACCCGAAGGACTTCCGCAACGAGATCGTGAACTTCGTTCTGCGTGCGCGTGCTGCCAATGGCGGGAAGAATCCGGCATGGGTCAGCTACGAGAAGCTGCGCGTGGTGATCGAAAAGAAGATGTTCTCGAACACGGAGGAACTGCTGCCGGTGATTTCGTTCAACGCCAAGGGCTCGGCGGAAGAACAACGCAAGCACGAGGACTTCGTCAATCGCATGGTGACGAAGGGCTATACGCCGAAGCAGGTGCGCTTGCTGTGTGACTGGTATCTGCGCGTGCGCAAGTCGTCATGATGCGCATTGCGTGCCGCCCGCGCGGTCCGACCGCGTGGGCACCCTGCGAGGCGCAAGCTGCATGGACATAACGTTGCCTTGGGCAGCTACGTCTCGCAAACGCGATATTACAGCGGGAGACCGGGCGTGCTTCATCAAATCATCGACCGCAGGTTAGCAGGCAAGAACAAAAGCATTGCGAATCGCGAACGTTTTTTGCGTCGCGTTAAGAACTATATTCGTCGCGCCGTTTCGGAAGCCGTGCGCGACCGCAGCATCAAGGACATTCAGAACACCCAGAGCATCACCATCCCGCGCAAGGACATTGCGGAACCGTCGTTCCGGCACGGCCCCGGCGGCAAGCGGGAAATGGTGCATCCGGGCAATTCCGACTACATCCGCGGCGACAAGATCCAGCGCCCGCAAGGGGGCGGCGGCGGAGGCGGGGGCAATCAGGCCCGCAATGAAGGCGAGGGTCAGGACGACTTCGTGTTCGAGCTGAGCCGTGAAGAATTCATGCAGTATTTCTTCGACGATCTCGAACTGCCGCGCCTCGTCAAAACCCATCTGCTTGCCGTCCCGACGTGGAAGAGCATCCGCGCGGGCTGGGCTGCCGAAGGCACGCCGAACAACATCGACGTGGTCCGTTCGCTGCGCAGCGCGCTCGGCCGCCGCATCGCGCTCGGGGCGCCGCTCGTCAACCAGTTGCACGAGATGGAGCGGCAACTGGAGGTCATGAAAGCCGATCCCGACGACCGTCGCGAAGACATCAAACTGCTCGAAGAAGAGATTCACCATTTGCGCGGGCGCATCTGGCGGATTCCGTTCATCGATCCGTTCGATCTGCGCTACGTGAACCGCGTGAAGCAGCCCACGCCGTCCAGCCAGGCCGTGATGTTCTGTCTGATGGATGTCTCCGGTTCCATGGACGAGCAGCGCAAGGATCTCGCCAAGCGCTTCTTTATCCTGTTGTATCTGTTCCTCAAGCGTAACTACGAGAAGATCGAAGTGGTGTTCATTCGCCACCACACGCGCGCCGAAGAGGTCGACGAAGACACGTTCTTCCATTCGACCGAAAGCGGCGGCACGGTGGTGTCGAGCGCGCTGGAATTGATGCAGAAGGTGATGGACGAGCGCTATTCGCCGACTGAATGGAATATTTACGGCGCTCAGGCGTCGGACGGCGACAACTGGACCGACGACTCGCCGAAGTGCCGCAAGATACTCTCGGATGACATCCTGGAGAAGGTGCGCTATTTTGCGTATATTCAGGTGACGCCGGAAGAACAGAATCTGTGGCTGGAATATGCGCAGTTGGCGTTGAGCCAGCCGCACATGGCGATGAAGAAAGTCGAGACCGCGGCTGACATTTATCCGGTGTTTCGCGAGTTGTTCGAAAAGCAGGCGGCTAATTCATGACGAACAGGCACCTGCACAACGAAGTGCGCGGCGAGCCGGCGAACGGCGCGCCGGAGCACGGAAAAGGCGTGCCGCAGCAGCAACAGTCGGGGCATGCCGAGGCGAGGGCGGACGATACCGGAACCGCCGCAGCCGGAGCAGTCGACACCGCTGCAGCACGGGGACACACCGGAACGCCCACTCAGGGGCAAAGGGAAGTCCGTATGAACGTAGCCGATAGACGGCCTCTGCCGTGCCCGTCCGACTGGACCTTCGAATTGATCGAAGAGTACGACTCGCATATTGCCCGTGTTGCAGAGCAATATGAACTCGACGTGTATCCGATCCAGCTCGAACTCATCAGCGCCGAACAGATGATGGATGCGTACGCGTCCGTCGGTATGCCGGTGAACTACCGTCACTGGTCGTTCGGCAAACACTTTCTCTCCACCGAAAAAAGCTACCGTCGCGGGCAGATGGGGCTGGCGTACGAGATCGTCATCAATTCGAACCCCTGCATCGCGTATCTGATGGAAGAGAACACGATGACGATGCAGGCGCTCGTCATCGCCCATGCGGCCTATGGGCACAACTCGTTCTTCAAGGGCAACTATCTGTTCAGGCTCTGGACGGATGCGCACGCGATCATCGACTACCTTGTGTACGCGAAGAATTACATCGCGGAGTGCGAGGAGCGTTTTGGGCTCGACCGGGTCGAGGAGCTGCTCGATTCCTGCCACGCGTTGATGAACTATGGCGTGGACCGTTACAAACGTCCGCAGAAGCTGTCGCTGCAAAAGGAGTTTGCGGCGCGCCGCGAACGCGAGGCCTATCTGCAGTCGCAGGTGAATGAACTGTGGCGCACCTTGCCGACCCGGCATACGCCGCTGCCGGAGGAAGTCGAGGAACGCTATCCACCGGAGCCGCAGGAAAACCTGCTGTATTTCGCGGAGAAAAACGCGCCGCTGCTGGAGCCGTGGGAGCGGGAAGTGATCCGCATCGTGCGCAAGGTCGGCCAGTATTTCTATCCGCAACGGCAGACCCAGGTGATGAACGAGGGCTGGGCGACATTCTGGCACTACACCTTGCTCAACACCATGTACAACCAGGGCAAGCTGGAAGACGGCTTCATGATGGAGTTTCTCCATTCGCACAGCAACGTGGTCTACCAGCCGCCGGTCACGAAACCGTACTACAGCGGGATCAATCCGTACGCGCTTGGTTTTTCGATGATGAGCGATATTCGCCGCATCTGCGAATCGCCCACGGAAGAAGACCGCAAGTGGTTCCCGGAACTGGCGGGCAGTCCGTGGCTCCCGGCCATGCACTACGCGATGCGCAACTTCAAGGACGAGAGTTTCGTCGCGCAGTATCTGTCGCCGCATCTGATCCGCGAAATGCGCCTCTTCTCCGTGCTCGACGACGACATGCGCGATGCGCTCGAAGTCTCGGCAATTCACGACGACAGCGGCTATCAGTACGTGCGTCAGGCGCTGTCGCGCCAGTACGACATGCATCACCGCGAGCCGAATATTCAGGTGTGGGCGGTGAACACGCGCGGCGACCGGAGTTTGACGCTGCGGCACTTCATGAGCGACAACCGGCATCTTTCCGGCGATAGCGACGAAGTGCTCAAGCACATGGCGCGGCTGTGGCAATTCGACGTGTACCTGGAAAGCGTCGATGAGAATGGCACGGTCCGCAAGCGTTACGAGTGCCGTTATGTGCCGCCGGCAGTGAGAGTGTGACCGGAGGCCGCAGTGCAACGCAGCGCGGTTGAGGTGTTGCGACCCAAAGAAGCCAGCTTTCGAGCTGGCTTTTTTCTTGGCTGCCCGACCGCGATCAGGCCGGTTCTCAACACTGCCGCGCCGCAACAAGACGGATGGCGCGCATTCGCGGGTCGCTAACAAACTCCCATCTTTGCCTTGCGGTTCTGTAAAATTCGCGCACGCGTGCGACGACATGCCGGCAGGGCACTTCGCCGCGCGCGATGAAGGCGGCGCCAAGACCGCTACCTCCGTTCAAAGATAAGGAAAGAGACCAGCATGACCGACTTAACCGACCAAACCGTGGCCTCGGCTCACGATACCCGGCGCCGCATCTTCGCGATAGTTGGCGCTTCATCAGGCAATCTCGTCGAGTGGTTCGACTTTTACGTGTATTCGTTCTGCGCGCTGTACTTCGCGCCCGCGTTCTTCCCGAGCGGCAACACCACCACGCAGTTGCTCAACACGGCGGGCGTGTTCGCCGCCGGCTTCCTGATGCGTCCGATTGGCGGCTGGTTCTTCGGCCGCCTCGCCGACAAGCACGGCCGCCGCACCGCGATGATGGTGTCGGTGTTCATGATGTGCGGCGGCTCGCTCGTGATCGCCGTGCTGCCCACCTACGCGCAAATCGGTGCGCTGGCGCCGGCGCTGCTGCTGGTCGCGCGGCTGTTCCAGGGCTTGTCGGTGGGCGGTGAGTACGGCACCAGCGCGACCTACATGAGTGAGGTCGCGCTCAAGGGCCGGCGCGGTTTCTTCGCGTCGTTCCAGTACGTCACGCTGATCGGCGGGCAATTGTGCGCGCTGCTGGTGCTGGTGGTGCTGCAACAGACGCTTTCCACCGAAGAGCTGAAGGCGTGGGGCTGGCGCGTGCCGTTCGCAATCGGCGCGGTCGCGGCGCTGGTCGCGCTGTATCTGCGTAAATCGCTCGACGAAACCACCACCGCCGAAACGCGCCAACGCAAGGAGGCCGGCACGCTGCGCGGCCTGTGGCTGCACAAGGGCGCGTTCATGACGGTGCTCGGTTTCACGGCTGGCGGCTCGCTGATTTTCTACACGTTCACCACCTACATGCAGAAGTACCTGGTCAACACGGCGGGCATGCATGCGAAGACGGCCAGCAACGTGATGACCGCGGCGCTCTTTGTCTACATGGTGATGCAGCCGGCGTTCGGCGCGTTGTCGGACCGCATCGGCCGCCGCCGTTCCATGCTGTTCTTCGGCTTCTTCGCGACCATCGGCACCGTGCCGCTGCTGCACGCGCTGAAAGACGTGACGAGCCCGTATGCGGCCTTCGGGCTGGTCGTGGTGGCGCTCGCGATCGTCAGTTTCTACACGTCGATCAGCGGCCTGATCAAGGCGGAAATGTTCCCGCCGGAAGTGCGGGCGCTCGGCGTGGGGCTTTCGTATGCGGTGGCGAATGCGATCTTCGGCGGCTCGGCCGAGTATGTGGCGCTGTGGCTGAAGTCGGTCGGCAACGAGTCGATGTTCTACTGGTACGTGACCGCGTTGTGCGCGGTCGCCGGTCTCGTTTCGCTGCGCATGCGCGATCCGTCGAAAGAAGGGTATCTGCGTCTCGAGCCCTGAATCTTTGAAACGCGGTCCGCTCGCGCGAAAAGTATGTTCGGGCGATGCATGAGAACGGCGGTCAGGGGTTAGCCTTGGCCGCCGTTTTTTATGCGCGTGAGCAGCCGGAGCAATCCGACTGCGCATCGAGGGCAGGGCGCATGCTCACGCCACGACGATCTCCGTGCCCAACGCATGCAGCAGATCGCGCAGCGTCTCGGCCTGCGCCATTTTTGCGTCGCTGCGCAGATGAATCTGCAGCGCCCGCCCCGCAATTCCGTCGACGGGTTGCGCGAGCCATAACTCCACTGCAAGGCCCAATCCTTCAGGCTGGTTGACGACGACAGGTTCGATCACACGCGGCTTGAAACAGGCACTGTCGGACATGCGAGTTACCTCGAGACGGGTGTAGGTTCGCTCTCATCGTAATCAGTGCGCCACACCGCACCAAGCAACAAATCCGCGATTGCTTAGCATTGGATGCTTAGCACAAAACACGCTTATTGCCCGGCGCTTGCAGGCGTTCCGCGCCGGTGGTGTCGCGTCAGACCGGTTCCGAACGATCGCTGACCAGTTCGGAGACGAGTTCCTTCACCACGGCGGCCGGATCCGCGGCCACCACGGGTGCGGCCGCCACCGCGGCGCTCGCGGCCGCCGCCACGGCCTGCTGAGGCGCGCTGAGCGCAGCACGCGCAAGCATCAGAAGATGATAGTAAAGCCGTGCGCTCAAGCCGTAGTTGTACGCGAACAGATGCGTGAAGGCGACCTTGAACCCTGCGAGCACCTGACGATTCCTGGCGTGGATGGACACCACGATCGGCGCGAGCCGGCGCAATGCCAGCTTGCGCGACGGCTCCAGTTGCGCCGGCAGCCGCAACGCCTTGACGTACGCATACGCGCTGACCGTCGCCGCGACCGCCGTGCCGCGCGTGCTATGCGAGACCGAGCTTGCCGTCTTTCGATACACCGAAACGTAGTCGTGCAGATAGAACACCTCGCGCGCGGCGAGACAGAGTTCGCTGCCGAACACGAAGTCGCAGCACACGCCGTACTTTTCCGGGTAGCCGATCCGCTTCACCAGTTCGGCGTTGGCCATCCAGCCGTTATTCGGAAACATCTGGACCAGACCGGTTCGGCCCGGCAGGGACTGCAGGCCTTCGGCGTCCTTCGTACGCCGGAATGCGGCGTTCAGGTCCGCGCTCGCCTGGAAGTCGATGGCGCCGCCGTGATCGGCTTCATATTGATCGCCGAATGCCACCTCGAGCAGCGGGTAGAGCGTCCATAGCGACACGAGCTTCTCGACGCCGTCCGTGGTGAGCAGGTCGTCGTCGTGGATCAGCAGGATTTTGTCGCCGCGTGCGCGCTCGAAGAGGCTCGCGACATTGCGCGCCTGGCCGAGCGGCGGCTGGTTTTTCACGTAGCGCACGCGCGGTTCGCGCGCGTAGCGGGCTGCGATCAATCGCTCAGTGCGCGCGTCTTTCGAGTCATCGCCGATCACGATCTCCAGATTGTCGTAACTCTGCGCAAGGCACGAATCGATGCACGTCGCGATCAGCTCAGGTCGATTGCAGGTCGGCACACAGATCGAGACTTTCGGGCGGTGGGAGAGAATCGGGGAGATGGACATAAGCGTCGCCTTTGTTATCTGAAGAGGGGCGGCAGCGGGTCCGCCTGGCGCACACGTCGCTGCAAGCAGAAAAATAGTCCATCACGCGGGAAAAATAATCGGTAAAAAACAGGAAGAAATGTTTGGCTTATGAAAGCCGTCAGAAGGGAAAAATTTATGCGGCATCGCTGTTTAAATACAGCAAAGCCGCTCCTGGATTGATGCTAACTATTTTAGCCAACCGGCGGTTCACCCTCACCGGGCTTTTTGCCGGGCCGGTCCGACGGCGCTTGATCGCGGCTTGCGTCGTCGCGTTCGGGCAGCTTGCTCTTTTCATTGTCGCTGTGCGCGGCGGGTTGCGGATGCTCGACGTCGGCCGGTTTGTCTTTGGCGCTTTGTTTGGTTTCGCTCATGATCCTCTCCTGGGTGAATGACATGAGCATTGCAGCAAGCGGCAGACCTGGACTCGCGCCTGGCGTTGCGGTCGGGTCTCGCCATCGCTGCGCGGAATTACAAACAAAGCCCTTGACCCGTGCCCCCATTCAGCGCAACGTGGAACGAGAATCCTATAGTGCGGGAGTACGACATGTCCCTCAACTTCCCGAATCCCAGCCGCAGCTACGACGCCTCGCATCACTGCGTGAATTTCTGGGGCTACGACAACGCGCGCGAAATTGCTTTCGCCGTCAACCGTTCGGTGATTTCCAATCTGAGCCCGAGCGTGGGCTCAGACGAACCCGCGGTCCTCGCCGCGTTCGACCAGCATCGCGAGCAGATCCTCACGCTCGCCCGCGGCCTCTACCTGGGCGGCCCGCAGAACCGTTACACGATCTCCTGACGCGGCGCAGCACGCTGCGCCGGCGCGCGGGACGCGGCCTCACGCCGCTGTTTCGCGCGGCGCGCCGCCTGTCAGCGAGACGACGAAATCGTAAAACGCCCGGACCTTGGCCGGCGGATGATGCCGCGAAGGATAGAGCGCATACAGCGGATAAACCTCGTCGCCCCAATCGGGAAATAGCTCGACGAGTTTTCCGCTCGCCATCAACGATTCGGCGCCGAGCGAGAGAATTTGCGCGACGCCCTGGCCGGTCGTGCAAGCGCTATGCAGGGTGCCCACGTCGTTCACGGTCAAACGGCCCTGCGGCGTGATCACGATTTTCTTGCGGCCGCGATGAAATTCCCAACTGAACGGGTAGCCCGTGAGCGGATCGCGGAACTTGATGCAGACATGCTTGCCGCTTTCGAGTTCGGTCGGATTCGCCGGGTGCCCGTGCTTCTTCAGATACGCCGGCGCGGCCACGGTGAGAATGCGCGTCTCCAGCAGTTTGCGCGCGATCAGCGTCGACACCGGCGGATCGCCGAAACGGATCGCGAGATCGAATCCGTCGCCGACCAGATCGCCCATCTGGTCGCGGGTGATCAGTTCGAGCTGCAGATCGGGATGCCTGTCGATAAAGCCGCCCAACCGTGGCCCGAGCACGAGGCGCGAAAAGAACGGGTCCATGTTCACGCGCAAACGTCCGCGCACGGCGGTCGCGCCCTGCGCGGCGGAAGCCGCCGCTTCTTCGAGGCCGCCCAGCAACGGCACGATCTGTTCGTAGAAGCGCCGCCCTTCGTCGGTCAGCGTGACCGAACGCGTGGTGCGGTCGAAAAGCCGGATGCCCAGACGCGCTTCGAGCCGCGCGACCGAACGGCTCACCCCGGATTGCGACATGTCGAGCGCAACGCCAGCCGCCGCAAAACTCCCGGAATCGACAATCGCCGTCAAGACGCCCATGCCGTTCAGCATGCGCTCGTCAAATGGCATGTGATAGTCCTTTGTTATTTACTAATGCGTGACATGCTAACGCGAAAGTCCGTTTGAATTCACATGCCGGCTCGCGGAAACGCCGCCTGGTAAGGCGGACGAATGATGTCATGTCATGAGTGGAATGACAATCAGGCTATCGCGTCAGTCGAGCGGTGGGCGTTAATCTGTTGACGTTCGCCCGAAGCACCGAGACATGCGATTCTCGTCATGCATCAGGCATATTCGGATTCAGTTGGACTGAACAACGGAGAACACGCCATGTCGCGCATTTTTATTACCGGTTCCGCTGATGGTCTCGGTCAAATGGCCGCGCGTCTGCTCGTCGAGGCCGGCCATCAGGTGGTGTTGCACGCGCGCACTGCCGCGCGCGCCGACCAGGCACTGCAAGCCGTACCGCAAGCGGAAGCCGCGCTGATCGGCGACCTGTCGGGCATCGCGGCCACGATCGCGCTCGCCGGGCAGGTCAACCAGCTAGGCCGTTTCGATGCGGTGATCCATAACGCGGCGGTCGGCTATCAGGAACCGCGCCGGATTGCCACCGTCGACGGCTTGCCGCATGTCTTCGCTGTGAATACGCTGGCGCCTTACATTCTCACCGCCTTGATCCAGAAGCCGCGGCGGCTCGTTTATCTGAGCTCTGGGCTGCATCGCAGCGGCGACGCGAGCCTCGACGATCTAGCCTGGGAGCGGCGTCCCTGGCGGGGCACGGCGGCGTACTCGGACTCGAAACTGCATGACGCGTTGCTGGCGTTCGCGATGGCGCGGCGCTGGCCGCAGGTGATGTCGAATGCGCTGGAGCCGGGTTGGGTGGCGACGAAAATGGGCGGTCCTGGCGCGCCGGACGATTTGCAGGCCGCGCCGAAAACCCAGGTATGGCACCGTCAGCGGCGCGTACTTCTATCACATGAAGCGCTGCGAGACGCATCCGGCGGTGCACGACGTTGCCGTTCAGGAGCGTTTGATCGAGGCGTGTGCGGGGTTTTCCGGCATCCGCTTGCCGGACTGACGCAAGCGCCGGATCAGCGGCCCGCGCCTTGCGTCGCCTGCCCGCCCACCGGGCGCGAGGCAGGCGCTTCGTCGAGGTGACGAAACACCCACGCCGACACCAGCGTGATCACGCCGACGCACACGAAGGCGAGCCGAAAACCGAGCGCGGCCGATCCGACTTGCGCCGAGAAGAGATTCACCAACCCGCCGCCGATCGACACGCCCAGCCCGATGGCCAGCATCTGCACCATCGAAAAGAGGCTGTTGCCGCTGCCGGCGTCTTCATGCGAGAGGCCTTTGAGCGTGACGCTGTTCATCGCCGCGAATTGCATGGAGTTGGCCGCGCCGAACACCGCCAGGATCGCGATCTCGACCACGAGCGGCGTGCCGCGTGTAATCAGTGCGAACGCAACGATCGACGAACCGACGATGATCGTGTTGACCAGCAGGAAGGCATCGTAGCCATAGCGGTGCACGAGCGGCGCGATCCAGCGTTTGGCGACGGTGCCGGCGAGCGCCGCGGGCAGCATCATCAGACCGGAATGCAGCGGCGAGTAGCCCAGTTGCAATTGCAGCAGCAAGGGCACGAGAAACGGCACGGCACTCGAACCGATGCGGCACACCAGATTGCCGATCAGACCGACGCTGAAATTCGGCTCGCGAAAGAGCGACAGTTTGAAGAGCGGATTGACGCGGCGTCTCGCATGCGGAATGTAGGCCAGCGCGCTGACGACGGCAAGAGCGAATAGCGCCACTGACCATGCCGCGCGATGCGTGGGCATCGGCGAGTCGACGGCGAGCGAGAACGCGATCATGCACAACGAGAGCAACCCGCAGCCGACGAAGTCGAACGGCGGCGCCTTTGCTTCGCCATGCGATGGCAAGAAGCGCTGCACCGCATATAGACCCACGGCACCGATCGGCACGTTGATCAGGAAAATCCAGTGCCACGTGATCGCCTGAACGAACCAGCCGCCGAGCGTCGGCCCGGCGATCGGCCCCAGTTGCCCGGCCACCGAAATGAACGCGAGCGCCGCGACATACTGGTCGCCCGTGACGCTGCGCAGGACGGCGAGCCGCCCGATAGGCAGCAGCATCGAACCGCCCACGCCTTGCAGCACGCGCGCCATCACCAGTTGACCGAGCGTGTGCGCGCTCGCGCAGCAGATCGAGCCGAGCACGAAAACGAGAATGGCGGCGAAGTAGACGCGCCGCGTGCCGAAGCGGTCGGCGAGCCAGCCCGAGGCGGGCGTGAGCATCGCCATGGTCAGCGTGTAGGCGACCACGATCGGCTGCATCGCGAGCGGTGCGACGTGCAGGCTGTTGGCAATCGACGGCAACGCGGTGTTGACGATCGTCGTGTCGAGCGACTGCATGAAAAAGCCGGCGGCGACGATCCAGAGCAAAGCGGTCTGGGAAGAATCCTTGGTCATCTTTCAACGGTGCAGCGGGGCGGCGGCATGGGCGGCCGTGTCGACGCCGAGCATTCAGTGTGGGGGCAACCCGGTCATCATATTGACATCCTCGTCAATCGGGAACCCCGCTAAGGGCATTGACTGTTATCGACTTTGCCGATGAGCGGCGCGACAATGCCCCATGCTCAATCCCATCTGGCTCAAAACTTTTTCGACCGTCGCGGCCTGCCACAGCTTCACCGAGGCGGGGCGGCGACTCGACCTGACGCAATCGAGCGTCAGCGAACACATCCGGCGGCTCGAGCAGAGCGTGGGCCGGCACCTTTTCGTGCGCGACACCCATTCGCTCGCGATGACGCCGGACGGTGAAGCCATGCTCGCGCACGCCAGCGTGATTCTGCATGCGCTGGCGCGGGCCGAATCGCAGTTTCGCGCGCCGCGTCTGAAAGGCCGCGTGCGGCTCGGTTCTTCGGACGACGTCGCGCTCGGTCCGCTGCCCACCGTACTCGCCGCGTTTCGCGACGCGCATCCGGATGTCGAACTGGAAATCACCATCGGCATGACCGGCAAGCTGTATGAGTTGCTCGATGCCGGGGCGATCGATCTGCTGGTCGGCAAGCGCCGTCTCGGCGACAGGCGCGGCGTGCCGCTCTTCACCGGGCGGCTGGAGTGGCTGGCGCGCGCCGGTACGCTGGTCGATTTGAGTCAGCCCTTGCCGCTGATCCTAGTCGCCGAACCGAGCGTGACGCGAGCCGTCGTGCTCGACGCGCTCGCCGAGGCGGGATTCAGTTGGCAGTTGGTGTGCACGAGCAGCAGCCACGCCGGTTGCATCGCGGCCGCGCGCGGCGGCCTCGGCATTACGGTTCGTCCGCAGTATCTGGCGGCACGCGGTCTTGCGGCGCCCCTGAACACGGCGAGTCTGCCGACGCTGCCGTCGGTGGAATTCATCGCGCTGGCGGCGAAGCGGCTTAGCCGGCCGGCGGGCACGCTGCTGCAATTGCTGCACGACAGCGATCTGCGCGGATCGTGGATCGGGGAATAGCGGCGAGGCGCGAGGCGCAAGGATCGACGCCATGCATTGACATGACGGCGAAGGATCGCGCATCGGCATAGCGAATCCGCGTGGTGCGTGCCGCCGCTTTCCAACCGAAGCGGACTGAACTGCATTGTTTCTGAGCGCGTGCCGCTCAGGCAGGCAGCTTGCGGAACGAAATCGCGAAGCGGTTCCATGCGTTGATCGCGGAAACCAGCAGCGTCAAATCGACCAGTTCTTCGTCGCTGAAGTGCGGGCGCACCGCTTCCCAAACCGCGTCGGGCACGTGCACTTGCGATATTAGCGTCAGCGCTTCCGTCCATTCGAGCGCGGCGCGTTCCCGGTCCGTGAAGAACGGCGTTTCGCGCCAGACCACCACGGTCGCCAGACGGCGGTCGGTTTCGCCGCCCTTGCGGGCGTCGGCAGTGTGCATGTCGACGCAGTATGCGCAGCCGTTGATCTGCGAGGCGCGCAGACGAACCAGTTCGGTCAGCGATTTTTCGAGCGCCGATTTGCCGATGCGTTCTTCAACGCCGATCATGGCCTTGATCGCGGCGGGGTTGGCTTTGTAGAAGTCGAGACGTTGTTCCATGATTCACTCCTGAGTTGGGTTGGACGCATTCCGTAATGCGATGAGGGAAGATTAGGCGCATGACTGGCTTCGGGAAATGACCGATTATGGTGATTTTCAGGTAACCACTTTGACGCGGTGAGCGGGCGCGCACGCGGCCCGCCGAGCGTCCTTACCGACCGTAATGGCATCGTTGCCGCGCATCGGCCGATTCGGTATGGTGGGTCATTCACCCATCTACCCATCCGAAGAGATCGCGCATGACTTCCGCCGCACACCAGCAACCGCCGCCGATCCGCACCGACGTCCTGATCGTCGGCGCCGGGCCGGTGGGGCTTTTCGCCGCTTTCGAGGCGGGCGTGATCGGCCTGTCCTGCCAGATCGTCGACGGGCTCGACAAGATCGGCGGCCAATGCATCGAGCTTTATCCCGACAAGCCGATCTACGACATTCCCGCCATTGCGTCGTGCACCGCGCGCGAGCTGGTCGAGCGACTGCTGGCGCAATGCAAGCCGTTCGATCCGGCCATCCATCTCGAACAACGGGTCGAGTCGGTCGAGCAGGGCAGCGACGGACGCTGGACGGTACGTACCGGGCGCGGCCTCGTGTTCGATGTCGCGGCGATCCTGCTCGCCGCCGGCAACGGCGCGTTCGTGCCGCAAAAGCTGGCCTTGGCCGAGGCCGTACCGCTGGAGTCGCGTCATGTGCACTACAGCGTGCCGCGTCTCGCGGACTTCGCCGACAAGGTCGTGGTCGTGGCGGGCGGCGGCGATTCCGCGCTCGACTGGGCGCTGGCGCTGCGCAAGGTCGCGCGCCGGGTGACGCTCGTGCATCGGCGCAGCGGTTTCAGCGCGGCTGATTCGAGCGTCGCGTCGATGCGGCGCGCGGTCGAGGCGGGCGAAATGGACTTTATCGTCGGCGCGATTGCGGGACTCGACGTCGAAGGCGATGCATTGAAGTCGATCACGTTGCGACATATCGAGGGCGAGACGCAACTCGCGGCCGAGCATCTCCTCGCGCTCTATGGACTCGTTGCCGATCTTGGGCCGATCGCGCAGTGGGGGCTATCGATTCACGCGGGGCGCGTCGATGTCGATACGTCGAACTACGAAAGTTCGCGGCCCGGTATCTTCGCGGTGGGCGACATCGCCAATTATCCGAACAAGCAGAAGCTGATTCTGTCGGGTTTTCATGAGGCATCGCTGGCGCTGCGCCGGGCGTACTCGTACGCTTATCCGGACAAAAAGCGTGTGCACGTGCATTCGAGCTACGACGCAAAGCTGGCGGAAAAGGTCAGTGCCGCCGGGTGACCATCTCGCGCAGATAGCGGTTTCCTGATTGATCCAGCCGGCAGTAACCGCAGGCCACTACCGGCTCTTTTCCACGCGCCGCTTATTTCCCGGCGGGTTGACTCGCGGCCGCGGCCGCGCTGGCTTCCTTGTCCTTCTTCTTGGCCTCGTGATGGCCGACCGCGCAGCCGGCCGCCGCGCCCGCTACGCCATGGCCACCCGCGACGTGGCCGGCCACGCCGCCCACGACCGCGCCTTTCGTACAGCCTTCGGCTTGCGCGGCAGTGCAGATGAGTGCCAGTGCGGCACTGAGAGCGAGGGTAATGAATGCCTGTTTCAATTGCGACTCCTGTTGTTTGATGATGGTGCGATCACGGAGTAGCAATTGCGGGGCCCGGCGATCCCGTCAGCGCTTTTCTCGACGCGGACTCTGGCGTCGGGCCGTTCGCGCGGACCTCAGGTGAAACCATAGGCAAAGCGGCTGGTGATTGGCGGTGTATGCTTTTGGCCGTAGCCCTTATTTCTGACCACAATGAAACCGCTTGATGTCCCTTCCGCCAGCGAAAACGGCCAGCCGGTGACAGTCCCGGCCGCGGCCCGTCCCGGCGCGGCTGTCGAGGTCGACTACTGGGCGCTGCTGCAGGCAATCGAAGACTATGCGATCTTCCTGCTCGACCCGACCGGGCTGATCGTGAGTTGTAATGCGGGGGGCCACAAGCTGACGGGTTACTCAGAGCAGGAGATCGTCGGCGAGCACTTTTCGCGCTTCTATACCGAGGAAGCCGTGGCGCGCGGCTGGCCCGCCTACGAACTGCAACAGGCGTCGCTGACCGGCCGCTTCGAGGACGAAGGCTGGCGCAAGCGCAAGGACGGCACGACCTTCTGGTCGAATGTCGTGATCACGTCGATGCGCAACGACGCGGGCATACTCACCGGCTTTGCCAAGATCACGCGCGATTTGAGCGCGCAACGCGAGTACGTGGAAGCGCTGCGGCAAAGCGAAGAGCGTTTCCGATTGCTGGTCGACTGCGTGAAGGATTACGCGATCTTCATGCTCGACCCGCAAGGCTACGTGGTGAGCTGGAATTCGGGCGCCGCGCGCATCAAAGGCTATACGCGCGAGGAAATCGTCGGCCGGCATTTCTCGACCTTCTACGTACCCGAGGAAGCGGCGGCCGGCAAGCCCGCGCGCGAACTGGCGATTGCCCGGCAGCTCGGCCACGTCGAGGACGAAGGCTGGCGCGTGCGCAAGGACGGCACGACCTTCTGGGCCAACGTCGTCATCACGGCGGTGCATGACGAATCGAACCGGCTGCGCGGCTTCGCCAAGGTCACGCGCGATCTGACCGAGCGGCGTCAGCGCGAAGAACTGGAACGTTCGGGCGAACGCATGCGGCAGTTTCTCGCGACCCTCGCCCATGAGTTGCGCAATCCGCTCGCGCCGGTGCGCAACGCGATCGGCGTGATGCAACTCGAAACCGGTGTGAGCCCCACCGTGGCACGTTCGCGCGACCTGATCGACCGGCAGGTCACGCACCTCACGCGGCTCGTCGACGATCTGCTCGACGTTGGCCGGATCATGTCGAACAAGGTCGAGTTGCGCTTCGGCCGCGTCGATCTGGCCGAGGTCATGGCGCGCGCGATCGAGGCGGCCCGGCCGTTCACGGATGCGCACGAGCAGCGGGTCGTCCAGCATATGCCCGACGAGCCGGTGTTCGTGCGCGGCGACATGACGCGCCTCGTGCAGGTGTTGCAGAACCTCTTGCACAACGCGGCAAAATTCTCGCCGGTCGGCAGTGCCATCGATGTCGCGGCGCGAGTCGACTACCAGATGGCGGTGCTCGAAGTGCGCGATGCGGGTTGCGGCATCCCAGTGCGCTCGCTCGACAAGATCTTCGAACTGTTCGCTCAGGAAAAGAGCGGGCAGAATACTGGCGAGGGCGGTCTCGGCATCGGCCTCACGTTGTGCAAGTCGCTCGTCGAGATGCACGGTGGCAGCATTATCGCGAGCAGCGAAGGGCCGGGCTGCGGCAGCACCTTCACGCTGAGTCTGCCGCTGGCCGCCGCGCCACCCGAAGCAACGGGCGATGAAGCGAACGCGGCGAACACCGAAGTCGCGCCGCTGCGCATTCTGCTGGTCGATGACAATCGCGATTCGGCCGACAGTCTCGCCATGCTGCTCGAACTCAAAGGCCACGAGGTGCGCATCGCCTACGAGGGCGAGCAGGCGGTGCTGATCGCGCCGCGTTTCGCGCCTCATCTCGCGGTGATCGACATCGCGATGCCGAAGATGGACGGCTACGAGACGATTGCGGCGCTGCGCGTCATGCCCGCGCTTGCCAACACGCGGTACGCCGCCATGACTGGCTTCGGCCACGCGAGCGATCGCGAGCGTACCCGCGAAGCCGGTTTCCATGCGCATCTCGTCAAGCCGGTTGGACTGGAACTGTTCGATGCCCTGCTGGCCGACGTGGAAGCGCGGCGCAGCGAACGCGGTCCCGACTAGCGTTCAGGCAGGGCGCGCTTCCCTCATACCAGAGCGGTGTGACGGCTTGCGCGCCTGCACATTCCCGATTCCTGAAGAAAGATGTTGTGCATTCCGACGTCCGGTGTTCGAGGCACGCCGCTTGCTGTGGGTCTTCTGTGCGCGGCGGCCCTTGAGAGTCCGCCGGCAGTCGATTGAACAGCTTCAGGGAGGCACGATGCTCGATACGCGTGGCCGTACGGCCGGCGCCAACGCGCGGCCGCCGCAAAACGCCGGCATGACCGCATCTCGCGATTCCCATGTCAGGGCGGGCGGACCGCGGAAAGACGCGAAACCTGCCGCGTCGCTCGAAAATTTTCTGCGTGATACGCGTTTCGATTCCGGCGACCCCGTCGCGCTTGGCGGCGTGTTGTGCGCGCTGGCCGAGCGCGGCTACGACCGTGCGCCTGACATGCCCTTGCCTGGGCACGGCGAAACGCTGGTGCGCTGGCGTTCCTTGGCTGCGGTGGCCGCGTGCGATCTCGGGCTCGTCAAGCTGTTTGAAGGACACACGGATGCGCTCGCGATTCTCGCCGAGTTGCAAGGCCCCACGCCGCCAGCGGGAAGCCGCTGGGGCGTCTGGGCCGCCGAGCCGCCCGATGCGCGTGTGCAAGCGCTCAAGGTAGGAATCCGAAGCGATGGCGAGAACCTTCGCCTCACCGGCACGAAAGCGTGGTGCTCGGGGGCGGGTGTGGTCACGCATGCGCTCGTTACCGCATGGTTGGACGATGAGCCGGTGCTGGCGGCTGTGGCAATGAATCAGCCGTCCATCTCGATCGACACGTCGAAGTGGCAGGCGGTCGGCATGCAGGCCACGGCAAGCGCCGACGTGAGCTTCGACCAGACATCGGCGACACTCGTGGGCGGCGCGCATGCCTATGTACGGCGTCCCGGTTTTTGGCACGGCGGCGCCGGAATTGCCGCGTGCTGGTATGGGGCCGCCACGCAGATTGCGCACATGCTGCGCGCCGCGTGCACGCGGCGCGCGGATCCGCATTGGTTCGCCCACCTCGGCGCGGTCGAGGTGGCACTGGCCGGCGCGGCCGCGGTATTGCGCGAGACCGCCGCGCACATCGACGCCAATCCGCTAGCCGACTCGCAGCGCGAGACCATGCGCGCGCGCCTGGTGGTGGAAGAGGCCTCGACGGCCGTGATGAATCACGCGACACGGGCCCTCGGCGCCGGCCCGTTGTGCCGCAACGCGCGCTTCGCACGTGCGCTGGCGGATCTGCCGGTGTTCCTGCGACAGAGCCACGCGGAGCGCGATCTCGCTGCGCTCGGTGAGCTGATCGCCGCGGCGGGACCCGCCGACGGTCGCGACGGTCCCGATGCCGGAGGTGCCCCGTGGATGCTCTGACGCCATACACGGAGGGCCGCTGACATGAGCTCACCGGCTACCTACTTCGACGAACTCTATCGACACAGCGACGATCCGTGGAAGTTGCGCGAAGGTTGGTACGAGCGCCGCAAGCGGTCGTTGACGCTCGCGTTGCTGCCGCGCCCGCGCTACCGGAGTGCGTTCGAACCCGGCTGCGCCAACGGCGAACTGACCGTCGAGCTGGCGAAGCGCTGCGACGTGCTGCTCGCGGCGGATCTGCACGAGCGCGCGGTGCAGCTTGCACGCGAGCGCGTTGCCGACGCGCCGCACGTCCGCGTCGAACAACGCACGGTGCCGCGCGATTGGCCGACCGAGGCCGGGCCGTTCGATCTGATCGTGATCAGCGAATTCGCCTATTACCTCGATTCGGCGGAGCTGGAAACGCTGGCTGCGCGAATCGCCGCCTCGCTCACCACGGACGGCACGCTGCTCGCCTGTCATTGGCGCCGGCCCTTCGCCGAAGCGCTCGAATCCGCCGATGCCGCGCATGCGCTGTTCGACACGCGCTGCGGCCTCACGCGTCTCGCGCATCACGATGAAGCCGATCTGCTGATCGACGTCTGGTCGCGCGACGCACGCTCGGTCGCGCAACGCGAGGGGCTTCTATGATCGGCGTGATCGTTCCGGCGCATAACGAAGAGGCGTTGCTGGCGCCTTGTCTCGCTGCCTTGATCGCGGCCTCTCGCCATGAGGACCTAGCGGGCGAAACGGTGCGCATCGTGGTCGTGCTCGACGCATGCGACGACTTCAGCGGGGCAATCGCACGGGCCTACGGCGTCGAGACGCTGACGCTGAAAGCGCGCAATGTCGGCATTGCGCGCGCGGCGGGTGCGGACTTCCTGCTGGCGGACGGCGCGCGCTGGCTCGCGTTCACCGACGCCGACAGCCGCGTCTCGTCGGGCTGGCTGGTGGCGCAGCTTTCGCTGGCGGCTGACGCGGTGTGCGGCTCGATTGCCGTCGACGACTGGACCGCGCATCCGCATAGCGTGCGCGAATACTTCCGCAAGACTTACGTGGATGCCGACGGTCATCGTCATATTCACGGTGCGAACCTCGGCGTGTCGGCCGACGCCTACCGGCGCGCGGGTGGCTTTCCGCCGCTCAGGTGCAGCGAAGATGTCGCGCTGGTCGACCGGCTGATCGCGATCGGCGCGCGCATCGCCTGGAGCGCGGCGCCGCGCGTGATTACGAGCGCGCGCGCAGCGGCTCGCGCTCGCGGCGGCTTCGGCGATACGCTTGCGGCGTGGGCGGCCGCCGGATAAGGGCGCCGCCTGCTAGAACAGGAGGGCGACAGGATGGAAGCGTTCTTGCTGCTGTTCGGTCAAGGCAGGATGCTCGACCCGCTGCAGATGGCCATGCGCTCGGTCGTCGTGTTTCTGATCGCGCTGGTGCTGATCCGCATCTCGGGCCGGCGTTCGTTCGGACAACGCTCGCCATTCGATTCGGTAGTGGTGATCCTGCTCGGCGCGATGTTGAGCCGGGCCATCGTCGGTGCGTCGCCGTTTATCGCCACGGTCGTGGCGTCGTTCGCGATCGTCGTCTGCCATCGGGCGCTGGCGTGGGTATGCATGCGCTCGCGCGCGCTGGAGCGGCTGGTGGGCGGCGTCGAACGCGAGGTGTTCAGCAACGGCGAATTCAACGCGCGCGAGATGGACGCGGCGTTGATCAGCCGAACCGACATTCAGGAAAGCGTGCGGCAGAAAACCGGCTCACGTTCGATGGAAAACGTGGCCGCGGCGATTCTCGAGCGCAACGGCGAAGTGAGCGTGATCCGCAAGAAGGCGTGAGTCGAACCGGTCAGCCCCGGCCACCGCGTGAGATTTCTTCGCCGGCTCCGCGCGGCATGCGCAACGTGACCGGAATCGACGCGAACGAGCATAGCCCAACCACCAGAAACGCCGGCCAGAAATCCGACCATGTGATGCCAGGATGCCCATGCAGCACGCGTGAGATCTGCAGTACGATGCCGCCGATCGTGACGCCGAGGCCGAGCGACATCTGCTGCACGACGCTGCCGAGACTCGTGGCGCGGCCCACATCGCGGCTCGCGATTTCCGCGTAAGTGAGCGAGTTCAGACTCGTGAATTGCAGCGCCGGGAAGAAGCCGCCGAGCAGCACGATCACCCAGATGATCCAGGTCGGCGTGCCGGGGAAAAACAGTCCGCACGCAGCGATCGAGAGTCCCGACAATGCGGCGTTCACCACCAGCACCGAACGGAAACCGAAACGATGCAGCACGCTCGAGGCGACCGTGCGCATGAACATGCCACCGAACGCGGACGCGCAGGTGATCAGGCCGGATTCGAACGCGCTCATGCCGTGGCCTTCCTGCAGCATCAGCGGCAACAGGAACGGCAGCGCGCCGAGGCCGATCCGGAACAACGAACCGCCCAGCACGCTCGCCTGGAACGTCGGCACCTTGAAAAAGCGCAGGTCCAGCAGCGGCAGCGGGACGCGCTGCGCGTAGGCGACATAGGCCGCGAGCAAAACCGCGCCGCACGCGCACATGCCGAATGCGTCGCCGTTGGAAATCAGTTCGCCGCCGACCAGCGACAGCCCGAGCAGAAGCAGCACCGCGCCCGCCGCCGACAGAAAAAAACCGATCCAGTCGAGCGGGCCCGGGTCCGGTTCGCGCGTGTTGGCGATGTGCTTGTTGGTCAGATAGATGCCGAGGATGCCGATCGGCACGTTGATGAAGAAAATCAGGCGCCAGTGCAGATAGGTGGTGATGAAGCCGCCGAGCAGCGGTCCCGCGGCCGGGCCGAGCATCGCGGGAACGCTCAGATAGTTCATCGCGCGGATGAAGTCGGCCTTGTGCACCACGCGAAAGATAATGATCCGCCCGACCGGCACCATCATCGCGCCGCCCACGCCTTGCACGAAGCGCGCGAGCGTGAAGGTGGCGAGAGAATTCGACGCGGCGCACAGCAGCGAACCCGTCACGAAGATACCGATCGCCGTGCGGAAGATCGTGCGTGCGCCGAACCGGTCGGCGAGCCAGCCGCACACGGGGATGAACACGCCCAGTCCCAGCACATAGCTCGTCACGGCGATTTTCAGCGTGACCGGATCGCGCCCGAAGTCGCGCGCCATGGCGGGTAGCGCGGTCACGATCACGTTCGCATCGACACTTTCCATGAACATCGCGCACGCGACGATAAGGGGCGCAATCAGGGCTTTCTGGACGGCGGTCATGAAGGCGGGCTGCGGCGAACGGTCGCGGGCAAAGGGGTCATTATTGCACCTGTACGGTGCGGTTTGTTAATAGTGCGGCGGCCGGTGCCACCCTTTTTAAGTTGGGCGGCGGCGCATGTGACCGTCATGCAACAGTCGGCCGTTTTATTGATATTTGTTGCAGTGCGGCAGGAGGCGGTTATAATCGGGTTATTGCCTAGGTATAAACCCTATACAGGAGTCCGCCATGAACACCGCTTCCAACGCTTCCGCCGTCCGCGCTACCGTCGCCGCCAACAGCACTTTCTTCGGCAAGCTGCGCGCCTTGGCCCTGCATGCCCTGAACCTGCATCTGCAAAACTGCGCCGTGATCGCCGAGGCGCATCGCCGTCCGGAGTAAGACAAAGGCCGCGCGCCGCATGCACTGACTGATAGAGCAGGGCGCTGACATGCGCCCCGTCTGTCACGCGCACGTCGGCACGGCTTAGCATTATTTCTGCGTCATTCATGCCCGCCAGGCCGCGATGTCACCGCGGCCTCGCGGGCATGCGCAGCGAGCGCTGCGCGAACCGATTCCCCATTATTCGAAAATCGTTCCAGCGGCGGCACGCGCGTACTTCGCGCCGTGTGCCGGGCTTTCGTTACGCCGTTCGTGTCTAATCTCGTACAGCGTCGGGGCTGTATATCGTCGCCTGACTTAGTCGCGGACGCGGCGCGACACCTTCGCTACGGTCTTGCGTTCCATGGTCGCTCGCGTGGCGAGTGCGCTCATCAACAGCGCGATGGACACCAATCCGACCAGATACACGCCCGCCATCATCCAATCCTGTTCCGCCATCTTCTTTCTCCTTCAAGTACCGAATTTCACCCGGCAAATGCGCCGCGTTTCACTGAGCTATTGCTCTCGATTACGGCACGCGAAGAGAAAATCTTGATGCTGCGCTTCCACGGTTCGAGCGATACAGCGTGCGCACACACTCGGCGCAATGTCGAATCTTCATTCGCAGCGCGTAAATAGCGTTTAAACTTCAGCCCCCTGTCAGCTACCGGACGCGTCCCGTCACAGCCCAATCGGCAATATCGACCGTTTGATTCGCGTATCGCCGCGGCGCGCCGCGCGGCGCTTTCATATCCAATGGCCGGCTAAGGTTAAACCCCGCAATCCGGCTGACGCTGTCAACCTTTTCACCCCAATGCCGTTATCCATTTGTAATCGCCAATAAGCGGCGATGCCGCGGCAGACGATCCGTCGTCGCAACAGCTCCACGCAAGGCCCAGCATTGACCATGTTCCATCGATATAACTATAAATTCGACCGGCTAGGCGCGATGTTCGACCGTGCATCGAAAACGCTTGGCAACCGGGGACTTCTCTCGCCCCTGCTCGCACTCGTGATTGGCGCGTTGCTGCTGGTCGTCTTGCAACATCTCTCGCAAGCAGTCGACTATCGTTCGGTGATGCATGAGTTGCGTCGACTGACGGCCGGCGAATGGAGCGCCGCGCTCGGCGCCACCGCGCTCAGCTATGTGGCGCTGGTCGGCCGCGATGCCGTCGGTTTGCGCTATCTGGGCGCGCTCGTGCCGCGTGTGGCGCTGTGGATCGGCGCAACGGCGGGCTCGGCGCTCGGCAACGCCACCGGTTTCGGCGCGCTGACGGGCGGTGCGGTGCGCGCGCGCGTCTACGGCGTGGCGAGCGTCACGCCCGCGCAGATCGGCCGCATGACGGTGTTTACGAGCGTGTCGCTCGCGCTCGCACTGGTGTTGATGACGGCGCTCGGCATGGTCGGCGTGGCCGGCACGCTCGCACCGATGCTGCATCTCGAATCCGTCACGCTGCGTTGGATCGGCATGGCGCTGCTCGCCGTGCTCGCATCGGCCGCCGCCGCATGCCGCCGCGACACGCGCCCGGTGCGCACGCGCTGGCAGTGGCTCTCGTTCGATATCCCCGCGCGCCGCGACCTGCTCGCGCAAGTGGCGCTCGCAGTGCTCGACGTGGTGGCCGCCGGCCTCGCCTTGTGGGCGCTGCTGCCGCATGCGGACGTGAGCTTCGTGACCTTCATCACGGTCTACGCCGCGGCCATGCTGCTCGGCATGATCGGCCACACGCCCGGCGGCGTCGGCGTGTTCGAAGCGGCGATGGTGTTCACGCTGAACGGCAGCGTGCAAACGCATCAGATGGTTGCCGCCTTGCTCGCGTATCGCGCAATTTACTTCGGTGTCCCGTTGATCGTTTCCGCCGCGCTGCTCGCCGGTTTCGAAGGGCGCGCGCTAAAAAGCCGTTTGCCGCTGCAATATGCCGCTGCGGCGTCCAGGCTCGCGCCGCTGTTTCTGAGTCTCGTCACCTTCGTAGTCGGCGGCATGCTGGTCATTTCCAGCGCGACGCCCGCGTTCTGGCAACGCATTTACATACTGCGCGACGTGCTGCCGCTGTGGGTGCTCGAAAGTTCGCAGATGCTTTGCAGCGTGCTCGGTGTGCTGCTGCTGTTCGTCGCGCGTGGTTTGATGCGCCGGCTGGACGCCGCATGGTGGATGACGCTGCTGCTCGCGGTGCTGAGTCTCGCGTTGTCGCTGACCAAGGGTCTTGCGTTCGTGGAAGCCGGAGTGCTCGGCATGCTGGTCGTGTTGCTGCTGTCAACGCGCCGGCGTTTCAACCGTCATTCGTCGCTGTTCGCCGAGCGCTTTACGGCGGGCTGGCTGGTGTCGGTTGCGATGGTGCTGATGCTGGCCACGTGGGTCATGCTATTTGCTTTCCGCGACGTGCCGTACACGCGCGACCTGTGGTGGCAATTCGCTTTCGACGAACGCGCGCCGCGTGCGCTGCGCGCGACGCTCGCCGCAAGCGTGTTCGCCGCGACATTCTCGTTCTGGCAGTTGCTGCGTCCCGCGCCGGGGCGCTTCGTCAAACCGGCGCCGGCAGATCTGCACGACGCGGCGCGCATCGTGCGCGCGCAGGAACGCAGCGATGCCGGTCTCGCGCTGATGGGCGACAAGAGTTTCCTGTTCTCCGAGTCGCGCGAGGCTTTCCTGATGTACGCGAAATACGGCCGCACGTGGGCCGCATTGCACGACCCGGTGGGTCCGCGCGAAGAGTGGGCCGGCCTGATCAGCAAGTTCGTCGCGCTCGCCCACGCGCACGGCGGGCGCGCGGCGTTCTATCAGGTGCGCGCCAACGCCTTGCCGCTTTACCTCGACGCCGGTCTCACGCTGATGAAGCTCGGCGAGGAAGCGCACGTCGTGCTGGACGATTTCGACCTGAAGGGCTCGCATCGCGCGCACCTTCGCTATGCGTTGAAGCGTGGCGACCGTGATGGCTTCACCGTCGAAGTGATCGATCAGGCGAACGTGCCCGCATCGCTCGAGACGCTGCGCGAGATTTCCGACGGCTGGCTCGACAGTCGCGACGCGCGGGAAAAGAGCTTCTCAGTGGCCGCCTTTACGGACGAATATCTCGCCGCGCAATCGGTGATGCTGGTGCGCCAGAATGGCGAGCCGGCCGCGTTCGTCACCTTCATGACGACCGACCTGAACACCGAAGCGACCGTCGGCGTGATGCGTCATGTGGAGAGCGCGTCGCCGTATGCCATGGAATATCTGTTCACGCAATTGGCGCTGCATCTGAAACAGGCGGGTTTCCGCTCGCTCAGTCTCGGCATCGCGCCGCTCTCCGGTATGCAACCCACGCCGCTCGCGTCGCGCTGGCATCGGTTCGCCGGCATCGTATGGCGCTTCGGCGGCCGTTTCTATAACTTCCGCGGACTGCGTGCTTTCAAGAGCAAGTTCCAGCCGCATTGGGAGCCGCGCTATCTCGCGGCGTCGGGTTCGGTCGGCGTGTTCTTCACGCTCGCGGACCTGTCATTGCTGGCAGGAGGCCGGCGTTCATGACATTGCATTCGTTGTTCAAGCTGGCTCTCGCAACGAGCCTCGTGACCGGTGGCGCACTCGCGCTTGCGGCAACCACTACGACCACCACGGTGCCCGGCGGCCGTTATGGCGACGTCACGGTGACTCAGCCAACTGGTCCGTTGCGCGGCTTCGTGGTGCTGTACTCGCAGGCGAGCGGCTGGAGCGCGGCGGACCAGCAGAGCGCCGACGCGCTCGCCAAGGCCGGTGCGTTGACCGTCGGTGTCGACACGGCTCGCTACGCCGCCAATTTGGTCGCGAAGAAAGAGGCCTGCCATCAACTGGTGGGCGATGCGGAAGCGTTGAGCCATCAGCTCGAACGTCAATCGCGATCGAGCCATTATTTCGCGCCGATCGTCGCGGGCACGGGCCAGGGCGCGACGCTCGCCATGCACGTGCTCGAACAGGCACCGTCGAATACGATTGCCGGCGCGGTCGCGGTGGATGCCGAACACACGCTCGATGCACGCTTTCAGCCGTGCCCGCCGGACCCGACGATTATCCGCGACAAGGTGCCGGGTTTCGTCGAAAAGGCGGCCACCGGCAACGCCGATCGCGCGCGCCTCGTCGCGTTGCTCACGCCGCATTTGCAGGCCGTGTCGACGAGCGACGACGACGTTTCCGATCTGCCGCTCATCGAATTGCCGGCGGCGCATCCAAACGGCCTGATGGCGATCGTGATTTCCGGTGACGGCGGCTGGCGCGATCTCGACAAGACGATCGCGCAGGCTTTGCAGAAAGACGGCGTCTCCGTGATCGGTTGGGACAGCCTTCGCTATTTCTGGAGCGAGAAACCACCGGCGCAGACCAGCCGCGACCTCGCGCGCGTGATGCAAACCTACGGCGCGCGCTGGAACGCGCAGCATATTGCGCTCGTCGGCTATTCGTTCGGCGCGGATGTGATGCCGTTCGCCTATAACCGTCTGCCGGAAGCGTTGCGCGCGAAGGTAGCGCTGATCGCGCTGCTCGGCTTCGCGCCCGATGCGGATTTTCAGATTCGCGTGGGCGGCTGGCTCGGCATGCCGGCCAGCGACAAGGCGTTGAAGGTCCAGCCGGAATTGACGCGCGTGCCGCCCGCCATCGTGCAGTGCTTTTACGGCGAGAACGAGAAGGACACCTTGTGTCCGACGCTGACCAAAAGCGGCATCGAGGTGATCCGCACTTCGGGCGATCACCACTTTGGCGGCGACTACAACTCGCTTGAAAAGCGCATTCTCGGTGCCTTCAGGAAGCAGAGCGGCGTGCATTGATCGTCGCATCGCGCATGGCAATCAACAGGATTGACAAAGCGCCTCAAGTCAACGAAGATGCAACGCATGAACTGCCTCGACATCCGTATTGCGCTGATTATTAGCATCATTCATCGAATGGTGGGTTAGCGCGCGTCTGATAGCAGTGACACATAACCCGCCCCACGAGGCGGGTTTTTTTATGTCCGCTTGCAGCCTGCCTCCTGGTGAACTCTCCGATGATTCGTCCTTGCCGCACAGGAGCTTGCCTTGTCGTTACACCAATTCAAACAGGTGGCCGTTACCGCCGATAGCGTCGCGCTTCGTCACGACTACCTGAAAAAAACCCTGACCGCGCGCGTCTACGACGTGGCCCGCGAGACCGAACTCGAGCGGGCGCCGAATCTGTCGGCACGTCTGCGCAATCCGGTCTATCTGAAGCGCGAGGACAACCAGCCGGTGTTCTCGTTCAAGGTGCGCGGCGCGTACAACAAGATGGCGCATATTCCTTCTGAAGCGTTGGAGCGTGGGGTGATTACGGCGTCGGCGGGCAATCATGCGCAGGGCGTGGCTTTATCGGCGGCGCGCATGGGCGTGAAGGCGATCATCGTGGTGCCGGTCACCACGCCGCAGGTGAAGGTCGACGCGGTGCGCGCGCACGGTGGCCCGACCGTCGAAGTGGTGCAGTTCGGCGAGTCGTATAGCGACGCGTACGGTCACGCGGTAACGCTGCAGGAAGAGCGCGGCCTGACCTTCGTGCATCCGTTCGACGATCCGTATGTGATCGCCGGACAGGGCACCGTCGCGATGGAGATTCTCAGCCAGCACCAGGGGCCGATTCACGCGATTTTTGTGCCGATCGGCGGCGGTGGACTCGCGGCGGGCGTGGCCGCGTACGTCAAATCGGTGCGCCCGGAAATCAAGGTGATCGGCGTGCAGACCGACGATTCGTGCGCGATGGCCGCGTCTCTGAAGGCCGGTGAGCGTGTCATGCTGAACGAAGTCGGTCTGTTCTCGGACGGCACGGCGGTGAAGCTCGTTGGTGAAGAAACCTTCCGCCTGTGCAGCGAATATCTCGACGACGTGCTGCTCGTGAATACCGACGCGCTCTGCGCCGCGATCAAGGACGTCTTCCAGGACACCCGCAGCGTGCTCGAACCCGCGGGCTCCTTGGCCGTGGCCGGCGCGAAGCAGTATGCGGAGCGCGAAGGCATCGAGAACCAGACGCTGATCGCGATCACGTCGGGGGCGAACATGAACTTCGACCGCATGCGCTTCGTGGCCGAACGCGCCGAAGTCGGCGAAGCGCGCGAAGCGGTGTTCGCCGTGACAATCCCCGAAGAGCGCGGCAGTTTCCGCCGCTTCTGCGAACTGGTCGGCACACGCAGCGTCACTGAATTCAACTACCGGATTGCGGATGCGAACTCCGCCCATATTTTTGTGGGCGTGCAGATCAGGAATCGCAGCGAGTCGGCGCAGATCGCGGGCGCGTTTGAGGCGCACGGCTTCGCCACGGTCGATCTGACGTTCGATGAACTCTCCAAGCAGCACATCCGCTACATGGTCGGCGGGCGTTCGCCGTTGGCACACGACGAACGTCTGTTCCGTTTCGAGTTTCCCGAGCGGCCGGGCGCGCTGATGAAATTCCTTTCGTCGATGGCGCCGAACTGGAATATCAGCCTGTTTCACTACCGTAACCAGGGCGCGGACTACAGCTCGATTCTGGTCGGCATCCAGGTGCCCGAAAGCGAGAACGAAGCGTTCAACCAGTTCCTCGCGACGCTCGGTTATCCGAACTGGGAAGAGACGAGCAATCCGGTCTACCGACTGTTTCTGGCGTCGTAATTTAGCTCGGGGTTTACCTTGATCTGGCGAAACGCTGCGCGAAAGGTGAGCCGTCGAGCGAATGGGCCACAAGCCTCGTCTGGACGGCGTTAAGGCTCAATTCCGCCTACCGGCGGCATGCGGCTGATCAAAGCTTCTATCTCTAAATTAAATACAGTCTATCCGCCATATCGCGTTGCGCGATACCGTGCGTGATCGTCAAACTGGGTGCAAATCTAATGTCGCATTCAGGAGACGACTCATGCGTACCCAAGTTGGCATCATCGGTGCCGGGCCTGCGGGCCTGCTGCTTTCCCATCTTCTTCATCTGCGCGGCATCGACTCCGTTGTGCTCGAGTCACGCAGTCGCGATCAGATCGAATCCACCATCCGCGCCGGCGTGCTCGAACAAGGCACGATGGATCTGTTGACCGAAGCCGGTGTCGGCGCACGGATGAAAGCGGAAGGCGCGCTGCATCACGGCTTCGAACTCGCTTTCGAAGGCAAGCGGCGCCGCATCGATCTGACCGGACTCACGGGGCATTCGATTACGGTCTACGCACAGCACGAAGTGATCAAGGATCTCGTCGCGGCGCGCGTGTCCGACGACGGCAAGCTGCGCTTCGGTGTCTCGGAGACGTCGATTCACGGCATCGACACCGATAAGCCGTCGATCCGTTATCGTCAGGATGGCGAAGCGTATGAACTGCAGTGCGACTTCGTGCTCGGCTGCGACGGTTCGCAAGGCGTGTCGCGCGCAGCGATTCCGCAGGCGTTGCGCAAGGATTTCGAACGTGTGTACCCGTTCGGTTGGTTCGGTATCCTGTGCGAAGGGCCGCCGTCGTCGGACGAATTGATCTACGCGCGTCACGAGCGCGGTTTCGCGCTGATCAGCACGCGCTCGCCGAACGTGCAGCGCATGTATTTCCAGTGCGATCCGAAGGATTCCGTCGAGAACTGGTCCGACGACCGCATCTGGGCGGAACTGCATGCACGAGTCGACTCGCACGACGGCCAGAAGATTGTCGACGGTAAGATCTTTCAAAAGAACATTGTCGGCATGCGCAGTTTCGTATCGAACACGATGCAACATGGCCGGCTGTTTCTGGCGGGCGACGCGGCGCATATCGTGCCGCCCACCGGCGCGAAGGGAATGAATCTGGCGGTGGCCGATGTGCGCGTGCTGACCGAGGCGCTGAATGCGTTTTACGTGGAGAATCGCACGGATCTGCTCGACGGTTACAGCGCGACTGCGCTCAAACGCATCTGGCGCGCCGAGCATTTCTCGTACTGGATGACCAGCATGATGCACCGTATCGAAGGCGCGTCGCCTTTCGAGCAGCAGCTTCAGGTGGCCGAACTCGAATATGTGACGACGTCGCGCGCGGCGGCCACGGCGATGGCTGAAAACTACGTCGGCATCGCGGGCGCGCAGGCGTGAGCGGGCAGGGCGCGCATTGAGTCATGTGCGGGGTGGCGTGCCTGTCATTTGCGCGGGCTGAACATCGCAGCGGCCTCTCGCTGAAAGACCAGCCGGCCGACGGACACGCTAATCTCGCGATACGTCACGCCTGTGGGAATTGACCTGGCCGGACTGGACGCAGGTGAAGATCTTCGAAAACTATTCATAGGGACGCACCTCGCGCTGTCATTTTGCCAGGGTAAGCTGTGCCTTCGGTGCGTTCTCAAAATAGGGGCAGAGGTCGATGCGGCGTGTGATATTCAACCAGAAGGGCGGTGTGGGCAAATCGACCATCGTATGCAACCTGGCGGCTATCAACGCCAGCGAGAACTTGCGTACACTGGTCATCGATCTGGACCCGCAAGGCAACTCCAGCCAATATCTTCTTGGCAAGCAGGCCACCGATCTCAAACCCAACGTCGCGGACTTCTTCGAAACGGCCTTGAGTTTCAGTTTCAGGCCGACGCCTGTCTCGACGTTCATTCACCCCACGCCCTTTGAGAACCTCGATGTGATGCCCTCGCATCCCGACCTCGACACGCTGCACGGCAAGCTCGAGTCGCGCTACAAAATCTACAAGCTGCGTGACGCGCTGAACGAACTGGACGAGTACGACGCGATCTACATCGACACGCCGCCGGCGCTGAATTTCTATACGCGCTCCGCACTGATCGCGGTGGAACGCTGCCTGATTCCGTTCGACTGCGACGACTTCTCCCGTCGCGCGCTGTACACGCTGCTCGATAACGTCAAGGAGATTCAGCAGGATCACAACGCCGGGCTCGAAGTCGAGGGAATCGTGATCAACCAGTTTCAGCCGCGCGCGACTCTGCCGCTTCAACTGGTCGAGGAACTGATCAGCGAAGGCTTGCCTGTGCTGGAGTCACGGCTATCGACGTCCGTGAAGATTCGCGAGTCGCACCAGTACGCGAAGCCGATGATTCACTTCGATCCCCGTCACAAGCTCGCTCAGGAATTCGTGGCGTTGCATCGGGAATTGATTGGATAGCGAACGCCGCGGGTTGTGAATGTGATAATCCGCCACGTTCTCTAGCTAACGAGGTATGGCAATGCAGGTCTACGGCAGACGCAATTCGATCAACGTGCAGAAAGTGCTGTGGTGTCTCGCTGAACTGGGTTTCGAAGAAGGCCGGGAGTTTTCGCGGATCGACGCGGGCCTGGAGTACGGTGTGATCGACACGCCGCAATATCGTGCGCTCAATCCGAATGGCCTGGTGCCGACACTCGTCGACGGAGAGAGCGTGTTGTGGGAGTCGAATACGATTGTCCGTTATCTGGCCGCAAAATATGACGCGCAGATGCTCTTGCCGTCCGAACCGGCTGCCCGTGCCGACGTCGAGCGCTGGATGGACTGGCAGCTCGGCACGCTGTGGGCGACGTTGCGCATCACGTTCCTGGGACTGACGCGCGTGCCGGAGGCGCAACGCGACTACGACGCCATCACGCGATCGTATCGCGAAGCAACGCGGCTTCTGGGCATCGTCGACGCGATCCTCGAAACACACGACTATCTTGCGCAGGATCGCTTTACCGTGGCCGATATCGGTGTCGGCCTCGCGGCGCATCGCTGGGTGCACCTGACTGAACGGTTTCCGGATACGTTGGGGGCGCCGCAGCCGTTGCCTTCGCTGGATCGATGGCTTCGGGCTATCAAGGCGAGGCCGGCGTTTTCCGCGGCGGTTGCTTCGTAAGTAGCTATCTGGCCGGCGAATTGTGACGCGTGGTTCGCCGCCGGTCACCGGCATCAAACTCCCTTCAAGACGGGCGCACGTGCAGGCTTGTGTGGCCACACTCGTTCCATCTCCGCGCTGATCGCCAAATAACCTGATCATCGCCGCCGGAATCCCAACCCGGCCGCCTCCCTGATTCATCTCCTTCCATTTTCCGCTGACCCCGGGTCAACCCGCATTGCCAGGCCATGCTCTTGCGCCTATCTTTCTACATCATACGTATGACTTAGAGGGTATTGTGGCAACCTTGCACAGGCAGGTCCTGAACCAGATGGGCGAGCAGATCTGTTCAGGCAAGTTCATGCCCGGCGACATTCTTCCCGCCGAGCCCGTGCTTGCCGAGCAGATGCAGGTGAGCCGCATCACAATCCGCGAGACGATGAAGTCGCTGTCCGCCAAGGGCATGCTTCAGGTGCGCCGCCGCTACGGGACGGTCGTGCTGCCGCGTTCGCAATGGCAGTTGTTCGACCCGGACGTGATCACGTGGCGGGCTCGGGCGGGCGCAGTCGAGCCGGGCCTCGTCGAAGATCTGATGGAGTTGCGCCTGATCATCGAGCCGAACGCGGCGCGGCTCGCCGCGAAACGCGCGACCGCGGAAGACCGGGTCGCGGTCCGGCGCGCGTTCAAGTTGATGGAGCGCGCGGTCGCCGGGCATGGCGAATACGTTCCCGCCGACCTGGCGTTTCACGGCGCCATTCTCACGGCCTGCCACAACCAGTTTGTCCAGCAGATGCAGAACGCGCTGTCGGCGATCCTGCGCACCAGCTTCGAACTCAGCTCGGAGATCGAGGGTGGGCCCGCTCGTTCGCTGCCCATGCACGAGGCGCTGTGCGTCGCGATCGAGCAGGGCGACCCCGTGGCGGCGGAGCAAGCCGTGCTGACGCTGATCCAGCGCGCCGAGCAGGACTTCGAGGACCGCGCCGCGCTCGATCGCAGCGCCAACGAGAAGCCCGTTTGACGAGTCGCCTTAGCCACGCAACACGGCCACGCGAGGCGGCCTCGTAGGCGGACCGTCCAGCAGCGCCGTTGCATCCCCAACCCATTTATCGCGACTGTCATGACGGCACGCGAGGGGCGCACTCGCGCCTTGTTATCGAACATTGAGAGGACACGTGCATGACACAGCTATTCGATTTGAGCGGGCGCACGGCGCTCATCACCGGCTCGGCGCGCGGCATCGGCTTCGCGTTAGCGGAGGGGCTCGCTGACGCCGGCGCCGGCGTGGTCCTGAACGGCACGCGCGCCGATACGGTGGCTGAAGCCGTCGAGCGGCTACGCGCGAAAGGCTTGAACGCTCAAGGCCGCGCGTTCGACGTGACCGACGAAGCCGCCGTCGCCGAAGCCTTCGCGCAATGGGACAAGGACGGCGTGCAGGTCGACATCTTGATCAACAACGCCGGCATCCAGTTTCGCAAACCGCTCGTCGACCTGGAACTGCGCGACTGGCAGCGTGTGATCGACACCAACCTCACGAGCGCATTCATTGTCGCGAAGCAGGCCGCGCGCCGCATGATCGCACGCGGCACGGGCGGCAAGATCATCAACATGGGTTCGCTGACGAGCGAGGCCGGGCGCGCGACGGTCGGCGCCTATACGGCGGCGAAAGGCGGCATCAAGATGCTGACCCGCGCCATGAGCGCCGAGTGGGGGGGCGCGAACATTCAGGCCAATGCGATCGGTCCGGGCTACATCCTGACCGATATGAACAAGCCGCTGATCGAAAACGCCGCGTTCGATGCGTGGGTCAAGAGCGGCAATCCTTCGCAACGCTGGGGCAAGCCTGAAGAACTGGTCGGCACGGCGGTGTACCTGGCGTCGCCGGCATCAAGCTATGTGAACGGCCAGATCATTTACGTGGACGGCGGCTGGTTGGCCGTGCTGTAAAGACAGATTCGCGCGGGCAGAGCACAACAAAAACACCGCGTTCGCCAGATAGTAAGTATGCCGTACCGATCCGGAGACATCATGGAAAGCGTCAAAGCCGTAGCGCCCCAAAGATGGTGGTATCTGATGCCCATCATCTTTATCACCTATAGCCTTGCCTATCTCGATCGCGCGAACTACGGCTTCGCCGCCGCAGCGGGCATCGATCGCGATCTCGGCATCACGCACGGCACGTCGTCGCTGATCGGTTCGCTGTTCTTTCTCGGTTACTGCCTGTTTCAGGTGCCCGGTGCGATCTACGCGCAGCGCAATAGCGTGAAGAAGCTGATCTTTTTCAGCCTGATTCTCTGGGGGCTGTGCGCGGCGGCCACCGGCATGGTCAGCAACATTCCGATGCTGATGGTGCTGCGCTTCGTGCTCGGCGTGGTGGAGGCGGCCGTCATGCCGTCGATGCTGATGTACATCAGCCGCTGGTTCACCAGGAGTGAACGCTCGCGTGCCAATACGTTCCTGATTCTCGGCAATCCGGTGACTGTCTTGTGGATGTCGGTGGTGTCGGGCTATCTGGTGCGCAGCTTCGGCTGGCGTGAAATGTTTGTTATCGAAGGTGCGCCGGCGCTCATCTGGGCGGTCGTGTGGTGGTTCACGGTGAAGGATCGCCCGGCCGACGCGCCGTGGATGAGCGCCGCCGAAAAGACCGAACTCGACGCGCGCCTGAGAGCCGAGCAGGCGCATATCGCACCAGTGCGCGACTACAAGGCGGCCTTCCGCTCGTCGATCGTATTGAAGTTTTGCGCGATTCACGCGTTGTGGAGCATCGGCGTGTACGGCTTCATCATGTGGCTGCCGTCGATCCTCAAGGCGGCCTCGACGATCGACATCGTCTCGGTCGGCTGGCTCGCCGCGGTTCCGTATCTCGCGGCGATCATCCTGATGCTGCTCGCGTCGTGGCTCTCGGACAAGACGCGCAACCGCAAGCTGTTCGTCTGGCCGCTACTGCTGGTGGGCACGATTGCGTTCGTAGCGTCTTACCTGATCGGCGGCTCGCATTTCTGGATCTCGTTCGCGCTGCTCGTCGTGGCGGGCGCAACGATGTATGCGCCCTACGGGCCGTTCTTCGCGCTGGTGCCGGAGCTGATCCCGGGCAACGTGCTGGGCGGCGCGATCGGTCTGATCAACGCGTGCGGCGCGCTCGGTGCGTTCGCCGGTTCATGGGTGGTGGGGTATCTGAACGGCGCGACCGGCAGCCCGGCGGCTTCTTATATTTTCATGGCGGGCGGCCTGCTGTCGTCTGTGATCCTGATGATGACCGTGCCGGCGAATTCCCAAGAACATGCGAAGCGCGAAGCATCGCTGTCGCTACAGCGCACGCAACAGTAGTCGATCGAATTCATTGGCTGAAACCTGGCAGATAGAGCATGGCAACCCTGATTACCGACGTAAAAGTCATCCTGACCGCGCCGGAAGGCATCAACCTCATCGTCGTCAAGGTGGAGACGAACCAGCCCGGTCTGTACGGCCTCGGTTGCGCGACTTTCGCTTACCGGCATGTGGCGGTGGAGTGTCTGATCGAGGAATATCTGCGACCGCTGCTGATCGGGCGCGATGCGGACGCGATCGAGGAACTCTGGCAACTGATGCATCAGAATGCGTACTGGCGCAACGGCCCGATCGAGAACAATGCGATCTCCGGTGTCGACATGGCGCTGTGGGACATCAAGGGCAAACTGGCGAACATGCCGCTCTACCAGCTGTTCGGCGGCAAGTGCCGCGAAGGCGTGCCGATCTATCGCCACGCGGACGGCCGCGATCTGAACGAATTGTGCGAGAACATTCAGAAGTATCGCGAGCAGGGCATCACGCACATTCGCTGTCAGAGCGGCGGCTATGGCGGAGGCGGTTTCGGCAGGGCGCCGGCGAGCGCGCCGCAAGGCGCGGCGGACGGCGTCTATCTCGACAGCCGTAAATACATGCGCGACACGCTCAAACTGTTTGACGGCATTCGCAGCAAGATCGGTTTCGACGTCGCGCTGTGTCACGACGTGCATGAACGTTTGAAGCCGGTCGAAGCGATCCGCTTTGCGTGCGAACTGGAGCGGTACGAACTGTTCTTTCTCGAAGACGCGATCGCGCTGGAGGAGGGGGAATGGATGCGTCAGTTGCGCGCCAAAACGACCACGCCGCTGGCGCAGGGCGAGCTATTCAACAACCCATACGAATGGCGCTTCCTGATTACCGAGCGTCTGATCGACTTCATCCGCGTGCATCTCAGCCAGATCGGCGGGATTACCGCGGGACGCAAGCTGCAGATCTTTGCCGAGCAATTCGGCGTTCGAACGGCATGGCACGGCCCCGGTGACATGTCGCCGTTGGCGCATGCGGCGAATATTCATATCGATCTGGCCGCGCGCAATTTCGGCGTCCAGGAATGGTCGGGCATCGAGCCGCCGAATTTCGTGATCCAGGACCTGAAGGGTCCGAGAGCGGCGTTGCTTGATGTGTTCCCCGGCCTGCCCGAGTTCAGGCAGGGTCACGTCTACGCCAACGACAAGCCGGGTCTCGGTGTCGATATCGACGAAGCGGAGGCCGCGAAATATCCCTGCGAAAATAGCGTAACGACGTGGACCCAAACGCGCCTGAAAGACGGCACGCTGCAAACGCCGTGAAATCCCCACTTTGACGCAATGGTCTGCATGGACCCTGGTTCGGCAACAGGATCCGTGCGTGACGCTCCCAACGTTGCGCCGCAAAACGCAACTATGCGGGCGATGCAGAACAGTCTCTCCATTGCTGCAAGACAAACGGCGAATTCCGAGCAAATGAATTTGAAAACCACTCGCTGAGCAGCCGTTTTTCATTGTAGTGGCAGCAGCAACAGTGAATTCAGGATTGGCGGATTTATCCCGCCGCGCTGGCCGCCTACACTCAATCTACCGCTGCAACGACAGCCCTTGCCGCAGCGCGTAGAAAGACAATCTCTGGAGGTGGTTTCATGAAGTCGCTCATTCAAGCCGTTGCGATCGCCGTTGTTCTTGCCGCGCCGGTAGCTTCGTTCGCTCAGTCGTCCAATGAACCTGTATCGCAAGGCGCGCAGACGCAAGCCGCGGGTCATCAAGACCCGGCTCAGGCCGGCAACAGCGGATATGGTTCTGCCAGCGCAGGCACATGGCAGGCAGGTCAAGGCAGCGATACGACGGTTAGCTCCTACTCGCCGCCGATTCACAACGCGCGTTAAGCATTTCACGAAGCGCGCGGCGAGCCCATCACCGCGCGCGAAACTGAATCTCTTCTTTTATGGCGCGCGCAACAGAGTCATCTCGTTGTGCAGCAGCGCCAGCAAATCATCATCGCTAGGCCGCGTGCCCCAATGCCGCGCGCCCGCCACTGACGCAATTGCGATCCACGAGTGAGGTGGAAACCATTCGCGCAAGAGTGTGCCGTTCTGGCGCAAACACAATTGGCCGGTCTGTTCGCTGTATTCGGCGCAGATCAGCGTGTCGTCGATGCGCGCGGTGACTCGTCGTGGATCGCTGCGTAGCAAGTCGTCGCTCCTGCAGAACGTATGGCGCGAATGCGTGCGCGGCACGGCCGCGTCGTCGACGCGGCCGCGGCCTCTGCATCAATGATCGCCGTGGCCATGGCCGTGATCGTGATCATCGCCATGGCCGTGATCGTCGCCATGACCATGCCAGCCGTTGTCGTGACCGCGCCAGTCGCCGTGCGGACCGCGCGCTTCATACCAATCGCGTCCGCCGTGATGACGCTCTTCCCATTCGCGCCGTTCCCAGTAGCGGTGACCGTCGTAATACCGTTCGCCGTACCAGCCCGGACTCACCACGACCACCGGCGGAGCCGGAGCGTAGACCGGCGGCGGCGGGGCGTACACGGGTTCGGGCGCATAAACGACGCCTGGAACGCCGATATTCACGCCCACATCGACGTGGGCCAGCGCGACCGATGAAGCGCCGATTCCGAGACCCGCGACGATCGCCATGGACAGCCAGCGGTTTTGTGATTGCTTCATATTTTAGTTCCGGCTTCTACGATGATGAGTGGAAAGTCTTGCGCGTGTCGTGCTCAATAACGATCGTGATAGTGGTTGTGGTAGCCGCCTTCCGGAACCACGATGCAGCCGCCCAATGCACTGCCGAGGGTGACGGCCAGAATGACCAGCGCGAAAATTCTTTTCATGACATTGCTCCCGTTTCCTTGTGACCCGAACTCTACTGAGCCGCGGCATTACCGGTGTGTTTGTGTGTAACAGGACGTGTCGATTGCGATGTATGCGGGCAACCCATGCGTCGCGTGAATGGCGTGCGTCGAGACGCAATGAGCAGAGGGGGCTCAGCGCGCAGTCTGACGCGCAAGCCATTGAACGCATTGTGGAAAGGTCGGCGTGGCCGGGCGTCTCGCGTTTGCCGCGCGTCGAACCGCGCGTGTATCGACGGCCATTGGGTATGCCGCGGCGCATGTCGTAGCGGCTATGCCGTGCGGATACATTCGGTTGCAGACTGCACTGTGCAGACCCGTGTTCTCGGCCGATTTATCGAGCCGGCAGTGCGCGCCTATGCGTTGGCGCGATACGCGAGCCTCGATAGCAAACATGAGCGACAGCATCGTGACGATACCGGCGCCATCGCGTCCACGCGCGATCCTCATTCCGTCGAGTGTGATAAGGACATGAAAAACAAGTGTTTTACGTGCGTCGCCGGGACTGGTTAGATCGCTGGATCGGCTGACCGTCAGCCACTTCAGTTCGATCGCATTCTTGCGGTCAGCGCTGAGCTTTCTCGTCCTCAATCGTCCTCACACCGGGAGTGGCATAGCATGTCGAATCTGAGTCTCGCGACGTCCAACGCACTGGACATTCATCCCGTCACTGGCCGCATCGGCGCGGAAATCCGCGGCGTGCGGCTGTCGAGCCAACTCGAAGCGGCCACCGTCGAAGCGATTCGCGCGGCGCTGGTACGTCACAAGGTGATATTTTTCCGCGGCCAGACGCATTTGCAGGACGCCGATCAGGAAGCCTTCGCCAGGCTGCTCGGCGAGCCGGTTTCGCATCCCACGGTGCCGGTGGTGGACGGCACGGACTATCTGCTCGAACTCGACTCGCATCGCGGCGGCCGCGCCAATTCATGGCACACGGACGTGACGTTCGTCGACGCTTATCCGCAGGCGTCGATCCTGCGCGGTGTGACGATTCCGGAGGTGGGTGGCGACACGGTGTGGGCCAACACGGCCACGGCTTACGACGATCTGCCGCCGCCGCTCAAAGCGCTCGCCGATCAACTCTGGGCCGTGCATAGCAACGATTACGACTACGCGAATCACACCAGCGTCGGCGAGCGTGGCCGCGACGCCGAGGCGATCAGGCGTCACCGTGAGGCGTTCGTCTCGACGCGTTACGAGACCGAGCATCCGGTCGTGCGCGTGCATCCGGAATCCGGCGAAAAGACGCTGATTCTCGGGCTCTTCGTGAAGAGTTTCGTCGGTCTCGCGCCGAGCGCGTCGGCGCATCTGCTGGAACTGCTGCAAGGTTACGTGACGCGTCTCGAGAACATCGTACGCTGGCGCTGGCAGGCCGGCGACGTCGCGATCTGGGACAACCGCGCGACCCAGCACTACGCGGTCAACGACTACGGCGACGCGCACCGCGTGGTGCGTCGCGTGACGCTGAAGGGCGATGTGCCGGTGAGTGTGGACGGCCGCCGCAGTTTCACGCGCAGCGTGCGGCCGAATCCGCCGGCGAAGGCGGCCTGAAGACCTGACGAACTAACGCTCAGCCCGGCTCGGCGGCGATCTGTTGCGGCGCCGTCGCTTGCCGATAACCGAGCCGCGCCGAGATCGCGAGGCCCGCCTTCCTGAGCAGCGCGACATAATGCGACTTCGTGTCGGCGCCGCAGCGCATGGTCGGAAACGAAATCGACAGGCCGGCGATCACGCGGCCGAAGCGGTCGAACACCGGCACCGCGAGGCACCGCAGACCTTCTTCCTGTTCCTCGTTGTCCTCGCCGTAACCTTGCTCGCGCACGTGCGGCAGAATGTTCAGCACGGCCTCGGCGGAGGAGAGCGTCTTCTGCGTCGACTTGCGGAATTCGACGTGCGAGAGCACTTCGCGCGCGTCGGCCGGGTCCATCCAGGCGAGCAGCACCTTGCCGATCGCCGTGCTGTGCAACGGATTGCGCCGGCCGATGCGCGACTGCATGCGCAGCCCGTAGTCGGCATCGATCTTGTGAATGTAGATGATGGCGTCTTCGTCGAACGCGCCGAGGTGCACCGCCTCGCGCGTCGCTTCACCGATGCGGCGCATTTCCACGTCCGCCTCGCGCACCAGATCAACACTTTCCAACGCCTTCGCCCCGAGTTCGAACAGGCGGATGGTCAGCCGGTAGCGCTCCGTTTCCACTTCCTGCGTGACGTAGCCGAGCGCTTTTAGCGTCTGGATCACGCGGTGCACGGTGGTCTTCGACATGCCGAGCCGCTGCGACAGTTCGCTGATGCCGATCTGTCCGCTGTCGCCGATCGCGCCGAGAATCGCGAAGACGCGGCCGATGGACGAGGCCGATTCGCCCTTGTCGCCGCAGTCGGCGTTCTCCGCGTCTTGCGCTTGTGGGGCGCCGTCGTCCTTGCGCTGTTTGCCTGCTGATGCCATTTCCGTCTTCCCTGTCTATCCGTTCCAGTGCCGTTCCCGCAAGTCGCCGGTATTTCCAGCCGCGTGCCCCGGCGCGTGTACCCGCGCGGCGCCGGGAGCATACCGCGTCCTGCGCCCGCTGCCGGGTCAGCGAGCGAGCCAGCCGCCGTCTACTGCCAGTGTATGCCCATGCACGTAGTCCGAAGCCGCGGACGCGAGGAATACCACTGGCCCCGCGAGATCGTCGGGCGTGCCCCAGCGGGCGGCCGGGATGCGGCTCAGAATCTCGTCGTTGCGCTGTGAGTCGTCGCGCAGCGCGGCCGTGTTCGCGGTCGCCATGTAGCCCGGCGCGATCGCATTGACGTTGATGCCTTGCGCCGCCCATTCGTTCGCGAGCAGTCGCGTGAGACCGAGCACGCCGCTTTTCGACGCCGTGTATGACGCAACGCGGATGCCGCCCTGAAACGACAGCATCGACGCGACGTTGATGATCTTGCCGCCGCTTTGCTGCTTCACGAATTGCCGCGCGGCAGCCTGCGAGAGAAAGAACAGGCTCTTCAGATTGACGTCCACCACGGCGTCCCAGTCGGCTTCGGTGAAATCGAGCGCGTCTTCGCGGCGGATGATGCCCGCGTTGTTCACCAGCACGTCGATGCGGCCGAACGCTTCCACAGCGGCGCGCACGATGTCCTCGACCGGCGCGATCGAGCCGAGATCGGCGCGCACGTCCGCGAAGCGTCGTCCGCAGGCTTGCACACGCGCGGCGGTGTCGCCGGCGTCGGCGCGGCTCACGCCGACGATGTCGCAACCGGCCGCGGCAAGCGCGACCGCCATGCCGGCGCCGAGCCCCGTATTGCTGCCGGTGACGATGGCGACGCGGCCGGTGAGATCAAAGGGATTCACGATGTTCGGGCCCATGTCGTGCGGTCGTGGTTGCTGTTGTGAAAAGGGCGGTCCATCAACGCAAATCCCGCACCGCGATGTGATCCATATCGCTGAACACCTGGTTTTCGCCGACCATGCCCCAGATGAACGTGTACGCCCGCGTGCCGACGCCGGAGTGAATCGACCAGCTCGGCGAGATCACCGCCTGTTCGTTGTGCACGAGAATATGCCGCGTCTCGTTCGGCTCGCCCATCATGTGAAAAACGGCGGCGTCGTCGGCGACGTTGAAGTAGAAATACACCTCCATGCGGCGCTCGTGCGTATGGCACGGCATGGTGTTCCACAGGCTGCCCGGTTCGAGTTTCGTCATGCCCATGGAAAGCTGGCAGGTGGGCAGCACTTCGGGAACGATGAACTTGTAGATGGTGCGGCGGTTGCTCGTGGCGGGGTCGCCGAGCGTTTGCGGCGAGGCTTGCGCGAGCGAGATGGTGCGGGTCGGATACGACATGTGAGCGGGCGCGCAGTTCACATAAAACTTCGCGGGGCGCGCGGCGTCGTCGCTGCCGAAGGCGATGGACTGCGTGCCCTGGCCGATGTAGATCGCCTCTTCATTGCGTACCGCGTGGCGCGTGCCGTCCACGTCGACCCAGCCGTCGCCGCCGATATTGATCGCGCCGAGTTCGCGTCGCTCCAGCAGATAGCTCACGCCGATCGCCTGGCCGACGGAGCCGGGCACCTCGACCGCGCGCGCCACCGGCATCGCGCCGCCGACGATGATCCGGTCGATATGGCTATAGGTCAGCTTCAGCGCATCGCGCTCGAACACCTGATCGACCAGAAATGCCTTGCGCAGCCCCTCGGTATCCAGCGTCTTCGCGTATTCGCTGTTGATGGCCTGTCTCACTTCCATTGTTCCGTCTCCGCTGGGGTTGTGGGCTCGACTGTAGCGCAGAAATACAGTTTCGGAACGTCGGTCCGAAAATATTGCGATGCCGCATCATGACTGACAAGGCTTTGGGAGAACGCGCGGGTAAACGATGAGCTAGATTTATCAGGGAAACGGAACAGCGTTCCTTTCACGATGCTATATTGCGCCAAAAGGGAGCAGCCCGGCGCGAGAACGGGACATTACCCAGGGTGAATTACCCGATAACTGGACGCGAAGTCCATGGAGGAGGCATGAAGCTCAAGAAGGCCATCGACCGCATTCCTGGCGGCCTGATGTTGGTGCCGTTGCTGCTCGGCGCCTGCGTCCACACATTTGCGCCGGGCGCGGGCAAGTACTTCGGCTCGTTCACCAATGGCTTGATCTCCGGCACCGTGCCGATTCTGGCGGTGTGGTTCTTCTGCATGGGCGCGACCATCGATCTGCGGGCGACCGGCACCGTGTTGCGCAAGTCGGGCACGCTGCTGGTGACGAAAATGCTCGTGGCGTGGATCGCGACCATCATCGCCTCGCACTTCATTCCAATCGACGGCGTCAAGGCCGGACTCTTCGCCGGCCTCTCGGTGCTGGCGATCACGACGTCGATGGACATGACGAACGGCGGTCTCTATGCGGCCGTGATGCAGCAATACGGCACCAAGGAAGAGGCGGGCGCGTTCGTGCTGATGTCGATCGAATCCGGCCCGCTCGTCAGCATGATCATTCTCGGCGCGACCGGTGTGGCGTTCTTCGAGCCGCGCCTGTTCGTCGGCGCGGTATTGCCGTTTCTGGTCGGCTTCACGCTGGGTAACCTGGATGGCGAGCTGCGCGAGTTCTTCGGCCGTTGCGTGCATCCGCTGATTCCGTTCTTCGGCTTTGCGCTCGGTAACGGCATCGACCTCAGCGTGATCGTGAAGAGCGGCTTGCCAGGCATCGTGCTGGGTCTCGGCGTGATCGTCGTGACGGGCATACCGCTGATTCTCGCGGACCGCTGGATCGCGGGCGGCAATGGCGCGGCGGGACTGGCGGCTTCGTCGACGGCAGGGGCCGCGGTGGCGAATCCGGCGATCATCGGTGAAATGATTCCAAGCTTCAAGCCGCTGGTGCCGGCCGCGACGGCGATGGTCGCGACGGCCTGTCTGGTGACTGCGATTCTGGTGCCGATCCTCACGGCGATGTGGGTACGCCGGCATCATGCGCGCGACGCGTTACAAGAGGAGTTCGCAAGGGCAGCGGCTGGTAACGCGCCGCCCCTGAATGAACGGGACGTCCATGTGTAGCGCAGCAAAGGCGGCTCGCTTTCGCTCTAATCGAGAAGCGTAAGCGGGCCGCGCGCTGGTGGGTTTGTTATCGCGCCAGCTTTGCTTCGCGCATGTTCCCGCTGAAGCGGCCGCAGCTCCACGGTCTTGCCAGTCAGCGTGGGTTGCATGAGTCCTGAAGTCGTATCGTTCATGACAATAAAAAAGTCCGCGAGCAACGACTCGCGGACCCGGTACGGTGGTTTAAAAACAGGCGGCGATAACGCCGCCCTGTTCCGCCTTAAACCGACATCACCGATACCGCCTTGGTAACCAGATAGCCTTCCATCGCTTCCGGACCGCCTTCCGAACCGTAGCCCGAATCCTTCACGCCGCCGAACGGCATTTCCGGCGACGGCGTGGCCGGCTGGTTGATCCACAGCATGCCGACTTCCAGTTGCTGCGACAGCAGATGCACGTTGGTGAACGACTTCGTGAACGCGTAACCGGCCAGACCGTACGGCAGACGGTTGGCTTCGGCGATTGCTTCCTCGAGCTTGTCGAAGCCGCGGATCGCGGCGATCGGGCCGAACGGCTCGTTATTGAACACGTCCGATTCGAGCGACACGTTGGTCAGCACGGTCGGCGCAAAGAAGTTGCCTTCCGAGCCCACGCGCTCGCCGCCCGTCTCGACCTTGGCGCCGGTCTTGCGCGCATCGTCGAGCACCTTGCTCATCGCCGTCAGACGACGTGCGTTGGCGAGCGGGCCGAGTGTGGTGCCTTCGGCGAGGCCGTCGCCCAGCTTCAGGCCTTCAGCGTGCTTGACCAGCGCCGCGGCGAATTCTTCGCGAATGCTGTTGTGCACCAGGAAGCGCGTCGGCGAGATGCAGACCTGGCCGGCATTGCGGAACTTCGCGCCGCCCGCGGCCTTCACGGCGAGCGCCACGTCGGCGTCTTCAGCCACGATCACCGGCGCGTGACCGCCCAGTTCCATGGTCGCGCGCTTCATGTGCGCGCCGGCCAGTGCCGCCAGTTGCTTGCCGACCGGCGTCGAGCCAGTGAACGTCACCTTGCGGATCACCGGATGCGGGATCAGGTAGCCCGAAATTTCAGCGGGATCGCCGAACACCAGACCGACCGTGCCCGCCGGCACACCGGCTTCGACGAAAGCCTGCAGCAGTGCCGCCGGCGACGCCGGGGTTTCTTCCGGCGCCTTGACGAGGAACGAGCAGCCGCATGCGAGCGCCGCGCTCAGCTTGCGCACGACCTGGTTGACCGGGAAGTTCCACGGCGTGAAGGCGGCGACCGGGCCGATCGGTTCCTTCAGCACCAGTTGCTGCGCCGCGAGGTTGCGCGACGGCACGATGCGGCCGTAGACACGGCGGCCTTCGTCGGCGAACCATTCGATGATGTCCGCGGCCGCCAGCACTTCGACGCGTGCTTCGGCAAACGGCTTACCTTGCTCCAGCGTCATCAGGCGGCCGATGTCCGAGGCCCGCTCGCGCACCAGCGCGGCGGCTTTGCGCATGGTCGTGGCGCGCTCATTGGCCGGCACCTTGCGCCAGGTTTCGAAGCCGCGCTGCGCGGCGGCCAGCGCGCGGTCCAGATCGGCGATACCGGCGTGGGCCACTTTGCCGATGGCTTTGCCGGTAGCAGGATTGATGACGTCGAGGGTTTTGCCGCTGGCGGCATCGCACCACTCGCCGTTGATCAGAAGTCGGGTATCGGTGTAGTTCGAGGTTGCCATGCTGAAGTTCCTATGTAGGGGAAAACGACAAGGCCGCGCGGTCGTGAATATTGGGCTGGACCTGCGCGGGCCCTGGATGGACTGCCGATAACCAAACAGTTTATCTGATTGCATCGAATCGCACCGGCGGGCCGCCGGCTATGGCGCGCGGCACGCGTCTTGCGACGGCGTTGTCGCGGCGTCGAAAAAACGGGCAAAGCAACGCCGCGCAAAGAAGCGTAGAGTCGAGCGGCGGAGGCAGAATCCGGCGCACCCGCGGCGGCGGGCGAAGCTCGGCGAAAGCAGCCCAATCAACCCAGATGCACAGAGGAATCGACATGCCAACCGGTACAGTGAAATGGTTTAACGACGCGAAAGGTTTTGGCTTCATCACCCCCGACGACGGCGGCGAAGATCTGTTCGCGCACTTCTCGGAGATTCGTTCCGAAGGTTTCAAGTCCTTGCAGGAAAACCAGAAGGTCAGCTTTGAAATCAAGCAGGGGCCGAAAGGCAAGCAGGCGGCGGATATCAAGCCGGTCTGAGGTCATGGCCGGTGCGCACGCGCAATGCGTGCGCACCGGCCATCATTGCGCGTCACCCACACAAAAAAAGCGCCTCGTTCACACGCATGACATGAAGCGCGGCGAGCGGGATCGCCCGCACGATCCTCTCAAGTACATCTAATCCGACGCCTGTTTCGAAGCACATGAAACAGCGCCGCCGGCATTGTTAGCGCCCATATTTTCCTTAAGGTTTCCTTCAGCTTTGCTCCGTAGTATTTGCGCGACTCCCGCTTCCCGGCGGGACAATAGTTCCGATAGTCTGTCGACAGAGAACTGAAAGCGCCAACTCAAGGCTTGCTGGAGCATCCATGAAAACCCTGTTCTTGCAGGCGCCGTCGTATGACGGCTTCGATGGTGGCGCGGGTTCGCGCTATCAGGCCAAGCGTGAAGTCCGCTCGTTCTGGTATCCGACGTGGCTCGCGCAGCCCGCGGCACTCGTGCCCGATAGCCGCGTGCTCGACGCGCCGGCCGACGGCGTGTCGGTCGAGGCCACGCTCGACATCGCGCAGCACTACGATCTGGTGGTGATCCACACCAGCACGCCGTCCTTTCCCACCGACGCGCTATTCGCCGAAGACCTGAAAAAGCGCAAGCCGTCGCTGCTGGTCGGCATGGTCGGCGCCAAGGTGGCAGTCGATCCGCATAATTCGCTGACCGCGAGCGAAGCGATCGATTTCGTATGCCGCGAGGAATTCGACTTCACCTGCCAGGAAGTCGCCGAGGGCAAACCGTTAGCGCAGATCAAAGGCCTGAGCTACCGCAACCGTGACGGCTCGATCGAGCACAACGAAGCGCGCCCGATTCTCGAGAACATGGACGAGCTGCCGTTCGTGGCGCCCGTGTACAAGCGCGATCTGAAGATCGAAAACTATTTCATCGGCTATCTGAAGCATCCGTACGTATCGATCTACACGGGCCGCGGCTGCCGTTCGAAATGCACCTTCTGTCTATGGCCGCAAACCGTGGGCGGGCATCGCTACCGCACGCGTTCGGTCGAGAACGTGCTGGAAGAAGTGAAGTGGATTCGCGACAACATGCCTGAAGTCAAGGAGATCATGTTCGACGACGACACCTTCACCGACTTCAAGCCGCGCGTCGAGGAAATCGCTCGCGGCCTCGGCAAGCTCGGCGTGACGTGGTCGTGCAATGCCAAGGCGAACGTGCCGTACGCGACGCTCAAGATCATGAAGGAAAATGGCCTGCGCCTGCTGCTGGTCGGCTACGAATCCGGCGACGACCAGATCCTGCTGAACATCAAGAAGGGCTTGCGCACCGACATCGCGCGCCGCTTCAGCGACGATTGCCGCAAGCTCGGCATCAAGATTCACGGCACCTTCATTCTCGGTTTGCCGGGCGAAACGCAGGACACGATCCAGAAGACGATCGAGTACGCCAAGGAAATCAATCCGCATACGATCCAGGTGTCGCTCGCCGCGCCGTATCCGGGCACGACGCTCTACAACCAGGCGGTCGAAAACGGCTGGCTCGAAGAGAACAAGGTGATCAATCTCGTGAGCAAGGAGGGCGTGCAGCTCGCGGCGATCGGCTATCCGCATCTGTCGCGCGAGGAGATCTACCATCAGCTCGAAAACTTCTATAAGCGTTTCTATTTCCGCCCGTCGAAGATCTGGGAAATCCTGCGTGAAATGCTGACGAGCTGGGACATGATGAAACGGCGCTTGCGCGAGGGCGTCGAATTCTTCCGTTTCCTGCGCGCCCACGAGGCGTGAGCGCCGCGCACCTGCTCGCCGTCACGCTGGCCTATGCGTGCGCGGCGTGCGCGGTTTTCGGCGTCGGCTACACCGTGCTCGCCGGCGCGTTGATCGGACGGTTCTTCGCGCGAGCGGTATCCGAGCCGACTGCCTTTCCGCCGGTCACGATCGTCAAGCCGCTGCACGGCAACGAGTGGGCGTTGCTCGCCAATCTGTCGAGCTTCTGCCACCAGGATTATCCCGGACCCGTGCAATTCCTGTTCGGCGTTCACGACTCGGCCGACCCCGCGCTGCAAACCGTCGACGACCTGCGCCGCCTCTATCCCGACGCGGACATCACCGTTGTGGCCGACGCGCGCCTGTACGGCCCGAACCGCAAGATCAGCAACATCCTCAACATGCTGCCGCAAGCGCGGCATGACGTGCTCGTGTTCGCCGACAGCGACGTCAGCGTTGGTCCGGACTATCTGCGCAATGTGATCGGCGAGTTGGAGATGCCGGGCGTAGGTCTCGTCACCTGCGCGTATCGCGGACAGCCCGATCCCGGCTTCTGGCCGCGCCTGTCGGCCAAGGCAACCAATTATCAGTTCCTGCCGGGTGTCGTGACCGGTCTCGCGCTCGGGCTTGCGCGCCCGTGCTTCGGGCAGACCATCGTGATGCGCCGCGATACGCTCGAAAAAATCGGCGGCTTTACGCCGTTCGTGCGGCATCTGGCCGAGGACCATGCGATCGGCGAGGCGGTGCGCCTGCTCGGCGAGAAGGTGGTGATTCCGCCGTTCACGATCTCGCATGCGTGCGTCGAATCGAGCGCGGCGCAACTGATCGCGCATGAACTGCGCTGGAGCCGCACCATTCGCCGCATCGATCCGCTCGGCCATCTAGGCTCCGCTCTGGTTCATCCGTTCGCGTTCGCGTTGCTCGCGGTGCTGTGCTCGGCCGGCGCGTGGTGGGCGTGGTCGCTCGCGCTCGCCGCCATGGGCGCGCGGCTGGCCTTGAAACTGCTGTCGGATCGTGCGTTGAAGCAGGCGTATCGCGACCTGTGGCTGCTGCCGTTCTGGGATATCGTATCGTTTGCGATTTTCGTCGCGAGCTTCTGGTCGTCGCGCGTGATCTGGCGAGGCATCAGCTTCAAGGTGGACGGCGACGGCCTGTTGTCGGCGGCCCAGGACGAATGAACGGCGGTACGGATCGGCAATGATGCAGAAGGTTTTTAAAGCAGTGGCTAAAAGCAGGGCAACGCGCCTGAAGCGCGCGCACGAGGTGCGCGCGTGATGAAACATCTCGGCCGTATCGCCGCGTTAGCCGGCTTGCTGGCGTCACTCTGGCTCGTCTGGCACGACAACCCCGGCGCCGTGCTCGGCGCGCTGCGCGCGGCCGGCGCGGGACTGCTGCTGGCCGCGCTCGCGCACGTGCTGCCCATGCTGGCCAATGCCTGCGACTGGCGTTCGCTGATTCGCGGCGCGAATCGTCCGGGTCTTATCAATATGCTGCACGTCGTGTGGGTGCGCGAATCGGTGAATAGCATGCTGCCGGTGGCGCGCATCGGCGGCGAGGTGGTGTCGTTTCGCATGCTCAGACGTTGCGGCGTGCGGCCGTCCACGGCGGTGGGCAGCATCGTCGTCGATATGCAGCTGACGGTGATCAGCCAGCTGCTTTTCACGATGGTCGGCATCGGCTTCCTGTTCGCCCATGCGCATTCCGACACGCTGCGGCTCGCCGGACAGCTGGCGTGGGGCGTGGTGGTGCTCACGCCGCTGCTGGTGCTGTTCGCGCTCGTGCAGCACGCGAGCCCGTTCGAGCGCATCACGCGCGCGCTCAATCATCTGACGAGCGGCAAGCTCGCCGCGCTGGTCGGCCAGTCGGCGCAGATCGATCAGGCCATCAGGCTGATCTGGCGCCGGCGTGGCGCGGTGCTGCGCTATCTGTTCTTCTGGCAACCGCTGCAGTGCTTCCTCACGTCGCTGGAAATCTGGCTGGCGCTGCACTTTCTCGGCGTGCAGGTCACGCTCGTGGAAGCGGTGGTGATCGAATCGCTGATCCAGGCGATCAGCAGCGCGGCGTTCTTCGTGCCGGGCGGGCTCGGCGTGCAGGAGGGCGGCTTCATCCTGATCGGCGGCGCGCTGGGCCTCGATCCTTCCACCTGTCTTGCGCTGGCCGGCGCGCGCCGGATTCGCGATCTGGTGATGTTCGTGCCCGGCCTGGTCGCGTGGCAGTTCGCGGAGTCGTCGAACCGGGCACCGGAGCGCGCGTTCGAGCGCGCGCCTTAAAGGCGCACGTCACGCGGCGTAGCAGCACCCGCACGAGGGCGCCGCAGTTCGCGGCGCGCGGGGCGCATGGCCACAAGCAAGCACACCCTCACAAGCCGGGCGCGTCGATGCGAGACCGTTTCTGCATTCTCCTCAACTCGCCTGCGCATAAGCCGGAAACGACACCTCGACGGCGAGCCCGTGCTCGCCGATGCCTTTGCCCAGACGCAGGCTCGCGCCAAAATGCTCCGCGATGCGCGCGACGATCGAAAGACCCAGACCGCTGCCGGTGGCCTGATTGCCCGTCGCGCGAAAAAAGCGATTCGTCAGACGGTCGAGGTCGCCCGCCTCGACTCCGGGGCCGTCGTCGCGCACGGTCACCTGCACGCGGTCTTGCGCGTGCTGCACCGCCACTTCGATGCTGCCGCCGGCGTGCCCGTACTTGATCGCGTTATCGAGCAGATTGTCGAGCAGGATGCCGATCAGCACAGGCTCCGCGTCGATCTCGGCGCGCAGGTCGCCGAGCAGCGTCACGTGAATGTCTTTCTGTTGCGCGTTGCGCTCGTTGGCGAGCAGCGCGTCTTTCGCCACCGTGGCCGGTTTGAGCGGCGCGGTCGAAATTTTTTCATGCACGTCCAGACGCGCGAGCAGCAGCAACTGCTCCGCGAGCCGCGCGCTGCGATCGACGCCTTGCACCACGCGTTCCATGGCCAGCCGCTGCCGCGCCATGTCCGTTTCCGCCAGCGCGACTTGTGCCTGCACCTTGATCGCGGCCAGCGGCGTTTTCAGTTCGTGCGCGGCGTCGGCGGTAAATGCGCGTTCGCGCTCCAGCGAATGCAGCAGACGCGACAACAGCAGATTGATCGCATCGACGAGCGGGCGCACCTCGGTCGGCGCGCGGCCGATGTCGACCGGCTCCAGCCGGTTGACGTCGCGCGAACGGATGGCGCGCGAGAGCAGCCTGAGCGGCGCCAGACTCCAGCCGATGCTGAACCACACCATAACCGCCAGCACTGGCAGCGCGACCAGCGTGGGGCGGGCGATACGGCTCGCAACGCCGCTCACCAGATCGCTGCGCGTATTGGCCGGTTCGAACACGCGCACCGTATGGCCGAGCGCGGTGTCGCGCAAGGTGAACGAGTGATACATCTGGCCGCCGAGCGTAATGTCCCGCGTGCCGCTCACCGCCGGCACCGGCAGATCCCAGGCATTGAGTTCGCGCAATTGCGGGCTGCCCGCCAGCACCTCGCCGTTCGCGCCGCGCACCTGGAAGAGCGCGTCGCGCGGCAGCGCGTCGTCGTCGTCGCGGTCATTGGCGCCGGGCTCGCCGCCTTTTTCTTCCTCGCGCACGTCGATGCGCGCATTGGCGAGCGTGGTGAGATTGCGCTGATCGAGCAGGGCGAGAATCTGCGCGAGTTCCGCGAGACGCGCCTCTTCCCATTCGGCGACCTCGCGGGTGGCCTGACGATAACTCGACACCAGCGCCACGCCCCAGACCAGCGCGATGCTGGTGAGAACCAGCAGCACGAGACGCCGGCGGATCGACGCTCCCATCATTCTTTCTCCACGACGTAGCCGATATTGCGCACCGTCTTGATCAGCTTGGCGCCGAGTTTCTTGCGCAGATTAGACACGTGCACCTCGATCGCGTTGCTCTCGATTTCTTCCTGCCAGCCGTACAGGCTTTCTTCGAGACGCGAGCGCGACTGGGGAATCCCCTGGTTGGTCAGCAACTGCATCAGGATTGCCCATTCGCGCGAGGTGAGCGGCACGCGCGTCGTGCCCACTTCGACAGTTTGCGCGGCCGGGTTGACCGTCAAATGCTGATAGCGGATCTGCTCGACGCTGCGACCCTGCGCGCGGCGCAACAAGGCCCGGCAACGGGCGACCAGTTCGGTCAGATCGAAGGGCTTGCCCAGATAGTCGTCGGCGCCCGCTTCGAGGCCGCCGACGCGGTCGACCACCGTGCCCCGCGCGGTCAGCACCAGCACCGGTACGTCCTTGCCCGAATCGCGCAGCCGTTTCAGCAGTTCCATACCCGACACGCGGGGCAGGCCGAGATCGAGCAGCACGAGGGCGTAGGCGGTGGTGTCGAGCGCGAGACCGGCCTTGTGGCCGTCGCGCGCCCAGTCGACCGTGAAGCCGGCCTGACGCAGTCCCGCTTCGATGCCGCAGCCGATCAGATCGTCGTCTTCTACGAGGAGTACGCGCATGAGTCCGTTTTTTCCATTCGATGTTTCATTGCAAGGCAACCGCAATATTTAAGCAAGCCTGCAATGTAATCCGAAGTTTAACCATGTTGTCATCACTCGCTTTATACGCTTACTTGCTTAAGGTTTCCTTCAGCTTGGATCGCTACTATCGCCCCTCAACAGGTCACGAGACCCAGCCATGAAGCCAGCCACCGTCGACATGCTGCGCGCCCACCTGATGGTGGCCTCGCTCACCGCCATGGGCGCCGAAGTGCTCGCCTGCATCGCGCTGCTGGTACTGCCGGTTTCGCAGAGCGCCTTCAGCTCCATGTCGTTCCGCCTGCTCGCCATTGCCGTGATTTTCAGCGGCGTGATCGTGACACGCCAGTTCGCGCATGCCGCCTTCGAACTCGCGTTGCAGGGCCGTTTCGCCACGGGCGTGAGCCGGCCTTCGCGGCCGGTCGCGATCGCCGCGAATTGTCCGCGGCGCTGGCTTGTGATTCTTCATTTGCGCCTGACCGGCAGGGCGTTCGTGCTGGCCGAGCACTGACGGAAGCGGACGATGGCGCCGCACGCGGTGACGGCATGTCAATGGGTTCTGCTGGCCGTCTGCTCGAGCGCGTCCCTGTACGCGCTGCTGGCGGCGGTCGCGATGCCGTTTTTTAGTTCGCGCCGCGGTGCGGCGGGTCGCACCGCTCATTCTTCCTCGCACATTTCGCAACCGCAGCAGCGCTTCGCGCAGGTCGGCGTCAGCGTGCTCAAGCCGCTGTGCGGCGCGGAGCCGCGTCTGTACGACAATCTGCGGACCTTTTGCGAGCAGCATCATGCGCATTTTCAGCTCGTGCTCGGCGTGTCCTCGCCGGACGATTCCGCGATTGCCGTGGTGCGCCGTCTGCAGGCCGCCTATCCGTCGCACGATATCGAACTCGCGATCGACGCGCGCGTGCACGGCAGCAATCTCAAGGTCAGCAATCTGATCAACATGGCCGCGCGGGCACGCCATGAGGTCATCGTGATCGCCGACAGCGACATCGCCGTCGAAGCCGATTATCTCGACAGCGTGGCCGCGCCGCTCGCGGATCCGCGCGTGGGCGTGGTCACGTGCCTCTACGTGGCGCGCGGCATCGGCGGCTTCTGGCCGCGCGTGGGCGCGCTGTTCATCAACGAATGGTTCGCGCCGTCGGTGCGGGTCGCGCACGCGGCCGGCTCGCGCCGCTTCGGCTTCGGTGCGACGCTTGCGTTGCGGCGCGCGACGCTCGAACGCATCGGCGGTTTCGAGGCGCTGAAAAACTGTCTCGCGGACGACTACTGGCTGGCCGAACACGTGCGCGCGCTTGGCCTGCAAACCGTGCTCTCGCGCGTGATGGTGGCCACCGACGTGATCGAGCCGACGTTTTCCGCCTTGTGGCAGCGCGAAACGCGCTGGCTGCGCACGATTCGCTCGGTGAATGCGCCGGGTTTCGCGTTCCTCTTCATCACCTTTCCCACGCCCTGGCTAGTGGCCGGCGCATGGCTCAGTGCCGGCCTTGCGGCCGCTTCGCTGGATGCGGTGCACACGTGGGCCGCGTTCACGAGCGGGGCCGGGGCGGCTGCGGGTCTCGCCGCGCGTCTGTTGATGCATCTGCGCTCGGCGCGTCGTGAGCGCACCTTCTGGCGCGATTTGCCGCTCGTGCCGCTGCGTGATACGTTGCTGGCGTTGCAGTGGTGCGCCGCCGTGTTCGGCTCGCATGTGATGTGGCGCGGTGCGCGCGTGCCCATCGAGGCTGCGACGTCGAAGGCCGCGCGCAACGGCGCGTTGAATGTGATGGACGTGATGGAGGCGTCGGATGGCGGCTAAGCCACGCGCATTGATCGTGACCGCCGACGATTTCGGTCTGCACGCGCGAGTGAATCTGGCAGTGGAGCGAGCGCATCGCGACGGCGTGCTGAGCGCCGCGAGCCTGATGATCGGCGCACCGGCCGCGAGCGACGCGGTGGCGCGCGCCCGCGCGTTGCCGCGCTTGCGTGTCGGCCTGCATCTGGTGCTGGCCGACGGCGACCCGCTCGCGCCGCGCGCGGCGATTGCGGCCTTGCTCGACGAGCATGGCCGCTTCGGCGACAACATGGTGCGCGACGGCGTGCGGTTCTTCTTTTTACCGCACGTGCGCAAGCAGCTTGCGCGAGAAATTCGCGCGCAGTTCGATGCCTTCGCGCAGACCGGTCTGACGCTCGATCATGTCAACACGCACAAGCATTTTCATTTGCATCCGACGGTGCTCGGACTGATTCTGGAGATCGGCCGGGAGTATGGGATGAAGGCGATGCGCTTGCCGTTCGAAGCGAACGCGCCGCTATGGTTGCGGCCGTGGATCGCGCGGGTCAAGGCGCGTCTGGATCGCGCCGGCATTGCGCATAACGATTATGTGGTGGGGATCGCGGACAGCGGCCGAATGGATGAGGCGGCGTGGCTGGCGGCTCTCGCCGATCTGCCGCATGGGGTGGGGGAGATTTACTGCCATCCCGCGGTGGCGGGGGAGCAGGTGTTGAGCGACGGAATGAAGATGTACCGGCACGAGGATGAACTGCGCGCGTTGTTGTCGCCGAAAGTGGCGATGGCGATTCGGGCGGCGGGGGTGCGGGTTGGCGGGTTCGGGGATGTGCTGAAGACGGATGTTCCATAAGCGCGCGGCTCGCTTTGTCTTTGAAGCGTGCCGCGCGTCGCCGGGCTATTGCGAGGAGCACAGATTCATCGACTGAAGCGGTATCGTACCCGGCATATTTTCTGGCTTGATAAGCGAAAACGAGGCCCACTCGTTCTCGTTCACATACACGACGCCCGCTTTGCATAACATCTGCGCTTGTCGCGGCTCGCCTACGCAATTGACCGAGCCGATCGCGCATCGTTGCCACGGAGCAAGCGTCCCATGCGCTTTGACGGGGCCGAACTCCTTGCCCGTGTAGGTCTGCACCGCACGCGTCGTAATGCTCATGTGCAGGAACTCAAGAGTTGTTCGAACTGGACGCGCTGCTTCGGCCTCGGCGTAACGTGCGTGTAACTGCCACATGTAAATTGAACTCGCCGGCGCTAGCACTACCGTGCAGAGAACACCGCAAACAGCCAACACTCGTCTGACGGTCGCACAACGTTTTCGTATCGCGATGTATCCGCCGAGAACAAAACTCAGAACACACGTCGCGGTCGTTGCGAAAAAAACGCCGAAAATTTGGTTCTCGCATTCGTATCCGCATCTCTGAGTGAACGCTGACAACAACCCGGAAGCTACCCACCCGGTCAATGCTCCGACCAGAGCGAATACGAACAGACCGATGGACTGCCTCACTTTATCTCCCAGAACAGAATTTGTTGTGACCCGCGCAGGTCGGAGAAGCCGATGCGTGTTCCAGGAAGAAACGATTGCCAGCCGAATACACGGCTTACTGTCGCAACGGCACCAAGCGGACCGCTAATCGTAAGCCGCGAGCCATTCCAGAGGTCGATGTGTCCGCCACTCGCGTTGCTGGCATCTTCACCTTCGCGAGTCCAGTACCGCGAAAACTGGATGATGCCGGTGCGCCCCTTTACCTTTGAATCCCACTCGGCACCGGTGACGTCTTCAGCAATCGGGAGGCCCAGGAAGGGACGCTGTTTCAGCCATTGGCCTAGTTCGTCCGCTCGGGTTGCGGTGGCTTTGCCGTCAAGCATGATTCGGCCGATAGTTGGCTGACCTGAAAGCGGTTTGACCAGTTTCGCGGAAAACGACTTCATCTCGATGCCGAGCCGATGAAAGGCCACACTCATACGGATCGCACACTGATCCTCGTACGCGGGGTTATCGTACGGATTTCCAGAAGGGTAGCTATCCCACAGATCCTTGAATGTAATTGCCTTTAACTGGACTTCCTTGACTGAATCCGGCGTCGAGTTGGTCTTAACCACGGTCTTTTTATTCGGCATCGCTTAGGTGCCTTCACATCGCGCAAGCGCTTCATCGCCCCAATGCACAGTGTAGAAACCGCTGCTTGCGCCGGTCTCGATGCGTGGCAGAGTGCCTCCCGCTTCAGCGCGTCCCGCGACCAGTTGGCCATCAGGCGTCTCGATCACAAAGGGATAACCTTCAAGAGTGGCGCCGACGACGAGGGCGTGGACCTGTTCGTCATATCGGCCCGATGCCGAGCGAACGGCGTTCACCGTCGATGCCGCTGAGACATCTTCGACGTTAGGCAGGGCGCGGCCAGCTTCAATAAAAATACCGGGGTTTTTGCCCGCGATTGCGCGGTTGTTTCCGCACGGACATAGCACAAGGTCGCCTTCGAGCACGACAGGCCGCGTCTCTTCGAACATCCCCTGACCGGTTCCGAGTATTCTGTGCACACCATTGCAATTGCCGCAGGTTGCACCGTCTCCACACAAGGCGATCTGTGTGCCGCCGTCGATGATGGTCGACGAAAAGGCGATGACCATGCCGCGCGTCGTGGTCCGGTCCCCGTTGCGCACAGCCGCCTTAAGCATGGAAGTTGCCCTCGCACGTTACGTCGGACGCAAGCCGCGCGAAGTCGGGGTCGCGTAAAGCAGAGAGGATTTTGTCGAGCGTATTTTTGTGCTTCTGATGTCGTGCCATTTCGAGTCTCCAGTCGGGATAGCATTGCCTTTGCCGCGGCGCACCTGAACGGACACGCGCACGCGGTAAGGCATTACCAGCGAGACTGGCGACTGGTTATATCGGACAATTCCGAAAAGAGGGGGGCTACCGTTCGCTCACGACCGACCGATCATTGACTCTCCTAAATCGCCTCCTTCTTCATCAACAACTTCAACAGCACCGGCAGCAACAGCAACACCAGCGGCAACTGCACAATCAACCCGGAAATAATCGCAATCGCCAGCGGCTGCTGCATCGCCGAACCTTGCCCAAGTGCAAAAGCCAGCGGCAGCAGCGCCAGAATCGCGGCGATCGTCGTCATCGCGATGGGACGCAGACGATTGCGCCCGGCGCTCAGCAACGCGTCCTCGAATGGCATCTCGTCGTCGCGCACGAGTCCCTGCAACTCCGACACATAAAAAATCGCCACCTCGGTCACGATGCCGATGATCATCGTCATTCCCATCATCGCGGAGATGTTCAATTCGATGCCGGTGACCCATAAGCCGATAAACACCGCGCCCGCCGCCAGCAACGGCATCGCCATGACCGCCAGCGCGACGCGAAAGCGCTCGTAGAGAAACAGCAGCAAGCCGAACACGAGCGCGATCGCCGCGCCGAACACGCTCAACAGTCCTTTGAACGCAATCTGCTGTTGCTGATACAGGCCGCCCAATTCGTAATACACGCCGGTGGGCAACAGGCTCTTATCGCTGAGCGTCTTCTGCACGTCGGCGATCGTCGAGCCCAGATCGCGGCCGTCGATGCGCGCCGTCACCGCCACCATCCGTTTCAGATTGTCGCGGCTGATCTCCGGCTGGCCGGTCACCGTCACCTGATCGGCGACGCGATCGAGCGCGAACAGATGGCCGTCGGGCGCGCGAATCTGCAACTGTCCCAGTTGCGTATCCGTGAGCTTCATTGCGCCGGCCACACGTACACGCACGCCGACCGTTTTCGGGCCGCTCTGGAATTGCGTGGCCACATTGCCTTCCACCATATCGGACACGGCCTGCGCGATCGATTGCGGGTCCATGCCCTCGGCCGCCGCCGCTTCCGGACGAATGTGCAGTTCGAGCGCGTCGCCGGCCGGATTGATGCCGTCGTTCACGTCCACCACGCCCTGAATCTTGCCGATCTGCGCCGCCACCTTGCGCGCGGTCGTCTCGAGTGTGTTCGGGTCGTCGGAATAGATCTTGATCTGGACCGGTTGCGGCACCGCCGTCAGGTCGCCGATCAGATCCTCCATCAACTGCGCGAGTTCGACACTCACGCCGGGCACCTGAGTCTCGACCTTCGAGCGGATTTCCTCCATGACGGTGGCGATCGGCTCGCGATTGCCGGACTTCAGCCGCACGAAGAAGTCACCCTTGTTCGGCTCGTTCAGATCGCCGCCGAGACCGGCGCCGGTACGACGCGAATAGGTCGCGACATTCGGGTTCGCGCGAATAATGCCTTCGATCTGTTTCATCAACCGATCAGTCTCGCTCACCGACGTGCCCGGTTCGGTGTGGTAATCGAGCACGAAACCGCCTTCGTCCATGCTCGGCATGAAACCGCTGCCCACGCGCGTGAACGCGAACGCGGCCACCACGATCAGCGGCAGCAGGCCGAGCAGCACGAGCACTGGCCGCGCGGTGACGCGCTCCACCAGAAACGCGTAGCGCCGGTTCATCCACGAGGCGAAGCGGGTTTCCCGGTGTTCCTCGGCGTCTTTCGGTTTCAGCCAGCGGTCGCACAGAATCGGCACCGCGAGCCACGTGACGAGAAAGGAAATGAACAGCGCGCTCGCCATGGTGACGGAGAGCGCCTTGAAGAACGCACCCGTCACGCCGGATAGAAACGCCAACGGCACGAAAATGATCAGCGTCGCCGCCGAAGAGCCCGCCAGCGGCCGCGTGAATTCGAGCGCCGCCGCCATCACGCGGCCATGAAAAGCGCGTGCGCCACCTTCGCGCATGCGCCGCACGATGTGCTCGATCATCACGATCGCGTCGTCGATGACGAGACCGACGGCGGCGGCCATACCGCCGAGCGTCATGATGTTGAAGCCCATGCCGAACACGTCGAGCAACAGGATGGTCGCGGCCATCACCACCGGCACCAGCGCGACGGCGATCGCGGTGATCTTCCAGTTGCGCAGGAACGCGAACAACGTCAGCGCCGCCAGCACCACGCCGATCATGATCGCGTCGCGCACGCTGGTGGCCGAGGCAATCACCAGTTCGCTCTGGTCGTACCAGTTCGACAGATGCACGCCGGCCGGCATCTGATGCTGGAAGTCGGCGAGCTTCGCGCGGATCGCCCTGGCCATCGCCACGCTGTTCGCGCCCGGCTGCTGGTACACGTTGATGAGCACCGCGTCCTGGCCGTCGGCGGTGACGCGCATCCATTGCGGCACCACGCCCTGGCGTACGATCGCGACGTCGCCGAGGCGGATCTGCGTCGCGCCGCTGGCCGACACCACGACGTTGCGCAATTCGTCGAGCCGCGTAATGGTGGTGTCGGCGATCACGAGGTAGAGCTTGTAGTGATCCTCGATGCGGCCGTTCGCCATCAGCACATTGCTCGCGCCGATCGCCTTCGACACATCGGAGAGCGAGAGCTTGTACGCGGCGAGCCGCGCGGGATCGATCGCGACTTCGAACTCGTCCTGCGCGCCGCCTATCACGTCGACCCGCGCCACGCCTTCCACCGAAGACAGCAACGGCCGCATCTGGAACTGCGCGAGATCGTGCAGCGTGGAGAGCGACTGCTGCTGCGAAGTGAGGCTATACGCCAGCACCGGAAACACGGTCGGGTCCATGCGCCGCACCTGCATCGAGGTGCCTTGCGGCAGCGTCGCGAGAATCTCGCTGATGGCCGACTGTGCCTGCAAGGTGGCTTGCGCCATGTCGGTGCCCCAGTCGAAATTGATCGAGATTTCGGCCGCGCCGCGGCTTGTTTTCGATTCCACGTCGCGCACGTTGGGCACGCGCCGCAGCGCTTCTTCGACCGGCATCGTGACGAGCGTGGCCATCTGTTCGGCGGGGCGGTCGCCCGCGTCGAGCGAAACGACCGCGCGCGGAAACGCGACGTTCGGGAACAGCGAGATCGGCAGGCGGAACGCGGTCAGTGCGCCCGCTATCGCCAGCAACGCGATCACGAACAGCAGCGAGCGGCGGTGCTTCTGCATCCATTGACCGAAATTCATCGCGGCGCGCCTCCGCTGATTCGCACCGCCATGCCGTCCTTCAACTCATAGTTGCCGCTGACCACGAGGCCTTGCGCGGCGTCGAGCGGGCCATCCACGCCGTAACGGTCGCCGTTCTCGACCTGCGTGGTCACCGCCACGCGGCGCGCCTTGTTCTGCGGCGTGATCTGGAACACGTACGCGCCTTGGCCGTCTTTCAGCACAGCGGCACGCGGCACGATCCAGTGCGTGCCGCTGCGGGTCTCGATGTCCGCGCTCACGCGCGTGCCGGGAATGAAGGCCGTCTGACCGAGCGGCACGTTCGCGCCGACATCGACGAGCTGGCTCTGCTGATCGATCGAGGCGCCGACCAGTGCCACGTGGCCGTTCGCCGAAGTCTTCGCGAGCGACGTGGACAGACCGTGCAACGCGACGAGGTCGCCGGTGTGGATCGCGGCGGCATCGGCGGGCTCGACGCCGAGCATCACGTTGGCGCGCGCGTCCTTGCCGCTGCCGCCCGCGAGTTGCAGGATCGCCGTGCCGGCTTGCACCTGATCCCCTTGAGCGGCCGAAACCTGCAGCACGACGCCGTCGTTCGGCGCGGTGATGATTTTGTTGCCGCTTGCCACGCCGGTCTGGTTCTGCGCGGCGAGCGCCTGCTGCGCGTCGTCGGCGGCCTTGCGGGCGCTGGCGAGTTGCGACTGCGTGGCGAGTCCTTTGTCGTACAGCGATTGCGTGCGCGCCAGCTCGCCTTGCGCGAGCGTCACGGCGCTTTTCGCCTGGGTTGCGGCAAGCACGGCGGCCGGGTCGGCCTGCACGAGGAAGAGCGGCGCGCCGCGCGTGACCGTTTGCCCGGACTGCACGCGCATCTGCACGATGCGCGCGGTGTATGGCAGATTGACGGTGGTGAGGTTCGACGCGGACGCCGCGACGACGCCATACGCGCGCACCGGCTGTGCGATCTCGGCGCGCTGCACGCGCACGGTTTGCACGGCGACCACGGGTTGCTCGGCGGTGTCGCCGGCGCTTGCCGCGCGGGCCGTATGAACGCCCGCGCACAGCAGCGTGGCGCAAGCGATCGAAATCGCACCGGCGGCAATGCGCGGCCGCAGCGCTGAAGTCAGGCTATTTCGCATGAGTGTCGGTCAAGGTGAGAGCGGTGGAGTAGGCGTCGGGAATCGCGCTGCCGAGCAGCGCCTGCAAGCCGACGCGTTGTTCGGCGAGCGACTCGCGCAAGGTCGCGACGTCGATCTGTTTGGTGAGCGCGGCGCTTTGCGCGTCGGTGTAGGCGCCGAGCGCGAGGTTGTGATCCGCGTAGGCCGCGGCCGCGTGCCGGGCGGCGAGGTCGACCTCGGGCAGCGCGGCTTCGGTTTGCTGCAACTGCCGTGTGAGGACCGCATTGTCCGCACGCAGATGCGCGACGTCGCCGTAAGCGCTGTTCAGTCGCGTTTGATATTCGTCGCGCAAACGCTGGCGGCTGGCCTGCTCGATTGCGACGTTGCCTTGATTGCGGTTGAAGATCGGCAGGCTGAGGTTGATCTGGAAGCCGCTTGTGTAGATGTTCGACGTATCGCGCGCCCGCACGAAGCCCACCGACAGACTGGGGAACTGGCTGAGGATCGCGGCGCGATATTTCTGTTCCTGCGCCTCGTAGCCTGCTTGCAGCGCGATCAGATCCGGGCGGCGCCGAGGCAGCCCGGCGAGCGCGGCATCGAGCGTCGTGTCGGAGAGCGGCTCGATGTTTTCGCCGCCTGTGAGTTGCAGTTGCACCTCCGGCGAGACGCCGAGCAGCGCGTTCAGATCATGGTGCGTTTGCTCGGCTGCGCGTTCGGCATCGGTGTATTGCTTGCGGGCGTCGCTATAGGCGAGGAGCGCGGCCGTCAACGTGTCGTCGGTGAGGTTGCCGTCGCGGCGCGCTTCGGCCATGCGTTCATAGCGCGTGCGCGTGAGCTCACGCTGGCGCTGCAAGAGGGGCAGCGTGTCCTGCTGAAAACGCGTCTTGATGAACAACTGCCGCGCTTGAGCGACGATCTGCCATTCCTGCCACAGCAGACCGAGGTCGGTTTTAGCCGCCGTGGCGTCGGCGGATTGTTTGTTGGCGCTGCGCAGCACGATCGCCATCACGTCCATGCTCAAGCCGTAGTTGAACGCGCGCACGGTGCCTATCTGGCCGGGATAATCGCTCGCTATGCTCAGTTGCGGGTCCGGCAGCAGGCCCGCTGAATAGGCCTGAGCGCGGGCAATGCCGAGGTCGTCGCGGGCCAGCCTCAGGTCTGGGTTGTTGGCGACCGCGAGCATCGCGACCTCGTCGATATCGAGTCCGTCGGACGGATCGAAACGATGCGCGGCCAGCTCCGGCAACGGCATGCTCGCCGGATCGATGCGGATGCGTTCGAGCGAATGGGCGGAGGTGGACGTATCCTGCGGCGCGAGCGGCTCGCGGTGATACCACGTGCAGCCGCCCATCAGCAGCGCGCAGAGCGGCACCAGCGCGCGCAACCGTTCGTAGGGTCGCGGTGTGTGGCCGGCCGCGGGCTCGGCCGCGGCGAACACAGACACGGCCGCCGATATCGCCGCGGACGCGGCATTGAGAACGGGCAAAATGCGGCTCCTGAACAAAAAAATGGGGCATCCGCGCGGGAAAGCCACGGAAAAGAAGCGATTTTGCTGATGGACTGCTTAAGACATGCTTAACGCCGATTTAAGCCTCCCTTCAGCCTCCCTTCAGTGTCCCTTCAGCAAAACATAAGCAAGCCATAAGGAAGCGTTAAGCTACCGGGCGGGACAATGCCGGAGCCAATAAGGGAGAGGAGAGGCCATGCGTCTGCTACTGGTCGAAGACGACGACATGATTGCGGAAACGGTCCTGGGCGCGATGCGCCGCTCCGGCTACGCGATCGACTGGGCCGAAGACGGCCGCGCGGCGGAACTGTCGCTCGGCAACGGCGTGTATGACCTCGTGCTGCTCGATCTCGGCCTGCCGAAGAAGGACGGCATCGACGTCCTCAACGCCTATCGCAAGAACGGCGGCGCCGCGCCGGTCATCATCCTGACGGCACGCGACGCCGTCGACGAACGGATTCGCGGCCTCGACGCCGGCGCCGACGATTATCTGATCAAGCCATTCGATCTCGACGAACTGGCCGCGCGCGTGCGCGCACTGCTCAGGCGGCGCACCGGCCAGAAGCAGCCGGTCTACGCGCACGGCGAGATAACGCTCGACCCCGCGGCGCACGAGGTCAGCAAGTCCGGCGAGCCAGTGCCGCTCGTGCCGCGCGAATTCGCATTGCTGCAAGCGCTGATCGAAGAGCCGACGCGCGTGTTCACCAAGACCGAGCTCGAAGAAAAACTGTACGGCTGGGGCGAGGAAGTGGGCAGCAATACTATCGAAGTGCACGTGCACAGTTTGCGGCGCAAGATCGGCGCGGACCAGGTGGTGACCGTGCGCGGCGTGGGCTACCGTCTGAAGAGGTGCTGATGACGTCGATTCGCCGCTGGCTGCTGGGCTGGCTGATCTTCGGTCTGGCGGCTGCCTCGGCCGTGGCCGGCTACGGCATCTTTCACACAGCGCGCGAGGAAGCGAGCGAACTGTTCGACTATGAATTGCGCACGATCGCGCTGTCGCTGCCGTTGAATCTCGCCGGCACGGGCGACCGCGAACATCGCGACCCCGACCTCGGTGGTCTGGCCGACGACCGGGTCGTCATCGAAATCTGGGACGGCGCGGGCAAGCTGATCTATCACTCGCTGCAGGCGCCGGTGTTCGCGCGCCAGCCCCCGGGCTACGACACGGTGGAGCGCGGCGAGTATCACTGGCGCACGTTCGCCGTGCAGCAGGGGGAACGCTATATTCAGGTGGCGCAGCCCATCTCCGTGCGCGAGGACCTCGCGATGCGCCTTGCGCTGCATACGCTCTGGCCGCTCGGCGTGCTGGTGCCGGTGACGATCGTGCTGGTCCTGCTGGTGGTGGCGCGCGGACTGGCGCCGATTGGCGGGTTGTCGCGCGCATTGTCCACCCGTACGATCGATTCGCTGGAACCGCTGCGCCTGGACGGCAGCGTGCCGGTCGAGATCAGGCCGCTGGTCGAAGCGCTCAACGATCTGCTGCAGCGGCTGCACACGGCGTCGCAAGCGCAACGCACGTTCATCGCCGATGCCGCGCACGAGTTGCGCTCACCGCTCGCCGCATTGAAGCTGCAATTGCAGGCCGCGTCGCGCGATGGTTCGTTAAAGGGCGAAGGCCAAACGCTCGAACGCGTCGAGGGGCGCGTCAACCGCATCATTCACCTGGTGCAGCAACTGCTGGCGCTCGCGCGTGAAGACACGCATCCGGTCACGGCGATGGTGCCGGTTAGCCTGCGGCGCATCGGCGAGCAGGCGGTGGGCGATTTTTCGCTGCTGGCGGAAACCAGGGAGATCGACATCGGCCTGGAGTGCGAAGGCGCGCGCACGGAGGGGGACGCTTATACCGTGCTGGCCGAGCCGCACGGCATGAGCGTGCTGCTAGGCAATCTGATCAACAACGCGATCCGGCATACGCCGCGCGGCGGACGCGTCGACGTGATCCTCAAGCGTGACGGCACGCGAGTTGGCTTCGAAGTTGCCGATACCGGCTCGGGGATTCCGGAGGCCGAGCGCGAACGGGTCTTCGACCGTTTCTATCGCGGCGAAGGGGCGCAAGGCGAAGGCAGCGGCCTCGGGCTTGCGATCGTCTCGCGCATTGCCGCGCGGCATCAGTTGGATCTGTCTCTGCGCAACAACGAAGGCCGGCCCGGCTTGCGGGTGTCCGTGTCCGGTCTGAAGGCGCATGAGATCGGCGCGCCAGTGGCCCTTAGAATCTGACGGTGTTCGATCCACGCCGCCACGTTCAAGCGCCGCGTTCGTTGCTGGACGAAAGCGCCGGCGGCGGATCGTTCGACGCATCGCCGGACTCGGTGCTCAGCGTCGCGTCCAGTTCCGGCGCGCTCGACACCTGGCGCAACTCGTCAGCGATGATCGACACCAGCGCATCCGCCGCGGCGCTCAACGGGCGTCGCGGATGGCTCACGCACACGATATGCCGCACGATGCGCGGCGCGAGAATCGGATAGGCGCGCAGGCTGCCCCGGTGCACCGCGCGCTGCACGGCGATCCGCGGCAGAATGGTCGCGAAGTGGGTGCTCTCCACCAGCTTCACGATCGTGCTCAACACGTCGATTTCGAAGCGCGGCGCGAGCAGCACGTCTTCATGCTGTGCCGCCGTATCGAGCACGCCACGCAAGCCGTGACGCTTGGTCGGCAGCACCAGTTCCAGTTCCGGCAGTTGCGCGAGTTCAATGGCGTGCGGCAACTCGGGGCCGTGCTCGGCGCTCGTCACCAGCACCATTTCCTCGTCGAGCAAGGGCTGCGCGTCGAGTGAGAAGCGCGCGCGCGGTTTGTTGATCAAGGCCGCGTCGAGCTGGCCGCCCGTTACCCAGTCTATGAAGGTCGCGCTGTAGCCGTCGGCCACGGTTACTTCGACATGCGGATAACGCGCGTGAAAACGCGACAGCGCATCGGCCAGCACGCTTTCCGTGACCGATGCGATCAGCCCGATCGACACGTGGCCGGTCACCACCTCGTCGCGCTGCACGAGTTGCTGACGCGCGTGCGCGAGATCGCGCATGATCGGCAGAAAGAGCCGGTACATGAGGCGGCCGGCAGCGGTCGGCGCCATGCCGTGCGCGTTGCGCTCGAAGAGCTGCTGGTGCAGTTCGTCCTCGAGTTTGGCGATCTGCATGCTGAGCGCGGGCTGCACGATGTTCAGGCGTTTCGCCGCCCGCGTGACCGAACCGTCCTCGAAGAGCGCGATGAAATACTGGATTTGCCTGAGGTCCATGTTGGTATGAATAAAACATCAGCAAACGTAATGAGAAAGACGCGCGGTATCAGATAAAGGCAGGAACCGCGCTCCACGGATGCTCCGGAACCCTCGCTCCGGTTCCGCAGAATGCGCCGTGAGCCGCGCGGTGTCTATTGATATCCTGCCTACAATTGGCTGTCATTGGTGCTAACGCGCATATCATCGGGAATGATTCAACGCATCAATAATCAATATTAGAAGTTATACGCTGATCTCGTTACCCTTCCATCATCAACTGGCAGTCCGGTTCGGACATGAAGCCGGGGCACGGATGGAGACGTAGATGAATACTCGCGATACCGCATCGCACGGTGCTTTCCAACTGACATGGGGCCGCCCGTCCGGCATGCTTACGCTGCGCGACTGGCTGGCGCATCTGGCGCGCACGGGCCGGCTGGCCACGATCGACAGGCCGGTGGCGCTCGAACACGAACTTGCCGCGATTGCCAAGCGCCTCGACGCCACGCAAGCCGCGTTCTTCACGAAACCGGGCGGTCACGACGTGCCGGTGGTCAGCGGTTTCATGTCGCGCCGCGCCTGGATCGCCGAAGCGATGGGTGTGGCCGAGGCCGATCTGCTGAAGCGCTTTCGCGACGCGGCCGATCAACCGATTCCCTCGAAGGAAATTTCACGCGCCGAAGCGGCCTGCCAGCAGGTCGTGCATACCGGCGGCATCGACCTTCACAAGCTGCTGCCGATTCCCACGCACAGCGAGCACGACAACGGGCCATATATCACCGCGGGTCTCGTGATCGCGCGCAATCCGCGTACCGGCGTGCAGAACGTGTCGATCAACCGCATTCAGGTGCATGGGCCCGATCGCATGGCAATCCTGCTGCTGCCGCGCCACTTGTACGCATTCCAGAAAGCCGCGGAAGAGGCCGGCGATGCGCTCGACGTCGCCATCGCGATCGGCGTCGATCCGCTGACGATGCTCGCCTCGCAAGCCATTTCCCCAATCGATTCCGACGAGCTGGAAATTGCCGGCGCGCTACACGGCGCGCCGCTGCCGGTCGTCAAATGCGTGACCAACGGCGTCAATGTACCGGCCTTCGCCGAGATCGTGATCGAAGGGCGCATTCTGCCCAACGTGCGCGAACTGGAAGGTCCTTTCGGCGAATTCCCGAAGTACTACAGCGCACAGGAAGCGCGTGAAGTGATCGAAGTCACCGCGCTCACGCATCGCGAGAAGCCGATCTTTCATACGATCGTTCCGGCGGAAATGGAGCATCTGCTGCTCGGCGCGATTCCGCGCGAGGCGACGCTGCTCGCCCATCTGCAACGTAGTCATCCTAACGTGAAGGACGTGCATCTGTCCGTGGGCGGCGTGTGCCGCTATCACCTGTGGGTGCAGTTCGAGAAGAAGCGCGAAGGCGAAGCGAAGAACGTGATTCTGTGCGCGTTCGGCGCGCACTACGACATCAAGCAGGTGGTCGTGGTCGACACCGATGTGGACGTGCACGATCCGGCCGAAATCGAATGGGCCGTCGCCACGCGCTTCCAGGCCGATCGCGACCTGGTCGTGATCGAAGGCGCGCAAGGTTCGCCGCTCGATCCGTCCACCACCGTCGGTCAGCCGGAAGACGCGCCGCCGCATCTGCAAGGCGTGAGCGCGAAGATGGGACTCGACGCCACGCGGCCGGTGGTGTATGCGTCGCACGTATTCACGCGGGTGCGCATTCCGGGCCAGGACACGGTAAATCTGGACGAACTCGTTGCCGCCGACAACGCCGCGTTCGATAGCTATCTGGGTGGCGCGCATGGCTGAGCTCGCACAAAAGCCGCAGCGCATCGTCGTCGGGATTTCCGGCGCGAGCGGCGCGTCGATCGGCGTGCGTTTGCTTGCGGCGCTGCGCCGCCTCGGCACGCACGAAACGCATCTGATCGTATCGGCCTCCGGTGCGGTCACGGCGGCGCAGGAACTCGGCATGACGCGCGGCGATCTGGACAGTCTCGCCGACGTGGTCTACAACGTGCGCGACATCGGCGCGGCGGTGGCGAGCGGTTCGTTCATCACGGCAGGCATGGTGATCGCGCCGTGCTCGATGAAGACGCTCGCGGGCGTGGCCAACGGTTTCGCCGACAACCTGCTCACGCGCGCCGCCGATGTGATGCTCAAGGAGCGTCGCCGGCTCGTGCTGGTCGCGCGCGAAACGCCGCTCAATCTCGCGCATCTGCGCAACATGACTTCCGTGACGGAGATGGGCGGGATCGTGATGCCGCCGGTGCCCGCTTTCTACGCGCATCCCAAGACTATCGAGGACGTGGTCGATCACACGGTGGGGCGCATTCTCGATCTGTTCGGTATTGAGCATCGCGAGATTGCGCAGCGCTGGAGCGGGCTCGCCGACGAATTCACGGAGCGCCGCTCGGGAGTGGACGAATGAATCAGCGCGACTTGCTTCACGCAGGCGACACCGCGACGCGTGAACGCGAACCGGAACGGGATAAACGCCCGCAACGTCATCTCGGCCGCCCGATGGAGCGTCTGGAAGATCCCGCGATTCTCACCGGTCGTGGCCGTTACGGCGACGACATCGGCGTTCGTCCGGGCACGCTGCACGCCGCGATCCTGCGCTCGCCGCACGCGCATGCAGAGTTGGTGTCGATCGACACCGATGCCGCGTCGAAACTGCCTGGTGTGCACGCGATCCTGACACGCGACGACCTGCGCGCCTGGTCGCGGCCTTTCGTGGTCGGCGTGAAATCGCCGATGGAACAGTGGGCGCTGGCGATGGACCGCGTGCGCTATGTGGGCGAACCGGTGGCGGTGGTGCTTGCGCAATCGCGCGCCATTGCCGAAGACGGGCTCGATCTGCTCAAGGTCGAATACGCCACGCTCGACCCGGTCACCTCGATCGAGCAGGCGGCGAGCGATGCATCGCCGGTGTTGCACGAGAAAGTGGGCAGCAACGTGATCAGCGACCGGCATTTCCGCTACGGCGAGCCGGAAGCCGCGTTCGACAAGGCGCCGCATCGCGTGAAACTGGTGGCGCATTATCCGCGCAATACCTGCGCGCCGATCGAATGCGGCGTGGTGATCGCCGAATACCTGGCCGGCGACGAAGGCTACGACGTCACGTCCAATTTCATGGGGCCGTTCTCGCTGCACGCTGTGATGGCGATGGCGCTGAACGTGCCCGCCAACCGTTTGCGTCACAAGGCGCCGCGCGATTCGGGCGGCAGCTTCGGCGTGAAGCAGGCGGTATTTCCGTACGTGGTGCTGATGTGCCTCGCTTCGCGCAAGGCGGGCGCGCCGGTGAAATGGGTCGAGGACCGGCTCGAACATCTGAGCGCGGCGACCTCCGCGACTGCGCGTGTCTCGACGCTCGAAGCCGCCGTGGAAAGCGACGGCCGCATCACGGCGCTCTCCTACGATCAACTCGAAGATTGCGGCGGTTATCTGCGCGCGCCGGAACCGGCCACGTTCTATCGCATGCACGGCTGCCTGACCGGCGCATACGCCATCGACAACCTGCTGGTGCGCAACCGCGTCGTGCTGACCAACAAGACGCCGACGGGTCTGGTGCGCGGCTTCGGCGGTCCGCAGGTGTACTTCGCGCTCGAACGGCTGATGCAGCGCATCGCGCTCGAACTGAACCTCGATGTGCTCGACGTGTACCGCCGCAATTTCGTCGCCGCCGATGCGTTCCCGTATCGCGCCGCGGCGGGCGCGCTGCTCGACTCGGGCATCTATCCGGAAGCGCTGCGCCGCGCGCTGAGCGAAGGCGGGTATGACGAACTGCTTGCGCGTCGCACGGCGGCACGCAAGGAAGGGCGGCTGTACGGGATCGGCTTCGCGGCGATCGTCGAGCCGTCGGTGTCGAACATGGGCTACATCACGACTGTGATGCCCGCCGAGGCGCGCAAGAAAGCCGGGCCGAAGAGCGGCGCGATCGCGAGCGCGACCGTAAGCGTCGATCTGCTCGGCGGCGTGGTGGTGACGATTGCATCGACGCCCGCGGGCCAGGGGCATATGACGGTGTGCGCGCAAGTGGTCGCGGACGTGCTCGGCGTGTCGCCGGATGACGTCATTGTCAATGTCGAATTCGATACGCACAAGGACGCGTGGTCGGTGGCGGCGGGTAATTATTCCAGCCGCTTCGCCGGCGCGGTGGCGGGCACGGTGCATCTCGCGGCCGTGCGCGTGCGCGACAAGATCGCGCGCATCGTGTCGAAGCAGATGGGCTGCGCGCCCGACGACATCCGTTTTGAAGAAGGCAGGATCTTTGCAAAGGGCGCCGAGGATCGCGCGCAGCCGTTCGGCCGCGTCGCCGCCAATGCGCCGCATTGGGCGCCCGCGCTGTTGCCCGAAGGCGAAGAGCCCGGCTTGCGCGAGACGGTGTTCTGGAATCCGCCGAACATGGCCGCGCCGGATGAGAACGATCGCGTCAACACATCGGCCGCCTACGGTTTTGCTTTCGACATGTGCGGCGTCGAAGTGGATCACGCCACCGGCCGCGTGCGGATCGACCGCTACGTCACCGCGCACGATGCCGGCACGCTGCTGAACCCGGCGCTCGCCGACGGCCAGATTCGCGGCGCGTTCGCGCAAGGACTCGGCGCGGCGTTGATGGAGGAATTCCGCTACGGCGCGGACGGCAGCTTCCAGTCCGGCACGCTCGCCGACTATCTGATGCCGACCACCTGCGAGGTGCCCGATCCGGTGATCGTGCATCTGGAAACGCCGTCGCCGTTCACGCCGCTCGGCGCAAAAGGACTCGGCGAGGGCAACAACATGAGTACGCCGCCGTGCATCGCGAATGCGGTGGCGGACGCGCTCGGCGTCGACGATATCCGTTTGCCGCTGACGCCTTCGAAGGTCATGGCACTGATCGGCATCGACGATCCGGAGCCGTCGCGACCCGAGTTGCGTGAAGCGCCCGCCGCCAAACCGGCGACGCCGGGCGGCGGCAAGGCGCTCACCGCTCAGGGCAGCGTCGATTTGCCGGCGTCGCCGGAAGCGATTTTTGCCGTGCTGCTCGATCCGAACGCGCTCGCCAAAGTGATACCCGGTTGCCATGCGCTCGAAGCCGAAGGCACGAACCAGTATCGCGCGGACGTGACGGTCGGCGTCGGCATGATCAAGGCGCGTTTCGAAGCGAAGATCGGCTTGTCGGAGATCGACGCGCCGCGTCGGCTGCGTCTGGCGGGCGCGGGCATGTCGTCGCTCGGCAGCGCACGCGGCAGCGGCCTCGTCGAACTGACGCCGATCGAAACCGGCACGCGTCTTTCCTACGACTACGAAGCGCAAGTATCGGGCAAGGTCGCGGCAGTGGGCGGACGCATGCTCGAAGGCGCGGCCAAGGTCGTGTTGCGCCAACTGTTCGAATCGCTCGGCCGTCAGGCGGCGGGCAAACCAGTTCACACCGGCGGCTCATGGCTTTCGCGCCTGCTGGGCCGTTTCAGGAGACAGCCATGAAGCCCGCGCCGTTCGATTATCTGCGCGCCATGACGACGCAGCATGCGCTCGACGCCCTCGCGCAACACGGCGAGGACGCCCGCGTGCTGGCCGGCGGCCAATCGCTGATGGCGGTTCTGAACATGCGGCTCGCGCAGCCGCGCATGTTGATCGATATCTCGCGCACCGATGAGCTGAACTCGGTGCGTGTCGATCACAAGGCCGGCTTGCTGGCGGTGGGCGCGGCGGCGACGCAAGGCAGCGTCGAGTGGCGCGAATCGCTGCGCGACGAAGTGCCGTTGCTGGCGATGGCGTTCCCGCATATCTCGCACTTTCAGATCCGCAATCGCGGCACGGTGTGCGGCTCGATAGCGCATGCCGACCCGAGCGCGGAACTGCCGCTGGTACTCGCCGCGCTCGGCGGCGACGTGATGCTGCGCTCGAAAAAGAAACACCGCGTGGTGCCTGCCGGCGAGTTTTTCCAGGGCATGTTGATGACCGCGCGCGAGCCGGACGAACTGGTCGAAGCCGTGCGCTTTCCGCTGAAGCGGCCGGGCGAGCGCTATGGCTTTACGGAGTTCTCCGCGCGCCACGGCGACTTCGCGATGGCCGCGTGCGCGGCTGTCGTGACGAGCGATTCGATCCGCCTCGCGGTGGGTGGCGTCGCGGACCGGCCGGTGGTCGAGCAATGGCCGCGTCTGCGTGACGAGGATCTGCGCAGCGCACTGAACGATTTGAGCTGGAAACTGGGCGCACAGGACGACGCGCATATCAGCGCGGCGTATCGCCGGCATCTGGTCCGGCAACTGGGATGGCGCGTGATCGAGGAGGCGAAGTGAGCAACACATCGAACGGCAACGTCGTGCACGTGGTGCGGCAGGGCGAACGGCAATGCGTCACGCTGACGCTCAACGGCCGTGAACGCAGCGGCTATTGCGAGCCGCGCGAGCTGCTGTCGGATTTCATCCGTCACGAACTGGGCGCGACCGGCACGCACGTCGGCTGCGAGCACGGCGTGTGCGGCGCATGCACGGTACACGTGGACGGCGTGGCGGGACGCTCGTGCCTGATGCTGGCGGTGCAGGCCGATGGCCGCCGCATCGACACGGTGGAGGGACTCGCGCCCGACCTGAAGCTCGGCGATTTGCAGCAGGCGTTTCAGCGTCATCACGCGTTGCAGTGCGGTTTCTGTACGGCCGGGATACTGATGTCGTGCGCGGACTATCTGCAGCGCGTGCCCGATCCGAGCGAAGCCCAGGTGCGCGACATGCTCTCGGGCCATCTGTGCCGCTGTACGGGCTATACGCCGATCGTCGCCGCGGTGCTCGACGTGGCGGCACGGCGCCGGCAAGGCAACACGGCTAGCGAAACCGTGGAGGCCGCTCATGCTTGACCTCGGCCGAACTTTTTTGCAGAGCGTGGAACGCAGTCCCAACGCGCTCGCTCTCGTCGACGGTGAACTGGCGCTGACGTACGCGCAGTGGCATGGCCTCATCGTGAAGGTGGCCGAAGGTCTGCGCGGTCTGGGTCTCGCGCATGGCGACCGCTTGCTGGTGGTACTGCAAAACCGCTGGGAAATGGCGACCCTGCATTGGGCCTGCCAATTCGCGGGCGTGGTGATCGTGCCGCTGAACTGGCGCGCGAAACCCGATGAACTCGAGTACTGCGTAACCAATGCCGGTGTGAAGGCCATCGTGTACGAACCGGTCTGCGCCGATGCCGTGGCGCAAAGTCCCGCCGCGCAGCGCTTGCCGCGCATTGGTCTCGACGACGTGCAAGGCTGCACCGCGAGCTTCGACACACTGCTGGCGCAGGCCGCGCCGGACACGTCGAACGACGCGCAAACGCGCGCGGATGCCAACGACTACTCGCTGATCCTCTACACCTCGGGCACCACCGGCAAGGCCAAAGGCGTGCCGCGCCGTCATCGCCATGAACGCGCCGCGGCGCTCGCGCATGTCGCGCAGAACCAGTACGGCCACGGCGAACGCACGCTCGGCGTGATGCCGCTTTATCACACCATGGGCGTGCGCTCGCTGCTCTCCATGGCGCTCGTGGATGGCCTGTTCGTCTGCGTGCGCCGCTGGAATGCGCGCTTCGCGCTCGCTGCGATCGAGCAACACAAGCTCACCTGCCTCTATCTGGTGCCGACGCTGTACCACGATCTGCTGGCCGATCCGGCTTTCGCGTCGACGGATACATCGACGGTGAGCAAGCTCGGTTTCGCCGGCGCGCCGATGAACGACGGTCTGCTCAAGCGCCTCTCAGCGGCGTTCGAACCGGACCTATTCGTCAATCACTACGGCTCGTCCGAGGTCTACACCTTCAGCATCGATCAGGACGCCACACGCAAGCCGGGCAGTGCGGGGCGCGCGGGCATCAATACGCGCTTGCGCGTCGTCAGGCTCGACGCCCTCACGCCCGAGGACCTGGCGCAAGCGGGCGAGGAAGGCCAGATCATCGCCGACCTGCTCGGCGACGAAGCCTTCGAAGGTTACTGGAATCGCCCGGATGCGAACGCCAAATCGTTGCGTGAGGGCTGGTACTTCACGGGCGACACGGGTTTCTTCGACGCCGACGGCGACCTGTACGTCTCCGGCCGCGTCGACGACATGATCATCAGCGGCGGCGAGAACATCTCGCCGGTCGATATCGAGTCGGTGCTGTCGCTGCATCCCGCGGTCGACGAAGTCGCGGTGGCCGGCGTGAAGGACGAGCGCTGGGGACAGCGCGTGGTCGCCTTCGTGAAACGCCGCGAGTACGTCGACGCCGACGCGCTCGACGCGCACTGTCGCACGTCCGACCTCGTCAACTTCAAGCGTCCGCGCGAATACGTATTCGTGGACGACATACCGAAGTCGCCGGTCGGCAAGATTCTGCGCCGCAAGCTGTCCGCGGGCGAGTACGAGCCCGACACCCGCGGCGAAGCTATTGCATCTCACACACAAACTACCAAGGAGTAAACCCATGACCGAATTGACTCACCGCGGCCAGAGCCTGCTGCAGGATCTCGACGGCTTTTCCATCGAGATCGACGCGGAGCGCGAGCGTGCCGACATCGTCCTGCACCGGCCGCCGTTCAACGTGATTTCGATGCATGCGCGCGATCAGTTGCGCGCCGCCTTCGAGGCACTCGACGACGACCCGCGTGTGCGCGTGATCGTCGTGCGCGCCAAGGGGGAACACTTTTCGAGTGGCGGCGACATCAAGGGCTTTCTGGAAGCATCGCCGGAAACCGTGTCGAAGCTCGCCTGGAATATCGCGGCGCCCGCGCGTTGTTCGAAGCCGGTGATCGCGGCCAATCGCGGCTTCTGTTTCGGCGTGGGTTTCGAACTGTCGCTCGCGTGCGATTTCCGCATTGCCACCGACACCAGTTTCTACGCGCTGCCGGAACAGAAACTCGGGCAGATTCCGGGCTCCGGCGGCTCGGCGCGGTTGCAGCAGATGGTCGGCATCGGCCGCACCAAGGACATTGTGATGCGCTCGCGCCGCATTCCGGGCAAGCAGGCTTACGAGTGGGGCATCGCGGTCGAATGCGTGGCCGACTCGGAACTCGAGGCGACGACCGACGCGCTGGTGGATGAACTGCGCGCGTTCTCACCGCTCGCGCAACGCACCGCGAAGAAGCTGCTCAACGATACCGAGGACGCGCCGCTGTCGATCGCGATCGAACTCGAAGGTCACTGCTATAGCCGGTTGCGCGCCTCGGATGATTTCCGCGAAGGCGTGGAGGCGTTTCACGGTAAGCGCAAGCCGGTGTTTCGCGGCAGTTGAGGGGAACGTTGGGCAGCGGTGCAGGGGAAGACGGCTTTGCATGGGATCGGAGCAAGCGCTAAAGCGCTAACTCCGGTCGACAGCTTTGCATGGGACCGGAGTAAGCGCTAAAGCGCTAACTCCGGTCGACAAAGGAGACAGGTGCATGGAACGCTTCGATTACGTGATCGTCGGCGGCGGATCGGCAGGGTGCGTGCTCGCGCATCGTCTGTCGGCAGTCGCGTCGCTGCGCGTCGCGCTGATCGAAGCAGGCGCGGATACGCCGCCCGGCAAGGTGCCCGCGGCGATTCTCGACAGCTATCCGATGCCGGTTTTCTGCGGCGACAAATACATCTGGCCGGAATTGAAGGCAAGCGCCACGCGCACCGCCGCGCCTCGCGTCTACGAGCAGGGCCGGGTGATGGGCGGCGGGTCGAGCATCAACGTGCAGTCAGCCAATCGCGGCCTGCCGCGCGACTACGACGACTGGGCCGCCAACGGTGCGAGCGGCTGGGCATGGCAGGACGTACTGCCGTATTTCCGCAAACTCGAACGCGATGTAGATTTTCCGGCCGGTGAGTTGCACGGCAGAGATGGCCCGGTGCCGATCCGCCGCGTTCTGCCGGCGTATTGGCCGGCGTTCTGCGACGCCTTCGCCGACGGCATGCGAAAAAATGGTTTCGCGGCCTTGCAGGATCAGAACGCCGAGTTCGGCGACGGCTATTTTCCCGGCGCGTTTTCGAATCTCGACGACCGGCGCGTATCGACCGCAACGGCCTATCTGGACGAAGCGACGCGTCAGCGCCGCAATCTGCGCATCTATGCGGACTTGCGCGTCGAGTCGATCCTCATGGAAGGGCGTGTCGCGCGCGGCGTGGTCGCGGTAGAGCGCAGCGGCGCGCGCATCCGTTTCGACGCCAACGAAGTCATAGTGAGCGCGGGCGCGTTGCAATCTCCCGCGTTGCTGCTGCGCGCCGGCATCGGCGCGAAGGCGGAACTGGACGCGCTCGGCATCGAGTGCAGAGTCGATCTGCCGGGCGTGGGACGCAATCTCCAGGATCATCCGTCGCTCACGTTCTGTCATTTTCTCGAACGGCGTTTTCGCATGCCGCTCTCGCGCCGTCGCGCGAGCATGACGGCCGCGCGCTTTACCTCGGGCATAGCGGGCTGCGACGAGTCCGATCTGTATCTGTCGAGTGCGACGCGCGCCGCCTGGCATGCGCTCGGCAACCGGCTCGGCTTGTTTTTCCTCTGGTGCAACCGGCCTTATTCGCGCGGCCGCGTGCAACTCGTGTCCGCCGATCCAGCGGTGGCGCCGCGCGTCGATCTGAATCTGCTCGACGATCCGCGCGATCTCGCGCGCCTCGTCCACGGCGTGCGGATACTCGCGAAGATCGTCGCGGCGTCGGGTCTCGGCGACAACCCGCGCGACTTTTTTCCGGCTACGTTTTCACCGCGTGTGAAAGCGCTGAGCCGCGTCGGCAAGGGCAATGCGGCGCTGACGTCGCTGCTCGGCATGCTGCTCGATACGCCCGCGCCGTTGCGGCGGCTGCTGATCGAGCGTTTCTTCACGCGAGGCCAGCGCATGTCCGCGCTGCTGGCCGAGCCGGGCGCGCTCGAAGACTTTATCCGCGCGAATGTGTTCGGCGTCTGGCACGCCAGCGGTACTTGCCGGATGGGCGACGCGCACGACGCCACGGCGGTAACCGACACTTCGGGCCGTGTGCACGGCGCGCACGGCCTGCGGGTCGTCGACGCCTCGCTGATGCCGCGCCTGCCCTCGGCGAATACGAATATCCCGACCATCATGATGGCCGAAAAGATTGCCGACGCGATGCTCGCGCGGCGCGAGGCCAATGCTGGATCGAAGACGGCGCCGCTCACCGCGGCCTCGCCATAAGGTTTCTTAACACCACCAAGAGCACGCGCAAGAGAACGTGCCTACAAACGGGGACGATCGAGAGACGGCCCCGCTGATAGTCAAGGAGATGACGATGTCTGTAGCAGCGCAAAATGGCGCCGCCTTGCCCGCGGTAGACCAGCGGCAAGTGATGGGTGCGGTAATGGCCTCGTGCCTCGGCTGGGCACTGGATCTGTTCGATCTGTTCGTATTGCTATTCGTCGCGCCGGTGGTCGGGCGGCTGTTCTTTCCGTCCGAGCATGCGATGCTCTCGCTCGCTGCGGTGTATGCGTCGTTTGCCGTGACATTGCTGATGCGCCCGCTGGGTTCGGCATGGTTCGGCTCCTACGCGGACCGCCACGGACGCAAGGGCGCGATGATCATCGCGGTGGTCGGCGTGGGGCTTTCCACGGCCGCGTTCGGCCTGCTGCCGACCGTCGCGCAGGTGGGTCTCGTCGCGCCGATCCTGTTCCTCGTGCTGCGGCTCGTGCAGGGCGTGTTCGTGGGCGGCGTGGTGGCATCGACGCATACCATCGGCACCGAATCGGTCGCGCCGAAATACCGCGGCGCGGTGTCGGGGCTGATCGGCGGCGGCGGAGCGGGGCTCGGCGCGTTGCTCGCCTCGCTCACGTATCTCGCGATGTCGGCGCTATTCCCCGGCGCGGCGTTCGAGGTGTGGGGCTGGCGCTGCATGTTTTTCACCGGCATCATCAGTTCGGTGCTCGGACTGTTCGTTTTCAGCAGTCTCGAAGAGTCGCCGCTGTGGAAAAAGCTCGCCGCAGAAAAGGCCGCCAAGGCCGCGGCACAGAAGCACGACGCGCCGGTCGAAATCGTGCGCTCACCCGTGCGCACGCTGTTTTCCCGCGACTATCGGTCGATTCTGTTCGTCAACCTGTTGCTGACTATCGGCGGCGGCAGTGGCTATTACCTGACCTCCGGCTATCTGCCCACCTTCCTCAAGGTGGTCAGCCACGCGCCGAACGGCGCCGCGGCGGCGATCCTGCTGATCTGCAGCGTGGCGGTGGTGATCGCGTCGGTGGCGGCGGGGCATCTGAGCACTTTCATCGGCCGCAAGTCCACTTTCATCTGGCTCGGCCTTATCCGGCTCTTCGCGTTGCCCGCACTGTTCCTGCTGCTGCCCACGGCGCAAAGCGTCACCATGATCGGCGTGTATGCGGTGATTCTCAGCGCGCTCGGCAGCGCGGGCTATGCGCCGATCCTGATCTTCCTGAACGAACGGTTCCCGACCGCGATTCGAGCGACCGGCACCGGGCTTTCATGGAACATCGGCTTTGCCATTGGCGGGATGATGCCGACCGCCGTCTCGCTGGTGGCGAAAGACGCGAGCGAGTTGCCGATGACGCTGGCGATCTTCGTCGGGGCGATCAGCGTGATTTTCCTGATCGGCGCGTTCGTCGTGCCGGAAACGCGCGGGCGGCTCGAACAGGCCGCGGCGCGCGAGCCGGTTTAGCTCGGGGACGGGTCGGCGGGCGCGCCCGTCGTCACGCGCCGGATCTCTTCGCCGATGATCTCGATCAGCGCGTGCGCCGCGGGCCCGATCGGCCGTTTCGGATGGCTCACGCGGATGATGTGCCGCACGATCGGCGGCGACGTGATGGTGCGCGCGCACAGCACCCCCTCGTCGACTTTGCGCTGAACCACCACGCGCGGCAGGATTGTCGCGACGCTGCTCTGTTCGACGAACTGCACGATGGTGTTCAGCAGGTCGATCTCGAACTTCGGCTTGATGACCACGTCTTCGGCCAGCAGCGCTGCGTCCAGTACGCCGCGCAGGCCGTTGCGGCGGGTCGGCAGCACCAGCTCGATGCCGGCCAGTTGCGCGGGATCGACGGCCGGCGGCAGGTCGGGGCCGAGCGCGGCGCTCGTCACCAGCACCATCTCCTCGTCGACCAGCGGCACCACGTCGAGCGTGAGGCGCCCGCGCGGCTTGTTGATGATGGCTGCATCCAGCCGGCCCGCTTCGACCGCGTCGATCAACTGCGCGCTGAACCCGTCGGCGACCGACACTTCGACTTGCGGGAACATCGCGTTGAACCTGGCGAGCGACTCCGGCAGCACGCTTTCCGCCTCGGACGACACCATGCCGAGCGACACTCGCCCCGTCACGATCGCGTCCTGGCGGCTCAACTGGTCGCGCGCCCGCTCGATATCGCGCATGATCGGCGTGTACAGGCGGTACATCTGGCGCGCCGCGTCGGTCGGCGTCATGCCGTGCGGGCCGCGTTCGAAGAGTTTCTGGCGCAATTCGGTTTCGAGCTTCGAAATCTGCATGCTGAGCGCGGGCTGGACGATATTGAGCCGCTTCGCCGCGCGCGTGACGGAGCCGTCTTCGAACAGCGTGATGAAATACTGGATTTGCTTGAGGTCCATGAAACGCGGGAGCGGGTCGGAAACCGATGTAAAAAACGCGGGGAAACAGGGCGGGAAGGACCGGAAGCTCCGAGTTTAACCGTGCCGCGCCGCGCCTGCTTGCAAGCCCGCGGGGAAGCCCGCGCGGCGCGGCGTGCGCGTCGTCACGAACCTGTTTCCTTACACTGCTACAATCTCGTCTTTCTCGATCGACTGTGCGCTATGGGTTTCGAACAACTCGCTGAACTGAAGAAGCAATTGGCCGCGGCTCGCCGCGAGGCTGCGCCTGCCGCGAAGTCCGGCGCCAGGCCTGCTTCGAAGGACGCGTCCAAGCCGGCCAAGGACGCTTCCAAGCCCGCTGCCAAGGACGCCGCCAAGCCGGGCGCGAGGCCTGCCCGCAAGCCCGCGCCGCCGCACCGTGCCGCGCCCGCAGCCGCATCCGACGCCAAACCGGCGGTGGAAGCGAAGCCGGTGGACCCGGTGGTGAAATCGATCGGGCGGCTGCAGAAACGCTTCCCCATTGCTTTCCCCAAGAATCCGGCGCCCAAGCTGCCGCTCAAGGTCGGTATTTTCGAAGACCTCGTGGTGCATGCCAAGGAACTGTCGTTGAGCGAAGCCGAGTTGCGCGACGCCATCAAGACCTGGTGCCGTGGCAGCCGCTATTGGAAATGTCTCGTGGAAGGCGCGGCGCGCGTCGATCTGACGGGCGCCGAGGCGGGCAAGGTCACGGCGCAGGAAGCCGCCGGTGCGCAGCGTCTGCAGGCGCATCGCGCGGGCAGGAGCGCGGCGAAGGCGGCAGCCGCCGCGGCGAACGCAAATGCGGCCGGCGAGGCAGGCACGGAAGCGGGCGCTCAAGCCGCTGCCGAAACGCCGAATGCGCCAGCCGACACAGCCAGTGCGCCGGCCGAAGCCGCTGCGGGCTCGCAAGCCGGCGAAGCAGGCAATCCGCAGGCCGATTCGACGGCTACGCCGGTCGCCCACGAAGCGGCCGCCGAGCCGTCCGACTCGCCGGCCATCCGCGAAGCGTAAAACCCGCCACCCCGCCTAGGGGTGGCTGCCTTGCCGCGACGCAGCCGCCAGCCGGCTGCGCACGAAGCCGACGTGTTCGCGCAGTACATAGAACGCGTCGGCGTAAGCGAGCGGCATGCGCAGCCGATTCAACGAATCCTCGATCTGATCCAGTTCCACGAAGAGCCGCTTGCGCTCCTCGTCGGTCGAACCGATGAGCGCGCCGCGTTCAATCGCAATCAGCGAACCATAGTAGCGATAGATGCGCGAGCGCACCCGCCAGCGATACAGCGCCGGAATCAGGCGCATGGCCGGGAACAGCAGCACGGCCATCGGCAGCAGCAGAACCAGCGTACGGTCGCCGATGCTCGCCAGCCAGAACGGCAGCGTGCGGTACAAAAAGCTCTTGCCGGTCTTGTAGTAGCGCTGCGCGTCCTCGCTAATCTGATATTCACGCGCGACCGGACTCGGAAATTCTCCCGCCCGCTGCAACAGCCCCGGCATGCCGTGCACTTCCTGCGCCGCTTCGATCAGCAGATCGGAAATGGCCGGATGCAGCGTGGTGCGCGCCACCAGTTCGCCGGTCGGGCTGATCAGATGCACCGTTTCCGGCGGAATCCGGCGCTTCAGATCCAGCACGCCGGCCGGCAGATCGATCTGGTCCAGATAGGGAAAAAGACGCGTATAGGCGCCCGCTTCGTCGAAGTTCATCACCGACACGCCGGGCACCTTGAGCAGGCGCAGCATCAGGCCGCGCGTGGCCGAGTCGCCGTTCAGGATCGCCGCGTCCACATTGCCGGCCACCAGTTGGGTGGCGGCCTGCAGGCCGTCGCTCGGCACCAGCGTGGTGTCGCCGCCCGGCTCGATGCCGTTCGCTTCCAGCAGTTTCAGCGCGAGCAGGCGCGTGCCGCTGCCTTCGCGACCCACCGCGATGCGCTTGCCTTCCAGTTCAGAAAGCTGGCTCAAGCCCGTGCCGCGATAGAACACCACCACCGGAATATAAAAAACGCTGCCGAGCGACATCAGCGACGAGGTGTCGAGCCCGTCGGCCACGCCGCCTTGCACGAGCGCGACGTCGACGTGCTGCTTCGGGTCCAGCAGCCGTTGCAGATTCTGCACGGAGCCGTCGGACTCCAGCACGTTCAGCTTGATGCCGTTGCGGGCGAGAATTTTCCGGTACTGCTCGGCGGCGATGAAAAACGAGCTGTCGCGCGGGCCGGCGCTCAAGGTGATCGTCTTGGGCGGCGCCGGATCGATCAGCCAGACGACCAGCGTCACTGTCAAAATGATGGCCGCCGCCACGACGGCATAGAGCAGGGTATGGTCGCGCCACTCGGCATGCGGTTCTTCGCCGGGAAACTGCGGGGGACGCGGGCGCTGCGCTTTCATGGACACTCCATGCCGGGAGCCGGGATGATCGCATTGTCCACTGTCCGCGGCGGCCTTGCCGTCGGCAGTTTGCTCTATTGACCGTGGCATAATCCGCGACAGCTTCCCCATTGTGTCGCTGGGCGCATCGTGAGTCGTTTCTATCGGAACATCGGCAGTTGGCTGGGATTGTTCGCGATCCTGATGGCCACGCTCGCGCCGACGATCTCGCACACGCTCGCCGCTCGCGCCGATGAAGACGCCATGTCGGACGAGCATTGCGATATGCCGTCGATGGCGTCCATGGGGTCGATGGACTCCATGCGAAAGGACATGCCGGACGCGTCGTCGGTCGTGTCGGGCACGTCCGGTCAGGCCGCCGGCAAAGACTCCGGCCACACCGACCACACCGGCCACACCGCCATGTCCGACGGCGACGCCTGCGGTTATTGCAGCCTGCTCGCCCACATGCCGGCCGTGCCGAGCGTCGAGGCACTGTTCGTCGTTGCCGTCCGCGCTCTGCAGCACACCGTCGCGACCCGCTTCGAAAGCGTGCGCCGCGTCGAGCCCCTCACGTTCGCTCAACCTCGCGCCCCTCCGTTCGCATCCTGATTCGAGTCACCACGGCGCGATGCATCGACTGCATCGCGGCTGCCGCCGCACGTCCCTGTCGACTGTGCGCGCCGGCATTGTCACGACCCATGAAACAGGATGAATCATGCTTATCCCCTCGACGCCCCGCGCGCAGCCGCCGCGCTCGGCGGCGCTGCTCGCCACCATTGCCGCCATTGCCGGCGCCTTGCTGTGCGCGCCAACGCTCGCCGGCGCCCACGCCATTGCGGGCAACCGGGTTTTCCCAGCGACGCTGGCCGTCGACGACCCCGGCGTCGGCGACGAAGCCAACCTCCAGTTCGGCCATCAACGCGTGCCTGGCGAGAACGGCGACCAGAGCATCAACACCTTCGACTTCGAGTACGACAAGCTGATCACGTCGCGGCTCGCGGTGTCCGTCGACGGCACGTATGCGATGCAGAACAACCCGCGGGCGCGCGGCTTCGACAACTTCGGCGTCGGCTTGAAGTACCTGCTGTATGTCAGCGACGCGCACGAGTTCATGACCTCGATCGGCGTGAATGTCGAACTCGGCGGCACGGGCAGCCGCGCGATCGCGGATAACTTCTCGACCATCTCGCCCACCGTCTACGTCGGCAAGGGCATGGGCGATCTGCCCGATTCGCTCGCGTATCTGCGGCCGATCGCGATCACGGGCGAAGCGGGGCCGGCGCTGACCACCGGCGCGGGACAGCCGAACGCATTCAACTACGGGTTCACCGTGCAGTACAGCTTGCCGTATTTGCAGCAGCACGTGCGCGATGTCGGCCTGCCGCAACCGTTCGCCAATCTGATTCCGCTGGTGGAAATTCCATTGTCGCGCAGCCAGGGGCAGACGACCGGCACGGTCAATCCGGGCTTCATCTGGATCAACCGTTATGGACAGTTCGGCGTGGAGGCGCAAATCCCGATCAATCGCGCGAGCGGCTCGCATGTGGGCATCCTGGTCCAGGCGCATATCTTCTTCGACGATGTCGCGCCGACCACGATCGGCAAACCGCTGTTTCAGTAACGCAGGAGAGTGATGATGAATGACACGATGAAACATCCACGCTCGGGTGGCACGCGTGCCGTGGCGAAACTGGCGACGCTGTTCGCCGGCCTTGCATTGGCAAGCGCGGCTTTCGCGCATGTGTTCCCGCAGAAGCAGGAGCCGGGCGCGGGCGCAACGGTGACGTCACCCGCGCAGGTGCGCGTGATGTTCGACGGACCGCTCGAAGCGGCGTTCAGTTCGCTGACGGTGACCGACGCGAGCGGCAAGCAGGTCAACACGGAGAAGGCCACGGTCGACGAGCATCAGCGGGCCTTGATCACCGTGCCGTTGCCGGCGCTCGCGGCCGGTCACTACACGGTGCACTGGGTGGCCGTGGCGTCGGACGGACATCGCACCCATGGCGACTATGCGTTCAATGTGAAGTAGCTGAAGCGGTGATGCGCTGCGTCATCCATCGGGCGATGGCGCAGCGCGGTCTTGCGCGCGAAACGTCGCCGAAATCCGCGACCGGAGCGGTTGATGCAAGTGGCACTCCGCTTCGATCTGCTGCTTCGATTGCGCGCTCTGACTGCCACGCACACCACCTGTGCGTGATCAATGCGATGCCACGCGTTTGATGCGATGGAAGTTGCGATCGAAGTAGATCAGCCCGTCGCCATCGCTGCGCACGCTGATGCGTGTGGTCTTCACGAACATCACCGAGTGCGAGCCGACTTCCTTCAGGTCGACGATCTCGCCTTGCAGACTCGCCAGTGCGTCGCGCAGGACCGGCACGCCGTGCGAGCCTTCATCCCAGATCGGCCAGCCGAAGCGTTCTTCCATCGGCACCTGGGTCATGCCCGCGAAGTGGCGCGCGAGCAGTTCGTGCTCGCCGGGCAGCACGTTGACGCAAACCTGCCGGTTGCTCTGGAAGGTCGCATGCATCGCGCTCGACCGGTTCAGGCAGACGAGCAGTGTGGGGGGCGTATCCGTGACGGAGCACACGGCGCTCGCGGTCACGCCGCAACGTCCGTGCGGGCCGGCTGTCGTGATGACGTTCACGGCGGCACTGAGGTGCGCCATGGCTTGACGGAATTGCTGTTTGACGTCGATAAGAGCGTCGGCGTCGGGCATCGCGTGTTGGGTCGGCGTCATCGTTTGGATTCCTCGGGCAGGTGTCGAGTGATTGGATTCAAGCGTACTCAATCGCTATGCAGAAAAAAATCCGCGCGAGCGGCAGGCGGGCAGGCGTGTTTCCTGGTGCATCTAAAGCTTTCCCCAATGTGAGCTTGAGCGCTGGACGCATGCACCGCGATTAACGAGTCTTTCAGGGTAACTATCGCTTTGCAGCGCTTTTACCGCTGGTTATGATGGACCGGGTATTACGCTTCGAATCGCATCCACAACGACCACCATGTCCCAGCCCTCGCCATCCGCCACGCCCCTCGCACCGATCGTCTATATCGTCGATGACGACAGCGGCATGCGCACGTCGCTCGCGTGGCTGCTGGAATCGGTTGGCGTGAAGTCGGCGGGTTTCGCCAATGCGAGCGAGTTTCTCGGCGCATTCAATGCGGACGTGCCCGCCTGTCTCGTGCTCGACGTGCGCATGCCGGAGCAAAGCGGCTTCGACGTGCAAGCGGAATTGAATCGCCAGGGCGTCACGTTGCCGATTATTTTCGTGAGCGGCCACGGCGATATTCCGATGTCGGTGCGCGCGCTGCAAAATGGCGCGATCGATTTTGTCGAGAAACCGTATAACTCGCAGCAGATGCTCGACCGCGTGCAACGCGCATTGAAACTCGCGGCGCTTCGTCATGCGGCCGGCCAGAAGCAGCGCGAGTTGCGCAAGCGGATCGAGTCGCTGACCGCGCGTGAAAAAGAAGTGCTGCGTGGCGTGATCGACGGCAAAGGTAGCAAGCGCATCGCCAGCGATCTGTCGATCAGCGTGAAGACCGTCGACGTGCATCGCGCGAGCATCAAGGACAAGCTCGGCGCGGCGTCGATCGCGATGCTGGTGCGCGAGGTGATGGCGGTGTGGGATCAGGACGCGAGCGTGGGTGCCATTCCGCGTTGATGCATGCCGCGGTGGCGTTCGCGCGCAACCGCAACTGCATCAGCATCAGCATCAGCGCATGAAGAGTCCGCCGTTCACATCCCAGCACGCGCCATTCGCGAAGTAGGCATGTTCCGCGGCGAGCATCACGGCGACATCGGCGACATAGTCCGCGGAGCCCAGACGTCCCGCTGGAATGTTCGCGATCACCGCCTTCAGCTTGTCGGGCGCCACGCTCTCATGCACGATCGGCAGATCCATCGGTCCAGGCGAAATGGCGTTGACGGTCACGCCCGCCGCGCCGAGATCGCGCGCGAAGACCTTGGTGAGCGTGATTACACCGCCTTTCGCGGCCGCATAATGCGCGCCGGTTGCGGAGCCGCCGTTCTGTCCCGCGAGCGACGCGATATTGACGATACGACCCGCGCCCACGTCGGCGAAGTGCCGGCCGAACACCTGGCAGCCGAACAGCACGCTGCGCAAGTTGACGTTGATGACCTGATCGAATTGCTCGGCCGTTATATCCATCACGGAGACGACTTTGGAGGCCCCCGCGTTGTTTACCAACGCGTCGATACGCCCCCAGCGCTGCAGGATCGCGTCGCGCGCCGTAGTGAAGGCGGCTTTCGCGGTGACGTCGAGATTCAGCGCAAACGCAGTGGAACCGTCGGCGCTGAGATCACGCGCGAGCGCTTGCGCGGCATCGAACGCGATATCACCGATGGCGACCGCGTACCCCGCCGCGTGAAAGCGCGTGGCGATCGCGGCGCCCAGACCGCGCGCGGCGCCGGTGACAAGAACGACTCTCTTCTGCATTGCATCCACTCCACTTCGAAATAACGGCCGCTGTTCGAACCCGAGGCATCGCCCAAGCGAATCAAGCGGCGAGGGCGGCTTCGAAACGCGCCGCGATCGCGCACACCTGCTCGTCCTGGCCCTTGCGTCCGACGATCTGCAAACCTGCCTTGAGCGACGAGCCGCGGATCGGCAACGGCAAACTCAGCGCGGGATGGCCGCTCAGATTGAACGGCCGGATCAGCGACGACATGGCGATCACCGACGTGCCGCTGCGCGCCTGTTCAAGTGTGATTGGCAGAGCGGGCAGTGTGGGCAGAATCAGCACGTCGACGTTGTCGAGCGCGTAGTCGACCGCTGCGGTGAAGTCGCGGCGCACCTGTTCCGCCGCGTCGAGTTGCGCGGCGGTGGTGTTGGCCGCGGCGCGCAGGCGCGCGTCGAGATCCGCGCCGAGTTTGCCGCTTGCCACCAGATGGCCGAACGCGCGCGAGGTCTCGACGTTGATCACGGCGACGCCCGCGTCGAAGGCGGCGGCGAGACCTGCAAGCGTCAGCGTATGCGCGACACAACCCGCCTTGTCGGCCGCGCGCGTCACGGCGTCGAGGATTTCGGCCGTGGCCTCGGTCTCCACGATGCCGACCTTGCAAGCGCCTTGCCACGCGTGCGCGGCATTCGTATCGAAGTTAGCGGTGATGGCCTGCATCGCGGCAACGAGCGTGCGCATGTCGCGTGCAAACGGCCCGACACAATCTAAGGTGGACTCTCGCGGCGCCACGCCGAGCCGCGACACGCGCCCGAAGGTGGGCTTCAATCCGATCACGCCGCAGCATGCGGCGGGTCCGCGAATCGAGCCGCCGGTGTCGGTGCCGAGCGCGGCGTCGGCGAGTTTCAGACCGACTGCCGCCGCCGATCCGCTCGACGATCCGCCCGGGATACGCGCAGCGTCCTGCGGATTCTGCGGCGTGCCGGTGTAGTCGTTGATACCGGTCATGCCGAACGCCAGCTCATGCATGTTCGCCTTGCCGACAATGTGCCAGCCGGCGGAAAGCAAACGTTCGACGACTTCCGCATGCCGTTGCGCGGGCGGCGTATCGGCGAGCGCACGGCTCGCGGCGGTGGTGGCGTAACCGGCGATATCGATCGTGTCCTTGATCGCGATGCTCGGACCGGTGCCGCCTAACGACAGCGTCTGGATAAACTCGTTCATGGGTGCGGTTTCCTTGCATTGACTTGCCACGGCGCGTCGAACAGGCGCTCCGTGCGAAAGTGCGTGATGAGCCAGTTACGGCCGTTATCGGCAGGCGCGAAATCCACTTCGAGGCGCGCCGAGATCAGTTCGGCCGGCGCATCGACATAGCCCGAGGCCTGCAGCATGATCCAGCGGCCTTTCGCGCTCGCCTCCTGAACGTCGATGGTTTCCGACGTGAGGAAGTGCACGTTCACCGAGAAATGCGGTGAGGGCGGCAGGTAGCGTGTGAGCATCGCGAGAATTTCAGCGTGGCCAGTCAGGCGGCCAAACTTGCTCGCGTACTGTGGGCCGATGCCCTCCCAGATCGCGTCGGCGCGGAAGAGAGCGGCGAGCGTCTCGCCTTCGAGCACGCCGGACGGCACGTCGCATAGCGCCATATAGCGCGCCATTGTGCGGCGCACGGCCGATTCGGCTTCGAGCGCGGCAAGCCGTTCGGTCAAGGTGGCAAGCGTATCCTGGTTCGCGTTCATCGCATTGCGCTCCGTTACGCTCAAGCGGCATTGGCGTGTTGCGGCGGCACTTGCAGCGCGCGTCCGACCCGCGCTTCGATCTTGCCGTAGCGCCACAGGTTGTATTCACCCACCGGCGTGGTGCGATACAGATTGCACACGGCGACAGTCGTGTCGAAATCGCGCACGTCGGCCATGATGTAGAAGGTCCACGGCGAGTTGTCGGCATGGCCCACGGTGAGGCGGTCGTCGTCCATGATGCCGAGCACCTTGACGCCTTCCATCGACTCGATCGCGGCCAGCATCTTGCCGTAAGCCTGCCAGACTTCACCGATCTGTTCACGCGGCAGGTCGAAGAAATTCTGCGTGACGCCGCAGCAGAACAGAACACGCAGTGGCAGCGTTGAGGTATCGGACACGAGATGTTGCTCCTTGCAATCCTGGTTGTGCGGATAGTGATGGATCAGAAAATGGCTTACAGGTAGCCCGGAATCGGCGGCACGCCGACGAACACCGCGCCCGCGCCGTCATAGTTGCCTTCGCCGAGAAACGCGTGCTGGGTCACGACCATCGAATCGCGCATCAGGCGTTGCAACGGATGCGAGCGATAAATCGCCATCGTGCCGCCGAGCCGGTAAGCGCGTTGCACGACGTCGGCGCCTTCGCGGGCGATCTGCGTCGCCGAAAGACGCAGCAGGCTCACCTGATCCGCGGTGACGGGATTGCCGGCGAGGATCGATTGCCAGACCTGGTGAGTGGTGTCGTAGAAGAATGCGCGCGCCGAGCGCAATTGGGCCTCGGCTTTGGCGAGTTCGATGCGGTAGTACGCACGGTCGGCGAGTTGCGGCGCGCCTGTGGTTGTCTTGCGGCCGCCGGCCATGTGGTTGGCGACGTCGAGCGCGGCGCGGGCGAGGCCGAGGTTGACGACGGCGAGCACCTGCGCGGCGTAGGCGATGGTTGGGTAGCGATACAGCGGCTCGTCCACGCACGGTTCGCCGCCACGCACGAAGGTCCAGTCGTCCGCGACGAACTGGTCGGTGACGCGCAGGTCGTGACTGCCGGTGCCCTGCATCCCGACCACCTCCCAGTTCTCGACGATTTCCACCTGATGCGCACGGAACACGGCCGTGCGCGGTTTGCCGCCCGCACTAGGAGCACCGACACCAATGCCCACGCCGAGCCAGTCCGCGCCTTTGCAGCCGCTCGCGAATTTCCACGTGCCGTTCACACGCCAGCCGCCTTCAGCGGGCTGCGCAGGCTGCACCGGGAAGAGGCCGCCCGCGAACACCTGATCAGGACCGTCGGCATAGATTTCTGCTTGCGTATGCAACGGCAGCGCCGCCAGATAGACGTTGGCCGAGCCGAAGCTCGCGACCCAGGCCGCCGAACCGTCCGCGATCGCAATGCGCTCGATCATGTCGAGAAACAGGGCGGGCGCCAGCGCGTCGCCGCCGAACCGCCTCGGCGTGGCCGCGCGATACACACCCGCACGCTTGAGCTTCGCGATCACGTCACGCGGCACATGCGAAAGGCGATCAAATTCGTCGCGGCGCGCGGCGATCTCGGCGATTACTTCGTCGAGCGGCAGGCGGGCGGTATTCGACGTATTCGATGTATTCGACTGTTCGGCAGCAACGGCGGCGGTGGCGGACATGGTGGGGCTTCTCCTTGATTCGTTATTGACTGAAACGCATGACGTTGGGCCCGAAACGACGAGCCGCGCAGATTCAGACCAGTCTAGAAATGCAAAAAGAACGCTTCAATTGGGACGCGGGGCGCAGTTTTAGGTAATGCTCCGGGGTCGTCTAAAGAAATCTTCAGACGCGCACCACGCGCACTGGTGTTATGTTTCCGTCCATACGTAATCGAACCTGTATGCCGTACTCCCCGATGAATTTCCCCGCCGAAGAAGACTTCCACCGCCTGCTCGACGCGCTCACGCTGTGCGTGCTGCTGCACGACGCCGAAACCAAGGCGATCGTGTGGGCCAATCGCGCGGCCTGCGAGGCGCTTGGCTTCACGCTCGCCGAATTGCTGCCGCTCAAGGCGAAGGACATGACGCGGCCGGTTCCGAAATACCGCCGCGAGATCGGCGTCGGCGCGATGGACCGTTCGATTACCGAAGGCCCGCAGGTCTACGAGTGGTGTTACCGCCCGCGCACCGGTGCCGACATGTTGTCCGAGGCGATCGCCACTTACGTGCCGCTGCGCGAGCGCACGGTGGTGATGGTGCAGTTCCGCGACATCAGCGTCGAAGACACGCTCAAGCAAACGCTGCGCCGTTACGAATCGCGGTTGCGCGAATTCATGCAGGATCTTGGTGAAGGCGTAGCGGTGCTGACGCCCGCGGGCGAAGTGGAATTCGTCAGCGAATCCGGCCGCCGCGTGCTCGGCCTGGAAGAGGGCGCGCCGATGGGCGCCGTGCTCGACTATTGCAGCGAGCCGGACCGCGAGCGTCTGCTGGAACAGCTCGCGAACGCGCCGCGGATTCAGCCGTCGGCGCCGCAGCGTTACCGCATCACGCGGCGCGACGGCACGCCGCGCTGGCTGCGTATTACGTGCCGCCGTATCGAGATCGAAAACGACCTGAATGGAAGGCTGCTGCACTTTCGCGACGTGACGGACGAAGTCGCCGTGGAAGACGCGCGACGCAACGAAGCGCGTTTGCTCGAATATGCGGGACGTTACAACGCGATGGGGGAAATGGCGACCGCCATTGCTCATGAGCTGAGCCAGCCGCTTGCCGCCGTGCGCAACTTCATCGAAGGCGCAATCCGGCGGCTCGCGCAACCCGCTGCGATCGACGAAGCCGTATGGGGTTTGCGCAGCGCCGATCGTCAGGCTGAGCATGCTGCATTGATCATCAAGAGTGTGCGCGATTACATCGTCAAGCGCGAGCCGAGCGAGACGCATGCGGATCTGCGTGAGGTACTGGCCGACGTTGCGTACTTTATCGAGTTGCGCGCGCGCGAGGCGGGCGTGACGCTCACGATCGAGCAGGCGACGCAGCCGCTGCCCGTATACGTTGAGCGTGTATTGATCGGCCAGGTGGTATTGAATCTGGCCTTCAACGCGATTGAAGCGCTTGGAGAGGGGACAAACAAAAGCGTAACCCCGGAGAGCCGTGAGCTTCGCCTCGTCACGCACCTGCGCGGCAAATATGCGATTGCCCAGGTCATCGACAACGGCCCAGGCGTTCCCGCCGATGCTCACGGCCGTCTGTTCGACGGCTTCTCTTCGTCGAAAGCGGGCGGCAACGGCATCGGACTTTCGCTGTGCAAGAACATCGTCACGCGACACGGTGGCGAAATCTGGGCCAAACCGGCGCGGCACGGCGGGCTCGAATGCAGCTTCTCGCTGCCGCTCGCCGCCGCGCCGGCCGGTTGAGTGCAACAGATCAATCATGCGTGGTGCTGGTGTTGCGCGGAATCGTCACGAGCGTGAGCGCGGTAATCACGCCGAAGCCGATCAGCATCAGCGCGACCGGCCACGGCGCGCGCACTTGCGCATACAGCGCGGTCGCCACGAGCGGCGCGAGCCCGCCGGAAAACACCGAAGCGATTTCGTGGCCGAGCGCCATGCCCGAGTAACGCACCTCAGTGGGGAACAGTTCGCCCATCAACGCGGGTTGTGTGCCGATCATGGCCGCGTGGCAGAAGGGCAGGCCGAGCACCAGCGAGAGGAACACCAGCATCGGTTGATGCGTGTCGATCAGCCAGAAGGCGGGAAACGCGATCACCACCAGCCCGAGCGCGCCGATCATGTATACGGGCCGCCGTCCGATCACATCCGATAGACGCCCCCACAATACGATCGTCACGAGTTCGAGCAGCATGGCGGCCATCACGCCGCCGAGCATCACCGAAACCGGCACGCCGATCGTCTTGCCGTACACCAGCACGAACGACAGAAAGATATACGTTCCGCCGTTTTCGGCGACGCGCAGACCCATCGCTTGCAAGACCTGCTTCGGATGATTGCGCAGCACCGTCAGCACAGGCATGTGCTTCGGTTTGGCGGCGGTGAAGTCGCGGCTCTCCGGCAAGCGCCGGCGAATGTACACGCCGACGCCGAAGATCAGCACGCTGGCCAGAAACGGCACACGCCAGCCCCACGACATGAAGCTTTCCACCGGCAGGCGCTGCACCAGATAGAACGCGGCCGCCGACAACACGAAGCCACCCGCCACACCCAATTGGCTGAACGCCGCATAGTAGCCGCGACGATTGGCCGGCGCGCTCTCGCTGATCAGCAGCACGCCGCCGCCCCATTCGCCGCCTGACGCAATGCCCTGTACGACTCGCAAACACACGAGCGCAGCGGGCGCAAGAAAGCCGACTTGCGAGAATGTGGGCAACAGGCCGATGCCGAAGGTGGCCACGCCCATCATCATCAGCGTGATGACGAGCGCGCGCTTGCGGCCATGCCGGTCGCCGATATGGCCGAACACGACACCGCCCAGCGGCCGCGCGAGGAAACCGATCGCGAAGCCCGCGAAAGCGGCCAGCGTGCCGAGTAGCGGATCGCCGTGCAGCGGGAAGAACAATGGTCCGAAGATCAGCGCGGCGGCCGTGCCGTACAGAAAAAAGTCGTACCACTCGAGCGCATTGCCGAGCACGGAGGCGACAATGATCCGCCGCAAGGTTTGCGAGGTGGCCGGTGCCGTGGTTGCAGGTGGTGATCCGGCCGTGGGAGAAAGCGTGTCGTTTTGCATCTGCGTGCCCGTTGGTTCGCGTCGACTAAAAGGAAGAGCGCTAGCGCCCCAGTGATTTCGCGGTCTGCCCGCCGATGCCGAAATTGGTATTCGGAATGTCCTTGATCATCACGCGGGCGGCGTCGAGCGGCGTGTCGAGCACGTCCGCGCCGGTCCGGCTGAGCCCGGAGATCAGTGCTTCCTTCTGCGCGGGCGTGCGGCCCGCGATCAGGATCGCCACGATGGTCAGCAGCGGCGCCCGACCATTCGCGTTGCTCACGCCGCCCGAACCGAAATCGTGCGACGGCAGTTCACTCAGCAGAATCCGCACCGATTCAGCGGGCGCGCCGATTGCCTTCACGGTCGCCTGAGTGAGGCCCGCGATCAACTGCGCCTTGCGCGCGGGCCAGTGTCCATCCGGCAAATAAACTTCTAGTGTAGGCATGGCTGCACTCACGGTTTTTGAAGACCAGAAGACCAGAAGATCAGAGCAGAAAACCGATCGCGCTCAACGCTTCGGTCGAATCGATCAGACGGATCACCTTCTGCACGATGCGCGGCTCGCCGCTCGTGAAACTGATGCGATGCGTGAGGTCCGCCGCGAACAGCGTCGACTTGCCGCGTTTATAAGCGACGATGACCTGTGCCGAATTCACCGTGACTTCATCGCTGGCGTCGCTCGTGAGCGTGAAGCGCGACACGGTGCGAACGGTGCGGGCAGCGTCGGTGGCCGATGCCGAATAGCCGGACGTCATGCGTTGCACGCGTTTTTCGCGCATGTCCTGATCGTCGTACGCGTAGTTCAGCGTGGCGGCGAAGTCGGTGGTGTCGTGCTCGATCGGCACCACGTAGAAGCCGGCCGGGTCCCACAGCGTGAGCCACTCGCGATAGTCCTTGCGGTCCAGCAACTCGGCTTCGCGCCAGATGAGTTCGATTGCGCCGGCAAAAGTCTTCTGCGAAAACAGCGTGTTCCTGTCGTCCATCATGCCTGCTCCATCATCGTGCGCCATTGCGCGTACGCTTCGCGCATGCCGGTTTCGTCGGTGGCGTGCGCGGTCTTTTCGCCGTTCGGCGCGGTGCTCTCGCGATTCAGGCCTCGGTTGACGAGAATCGGCAGATCGGGGCCGGCATGCGAGCCGCGTTGCACGCGCTCCCATGCTTCGGCGTCGTCCGGGCTGCCGAAACCGAACGGGCCCTGGAAGTGTTCGTGAATGCGCAGGCGCACGCGGTTCGCTTCTTCGGGGCCGCCGTCCATGGCGAGCGCGACGTGACGGATCTCGGTCTCGTTCGCGGAAATGGGCCGCAGTACGCGGAAAAACGCCATCGACAACGCGAGGTTCGGAAACAGATTCAGGTTGAAGCCGACGCCCATCAGCGAGCGCACGATGCGGCGCACTTCCTCCGGCGTGTGGTCCTTCGCGAGCGAGGCGGCGAGTTCTTCGAAGCGCTCGGGAATCGGCGCACCGTCGTCCTTGTCGAGATCGACGATTTCGGGCACCAGCACGGCGAGGCTGTGACCGTTGCCGAGCGAGCGGCAAAAGGCCTGGTCGCTCGTCATGAAGCTGGTGATCGCGGCGGCGGTTTCGTCGTCGATCGATTTCATCCACGATTTGTGGACCACGGGGAAGTGATACAGGTCGGTGGTGTTCTCGAGCTGGATCTTCCAGTTGCCGTTAAAGCGGAAGCGGTGTTCGCCGTTGGCCTTGATCGGATAGCCCGCGCCTTGCTTCATGAACAGATCGATCCACGGCCTGGCGCCGCCGAGGAAATCTTCCAGCGGCTCGATCTCCTGATTGAAGCTCGCGAAGATCAGGCCTTGATAGATGCCCACGCGCAGACTGGCGAGCGGCAGTTCGGTCTTGTCGATCACGCCTTCGTAACCGTCGCCGTACGGCAGCGCGCGCAAGGCGCCGTCGAGGCCGTAGGTCCAGCTGTGATACGGGCACGTGAAGCCTTTCGCGTTGCCTTTGTGCTGTTCGCAGACGGTCGCGCCGCGATGACGGCAACGGTTCTGCAAGACGTTGACCGCGCCGCTCTTGTCGCGCACCACGATCACCGGCTGGCGGCCGATCGTGGTGGTGCGGAAGTCGCCCGGATTCGGCAGCTCGCTTTCGTGCGCGACCCAGATCCACGTCTTGTAGAAAATGCGCTCGAGTTCCGCTTCGAAGACAGCCGGGTCGTAGTACAGCGAAGGGGCCACGCGGTCGGACTGCGCGCGCTGATACAACGCGCCCGTATCGACGGTCTGATATGAGGATTCGCTCATGGCTCGTGTAGGTGGGGTGGTCGATGAAGGCAAGTTTCGTTGACTACTTGATATGCGTCAAATTGATCTAAAATGAAATATGAAATCAATCGCATGGATATCTCGATGAACTCGTTGGATCACGTCGACCTCAATTTGCTGCGCGTTTTTCAGGCGATCGTCGAAGAGCGCAGCCTGACTCGTGCGGGCGAGCGGCTGGCGCTCTCGCAGCCGGCCATCAGCTATTCGCTGGGGCGTTTGCGCACGCTGTTCGACGATCCGCTCTTCATCCGCACGCGCGCCGGCATGCAGCCCACACCCATCGCGCTGGAACTGTCGACCATCGTGTCCCGCGCGCTCGACACCGTGCGCGAAGCGCTGCGTTACGCGGAGCATTTCGACCCGGCGGTGAGCACGCGGACCTTCCGGCTGTCGCTATCAGATGCGGGCGAACTGGCCTATCTGCCGCCGATCTGCGAGGCGTTGCATCGGCAGGCGCCGCGTGTGAAGCTGCGTATCGAGCCGCTGCCGGTCGAGGAAATGGAAGATGCACTGCGCGCGAGCCGGCTCGATTTCGCCATCGGCAATCTGCCCACGCTGACCGCGCGCACGCGGCATCAGGCGCTGTTCGAAGAGACGTACGTGTGTATGACGAGGAAGCGGCGCGGCTTGCCGCGCACGAAAGAGCTGAGCCTGAAGGCGTTTCTGGATGCGTCGCACGTGCAGATCACGTCGGTCGAACACAGCCACCACGCGCTCGACGACGAATTCCGCGCGCAAGGCGTCGGGCGTCATATCGCGCTGGAACTACCGCATTTCGTGGCGTTGCCGAGTGTATTGGCCGTCACCGATCTGTTCGCTACGCTCCCGCGCCGCCTCGCGCATATTTTCAATCGCGACGGCGGTTTTCAGATCTATGATTTGCCCGTGACCTTACCGATTGCGGCGGTCACGATGCATTGGCACGAGCATTTCGATCAGGACGAGGGCAACGTGTGGCTGCGCAATCTGATGGCGGATATCGTGAGGCGCTTCGACGAGAAGTGAAGGCCAGGCTCTCAGTACTTCAGACCTTTTTGAACAGGTCTCGCGCGATCGAACACAGCAGCGTGGTGGTCGGCGATTCGTCCTGCAAGCGGCGGCTCATGATGATCGGCGACGCGACGTTGGCCGCCGGAATCGGCCGGTACACCACACCGTGCGCGCGCAAACCTTCCACGCTTTCCGGCACGAGGCACACGCCCACTTGCGCCGCCACCAGGCCCAACGCGGTCTGCAATTCGCGCACTTCATGAATCGCCTTCGGCTCCAACGCATGATCGTGCATGGCCGATAGCTGCTGATCGGCGTAGCTCGGCCGCGGCGTGCTCGGGTAGACGATCAAGGTTTCCTGCGCCAGCGCCGCCAGCGTCAGCGGCTTCTTTTGTCGGGCGAGCGGATGGTCTTGCGGCAATGCGGCGATCATTCTTTCTTCCAGAAGCACCTCGCGCGCGAGTTGCGCGTCGTCGAAACGCAGGCGGCCGAAGCCCACATCGATGCGCCCGCCCTTGAGCGCCCCGAGTTGTTCGATGGTGAACATTTCGATCAGCGACAGCTCGATATGGGGCGCGGCCTCGCGAAACGCGCGGATCACCGCGGGGAGCGCGCCATACAGAGTCGACGGCACGAAGCCGATCACCACGCGCTCAGCCAGTTGCGCGAGACGGCGCGTGAGCGGCGCGAGTTCGTCCGCTTCGTCGATGAGACGCCTGGCTTGCGCATAGAAAATCCGCCCGGCTTCGGTCAACCGCAGCGGCCGCGAGCCGCGCTCGAACAGCGCCAGGCCGACGCTTTCCTCGATCTGCTGGATCTGGCGGCTGAGCGGCGGCTGCGTCATGTGCAGACGTTGAGCCGCCCGCGTGATGTTCATTTCTTCGGCGACCGCGATGAAATAGCGGAGTTGGCGAAGTTCCATGCATACCCCTACGGTATGGAAGTAGTCGGAATCGGTGTTGGACTGCTTCGCGGGTTGTTTCTACTATTGGGGCTCCCGGTTCAGCAGTTCAGGAGAGCAACGAATGATAGCAACACCCGTGAAGATCGAGAGCGTGGAGACGATTCTCGTCGACGTACCGACGATCCGTCCGCACCGCCTCTCGGTCGCAACGATGAACTGCCAGACGCTGGTGCTGGTGCGCATCCGTTGCGCCGACGGGTTGGTCGGCGTGGGCGAGGGCACCACGATCGGCGGCCTCGCGTACGGCGAGGAAAGCCCGGAAAGTATCAAGGTCAATATCGACACCTATTTCGCGCCATTGCTCAAAGGCATGGACGCGACCCGTCCAGGCGCCGCGATGGCGAAACTGCGCGAATTGTTTCAGGGCAACCGCTTTGCGAAGTCCGCGCTGGAAACGGCGTTGTTCGATGCGCAGGCACAGCGCCTCGGCGTGCCGCTGTCGGAACTGTTCGGCGGCCGTGTGCGCGATTCCGTGGACGTGGCGTGGACGCTCGCGAGCGGCGACACGCAACGCGATATCGACGAAGCAGAGCAGGTGTACGAGACGAAGCGCCATCGCGTGTTCAAGCTGAAGATCGGCACGCGCGCCGTGGCCGAGGACGTGGCGCATGTCGTCGCGATCCAGAAAGCGGTGGAAGGACGCGGCGAAGTGCGCGTCGACGTGAACCAGGCGTGGAGCGAATCCGACGCGATCTGGGCCGCGCGGCGCTTTGCCGATGCGGGCGTGACGCTGATCGAGCAACCCATCGCGGCGGAGAATCGCGCGGGCCTCAAGCGTCTGACCGATTTCGCTCTCGTGCCGGTCATGGCCGACGAAGCGCTGCACGGGCCGGCCGATGCATTTGCGGTGGCCAGCGCGCGCGGCGCCAATGTGTTCGCCGTGAAGATCGCGCAATCAGGCGGCCTGGTGGGCGCCGCGCACGTGGCGGCCATTGCGTCGGCCGCGAACATCGATCTGTACGGCGGCACGATGCTCGAAGGCGCGGTCGGCACGATCGCTTCCGCGCAACTCTTCAGCACCTTTGGCGAGTTGAAGTGGGGCACGGAACTGTTCGGCCCCTTGCTGCTGACCGAGGAGATTCTCACCGAACCGCTGCGCTACGAGAATTTCGCGCTGCATTTGCCGCAAGGTCCGGGTCTCGGCATCACGCTCGACTGGGACAAGATCGACCACCTGCGACGCGATACGCGCAAAGGCGCCAGCGTCAGCACGAACTGAAGCATTGAAGCACTGAAGGCTCATCCGTTAGCCATCCAGAACATCAATCGAAGGAGATACCCCATGAACAAGCAAGCTATCGACGCGCTGCTCAATAAGATCAACGACAGCGCCACCAGCGAAGGCAATCCGCGCACCAGGCAGATCGTCAACCGGATCGTGCAGGATCTGTTCTATACGATCGAAGATCTCGACGTGCAGCCCGCCGAATTCTGGACCGCGCTGAATTATCTCGGCGACGCCGGCAAGAGCGGCGAACTCGGTTTGCTGGCCGCGGGTCTGGGTTTCGAGCATTTTCTCGATCTGCGTCTGGATGAAGCGGAGGCGAAGGCCGGCATCGAAGGCGGCACGCCGCGCACGATTGAAGGCCCGTTGTACGTGGCCGGTGCGCCGGTCTCCGACGGGCACGCGCGACTGGACGACGGCACCGATCCGGGCCAGACGCTGATCATGCGCGGCCGCGTGCTCGGCGAAGACGGCAAGCCGCTCGCTCACGCGCTCGTCGAAGTGTGGCACGCGAACCATCTGGGCAACTACTCGTACTTCGACAAATCGCAACCGGCCTTCAATCTGCGCCGCTCGATCCGTACCGACGCCGAAGGCAAATACAGCTTCCGCAGCGTCGTGCCGGTCGGCTATAGCGTGCCGCCGCAAGGGCAGACCCAACTGTTGCTCGATCAGCTCGGCCGGCATGGGCATCGTCCGGCGCATATTCACTTCTTCGTATCCGCGCCTGGATTCCGCAAGCTGACCACGCAGATCAACATCGACGGCGATCCGTATCTGTGGGACGACTTCGCCTTCGCCACGCGCGACGGTCTCGTGCCGGCGGTCAAGCAGGCTGAGGGCGCCGAAGGCAAACCGTATGGCGTGGACGGCAATTTCGCGCTGATCGATTTCGACTTCACGCTGTTCAAGGAGCGCGACAACCTGCCGGACGCTGAAGTGGAGCGTCTGCGCGCTGAAGCCTGATGCCGCTTTTGCAGGGCTGAAGCGGGGCGTTTGAGAGAAAAGGCCCGCACGTATCGCACGAATCTGTCGGCCCTGGTTGCGCGGCGCGATTGGCCGGGCCGCCAGGGCTTTTAAGTCACCGATCAGAGAGGAGAGCAAGCATGCTGTTTCACGTTGAGATGACCGTCCACCTTCCGGCCGATATGGATGCGGAACGCGCCGCGCGCCTGAAGGCCGATGAGAAAGCGATGTCGCAAAGGCTGCAACAGGAGGGCGTGTGGCGGCACCTGTGGCGCATTGCCGGCCGCTACGCGAATATCAGCGTGTTCGACGTGCAGAGCCCCGCGCATCTGCACGACGTGCTGAGCCAGTTGCCGCTGTTTCCGTATATGGATGTCGAAGTGCGCGCGCTGTGCCGGCATGCGTCGTCGATTCGCGACGACGACCGGTAATAGAAGGCGTTTGAGAAAGGTGCTGTCAATGCAGCACCTTGTTGATGCTTTAAAGATCCAGCACCAGCACCGGCGACGTAGCACGTGAAATGCAGCAGCAGATCACCTTGCCGCTCGCGCGTTCCGCTTTGCTCAGGCAATGGTCGCGATGCTCGGGCGTGCCGCTGACCACGTCGACCATGCACGTGCCGCACACCCCTTCGCCGCACGACGTATCCACCTCGATGCCGATCGACGCCAGTGCCGCGACAATGGTGGTGTCCTTGTCCACGCGCACGGTCGCGCCGCTGCTCGCGATCCGCACGTCGAAGGTATCGAGCGCGGCCGATTCGGCGCTCGTAGTTGACGGCGGCTCAGCAGCGAAGCGTTCGAGATGGATCGCTTCGGAGGCAAGGCGCGATTCGCCGATCGCCACCACGCGTTCCATGAAAGGTGCCGGCCCGCAGGTATAAACGTGCGTGCCTTCGCGCGCGTCCGCGAGACAATCGCCGAGCACCGCATCGAGTTGCTCGCGAGCGACGCCGAAGTGAAGCTTCACATAATCACTGAACGGCGCGCGTGAGAGCAGCGGCATAAACGCCGCGTGTTCCGCGCTGCGCGCGAAATAATGCAGCACGAAGCGCTGTTGTTGCTTGAGCAGACGATACGCCATGCTCAGCAGCGGTGTCACACCGATCCCCGCGGCGATCAGCACATGTTCCTCGGCGCCAGGCGCGAGTTGGAACAGATTGCGCGGCGCGCCGATGGTCAATTCGCTGCCGACCGCGACGTCCTCATGCAGCGAACGCGAGCCGCCGCGTGACGTGTCTTCACGCTTCACGGCGAACAGATGCGCGTCCCGCTGGTCCGGGTCGCCGCACAACGAATATTGCCGCGTGACGCCGGATGGTCCGGTCACGTCGATGTGCGCGCCGGGTTCGTAGTGATCGAACGGTTGCCCGTCCAGTCGCGAGACGCTGAACGAGCGCACGCCATGCGCTTCGTCGCGGACGCTATCGACACGCACGTTGAAGGTGGTTCTTTCCATGATCTTGCCGGCAAAAAGTGGCGGACGGCGCATGCATCGAACTGCATGCGGTTGTGCGTCAAGGATAAGAAACCGCGCTAAATCAAGCAAATCGATTAAAAATGGCAAGTTGGATAAACTGGACTGATAATAGTGCGGCGCGCGCATTCCAAACGGAACAGTCGGAACAAACGGCACATTCAGATTCCGGCCAGATGCCGCACTAGCGCCTTTTCCGGCCGCGCCATTGCGTTCAGATCGCGCATGCAGATCAGCAACTGGCGCGCGGCCCAGCTATCGGTCAGCTCGATCGTACGGATGCCGGGCGTGCCGCGATAGCGCTTCGCTGCGGTGGCCGGCACGATACCGAGGCCGGCGCCTTGTTCGACCATGCAGCAGATCGCGTCGAAGGTCCGTACGTGAGTGCGGAAGCTGAGCGGCTGGCCGGCCAGCAGCGCGCGCTCGCCGAGGTAGGCCTGCAATGCGCTGTCCGCGCTCAGCCCGATGAATTCCCGCTCCGCCACTTCCGCCAGCGTCGTGCGGCGCAGTGCGGCAAGCGGATCGTCGCGGCTCGCGATCAGCACGAGTTTGTCGATGGCGAAGGGGAAGGTCTGCAGCGCGCCGTGATCGACCGCATCGGAAATGATGCCGATTTCAGCCGTGCCGGTCAGCACCGCCTTGACCGTTTCGCTGCTTTGACGCTCCTTCAGGTCGATCTGCACGTTGGGATGATCGCGCAGAAACAGACCGATCGCGGAGGGCAGGAACTCGGTGATGGCCGCCGTGTTGGTCCACAGCCTGATGCACGCTTTGCGGCCTTCCTGATGCTCGCCCAGTTCACCCTGCATGCGTTCGATCTGCCCGAGCACGAGCCGCGCGTGATGCGCGAGCGTGTCGCCGGTCGGCGTGGTTTCGACACCGCGGCGGCCGCGTTCGAGCAACGGCATGCCGAGCGCGTCTTCCATGCCGCGCAGCCGCGCGCTTGCCGACGGCAGCGACATGTTCGTGCGCGCGGCGCCGTGGGTGATGCTGCCGGTTTCGAGGATGTGCAGAAACAGGCGAAGGTCGATGAGATCGAAGCGCATGGAAGACGGATCGTTATGGGGAAGCGGTGGGATTCAGCCAGGGTCGCAGCCTTAGCCGCAGCCTAAGTCACGCTAAGTATCTTACGCATTGTGGCCGGCCTTGCGGCGATTGAAAATTGCCGGCATCACTTCAATAACAGCCTTCCAATGATCTCTTCGTTTGCGACGCGTGCGGGCGTGGTCGCCGCGACTTTCGTGGTCGCCGGCTTCGTCAAGGGAGTGACCGGCATGGGACTGCCGACCGTCGCCATGGGCGTGCTCGGCACGCTGATGCTGCCGGCCCAGGCCGCCGCGATGCTGCTGTTGCCGTCCTTCGTGACGAATGTCTGGCAACTGTTCGCGGGGCCGAGCGTGCGGGCGCTGCTCAAACGCTTGTGGCCGATGCTGCTCGGCATTGTCGCCGGCACGGTCGCGGCCGCGTCGTTCATCGCGGGCGGGGGCGGCGAATGGGCCGTGGTCGGACTCGGCGCCGCGTTGACGCTGTACGCCGCAGCCGGTTTGCTGGCGTGGCGCGTGTCAGTGCCGGCGCGCCACGAGCGCTGGTTGTCGCCCGCGATCGGCGCGGTGACGGGCCTCGTCACCGGCGGCACTGGTGTGTTCGTCGTGCCGGCAGTACCGTATCTGCAAGGGCTGGCGTTGAAGAAAGAGGATCTGGTGCAGGCGCTCGGCTTGTCGTTCACGGTGTCGACCATCGCGCTGGCGATCGGCCTCACCAGAGAGCACGCGTTTGCCGCCGGCGATCTGGGCGAGTCGCTATTCGCCGTGGTGCCGGCGCTGTTCGGCATGTGGATCGGACAGCGCGTGCGCGGACGCATCGGCGCGGACACGTTCAGACGCTGGTTCTTTATCTGTCTGCTCGGGCTGGGTATTCAATTGATGGCACGAGCATTCGTTTAATCAGGCAATGGTGAAACGAGTGTGGAAGGAGCGATATCGTGTGGCACGTTATTCTGGATACGCTCGGCGCGCTGGCGGTGCTGGCCAGCGTGGCCGCGCAAATCATGCTGCTGCTTAAGTGCTGAATTCATGGCGTAGTTGTCCGCGTCATCGGCATTGGTGAACGCGGCGTTCCCCGTTGAAGCTGAGCCAATGCGCGTTCATCGAACTCGCGCTTGAAGAGCGTGCGGTTGATTCGGGCGGCCTTCGCGCTATTCGCGTCACCTGTCTTCCGATTGTTCGGCTCAACCGACGTATCTATTCGCCTTCAGCCGCTTTATCCGCGCGGCTGACGTGCCTACATTGTCACCAGTGTCAGCGCCAGTGCATTTCCACCGCAACCCGCGAATCTTCGCGATAGCGTCGGCGCCAATCCCATCTACAGGAATCGATCATGAGCAAACTCACAGGTAAGGTTGCAGTCGTAACCGGTGCATCGAAAGGTATCGGCGCGGCAATTGCCAAGGCTTTGGCCGCGCAAGGCGCTTCAGTGGTGGTGAACTATGCGTCGAGCAAGTCCGGCGCGGACAGCGTGGTCGAGGCGATCACCGCTGCCGGCGGCAAGGCCGTGGCCGTTGCGGGCGATGTGTCGAAAGCGGCGGACGCGCAAGGCATTATCGATACGGCCGTGGAAACGTATGGCCGTCTCGACATTCTCGTCAACAACTCCGGCGTGTACGAATTCGCGGCGATCGAAGAGATCACCGAAGAGCATTTTCATAAGCACTTCAACGTGAACGTGCTGGGTCTGCTGTTGACCACGCAGGCCGCGGTCAAGCACCTCGGCGAGGGTGCGAGCATCGTCAATATCAGTTCAGTGGTGAGCCGCATCACGCCGCCGGGCAGCGCGGTCTATACCGCTACCAAGGGCGCAGTCGACGGTATCACCGGCGTGCTTGCACGTGAGCTTGGCCCGCGCAAGATTCGCGTCAATTCGGTGAATCCGGGCATGGTCGCAACCGAAGGCACGCACGCCGGCGGCATCGTCGGCTCCGACCTGGAAACGTGGGCGTTAAGCACGACGCCGCTCGGCCGTATCGGCCAGCCGGACGATATCGCCGATGTGGTCGCCTTCCTCGCTTCCGACGACGCGCGCTGGCTGACCGGTGAAAGCCTGATTGCTAGTGGTGGCTCGCGTTAAGCGGTTCGATGTGAAGGGATCAAGCGTGGCCGCAGAGCGCCACGCCATATTGCAGCACGAGGAAGAAAAGCCGCCCGCAGGCATCGCCTGCCGGGCGGCTTGTCCTCTCATTCAGCCGGAGCAGCGTGAACTGGCTTATCGTTTCACGCCGCTGGCGCGCTTGTGGCCGCAGCCGGTTTCACCAGGTCCACCGCGAACAACGCGTCCAGCAGATTCGACCCCGGCCGCTCGGCGAGCCGCGTCAGCGATTCGGTCATCTGCACCCGGCAGTCCTGCAGTGGAATCATCCTGATCCGCCGCGATTCGTTGAATTCCGCGCGCGCGATGACCCCAACCCCCATGCCTTGCGCGACTGCTTCTTCGAGCGCTTCGCGGCCGTCCACGTACATCACCGGTTCCACTTGCAGCGATTCGCGCACCAGTTCGATCTCCAGCAACTGCTGCGTGACGGATTGCGACTCGCGGAAGATCATCGGCTGCTGCACCAGTTCGGCGTAGCTTAGCTTGCGTTTCTTCGCCACCGGATAGCTCGCCGGCACCATCGCGACCAGCGGATCGCGCCGCAATACGCGCGCCTCCAGCCGGCTGTGCACTTGCGGCGCGGCAGTAATGGCCGCGTCGACGGCGCTGGAGAGCACGCGCTGCATGCAATCCGCGGCGTTCGCAATAGACAGCGTCACGACGATGCCCGGATGCAGCTTGCGAAACGCGCTGATCAGCGCGACCGCCAGGTCGGGCGCGTCCGCGGCCAGCGACAGCGAGCCGGATTCCAGCCCGCCCGCCGATTCGAGCAATTGCCGCGCGTCACGCTCGCAACTGAGCATCTGCCGCGTCACGCTGAAAAGGCGCAGGCCGAGTTCGGTGGTCTCGACGCCGCGCGGCCCGCGCTCGAACAGTTTGACGCCGTAATCCTGCTCGAGCCGCCGCACGTGATCCGACACGGCCGGCTGCGTGAGCGAGAGTGCCTGCGCCGCTTTGGAGAACCCGCCATGTTCCGCGACCGCATGAAATGCCCGCAATTGCGCGTATTGCACGTGTGCCTCCCTGAGCTATAAGTTATTGCGATACCTACATCAATTATATCGATTTTACCGATACCGCGCGTTTCTGTACTGTGTGCGTACCGAACCAGCGATATCGGAGATTCCGACATGAACAGCGTGATCGACCGTTCCCCAGCCGTGAACGCCGCAGGACCTTCCGCAGTAACGTGCGCGGCGCCGGCCAAAGGCGAGCCGTATCTGTTGACGCCCGGCCCGCTCACCACGGCGTTCTCGACCAAGGAAGCGATGCTGCGGGACTGGGGTTCGTGGGACGGCGATTTCCGCGCCATGACGGCGCTGCTGCGCAGCAGCCTGCTGGAGATTGCCGGAGACACAGCGGGAGAATACGACTGCGTGCCGCTGCAAGGCAGCGGCAGCTATTGCGTCGAAGCGATGCTCGGCAGTCTGATTCCGCGCGACGGCCACGCGCTCGTGCTGGCCAACGGCGCGTACGGCAAGCGCATCGCGACCACGCTCGGTTATCTCGGCCGCGCCTTTACGCTGCTCGACAAAGGCGACTACCTGCCGCCGCGCGGCGCGGAAGTGGAGCGCATGCTGGACGCCGAGCCACGCATCACGCACGTGGTCGCCGTGCATTGCGAAACCAGCTCGGGGATTCTGAACCCGCTCGCGGAAATCGCCGCCGCCACCGCGAAGAAGGGCCGCAAGCTGCTGATCGATTCGATGAGCGCCTTCGGCGCGGTGCCGCTCGACGTGCGCGAGATTGCCTGCGAGGCCTTCGTGTCGTCAGCGAATAAATGTATCGAGGGCGTGCCGGGCTTCGGATTCGTGATCGCCCGCAAGGGCGCGTTGCAGGAAGCGAAGGGACGCAGTCACTCGCTCGCGCTCGACGTCCATGATCAATGGGACGTGATGAACCGCACCGGCCAGTGGCGTTTCACGCCGCCCACGCACACCGTGGCCGCGTTTATCGAGGCGCTGCGGTTGCACAAGATGGAAGGCGGCCAGCCCGGACGGCTCGCGCGCTACGCGAATAATCGCGACGTGCTGGTGGCCGGCATGCACGACCTTGGCTTCGAGCCGCTGTTGAATGCGCGCTGGCGCTCGCCGATCATCGTGACGTTCTTCTCGCCGGCGCATGCGTCGTTCAAATTCGAGCGCTTCTACGAATTGATGAAGCAGCAGGGTTTCATCATCTATCCGGGCAAATTGACGGTGGCGGACAGCTTCCGGATCGGCTGCATCGGTCAGGTGGACGAGCACGTGATGCGCCGCGTCGTGGCGGCGTGCGGCAACGCGCTCGAATCGATGGGCGTCGAACAGGCCGCCCCGCCGGCGGCTGCGCTCGAAGAGCGCAAGAGATTGGCCGACGCGGCCTGAAGCACACAGCTCGGGCACATCGCGCGAGCTTTGGGAATTCCATGGGATCGAAGTAAATGAAACACGTAAAAGCAGTGATTTTCGATTGGGCCGGCACAGTGGTCGATTACGGTTCACTGGCCCCGATGGGCGCCTTCGTCGAGACCTTCGAACAGTTCGGCGTGCCGATCACGATCGATGAAGCGCGCGGTCCGATGGGCATGGCCAAGCGTCCGCATATCGCGGCGCTGATGGCGTTGCCGCGCGTCGCGCAGGCTTGGGCCGACAAGTACGGCCACGCGCCGGGCGAAGCGGATATCGACGCCGTGTACGACGTGTTCGTACCGAAGAACATCGCCGTGGCGGCGAGCTACAGCTCGGTGATTCCGGGCGTGGCTGACGTGGCGAGCGCGCTGCGCAGCGACGACATCCGGATCGGCACGACCACCGGCTATACGCGCGAGATCATGGCCGAAATCGTGCCGGGCGCGGCCGCGCAGGGGTTCTCGCCGGACAGCATCGTGTGCACCGGCGATACGCCGGAAGGCCGGCCGTCGCCGTACATGATCTACAAGACGTTGCCGGAACTGGGCGTGTGGCGCGCGAAGGATGCGATCAAGGTGGACGACACCGAAGTCGGCATCGAAGAGGGCATCAACGGCGGCACGTGGGCGGTCGGCGTCGCGGTGAGCGGCAACGCGTTCGGCATGGCCGAAGACGACGTCAAGGCGCTGGCGCCCGATGAGTTCGCATGGCGTCGCAAGGCGGCAATCGAGAAGCTGCAGGCGGCGGGCGCGCACTATGTGATCGACAGCGTCGCGGATCTGATGCCGGTGGTGTATGACATCGAGGCGCGTTTGGCGCGAGGCGAGCGGCCTTGACGAGGTGAGGGCGCGAGAAGCCTCTCTATTCCGGCACAATCACTCGAAGAACCCCACCGCCAGATCGATAAACTCGCGGATCTTGCGCGGTACGAACTCCCGGCTCGGATACACGAGCGACACCGCCACGTCACCGTTGAGCACGGCGTGATCTTCAAGGATCCGCACCAGCGTGCCCGCGCGCAATTCGTCGTCGACCATCTCGAGCGGCAGTAGCGCGATGCCCATCGCGCCGAGCGCTGCCTGTTTCTGCATGATCATGCTGTTGACGGTGAACGACGCATCGAGCGCGATGCTGTCTTCGCCGCCTTCGCCGTTGTCGAACACCCAGGTCTGCGGGCTCGTGTCGAGCGGTGCGGTGATTACGCGGTGCCGCGTAAGATCGGCAGGCGTTTTTGGATGGCCGGCCTGCGCGAGGTAAGCCGCCGACGCCACCGGCACCGCGTGCGAGTTGATCAGCCGGCGCACCACCAGCGACTCCGAGCGGATCATATGCTCGGTCACGATCCCCACGTCGAAGCCGCCTTCGAGCAGATCGACGCGTTTCTCCGTCAACGTGACGCGCAGATTCACACGCGGAAACTTCGCCTGATACTCGGCGAACAGCGGCGTGAGGCGAAATAACGAAAAGCTGCCCAGCGCGACGATGCGCAGATCGCCGGCGACTTCTTTCGACGCGGTGGTTGCGCGCGATTCCACTTCTTCGAGTTCGGTCATCAGGAGGCGGCAGCCGTCGGCATATTCGGCGCCGGTTTCGGTCAGCACGACCTTACGCGTGGTGCGCTGGAACAGGCGAATGCCGAGGTGCTTTTCAAGGCTCGACACGTGGCGCGTGACCACCGAGGTCGAGACGCCGAGTTGCTCGGCGGCCTGCGCGAAGCTGCCCGCGTCGGCGACCTTGACGAACGCCTGCATGGCCTGAAAGAGATTGATCATGTGAATGCGAAATACGCGCGGCGAGAGCGGGTGCAAATGTCTGTTGAAAAGGACGCGCTGCCCGTTTCTTGAGCAGACGCAAGCGGTGTGAGACCGGCGGGTGAATTGTACGTCCTGGCGCCAAGCGTCGATCCGCGCCGCCATGCCTGGCTTTGCGCGCCGACAAGCTTCGCGGCTGCTCAAGTTTCACGTGATTGTGCCGTTGACACGAGCTAATCACATTCTGGAACCCAGCCGTGCAACTCGCCTTCAGTAACGACCGTCTGTCCAGCCGCATGCAGTTCGATTCGTCCTGCGCCGGTGAACCCGAGGTGGAGTCGTCGGTCATTGAATGGCTGTTGCACGACGATCAGGTGATGCGCGAATGCTTCACCCACGCGGCGGAAATTCTCAAGAGCGTGACCGGCGCGGCGATCACCGCGATCACGCTGCTCGATGAGGAATACCAGCATTACCGCGCCGAGGTCGGCATGGCGATGCCGCTCGTCACGCGAGCCCGCTCGCTCGCCGACTATGCGGTGCGCGACGAGGAGTTGTTCGTCATCGAGGATGCGCACGACGACACGCGTTTCGGCGAATGCATGCTGGTGCAGCGGCATCCGTTCGTGCGTTTCTACGCGGCGATCGCGCTGCGCGCGCCCAATGGCGAGATCGTCGGCGCCTTGTGCGCGATGGACCCTGCGCCCGGCCGCCTCGACGCGGGGCAGCGCGGCGTGTTCTACCACCTGCGCGCGATGATCGAGAACGATCTGAAGATGCGCACGGCCACCGCGATCGATCCGCTGACGCAGTTGTACAACCGTCGTTTCCTGCTGGAGAGCGTCACGCGCCGCTGGAAGGAGGCGCGGGACGGCGACGTGATGGGTTCGGTCGTGGTCGACGTGGACTGGTTCAAGCAATACAACGATACCTACGGCCACCAGGCCGGCGATCAATGCCTGCGCAAAGTGGCCTCGGTGATGCAGGCCGCGGCCGACGGCGAACGCATCATTGTGGGGCGCATGGGCGGTGAGGAGTTCGGCCTGCTGGTGCTGCACGCGGAGCGCGCGGCGCTCGAAGACACACTCGCCACGCTTCGCCAGGGCGTGGAGGATCTGGCGATCGAGCATCGCGCGTCGCCGCTCGGCAGGGTGACCGTGAGCGTGGGCGCGTCGTTGACGCGCATCAGCGAGGCGTCACGGCCGGCGCATCGCGACGGTTTCGCGAGCGCGGATCGCGCGCTGTATCGATCGAAACATAGCGGTCGAAACCGGGTGACGATGGCGTAACGCGCCTGCGCGTTCAGGCGGTCTCAAGCTCCCCGCAGAGCCGGCTCACCCAGTCGGCGAACACGCGGAGTTTGGCGCTGTAACGGCGGCTCGGCGGATAGACGAGATAAACCTGCAGCGGCTCCGGCCGCCAGTCCGTCAGAATCGGCACGAGCTCGCCGCGCTGCACGGCCGGCCCCACCATGAAATCCAGCGTATGAACGATGCCGAGTCCCGCCAGCGCCGTGGCCAGATGAGCATTGCTTTCGCTCACCATCACCGTATTGCGAACCTTGTCGAGCACGATGCGCTCGCCGTCCTTCAGGAAATGCAAGGGCTGCGCGAGTCCGCTGCTCGCTGAAAAATAGCCGGCCACCGCGTGCCGATCATCAACGATCTGGCGCGGATGCACAGGCGTGCCACGTTCGGCCAGGTACGCCGGGCTCGCACACGTGGTCCAGCGCAGCGTGCCGATGGCGTGCGTGACCAGATTGGGATCGTCTCCCGTGCTGCGAATCGCGCAGTCGATGTTCTCCGCGATCAGATCGGCGGTCCGGTCCGTCACGCTCAGACGCACCTGAATGTCCGGATAGCGCGCGCAAAATTCGGGCAGCGCGGGAATCAGAATGCCGCTCGCGGTCGAGCCGCCGCTGTCGACCCGCAGCACGCCGCGCGGATTCGCGTGGTCGCGGCCCAAGGTCGCTTCGATATCGTCGAGTTCACTTAGCAAATGCCGCGTACGCTCGTAATACGCCGCGCCGTCCGTCGTGACGCTGACGCTGCGCGTGCTGCGTTCGAGCAGTTTCACGCCCAGATGATCTTCCAGCGACTTCACCCACTTGCTGACCGTTGCGTTCGGCATCTGCAGCGACTGCGCCGCCCGGCCGAAGCCGCCGGTTTCCACCACCCGCGCAAAGATGCGGATGGCCTGCAAATGATCCATAACGACTCCATTTCCCGATGATTATCCACGCATGTGGATAAAGAAGTCACAGAATACCTATTTATCTCTATTCGCGCATGGAATAAGCTCGTCGTCATGGTCAACCGACCTCACAAACCCAGGAGCAAATCATGAACACGTCCACACTCAATAACGTCAATCCCCGCAAACACGCCGGCAAGATCGTGCTGGTGACGGGCGGCAGCAGCGGCATCGGCTTCGCCGCCGCCACGCGTTTCGCTCAGGAAGGCGCGACTGTTTACATCACCGGCCGGCGTCAGGCCGAACTCGACGACGCCGTGGCGCGCATCGGCCACGGCGCCATTGCGATTCGCGCGGACGTTTCTTCAGCCGACGACCTCGACCGGATGTTCAGCACGGTGCAGGCCGCCCATGACCGGCTCGACATTCTGTTCGCGAATGCGGGCGGCGGCGAGTTCTCGCCGCTCGGCGCGATCACCGAGGCGCAGTTCGACAAGTACTTCGGCATCAACGTCAAAGGCACGCTGTTCACGGTGCAGAAAGCCTTGCCGTTGATGCGTCCCGGCAGCGCGATCGTCATTACCGGTTCGATCGCCGGGAACAAGGGCATGCCGGCCTTCGGCGTATATGCGGCGACCAAGGCCGCGCTGCGCTCGTTCGCGCGTACGTGGGCGACCGATCTCAAAGGCCGTGGAATTCGCGTCAACGTGGTAGCGCCCGGCGTGGTGGTGACGCCGGCCTACAAGTCCGAACTGGGCATGAGCGACGAGCAGATCGCCGCTTTCACCCAGCAGGCCAGCGAAACGACGCCGCTTGGTCGCGTGGGCGAACCGGACGAGATCGCCAAGGCCGTCTCGTTCCTGGCTTCCGACGACGCGAGCTACATCACGGGGATCGAAATGGCTGTCGACGGCGGCATGGCGCAGGTGTAGCACTACCAGGCAATCGTCGGGTCCTCACGTGAAAAGGCCGGATTTTCCGGCCTTTTTTGCATGTGAAGCGCCAAAGGCCACGACGCATGCAGCAAAACATTCCGATTGTCATCGAGCGAATGGATTGAGTTTCTCAGGCGCGCGTCCGCGTGAGCTTTTATCCGCTACGCATAAGGTTCTCTTAAGCTTCAACTGTTCAGATAGAAGGAGATGGTTGCGTCAGAGCGGAGCGTGAGAGCGCTTCGCCTCGCCGGCGGAAGGAGCCGCTGGTTGCACGCGCAACGAAAAATAACCGAGAAAGACAACGATGCGTAACGGACGAAAATCCGCTCGAGAGGCAGACAAGGCGCTGTGCAGATCCACCTACATGATGGAGTTGGCGCGCGGCAGTTCGTATATTGCCAGCACGTTGACACCGATCACGCAACGAACCGCCATTGCTGAAGTGCTGAACGGATTTCGCGAGCAGCACGGCGCCGACACCGCGCTCATCTTCCGTGATCTGCTGGCCGAGAGCCTCAAGAATCGCAAAGACGCGCTTGCGGCGGAAGCGGTGCTGAATTTCGAGCTGCACTAGTCGCGCGAGCCTCCGCTCCCGATCAGCTTCAGTCCCACCGGCAGCGACTCGCCGAACACGCGGCCTTCGTCGGCGTTATCGAGCTCGACGCTCTCGCTCACCATGGTGATCCACGCGCGCGGCGCGTTGGCCGCTTCGAGGCGGCGCACTACCGCAAGACGCAGGTCTTCGGGCAGGTCGCGCGAGCGGTCGCCGGTCAGGCGGGCGATCTGCACGGCGGCGAACGCGGCGGGATCGACCTTCTTCCAGTCGAGCGCGAGGATCGCGTTGAGCCATGCGCCGGCAGTCTGCGGCGGAACGACGCTGTGCGCACTGCCGTAGAACGGCCGCCGCGCACCGATACGGCCGACCGCCCACCAGCTTTGATGATTTTCAGCAGGCTTCTTCAGACGCGTCAGCACCGATTCGCCAAGCTCGATCTTGCGCTCCACCGGAATCCGTTCGAGCGATGCGCTCAGCCGAACCATGTCGGTGAAGCCGGTTTTCGCCACGTCGAACGGCAGCTTGTGGCGCGATTGCGCGGCGCCTTGCAGATAGGCCATGGCGTCGAGCACGCGCAGTTGCGCGCTTTCGTCGAGGCCGCCGGCGGCGCGCCGCCAGAGCGTCCACCATTCCGACCAGACTTGGCTTTCGTTGACGTACTGGATGCCGTCGTCGAACAGCGACCAGAGTTGTTCGACGCGCCATTCGTCGAGTGGATAGCCGAAGCCCGGCCGCACGCAATAGCCGGCCAGATTCAGCCAGAGGCGTTCGTGATCCGCCGAGCGGCGCCGGCGGCGCGCGCGTTCCCACAGCGCGCCGAACAGTTCGCGCAGCAATGCGCTGTTCCAGCTTTCGCGCGAGCCCAGCAGTTGTTCGAGTTGCGAGCGCAGGCGTTTGACTTCTTTTGGATCGACTTTCTGCGCGCGGGAGCCGAAGCAGCGGTCGATGTGGTCGATCGCCTGGTCGAGCGCCGGATGGCGAGCCGGTGCGGCGTCGTCTGCCAGGTTTGTTTGCGCGTCTTCACGGCGCAACTGGAATTCGAGCAGCCAGCGCTGCGCGGGATTGTCGAGTTCAATGCAATGGACGTCGAGCGTGCCCACTTCGGTGAGCGACGTCGCGATCCGCACCGCGGTCTCGCGCGCGCTCTTCGCGCCGCGCGGCTGCACGATGGTCGCGAGTGGCGGCAGGCGGACAAAATCGCCGCCGGCCAGATCGATCAGTTCGCCGGGTCGATACGCCGTATCCGCGCTCGACGAGACAAGGTGAAACCGCACCGGATGCCCGAGACGCAGCGCGAAGGTGCGATCCGCGATCAGAATCTCGTGGCCTTCTTCCGTGCCGCGCGGCAGCAGGCAGATGCCGCGTTGTACGGGCTCGCCATTGGTTTTGCCGTCGCCGGCTTCGTCGAGCACGAGGAAGTAGCTGCGCGGCGAGCCGCCGCCGATTTTCGGCGCGTTGCCCGAGCGCGCGAGCGAATAGGCGACCGCGCCGCGCGCCACGGCCACGTCGGGATTGTCGTTGTGCAGCACGTTGAGCGCTGCGCCGCGCCACGTGCCCAAGGTGCTGGCCAGACGCTGCGTAAGCGCCTCGGCGCGGAACACGCCGCCGTTCAGCAGCAACGTGTCGGGCACTGGCAGCGTTGCTTCGTCCGGTGAACCGGAGGACTCGACGATGCCCAGCGCCTTGCGCGATTGCGCCGCGAAGCGGCTCAGAAACGCTGCGATATGACGCGTGACGGCGGCATCGGTCGCATAGGGCAGGCCGAATTCGACGATCGCGCCACGCGGCCGCCCAGGCCGTTCATGCGACGCCACCGCCGGAAAGAACCCGTCGACGATGATCCGCTCGACCTCGTCGCGCGTGACTTGCGCCGTGCGCGCGCCGCCGATCAGCTTCGAGCCCGCGCCGAGCATTGTGATCGACGTGGAGTCGGGCGCCTGCGCGCCGAGCAGCTGTTCCTTGGCGTTGCGGCAACGCTCGACCAGTTGCGACAGGCTCGCCGCCGACAAACGCGCGCGCTCGCCCGACTGGTTCGAGCCGCCCGGCAGCCGCGCTTCCACCAGATGCGCGAGCGCCAGGTCCATGTTGTCGCCGCCGAGCATCAGATGATTGCCCACGCCGATGCGCGTGAGTTGCGGCTCGCCGTCGCGCAGGCCGACTTCGATCAGCGTGAGGTCGGTGGTGCCGCCGCCCACGTCGCAGATCAGCACGAGACGGGTGTCCGCGAGTTCGCTTGCCAGCTGCTCTCGATGATGAAACAGCCAGTCATAAAACGCCGCTTGCGGCTCCTCCAGCAGCCTCAAAGCAGGCAAGCCGGCCATGCGGGCGGCTTCCACGGTCAGCGCTCGCGCGCCTTCGTCGAACGATGCCGGCACTGTCAGCACTACATCCTGGTGTTCGAGCGGCGCGTCTGGAAAACGCTGGTTCCAGGCCGCGCGCACATGCGCCAGATAGCTCGCGCTGGCTTCGACCGGCGAGACTTTGCGGACGTCGTCGGCGGCGCCCCACGGCAGGATCGGCGCGGTGCGATCCACCGACGCATGCGAGAGCCAGCTCTTCGCGCTCGACACCAGCCGGCCGGGCACCTGAGCGCCCAGCACGCGAGCGAGCCGGCCGATCACGACCGGCTGCGCGTCCTGCTGTGTATCTTTGCGCGCGCCGCTCTGATCCGCACCGGACCACGGCAATTGCAGATCGCCGGCGTTCAGTTCGCCTTGCGCCGCCTGATAGCGCACCGAGGGCAGAAGCGGCCGCGCGGCCACTTCGCCGGGGCTCACCAGTTGCTCGATCTCGAAGACGCGGATCAGCGGCGACCCACCCGGCGATCCCGCCTCCGCATAGGCGAGCACCGTGTTGCTGGTGCCGAGATCGATACCGACGCTATACCGCTTCATCTCATTCACGCATTCGCGTTGCCGCGCACGTCGAACTCGACTTTCCAGCGCTCGTCGGTGCCGCGCGGCACGGCTTCGAGTTCGAGCGTGCCCGCTTCGGTGACGCGCGCGCGCAGCTTCACCGGCACGACTTCACCGGCGTTGCGGCCTGAGGCGGGCAGCGTCGCCTGAATCTCTTCGAGTTCCTGCAATTCCTCGGGGCCCCAGAAGTCGAGCAGCGTGCCGACCTGATCCTGCCGACGCACCGACGACCCGAAGAAGCGGAAGTGCACCGGCTCGCCGACCACGAGGCCGAATTCCTGCGCGGGCAGTTCGGCCTCGGTGCCTTCCTCCATGCCGAAGGGCGCCACACACAGCGCCTGGATCGGCGGTTCGAGGCCGGGCACGGCGGGCATCGCCGATTCGATCGCGATGTAATACGCGCGCGCCGTGCCGCCGCGAATCCGCACGCCGCGGCCGCGTCGCACATAGCCGTAATAGGCCGCGCCGCGTGCGACGGCGAGATCGAGATCGGCGCCTTCGAGCAGCCGTGCCGGCGCCGCGCCTTCGGCGGCGAGCCAGTTGTTCAGCGTGCCCATGATGCGTTCGACCAGCAGCGGCGACTTGAACACGCCGCCGTTGAACAGCACCGCCGTCGGATGCAGGAAGCTCGCGTTCTCCGCAGCCGCAATGCCGCTCGTTCCCGCCAGTTCAGCGAGCGCGCCCAGCTGGCGGCCGAGGAACGCCGCCAGATGCCGCGTGATGCCGGCGTCCTGCGCATACGGCAGGCCGAGCTGCGTGAGACCGGCGCGCGCGCGGCTCACCGGACGCGCGGCGCTGTCCACCTGCGGGAAGAAGCCTTCGAGAATCGTCTGGGTCAATTCGGCGCGCGTGAGTTCGGTGCGGATCGAGCCGCCGATCAGCTTCGAGCCGCGGCTGGGCACGACGAGCGGCACGGTATCGGTGGCCGGATCGCTGAGCAGCGTTTCCTTGGCCGAGCGGCACGCGTAGGTGAGGGCGCGCAACTGCCACGCGTCGGCCTGGGTGCCGGCTGCCGCCAGCTTGCGCGCGACCACGTGCGCGAGCGCGAGGTCCATGTTGTCGCCGCCGAGCAGAATGTGTTCGCCGACCGCCACGCGATGCAGCTCGAGATTGCCTTCGCGCTCGATCACGGCGATCAGCGAGAGGTCGGTCGTGCCGCCGCCCACATCGACCACGAGGATGATGTCGCCGATCTTCACCTGCTTGCGCCAGTCGCCGCCGCTCTTCTGGATCCAGCTATACAGCGCGGCCTGCGGTTCTTCGAGCAGCGTCATGCGGCCGAAGCCTGCCGCCTCGGCGGCTTCGGCGGTCAGTTCGCGCGCGGCCGGGTCGAACGATGCCGGGATCGTCACCGTGATGTCCTGTTCGCCGAACGGTGCGTCGGGATGCGCGTGGTCCCAGGCTTCGCGCAAGTGCGTCAGATAACGCACCGAGCTTTCGAGCGGCGAGACGCGCGCGACTTCGGGCGGCGCGTCGTTGGGCAGAATCGCCGCGCGCCGGTCCACGCCCGGATGGCACAACCAGCTCTTCGCACTCGACACGAGCCGGATCGGCGTGGCTGCGCCGCGACTGCGGGCGAATTCGCCGACCGCGAATTCGCGCTGGCCGGTCCACGGCAGATACAGGTCGCCCGAGGCGAGTTCGTCAGGGTGCGGCAGATACAGGAACGAGGGCAGCAGATCGAGGTTGTCGATCGCGCCGGGGCCCGTGAGCTGCGCGATCGGCAGCACGCCTTGCGAGGTCTTTTCGCCGTCGCTGGCGCTGGTGTCCACATAGGACAGCGCGCAGTGCGTGGTGCCCAGATCGATGCCGATGGCGTAGCGTGACTGGCGTGCGTCGCTCATAGCTCCACCTCGGCCGGTGCGATCACTTTCGCGTTGTGGCTGTCCGTGAGCTTCGGCAGACGCACTTCGTCGACGCGCCAGCCGCGATGGCTGATGCTGCCGTTGAACGGCGCCTTGCCGACGACATTGCCGGTCAGGCGAATCGAAGCCGCGTCGAAACCTTCGGCCAGCGTGACGCGGCTGCCTTCGGCTTCGTCGCGCACCGGGCGGATCGTGAAGTGCTCGCGCAGCGTCGCGCGGCAACCGTCGTGCACGAGGCGCGCGGCCGCGCCGATATCGGCGTCGCTATAGTTCTTGATGTCTTCCTCGACGAAATCGATGAAGCGCGCGTCGCGTTGCAGCAGGCCGAGCAGTTGCAAGGCGGCGTCGGGGCTTGCTTCCTTCAGCACGGGCGCGGGTTGCGGCGCGGGTGCGGCTGCGGGCGCCGGCGTGGGCGCGGTGTTTGCCTCAACGCCGTCACGCAGACGCAGGACTCCGGCGGCGAATTCGCCATCGCCGAGGATGCGGAAGAACGTGCCCACGGCCAGGGAAATCCTGCCGAGGAAGGATGGATTCGAATCGGTCATAAATGCTCCTGAGGTGCTCTGTTAAAGGACGAGCTGTCCTGGCTGCGCCGCACGCGGCCGGCCGCCGGAGCCCCATTGAGCTTGAGCGGGCGGTCGTCGTGCGAGATTGCGAAGGCCGTCGGCGTGCATGCCGCCGGCGTCTGATTTACCGGGCTGCGCGGCGCGGTCGGCGCGCGCAAAACCCGTATTTTGCCTTGCGGCGAGCCCGAAGCGGGCAAAGGCGGCCATTCTAGCGGGCAATGCGGCGAGATTGGCGGCTTGTCACGGGCGTGTGATGAGCATTTCCGTGCGGCTCGTTCGCGCGATGTTCACGTAGGGTTCACGCAGGGTTCACGCCTTGTGCGGGCCGAATTCGGCCACCACCTGGTCGATGAACGCGCGCAGTTTCGGCGTGACGCGGCTGGCGGGAAATACCAGATGCATCGGCCGCGCGGTCGCTTCGTAGCCGGTCAGCAGGCGCACGAGGCGGCCCGCCGCGAGTTCGTCTTTCACGGCCACTTCGGGAGCGAGCATCACGCCGCCGCCGTTGAGCGCGGCGGCCAGCAGCGCCTTCACGTCGTTGACCTCGAAGCGGCCGGCAATCGGCACCGCCTGTTCGCCCTGGGCATCGGCGAAACGCCATTCGGTGGCGGCCGGCATGCTCGTGTAGACGAAGCTCAGACACTCGTGTGCGGTCAGGTCCCGCGGCGTGCGTGGTTCGCCGCGTTCCGCCAGATAGCCGGGCGATGCGCACGCCACCAACCGGTACGGCATCAACGGCCGCGCGATCAGCGACGAATCCGACAGCGCGCCGAGGCGGACCGCCGCCTCGTAACCCTCGTCGATCAGATCGACAAAGCGGTCCGTCAATGTCAACTCGACCCGCACCTCGGGATGCGCTTTCAGATAGCGCGTGATCAGCGGCGCAAGACAGCAGGCGCCGAACGTGACGGGCGCGGTAATGCGCAGGCGTCCGCGCGGCGACGCCGACAGTTCCTGAGCGACCGACTCCGCCGCCGCCGCGTCGGCGAGCAGCGCCTTGCAGCGCTCATAGAAGATCTGGCCGATTTCGGTGAGGCTCTGGCGGCGCGTGGTGCGGTTCAGCAGCCGGGCGCCGACACGCTCTTCGAGCGTGCTCACGTGCTTGCCGGCCATCTGCGACGAGATGCCGAACGCGAGCGCCGCCGCGGCGAACGAGCCGCTGTCGGCGGTTTTGACGAAGATTGCCATGCTGGTCAGTCGATCCATGGTTTCCCCACTCCTGCTTTCGACAGTCGTCGAATTTCACGTGTTTATCCCATTCAAGTTTTGAATCATAGTGGTTCTCACCGGCGAGCGTGGCTCGTCGGAGCGATCCTCGGACATGCATGGAGTGTGAAACATGAAGATAGGCATTCTCGGCGCGGGCTTTATCGGCCGCGCGATGGCGACGCTGGCGAAGCAGAACGTTCACGAAGTGATGATCAGCAATTCGCGCGATCCGCGGACCTTGATCAGCACCGCTGCCGCGCTCGGCTGCGCGGTGGGGACGGCGCAGGAGGCGGCGAGGTTCGGCGAAGTGGTCGTGGTCGCCGTGCCGTTCAGCAGCATCGACGCGTTGCCGGCTGCGGCGCTCGACGGCAAGATCGTGATCGACACTTGCAATCATTATCCCGAGCGCGATGGCCAGATCGAGGCGCTCGCCAGCCACGCCACGACCACCAGCCAATTGCTCGCGGCTGCGTTGCCCGGCGCTCGCGTGGTGAAAGCCTTCAACGCGATTCTGGCGAGGGACCTCGAAACCGACGGCTCGGCACCGCATACGCCGAAGCGTCGCGCGCTGCCGTTCGCCGGTGACGACGAATCGGCCAAACGCGTCGTAAGCGAACTGCTGGATCAGTTCGGTTTCGATCCCGTCGATGCCGGCGCGCTGGCGGACAGTTGGCGCTTTGAGCGCGCGAAGCCCGTGTATTGCATTGCGCTCGATCGAGCCGGCATGCTGGAAGGATTAGCCGCGGCACAGCGGGATGTGGAGATGGCGCATGGGTCGTGGCGGCATTGAGTGACGGGCGAATACCGCCACATTCGAGCCGACGGCACATGGGTCGGCCGCCATCGTCAGCTGTGTAAGTGCAGCGCGCTTCGAAAACGGTCCCGCGAGACGATGAGATGCACCGGGCCATGCCGCTCTTTGCGCGAGCGAGCGAGGAAGAATTCGCGGCGCACCAGGCCGCGAGTTTTGTCCGGCCATGAGGCCGGACAAAGCAAGCTGTTCACCTTCAACGGACTCGGACCCCGATCCGCCGGGCACCGTCTCCCGAAAGTCGCTTAAACCTTGACGACGGAGGCCTGATAGATTTCGTCGACGGCCTTCTCGAGCGCCGCGTCGAACTCGCTGTCGCTCATCGATTGCTTGAGCTCGTTGATCAATGCCCTCGAAAAGCTGGCGATCATGCCGTGATTCGAAGCGAGCCGTTTGCACGCGTCGGCTCGCGTGTAGCCGCCGGACAGCGCCACCACCCGTGCGACACGCGGGTGCTCGATCAGCGGACGATAGAAGTCGGCCGCATCGGGTATGGTCAGCTTGAGCATCACGCGGCGGCTAGCCGGCAACGCGTCGAGACCTTTGGTCAGTTCGGCGAGGAGGGTGGCTTCCGCGCCGGGCTTGTCGGGACTCTTGATCGAAATCTCGGGTTCGAGGATCGGCAGGAGGCCGTGCGCATCGATCTGCGCCGCCAGTTCGAACTGTTGCTTGACGATCGCGGCGATCCCGCTTTGCGAATTCAGATTGATGACCGATCGCATCTTGGTGCCGCAGATGCCGAGCTTCACCGCCCGCGCGAGCAGATCGTCGAGGCCAGGAATCGGCTTCATCAACTGGACACCGTCCGCTTCGGCTTGCAGGCCCTTGTCGACCTTCAGGAAGGGCACGACGCCGCGGTCTTCCCACAGAAAGCGCGGAACGGGCTTGCCCTGAGCCTGTCCGTCCATGGTCGCCTCGAACAGGATGGCGCCGATGATTTTGTCCCCCGTAAAGGCGGGCGCCGTGATGATACGCACGCGCATCTCGTGTATCAGTTTGAACATTTCGGCGTCACCGTTGTAGGCGCTCTCCGGAATGCCGTATAGCCGCAGTGCGCCAGGGGTCGATCCGCCGCTCTGGTCCAGGGCGGCAAAAAATCCCTGCTTTTCACAAACTTGCGCCAGCATCTTCTCATCAGCCACGATCGTCTCCCTCTCTTTCACAGTGGAATATCGAACCAGCACGTCCGGTCGCGACGCGTCGAGTTGCATACGTTCAGTGTCACGATGTTAATGCAAATGTCGGATTTGGCGAAAAAACGGTGGCCGGCGCGGCTAGTCGCCTGGCGCGGGCATTCTTTGGGTACGGCGTTCAGGCGCCGCGCGAGGGTATCGGTGGATTGGCGCGAACGGGACTACGTGCTCGTTGCGATCGCGACAGGTGCAGTCAACGAGCACTGTCCTGCCTGGCATACGTCGACTCCCATCCACCACCCAGCACCTTGCACAGCGTGATGAGGTTCGCGTCGGCTTCGGCCCTGCTTTGCTCCA
>NZ_PVZB01000021.1 GCF_003002025.1 Paraburkholderia sp. BL25I1N1
TCGAGCGCGACGAGCGACGCGTTGCCCCGCGCGAGCGCATCCTGATACGGACGCGGGTCGATACGGAACAACAGATCGCCCTGCTTCACCGCCTGGTTGTCGCGCACCGCCAGTTCGACGATGCGGCCGTTGACCTCCGGCACGACGTCGATCGTGTCCGCGTAGACATAAGCGTCGTCGGTGCGAGGCGTGCGGTCCCACTGCCGGATCACATAGACGAGCAGCAACAGCGTCACCACGACGATCACGATGGCTGGCCATTTTCTTTTCGATGTCTTGCTGGCTGGGGTCGCCATTCATCCACCCGACAAAGATTCAATGTTGGAAGAAGATCAACCAGACAACGAGCGCCAGCAAAGCGACAAGCGTGGGATACACGACGGCGGAAGGTCCCATCAGATGGTCGGGCTGCAAGCGCTTGAGAATCAGATAGATGACGACCGTGAGCACGACGCCCGCGACAATGCAGAACAGCCAGTCGGGAAAGTATGCGCCAAGCACCCCGATGGACGGCGAGTTTGTACACCCTGTAATTGGAATCGCGGCAATCGCGGCCGCGCCGATCGCACGCTTTGAATATCTGCCTCTGGCTGGTGGCATGTGTCGTTTCAAAGTCGACTCTGTGGTTGAAATCAATGTCTCACCTTGCAGATATGCCGATGCCTCTCGCCCCGGATTCGGGTGTTGGGCAGCAAGGGAAACGGCTTCGGGCGCACTAGCGAGCCGCCGCTTGCCTTACATCTCCAACAGCGCGCCGTCGTTCAAGACAGTCTGAAAAAACCCACGGCGCATTTGCAAGGTTCTAGCCCGTGGGTCCGCCCGCCGACAGATGACGGGCGCACCAAATCGACACAATAACGCCGAACAGGCATCCCGGACTATATGAATATGACATGTTGCGATCGTTCTGCTTCCTAGTCAAACTCGGCGTTGAGTGGCCAGAGGATTGCAAGAGGCGACGCAGTGTATCGACCGAGGCGCACTCGCCCTGCGTCACGAAATGTCGAAGCGTTGATTCTGGCTATCGTCATGCAAGCCACTCCCGTGGAAGAAGCTGTCCGAAATGCCGGATTCACCTGGCTTCTGAACGATGAGCGACTGCGATCGCATCGAGCCCCGCCAGCACGAATCGCACAAAATCCTCTGCAAGCGCATCCTTGTCCTTCGCGGCAGCAGGCAATAGCGCAGACTGCATCTGCTTGGGCGCGATCATCATGGCGATGCAGGGCAACACCGTGAACATCACAGCCCGCTGAACCACGGGCGTGGTCGGGTCCAGCCCCAGCACTTCGCCGATCACCTTGAGCAGGAATGCGGCTTTCGGACGCACTGCTTTTTCGATGAGAGCCGGGATGGCTTTCGACGGCGACAGCACTTCGCGCAACATCAGCATGAAGCCCCAAGGCGTACCCGCGCTCGTTGAAAGACCGACGAAACGGCAAAGGATGGCACGCAACTGATCCCTAGGGTCATCGAGGCTCGCGGCAAGCGCCGCTAATTCGTCAAGACCCACGACTTGCCGGTGCGCCTCGACGAGCGCCGCTTCGTAGAGCGCCTCCCTGCTGCCAAAGTGATAGTTCACCGACGCCATCGGTGTGCCCGCGCGCTGGCAAATCTCCTTGCTGGTGGCATCCGCGAAACCGCGTTCGGCGAACACCTGGCCCGCAGTCGCGAGCAGGTGCTGACGGGTCGCCGCGCCGTCGGGGCGCGAGGCCCGCTTAGGCTGCGTCGCGGCTGTTTTTCTCGGACTGGTGGGCATGGTCGAAGGCTTACATTCCTAAAAATACTTTGAATTTGAATTCAAATTCGCATAGTATCCATTCTACTTCATCTGCGTCCGGTCCGCGAACGGACGCGCCGGCATGGAAGGCCGAGTCACCAAGGCAGCCGGATCGCCCTCGCGGGGACCGCAGATCGAACTCATCGCGCGCTTCCTGTCGTGCTGACTCGATCCGCCTGGTGTGCCGAATCGCGGCTCCATAGGATTTTAATTATGTATTACTCACTAAATAAACGCCTCTCAATGGAAGTTCCATCCAACTCCAGGCGAGCGCAACGATTTGCCGGAACCGCACTTTCAGTGCTGCTTCTCGCCCTGCTATCAGCCTGTTCACGGCACGAAACGGCAACTTATCAGGGCTATGTCGAAGGTGAGTTCGTCTATCTCGGCTCAACACAGGCCGGCAAGCTTACGGCGCTATCCGTCTCTCGCGGACAAACGGTCAAGGCGAATGACTCGCTATTTTCCCTTGAGTCTGACGACGAAGCCCACGCACTCGTCCAGGCGCAGCAGCAACTCGCAGCGGCCCGCGCCCAACTCGCCGACATCCGGACCGGCAAGCGCGTGCCCGAGGTCGACGTCAATCGCGCGCAACTGGCGGAGGCCGTCGCCAACGCCCGCAAAGCCGCGCTGCAACTGACGCGCGACGAGGCCCAATACCGCGCAGGTGGCATCGCAAAAGGTCAACTCGACGACTCGCGCGCTAACGCCGACTCGACCGCCGCGCAGGTTCGGGAACTCACCCATCAGGTCGACGTGGCTCGCCTGCCGGCCCGCTCACAACAGATCGTCGGGCAGGAGGCCCAAGTAGCCGCCGCCGATGCCGCCGTCGCGCAGGCCCAATGGAAACTCGATCAGAAACGCGTCGCCGCCCCATCGGAAGGCCTTGTCTATGACACGCTCTATCGCCAGGGTGAATGGGTGGCCGCCGGCAGTCCGGTCGTCCAGATGCTGCCGCCGCAGAACATCAAGGTGCGATTCTTCGTTCCGGAAACGATCGTCGGGCAACTGGCGCTCAATCGCGGCGTGACGCTGCATTGCGACGGCTGCGCGGCCGACGTGCCCGCGAAGATCACTTATGTGTCGAGTCAGGCCGAATACACGCCGCCCGTCATCTATAGCAACGAGAGCCGCGCCAAGCTCGTGTTCATGGTCGAAGCCCACCCCTCGGTTGCGGACGCAACGAAGCTTCATCCGGGCCAACCTGTCTCGGTGGTGCTGCAATGAACGACGACGCCCACCAGTACGTGATCGACGTGCATGACCTGAACAAGCGCTTCGGTAACAAGCACGTTGTCAACAACGTCTCGTTGCAGGTCGGCCGTGGTGAAATCTTCGGTTTTCTCGGGCCGAACGGCAGCGGCAAGACGACCTCAATCCGCCTCATGTGCGGATTGCTCACACCGGATTCGGGCAGCGGCACCTGCCTCGGCTACGACATCGTGCGTGAGAGCGAGCAGATCAAACGCAATGTCGGGTACATGACCCAGCGCTTTTCCTACTGGGAAGACCTGACCATCCGCGAGAATCTCGACTTTGTCGCGCGCATCTACCAGATGCGCAACCGGCGAGAAGCGGTGGATCGCTCGCTGGAATCGCTCGGCCTGCAGACACGCGCGAACCAGTTGACCGGTTCGCTATCGGGCGGCTGGAAGCAGCGGCTCGCGCTGGCCGCCTGTATGTTGCACGAGCCAAAATTGCTGCTGCTCGATGAGCCCACCGCCGGCGTGGATCCCACCGCACGGCGCGACTTCTGGGAAGAATTGCATCGCCTCGCCGCCACCGGCATATCCGTGCTCGTCAGCACCCACTACATGGACGAAGCGGAACGCTGTCACAAGCTCGCTTATATCGCTTACGGGAAGATGCTCGCGCGCGGCACCGCGAGCGAGGTGATCGAATCACAAGGTCTGTCGACGTGGTCCATCCACGGCGAACACCTGAGCAAACTATCCGAGCAGCTTCGCACGACGCCCGGCGTGGACCAGACCGTCGTGTTCGGTTCCGCGCTGCACGTCAGCGGGCGCGACCACGAAGCGCTCGAAACCGCGGTGCGGCACGCGGTTGCCGGAACCTCGCTGCGCATCGAACCGATCGGCACAGGACTCGAAGACGTATTCATCTATCTGATGAGCCATTCGAAGGACAACTTCGGAGCGCAGTCATGAGCAATCGCACCGTCTTCTCTCTGACACGCTGGTGGAGCATCGTCCTCAAGGAGTTTCTTCAGCTAAGGCGCGACCGCGTCACGTTCGGCATGATTGTCGGACTGCCGATCGTCCAGCTTGCACTGTTTGGCTTCGCGATCAATACGGACCCGAAGCATCTGCCGACAGCCGTTATCCTCCACGACCAGAGCGAGTTTTCCCGCAGCTTCGTTGCGGCGATGACGAACTCGGCCTATTTCGATATCGTCGAAATCTTGCCTGACGAAGAGGCCGGGCGCCGCGCGCTCGCCCAGGGCAAGGTGCAATTCGTGCTCAATGTCCCCGTGGATTTCTCGCGCAAACTGCTGCGTGGCGAGCATCCGTCACTGCTGGTCGAAGCCGACGCGACCGATCCCACCGCAACGAACACCGCCGTCGGCGCGCTGCCGAAACTCGTCCAACCGGTCGCGAATAAAGATCTCACGGGTCCGCTCGCACATCTGAACGGCACGCAAAACGCCTTCGACGTGCAGGTTCACAACCTCTACAACCCCGAAGGCGTGACGCAATACAACGTGGTGCCCGGGCTGATGGGCGTGATCCTCACCATGACGCTCGTCATGATGACCGGCCTCGCCGTGACCCGCGAACGCGAGCGCGGCACGATGGAAAACCTGCTCGCCACTCCCGTTCTGCCAATCGAAGTGATGACCGGCAAGATCGTGCCCTATGTCGTCATCGGGCTCATTCAGGCGTCGATCATTCTTGCCGCGACACGTTACGTTTTCCACGTCCCATTTGTCGGCAGCGCATTGGCCATCTATCTCTCGGCGCTACTTTTCATTGCGGCGAATCTGACGGTCGGCATCACGCTTTCTTCGCTCGCACAGAACCAGTTGCAGGCGATGCAGCTTACTGTCTTCTACTTCTTGCCCAACATCCTGCTTTCGGGCTTCATGTTCCCTTTCGCGGGCATGCCGGCGTGGGCACGGTTTATCGGCAACCTCCTGCCGCTGACCTATTTCAACCGGCTGATTCGCGGCATCCTGCTCAAGGGCAATGGTTGGGTCGACCTGTGGCCCTCTGTGTGGCCAATGGCGCTGTTCACCGCGATCGTCATGGCTATTGCATTGCGCTTCTACCGGCGCACGCTCGACTAGGAAAACACGATCATGAAGCCACTTGCTTTCCTCTGTTCACTCGTGCTGTGCGGCTGCGCAGTGGGACCCGACTTTCACGCGCCCGCGGCACCGGACACGCAAATCTACACGCACAAGGCCGAACCGGCACGCACAGTATCGACCGACGGCACCGAGAGTTCCGCCCAAACCTTCACAACAGCGGATGCGCCACTGCCGCTATGGTGGCGCCAATTTCATTCGGCGGAACTAGACCGTCTCGTCGATCAGGCGCTGAGCCGAAGCCCCTCGCTGGCGCAAGCCCGCGCAAAGCTGATCGAGGCGCGCGAAAACTACAATGCGCAGTCGGGCGCGACACGATTTCCGAGCGTCGACGCGAAGATTTCCGGAACGCGTCAACAGGTCGATCTCGCGGCGTTCGGCATCCCGCATGTCGAGAACCCAGGGCCGTTTTCGCTATTCAATGCGTCAGTGACGGTGGCGTATACATTCGACGTTTTCGGCGGCAATCGCCGGGCGCTCGAAGCGACGTTGGCGCAGGTCGACTACGAGGCATTCCAACTGGAGGCAGCGCGCCTGTCCATTGCGGGCAATGTCGTATCGACGGCGGTGCAGCGCGCTTCATTGCAGCGGCAGGTCTTGCTGACACAACGCCTCGCCGACGCGCAGGCGCAGCAACTCGGCATCATGGAAGCACGCCTCGCCGCCGGCGGCGTGTCGCAACTCGACGTAAATAGCCAGCGCACGCTGCTTGCGCAAACGCGCGCGTCGCTGCCGCCGCTCGCCACACAGCTCGCGCAGGCGGATCACCAACTGGCGATCCTGGTGGGCGACGTGCCGTCCAAAGCGGAGTTCGATCGACTCACGCTGGACTCGCTTCATCTGCCAACTGAGATACCCGTCACGCTGCCTTCGTCACTCGCACGGCAACGCCCTGACATTCGCGCCTCTGAAGCGCTGCTGCACCAGGCCAGCGCGAACGTCGGTGTCGCGACCGCGAACCTGTACCCGCAGTTTTCGCTGTCGGCGGGAATCGGCTCTGAACGTACGAGTGTCCAGGACATTGTGAATGGCCTGAATATCTGGAATATCGGCCTGAATCTCACCCAGCCCATTTTTCGTGGTGGCGAGTTGCATGCGAAGAAGCGCGCTGCCCAGGCGGCCTATGACGCTGCGTTCGCGAGCTATCAGCAAACGGTGCTGCAGGCCTTGCAACAGGTTGCGGACGCGCTGACGGCGTTGCGTAACGACGCGCACGAACTGCAAGCTCGCGACGACGCCGCCCGGCAAGCGCAAGTCAACCTCGACATTGCGCGTGCGCAGTATTCGGCGGGTGGCGTCAGCCAGTTCAGCTTGCTCGACACGCAACGTCAGGCGTGGCAGACCGCTCTCGATCAGACGCGCGCGCAGGCGGCCCGGTTAAGCGATACGGCCGCGCTATTTCAATCGCTGGGCAGCAACGAATCCGACTTGACCTTAGGAAGCGCGCGGTAACGGCGGAAGAACTTGCGGACCAGGCCTGACCCTTGGCCGCCGGCCGCTTCTGCTGCGTTGCGGCAACCCGCAACGCAGTTTTATATCACAATGAAATATAATCATGACGGTGCGTTCTTTCGTTTCCTTGGGATTTGGCCGTAATGTGCGGCCTCCTCTAATCTGACACTGCCTTCCATTTTCCTATTCGAACCTTGTCCCGCTACGCTTTCATCCGCTGGCTCGCCAGCTTCGCGCCCCACCCCATGGCTGTCCGATGGCCAGAACGCCTGAGATCGTGTCTCGGCGCATTGCTTGGGATTGCGTTTACCGGCGGGACCATGCACGTCCTTCTCGGACCTGCGGCGAATATTCCGCTGCTCGTCGCGCCAATGGGCGCTTCGGCCGTGCTCCTGTTCGCGGTGCCGGCTAGTCCGCTTGCGCAACCGTGGTCGATTATTGGCGGCAATATCGTCTCTGCTACGGTCGGCGTGGCCTGTGCAAGCTGGATCGGCGATCCGGTGGGCGCCGCCGCTTTGGCCGTCGCGCTCGCGATCTGCGCAATGTTTGCGCTGCGCTGTGTTCACCCGCCGTCAGGCGCGGTTGCGCTGACCGCGGTTCTTGGCGGTCCGGCGGTGCATGCGCTGGGCTATCGCTTTGTGGCCGAGCCGATTGCGATCCAGTCGGTGACACTGCTATGCGCCGCCATCGTCTATCACGCCGCTACCGGACATCGATACCCCCACGTCGCCCAGGCGAGTTCGGTCAAAGGCGCGGGAGCATCGGCTTCGGCGTCGAGCGAAGGTTTCACGCGGGCGGACCTCGAAGCGGTGCTGAGCCGCCGCGGCGAATTGCTCGACATCGACACAGACGATCTGGAATCCCTGCTGCGCGACGTTCAGTTGCAGGCCTATGCGCGCACGTTCAATGAACTGACCTGCGCGGACATCATGTCGCGCTCGCTCGTCGCTGTGTCGGCGACCACGCGTGCTTCCGCCGCATGGAGTCTGTTGAAACGGCGTCATATCAAGGCGCTTCCGGTCACTGACGAGAAGCAGCACGTAATCGGCATCGTGACCCGCGCGGACCTCGTCGGCAAACGCGCGTTCGGCAAAGCGCCCGGCCTGACTTCTCCCGTGCAGCGCTGGTTCAGGCGCAGTGTCACTCCGGCGCCGCTCGTCGGCGCACTGATGAACGTGGACGTTCAGACAGTCGAAGGAACGACGCCCATCGTCGAACTGGTGCCGGTGTTCGCGAACTACGGGCACCACCATATTCCGGTCCTGGACTCGCAACAGCGGCTAGCCGGCATGATCACGCAGGCCGATCTTATTGCGGGACTGTATCGCCAAGCTTACGCCAGGCAGCGGACCGCAGCATAGCCACTGTCGCCGACACAGGGATCGAGTACGGACATACATATCACGTCATGATATAATTCGCGCTTTATCTCTTCCTCCACGGCACTTCGATGAAAACACTCACGCGCGGTTTGACCAAGGCGAACTTCGAGCAACTGTCCGAGTTTCGCTATCAGATGCGGCGCTTCGAGCGTTTTTCCGAGCAGGCTGCTCAGGGCGAAGGCATCACGCCGTTGCAGTATCTGCTGCTTCTGCACATCAAGGGTTATCCGGAGCGCGACTGGGCCACCGTCGGCGAACTTGCGGAACGGCTGCAGGCGCAGCATCACGGCGTGGTTGCGCTCGTGTCCCGCTGCGAGGCGCTCGATCTGGTGCGCAGAAAAGTCAGCGAGACGGATCGCCGCCAGGTCGAGGTTCATTTGCTGAAAGCCGGCGAGCAGGTGCTCGCCCGTCTCGCCGAAATGCATCGTGCCGAATTGAAGTCGCTCAAAGGCGCGTTTAGCGTCCCCCAGATCGATATTTGAGTCGCCATGAGTCTTGACCACCACAAACGCGATTTTTCCGTCAACGCGAGGCTTCCCGGCATTTCCGCGCTCGCCGCGGGGATCGGCGCGCTCAGCACGCTCGCGGCGTTCGTGCTGCTGAGCCTGATTCATCTGTTCACCAATCTGTTTTTCTTCCAGCAGTTTTCGTTTGCGGACCGCTCACCGGCCGTCAATACGTTGGGTGTCTGGGTGGTGGTCATCCCTGTGATCGGCGGCCTGATCGTCGGTCTCATGGCGCGCTACGGCTCTGAGAAGATTCGCGGTCACGGCATTCCCGAAGCGATTGAAGCCATCCTGTTCGGCAAGAGCCGCATGTCGCCGAAGGTGGCGATTCTCAAACCGCTCTCGTCAGGCATCGTGATCGGCAGCGGCGGCCCGTTCGGCGCGGAAGGCCCGATCATCATGACAGGCGGCGCGCTCGGGTCGCTGATCGCGCAGTGTGTGAAGGTCACGTCCGCGGAGCGCAAGACGCTGCTGGTGGCCGGTGCGGCGGCGGGCATGACGGCGGTGTTCGGCACGCCAGTGGCTGCCGTGCTGCTGGCGGTCGAACTGCTGCTGTTCGAATGGCGCCCGCGCAGTTTTCTGCCGGTCGCGCTCGCATGTGCCGTCGCGGGTTTTGCGCGTGCGGCGTTGTTCGGCAACGGCCCGCTCTTTCCGCTTGAAACGGCGCCGCCCGGCGCGCTATCGCTGCTGTCCTGCGTCATCGCCGGCTTGCTGTCCGGTGCGCTCGCCTCGGGCTTGTCGGCCGCACTTTATAAAGTCGAGGACCTGTTCGGCAAGCTGCCAATCCACTGGATGTGGTGGCCCGCGCTCGGCGGACTTGTCGTCGGCATTGGCGGCTTTCTCGAACCGCGCGCGCTGGGCGTCGGTTACGACGTGATCGGCGATCTGCTGCATCAGCACATTGCCATCCAGATCGCGTTGGCGATCCTCATCGTGAAGGCGGTCATCTGGGTCGTCGCGCTCGGCTCGGGTACCTCGGGCGGCGTCCTTGCTCCGCTGCTCATGCTGGGCGCGGGACTCGGCGTCCTGCTCGGCCACGTGCTGCCGGGCGGCGAACCCGCGCTGTGGCCGCTCGTCTGCATGGCGGCCACGCTCGGCGCCACGTTGGGCGCGCCGTTGACCGCCATCGTGTTCGCATTCGGCCTCACGCACGACAGTAACGCGCTATTGCCGCTGCTCGCCGCGACACTGATCGCGCATGGGTTCGCAACGGTCGTCATGAAGCGCTCCATCATGACCGAGAAAATTGCCCGGCGCGGTTATCACATTTACCGCGAATACGGCGTCGACCCACTCGAGCGCCACCATGTCGACGAGGTGATGTCGCGCGCGGTCAAGACGATCGATGGCAGCATGTCCGTGGCAGAAGCGCTAGCAACGTACTTCGGTGCGACGCAGACACATCGCGCCTATCCGGTCGTGCATCAGGGCGCGCTGTTGGGCGTCGTCGATCGCGCGACGCTGGAGACAATCCGCGGTGGCGACGCGCACAGTACGCTCGACTCGCAACTCGCCGATGTATTGCGACACCGTTCGGCCACTTTCGCGCTGCCCGGTGAAACGTGCCGTCTCGTCGCAACACGGCTTGCGGTGCACGGTCTCGAACGTTTGCCCGTGGTTGCGGATTCCACCACGTTGCAATTAATCGGGATTGTGTCGCGCAGCGATCTGATCAAACCGTCTCTTGCGCATTTCGACGAAGAGCACAAGAAAGAGCGCTTCCGGCGTTTGCGGGTGCACACCGGCAAGCGGCACTTCCCGCCGGTTCCGTAAGCCACACGATCGGCAAGCAATTCTTCCGTGCCCCTTCCCAGAGGCGCATCCGGAGGCGACACGGATGCCACCGCCAACAGCATCCGATAGCAGTTCTGCCATTTCCTCATGTCCGACTCCCTTGCCTGCACGCAGAAGCGCCCGCGCATTCAACACGGCACGGCCGCATCGCCTGGGGATACCCCTACGTTTTCCGCCACTTCCCGTCGATCTGTCTTGATTCGACTGCAGGATGGCGGTTTCGCGCGCTATGCCAGTGTATTGCGTTGACAATACAGGGTGTTACGCTCACCAAAGCAGCCTTCGCGGTAATGAGCCGCCGTCCAGCGGCAAAATTAGCAGGCATAGAACACACCGCGAAGCGCCATTGCCTACGAAAGGCGAAACATCGCTGCGGGAGAGACTGCGATGCAAATCAAAACATATACCCTACTGACGCTATTGGCGTTTAGCAGTGCTGCTTTCGCATGGCAGCCGCTCACTTATCCAATCCGAAGTCAAAGCCCTTATCAGCGCAGCGTCGATTCCGCGATGTGCTATGCGACGGCGAACAAACAGACTAAGGTCAACATCGTCCGCGAGCCGCAGATTCCACCGCGCAAGCCGGCTGCCACCAAGACTTCGTCGACCGGCGCGCCGTCGCGGCCGCCGTTGCCGTCCAGCACTTTCTCGTCCGCGCCAATCGGCGAGAGCATGCCGGTCGCCGCCGCGCCGGGCGCGAGTGCGCCCGTAGCGACCACGGCGGCGACAGCGAAGGGGGCTTCGGCCGCCACGGCGGCGAGCGCGACATCGGCGGACACCACGACTACGGCCGCCACGGCGGGATCGGCGACGACCGCGGGCAACAGCGCCTCGGAAACGGCAGCCGCGAGCGCGGCGCAGACGGCTGCGGCGTCCAGCGTGAAGCTGCCGCCTCTGCCGGCGCCCGAGCCGCCCATGACACAGTACTGGGCCGCGTATGGCGCGTGCATGCAAGCGCGGGGTTACGTAGTCGCACAGTAACCCTGCTTGCAAGCCTCGTTACGGTGCCTTGTTTTTTCTGATTGTGGCGCCGGCATTCGACGCCCCTTTGCGACACGGCGATGCTTAGCGACTTTACTTCCGATCAGCACGATCCCTTCCGATGCGGGCACTGCGGTGTCCCGCTAGCCGGTCGCTTCACGCCCTGTCCTTCGTGCCATCGGCGTCCAGCCGATTCGTTCGGCGCGCGTCCGGCGCCGCCTGCCTCGCTCAAAGTCCCGCTGAACGGTCAATTGGACGACTCGCAGCCGCTCGTCGACAGCCGTCTGCCGGCACGCAAAATCTGGAATCCGTCCTCGCGCGCACTGGTCAATCCCTACGAGTTCGTCGAGAAGCCCGAGGTCGCCGTATCCGCCTATCAGCGGCTGCGCCAGCCCCTCGTGCTGGGCGCTTCGGTGCTGGTGGTGACGTGCGGCGTGTACCTGGGTTTCATCCATAGCAACGACTCGAATGTCGGCACGCCAATCGCTGTGTCCGGCAAGGTGCGGACACAAAATGTCGCGCCGCTCGTCGCCATTCCGCAGAAGCCGGCGGCCACCGTCGCGCAGCGGCCCACGCCCGCCGCGCAGCAGAAGCCCGCGATTGTCGCTGTTCAGAAGCCTGCCGCCGTCACCGTCCAGAAACCCGCCGCTGCCGTCGGCCAGAAACCGGCCACGGTCGTCGCCCAGACGCCCGCTACCGCGCCGCCTGCCGCCGCGCAGAAACCTGCCGTGGCAGTCGTCGCACCGCGCGCCACGACTGCCACGGCCGTCGCCGCCGTGCGGTCCGCTCCCGTGCGTTCGCCGCCGATTGCGCCGCCGATTGCGCCGCCGGCCGCTTCGCCACCGCTCTCGCGCCGCGTCGCATCCGTGGAACCCGAGGCGAAGCGCAATCCGGGCGGACAGTCAGGCAACCCACCGGAACAACCGCGCGCCGATGTGTCGCGGCATCTCAAAGCCGCACGGGCCAATCTGCAGCGCAACAACCTATCGGCGACCCGAGCGCGCCTTGCGGCGGTCATCGCCGCGCAACCGGACAATCGCGACGCGTTAAACCTGCGCTCCATGCTGAGCACGCGCGAACAGCAGCGCGACGCGCTATTGAGCCTCGCAAGAGGCTGCGGATATATCGCGCGATGGACATGCGTCTCGCACAATGCCGGCACCGCGCTGCAGATCGATTCGAGCAGCAAGGAAGCACAGCGTCTCGTGACACTCGCGCAGCGCGAAACGGAACTCCAGATTCCGCCGCCCGCGGAGCCCGCACCCGAGCCGGCGCCCGAGACGCGTGACGTGAGCACCCATCATTGATGTCAGCGCTGCGCGCGGCGGGCAATGAATCAGTGACAACAGGAACAGGCGCGCCATGCGCCGCGCTAGCGGGCCGACACGGCCAGACCCACCTGATGCGCGATCGCGCGATAGCGGTCGGCGGTATCCCTGAGCGTCAGGCCGGCCAGCGAGCGTTGCGCCCGCGCCTGCCCTAGCGCAACAATCACCGCCTCGGCATAGCACTGCACGTTGGCGGTATCGACCAGTTGGACGCCCGGAAATCCGCTCGCGAAAGCGAAAGCCGGAATCTTGCTCGCGACGATCGGCACACCGGATGCGAGCGCCTCGAGAAACGCCACGCTGTGCGCCTCGGATTGCGACGGCATGACGAACACGTTCGACTCCGACAGCACCGTGGCGACATCGGTGCGCGGGCCCGCCACCGCGACACGCTCCGCGATGCCCAACGTCTGCGCCAGCGCGATGACCGCGCGCCAGTAGTCGGTGTCTTCGATCACGCCGTACAACACGAGCCGCGCGTCTTTCTCGCGCATGAGTACTTCGCTGAAAGCACGCACCGTCAGCAGTTGATTCTTCACTGCGGCGTACCGACCGATCTGCACCACCTGCGGCGCGCGGCCGTCGCGTTCCACGCCGTCGGTGAATGCGAAGCGCGCCAGATCCACGCCGTTCGGCACCACGGTCATCGAAGGATGCGGCCCGATGGCCTGCACGTAATCCGTCACGCCCTGCTCGGACACACCGATCACCATTCGCGCGCGTCCCGACAGAACATGTTCGATGCGCCTGAACAGCGGGCGCTCGAAGTCGTTGGTCGCCGAATGCATGACGTAGACCACCGGTACACGCAGCGGCAACGCGCGCGCGTAAAACGACGGAATGGTCGCGTGCGCAAAGATCACATCCGGATGAAAACGCCGCACCGCTCCGAACAAATGGCACAGCTTGATGAGCGAACGATGGCGCAGCTCTGGAAAGAAGCACTGCACGCCGTGGCTTTCCAACTCGTTCTGCAAGGGTGCGAAATCGGCGTGCGCCGGCAACAGCGAAGCCACGCACACCGCCATGCCCTCGGCGCACTGATCGAGCGCAAGGTCTCTGGCCAGAACTTCTGCTCCTGACAGACGCGGCGCAAGAACCAGGTGAAAGACGCGCATCACGACGTCCTTGCCGTCAACGTCCTGAACAGCATCCACGCGGCGGCGCAGCCAAGGCCGAGCGTCATGGACCACGCAATGCCTGTCACGCCCCAATAGTGCACCGCGGGCGGCGCGCTCAACAGCAGCACCACCACCTGAATCGCCGACGCATGCACGGTCGCCTTCGCGTCGCCCACCGCGCGCAGATAGGCTACCAGCACGGCGATCAACGCGCCGATCGCCATGTTGATCACGAGGATCCTGAAGAGCGGCACCGCCGGCAGCCATGCGGCGCCGAGTATCAGCGAGAAGAGCGGCTCGGCGATCAGCCTGAGCAACGTGACGAAAGCCGCGAGCCCGAGCGCGATCACCAGTAAATAAATCTTGATGATGCGCGAGGCCGACTGCGGACTGTGGCGATGATGCGCCGCGAAGGTCGGAAAGAGGTATTGCGACATGGCGATCGCGGCGTCGGCGAGCAGCATCTGCGCGAGCCGCGACGACATCTGATAGCTGCCCAGTTGCGCCGGCCCGAGCAGTTTGCCGACCACGACCTTGTCGAACTGATTGAGCAGCAGATTGATCACACTACTGGCCCAGATCCAGCGGCTGAACCCGACATAGTGGCCGATCCCCGACCACACGGCGCGGATCGGCGGACGCGGTTTCATGGTCGCCCAGGTCAACGAGCTTTTCAGGCTTTCGCCGGCTACGAGGCCGATCAGTACCGACGACGCACCCGCGCCGAAATACGCAAGCGCGAGTCCGACCGCGCAATCGACGAACGACGCCGCCACCTCCACGCCCGCGATGTGCTGGAAGCGCCGCTCGCGCTGCACCACGTAATAAGCCGGCGACGCCAGACCGCGCAGCAACGGCAGCAGCGCCGCGAGCTGGATCAGGATCAGCGAGCCGTTCAGGTGGAACTGGCTGCTCAGCAGTGGGGCGAGCGCGACCAGCAGCAGCGAGATGAGCACGCCTCGCGCCGTCAATGTGGTCCACACCGCGCCGAGTTGCGAGCGCGAAGGTGGATGTTCGCCTTGAATGACCGCTTGCGCGAGGCCGGTATCGGACAGCGCTTCCGCAATCGCCACCGCAAGCAGAGCCACGCTCACGCTACCGACTGCCGCCGGTCCGAGCATCCGGCCAATCGCAAGAAATTTGATCGCTACAAGTCCACGCACGGCGAACTGTTGGAGCAGGACCCACGTCGCCGCACTCGCGCCGAAGCTGCCCGCCACCGAGAACGCCGGAAGCCTGATCGCCCGCAAGCTATCTCTCCGTCGAATCGGAGCGCCGTTGAATCCGCCGCGCGCAGAGCGATTTCGTGGATCGCCCTGCGAACGCCGCCAGCGCATGATTTGTTAGGTTGCGCCAGCAAGCTGGCGAGTTTTTTCGTCGAATTTCATACACGACCATACCGCGAGAGAATCGCCCACAACCGCCATCAGCTAGGCCGGTTCGGCCTAAGGCGACGGCCCCTAGTACGCTGAACCACAAAGCCGGACAAATTAGTAGTTACACGGATTCCAGCGATGCTAACGTTGTTCAGCCAGCGCCATGCGAGAAGTGGCGCTCGGGTACTTATTTCAGCAACGCAAATGGTTACCGACGCAATGGAACAAGACTACGTCCTGATCGTGGAACCGAATCTCACCGGCCACCGCTGGCGATACGCCGAGTGGATCATGCAGGCCTGTGCGGACGCCGGCTATCCGTGCATGCTCGTGACCGAGTGCGCCAACGAAGATCACCGGCTCGCAAGACAGATCACCGCCGCCAACCGCCCGGATCAGCAGATCGCTTTCGTCGATCCGGAGGAGCGGCCCCGCAACCGCCTGCCCGACCCAAACGAATACTGGCGCTTTCACCGCTATTTCAAGCGCGTGCATACGATCATCACCCGCATGCAGTCGATCCGGCTCGTGGTCGTCCCCTACGTCGATTACTTTTTCTATTCGCTGCCTTTTCTCGGCTCGCCTTTCGGCAAGACGCCATGGATCGGCATCACCATGCGCTCCACATTCCATCATCACAAGGTCGGCATCAAAGCGCCCGATCGTCCGGTCGTCAATGCGATCAAGGCGCTGCTCTTCAAGCGCGCGATCCGCACCACCGGCCTGCGCACGCTGCTGACGATCGATCCGACCTTGCCGGAATGGTCGGCGCGCAGCCCGTCGAAGCACAGCGCGGCGATCGCCTACGTGGCCGACCCGTTTCCCGATGAGCACGCGGAAAACCCCGTGCTGGCCCGCGAGCGTCTAGGGCTCGATCCCGGGCAGCGCTATCTGCTGGTGTACGGCGCGATCACGGAACGCAAGGGCATCTACGAACTGGTGCATGCGCTGACGCGTCTCGAGCATGCGCCCACGCTGATCGTCGCCGGCGAGCAGGATGCGGGCACGCGTCATTTCATGCGCAATCACGTGCGCAGCCTCAATCCCGCGCCGCTGGTACTCGACGCCTTCATTTCCAACGATATGGAACGCGATCTGTTCTCCGCGTGCGACGCGGTCTGGCTCGGCTATAAGGGGCACTACGGCATGAGTGGCGTGCTGGTCCAGGCCTACCGTTTCGGCAAGCCGGTGATCGCAACTGAAGACGGTTTGATCGGCTGGTTCAGCCGGCGCTGCGAACTGGGGCCGATTCTGAGCGACCTGAGTTCCGCGTCGATCGGCCGTGCGATCACCGAGACCATGACGTCCTGGCCGCACACCGCTCAGGCCATGCCCTCCGCGCGTGAAGACCTGCTGTCACGACATACGCTCGGGCAATTCAAGCAGACCTTGTTGCAGCAGATGGCTTGAATCAGCAGACAGCAGGCTCTTCAAACAAAACGAGGCGTCCATCAGTGCGATGGACGCCTCGTCACTTGTGACGTCGGTTTATGGCTGCATACGCGAGTAAGCGGCCGCATGCGCTTGCATGCTCAGGATAACTGCCCACCGGCAGCAGCAGCAGGCACCTCCTCGCGCACCGAGCTGCTGCGCTTTTCGGGGAACAGCGCGTTGCGCATCAGCAGGAACGGATACTCGACGGCGCGTGTGGTCACATAGCCGATTGCGATCGCGATCGCAAACTGCGTCGCGATCGCGACGACCCAGATGAGACTCGGCGTGAGACCCAGCGCGGTCGCTTTCCGGATCAGCATGTCGCCGGGCGCGAGCGCGAGCGAATGCCACAAGTAAATACCGTACGAATACAGGCCGATCCACGCTACGCCACGATAAATCCACGACGTACGCAACGATCCCGAGTATTCGAGCACCAGCACGATCAGCGCGGCGAATCCGAGCGCCTGGATCGTGTAGCCGATGCTTTCGTCCAGCGCGAGGTTTTTGGTGGCGAATGCGAGCCACGCGCAGAGCAGGACGACGCTAAAAATCAGCAGCCACTTGCGCTTCGCGAGTTGATGATAGACGCCGGGTTTCATCCAGTAGATCGCGGAAAGAATCACGCCCACCAGCAGGCTGTCGATGCGGTATTGCGTGTAAGCAAAGGCGCCGTCCAGATTGCCGCCCGCCACCGCGAAGCAGCGCGCTGTGAGCACCACCGCGCAGATGCCGGTGAGCACGCTGACGATCGTCCACGCGCCGAGACGCCAGCGCGAGAACATGAGCAGAAGCGCCGGCAGCACCAGATAAAAGTGTTCTTCGACGGCGAGGCTCCAGGTCTGCGTAATCGACGTGCCGAGGTAGTTCTGCAAGTGCGTCAGGTTCTGGACGAGGAAGGTATTCCACGGGTGGCGTCCGGCCAGCACATGGAAGGCGATCAGCACGTAATACGCGGGCCAGATGCGGAAAATCCGCCGGATGATAAAGCGCCGGGCATCGACATGGCCGGTTTCGGCGTACTGTCGAAGCAGCAGGCCGCCCACCAGAAAGCCGCTCAACGTGAAGAACAGGTTCACGCCTTCGCGGCCGAAACTCTTCAGTGGGTACTCAATAATCTGGATGAGGTAATTGCCGGTATGAACCGCATGAAAGTGAAAGCCCATCACCATGATGATGGCGATGCCGCGGACGAAGTCGAGTTCGATCGCCCGTCCGGCTTTTGCGGGTCCCGCCCCGCCGAATAACTTCATGCTGTTCCCCTCGGTCGTCTCTCTCGCAAGGCACGCGGCCCTTTTTGCATATTCGGTGTCGGCAAGCGTGCGTGCGCGCCAACTTCAAGGCATTCACCGACAACCTGCGCAAGTGTGCGCGCGTCTTGCAGAGCTTACGCTTTCCGCTAACGCCTAAACCCAGGCATTGTTCGACGAATGCGGCCCAGCCAACTAACAGGCGTAGCGATTCCTTCAAAATAACCCGATGCGAGACCGTCCGCTATAGACCGCGGCGAATCTACGGCGACGGGGAGGGAATCGTTAATGCGCCATCAGTATGCAACGCCCTGGATATGGTTTTTTTTGCTGCCGCTTGCTTTCGACTATAAGGCGACGGACGCGAATACGGGTCACTTTGCGCAGTTCATCTTCGTGCTGCCGGCGATCGCCGCGGGTATTGCTCTCCTTCTCATCGCGCCGCGCTTTCATGAACGCTCGCGGCTGCGCTCGATCGTCACGTGGAGCGTGATCCTGTGCGTGTTCGGCAGCATCGTCGCGCAGCTGGTTCAGGATAACGACACCGGCAACTATCTGCGCGTGCTGCTGCCGTTCATTCTCTTCATGCTGGGCTATCTCGTGGCGTGCCGCCCGTGGAGCGAGTTTCGCATCGCCCAGTTCGAAAAAGCCCTGTTTGTCGCGAACGTCATCAGCCTGCTGTTCACCCTGGTCTACGGCATGGCGACGGGCGGCGGTCTCGACGACGTGCGCTTCCGTATCCTCTCCGTGACGTTGCTGGGTCTGCAAGGCGTATTGCTGCACGAATTCATCGTGGCAAAGCGTTATTCGCTTTTCACGGTATCGATTTTCGCCCTGAGCGTGATCATCGAATTGCTGAGCGTGACCCGCAGCGTGATGGTCGGCACGGTGCTGCTATTCCTGATCGCGATGGGCCTGAGCGCGCCGTCGATCCGGCATATCTGGCGCGCGATGAGCCGCACTGTGATCATTGGTGCGGTGCTCGCCGGCGTGGCCGGCGCCGCGGCCCTGGCTTTCCCGACCGTCGCCGAGCACTGGGCGCAGCGCATCTTCTTCTCCGAAGAAACCCGCTCCGGCAAGGATCCGACCACGATCACGCGTCTCGCGGAAATGCGCGACCAGTACGATCAGGTAACCGCGGAGCCGACGACCTTGCTGTTCGGCGAAGGCTACGGCCACTACTACCGCTACTCGCCGGTCTATCTGCCTGACCTTGCCGGCCAGATCAGCGAGAAAGACTTTTACGCGATCAACGAATGGGCTGCGGGCCACAACTTCTGGGTCTATCAGTTGTTCGCGGGCGGACTTCTGTTCGGCATTGGCATGCCGTTGGCCACGCTCGCCGCGCTGGCGGTCTGCTTCTTCTCGTATCGCTACTGGCGCTCAGTCGTGCCCGACGCGCCGATGCTGCCGGTGCTCGGGCGCGCCATCATGCTGTTTGCCGCGTTGCCGGCCACGTCGATCGGCGGCAATCCACTCGGGCCGCGTTTTTCCGGGCTGATTTTCGGTGTCGCGCTCGGCCTGATGATCGCCACGCACGCGCGTTTGCAGCGTGCGCTGCCGGCACGCGCACGGCGCTTCCGCAGCCCGCCGTCTGTGCGTCCGGAAGCGATGCCGGAGTTGCCCGGCCGGATCCAGCCGGGCATGGGCCGCGCCGACCTTCCGTCGACGCTCGGCGTATCGCGCACCGCGAGTTCCGCATCCGAAACGGGCCAGTTCGGCGCCCTCGTCCCGCATTCGCCGCCCAGACATCGCTCCAACCGACCGAATATCGCCCGATGAAGATCCTCCACCTGCTAGCAAGCGTCGACCCACGCGCCGGCGGTCCCGTTGAAGGCGTTCGCCGCAGCGGCCTGGCTATGCGCGAAGCCGGCCACGAGATCGAAGTGGCGACTTGCGACGCGCCCCGCGACGCCTTTCTTGCGTCCTTCCCCTTTCCGGTCCATGTCTTCGGCCCGACCAAAGGCCGCTACAGCTTCAGCGAACGCCTCGCGCCGTGGCTCGCCGCCAACGCGAAGCGCTATGACGCCGTGATCGTGCACGGCCTGTGGCAATACCACGGCTTCGCGGCATGGAAAGCGCTGCACAGGAGCGAGGTGCCGTACTACGTGTATGTGCACGGCATGCTGGACCCGTGGTTCAAGGAGGCTTACCCGCTCAAGCATCTGAAGAAATGGCTGTATTGGCCGTGGGCGGAGTATCGCGTACTGCGCGACGCGCGCGCTGTCATCTTCACGACTGAGGAAGAACGCACGCGCGCACGCAAGTCGTTCTGGCTGTACCGCGCGCATGAACGGATCGTGCCGTTCGGCACGACGGTGCCGCAACTCGAAGCGGCGCCACTGCGCGAAGCGTTCCTGCAGGCCATACCGAGCCTGCGCGGCAAACGCATCGTGCTGTTTCTCGGCCGCGTCCACGCGAAGAAAGGCTGCGATCTGCTGATCGATGCTTTCGCACGCATTGCCCGTCGCGATCCGGCGCTGCACCTCGTGATCGCCGGTCCGGATGAAACCGGCTGGGCCTCGACGCTGCGCACCCAGGCGCAGGCGGCCGGCATCGCGCATCGCGTGAGCCTGCCGGGCATGCTTCAGGGCGAACTCAAGTGGGGCGCTTTTCATGCGAGCGACGTGTTCGTTCTGCCGTCGCATCAGGAGAATTTCGGCGTGGCGGTGGCCGAGGCGCTGGGCTGCGGATTGCCGGCGCTGATCTCCGATAAAGTCAACGTGTGGCGCGAAATCGAAGCGGACGGCGCGGGGATGGTGGCCGCGGATACCGTCGACGGCACGGAAAAGAATCTGACGCGCTGGCTCGAACTGGACGATGCGGCTCGCGCGGCGATGCGCGCGCAGGCGGCCGAGACCTTCAGCGCGCGCTTCCGTGTCGAGACTATGGTCAGCGCGCTGACCGCTCTGCTCGAAGCCAGGGGCGGCCACGACGACGCGCGCAACAACGACAGCACGCTCACCACGCTGCGCGAAACGACCCAGCCAACTCACTGACGCGCGCCGTCTCTCACCAGGCGGAAGACTCTCGAACCGGCCACCCAAAAGCGAAAATGGCGCGCCTTGTGCGCGCCATTTTCGCTTGTCCTGATCACACGTTCACTGCTCTTTCATCATGGGTGTCAAGGTCGAGGCCGCGATCGGCAACGTATCGACCTGAGACGGTGTGTGAAGTGACATGGTGGGGCTGTTCGCCGCATCAACCCGCGTACTGCCGACGGCGTCCGGCACATCGAGTTGCCGCATCAGATGGCCGGCGAGACGCAACGACAGCGCGGCAATCGTGATGGTCGGGAAATTGGCGCCGACAGTCGGAAACACCGAGCTGCCGCCAATGTACAGATTGCTGATGCCGTGCACCTTGCAGTCGCGATCGACCACACCCTCGCGAGGCGAATCGTGCATGCGCGTGGTGCCCATGTGGTGCCACGTGCCTTCGAGCTTCGCCGGCCACGTGCGGCCTTCGAGCGGTTCATCGAGCGTGACGTCCGCGACGTTCGCCATCTGCAACTCCTTCGCGAGCAACTGGAAGGTCTTGTCAAAAGTGCGCTGCACCTGGTCGCCGAGGCGCCACTCCACCCGCACGCGCGGCATGCCGAAGTGGTCGCGCTTGTCGGCCGACAGGGTCACGCGGCTATCAGGATTGGGCACCGCCTCGACGATAGCCTGCAGCGTGACGTCGGTGATCAACGCGGGCCATTGCAACAGCCGCGTCAAACCAAAACCGACGGTATGCAGCGGGTGCGCGATCATGGTCTCGATGTCGCGTTTCACGCTGCGGCCCGGCTGGTCCTTGCCCATCAGCGCTTCCTTGAAGCGGATCAATGCCTCGGAACCCGCGCTGCCCTCGCCGTACCATTTCGAGTAGAGCCACACGCGTGAATTGAGCAGCTTTTCGCGTTCCATCCATTCCTGCTTCGGCGCGAACTGGGACGATATCTTCGTGCCGTGCGCCGAGACAGCCACGTTCTGGTAGTGGTACTTGATGTCGTACAGCTTGTTGCGCGCGATGCCAGGACGGAAGCGCACCTTGCCCGACATCATGCGCGGATGATCCATGAAATAGCGGCCGACCAGATCGTTGGCATTGCCGAGCCCGGCGGCCTGCACGTTGTTCGACGCCAGCAGCAGGCGCGCGTTTTCAATGCCGCCCGTGGCCAGCACGAAAATTTTCGCGGTCACCGTTATCGCGCGGCCGCTGATGGTGCCCACCTTCAGCCTGGAAATCGTCGTGCCTTGCGCGTCGGCGTCGATACTGAGCACGTTCGCATGAAGGAACACGCGCACCCGCGTCGAATGCGACAGTTCTTCGCGATACACCTTGCCGAAGCGAACCGGCGGGCTGAACTGCGCAACGGTATCGCGCATGTCGCCGGTGGCGAGCGGCAGACGGCGCACGTCCTGACGCCCGATCTCGCGCTCCCAGTAAGCGGGGTCGAAATTCTGCGGGCCGAGCTTCAGCAGTTCATGCGTGCGTGCATAGTAAGGCGCCAGTTCATCGAGGCCGAACGGCCAGCCGCTGTGCGGAATCCAGTCACGCTTTTCGAAGTCCCAGGGATCGAGCGGGCGGCACCAGCCGCCCCAGCAGTTGCTGCTGCCGCCGAAATAGCGGCTGCGCGAGCCGTCCGCGAACGTATAGGGAAGCCCGATGTTCTCGCCGCGATAGAGGTCGCGAGTTGCGTCGTCAGGTCCAAAACCACCGCTTTCGAGCATGCAGGCGTCGATACCCGCCCTCGACATTTCCAGCGCGAGCGTGATACCCGCTACGCCTCCGCCGATGATGCAGATCGTCGTCTCGACGACGGTGTTCTGTTCAACAGTACGTGTATCGATGAACATCCGCTACTCCCATCTGCTTCACGCATTTCCTGGGCGCGGTGCGGTTCGCCAGGCGGAGCCGGCAACCAGACCACGCAGACGTCGCGACCGGAACTTGCAAGGGCGCGCCGCGAATGCCGTTCATCACGCAGTGCGTCAATCCCATTGCAACGGCCGGCATTCCGGCAAAACGACCTCGGCGTCCTCAGCGTACAAACGCTGTGGATTTATGTCTGTGGTTCAGGTCACGGAGTCGAACCGTTTCCTGATAAAACGGCAAGGATTGCCGCCGTACACGCCTTCCGCTTCCAGCGAACGATGCACGACCGACAAAGGCGTCACGACCGCCGAACGGCCGATCGTCACGCCCATTTGCACCACGCACTTCGAAGTGATCCAGACGCCGTCCTCGATGATGATCGGCGCGACATGCAGATCCATGGTGGTGCTCATATCGTGCGATCCCGCGGTGAGAAACGTGCCCTGAGAAATGCACACGTTAGAGCCGATGCGGATCAGCGTCTGGTTGTAGATCCACACATCGACACCGAACCAGCAGTTGTCGCCCACTTCGAGATTCCACGGCGCCTTCACGCGCAGCGGATGCACGAATCGGCAACCTGTACCGATCTTCGCGCCGAACAGACGCAGCAACGCCACGCGCACAGCGGAGAACGGCAGTAGTTTGTTGTTGATCACACAGGCTTCCAGCGCGAACCAGACAAGCTCGACCAGCGCACCGCGCTTAGCCTGATAGTTTCCTTTTCCGGCCTGCGACAGATCGATCACGCGGCCGTTCTCGCGCGCGCCCTCGGCCGGCGGCATGCGCCCGACGTGAGGATCGTCGGCTACGTTACCCATCAGCTTTCTCCGAACCACGAACAGTGGTAAACATAGGCAGGCATGCCAGGCAAATCTCTTACATTATGTTGCGGCGCCTGGCCCGGCTTCACGCGGTGGCCGTGCAGGCAAGCGTTTTGGCGGCTACGCGCGTAGTGGTTGGCGCACGATAGCTTTATCCCGACAGCATTTCCTTGGGGAATCAGATGATCACCTCGCTTCGAAACACTGCTACCTGGACGCTTCTCGCGATCGCATCGTGCGCGGTGCCGGCCTTCGCGCAGAACGCCGCGCCCAATAACGCGGCGCCCGCCCTCCCGCCCGCCGCGACGGCGGCCAACGGCTACGGTCTCAATGCACAACTCCCCGCCAACCGGCGCGCCGCGCATCGCAGTAGCGAGCAGGCGCTGCTCGGCTCCCCGAACCCCTACAGCACCGACGGCGCGCAAGGCGATACGAACGACGCTCAACGCGCGGCGCTGCTCGACACGCAGCGCATGACGGTGTTGGGCGGCGACCAGGCCGCACAGCCAGCGGTCGGCAAAGGCAAAGCCAAGGGCAAGGGCAAAGCGCCGGCTGCGGCCGACGGCCAGGTGCGTGTGGCCGGTCAGCCGGGACGCCCGAACGCGGCCGCCGGTCTGACGCCCCAGGGCGCCACGAGAACCACCTACACCGACCCCTACGCCGGCAAGCAGGGCGTCTACCGCTCTCCCTGGTGATATCGTCTTCATGACACCGCCGCGGGCCGGATCAATCCGGCGCGGCTTCCTCCGCGGTAGCCGGTTTTCGCCGGCGCCTCGCCGCAGCACCTGAAGGCCGCGCGCCGAAAGACGGCGTGCCGCCTTTCTCGCGTTTGCCTCCCAACTCACGCAACAGCATCGCGAGCCGTTCCTCGAAGGTGCGAATCGTCGACTCCGGCGAGAGCGTGCGCTCCGCATAAGCGCGCGCCGCTTTGCCAAGTGCCGCACGTCGTTCCGTGTCGTTCGCCAGCGCGGTGATCGCCGCCGTCAACGCCTTCAGGTTGTCCGGCGGCACGACCACGCCGCGCGGCGCCACGGCTTCGTAGAGCGCCGTGCCGCGACGCGCCATCGCCACGGTCGCGCGTCCGCTCGCGAACATGCCGGTGAGCTTGGACGGCATGACGAGGTCCGCCGCGTCGCCGCGTTGCGGCAGCACGTGAATATCGGCGAGGTTGAGCAGTTCGTTCAGGCGGTCCAACGGTTGCAGCGGCAGGAACACGCAATTCGTCAGTCCCGAGCAGCGTTCGCGCAGTCCCTCTTTCGCCGCGCCGCTGCCGCAGAACACGAAGGTGAGATCCGCGCGCGCCGCGAGCGCGACCGCCGCATCGGCGAGCGTTTCGATGCCCTGCTTCGCGCCCATGTTGCCGGAGTACAGAACCACTTTCTGGTCGTCACGAATCCCCAGCAGGTGCCGGAATTCGCTCGGCCGTGTAAGGGGAAAAATCGTCGACACGTCGACCCAATTGGGCAGACAGACAACCTTTGATGCGTCGACGCCCTTGGTCGTCGCGCGCTCGCTCATCTGCCGCGTGATCGAGGACACGGCGTCGAAGCGTCGCAGCAAAGCGCTTTCCACCCGGCGTGCCATGCGGGCCGCGAATGAGCTTTTCAGCAAGCCCAGATCGAATGCCGCATCGACCTCATAGTCCTGAATATGCAACCAGGCGCGCGCGCGCGTGATGCGTGCGAGCATCAGCCCGCCCGGCGCGCACATCAAGGTCGGTGCGATCAGCATGACCGCGTGCGGGCGCCACAGAACGTGCCTCACAAGAAGCGGCAGCGAGGTCGCCGCGAAGCTCGCCAGATGCAGCATGCGCTTCAGGCCGCTTGGACGCGCAGGCACCCACAGCGGCGCGCGCCAGATCGTCACGCCGTCGCGCGTTTCGTGCTGATAGCGCCACGACGCGTAGCCCTCGCCGACACGCCACTCGGGGTAGTACGGCGGCGCGCACACCACGCGCACGTCATGTCCGCGGCTCGCCAGCAACACGGCCATTTCCGCCGTGTACTTGCCCACTCCCGTCAGCTCAGGCGCATAGTTGATGCCGTAGATCAGTATCTTCATCGTAACTGCCGGAGCGAGTAAGGGCGTTGTGGCGCGGCCTGGTTGTGCGGAGCGGCTCAGTCGCTCAACATCAAAGCGCAGCCGCGGGCGATGTTGGCAGCCGCGGAAGGCGGATCGAAACGGCGAATCACATCCATGCAGCGGCGCGCGGTACCGCCCGCGTCGGCGAACGCCTCCATGGCCTTGAGCATGGTGCGCTGCAGGCCGGCGACGTCGCCCGCAGTAAACGCGTAGCCGCTCACTCCGTCGATCACCAGTTCCGGCACGCAGCCGCAACTTTCGCTGACCACGGCCGGGCAGCCATGCGCGAGCGCCTCGTTGACCACGAGTCCCCAAGGTTCGCTGTAACTCGGCAACACCATGCAGGTGGCGCCGTAATATTCCCGCGTCAGCGGCTCGTCCTGCAGACTGCCGACGAACGTCACCGCGTCGCCGAGTTCGAGCTCGGCCACCTTCGCATGCAACGCGTCGCTCATCGGGCCGGTGCCGACAATGCGCAGCTTCGCCGCCGGAATCCGCCGCCGCAAACCGGCGAACGCGTCGATCAGCGTGCCGATGCCTTTCTCTTCGGACAAACGCCCCACGAACAGAAACACCGGCGGATTACCCGCGCGAGCGGCGACCCGCTCGACCAGCGCACGTTCCGGCGAAAACGAACCGGGCATTGCCGCGGCCTGACACGGCACGAAAATCTTGTCGCGCTTCGCGCCGAGCGACAGCAGATACTCGCGGCTACGCTCGCCGAAACCGAAATAGCCGTCGCACAGCGCGAAAAACACGCGCTTCGGAATCGACGTCAGCAACTTTTTGGGCCGGTCGCGTGCGGTCGAATCGCAGAACACCGCGCGCCGTTTGCCGGTCACGATGCACGCCGCGAGCATCGCCCAGTATTCCGGGCGGTGGTAGCCCGGCAGCACGATCAGATCCGACTTGGTGCGCAGCACTTCCCATGTGAGCCGCGCGATCAGCTTCAGGGTCGGCACGTCTTCGTAGCAGCCATCGAACAGCTTTTGCATCGGATAGCGGTGAAACGAATAATCGACGTCGGAAAACCCGACGCGGTCGTGCTCGGTATCGGCGATCTGCACCATCGAATAGCGAATCGCTCCGGAAGCCGAAATGTTATGCAAGGCGGAAAACACGACACCCTTGTGGCGCGACCACACGACGTTGTGGAAGATCGTGACTGACGCTGTCATTTTTATGCCACTCCTAGAAATATCGTCCTGCGTGCATTGCGCATTCTGCGCAGGCACAGCGTCCCCTTTGGTCCGTCAATCCAAAGCCGCGTCGTGGCGGCCATCCACGCGCCTACGCTTCGATGGCGGCGGCGGGCGTCGAACCAGCATGTGATTCGACGAAGTCACGATAGGTGGAGGCAATGCCGTCGGCGAGGCCGATCGTGGCCTGCCAGCCCATTTGCGTCAGGCGTGAAACGTCGAGCAGCTTGCGCGGGGTGCCGTCGGGTTTCGAGGCGTCGAACACGAGTTCGCCTTCGAAGCCGACCACCTTGCAGATGCATTCGGCCAGCTCGCGAATCGACAGATCCTCGCCCACGCCGACGTTGAAGAGACCTTCCGTCACGTTGTGCTCGAGCACGAACAGCGTGGCCGCGGCAAGGTCGTCGACATGCAGGAACTCGCGCAGCGGCGTGCCCGATCCCCACACTGTCAAGGCGGCGTCGCCGTTCAGCTTCGCTTCGTGCGCCTTGCGCAGCAGCGCCGGCAACACGTGGCTGCTCTTCAGATCGTAGTTGTCGTTCGGGCCGTACAGATTGGTCGGCATCAACGCGACGTACTGCGTGTTGTACTCGCGGTTGTACGCTTCGCACAGCTTCACGCCGGCGATCTTCGCGATCGCATAGGCGTCGTTGGTCGGCTCCAGCGGCGAGGTCAGCAGATACTCCTCGCGGATCGGCTGCGGACATTGCTTCGGATAGATGCACGACGAACCGAAGAACACCAGCCGCTCGACCTTGGCGCGATACGCGGCATGGATCACGTTGGTTTCGATCACCAGGTTTTCGTAGATGAACTCACCCGGCTGCGTCGCGTTCGCGAGAATGCCGCCCACGCGCGCGGCCGCGAGCAGCACCACGTCGATCTTTTCGCTTTCGAAGAAGCGGTTCACGGCCGCCTGATCCGTGAGATCGAGCTCCTTGCGCGAGCGGGTAATCACGTTCTGATACCCCTCGGCGGCAAGACGCCTGACCAGCGCGGAGCCGACCATGCCACGGTGGCCCGCGACGAAGATGCGTGCTTGTTTGTTCATCGCCGTTACTCGTGATGTTCCAGCGCCGTGAATCCGGCCAGCGTGACAAGCGCGTCACGTCGAGCGATCTGATAGTCAGAGCGCACCATTTCCTTGACGAGCGAGGCGAACGAGGTGGTCGGCTGCCAGCCGAGTTTCGCATGCGCCTTCGACGGATCGCCGAGCAGCGTCTCGACCTCGGCGGGCCGGAAGTAGCGCGGATCGACCCGCACGATCACGTCGCCCGGCGACATCCTGATCTCGCGCCCTTCCACCTTTTCGACGATGCCGATTTCGTCCACGCCGGTGCCTTCGAAACGCACGGTGACGCCCAGTTCAGCGGCGGCGTGCTGCACGAACTGACGCACGCTGTACTGCACGCCGGTGGCGATCACGTAATCCTCCGGCTGCTCCTGCTGGAGCATGCGCCATTGCATCTCCACGTAGTCGCGCGCATGGCCCCAGTCGCGCAGCGCCGACAGATTGCCGAGATACAGGGTCTTCTGCATGCCCACCGCGATACGCGCGACAGCGCGCGTGATCTTGCGCGTCACGAACGTCTCGCCGCGCACCGGCGATTCGTGATTGAACAGAATCCCGTTGCACGCGTAGAGACCGTAAGCCTCGCGATAATTGACGGTGGTCCAGTACGCGAACAGCTTGGCGACCGCATATGGGCTGCGCGGATAGAACGGCGTCGTCTCCGACTGCGGCACCTGCTGCACGAGACCGTATAGCTCCGAGGTCGAGGCCTGGTAGAAGCGCGTTTTCTCCTGCAAGCCGAGAATGCGGATCGCTTCGAGAATCCGCAAGGCGCCGAGGCCGTCCGCGTTGGCGGTGTATTCCGGCTCCTCGAACGACACCGCGACGTGGCTCTGCGCGGCGAGGTTATAAATCTCGTCCGGCTCGACGCGCTGGATCACGCGCAAAATGCTGGTCGAGTCAGTCAGATCCGCGTGGTGCAGAAAGAGCCGCTGGTCCGGATCGTGGGGATCGCGGTAAAGATGATCGATCCGGTCTGTGTTGAACAGGGATGACCTGCGTTTGATGCCGTGTACGTCGTAATCCTTGGCGAGCAGCAGCTCCGCCAGATACGACCCGTCCTGTCCAGTGATGCCGGTGATCAGCGCGACCTTACGTTTCATGGAGCCTTCTCCTCGTTAACCTGTGCAATCCGAGTGCCGGAAGCCTGGCTGCGCGGCTTTGTTGCGCCGCCCGCCGTCGGCCGCTGCCTCAACCGGCAATGCTGTCGTAGCCGTAGTAGCCGCCCTGATAGCCCGAGCCGAGGAACGCACCTTCCTGCGGCACATCGGTCAACAGAACGCCTCTCAGCCCCACGCCGCCATTGCGCAGCCGCTTGGCCGTCTCCATGACTTCGTTGAGCGGATGGCGGCCGTGGCGCACCACCAGCAGCGTCGTGCCCGCATACTTGCCGATCACCGTCGAATCGGTCACCGCGAGAACCGGCGGCGTGTCGACAATCACGAGGTCGTAGTGCGACTTCAGTTCTTCGAGCATCGTTTCGAAGCGCTTGCTCATCAGCAGTTCGGCCGGATGCGAGGGCAGCGTGCCCTTGGCAAGCACGTCGAGACCCGGCAGCACATCGCGCTGAATCATCGAACTCAGGTCGCCGCCGCTCAGCACATCGGACAGACCCGGCTGATGCGCGACACCGAAATGCGAATGCACGTCGCCGCGCCGCATATCGCCGTCGATAATCAGCACGCGCTTGTTCGCCGACGCCACCAGCGCCGCCAGATTCACCGACAGAAACGACTTGCCGGAATCGGGCCGCGAGCCGGTGATCATCACCACGTTGTTCTCGGCGTGATCGAGCGAGAGCTGCAGCGAGGTGCGTAGATTGCGCACGCCTTCCACGGCGATGTCTTCGGGCGCCTGCTGCGCCAGCACATGCAGTCCGCGACGGCGCAGCATGACGTTTTCCTGCAGCTTCAACTGCGTCTGGCTGCGCGGCACCACGGCGAACACCGGCACGCCGAGCATGCCTTCGAGTTCGTCCGGACGTTCAACGCCGCCGTACATCGCGCGCTTGAAGAAGGTCAGCAGAATGCCGAGCACGAGGCCGCCGCCGAGCGCGATCAGGATCGCGATCACGCGTTTCGGCCGCACGGGTTCATCAGGCGCTTCGGCGAAATCGACCACGCGCACGTTGCCCACTTGTCCCGCCTTCGCCACGCGCAGTTGCTGCGCGCTGTTCAGCAGATTGGTGTACAGCTCCGTATCGACGTGCACGTCGCGCAGCAGACGCAAGGCGGTCTGCTCCGTATCCGGCATCACCGCCACGCTGCGGTTCATGTTGGCCGCGGCGCCTTGCAATGCGGCGATCTGCGCGTCGAGCGAGGCCACCGCCGGGTGATTCGCCGTGAAGCGTTGCGACATCTCCGCGCGTTGCTGCTGCAGATCCATCAGCTTGGTTTTGTTATCGACGATCTGTTGCAGCAGCAGGCGGCTTTCTTCGCCCAGGTCGACCGTGCCATGCGTGTTGCGGAACTTGTTGTAGCGTTGCTCGGCGTCGTCGAGTTCCTTGCGCAAGCCCGGCAGTTGCTGATCGAGGAAGGCCAGCATATGCTCGGCTTCGGTCGAACGGCTCTCCACATCCTGACGCACGAACTCGCGCGCCATGCTGTTGACGATCGCCGCCGTCAAGCCGGCGTCGCCGCCTTCCAGACTCGCGCGGATCACACCGGATTGCAGCGTGGTTTCCTGCACCAGCAAAGCCTTTTGTAAACGGTCCACGGTGCTTAACGTCGAGGCGCGCTGCAATTCGAAACGCGAGCCGGCAGGGCCGACCAGCTTATCGACGCGCAGCGTGATCGGGCCGTCGGCCGTATCCGTTTCGACGGTTTCGCCGACTTTCCCCGACAGAATCGCAATGCCGTTCTTGTCCCGCAGTACGTACGACCCGTCATTGCCGGAAATCAGCGTGAAGGTCGTGTCGTACATTTCCTTCGACGTGTCGAACTGCGACACCGAAATGCTCTCGTCACCCCATGCATAGCCGGACAGGTTAATGAACTGCGGCAACTTGAAGCCCCATTGCCCGTTCACCAACCCCGCGATCATTCCGCCGATAAACGGAAAATAGCGCGGCGCAGCCGTGATATCGAGGTGCAGTTTCTTGACGGTCTCTTCCGTGACGAGCCGCGACTTCAGCAACTCGATCTCCGCCGCCGTCGAAGGCTTGGTGTCGAACATGCCGGTGAGCGGCGGCAATGAATCCTTGCCGTTCGCATTGGCATTCGCCGTCTTGTCCTCTACGTGAAACAGAACATCCGCGCGGTACGTCGGCGGCGCGAGGAAAGCGTACGCGCATCCCAGCGCGAGCGCGATCAGCGTCACCACGACGATCGTGCGCCAACCTCGCACGATCGTGCGCAGATAGTCCGACAGGTGAAGCTCGTCCGGACCGGACACGTCGGTGTAACGGTTTTCAAAGTTGATTGCCATTTTCTTCACCCAACAAGGTCCGGAGGTTCAAGTTCACGCTGTGCGGTTACTATTTCGCGAGGACGGCGCCCGTCACAGCCGCGTTGATCGCCGGCAGCAGCAGGTTCAACACACGGTTGAAGCGGACCAACCCGCCTTGACCGACATACACCACGTCTTTCGGCTGCAGTTCGAACTGATTCGCGAGCACCATCGACACCGGCGAGGTCGCGTCGAGGTGGTACACCTCAGGCGTTTCGCTCGTCGAGTTGCGGATCACGAACAGTTGCCGCGCCGCGGCCGTGTTCGAGTCGAAGCTGCCGCTGTCCGAGATGGCCTGCGAAAGCGTCAACGAACCGTTGCGCATCGGCAGGATGGTCGCCGGCTTGTTGACTTCGCCCATCACGTAGACACCGCTGTCTTCACGCGACGCCACCCGCAGCACGTCGCCCGGTTGCAGGTAGATGTCCGACGGATTGCGGCCGCGCTTGATCAGGTCGTCCACGTTCAAGTGATACGGCACGCCGTTGCGGAGCAACACCACGCGGCTGCGATCCGCATTGGCGCTGAGGCCGCCGGCCTGGCCGATCGCGTTCGTCAGCGACATCGGAATGTCGGTAACCGACAGCGCGCCAGGCGTGCGCACTTCGCCGTCGATATAAACCTGCTGCGCGCGGAACGAAGCCACCCGCACCGTCACTTCCGGCTTCTGGTACACCTTGCTCAGACGCTTGTAGAGCTCCTTCTGGATCGTCGTGGCGTCCTTGCCGGCCACATGTACCGTACCGGCATATGGGAACTGCACGTCGCCGTTTTCGTCGATCAGGAAGCCGGCTGCGGCGTCCGACGTTTTCGCGTTCTGCTGCGGCTGGCCGAGCGCGGCCGCGAGTTCCGGGTGATCCCACACGACGATCTGCAGCACGTCGCCGGGGCCGACCTTGTAAGCGGTCGGCTTGCCGAACAGTGCGGTCGTTGCCGGCGGCAGCGTCGACGCCATTTGCGCCTGGTTCATCTTGCGCAGCAGCGAGAGATTGATATCGGTAATCGGAATCTGCTGTTGCTGCGACGGCTCAGTACTGTAATCACCACCGGTGTCCTGAATGGCGGCCGGTGTGATCATCCGCTGGCCGGGCGCGATTCCGCATCCAGAAAGCAGTGTTGCCGTAGCGAAAACCAGGAGACTTCCCGTGCGTAGACCAAGCGAGCTCATGATGTTCCTCCTTGTGCCACGGCGTTTTTCCTCAAGGGACGAAGCGCGCAGCGTTTTGTTAACAACTAATAAGCGTTTCGATGCACCAGTCCGGCGACTATCGTCGCGCCGATAATCCGCATGTCGAGCGCGAACGACCAATGGCCCAGGTAATACAGGTCATGTTCGACGCGACGTTCCATCTTCTCGATGCGGTCGGTTTCGCCACGAAAACCGTTGATCTGTGCCCACCCCGTGATCCCCGGTTTTATGCGGTAGCGATTGATATAGCCCGCGACCACTTTCTGATAGAGGTCGTCGTGCTCGAGTGCATGGGGACGCGGTCCTACGACCGACATGTCGCCACGCAACACGTTAAAGAATTGAGGCAATTCGTCGAGGCTCGTGCGGCGCAGGAAGGCGCCCACTTTCGTGACTCGCGGATCGTTACGCGTAGCTTGCCTGACGGTGCCTTTTTGCTCCGTGTGCAACCGCATAGAACGGAACTTATAGATCGTGAACACGCGACCGTCGGCGCCTTTGCGTTTCTGTTTGAACAGAACCGGACCGCGCGAGGACAGCTTTACCGCGATCGCGATGACGAGCATGACCGGTGCGAGCGCGATCAAGGCGGTCAAGGCGAACAGGCGGTCGAAGATTTCCTTCTTCAGCATCGAGTTCGCGGACAGCGGCGAAGCCACCAGATTGATCGCCGGCACGCCGAGCAGATCGATCACGCCGCTGCCCTCGAATAGCGCGAGGCTGCGCACGTCCGGCATGAAACGGATGTTCACCAGGTCGTCGCGGAATTCGCTGACCAGCGAACAGATCAGCGGCTCTTCGGAAAGCGACAGCATCAGCCACAGTTCGTGGACGTCGTTGGTCCGCATGTAGCCGGCCAGCGCGTCGACCGTGTCGAACACCGGGACTCCGGGGCTCGCGACCGGCGACACATCCGGACGCGCGTTGTACACGGCCGTGGCGCGAAAACCGGTAGTCGGCGCGGCGTTGATCCGGCGAATGATCGCGTCGCACTGCGAGCCGCTGCCGACGATCGCGACCTGATGCAGATTCAGTCCCGCGCTGCGTGCCCTCGCCAATACGGCGTGCGTCATCAGGCGGTACGCGATCAGCAGGCCGCCGGTCACCGCCGTCCAGTATGAGAACCACAGCCGTGACACGAAGTCGATACGATGCAGCGAATACATCAGCACGAGCGCGCTGACCTGCACCATCAGCCACGCGAGCGACACCTGGCCGGCCAGCACCAGCTTGGAGCGGCCGCGCCATGATTCGTAGACGCCGAACGCCGGAAAGATAGCCAACGCGAAAGCGGCGGAAAACATCACGAGGGCCCAATAGAATCCGGATTGAGCGAGGTAGTCAAAGCGGATCTGCGACGCCACCGCCGCACCCACCAATACCAATGCAACATCGAAAACTCGCGCGAGCAAATCCTGAAACTTGCGCATTCTGGTCACCTCGTTCTTGCCGTTCTTGTCCGCAGTTGAATCCGGCGTGCTGTTTAGGAGCAGCGGCCGTAGTTGTCGTTGAACCTCACAATGTCGTCTTCGCCGAGATAAGCGCCTGACTGGATTTCAATGATTTCGAGCGGCACCTTGCCCGGGTTTTCGAGCCGGTGCTTGATGCCGAGCGGGATATAGGTCGATTCGTTTTCGCTCAACAGAAACTGCTCTTCGCCGCGCGTGACGAGCGCCGTACCGCGCACGACGACCCAGTGTTCCGCGCGGTGGTGATGCAATTGCAACGACAGTTGCGCGCCCGGCGTCACCACGATGCGCTTGACCTGGAAACGCTCGCCATGGTCGATCGAATCGTAGAAACCCCAAGGACGGCGCACCTTGCGGTGCGCGTCGGCCTCCGGCGCGTGCTGCGCCTTGATGCGCGACACCAGCCCCTTCACGTCCTGCACGTGCGAGCGGTCGACCACCAGCACCGCGTCCGCGGTTTCGACCACCACGACGTTGGTGGTGCCGACACAGGCAACCAGCCGGCCTTCCGAATGCGCATAGCTGGAGAACGCCCCTTCGAACGTCACACGGCCGCGTCCTGCGTTGCCGTTGGCGTCCTTCTCCATCGCGGCCCAAACGGCGTCCCAGGAACCCAGGTCGGACCAGCCGGCATTCAGTCCGATCACGACGCCTGCCGGTGTCGCCGGCGCGCTGTCTGGTGTGTCGGGGCCGACAGTCTCGGTGAGGCGCTCCATCACCGCGTAGTCGATCGAGTTGGCGGGCGCACCCAGAAATGCATCGACCAATGGCCGGAAATACGCACCGTCCATGCGGCCGCCCGTGAATGCGCGTTCGCAGGCCGAGTGCATGTCCGGTTGCAGACGCTTCAACGTGTCCAGCCACACGCTGGCGCGGACGATGAAGATGCCGCTGTTCCACCAGTACATGCCCGCCGCCACATACTTCGCCGCGAGTTCTTCCGCGGGCTTTTCGACGAAACCGTCGATCGCATGACCGCCGCCCGCCAGTTCGGCGCCGACGCGGATATAACCGAAGCCGGTGTCGGGGCGCGTGGGCGGCACGCCCAGTGTCGCGATCGAACCCTGCTCGGCGTAGCGCGCTGCGAGTTCCAGCGCGGCCTGCAAGGCGGGCACGTCGGCGATCGAATGATCCGCCGGCATGACGACGAGAATCGCGTCGCGGCCCTCCGAGCACGCCAGCGACGCCGCCAGCGTCAATGCGGGTGCCGTATCGCGACGAGCGGGCTCGACAATAAGACGAGCGTCGACGCCATTTTCATGAAGTTGTTCTGCGATCACGAAGCGATGTTCTTCGCCGCATACGATGATCGGCGAGGCATCCACGCTCCAGCCGGCCGGAAAGCCGTCCATGCGCCGCGCGGTAGCTTGCAGCAGCGAGTCGGAACCGACGACGTCGATCAGTTGCTTCGGATAGTTTTCCCGCGATACCGGCCACAGGCGCGTGCCGGAGCCGCCCGCCAGAATGACTGGAACAATGCGCGTGGAACCCGCGCCCGCCGTCGCGGCACCCGCCGCATGCGTGCCGGCCGACGCGGCGCCTACAGCTCCCTGAGTCAACATATTCGCATTCCTTATAATTCCCAAAGTCGATGGAAGTACGGACCGGATGCCGTGTTGCCACACGGCTCGCCGGCTGGCCCCGTCGCTATTCGCCGACTAGTCGGCGACTTTGAATTCGAAATTCGGTCGGCGAAATTCTCATCCGCTTACGAAACACTTTCGCGAGTCGATCGCCGTTGCCCATGCCGGTGCGGCGGGCTATCTTGTCGACCGGCAATTCCGATTCGGTCAACAGGCTGCAGGTCACCGCAAGGCGCTCGTGCAACAGAAAACTCGAGGGCGTAATGCCCATTTCCATCTTGAAGCGGCGCAGAAAGTTGCGCTCGCTCATCGCGGCGAACTGCGCCGCGTCGGCAATCGAAATCGCCTGCTGGCAATTCTCTTGCAGCCAGCGAGCTGCCGCGCGCACCTTGTCGCCGGGACTCAGGCCGCCGTCTTCGCCGAGCAGCGGCGCGAGATTCGAGCATGAGTCCGCCAGCAGACGCTCGGCGACGGTACGCGCCGTGGCGCCGCCGAGATCGCGCTTGATCATGGCGAGCGCGCTTCGCATCGATTCGAGACGATCGCCCGCATCGGCCGTCTGCTCAGGCTGGCGCGCCGGCGTCGGCGCCGACTGTGCATGCGCATCGCCAAGCTCGTGGTTGTCGGGCACGAACGCCGCCTCGAGCAACGCGCGACCTTCCGCGATCGGCCGGATCATGCCGGTATTGCGGCGCACACGGCGCAGCCACGCAATCAGGCGTTCGTCGTTGGCGGCAGCCAATGCGCCTTTGCCACCCGCTACATACAACGCGTCGAAACCGCCGTAATGCCGCGCGTCGAGTCCGTCGGTCCAGACCCGCAGCGCGGACGACGAAGTCACCATGCCGCCGTCGGCCGACAGGAACGAAACGTCGTATAACCAACCGCCCGAGCCGGACGAAGCCATTTCGTTGGCTGCCTGGAACACCTCGGCGACAACCCCTGCTCCCTGCAGCGAGCAGTCGTTGAACATCAGTATCGCGATGCGACGCATACCCTTGCTCGGAGCGTGCACCCAGCGCAGCATTGCGGACTCGAGACTCGCGCAGGTCATAGTCATCCTCTCACCAGAAAACGGATCTACTTTTCACCTTGGAAGGCCGCAAAGAGGCCATCCTCTGTGCAGCGCATCATAGTCACCGCCCTTCAAGCACTTAGCCGCCATGACCGAAAGCGCAGACATGTTGGCGTATGGACAGGGTGACCAACCAGGGATTTTCGGAACAACCCCGCAACCGCCGTCTTTTCAACGAATTAATTGCCGATTCCGCATAGGAATGAATTTGCATTCTGCGAATGTTAATGCAAATAAAAACGCCATTTCGTACGCCACCGCACACACCACGACTACTCGAAAACGGCGCAGTTACAATTCGATCTATCCATCGCGAAGTGGATTTGAAGTGACTTTTCCCCGTCAGGGCGTCAGAATGAGTGCAACCGGCTTTACAATCCCGACGTCTGCCGTAGCCCGTGCCCACTAAGGTTTCTTCTGACGATATATGCGCGGGGATGGCAATAAGTAAAACGAACAACCAATATAAACACTTGAGAGTTCGACAAAATTATTTACTTGGTTGTTATTGGATCGCACGCATATAAACACGACGATTAATGTTTCAAACCTGAAACACACAAATAAGATACCTTTAGGTCGCACGGCAATAGACGGGCCAATGGCGGAATGTGTCGAGACGGGACCGGACTATTTCCGCCAGCGGTGTGCGGAAATACACTATGCGGTTTCCGCAACACATTGCACGAAGGTGTCATACGAGGCGGCTCTGACCTGGTGAACTAGTAATTGGGCGACGCGTCTGTGGCCTTGGAAGGACAGCGAACGACACGGGGAGCACATGTCGAATGTACGCGAACAGCGCGCGCCGCGAAGCCGCGACGGCACCTTTACCGGCGGCGGAGTACGGCAGGAAATGGCCCTCGCTATCTCGGCAGTGGCCGTCATTCTGCTTGGCGTCGCCGCCGGCCGATGCATGGCCGCCGATGCTGCGCCGCAGGCAAATGGTGTGAGCAATGGCCCATTCACCGCAGACGGCAGGAAGTGGACGCCGTGCGCGGCGGAGTACGGCACGTGCCGCTTCAACGGCACGCGCGACGTGCTGTATGGCACGCCGGAGCAACACGTCGTCAAAACGTTCTCGACCAGTGCGGAGTGCAATAACGGCGTATTCGGCGATCCTGCACCCGGGGTGGAGAAACGTTGCGCGATGGCACCGACGGTGGCGAGCAACGCACCGGCGCCTGTCGCAAAGCCCGACGCAGCGCCGGGTGCGGCAATGCAATCTGCCGCGCCCACGAACCTGAAGGCGCCGCCCGGACAAGGGCTGCGTTGCTCGTCGCCTTCATCGCAAGTACCTGCTGCCGCGAACGGCGATCTGCTCGAAGCCGATACGCCCAGCGACGGCACGCGCCTGTTCGCCGTGAACAAACCGTTTGCGCTGGTTTTTGCCACGCGCCCGACGCAAGGCGACACGCTCAACTGGCAGATACGCGACACGTGGAATGCCGTGCGCGCCAGCGGACGCTTTCCCGTTGCGGCGGGAGCGACGCTGTCCACGTTGAGTTGCGCGTCCAGCGTGGCGGGCTACTTCGCGGTGTCCGCGTCGCTGGAACGTGCTCATGGTCAGCTCGATTCGCGCGGCACGCGCCCCGCGGGTATCGCGACATTCGGCGTGCTGCCCGATGCGTCCGCTGCGTTACCCGTCGTACGCTTTCCGTATGAAGATCTGCACCGCTTCGGCGGACAGGGCGCGGCTTATCTTGCGCCGGGGCAACACTGCTGTGACGGCGACGGCTACCGGCCGGTCTATACCGCGCTCGGCCTCACGTGGGTCAACGACAATCGCAACTGGTATATGGAGGAGCCGAAACAAGCGGGCACGTTCGAGCCCGCCAGCAAACAGCTCACGCCGTTCTTCCGGCGCGGCGACCTGCTGCGGTTGATCCAGCTCGACGGCATTCCGCAGTGGGCGAGTCCCACGAAGACCGAGACGCACAGCTATGCGCCGAAATCGCCCGCGCAGATGAAGGACTACATGGCCAAGGTGGGCGCCGAGTCGAATCGCGTGCGCACGACTTACTTTCCCAAACAGCGCGATAACTACTATCAGGTGACGTGGGAACCGGACGCGGACGGCGGTCTGCCGTGGCGCGACACGGACGCGAATTTCATCGCCATGTACAAGGCCGTCTGGGAGGGCATCCATCAGACGGATCCGCATGCGGTGGTCATGGGTCCGACCTATTCGTCAGTGCAGGGTAATGTCACGTGGATGCGCAAACTCGGCCCGCAAGGCATCGGCCGCTATATGGATGGCATGACGATTCACGGTTACTACGACATCGGCACCACGCCCTCGCACCCGCCCGAGCGCGTCGCGGATACCGGCAATCAGGGCACCGTGCCGGGCGCGCTGCCCTCCGCAATGCGCGCGCTGCGCCACGAAATGCGTCTGTACCTGAAGCCCGGCGCACCGCTCTTCGTGACCGAAACCGGCATCAGCTACGACATCGGGCAGTCGTATGGCAAGAACTATCCGGGCGCGAACGTGCTGTACGCACAGGCTGCGGTGACGGCGCGCACGCATCTGATTTTGCTCGGCGAAGGCGCCGACATGACCTACGTGTTCTATCTGGCGGATATGCCGGACGCCGCGCCCGGCTACGGGATTTTCTTCGAGCTCGATCATCCGAAGGGCGCCTACGGTCCGGCCCGCATCAGCCCGAAACCCGCGGCGCTCGCGGTAGCGGCCATGACGCGGATCATAGACGGCACCGACACGCTCGGCCCGCTCAAGGATCTGCCCAAAGGCGTCTACGCCTACGCGTTCCGCCGGCTCGGCGGCGGCAAGATCGTCACCGCGCTATGGACGCACGACAACGACATGTGGAACGCCCAAAGCGGCTTCGACGCGAGTCGCAGCGTGGACTATCGTCTGCGAGTCGATGCGCCGGGCACGGCCGGCGAAGTGACGGTGTTCGACATGATGGGCAACGCGACGAGCTTGCCGTACCGCGACGGCGTGGCTAACCTGAAACTTTCGCCCGCGCCGGTCTATGTCGTCTCCGGCAACGCCGACGTCTTCAAGGACGCTGTCACCACGCCCGAGGGTTACGTGACGCATTAGCGGCGCGATGTGCCGATACTTCGGCGTGATGGGACAGCCTCTGCGGCGACTGGCGCACATAGTATGCAAGCGGATGCACGTTAGCATGCCTACCAACACGCCGGAGCCGAGACATGAACGGCCTTGCATGGATGACGCTGATACTGGCCGCATTGATCGGCGCGTTTCTCTTCGCGACGATCGGCGCAATTGTGCTCGCGCTTTTTCTGACGAGCGTCTCGGGCCGGCTCACGCGACACGATGATCACCATCGCGACTATTAGCTGATGACGCGTTCAACCGGCGCGAGAAACGCGGGAGATGACATGCTGCTGACCGAGATCGATTTCCTGGACGTGGTCCGCCTCACGCCTCTGGTCGCGTTCGATCTGATCGTCAGCGATACGCAAGGGCGCGTGCTGGTCGGCCGCCGCCGCAACCGCCCTGCCCGTGGCACCTGGTTCGTTCCCGGCGGCCGCATCCACAAAGACGAAACACTCGACGCCGCGTTTGCCCGCATCGCTGACGCCGAGTTGGGCGTCGCGAAACTGTCGCGCTCGACGGCACGCTTCGAAGGCGTGTTCGAGCATCACTACAGCGACAACTTCGCGGGCGAGCCGGACGTGTCGACGCATTACATCGTGCTCGCCTATTCGCTCACGCTCCCGGGCACCGCGCCGCTCGGACGGCCCGAGCAGCACAGCGAATACCTCTGGCTTGCGCGTTCGGAACTGCTCGCGCGCGCGGACGTCCACGACAACACCAAAGCCTACTTCCTCTAACGCAGCCGCAGGCCGTCGCACGAGGCTGAACCCACGCCGGATCGCGATTTGTCACCGACTGTGAGTTCGGCAACGCGCCGGTCATGGCCGCCGCAGTATGATGCGAGCTCACCGTCAGAGTTCGAATCACTATGCGATTATCGGCAAGCCCGCTCGTTCGCGATGCATTCTTTGCTTTTCTCGCGGTGCTCTTCTTCGCCTTCCCGCCGGGCGCGGCGCGCGCGGCTGAGTGCGGCCCCGGCACACTGGTCACGGTAGTCGCGCACCTCGACGACGATCTGCTCTTCGTAGACCCCGCCATCAGCGAGCGTCTCGACGCGGGCTGGTGCATCACTACGGTGCATCTGATCGGCGGTGCCAACGGTGCGGATTTCGCATACGTTCAAACCCGCGAGCGGGCTTCGCGGCTCGCTTACGCGCGCATGGCCGGCGTGCCCGACGAGTGGCTCGAATCAAACGTTACGATTGCCGGCAAGCTCGTGCATCAGATGGTGCTGAAGGCCAGGCCGCAAGTGCGCCTGCTCGAACTTCGCCTGCCCGGCGGCGCCGTGCGCGGCGGCCGCGTACCGCTCGGCCTGTTGTGGGAACAACACGCCACGATCTCCACGTATCCGATGAACGCGGACGGCTCCGTGCGTGTGAAATACGATCGCGATTCCTTGTCGGCTACTTTAAAAGCGATGCTTGCGCCGGCCACGCTGATCTACACGCTCAATCCGGACACCGTCCCGTTTATCGAGCATCCCGATCATATCTATTCGGCGCGTATTACTCGCCACGTTGCGCAGACACTTGGCAAAGGCGTGCCGATCGTCTACCACGTCACCTATCCGACCGGCGGCTGGCCCGGTAATCTTCCCGCTGCCGAAGTGCAGCGCAAGCGTGACATCGTCGCCAGCTATTTTTCCATCGACGGCAGCGAGTCGTCCCACGTATTCGGCGAGTTTCAGTGGGACGGCAACTGGATTTCGCGCCGCTATGTGGTTGCCGATCGCACCGATCGCCGCGTGCCGGATTTCGTGTCTCATCCGATCCAGCTGTTCAACGCGGCGGCGAGCCGCTGCCTGACTTCCGCGGGACCAGGCCGCGCGCCGACGCTCGCCGCCTGCACGGACTCGTCCGCGCAGCAATGGCGATGGGATCCGCTGACCGTGTATCCCGGCAATACGCGCAACGCCGCGCTCGTGAGCGTCGCGACCTCGCAATGTATCGCCGAGCGCGACGGCTACCTGGTCGCCGAGACTTGCGATCAATGGGATGTGGCGCAAAGCTGGACGCCGTGGGACTTCGGCCTCGTCTATACGCCGATGCGGCATTGTCTCGGCGAAAACGACGGCAAGCTCACCATGCGCGGCTGCACCGCGCTCACCACGCGCTACCGCTGGGCCACCACGCAACACACGCAGGCGAACGACCTGAGGCTCGCCGCGGCGATGGTCGGCGACATCGCCGGCTCGGGCGAACAGTCTGTGGTGTACGTGCAGCGGCAACACGACGGTCCAGGATTCAACGTGTATGCCGCGTCGCTCACCAAGGCGTCGGCGCCCGCGCTGTGGTACGCGAGCGCCGTCCCCTTCGATCCCCTGGCGAGCGCGCCGAGTTGCGCCGGCGACAAACTGTGTTTCGACAGCGTGCGCTTCCTGCTCGCTGATTTCGACGGCGACGGCAAGGCAGATCTGATGATCGTCGCGGCGCGCCAGGGCGGGACCGCGTTCTGGTTGCTTCGCAGTACCGGCGAATCGTTCGAGCCTCCACGCCTGTGGCTGCAAACGAGCAACGCGTTCAGGCCGGAACTGACGCAGCAATATGTGGCGGCTGACTTTACCGGCACCGGACGGGCCAGCGTGCTGATCGCGCAGAAGCGGCCCGACAGCGGGCTCGATCTATGGATGGCGTCTGCGCAAGGATCGGGCATCTCAACGGGATCGGCGCCGGTGCTCTGGGCGCAGGCCAGAAATCTGCCGCAGAACGTCAATCTGCTGACACGCGAAACGGCCGGCTCGCGCGCCTCGCTGGTCGCGGTGGAGGGCGCCGACGGACGCCTCGCGATCACGCCGATCGCCAACGAGGGCACGCGCATGAGCGTCGGCGAGCGCAACGTGTTGCCGGCGACTTTTGCCCCCGGCTTCGTGAAAGTGACAATGGGCGCCGTGCATGGCCGCGACGGCAATACGCTGATTCTGCTGACGCCGCATCTGGACGAATCGAGCGAAGAAGCCATGATCGACGTCGCCACGCTCGACCTGAGCGGCGCGGCGAGCGCGCCGGCCCAGGCGGCGACATTGCACGGCATGTCGTGGTCGGATGTGTTTCCGGAATTCGTGCGTGACAAACGGGGGGCGGCACTCGTGCTGTTTCGACGGACCGACGCCACCCTCGGCGATTTCTATTTCACCGGCGGCGCACCGGCAATCACGCGCTATCCATCCGGAAACGGCCTGGCGCTGGGCGAAGCGCAGGAACTCGGCAAACTGCCGGGGCTTTTCTCGGAAACCGTGCGAATCGACCGGCTCGCGCAATAACGTAACGCAAGCCGGCCGGCCCGATCGACGTCAGGCCGAAACCCGGAGCGGGTGAACGAACTTGCGTGCGATCGTCATGTAACGATCCGCGGTGTCGTGCAGCGTGTAGCCGGCCAGCTGCCGGTTCGCGCGCGGTGTGTCGAGTGCGTGCAATAGCGCGCGGCCATAGGCTTCCGCATCGGTCGTGTCGACCAGGCTGACACCGGCAAACGCGCTCGCAAAACCGAACGAGGGAATCCGGCTCGCCACGATTGGAATGCCCGACGCAAGCGCCTCGAGAAAACCAATGCTCTGTGCTTCGAAACGCGACGGCATCGCGAAGACACGCGAGGCGCGCAGAATCGCGGCGACGTCGGAACGCGGCCCGCCCACCGTCACCTTGCTTTCCAGGCCGAGCTGACGAACCAGCGACAGCACCGCTCTGTGATAGTCGAGATCTTCGACGACGCCGCACAACAACAGCCGCGCCTCCGGCTCCGATTGCAGCACGCGCTCGAACGCGCGGATCGTGTCCAGTTGGCTCTTGCCTTCGATATAGCGGCCGAGCTGGACGATCTGCTTCGGGTGCACGCCGATATCCGGCGCGACGACGTCGTTGTCTTCCGAGAACAATTGCGCATCCACACCATTCGGAATCACGACCATGGAGGGATGCCGGCCAATCTCGCGAAGGTAGTCGTCGATATTCTGCTGCGACACGCCGATGACAGCTCTCGCGCGTCGCGAGAGCAGGCGTTCGGCGCGCTTGAGCGCCCCGTTCTCGAAATCGTTGACGCCGGAATGCATGACCCATGCGATCGGCGTATGGACCGGCAGAAGGCGCACATAGAGCGCGGCAAGCGTGGCGTGAGCCACGATGAAATCCGGCCGGAACCGCCGCACCACGCGATACAGATGCAGTAGCTTTCCCACCCTGCCGTAGCGAACCTCGGGAAACAGACACGTGACGCCGGCTGCCTGAAGTTCTGCGTGAATGGCGGCGAAATCCTCCTGCTCCGGGAGCAGCGATGTCATGCAGACCTCATGGCCACCGCGCTGATGATGAATGGCCAATCCCTTTACGAGTACTTCCGCCCCGGACAAACGCGGTGCATGAACCAGTTGAAGAATCCTCACGATCTATCTCTCTGGATAACCGCCTTTTTGCGCAGCGGAGGGATGCCGCCCCCGTTATTGCAGACGCAAAATAACGCCGGCATCCAACATCGTGGTTGGCGCGTTCCGCTTTTCGGAGCGCATCAATACTTTTGTAAAACAGCGACAGTTCCGCTACGAAGTCCATGTCGCGAAGAAACCTTACACCCAAGGTCCAGCACTTTTACGCCAACCCTAAGAGCTTTTCGGCTGACCAATGAGCGCTAACGCCCATTTCTCAGTCGATTGATCGCGCTGGATAGTTAGGCATCCGTTTCAAATTTTTACGACCCTAATTCGATGTGGCGGACAAATACTATTCTCGCCTGACAGATATATTGATGCGATCAAAGCAATTAGTACTGCATGAATGTTCATACGTAACGACTCGTTACGTCTTTTAAGCATACTAATGCGTATCGTTGCGGTCGATTCTTCCCAAACTGAGTTGTTTCAGCCTACGGACAGTAAAAAGTTCGTCGGCTCGCGCCGTGACTTCACGTGCTGCGATTTGAATCGCGCTACTCCTCAATAGGCTGGCCGTTTTCGTCGTACTTTCCCCGGTCGTCCGATTCCGCCAAAACCCGCTCATGTCAGCGGTGCGGTTTCGTATGACAAACGCTTCTTGCACAGAAGCGCTTCGGAGCCGGCATCCCGGGAAGGCATCACCCTCGCGCAGTCACGACGCTGCGCACTCAGGACGCCAGTGTCGAAGCCTCGGTCATCGGCTGGCTTGCAAATGAACCCCGCTGTTCGCTCGACCTCCCCAACGCGCTTTGCGCGAGGACGTAGACGCATGATCAGCTAACGCATTGCTTACAGATTGATGAAATCACGACTACTCCTACTCTCGACACTCTCTCTCGCACTCGCCGGATGCGGCGGCGGTGGCGGCGGCAGTAACGGCGCCGCCAGCACCGCGGCAGCGCAGTCCGGCGGCACCAGCGGTTCAAGCAGTTCCGCCAGCACCTCCGCCGCCGGCAACGCCAGCACCGGCACCGCTGCATTGAGCGCCACGGGCGCCACCGCGGCGATGAGCTGCGCCTCGCCGACCACCTCGGGCGGCTCGGGCAGCGCAACGATCTCGGCCGATACGCCGAGCGCCGACGGCACGCGCATCTTCGCGTCCGGCAGCACCTTCCAGCTCGTCTTCAACACCAACGCGCCGAGCGCGGACACGCTGAACTGGGCCGTCACCGACACGCTCGGCCGCGTCGCCGCGAGCGGCAGCACCGCCGTGCCGAGCGGCGCGAAAACCATCACGTTCGATTGCACCTCGACACTCGCCGGCTATTTCGCGGCGACGGGCACGCTGGCCAAGAACGGCGGACAGTTGCCGCAAGCCGGCACGCGTCCGGTCGGCATCGCCAGCTTCGGCGTCACGCCGAACCTGTCCGGCGTCGTTCCGGCCGTGACGTATGCCCGCCAGGAGCAGCATCGCTTCGGCATGCAGGGTGCGAACGACAACGGTCCGCTGCTCGCCGCGCTGGGCATTTCGTCGACCATCGACGATCGCCAGCTCTCCAGCACGGAACCGAACGGACCGAACACGTTCAACCCGTCGGCGAATAATCTCGACTCGTTCTACAAGAGCGGCAACGTGATGCGCCTGATCCGCCTCGACGGCATTCCCGCGTGGGCGAGCAGCACCGGCGCCTTCCAGGACGACACGAGGCTGCCGACCGACATGTCGTACTACCAGAGCTATATGAGCCGTGTCGGCACGGAATCGAACGCGATTCGCGCCGCGTACTTCCCGACCCAGTCGGCGAACTACTATCAGGTGACGTGGGAACCGAACCAGATGTGGACCGACACCGACGCCAACTTTGTCGCGTTGTACCAGGCGGCCTACCAGGGCATTCATTCGACCGACCCGCACGCGATGGTGATGGGCCCGGCCGATGCCTTCCCGAGCCTGACCACTTCGCACCTGAAGCGCCTCGCGTCGCTCGGCTTCGGCCAATACATCGACGCGGTCGCCACGCATGGTTACTACGACGCGGGCACGTCGCCGTCGCATCCGCCTGAGCGCTACGACAGCGACCCGTCCACCGCCGACGGTTCATTGCGCGGCCAGATGCGCAACCTGCGCGCGGAAATGGCCACCGACTATCGGACCGGCATGCATCTGTTCTCGACGGAAGCGGGCATCAGCTACGACCTCGGCACGTCGTACGGTCCGAACTATCCGACGGCGAACGTGTTGTACGCACAAGCGGCGGTCGCGGCGCGCATGCACATCATCACGCTCGGCGAAGGCGCGGATCAGACCTACGTGTTCTACGGCGCGGACTATCCGGATGAAGTCGGCTACGGCACCTTCTTCGACCTAAGCGATGCGCAAGGCGCGTACGGCGCGACCAATATCAGTCCGAAGCCGGTCGCCATGGCGATCAGCGCGATGACGCACACGCTCGACGGCACCACCACACTCGGTCCGGTGAACGGCACGCCGACTGGCGTCTACGCCTACGCGTTCCAGCAAGTGGGCAACGGCGCGGTCGTCACCGCCTTGTGGGCGCACAACAATAACGTGTGGAGCGCGAGCGCGGGCTTCAGCTCGACCTATAGCGTCGCGTACAGCCTCAACGTCGACGCGCCGGGCACGAGCGGCACCGTGAAGGTGGTGGACATGATGGGCAACGCAACCAATGCGAACTACAGCAATGGTGTGCTGACGCTAAACCTGACCGAATCGCCGGTGTATGTGGTGTCGAACAATGCGTCGGTCGCCAAGGCCAACGCGACGACGCCGGTGGGTTACGCCGCTATGTAAGACGCGCGGTTGACAGACCCGGATTCGGGTACTCGGCGGACATGAAAACGTCAGCCGGCTCATGGGCCGGCTGACGTTCTTTTTTTGACCGTTCGAAACAGGCACCGCAAGGTCGGTATCGAAAACGAGCCACGATGTCGCAGGATCGCACCAATACCTTGAGATTTGTCTTATAGCTAAGCAAGTTTGGGCTGCCTACAATCCACTATTCCTTTAAACGGTCGATAGGCCAGTAATCTCAGCGGGCGAGGTAAGACGTGAGCAACACCTACCAGATGAACTACAGAAATCCGATCGCTGAAAGCTGGAATCACAACATTCCCCTCCCCACACCCGAAGCAGCCGAAGACGTATCGTCGATGCTCGAACGGTTGAAAGCCGAATCGAATTCGCTGGAGTCGTATTTCACCGAACTCGAGAGCGAACTCAAGCGCGTCCATCTCAAGCGAAAAATTGTGGGCAAAAAACTGGGCGTGCTCTCGGAACTCGTCAAGGATGTCGACGCGCTGCATGCGGAGCCCGCAGTAGCGGTCCAGACCGTGGCTGCCGTGCCTGAGATCGCGACCGCTGCCGACGCCGTTTCGCGACGCTCGCGCAAGAAACACATATTCGCCGTCGCGTCGATTATTCTCGTGGCGCTGGCAATTGCTTTCATCGCACTGGAAAAAACCGGCCAGATTTCTTGCGTGACTTGCGCGCCGGCCAGGCTGCTGGGCTTGATGTAAGTTTCGCTGCGACCCAAGCCAGGCAAGCGCCTTGAAAACAGAAACCCCAACATTAAGTGCTAAAACAGGCGCACACTAGCGTATTGCTCGTATGTAGAGCAAAAACCGCCAATTGGAGAGTCCATCATGGCAAAAGGTCAAATGCGCAGTAACCGCGAAGTCAAGAAACCGAAGCAAGCGAAGAAACCCCAACCTGCCACTTCGCCATCCGGCGCGCCGCCGATCCGCGTAGCACCGAGCGTGTCGGCAACGCAGAAGAAGCACTAAAAAGCAAGCAAGCCCGCCACACACAGGCGGGCATTCTCATCAGCGAATTACTTCGAAATATCCTCCAGCGCCACGTCCCGTGTCTTCGGCCCGAGCATTCCAATGGCCAGCATCACCACTGCCATCGCTCCGGAAATAAACACGAACACGCCGTCCACGCCAAAGCGGCTCAAACATCCCGCGATCACGAACGCGGAGAACATCGCCGAAATCCGGCTCCACGAATAAACGAATCCCACGGCCCGCGCCCGGATACTGGTCGGAAACAACTCGGCCTGATACGCGTGATAGCTATACGAAATAATATTTCCCGCTAGCACGAGACACACGCCCAGGCTCACCAGCAAGACCGTCTCGCGCGCCTGGCTGAACGCCAGGCCGCACACCACGTTCACCGCCGCCATGCAGACGATCACCGTCTTACGCTCGAAGCGGTCGGCAATCAGCAGTCCCAGCAATGGCCCGAGCGGCGCGGCAATCGCGATGATGCTCGCGTACATCAGACTCGTCGTCACCGTAATGCCCTGTTTGATCAGCAAGGTCGGAATCCAGTTCGCGAAGCCGTAATACCCCATCGTCTGAAATACGTGAAAGACGATCAGCATCAACGTGCGCCTGCGATACGGGGGCACCAGCAGATCGCGAAACGCCGCACGTGCGCGCACCGGTTCGGGCAACGCCGGTTCCGGCAGCGGCCGTCCGTATTCACGCTCGACGCGTGCTTCCAGCCGCGTCATGATCGCGTCCGCTTCGTCGATCCGGCCTTTCTGCGCGAGCCAACGCGGGCTCTCCGGCAAACGCAGGCGAATCCACCACACCACGATCGCGCCGACCACGCCGGTCAGCACGACCAGACGCCAGCCATCCATACCGAAGTAACGATGCGGCACCAGCAGATACGAGAGAAACGCGACAATCGGCACCGCGCAAAACCCGACTGCCTGCGCACATGCCGACGCCCGGCCGCGCACATGCTTCGGCACGAGTTCGGAGATGTACGTGCCGATCGTGACGATCTCCACGCCAATGCCGATTCCCGCGATGAAACGCCACAGATTGAGCCCAAGCGCCGTATCCTGAAACGCCATGATGATGTTGGCCGCCGTGTACCAGAGCAGCGACCACGTGAAGATCGCTCGACGGCCGAAGCGATCGGCGAGAAACCCGCACGCGGCCGTGCCGATGAACAGACCCGCGAACAACGCCGCAATGAAACTCGCCACACCGCTCGTGCCGAACAACCCGTGTGTCGTCGCGGTGAGAATGCCGCTGCGCACGAGTCCCGGTGCGATGTAACCGGAGAACATGAGGTCGTACAGTTCGAAGAACAGCCCGAGGCTCAGCAGCATCACCAGCTTCCAGATCGAACGCGTGGCCGGCAGGCGGTCGAGCCGCGCCGAAATGCGCGCGCCGTCTCGCGCGATTTCGTCGGCAAGGCCATTCGCGGATGCGCCCGCGCCGGAGGGCAATCCGCCGAGCGCGCCGGCATCGCCGACCGCCGTTGCATATACCGCTTGATTCGACGACTTCATCGTCTGTCTCCTTGGTCCGGTCTTGCGCCGGATGAGATTGATTGACTAAGTTCGATGCCTCGGGCACAGCACTCAGGCAGCGACTTCACGCGGCATCTGATTCGAGCCGCCGTTCAGCGCCGCGATCTGCGCTTCGTCGTAGCCCAGATCGCGTAGTACTTGAGCGGTGTGCTCGCCAATCTTCGCGATTGGTTGACGCGGTTGCAGACGCGCACCGTCGAGTGAAATCGGCAGCAGTGGCATGGCGGTTTCGCTACCGTCGTCAAGCGTCAGGCGAGCGAGACCGCCGCTCTCGTTCAGATGCGGATCGTCGAACAGCTCTTCGGGTTTCGTGATCGACGCGAACGGAATGTGATCACGCTCGAACTGCGGCACCAGTGCCGCGCCTTCGAACTGGCTCAGCGTTTCGCCGAGCGTCCGCAGCAACCATTCGCGCGCCTGCACGCGGTCGTTGTTGGTGGTGAGGCGCGGGTCGGCCAGCAGATCCGCCCGGCCGAGAATCGCGCACAGCGCGCGCCACTGACCGTCGCCGGTCGCGGCGATAAACATCTGCTCTTCGTTGGCGAGCGTGAACACGTCGTACACGGCCCATGCGCTGATGCGCTCGGGCATCGGCGCGGCGGGCACGCCGGTCGCGGCGAACTGCTGCATGTGCTGCGCGGAGAGCAGCACGCAGTTCTCGAATAGCGCGCTCTGCACTTCCTTGCCGCGGCCGCTCGCGTGCCGTTCGTGCAAGGCGGCGAGCACGCCGATCGCGCCGAACATGCCGCCCATGATGTCGTTGACCGAACTGCCCGCGCGTAGCGGGCGGCCCACCGGTCCCGTCATATAAGCGAGGCCGGCCATCATCTGCACGACTTCGTCGAGCGCGAGACGGTGTTCGTAGGGACCGTTCAGGAAGCCTTTGTGCGAGACGTAGATAAGCTTCGGATTGCGCTCGCGCAGCGAGGCGTAATCGAGACCGAGGCTCGCCATGCGGCCGGGCTTGAAGTTCTCGACGAACACATCGGCCGTATCGACCAGTTTGTGCAGCGCAGCCAGTCCCGCTTCGCTATCGAGGTCGAGCGCCACGCTTTTCTTGTTGCGATTGAAGGTGCGAAAAAAGCCCGCGCCGGTGCCGAGCAAACGACGCGTGCCGTCGCCGCGCGGCGGTTCGACCTTGATCACTTCGGCGCCGAGGTCGCCGAGAATCATCCCGCAGGTCGGGCCCATCACCATATGCGACAACTCGACCACGCGAATACCCGCGAGCGGCAGCGTGCCAGACTGCGGCTGCGGCGCCGAAGAAAAAGGAGAAGGAGAAGAAAGCGGATTCATTGCAGTACCTGCGAGTCGGAGGATTCGAAACGTTGACGGGCGGCGCTGAACTGTTTCGGCAAGCCGGCGCGCGCCAGATAGCCGTACAGCGGTTCGCCGGGCAAAGCGTCGGCGAGCACGGCGCGCGACGCGAGCAGACGGTCCAGATCGATACCGGTCTCATAGCCCATGCTGTCGAGCATGAACACGAGGTCTTCGGTGTTGACGTTGCCGGTCGCGCCCGGCGCATGCGGACAACCGCCTAGCCCGGCGAGCGACGCGTCGAATTCGCGAATGCCGTGTTGCAGCGCGACCAGTGTGTTGGCGAGACCGAGACCGCGCGTGTCGTGGAAATGCAGCGAGCGCAGCTTGCCGCCCACGACGTCGCGCACCAGTTCGATGATCTCGCCGACCTGGCGCGGCGTCGCTTCGCCGGTGGTGTCGCCGAGCGCGATCACATCGGCGCCCGCTTGCGCCGCGGCGCGGGCGATCGCGGCGATATCCGCGTACGACACCGCCCCTTGCAGCGTGCAACCGAACACCGTCGATAACCCCGCGATCAATTCGACGCGCCGCGCGCCCGCTTTCGACGCGCCGTCGATCAACTCGCGCATCGCCGCGAAGGCCTCGATCATCTCGGCCGGCGTCTTCCGGACGTTCGCGAGGCTATGCGCGGTGCTCACCGAAATCGGCGCGACGATCCGGTGCACGCCGGATTCGAGCGCGCGCTGCGCACCCTTCACGTTCGGCACCAGCGCCGTCACGATCAGATCGTCGTAGGTGAGCGCGTGGGCGATGACTTCGTCGGCGTCGGCCATCTGCGGCAGCAGCTTCGCCGGCACGAACGAGGCGACTTCCATATGGCGCACGCCGGCCGCATAGGCGGCGTCGATCCAGCGCCGTTTGAACTCGGTGGGCATCGTACGGGCGATGCTTTGCAGACCGTCTCGCATACCGACTTCGGTCACGACGACGCGCTCCTGGATGTCACTCATGGTCTTGAATCCCGGTCTTTAATGCCGCGGAGAATGCGGGGAGATGAAGCAACTGAGTGACAGCGTGCCCGCGCATCGGCGTGCGCGAAAGTCTGCGTTGGCGACGCACTCCATCGCCGCTCACGATGACGGCTCAGGCAGGCGGGACGGGCGTGAGCCGTCGCAAAGGGGAAACCCTTAAGGGCTTTTCAGAGGGCCTTGATGCGCGGACGCCGCTGGGTCCGCGGGCTTCGGCTCACACCGCGTTCAACAGATGATCGAGCAGATGCGACGCCGCGAGCGTTAGCGCCTGGCGGTCGCGCATGCAAATCACGAAGCGCCGTTCGGCCCAGGCTTCGCGCAAGGGCACGGCGATGATGCCGTATTCGTCGGCGGCATGGCGGGGCAGCGCTTCGCGCGGCAGGATCGCCACGGCGAGACCGGCCTGGATGAAACGATAGGCGGCGTCGAACGTCGACACGTAGGTGCGATAGTTGAGTTCGTGGCCCTTCTCCACCGCGATGCGCTGCATCAGCGCGTTCACCGATGCATTCGACGAGAGTCCGAGGTGGTCGAACGCCAGCGTCTGCTCGAAGCTGATCGCGGCCTCGCCCGCGAGCGGATGATTGCGCGGCACGATCAGCGCGAGATGATCGGAGCGATAGGGCACGACGTCGAGACTGCCCAGCGGCACCGCGTCGCGGCAAATGCCGAGATCGGCGACGCCCTCCTCCAGCCCTCGCACGATCTCCGCGCTCACGCGCTCTTCGACGTCCACACGAATTCGCGGGTTCGCTTTCAGAAACGCCGAGAGCGCCTCGGGCAGAAACTCGACCATCGACGACACGTTCGCCAGCACGCGCACATGGCCGCGCGCGCCGGCTGCGTATTCGCTGAGTTCGGCCTGCAGGCGTTCGTGGCCGCGCATGATGAGCCGCGCATGCCGCAGCAGCGCCTCGCCCGCGGCGGTCGCGCGCACGCCGCGCTGGCTGCGCGACAGCAACGCGACGTCGACCAGCGCCTCGAGATCGGCGAGCCGCTTGCTGACCGCTGACGGCGCGATGAACTCGCGCTCGGCCGCGCGCGCGATCGTGCCTTCCTCGCAGACGGCAATGAACAAGCGCAAGGTCACCTGATCGATCTGCCACATGAGCGGGCGTGCTCCCACGGTTTGAAGTGGGAAAATTATGCCCGACGATGACCGCGGCCGAGGCCATCCCAGGGTATCCACCGCGGGAGTTGCTTGGGGTGCCTGGGATGCCGGTTCGCTTGAGTTGGCCGGTTCGCTCAGGCTGCCGGAATCGTTTCAGCCGGGCCGGCGCATGGATCACTTGGCCATGCAGCCGCTTAGACCACCCGCCTCGCTTCAACCTGCAATCCCATCCGCACTTGCCCGGCTTTTCCGGTCTGGCTATCCTGAGGGCCTTGCCGGCCGCGAACCTTTGCGCAGCAAGCGAATCGCGGCACGAACCAGAACAATCAACCAGAGATAGCCATGTCCACCACCAGTCTCTTCCTCACCGCCGCGGGCGTCGGCCTCGCGATTGCCGCGCCGGTCGGCCCGATGGGCATGCTGTGCATCCGCCGCGCGCTGACCGGCGGTCCGCAGGCCGGGCTTGCCATCGGTTTCGGCATCGCAACCGGCGACGCCGCCTATGGTCTGATCGCGGCGCTCGGCCTCGTCAGCATCTCGCAATTCATGCTCGCGTACGACCGGCCCTTGCATCTGCTGGCCGGGTTGTTCCTGTTGTATCTGGGTGTGCGCACGCTGCTGCAAAAGGCGCCCGCCGATGCGCCGAACGGCAACGGCGAAGGCAACGGCAAACTCGCGCAAGTGGGCCGCGCCGGCGCGCTGCGCGCGTACGCGAGTTCCTTGCTGCTCACGCTGACCAATCCGCAAACCGTCATCATGTTCGCCGCGCTGTTCACGACGCTCGCCCCGCGCGGCGCGTTTTCATCGAGCGTTGCGCTGACCACGGTAGGCGGCGTGTTTTGCGGCTCGATCGCGTGGTGGTGTTTTCTCGTGACCGTGGTGTCGCTCGCGCGCCATGCCATCGGCAGCAAACTGCGCGTGGCCATCGACCGGGTTGTCGGGTTCACGCTGGCGGCGTTCGGCGTCGTGGAAATTCGCCGGGCGCTTTGAGCGGCGTTGGAACACATTGCCTTACCCTGGCGCTGCGGTTGCGGCCTCAGTTTTACGAGCGCCCGCGCAGCGCCACGACCACCACGCCGGCAATCGCCATCAACCCACCACATAGCGTCGCGAGCCCCGGGCGCTCGCCGGTCAGCAGCGCGGACAACGCTGTCGCCACGGCCGGCGTCAGATAGAGAAAATTGGCCGCGCGCGCCGCGCCGAAATGGCCGAGCGCGAAGGTCCACGTCGCATAACCGAGCGCCGCCGGAAACACGCCGAGCACCAGCACTGCCTGCAGCGTGCCCTGTGGCGCGCCGTCGAGCGAATGCAACGCGCCCGGCAGCCAGGGCGTCAGCAGTAGAGCGCCGGCCAGCAAGGTGTAGGCCGTGCAGGTCAGCGCGCCGTAGACCGGAATCAGACGCCGTTGCAGCACGAAGTAACTGGCGGAACACAGCGCGGCGCCGAGAATCAGCGTGCTGCCCGCGCCGAGCGTCAGGCCGCCCGGCTGGCCGCGCGCGATCACGCCGATACCCGCGAGGCTTATCAGCGAGCCGAGCCATCCCCAGCGGTTGAAACGCTCGCCGAGTATGACGGCCGCCAGCAGCGCAGTAAAAATGGGCAGCGTATTGACGATGAAACTCGCCGCGCCAGCGGCCACCGTCTTCTCTCCGGTATTGAGCAGCGCGTTGTAGAGCGCGATGCCGAGGAAACCGCACAACGCGAAACGCAGGCTGTCGGGCCAGGTCGGCAGGCGCGGGCGCCGGTAGGCGAGCCAGGCCAGCACCAGCAGCGCAGCGGTAGCGAATCGCGCCGACGCCAGCTGCAAAGGCGGCAAGCCTTGCAAGCCGATGCGGATGAATGGAAACGCGGACGCCCACGACACAATCGTGAAGGCGACCGCACCGGCCGCCAACAGCGGCTGACGCGCAAAGCGCGAGGGACGGGGCGAAGTCAGTGTGTTCATAGCGTGATCGTGCCTTGAGATGAGTTGCTAAGCTAGAACACAAATGAACACTGCGATGTAAATGTGGCTCACACCTCGCCGCACGCGGCGGCCGCCCGGCCGCCACTTGCCAGCCTCGAAAGCGTCTGTCTCGTCGCCCGAGAAGGCTTGTACCTCGCCGCTGGTGTATTACTTCGTGCACGCGAAAGCCGCGAGCCAGCCCGAAATGCCAACGCTGATCGACCGTACGCGCATCGCTTCATACGCAAACGCAGCGGTTTTGCGACAATAGCGGCTTTCGCCGCGCCGCGGCGGCCCTCCCGCCGCCCTCCATCGACTGTCGAAGGCCGGCGCGCCGGCCTTGCCGCCTATAACCCGTCCAACCCACCCGACCGTTAGCGGTCCGCTCAATGGCACTTCCCCACATCGATCTGCTGTACTCCATCTCCGGCCTGTTTGTCGGCTTTCTGGTCGGATTGACGGGCGTCGGCGGCGGCTCGCTGATGACGCCGATCCTCGTCCTGCTGTTCAACGTGCATCCGGCCACCGCGGTCGGCACCGACCTGCTGTACGCGGCGGCGACCAAGGCGACCGGCACGCTGGTGCACGGCCTGAAAGGCTCCGTCGACTGGCAGGTCACGCTGCGCCTCGCCGCCGGCAGCGTGCCGGCGGCCACCATCACGCTGATCCTGCTGCATCGTTACGGGATGGACACGCCCGGCGCCAGCCGATTGATCCAGGTCGTGCTCGGCGTGGCATTGCTGGTGACGGCGGTGGCGCTGGTGTTTCGTCCGCAACTCGCGGCACTCGGCGCGCGCAAACTGCGCACGCCAAGTCAGGGACGCACGCTCGCGCTCACCATGCTGACCGGCGCGGTGCTCGGCGTGCTGGTGTCGCTGACTTCGGTCGGGGCGGGCGCGATCGGCGTGACGGTGTTGCTGCTGCTCTATCCGCTGCTGCCCACCACGCGCATCGTCGGCTCGGACATCGCGCACGCGGTGCCGCTCACCCTGCTGGCGGGCGCGGGCCATTGGCTGCTGGGTTCGGTCGACTGGTCGATGCTGCTGTCGTTGCTGGTGGGATCGCTGCCGGGCATCGCGATCGGCAGCTATCTGTCCTCGCGCGCGCCGGACGCGCTGCTGCGCAACCTGCTCGCCGCCACACTCACGCTGGTCGGCGTGCGCCTCGTGCTGGCCTGAAACCGGCTGACGCCGAAACGAGCAAATTCGACGCTCGGCAATGCGAAAGTCCCGCGGCTACTTGAAGAACCGGCAGGTCAGATCGGACTCGAACTGCCGGATCCATTGACCGTGATGATCGTGATAGGACTGCGCCCAGCCGCCGCGCCGCACGGTGACGAGACGCTCGTGCGCCACATCGCCCGGATCCGCGCAGGCACTGATGTCGAAATGGGCCGGCGCGAAACCGTGTCGCGCGCACACCAGTTCGAAAGCCGCCCGATCGCCGATGGGTAGATCGGTATAACGCAAAAGCGGGGTTTCCATGGCGTTTGACTCCGGTTCCCAACGCCTCACAGTACGCTCTGAAGTGCGTCGGCAGTGTGTCACAGCGCACAGACGGACCGTGGCCGTGCCGCCGTTCAGTTCGAAACGGCTAAGCCCTATCATCGCCGCTTCAATAATCGCCAGAGAAAATAAAAAAAGGCTCCGGTTTTTTTGCCGGAACCCTGGTGCACGCCTGCCTCACACTGGCGCATGACGGCGCGAGCCGTCCGCGCCAGTTGCCGCAGCCTGCTTACTGCTGCACAACGGTCAGCTTGTTCGACACCGACGTCACGCCGGCGACGCCCTTGGCGGCCTGGCCGGCAGCGTCGATCTGGCCTTGGTCAGGCACCGAACCCGTCAGCGTCACCGCGCCGCCACGAGCACGCACGGCGATGTTCGACACGTCGACACCTTGTGTCTTGGCCAGCGCGCTACGCACCTTGCGGCCCAGCTGGCTGTTCGCCTTCTTGGTCGACTTGGCGCTCGCAGCGGGCGCGGCCATCGTGCCGGTTGCCGTTGCGTCGCTTGCCTGAGCGTACACATTGCACGCCACCACCATTGCCACAACCGAACCCAGCGTTTTCAGAAAACCGACCGATTTCATAGCTTTTCTTCTCCTTTGCTTCACATTGGACCGCATCTACAAGCGGCTTCGTTACGACTTCCGGCGGCCATGCCAGGCGCGCGCGACAAGGCGCGGCCGGCAAACGGCCGACTATGGCAGTAACACGATGTGCGAGAGGCGAGAGAGGCCGATTGCCGTTGCCGCCCGCGATGGCGGGCATGCAGTGCGGTACGAAAACCGGCAAGCCGCGAGGTCCGCCGACGCGCCCGGTTCACTTGTGTGTCGTGCCGGGTCGCGCCGCGCAAACATCCGTTCGCGGCAGCGATGCACAATTTAATCTAGCCGGGCCAGAAGCGCAAAGGGTTTAGACGGGTTTAGTCATACTCGAGACGCGTAAGATGCGAATCGCGTCAGGCGCGCGGGCTGTCACGCCACGTTCACGATTTGTTACGGGTTTGTCGGCGCTGCCTGCCGCCACGCGTTTCGCCGGGCGGTCAATCTCAGGTACCATCGGCGCGACGCGCGCTGCGGCGCGGCTTGCGCGCCACTCACGGCAAGCGGGCCGGCGCGAGCGCTTCGCCCGGCTTGCGCACCGCCAAAGCGCCGCCCTTGTTCACCTTCGACCGTAGCCGTCACGTCATCCGATGAAGCCAGCCACCGGCCGCAAAAGCCCTCCCCGTCTCGTCGCCCGTTTCGTCGCGATCTCCTGGCGCGATCTCGCCGTCTCGTTCGGACCGATCCTGCTGATCGCCGCCGTCGCGATCTGGGTCGCCGTGCGGCTGATCCAGCCCGCGCCGCCCAGCACACTGACCATCAGCGCCGGCCCCGAAGGCAGCACCTTCTGGACCGCGGCGCAAAAGTACAAAGAGATCCTGGCGCGCAACCGCATCACGCTGAACGTGCTGCCGTCTGAAGGCTCGTTGCAGAATCTCACGCGGCTGTCGGACCCGAAGTCGAACGTCGATGTCGCCTTCGTGCAGGACGGCGTCGCGCCTGGCCCGGCGGCTGACGGGCTGATGTCGCTCGGCAGCGTGGCCTATGTGCCGCTCGCGATCTTCTACCACGGGCCGACCGTCACTCGGCTTTCCGAGTTCAAGGGCGAGCGGCTCGCGGTCGGCGCCGAAGGCAGCGGCACACGCGAACTGGCGCTCGCGCTGCTCAAGGCCAACGGCATCGTGCCGGGCGGCGCGACCAAACTGCTGCCGCTCTCCGGCGACGACGCCGCCGAAGCACTCGTCACCGGCAAGGTCGACGCAGCCTTCCTCGCCGGCGATTCGGCGCAACCCGCGGTGATGGGCAAGCTGTACCGCACGCCGAACGTGCAGTTCTACGATTTCTCGCAGGCCGACGCCTACACGCGCCGGTTTCCCTACCTGACGCAACTCGAAATGCCGATGGGCGCGTTCGACCTCGGCAAGAACCTGCCGTCCGCGCCGATTCACATGGTGGCGCCGACCGCTGAGCTGGTGGCGCGCGACTCGCTGCATCCCGCGCTTTCCGATCTGCTGATCGAAGCGGCCCGCGAGGTGCACGGCAAGGCGAACATCATGCAGCGCGCCGGCGAATTTCCCGCGCCGCGCGCGCACGATTTCCCGATTAGCGACGACGCCGCCCGCTACTACAAGTCAGGCAAGGGCTTCCTCTACCGCATCCTGCCGTTCTGGCTCGCGAGTCTCGCCGACCGGCTGCTGGTAGTCGTAGTGCCGCTGATCGTGTTGCTGGTGCCGGCCTTGCGCCTCGTGCCTTCGCTCTATGCATGGCGGGTGAAGTCGCGCATTTACCGCTGGTATGGCGCGCTGATCGCGATCGAGCGCAGCGCGCTCAGCGATCATTCGCCGAGCGAGCGTGCCTCGCTGATCGAGCGGCTCGACGCGATCGAGGAGTCCGTCAACGGTCTGAAGATGCCGCTTGCCTATGCGGATCAGTTCTACGTGCTGCGCGAGCATATCGGCTTCGTTCGCCAGCGGCTCATGCAAGCTCGTGACGCCCAGCGCGACGACGCCGCCAACGCAGCGGAAAGCACGCAGAACGATTCGGACGAGCGTGGTGCGGCGCCCACGCCGCCCGCCGCGAACGAAGCGGCCGAAATCGGCGAAACGCGCGACGGCACCGACGAAGGCAACGCCAAAACATATTGACGGGTGCAAGCCGCGGCTGCACCGCGTAAGATCATTACAATTCCGACGGTGCAGCAGACGCACCGTGCGGAACAGGCAATTCGGGAGACATTTATGACCGTTGGCATCGACGCCAGGCAACCGCTGTGGTTTTACGACTTTGTCTCGCCGTTTACCTACCTGTTGCTGGAGCAACATGACAAATGGCCGGGCTTCGACTTCGTGTTCACGCCGGTCGTCCTGAACGATCTGTATCGTCACTGGGGGCAGCGGCCGGCTTATGGGGTGCCCTCGAAACGCACCTTCCTGTACCGGCACGCGCTGTTTCGCGCGGAGCAACTCGGCATTCCGTACAAGATGCCGCCGGCGCATCCCTTCGATTCCATGAAGCCGTTGCTGCTCGCCACCGCGGCCAAGGGCGACGTCAACTTCGTGCGCGAGATCTTTCGTTTCATCTGGCGTGAAGGCCGTGATCCGTCCACCGAAGTAGCCTTTGCCGAGTTGTGCGACCGCGTCGGCATGCCCGACGGTCCGGAGATCATCAAAAGCGCAGCGGTGCTCGAGCAATTGCAGCGCAATACGGCGGATGCGATCGGCCTGGGCGTCTACGGCGTGCCGACCTTCTTTCTGAACGATCAATTGTTCTGGGGTGAGGACGCATTGCCCATGGTGCTGTACTGCGCGCGCACGCCGAACTGGCTCGAATCGAAAGAAGTCAAACGGATCAGTTCGCTGCCGTCGGGGCTCGCGGACATTCAAACGTAGGCGATACGTCAACGTAAAGCGGACAAAACGCGCAAGGCACGGCGCTTATGTGGCTCGCTGATGTGACTCGCTTGCGCGGCTTTGTCTCGGCAAAACAGCCCTGCTGATGCCGGCCATACCGGGCCCGCTATGCCGCTACACCGCAAACGGGCCTAAGGTTATGACCTTCGCGCCGTGCGCGTTGGCGCTGCGCGCTTGCGAGGTTCCCGCGGGTGGCTGCGTGCGGCGCCTCACCGGATCCGATTCGTTTGCCCCGCCTTGCTTAAACCATGGACGACACCGCCGCTTCCCTCGATATCTGGCTCGTGCGCGTGCTGCGCACGCTGCTGGTCGAGCGCAGCGTCACGCAGACCGCATTGCGTCTGAATCAGACCCAGCCTGCCATCAGCACCGCCCTGCGCAAACTGCGCGAAACGCTGAACGACCCGATCCTTGTGCGCGGCAAGTCGGGCATGGTGCCGACCGAATATGGCGAATCGCTGCTGGCTTCCGCCCAACGCGTGCTGCGCGAAGTGGACTTCGTCGCGACGCCGCACGGCGACTTCGATCCCGGCCGCTCGCGCCGCACGTTTCGCGTGGCCGCGCCGGACTATCTGAACGACTTCTTCATGCCGACGGTGATCGCGCAGTTTCGCGAGGCGGCGCCGCATGCGCGGCTCGAGATCGGTTCGCTCAGCCCTTTGCTCGATTATTCCGCCGCGCTCGACGCCGGCGAACTCGATCTCGTGATCGGCAATTGGCCGAAGCCCGAGCCGCGTTTCGAGCGCAGCGATCTGTTCTCCGACACGGTGGTGTGCATGATGCGCGCCGATCATCCGTTGACGCGCATGCCGTTGACGCGCGAAGCGTATCTCACCGCGCCGCATCTCGCGCCAACGCCATATAGCGGCGCGAGCGGCGGCGCCATCGACATCGGCTTCGCACGCGCGCGCGCCGAGCGCCGCATCGTCGCCACGCTGCCCTACTTCGGGCTGGTGCCGCAGACGCTGCTGCAATCCGATCTGATCTTCACGACGACGCGCCGCTTCGCGATGCACTACGCGGACATGTTGCCGCTCGCCGTGGTCGATGTGCCGATTCCGTTCCCGCGCATCAAGTGCTATCAGTTGTGGCATCCGCAGCCGGACCGGCCGAGCGATGTCGGCTGGCTGCGTACGCTCATGTCTGAAGTGTCGGATACGCTGGTCGCGCGGAAGGTGCGGCGTGCGAAGCGGACGCCCAAAAAAGAAACGTCAGCCGCAACGGGCTGACGTTTTTGAGTTTGCAGTTCGAAGGACGCCGGTCGAGCGCCTCGTTCTGATCCGATCTATTGCTCAGACATCAGACACTCGCGCAGAGCTGCCGCGTCGCGGGTTGCGCCACCTGCCGCGTGCGAATCTGCAGCAACTCCGCGCACACCGCCACGGCGATCGCCGAAGGCGCCTTGTCGACGATACCGGCCACGCCGATCGGACACGTCATCTCCACCAGCCGGTCCAGATCCACGCCACGATCGAGCAGACGACGCTCGAATTTCACGTGCTTCGTCTTCGAACCGATCATGCCGAAGTAGGTGAAATCGCGCCGCCGCATGATGCGAGCGGCGAGCGAGAAATCGAGCGCATGGTTATGTGTCATGACGAGAAAGTAGGCGCCGGGCGGCGCGGTATCGACGATCGCGTCCGGCGTGTCGGTCGCTTCGACTTGCACATTGGCAGGCGTTTCGTCGGGGAACAATTCGTCGCGCTCGTCGACCCACTGGACTACGCACGGCAAGCTGCCGAGCAGCTTGATGAGCGCATGCCCGACGTGCCCCGCGCCGAACAGCACGATATGCATCGGCGCCGGACGCGGCATCTGCACGGCGCTACGTCGGCCGATCTGAACGGATGAAAAATCGTTCATGGCGATCATTCCAGTGAGTGTGTTGTTCACGTGCTTCTTTCCCCGCTCATTGCTGCGCTACGGCCACGTTCATTGACGCGCCGCTACGGTTGCGGCCCGCACCGCGCCGACCGCCTTGAGAATTTCCTCGCTGGTCGCGGGCGCGTTCAGCGGCGGATTGACCTTATGGCCGCCGACCGCCGACACCGCATCGCGCACGGCGAAGAACACCGAGAACGGCAGCAGAAGCGGCGGCTCGCCGGTTGCCTTCGAACGATGGATGCTGTCCTCCGCATTGCGGTTCTTGAAGAGGCGCACACGGAAGTCGGGTGGCGTATCGTTGACGGTCGGAATCTTGTAGGTGGACGGCGCATGCGTCATCAGCTTGCCGCTCGCGTTCCACCACAATTCTTCGGTCGTGAGCCAACCCATGCCTTGAATGAACGCGCCTTCCACCTGGCCGACGTCGAGCGCCGGACTCAACGAAGCGCCCACGTCGTGCAATGCGTCCGCGCGCAGCACGCGCATTTCGCCGGTCAGCGTATCGATCACCACTTCAGACACGGCCGCGCCGTACGAGTAGTAGTAGAACGGCCGGCCTTGCAGCTTCGATTGATCCCAGTAGAGCTTCGGCGTCGCGTAGAAACCGTCCGACCAGAGTTGAATACGCGCGATGTAAGCCTTCGCGATCAATTCTTCGAACGGCACGATTGCGTCGCCGACCACCACTCGGTCATGCATGAAACGCACTTCCGACGCGCTCACATTTCCCGCGCCGAAACGCTCGGCGGCAAATGCCGACAGACGCTCGCGCAACTGACGCGCGGCGTCCTGCGCGGCCTTGCCGTTCAGATCGGAGCCTGTGGATGCCGCCGTCGCCGACGTGTTGGCGATCTTGCTGGTGTCGGTCGCCGTGACGCGAATGCGGTTGAAGCCGATGCCCAGTTCATGCGCGACCACCTGCGCAACCTTCGTGTTCAAGCCCTGGCCCATTTCGGTGCCGCCGTGATTCACCAGCACCGAACCGTCGGTGTAGATGTGCACGAGCGCGCCGGCCTGGTTGAAGTGGGTCACGTTGAACGCGATGCCGAACTTGACCGGCGTCAGCGCCATGCCCTTCTTCAGGATTTCGTTGTTCGCGTTGAACTCGTTGATCGCCGCGCGCCGCGCGCGGTATTCGCTGGTCGCTTCGAGTTCGTCGATCAACTCGTGGATCACGTTATCTTCGACGATCTGGCCGTACGGCGTCTGGTTGCGTTCGGTCTTGCCGTACAGATTGCGACGGCGCACGTCGAGCGAGTCTTCACCCACCGAGCGCGCGACGTTGTCCATGATGTATTCGATCGCGAACGCGCCTTGCGGACCGCCGAAGCCGCGGAACGCCGTATTCGACTGCGTGTTGGTCTTGCCGCAGAAGCCGTCGATCGTCACGTCGGAGAGCCAGTACGCGTTGTCGAAGTGGCACAGCGCGCGCGTCATCACCGGACCGGACAGGTCGGCGGAAAACCCGCAGCGCGAGGTCATGTCGACCGTCACGCCGTCGATCACACCCTGGTCGTCGTAGCCGACTTCATACGTGTAGTGGAAGTCGTGACGTTTACCCGTGACCATCATGTCGTCGTCGCGGTCCGGACGCAGTTTCACCGGGCACAGCAGCTTCCATGCGGCGAGCGCGGCGCAGCACGCGAACAGACCCGATTGCGATTCCTTGCCGCCGAAGCCGCCGCCCATGCGGCGGCATTCGATCAGCACGTTGTGAGACGCTACGCCCAATGCGTGCGCGACCATGTGCTGCATTTCGGTCGGGTGCTGCGTCGAACAGTAGACGTGCATGCCGTCGTCGTCCTTGGGCACCGCGTACGAAATCTGGCCTTCCAGATAGAACTGCTCCTGTCCGCCGAGCAGCATTTCACCGGCTTCGCGACGCGCGGCGCGAGCGATCTTCGTGTCCGCTTCACCGCGCGCGAGTTTCATCGGCGGCAGGACGTGCTGGTTCGCGGCGCGCGCCTGTTGCGCGGTGAGAATCGCGGGCAGTTCCTCGTAGACGATTTCGGCGCGGCGCGCGGCGAGACGCGCGGTGTCATGCGACGTCGCGACCACGATAAAGATCGGCTGGCCGATGTATTGCACGAGGCCATCGGCGAGAATCGGATCGTCGCCGTGGATGATCGGGCCGACGTCGTTGACGCCCGGAATATCGTCGGCGGTAAAGATCGCGACCACGCCCGGCGTGGCGCGCACCTTGTCGAGCGAGATCGAGACGATCTTCGCATGCGCTTTCGACGACAAACCGAGCGCGGCGTGCAGCGTACCGGCGAGCGTCGGAATGTCGTCGGTGTAGGTCGCGCGGCCGCTCACGTGCAGATGCGCGGACTCGTGCGGACGCGAGACGTGGACCTGGGTGAAGTCGTCGAGCTCCTTGAGGTCTTTCAGGAACGGTTCGGCTTGCTGATTCATTGTGTGTGTTCTCCGTATCCGTTGGGCTTCGGCTTAGACGCCTGCGGGCGCGCACGCCGCGGCGACCGCGCGCACATCCAGCGCGCTCTTGGGCAGCGGATTGTTCGGCCGCGTTTCGAGCCAGAAGCGGTACAGCGTGTTCTTCGCCGATTCGAGGCGATAGTTGCTGGTGGCGCGCATGTCCGACAGCGGCGCGTAGTCGTTGCCGAGCGCGAGCATCGCGGCTTGTGCCGTGGCTTCGTGCCACTCGGCGTCGCGCAGCACGGCTTCCGCGTGCGTCGCGCGCTTGGACGTGGCGGCCATGCCGCCGAACGCGATGCGCGGCTCGCGGATCAGGTTGCCGTCTGCGATGAACGAGAACGCGGCGCATACGGCCGAGATATCCGAATCGAAACGCTTCGAGAGTTTGTAAGAGCGGAACTGCAGGTTCTGACGCACGCCGGTGCGTGACGGCACTTTCAGGCCGACGACGAACTCATGCTCCGCCATGTCCTTCTTCTGATACGCGAGGTACAGGTCTTCGAGCGGCATTTCACGCTCGATCTCGCCGCCGCGCACGATCACGCGCGCGCCGAGGGCGATCAGGCCGGGCATCGAATCGCCGATCGGCGAACCGTTGGCGATATTGCCGCCGAGCGTGCCAGCGTTACGAATCGGCAGCGACGCGAAACGTTGCTGCATTTCGAACAGTTCCGGGTACTGCTTGATGATTTCCGTGTAGGCCTTTTCGACGCTCACGCCGGCGCCGATCTCGATCCATTCGTCGTTGGTTTCGAGCTTTTGCAACTCGGCGATCTGCCCGACATACACGATGTCACCCAGATCTCGCATCATCTTGGTGACCCACAGGCCGATGTCGGTGCTGCCGGCGAGAATGCGCGTGGCCGGTGCGGCTTCCTTGATCCTGGCGAGCGCTTCGACCGTGCGCGGCGCGTCGAATTGCTGGCCGGCGTGCTGATAGCGGAAGGTGTCGTTGCGCTCGAGCGTGGCGAGCGTCTTCGGCAGCGCTTCGATGTTGACCGGCGCTTTCGGCGCGGGCGCTTCGAACATGCGCACGGCGGCGTCGACGATCGGACGATAGCCTGTGCAGCGGCACAGGTTGCCGGTCAGCGCGTTGCTGATCGTCTCGCGCGACGGCACGGTCTTGTTCGCGCAGCTATGTTCGTGGCCGTGCTTTTCGTACAGCGACCACATCGACATGATGAAGCCCGGCGTGCAGAAACCGCACTGCGAGCCGTGGCACTCCACCATCGCTTCCTGTACCGGATGCAGCGAGCCGTCCGGCTGGCGCAGGTCTTCGACGGTGTAGAGCGCTTTGCCGTCGAGCGTCGGCACGAACTGGATGCAGGCGTTGACCGCCTTGAAATCGACGCCGCCCGCCGCGTTGCGCTCGCCGACCACGACCGTGCACGCGCCGCAATCGCCTTCGGCACAGCCTTCCTTGGTGCCGGTGCAATGCGCGTCTTCGCGCAGGTATTGCAGGACGGTGCGGGTGACGGGCGCGTCCTTGATCTCGCGGATCGCGTTGCGGTGGTAGAAGCGAATCGGCTCAGTCATGTCTCGTTACTCTCGAATGTTCTGTGTCCGTGGGGACGTGCGGCAGTGATGGTTCGAAAACTATCACCGTCAATAAATACAACCCATAGCTCGGATCGCATGCGGGACATATCCGCGAAAAGATATCGAGATGAATTTGGGAGGCGGTTGGCTTATGGTGATAATGATATTTCGCTTTGTTTTTGTATTTTATACAGCATAACGGACACGCTTGGCTCGGGCCCATTTGCTAGCTTCGCTCAAAAATTAGGCATGAACGACGCGGAAACGGACCACTATATGGGTCTCGGGACGGATTTTCGTCGGATGAATTATTAAGCAAGTCCTGCAAGAGAATCGGTTCCATGGGAAAATCACGCCTTCCCGCCGATTTCAAGTCTCGTTTTCCCCATGTCCACCGACTCAGCGACACCTCGTAGCGAATTCGCGACGACCATGCAGATCATTCCGGTCGTCTTTTTCACGTTTCTTTGCTATCTGACGATCGGAATTCCGCTCGCGGTGCTGCCGGGCTATGTCCACGACGACCCGGGGGTACAGCGCCGTGCTGGCGGGTGCGGCGATCAGCGTGCAATACCTGGCGACGTTGGCGTCGCGGCCGCTCGCCGGCCGTTCTGCCGATACGTTGGGGCCGAAGCGGACTGTGACGATCGGTTTGCTGGGTTGTGGCGCGAGCGGGGTTTTGTTGCTGCTGGCTGTGCTGTGCGGGCGCTGGCCGGTGGTGAGTCTTGGGCTTCTGGTCTGCAGCCGTCTTGTGTTGGGCTTCGGTGAGAGTCTGTGCGGCACGGGTGCGATTCTGTGGGGCATCGGCCGGGTCGGCACCAGCAACAATGCGCGGGTGATCTCGTGGAACGGTATCGCGACGTACGGCGCGCTGGCAGTGGGCGCGCCGCTGGGCGTGGCGATCGAGCATACGGTTGGGTTTGCCGCGTTGGGGATTCTGGTGGTTCTGCTCGCGGCGCTTGGTTTTTATCTGGCTCGCCCGATCGCGCCGGTGCCGATTGTGCATGGCGAGCGCATGTCGTATCGGAGTGTGTTCACGCGGGTGTTGCCGCACGGGATTGGGTTGGCGCTCGGTTCGGCTGGGTTTGGGTCGATCGCTACTTTTATCACGCTGTTTTATGCGGCCAGGCATTGGCCGAATGCAGCTTTGTCGTTGACGGTGTTCGGGACGCTGTTTATTGGCGCGCGGTTGTTGTTTGCCAATACGATTAAGACCTACGGCGGGTTTCGGGTCGCGATTGCTTCGTTTTCGTTTGAGTGTGCCGGGTTGTTGATGTTGTGGCTGGCGCCTGAGCCTCATATCGCGCTCGCCGGCGCGGCTTTGACCGGGTTCGGATTTGCGTTGGTGTTTCCCGCGCTCGGGGTCGAGGCTGTGGGGCTCGTGCCGCCGGCTAGCCGGGGAGCGGCTTTGTCGGCTTATTCCGTGTTTCTGGATCTCTCGCTTGGGATTACTGGGCCGCTGGCCGGGTATATCGCTGGGGAGTTTGGGTATGGGTCGGTTTTCCTTTTTGCCGCTGTTGCGGCTGCTGCAGGGGTGGGGTTGTCTACTTTGCTTTATCTTCGGAATGCTAAGGTGACTAATTTGCCTGCGGCGTTGTGAGGGGTGTTTGCTCGGCCGGGGTTCTTTTTTTGTGTGCTGTGGGTGCTGCGCGTGCTTCGGGTGTTGGCCTTTCCTTGATTTGTTTGTGGTCTATTAGCGTTGCCCCTGTGCGGGGCGGCACCTACTTTCTTTGCATGCCGCAAAGAAAGTAGGCAAAGAAAGCGGCTTCACACCGCCAGCGCATAAGCGGGTCTCTCGCGCAGCATCCATAGTGGTGCATCTGGAATCTGTGTTCCCGCACATTCGGCGCTCGTGACAAAGCACTCATCCTTCCCGCCTCGCGCTCCGCGCTCGCCGGAATCCTCCACCTTAAACCAGGGACTCCGGTCGTGCCCGGCGGGAGCCGTCGGCTTCGCCTCGGCGAAATGCCAATATAGGCTTCTCGTTTTATAGGCGCGTTCGCGTCTAGCGGCATCAGCGCTCGGAATGCGACCATTTCCAAGTAACACGGCACTTGGTTCGAGTCCTGTCCCGCCCGCTTCGCCACCAAGGCTCAAGGATTGCGCGTTCGTGCTTCGCTAGCTACGCCGTGGGTCGTCGTGCGATGTCCTGTCCTGTCCTGTCCTGTCCTGTCCTGTCCTGTCCTGTCCTGTCCTGTCCTGTCCTGTCCTGTCCTGTCCTGTCCTGTCCTGTCCTGTCCTGTCCTGTCCTGTCCTGTCCTGTCGTGCCGTGTCGTGCCATGCCACGGCGTGTCCTGCCATGTCGTCCCGCGCCATGTCGTGCCGCGTCGTGTCGTGCCGCGTCGTGTAACGATGCCGACATCAATGCGCCGGCGCAATTGATCGCGCGGTTGTTTTGAAGCGGACGGGTCGGTTTTGCGTGCCCCTTCTTGCTCCGATACGATCACGATCTTCCGAGACCTTTCGCGCGGAATTCGCGAGGAGGTCCGACGCGTGCCGCGCCGTCAGCCGACTTTGTGCGACTCCCTTCGCATCCAGCGCGATAACCTGATACAACTCGTGGTCAATCTCCGCTTCGCGCTGGTAGTCCTCGCAGGTGTCGAGCAGCAACTCGAGCAATTTCCGCTGGCGATGCCTCTCCTCTCTCGTAACAGCCGGATTCCTAACTATCGACGCCGTAAGCGTGGCCAGTTTATCCAATTGGCTCATCTGCCGTTCAATCAGTCCGAAAGCCGACAGCGCGAGTTTTTCGTATTGAAGTGCGTCAACCGGTGGGCGCGACGTGGTTCGTGAATGCTTGGCGAATCCACTCATGGCGCGATCTCCCTGAAAACTTTTCTGGATCGCTCAACACGCGCATGCGCGGTGGTGAGCGGGCACAAGACGGGATTCGCAGACCGGTCACATAGAGCCATTGCCCGGCGAGCCATAAGGCTCCCCCGCCAAGGCCCGCCCGTTGGAACCAGACGTGCAAAGGCGACGCACACGTTGCTTGCGCAAACGTACGGACTCGATGTGACCAGGCTGCGAAACCTGTTTGTCGTGAAGCACACGACAGGACAAGTTTAACCACGTCGGTCTGCGAGTGATCACCCGAACGAGCTAAAACGCGCGCACTGGAATCAATTCCGAACCTTCCCAAACAACAGCCAGAATGCAGGACTACAAGGCCAAAGAAACTTCCGACAAAATCCGCTGAACAGCGATTGAAATAGCGACTATCTAGAAGCCAGAGCGCCGTTGACGAAGCGCGAAATCTGCGCAGCGCCCGTGAGGCGCGGCAAGAACTGACGACGCCATCCTGCGCCGACGGCCAGCAATGCGAGAGATCCGTCAGCCGACGAGACGTTACCAAAGCCAGTGTGTGAGCCGCAGCATCGCCGAGGCGAAGCCGACGGCCCCCACCGCGCACAGAGCAAACCAACGGTTTAAAGCGGACCATACCGACGAGCGCGGAGCGTGAGGCGGAAAGTATGAGCGCCTTGTCACAAGCGCCGAATGTGCGAGAACCCAGATTCCAGATGTACCACTACCGCGACTGCGCGGGGGACCCGCTTATGTGCTAGCGGTGTGAAGCCGCTTTCTTTGCCTACTTTCTTTGCGGCATGCAAAGAAAGTAGGTGCCGCCCCGCACAGGGGCAACGCTAATAGACCACAAAGAATACAAGGAAAGGCCAAAACCATCAGGATGACAGAACAAAATAGCCGACCAGGAAACGCAAGGGCACAAGGCACAAGACCTCACCTCCCCCCCGACAACCCTCTCTCCAAAGCCGCCACACCAGCAGGCAAATCAACCCTAACCCCAAGATCCACCATAGTCCTCTCAAGCGCATGCACAGTCCGAAACAAATTATGTTCCCGACACTGCTCCCCCATCTGCCCAACACGAACGATTGGCAATCCAAAAGACCCAGAAATCTCAACCTGATGCATCCGCGAAATATGCGAACAAACATCAGCAGGACTGAACCCGTCAGGCACCTCGATCCCGACAACAGAATTCAACCGGCAAGCCTCAGGCGCATACAACCGCAACCCCATCGCAGCGACCCCATCCTGCAGCGCCAACGAACACTTCAAATGCCGTGCAAACCGCTTCTCCAGCGTCTCAGCACAAACAAGCCTCAAAGCTTCATGCAAAGCCAGAACGCCAGAAACAGGCGCCGTATAGTGATACCCCGCGTTATGCCAAAAATTCTCCGCGAGTGAAGCATCAAGACACCAATGCGCATTCGGCGCCGTGCGCCCTTTCACCCGTGCCCAGGCCGCATCGGAAAACGCGATCAACGACACCCCAGGAATCGACGACAACCCCTTCTGCCCACCCGTAATCACCGCATCGATCCCCCAGGCATCCATCTCCAGCGGCATCGTACTCAATGTACAAACCGCATCGACGATCACCAACGCGCCAGCGGCTTTCGCCAACGCGGCGATCTCCTTCAGGTGATAATTCCACACCGTATTCGACGTCTCGCCCTGCACCACCGTTACGATCTCGGGACGCTCGCGCCGAATCGCCCCGGCAATCTCCTCAAGACTTGCCACCGCGCGATCAGCGACATTGAGCGTACTAACCCGCGCACCAACGCGCCGCCCCATCTCCGCCATCCGCTCGCTAAAAAAACCATTCTTGATGGAAAGCACCCGCGTACCTTCCCACGCGAGGTTCGAAATCGCCATCTCCATCGCGGCCGATCCTGGTCCGGCCACGCCCAGCACCCATTTCGAGTTCGTCTGGAACACATAGCGCGCCATCGACTTCACCTGCCCGATCACCTTCACCATCGTGCCGCCCAGGTGATTGATCACGATCGCGTTGGCCTTGGCCACCGCCGCGGGAATCGGCACGGGGCCGGCGCCCATCATCAGGAGCGGCTCTTCGGGAAGAATGGCGTCGAGCGACTCGACAACCGGACAGGGCACTGCGGAAGATGCGGAGGTGAATGATGAAGTCGGCATGATGATCGGTACGTGAAGGTCAGGACGCAAAGGAGCAAACGGCCCCGCCAGCATGGACGCTGACGAGGCCGCCTGTTCGATCATTCACCGATCCGCGCGATTGCGCAAGTTTTTTGACTATGCTTGTTAGCGAGGCAACGCGGCGAGCCGCGCCGTTACTTCACCTTCGTCTTGTCGAGTTTCTTGCCGGTCGCCGCATTGAAACGCTCCACATAGTCTTCCATCAACTTGCGCACGGCACGGCCGATCTGCCGGTAGTCGGACTCGTTGAGGTTCGCCAGCGACACACGCCCCGACGGATGCTGCGTGCCGAAGCCACGGCCCGGCAACAGCACGACGCGAGCTTCGCGGGCGAGCCGGAACAGCAACTCGGAAGGCTCGGCATTCTTCAGCAACCAGTCGACGAACTCGCGTCCGAACATCCGCTCGCCGAAGAATTCGACGTCGAGAATCGTGTAGTAGTCGACCTGGTTAGGGTCGTCGTCCGCGAACGAAATGCCGACCTCTTCGTAGAGCGCCTGCTTGCGCTTGCGGATCAGCCGCTTCAACGCGTTCTTGTATGCGTCGGGCGTGTCCATCAGCGAGAACAGCGAAAACAGCACCATCTGCACCTGCTGCGGCGTCGACAAACCCGCCGTGTGATTCAGCGCGACGGTACGGCTGTCGGCCACGAGGCGATCGATAAACTTGAGCTTGTCCGGCTCCGTCGTGATCGATTCGTAACGCTCGTGCAACTGCTTCTTCGCGTCCTTCGGCAAGTCGGCAATCAGTTTGTCGAGCACGTTGTCGCGGTGCGTCGCGATGGTGCCAAGACGCCAGCCGGTCGCGCCGAAGTACTTCGAGTACGAGTACACGAGAATGGTGTTCTTCGGCGCGAGCGCGAATAGCGATACGAAGTTGTCGGCAAAGGTGCCGTACACGTCGTCGGTGAGCAGGATCAGATCGGGCCGTTCCTTGACGATGTCGGCGATGTATTGAAGGCTTTCGTCATCGATCTTCACCGAAGGCGGATTGCTCGGATTCACGAGGAAGAACGCCTTCACCTTCGGATCGCGTAGCTTGTCGAGTTCCTTCTTCGAATACTGCCAGCCGTTCGCGACGTCGGCTTCGAGATTCACCACGTTGAGCCTGTAGTCGTTCAGTCGCGGAATCTCGATGTACGGCGTGAAAATCGGCATGCCGAGCGCGATCGTGTCGCCTTCCTTGATCAGATGGTTCTCGCGCATCGAGTTGAAGATGTACGTCATCGCCGCCGTGCCGCCTTCCACCGCGAACACGTCGAACTCGCCGACAAACGGATGATCGCCGATCATCTCCTTGCGCAGATACTGCCCGACGATCAGTTCGGACAGCTTGAGCATGCGGTCCGGCACCGGATAGTTCGACGCAAGAATGCCTTCGCACATTTCATACAGGAAGTCGCCCGCCGAGTATCCCAACTGATCGCGCACGTACGACACGGCGCCGCGCAGGAAGTCGACGCCCGGCACGCCCCTGTTTTCGCGCAAAAACAGATCGAAGCGTTCTTCGAGGCCCTCGCGTCGCGGAAAGCCGCCCACGCCTTCCGGCATGTAGGCAAACGAGCGCTCCGATTCGCGCATCGCAAAGAGGCCGAGTTGCCAGAAGCCGTGGCGCGGAATCGTCGCCAGAAAATTGGGGTTGCCGCGGCCGGCGTTGAGCATCGCCGCATTCGCTGGCCGCTCCACGGCGCCGCCACCGGCCGCCTTGATCAGTTCGTCCTTCAATTCGAACGGGCTGAGCGCGGCCATGCCTGCTTGTGCCATATCTGCGTGCTTCTTGTCGCCCTTGTCTTTTGCCATGATGCGTTCTCCGATGAGTCAAGTGAAAGACGCCGGCGCGGCGATGATCGCCCGATGAGCGCCGGCGCAAGAGAGATCGATGGATGCCCGCGCTAGACAAGCCCGACCACGAGCGGCCCGAGCAGCGTCAGCGCGACGTTCGCGATGGCGTACGTGATCGCGAACGGCACGGTCGGCACGGCGCTTTCCGCCTTGTCGAGCACGCCGCCGAATGCGGGATTCGCGCTGCGCGAGCCGGCCAGCGCGCCGGCCAGAATGGCTGCGTTGTTGTACTTCAGGACATAGCGGCCGAACAGCATGGTGAGCAACAGCGGAAACAGCGTGACGAACACGCCGAGCAGGAAAATCGTGATGCCGAGCTGCTTGACCGTCACCACGGCCTGCAAGCCGGAGTTGAGCCCCACCACCACCACGAACGCCGCGAGACCGAAATCCTGCAGCAGCCGGGAAGCCGCCGACGGCATCACGCCGTACATGGGATGCTTGCCGCGCATCCAGCCGAACAGCAGTCCGGCCAGCAGACAGCCGCCGCCCGAGCCGAGCGTGAGCGGAATGCCGCCGACGTTGATGACGATCAACCCGATCAGCAAACCGAGCACGAGGCCGACGCCCATGTAGATGAAGTCGGTTTTGATGCTGTAAGGCAGCTCGTAGCCGGCGATGTCGACGGCGCGCTTGGTGTCTTTCGGCGACCCATAGAAGGTGAGGACGTCGCCGTGCTCGAGTTGGGTTTCCGGCAGGATCGGCAGTGGCTGACCGGCGCGCGAAATACCCTGGATGTAGACACCGTGACGCATATCGCGGTCCAACAATTCTCGCGCGGCGGCGATCGTGGTGTGATTCATGCCCTTGCGCGTGAACACGCCTTGACGTGTCTGCATGACGACGCCGACGTCCTCGACGGTGGCCACCTCGCCGCCGCTCGCGCCAAACGCGACCACGCCCTCGCGACGGCCCACCACCAGCACCACGTCATCGGGCTTCAATACGAGGTCGGGCGCCGGGTCGAGTTGGTGGCCATCGCGCTTGATCCGCTCGATCGTCAAAAGGTCCTGGTGCTGGGTTTCGACGTCCTTCACCGTTTTGCCGGCGCTGACATCGATCTTGTACGCGCGGCCGACCATCTCGGGCAACGCCGAGAGCTGCCCCGGCGCGATAGACGGCGCGCCTGACGTCAACTCGCGTTCCGCCTGAATCGAGGCGTCGCGCAAACTTTGGCCCATGAATTTAGGCAGAATATTCACGCACACGATGATCGCGCCCAGCGAGCCGAACACGTAGGTCACCGCGTACGCGATCGCCACGTCCGATTGCAGCGACTTGACCTGATCGGCGGGCAAGCCGAGACGCGCGATCGCGTCGCCCGCCGTGCCGATAATGGCCGATTGGGTCAGCGCGCCGCCCGCGAGCCCGGCGGCGAGCCCCTTGTTCAGGTGGAACAGCTTCGCGCAGATGACCACGGTGGCTAGCGCGCTAACCGCCAGAAACACGGCCATCGCGATCTCGCGCAGCGTCTTGCGGTTCAATGAGTTGAAGAACCCCGGCCCGGAGTCATAGCCGACCGCGTAGATGAAGACGGCGAACATGACCGCCTTCACGCCGTTATCGATCGTCACGCCTGCCTGACTGATCACGACCGCGGCCAGCAGCGACCCGCCCACGCCGCCCAACTGGAACTTGCCGAAGTTGATCTGCCCGATGAAGTAGCCGACTGCGAGCGACAGAAACAGCGCAATCTCGGGTGATTTCTGAAAGATGTGATGTAGCCAGTCCATCGTGCCCTCGCTGGATAGTTTGCGATCCTGAGTACTTTACTGGGTGCGCCCTGCGCACAGGGAGCGCCATCGAGTCGCGCGCCGCACGCCGCCTGCCACATCGACCGAACGTGGCACGGCGCGCCACATCCGGTACATCTGCCCGCCTAGTGGAATTTCCCGGCGAGGCCGACTACGACCGGACCCATCAGCGGCAACAGAATGTTCGAGAGTGCATACGTGATCGTGTAGCCGATCACGGGTGTGGAATTTCCCGTGACGCCCACTAGTGCGCTGATCGCGGGTGTGCTGCATTGCTGGCCGGCAATCGCGCCGAGCAGCATGGGCGCCTCGAGCTTGAGGAACATGCGGCCGATCCATAACGACAGCAGTCCCGGCACGAGCACCATCAGAATCCCGGCCACCGGCAACGCGAGACCGTATTCACGCACCAGCTTGATGGCGTCCGGTCCCGCCGACAGCCCGACTGCCGCAATGAAAGTGGCGAGACCGAAGTCCTTGAGGATTTGCGCGGCCGCCGAAGGCAGCGAACCGATCAGCGGATACCGCGAACGGATCCAGCCGAACAGCAGCCCCGACAGCAAACAACCGCCACCGGTGCCGAGCGCGACCGAGACGCCGCCCACCCGTCCGCCAAGATGGCCGATCGCCATACCGACCAGCACGCCCAGAGCCAGATAGACGAAGTCGGTCTTCTGCGTCGCAACGAGCATGTAGCCCAGACGCCGCGCACCGCGTTCGACATCGGCCTTGGCGCCCACCAGCGTCAGTACATCGCCGCGGTTCAGTTCGGTGCCGGGTAGCGCCGGCACCGTGGTTTCGAGCCGCGTGACCGCCGCGATGTAGATGCCCCGGCCGTTTTCCGGCGTGGCCTGTTCGCGCACCTGAGCGATGGTCCGGCCATGCAGATCGCGGCGCGTCAGCACCACATCGACCTGTTCGGCGATCACGAGACCGAAGTCCGCGCCGCCCACTTCGTCGCCGAGACTGGCGGCGGCCGCTACGATCGCTTCACGCCGCCCCGCCAGCAGAATGACGTCGTGGGGCGCGAGGGTCAGTTGCGGTTCGGCCGGCAGGTTCGCGCCGTTGCGCCGCACGCGCTCGACTGTCAGGTTGAAGCCGTACTGCTGTTCGAACGCCTGGATCGTCGCGCCAGCCGCCGCGCCGACGAGAAACGCCCGCCCCACCAGCGCGGGCGCTGCCGCGCGCTGACCCTCGCCGAACGAGCCTTCGCCGCCGAGCTTGCGCCACACGCGCTCGGCTTCGTCGCGCAGATTGACGCGCAGCAGCAGCGGCGCGAACTGGCTCGTAAAAAGCACGATGGTGATCAGGCCGAACAGGTAGCTCACGCTGTACGCGGTCACGATATTGGCCTGCAGGCGGACCGTTTCCGCGTCGCCGAAGCCGAGCTTGGCGATCGCCTCGGACGCCGTGCCGATCACGGCGGATTCCGTCGCGGCGCCGGCCAGCAGGCCGGCCGCGGTGCCGGCATCGAGCCGCATGACGGCCACCGCGATCATGATCAGCACCAGCACCGACACGATCTCGACCACCGACAGCAACCCATAGCGCCAGCCGCGGCCAATGTTGGCAAAGAACTGCGGCCCGCCGGTAAAGCCCAGCGCGAAAATGAACAGCGCGAAAGCGATGTTCTTCAGATCGGGCGCGATGCGCGCGCCTGTCTGGCCTAACAGCAACGCGACGATCAGCGTGCCGCACACGCCGCCGAGCTGAATCGGACCGATGCGGAACGAACCAATGAAATATCCAATTGCGAGACTTGCGAACAGCGCGATCTCCGGTTGAGATCTCAGCAATTCACCGATCATGTTGACTCGCCCATTGACGGGTTTATTAGCAGGAGACTGAATAACCACTTGAAGAACTCGAGTGAATTAATTCGTCGCGATTTGACGCACGCATCACTCAATCAGCATCGCGATTGAGTGAAAATTTAATTTATGGCAGTAAAATGACGCGCGTCGCACCCGAGCTGATTTGCCGCACTGCAGCGGCACGCATTGAAACGGTCTTCCGATAGCTCGACAGTCACTCTTTCCTCGCGAAGTTGCCTTGCGCCTTGAAAAAGACATCGTCTGCTGATGGCCAATTTATTACAGCATGAGTGAACATGCATTTTTGGAACTGCTTTTTAATAAATATTGTAATTTTGTGTGGCTGTCAATATTATTTTTTAACTCGCGTTTTCGTTCGACTTCGCAAAAGAATGATTTTTAGCAAACGCGGATGGATTGCAATGCAGTGCGTCCGCATGGCTAACCTATACTGGAGCGCTCGTCCGCCGCGCCCTGAGTCTGTTTCTCTATTAGCGCCGGCACGCATTCTTCGGAGCCCACATGCGCATGATCCTGTTCAGCAGCCGTCAATACGACCGCGACACGTTCACCGAAGCCAATGCCGCGCATCGCTATGAACTGCACTGCCAGGAGTCGCACCTCGACAGCGAGACGGCCATTCTCGCGCAGGGCTACGACGTGGTGTGTCCGTTCGTCAACGACAACGTCGACGCGGCGGTACTGGAGCGGCTTCATGCCGGCGGCACGCGCATGATCGCGCTGCGTTCGGCGGGCTTCAATCACGTCGATCTGGCCGCGGCCGAGCGTCTCGGCATCCCCGTCGCGCGGGTGCCGGCCTATTCGCCGCACGCAGTGGCCGAACATGCGGTCGGCTTGATTCTGGCGCTGAACCGGCGGCTGCCGCGCGCCGTCGCACGTACACGCGAAGGCGACTTTTCGCTGCACGGTCTGCTCGGTTTCGATCTGCATGGCAAGACCGTGGGTGTGATCGGCACCGGCATGATCGGCCGCGTATTCGGGCGCATCATGGCGGGCTTCGGCATGCAGGTGCTCGCCTACGATCCCGGCAAGCCCGCCGACGACCTGCTCGCGCTCGGCGCGCGCTACGTGCCGCTCGACACGCTGCTCGCCGAAGCCGACGTGGTCAGCCTGCATTGCCCGCTGGTGCCGGACACGTACCATCTCATCGACGGCCCTGCGCTCGCCAAGATGAAGCGCGGCGCGATGCTGATCAATACCGGCCGTGGCGGCCTCGTCGAAAGCAATGCGCTGATCGGCGCCCTGAAAGATGGCCGACTCGGCCACCTCGGGCTCGATGTGTACGAGGAAGAAGGCGGCCTGTTCTTCGAGGATCACTCGAACCTGCCGTTGCAGGACGATGTGCTTGCGCGTCTGTTGATGTTCCCGAACGTGATCGTCACCGCGCATCAGGCGTTCTTCACGCGCGAGGCGATGAACGAGATCGCCCTGACCACGCTGGACAACGTCGCGGCGTGGCAGGCCGGCACGCCGCGCAACGTGGTGCGCGCGCCTGCCTAGACGCCGCCGGTGTTCAGCGGCGTCGCGCGGACCACGGTGCGCGCGTCGTCCGCGGCGCCGCAGAGTTCGCGCAGCAAGCTCGCCTCGCGCTCGTGCACTTCGACCGGAAACCAGCGCGCGCCCGCATCGGCAAGATAGCGCGCACGATGCTGGCCGTTGCGAAACGCCACCACGCCTTCGCGCTCCAGTCCGAACCAGCCCAGCACACCCGGCGCGCGACGCGTCGAGATGGTCACGTACGGCATCTGCGGAATACGCGGATTCTCCGGATCGAGAAACTCGCGAATGCCGCGCACCTTGCCCGAATGCCATTCGGCGACCGGCTTCAGCACGTAATCGGTATTGTCGCGATCGGCGCACGCGAGCAGCTTGCGCACGTCGACGAGTACGACCTGATGCCGCGTGCCGTCCGTGACGAATACGCGTTTCAGGCGCACATGGTCGTACCATGGATGCTCTTGCAGAGGCACGGTCCAGACCGTTTCGGCACAAGCCGGCGCGGCGGCTGACGATGAATTGGACAAGGGCAAAAGCAGGCTCGATAAGCTGGCGAACAGGCGCCAGCGCGTTAGGAGAGCGCTTACGCTACGAGCCGATTGTGTAAGAAGCATGACAGGCCACGGTATTAATTACTCTGCATGAGCACACTGCTCACAACCCCGCGACAAGCGGGCAGACGCTGATGACTTCTACGGTGACAACGATGATAACCACGCAAAATTTCAATGACCACGTGCGCATCGAAGCTGATCGGGATATCGGCGTGGCCACGATCGTCCTTGAGCGTCCCGCGCGTCGAAATGCTGTGGATCGTCCTGTCGCCGAGGCGCTCAGCGCCGCGTTTGCCCGCTTCGAGGCGGAGCCCGCGTGGCGCGCGGCGGTGCTGTTCGGCGCGGGCGGCACCTTTTGCGCGGGCGCGGACCTGACCGCTCTCGCCGACGACACTCGCCGCAACGAGCTGCACGCCGACGGCAGCGGCCCGGGTCCGATGGGACCGACCCGGATGAGCTTCAGCAAGCCGGTGATTGCCGCGATTGCCGGCTATGCGGTGGCGGGCGGACTGGAGCTGGCGGCGCTGTGCGATCTCAGAGTCGTCGAGGACGACGCGGTGCTCGGCGTGTTCTGCCGGCGCGTCGGAATTCCGCTGATCGATGGCGGCACGATCCGCTTGCCGCGCTTGATCGGACAGTCACGTGCGCTCGACCTGATCCTGACCGGCCGCGCGGTGAACGCGCAGGAAGCTTTCAGCTTCGGCCTCGCCAATCGTGTCGTACCGAAGGGCACGGCACGCGCGGCGGCCGAGCAGCTGGCCGCCGAACTGGCTGCATTTCCGCAGGCTGCGTTGCTCGCCGACCGCCGTTCGGTGTTGGAAAACAGCATGCTCGACGATCTCGCCGAAGCATTGCGCCGCGAAGGCGCCGGCGGCTATCAGGCGGTTTTCGACGAAGGCGTGGCGGGCGCGGCGCAATTCACCAGCGGCGCCGGCCGTCATGGCGAGACGCGAGGCGGCGACGGCGGCAGCGGAGACGGCAGCGGAGACGGCAGCGGCAAACATTAAGCACGCGACGAGGGCTGGCGCACCTATCAGCAAAAAACAACACCACCATTGACGCTCAGCAAGCCCGTTTTGACTTAGGTAGAATCCCCTACTGTTTTACCCCTGTACGGCGCACGCGTTTTCGCCCCGAAAACGCGTGCCGGCCGCGCGACGCCTCCTGTCGCGCCGATTCGCGCTCCTTCATCATGCCTTTACCTCTGCTCGCCCTTGCCGTTGCCGCGTTTGGAATCGGTACCACCGAATTCGTAATCATGGGGTTGTTGCCCGATGTCGCGCGCGACCTGTCCGTGTCGATCCCGGCGGCCGGCATGCTGGTGTCGGCGTATGCGCTCGGCGTGACCATCGGCGCGCCGAGCGTCGCGATCGCGGTCGCCAACATGCCGCGCAAGAAGGCGCTGATGAGCCTGATCGGCGTGTTCATCGTCGGCAATCTGCTGTGCGCGGTGGCGCCGGGCTATGCGGTGCTGATGGCCGCACGCATCGTGACGGCGTTCTGCCATGGCGCGTTCTTCGGCATCGGCTCCGTGGTGGCCGCCGGCCTCGTCGCGCCGAACCGCCGCGCGCAAGCCATCGCGTTGATGTTCACGGGCCTCACGCTCGCCAACGTGCTGGGCGTGCCGCTCGGCACCGCGCTCGGCCAGGCGGTGGGCTGGCGCGCCACGTTCTGGGCGGTGACGGGTATTGGCGTCGTCGCGGCGGCCGCGCTCGCCGTGTGCCTGCCGGCGAAGATCGAGATGCAGAAGGCCAGCCTCGTGCGCGAATTCAGCGTGCTGAAGAACCCGCAGGTGCTGATGGTGCTCGGCATCAGCGTGCTCGCGTCGGCGAGCCTCTTTTCCACCTTCACGTACATCACGCCGATTCTCGAAGACGTGACCGGCTTTACGCCGCACGCGGTCACGCTTGTACTGCTGCTGTTCGGCCTCGGCCTGACGGTGGGCAGCACGCTCGGTGGCAAGCTCGCCGACTGGCGGCTGATGCCATCGCTGGTGGCGTTCCTGTTGGCGATCGTCGTGATCCTGACCATCTTCGCCGGCACCATGCATGCGGAGATCCCGGCGATGATCACGATTTTCGTGTGGGGCATTCTGGCCTTTGCGATCGTGCCGCCGCTGCAAATGCTGATCGTCGACCGCGCGAGCCATGCGCCGAATCTGGCTTCGACGTTGAATCAAGGCGCCTTCAACCTCGGCAATGCGACGGGTGCCTGGCTCGGCGGCGTGGCGATCGGCGCGGGCGCTCCGCTCACGACGCTGCCGTGGGTCGGCGTGGCGACGTCGATCGGCGCGCTGGTGCTGACGCTGTGGTCGGTGTCGATCGACCGGCGCGCACAACGCATGGCGATGGCGGGCTAAGCGCCCTTCTCCGCGCTCCTCTCAAGCCGCGCACAGGTGCGGTTGACTCACGGCCGTAGTAGCATCTCGGCCGATGAAAGTCATCTTCACTCGCGATTTCCTCGCTTTGATCCTGAGCGTCGCCGTCGTCGGACTCGGCAGCGGCGCGACGCTTCCCCTCACCGCCCTCGCGCTCACGCAAGCCGGCTACGGCACCGATGTGGTCGGCCTGCTGACCGTCGCGCAAGCGGGCGGTGGGCTCGTCATCGTGCCGCTCGCGGGATGGATCGCGGCGCGTTTCGGCGGCCGCCAGGTGATCGTCGGCGCCGTACTGGTGGTGGCGTTCGCCACCGCGCTGATGCAACTCACCTCGAACCTGTGGCTGTGGGCCGTGCTGCGCGTGCTGTGCGGCGCCGCGTTGATGCTCCTCTTCACGATCGGCGAAGCCTGGGTCAATCAATTGGCCGACGATGCCACGCGCGGCCGCGTCATCGCCATTTACGCGACCAACTTCACGCTGTTCCAGATGGCCGGTCCGGTGCTGGTGAGTCAGATCGCCGGCTTCACGCAATGGCGCTTCCTGATTTGCGGCGCGATCTTTCTGCTGGCGCTGCCGATGCTCGCCACGATTCGCAAGACCCCGCAAGCGTCCGAGGACGAGCACGCGGCGCACGGCAGTTGGCGTCATGTTTTGCCGCTGATGCCGGCGCTCGCGATCGGCACCGGCTTCTTCGCGTTGTTCGACACGATCGCGCTCTCGCTGCTGCCGCTCTTTGCGATGTCGCACGGCATCACGAGCGAAGTGGCCGTGCTGTTCGCGTCGGCACTGCTGCTCGGCGACACGACGATGCAATTCCCGATCGGCTGGCTCGCCGACCGGCTCGGACGTGAACGCGTGCATATCGGTTGCGGTGTGATCGTCGTGGCGCTGCTGCCCTGGCTGCCGTGGGCGATCACCTCGCCGTGGCTATGCTGGCCGCTGCTCTATGTGCTCGGCGCGGCGGCGGGCGCGATTTATACGCTGTCGCTGGTTGCCTGCGGCGAACGCTTTCGCGGTGTTGCGCTGGTGTCCGCGAGTTCGCTGGTGGGCGCGTCGTGGAGCGCGGCGAGTTTCGGTGGGCCGCTGGTGGCTGGTGCGCTGATGAAGGGCGTCGGGAATGACGCGATGGTCGGTGTGCTGCTTGCTGCGGCGCTGGCTTTTCTGGTGGCGGTTTGGTGGGAGAGACGGCGGGTGCTGGTGCGGATCGCGGGTTGATCGGCTGCTGACCCTGGTGCGGCGCCGGCAGCGATGCGACGGCGGACGTGCTGCTCCCCGATGATTTGGCGTTTGTCGTCGTGGCTTGGAGAGAGGCGCGAGTGCGGATCGCGCATCGCGGGTCGCGGGTCGCGGGTCGCGGGTCGCGGGTCGGGGGTCGGGGGTCGCGGGTCGCGGGTCGATCAACAGACTCTGGCGCCGCGCAAGATGACGCGTGAAAAACAAAACGGGGAAGCCATTGCTCGTGGCTTCCCCGTTTTTGTTATGCACGTTGCGTGCGCCTCGCCCGCTATAACAGCCTTACTTCAACGCCGGCAAAATCTCCCCGACACACGCGCCGAAACCCACACGATAACCGTCACCCTGGCACCAACCGGCAAGCGTCAACTCATCGCCGTCTTCGATGAAACTGCGCGTGCCGCCTTCCTGCAACTCCAGCGGGTTCTTGCCGTTCCACGTCAATTCCAGCAGGCTGCCGAACGAGTCCTCCGTCGGTCCACTGATCGTGCCCGAGCCCATCAGATCGCCCACGCGGGTATTGCAGCCCGACACCGTGTGATGCGCGAGTTGCTGCGCCATCGTCCAGTACATGTGCTTGAAGTTGGTTCGCGAGATCGTGCTCGCCTGCTTCGCCTGCTGCGGGCGCAGCGTCACTTCCAGCGTGATATCAAAGGCATGGTCGCCGTCGTGACGCAGATACGCAAGCGGCTGCGGTTCCTGCGCCGGCTGCGCGACGCGGAACGGTTCCAGCGCGTCGAGCGTCACGATCCACGGCGAGACCGTGGTCGCGAAGGTCTTCGAATTGAACGGTCCGAGCGGCACGTATTCCCACTGCTGGATATCGCGCGCACTCCAGTCGTTCAACAGCACCATACCGAAGATATGCGCTTCGGCATTCGCGCACGCCACCGGCTCGCCCAATGCATTGCCCGCGCCGATCACGAAGCCGGTTTCCAGTTCGATATCCAGCTTGCGACACGCACCGAACACGGGACGATCCTGATCCGGCAACTTCAACTGCCCATTAGGACGACGCACCGGCGTGCCGCTCACCACCACCGACGACGCGCGTCCGTTGTAACCGATCGGCATCTCTGACCAGTTCGGCAGCAGCGCATTCTTAGGATCACGGAACATCGAGCCGACGTTCGTCGCATGCTCCTTCGACGAATAGAAATCGGTGTAGCCTGGAATCTTCAGCGGCAGATGCAATTGCGCATCGACCTGGCGGATCAGCGCGCGGCTACGCAATTCGGCGTCGTCGCGCAACGTCGCGTTATCGCGTGACAACAGCTTGCTCAACTGAATGCGCACGCCGCGCCATGCGTCACGACCGAGTGCGATGAAATCGTTCAGCGCGTCGCGCACGAACACGCTGTCGCCGGCATTCGACGAAGGCACGCTCAACAGACCCGCGCTTTCGAGCGCGGCCAGGTCGACGATGCTGCCGCCGATCGCAACGCCTACGCGGCGCGTCGCATTCAGGTCGTCGCTAAAAATACCGAACGGTAGATTCTGAATCGAAAAGTCGTTGGCCGAATCGTTGGCCGACTCGACCCAACTCTTGCGCGACGGATCGAGCGTCGCCTGAAGATCGCTCAATGCGTTCATCGTTGCTCCGGGTTGAAATGTTTCGTGAGCCCTTGCCAGCACTCGTAGTAATGCGCCTGCAATTGCGCGGTTTCGAGCGCGAAGCGCGTCGGCTTGATCAGCGTGCGGGTTTCGAACATGAAGGCCATCGTGTCGCCGACTTTCTTCGGCGTCGACGTATCGCTGTGCGAGGCTTTCTCGAACGTCTCCGCATCCGGGCCATGACCCGACATGCAGTTATGCAGGCTCGCGCCGCCCGGCACGAAGCCTTCGGCCTTGGCGTCGTACACGCCATGCACGAGGCCCATGAACTCGCTCGCCACGTTGCGATGGAACCATGGCGGGCGGAACGTATCTTCGGCGGCGAGCCAGCGCGGCGGGAAAATCACGAAGTCAATGCTATCGACGCCCGCCGTATCGGTTTGCGATTGCAGCACGAGGAAGATCGACGGATCCGGATGGTCGAAACTGATCGAGCCGATCGTGTTGAAGCGGCGCAGATCGTACTTGTACGGCGCGTAGTTGCCGTGCCACGCGACCACGTCGAGCGGCGAGTGGCCGATGTCCGCGCGCCACAGGTTGCCGTTCATCTTGGCGACCAACTCGAAGTCGCCCTCACGGTCTTCATAGGCCGCATGCGGCGTAAGGAAATCTCGCGGATTGGCAAGGCCGTTCGAGCCGATCGGCCCGAGATCCGGCAGACGCAACAACGCCCCGAAGTTCTCGCAGATGTAGCCGCGCGCCGCGCCATCCGGCAGGCTCACCGCGAAGCGCACGCCGCGCGGAATCACCGCGATTTCGAAGGGCTCGACGTCGAGCTTGCCGAGCTCGGTCGCGATGTGCAGACGTCCTTCCTGCGGCACGATCAGCAATTCGCCGTCGGCGGAATAGAAGAAGCGGTCCTGCATCGAGCGGTTCGCCGCGTACAGGTGGATCGCGCAGCCGCTCATCGATTCCGCCGCGCCGTTGCCCGCCATCGTCACCCAGCCGTCGATGAAGTCGGTCGGCTCGGCCGGCATCGGCAACGCGTCCCAGCGCAACTGATTGGGCGGCGTCGGCGGCACCTCGGCAAAGTTGGCGACGAGCCGCTCCGAAGGCAGTTGCGTGAACGGCATATGCACCGCCGCCGGACGAATCCGGTACAACCACGAACGGCGATTATGGCCACGCGGCGCGGTGAAGGCCGTGCCCGACAGTTGTTCGGCATATAGCCCATAAGCCGCGCGCTGCGGCGAATTGCGGCCTTGCGGCAACGCACCCGGCAAGGCCTCGGTGGCGAATTCGTTTGCGAAGCCCGACTGATAGCCCGGCTCGATTTCGAGCCGCGAGTTGCCTGTGTGCGGCGTACGGGTTTGGGTATCCATGCTAGGTTCTCCGTTGATACTCGATCTCGTCATTTCACGCGGTCCGCGGCTCGGACGGCCGGCCGCGTTGGCGTGTGGCGGCGGCCAGCGCGAGCAGCAGCAACTGGAACGCCGGGTGATGCGTTTCGCCGAGCACGTGCTCGACCTCGATCACATTGACGGCGGCCGCGGCCGGGTTCGCGCTCATTGGGTCGTCTCCTGATGCTGACTGGATGGAACGTTCGTTGGTGGCAGCGGGGTTGAACACCGCCCACAAGCGACTGTGATCGGCGCATGAACTGCGCGGACGACATGACCTATCCGCCATCACAATCGCATTGCAATTTACGTATAGTAAAACTAGTTACGAATAGTGAAATTAACGTAAACCCTGCAACGTCACCTGAAATCCCCGGGTCGCCCGTGGGCACAAGCGTTCGGCGGATAACGTTATGAGCAATTTGTTCATGTAAGCACGGTGCGGACTGCTACCATCAATGAATGCGGCAATCGCGTCGCGTTGCCCCGCGCCGAGCGCCTCACTATCGCCATCCATACGTCTACATGATCCCGCCGACCATTCCGAACCTCATTGCCCGCTCCGCCGACCATCCGTTTCTTGGCGAGCATCTGGTGATGGGGCAAGGCCTGCATCACGACGTCGCGCTGGCGCAATTCGACGGGTTCGAACTCGCCAGCGCGTATGAGCCGATCTTCGATATCAGCGTGCATGCGTTGGCGCAGTCGCTTTCGTCGGGGGTCGAGGGCGTGGATCGTTTCGGCGACGAACTCGGCTTCCAGGCCGTCACGCACCAGGTCGACGCGGCGCCGTTCGACGTGTTTGATCCGTTCGATCGCATCGCCGACGATCAGGAGTTGGTCGCGCTCGACCGCATGTCGCGTGCGCTGCATGCCATCAATTTCTTTGGCGCCCAGCGGCATGGTCTGCTCTTTCTGCGCGTGCACGAGCGGCTGCTCAAGAGCGTGAAGTACGACCACGGGCGGCATTTTTCGAGCGTGCTGGTGTCGTTCGGATTGAACCCGTCGCGAGTGGTGATCGAGTTGCCCGCAGCGGCGGTCGCGCACAAGACTTTTCTCGGCTATCTGACCAAGAGCTACCAGCACTACGGCTTCAAGGTGGCGGGCAATCTGTCCAACGCGGGGCAGATTCTGTCGGTGTCGGAGACCGCGCGGCTCGACTTTCTCAAGATGGATGCAGGGACCGCTTTGCGCGATGCCACCGTTAAACCGCTAGTGGGTTATGCAGGCCGGTTGCGAATTCCGCTGATCTTCAACCGTGTGGTGGATGAAGCGCAGTTCGAGGCGTTGCAGCAGTACGACGTGCGCTTCGTGCAAGGGCCATTGTTCAATGCGCATTATCACGACCGGGCCGTTTGAGCAGCGGGTTGGCTTGGTGCGTTGACCCGCGCCGCCCGCTTCAACCGGTCTCGCCCAAACGCCGCGCAAGCGCCAACAGCCGTGGCGCGACGTTGTCACGAAACACATCCTCTCCCATCGACGAAGCCGGCCCGCTGCAACTCAGCACCAGCCAGCGCCCTTCGCGCGGCTCGCGAAACGGCACCGCGACCGCGTTGACGTCGTCATGCCACGCGCGGAACGAATAGCAACAGCGCTGCTCGGCGAAGGCGGCGATTTCCTGCTCGGCGTCGGCGACCAGTTCGGCGCCCGCCTTGCCGGCCGCCTTTTTCAATTCCGCCAATAACGCGGCGCGCACGTCGAGCGATTGCACGGCCAGATAGGCGCGGCCCATCGAACTCGTCAGCATCGACAGTTTCGAACCGGATGCCAGCCCAAGCGTCAACGCGGTTTCGCTGCGGATTGTCTCCAGATAAATCATGTCGAGCCCGTCGCGGCAACCGAGCGAAACTGCCGCGCCTACGTCGCGTGCGAATACGCGCATGTGCGGGCGCGCGAGTTCGAGCGTGTCCGTACCCGAGAGCAGCGCGAAACCGAGCGACAACACGCCGGCGTCGAGCGCGTATTTGCCCAGCGTTTCGTCGAGCCGCAGATAACCGAGCACAGTCAGCGTATAGGCAAGACGGTTGACGGTCGCCTTCGGCAAACCCGTGCGTTCGACGAAGTCGCGATTGCCGAGCATCGTTTCGCCCGGCTTGAACGCGCGCAACAAATCCAGCCCGCGCGCCAGCGCGACGACAAATTTGCGCTCGTCGAGCGGTTCGGAGAGAGTAGATGTCGGCGTCATGGGGTGATACACTCGGACGTGGTTTGCAAAACATTGTTTCGCATAGCGGAACTCAAGTCAAGCGCAAACACGTTTCCGTCAAGCAAGGAATCAGGAGATAAGCCATGGCCGAGGCCGCGCAGTTTCACTGGGAAGACCCGTTGCTGCTGGATCAGCAACTCACCGAAGACGAACGCATGGTGCGCGACGCCGCCGCGGCTTACTCGCAAGACAAGCTGCAGCCGCGCGTGCTCGAAGCGTTCCGTCATGAGAAGACCGACATCGAGATCTTTCGCGAGATGGGCGAACTCGGCCTGCTCGGCCCGACCATTCCTGAGCAATACGGCGGCCCCGGTCTGAACTACGTGGCGTACGGTTTGATCGCGCGTGAAGTGGAACGCGTGGATTCGGGCTACCGGTCGATGATGTCCGTGCAGTCGTCGCTGGTCATGGTGCCGATCTATGAATTCGGCTCGGAAGCGCAGAAGCAGAAATACCTGCCGAACCTCGCCACCGGCGAATGGATCGGCTGCTTCGGCTTGACGGAGCCGAATCACGGCTCCGATCCGGGCAGCATGGTCACGCGGGCCAAGAAGGTCGACGGCGGCTATTCGTTGTCGGGCTCGAAGATGTGGATCACCAATTCGCCGATCGCCGACGTGTTCGTCGTGTGGGCGAAGCTCGAGGAAAACGGCAAGGACGCGATCCGCGGCTTCATTCTCGAGAAGGGCTGGAAGGGACTGTCGGCGCCTACCATCCACAGCAAGGTGGGTCTGCGCGCGTCGATCACCGGCGAGATCGTGCTCGACGAAGTGTTCGTGCCGGAAGAGAACCGTTTCCCCGAAGTCAGCGGCTTGCGCGGACCGTTCACGTGCCTGAATTCCGCGCGCTACGGCATCGCCTGGGGCGCGCTCGGTGCGGCTGAATCATGCTGGCACACCGCGCGTCAGTACGTGCTGGATCGCAAGCAGTTCGGCCGGCCGCTCGCCGCGAACCAGTTGATCCAGAAGAAGCTCGCTGACATGCAGACCGAAATCACGCTCGGCCTGCAAGGCGTGCTGCGTCTCGGCCGCATGAAGGACGAAGGCACCGCGGCCGTCGAGATCACCTCGATCATGAAGCGCAATTCATGCGGCAAGGCGCTGGACATTGCACGGCTCGCGCGCGACATGCTCGGCGGCAACGGCATCTCGGACGAGTTCGGCATCGCGCGGCATCTGGTGAATCTGGAAGTGGTGAACACCTATGAAGGCACGCACGACATTCATGCGCTGATTCTGGGGCGCGCGCAAACCGGCATTCAGGCTTTTTTCTGAAGGTTTTCTGAAGCGCGAATCGCGCGGGTTGCGCCGATTGCCGCGGGTTTGCGCAGCACAATAAAAAAGCCGGTTCACTCTTGAACCGGCTTTTTTTATTCGACCCAGCATGCCGCGGTTAGCGGCCCGCTTCGTAGCGCATCAGCCGCTTACTTGTTCGGCTGCGGCGTCATGCGCAGATACGGACGCAATGCCTTGTAGCCCTTCGGGAATTTCTGCTTGATGACCTCCTCATCCTTCAGCGACGGGACGATGACCACGTCATCGCCCTGCTTCCAGTTGCCCGGCGTGGCAACCGAGTGGCTGTCGGTGAGTTGCAGCGAATCGATCACGCGCAGTACTTCGTCGAAGTTGCGGCCAGTGCTCGCCGGATAGGTAATGATCAGGCGCACCTTCTTCTTCGGGTCGATCACGAACAGCGAACGCACCGTGAGCGTCTCATTGGCGTTCGGATGAATCATGTCGTACAGCTCGGCAACCTTGCGATCGCCGTCCGCGAGAATCGGGAAGCCGACGCTGGCGGCTTGAGTCTCGTTAATGTCTTTGATCCACTCTTTGTGCGACTCGGCGCTGTCCACCGACAATGCGATGGTCTTCACATTGCGCTTGTCGAACTCGTCGGCCAGCTTGGCGGTCAAGCCGAGTTCGGTCGTGCAGACCGGTGTGAAATCGGCCGGATGCGAGAACAACACGCCCCAACTATCGCCCAGCCATTCGTGGAATTTGATCGGGCCGACACTCGACTGCTGCTCGAAATCCGGTGCGATATCGCCAAGACGTAGACTCATTGTGCATCTCCTGTAGGTTTGGACATTGCCGCGCGAGCGTTCACGCGCGGCGCCCCGCAACGATAAAGCATACGGGAGTGACGGTGTATGACGAACCAACATCGCGTCACTACTTTATGCGTTTTTGTAATTTTCACCGATTTGGAGGAAACTTTGCGGGACAGATCAACTCCATCTCAAGCAAACTTCGTCTACACGTTGTGTGGCGACGGCGTTGTTTGTGGCTATGCTTCAAGCGGGAACGGTTCGTGCGATCTGGTCAACCAACCGGGCCCTGTGCTCGCCAGCGGCCGTTTCTTTGGTTACGATTCACGCGTGGCGTGAGACGAAGGGGAGCTGTCAATGTCGGAAATCAACAAGGAGAGATTGATGTCGGATATCAAAACCGTCCTCGCGGACGCTGAAGATCTGCTGAAACAGGCCGCGAGCGCCACCGGCGAGCGCGCTTCCGAATTGCGGGAAACGGCGCTGACGCGCCTGAAACAAGCGAGGGAAAAGGCGGCCGACGTTCAGGTCGTGGTGGTGGAAAAAGGCAAGAAAGCGGCCCGCGCCACGGACGACTACGTGCACGAGCATCCGTGGGCATCCATCGGCATTGCCGCCGGCGCCGGTGTGCTGCTTGGGCTATTGATCAACCGCAAGTAACACTGGCGATGCCGCCGGGCGTATTTCGTCCGGCGCACCAGCGAACCGAGTTGACCGGCGCACGCCTTGCCGGTCCGCTTCTTCTGGCGCGCGCGCGCGCCGGTTAGACCTTCACGCGCAACGCCCACAGCCATGACGATCGAAACACAATCGCAGCGCGGAGAACATAGTCCGTTGCGCCGCATAATCGGTTCCGTGTTTGCCATTCTGCAGACGCGGCTGGAACTGGTCGGCATCGAGCTCGCCGAAGAAAAGGACCGTTTGCTGGCCGTGCTGTTCCTCGGTCTTGCCGCGATGATGCTTGCCACCATGGCCTTGATCGCGCTGACTGCGCTGATCGCCATCGCGTTCTGGGACACCTACCGCTGGCAGGCGCTGGCAGGCATCACCGCGGTCTATGCGATCGCGGGACTAGCCTGTGCGCTGAAAGCGCGCAGCGGTTTGCGCAATGCGCCAATGGTGTTCGAGGCGACCCTCGCAGAGTTTGAAAAAGACCGCGACGTGTTCCGCAAACCGTGACCCGGAAGACGCCACGGTGTGACATCGCGCCTCGCGTCTTTGGTTCTGCGTCTTGCCTAACAGCCTTGCGCGAATTGCAGCGCCGTTCCGTTGCTCCACCTTCACTGCCGTCGACACGCCATGAGCCAGATCCATTCCGATACCGCGTTCCGTAACAAGCGCCACCAGGCCAAAGATCTGAGCGCACCGCATTTGCGCGCACTGCGCAAGGAGTTGCTGCTGGTGCGCGCGGATGTCGAGCGCATGGAACTCGCTCAGGCGACCATCGAGTTGCGACAAGCCGTCACGCACTTCAGTTGGCTCAAATTCATTTTGCCGGGCTTCGGCGGCATGCGCGTTGGTAAAGGCTCGAAGGCGAGCTTTCTTAACGCGGGCAGCATCGGCGCCCTCCTCAAACAGTATCCGCTCATCAGCTCGATCGCTTCGATCGTGCTTGCCAAGCCCCTGCGCACAACTGTCGTAGCCGGCGCCAAACCCGTGCTCAAGTGGGGCAGCGTTGGGCTTGCCGCGTGGGAAGCCTATCGGATCTGGCAGCAGATGAAGCGGGATTCAGCGGCGTCATCGGGCGGCAAGGTTGAGTCGGCGGATAGTCGAGACTGAGGGAAACGCCGCGTGGCGTTCCGCCTCGGTTCAGCTCGGTTCGGTTTGCTAGCTCGTATTCCAGCAGTCGCCGCTGGCGGCTGTCGAACCGGTTGCCGCGGGTTTGTTGCCACGTAGTCCTGTCGCATCGAGCGTGAAAATGCCGCACGTGTCGTCGTGCATCGGCCCGGCTTCACTCGGCGTTGCCTCGATCGCATAGCCACCGTTTGCATCGTCTGCGGGCAGCACGTACAGGTGATAGACGGCCGTGCCGAATTGCGGCGCCTGATCGAGGCCCGGGGGCAATGTTGGCGCGCTGTCGTTTGCCGCTCCTTCAATGAATTGAGCCGCGCGATAGAGCGCGGACGCCGCGTCGATTCGATGGGTTCGCGCAACATGGCTGCGATACGAAGGCACGGCAAAGACGGCCAGCGTGGCGGCGATCGCCAGCGTGATCATCAACTCGAGCAGCGTGAATCCGGATGCATGCGACTTCATGCCGCCTCCGTCAAAATGGCCTGGCGGCAACGCGGCGCCAATGACGTTCGATCTTCTCTCCATCGACCACCAGTTCCATTTGCAGCCATACCTGCGATTCGCCGGCGCGGCCGAAACCGCGCGAAGTTAATAAATACGCTCGCGCATCGGCACGAGTGGCGAGACGCCAGGCCTCGATCAGACATTGCGGTGCGCGCAGCGATCCTGGCCATTGCGCCACGGGCGTGACGGCTCCTGCTTCGAATGCCGCTGCGAGTTTCCATTGCGCCGGCACGCCGGATGCGACCGGCAGCGGTGCCGCGGACTGCGTGCTTGCAGCCGCGATGACACTGCGGGCGCATAAGGTTAGCGCCGAATCCGCGGCATGAAAGGCCTGCAAGTACTCGCGAACGTTGATGGTGCCGCGCGCAGCCGCCAGCGACGTTTCGAACCAGGCTGCTGAAGTGACCAGCATCATTGATGAAATCAGCAGGACGATCGGCAGCACCACGCCCCGTTGCCTGGTGCTCGGCACGGTGCACCGCGTTCGGCTGAGGTTTGCCAGGTTTGCCAGTTGACCGTGACGTCTCATGCACTTCCCCTCGGTCCGGCACGGCTGCTTTTCCCTTCGTGGCTTCGTCACAGCGAATCCTCCACGTGATTGCGTATCGCAACACGCCGCGAGAACGCCTGGCGCGGTCGTGAATCCGCACCGAGAGCACTTACGCCATCGCAATCGACATAGCGCGCACGCTGTTGCCCCTGCGGCATGCCGCGTACGAGCACGCAAAGATCGACGGCGACGATCTTCGCCCATTGATCGGCCATCACAGACGACGCGTCGATTGCGGCCAGCCCGCCAGCTAGCCAGCACTTGATCCGCAAGCGCTCGATGCCTTCTACCAGCGGCTGCGCGGACCCCGGCTTGCCGTTGCCCTCGCAGTAAAGTTCCGGCTCACCGGTCGAACCGCTGACCCTCGCGAAGTACCGGTTGACGACCGGCACGCCCTGGTCGCCGAGCGCGGCGCTGCTGCCAGGGACGGCCTGACCGAGACAGTCGGTCGTTTGCCCGCTGGTCGATGGCCACGTGGAGACGTTGTCCCCGACATAACGGACCGCGACACCATCCGAGTGACTGGGCAAGGTCTCGCAGGCGAGGCTATCGTCGGCGCCGACCGGGCGGCCGCCCGAACATCCGAACATCGGCGGTGGGCTGTTGTACCGCGCGATGTCCGCGGGTACGAAGCCGGCCATTTGCAATTGCGGGCCGATCAGCGTCAGCGCAGTCAGACCGGCTTCGCGAATCCGCATCGCATCGCTCGCGCGTTCGAATGCGCTCCGCTGCGTCCTGTAGAGCGAGACGGCACCCGCGGTCACCAGCAGCCCCAACGCCATCGCGATCACGAATTCGATCAAGGTATGGCCGCGAGCAGGGTTCGAACGCCGCGTCATTTTGCAAACGCCAGCACGACGCATGAAGAGCCCACGGGCAGATCCACTCCGCCGCAAGGCGCGGGCTTGTCGATCACGTCGTCGGAATGTGGCAAGTCGCGCAGCGATGCCCAAGTCACGCGTGCAGCGGACACGCCCCCGATGTCACCCACCGAGGCGTCGCCGTGCGGCAAAAGTTTCGCTGCCCGCGCGTTCCATTGTCTGATTGCGGAGTCGCCCGAAGTGGGAGCACACATGGCCTCCACGACGGAATCGGCTATCCAGGCAGCATGTTCGCGCAGGGACATCGCGCGGGCCTCGCGCGCGGTCCATAACTGACCGGCGATCAAGCCGAGCGCCGTGACGGCAATCAACGCGACCGCCAGCATGACTTCGATCAATGAACTGCCGACCCACCTGGACTCGCGGCAGCGCGAGTGCGGACTCCGCGAATATCGGCTCATGACGCGGCTCCGCATGCGCCCTCAACGATCCGCGCGCGGCCGCCCGCCGCAATGCGAATGCAGCGTCGCCACTTGTCTCCTTGTGTCGCTTTCGACGGTGCACGCGGCGCGATATCGAAACTGCGAAACGTGCCGATCAATTGGCCCGCCGGGGGCGTGAACGTGAGATTCGTCTGCGTGCCGGCGATGCTCACGGCCGCAAGCAGAGGTTGCGCACGCAATAGCGATAGCGCACCGCCTCGTTCGGCCAGCACGGCCCAACCACACGACCAGTCAGCGACGCCGTTGCCGCACGGTTGCCCCGCGGCAAGACAATGCCGCGCTGCGTCGATGCGGCATACGGTGACTCGTGCGCCTCGGCGTAGCGCTTCACTGCGCGCATAAGCGAGCGTCGAGGCAAGCGCCTTCGCGCGGGCGTCGACCTGGTCTCGCACGTGCCACGATACGAATGACGGCGTGGCCATCACAGCGACCACGGCCAGCAGCGCGATAACAGCCAGTGTTTCGACAAGCGTGAAGCCACGATATCGCGGCGGACGGACTGCGTTCCGATTCATCTGCATCCCTGATCGATTCGAAGAATGCAGCCAATCTAGCCGTTTGCAAATCGTCCAACAATCGGCCGAACGGCCAGGTGGCACTCAGACGCTAGTCCGCGCAAAAATGCACGCGACGAACCATTACGGCAGCGGGAGATGCGGATGCGCGAAACAACGCGGAACAGAACGGGAATTCAAACGCAACGCGCGATGCGACTGCGTTCAGCGCTTGCGGGAAGGCTTGGGAGGAGAAGAGGCGCGGCGAAATTCTTCGATCACGTCTTCGAATTCGGAGACGTCTTCAAAGCGCCGGTAGACGGAAGCAAAACGAACGTAGGCAATGGTATCGAGCGCACGCAATTCATTCATCACGAGCTCGCCCAGGCGCTCGCTGCGCACTTCGCGCTCGCCGCTGCCGAGCAACAGATACTCGATGCGGGCAACCGCGGCGTCGATCGCGTCCGCTGCCACCGGGCGCTTGCGCAGCGCCAGTTGCATGCTCGCGACGATCTTGCGGCGGTCGAACTCAGTACGGCTACCATCCTTCTTGACGACCGACGGCAACGCCAGCTCGACCCGCTCATACGTCGTAAAACGTTTGTCGCAGGCCGGGCAGCGGCGGCGCCGGCGAATCGTCGCGCCGTCTTCGGATACGCGCGAGTCGACCACCTGCGTATCGGCGTGACGGCAGAAGGGGCAATGCATGGCGGCTTAGCGGTAAACGGGAAAGCGCTGCGTCAGCTCAGCGACTTGCCCGCGCACGCGTTCGATCGTGGCGGCGTCTTCCGGATTGTCGAGCACGTCGGCGATCAGGTTACCCACCTGCTCCGCTTCCTTGACGCCGAAACCGCGCGTGGTCATGGCCGGCGAGCCGAGGCGCACGCCGCTCGTCACGAACGGCTTTTCCGGATCGTTCGGGATCGCGTTCTTGTTGACCGTGATGTGAGCGGCGCCCAGCGCGGCTTCCGCAGCCTTGCCGGTGATCTTCTTCGCACGCAGGTCGACGAGCATGACGTGGCTTTCGGTGCGGCCCGACACGATGCGCAGACCGCGCTTGACCAGCGTCTCAGCGAGCACGCGCGCGTTTTCGACGACTTGCTGCTGATATGCCTTGAATTCCGGCGACAGGGCTTCCTTGAACGCGACAGCCTTGCCGGCGATCACGTGCATCAGCGGACCGCCTTGAATGCCGGGGAAAATTGCCGAATTGATCTGTTTTTCGAACTCGGCCTTCATCAGGATCACGCCGCCGCGCGGGCCACGCAGGCTCTTGTGCGTGGTGGTGGTGACAAAATCGGCGTGCGGAACCGGGTTCGGATAGACGCCCGCGGCGATCAGGCCGGCGTAATGCGCCATGTCGACCATGAAGTACGCGCCGACCGACTTGGCGATTTTCGACATGCGTTCGAAATCGATACGCAGCGAAAACGCGGACGCCCCTGCCACGATCAGCTTCGGCTTGTGTTCCTGAGCGAGTTTCTCCGCGGCATCGTAGTCGATGTCTTCGGCTTCGTTCAGGCCGTAGCTGACTACGTTGAACCACTTGCCCGACATGTTGACCGGCGAACCGTGCGTAAGGTGGCCACCGTGCGCGAGGCTCATGCCCATGATCGTGTCGCCCGGCTTGAGCATGGCGAAAAACACGCCCTGGTTGGCCTGCGAGCCGGAGTTCGGCTGCACGTTCGCGGCTTCGGCGCCGAACAGTTGCTTCACGCGGTCGATCGCCAGTTGCTCGGCGACGTCAACGTACTCGCAGCCGCCGTAATAGCGCTTGCCCGGATACCCTTCAGCGTACTTGTTCGTGAGTTGCGAGCCTTGTGCAGCCATGACAGCCGGGCTCGTGTAGTTTTCCGACGCGATCAGTTCGATATGTTCTTCCTGACGGCGGTTTTCCTGCTCGATGACCTTCCAGAGTTCAGGATCGACGTTGGCGATGGTGCTTTGGGCTCTGTCAAACATACGGATTCCGTTGAATGTGTTCAGGTTGACCGGATCGTGCGCCGAATCTTGCGTAGAGGGTACGCAGCGCTGCTGGCGGCTGGGCCAGCCCTGACGTGGCGGATGGAGAGTCGCCGCACACGCGAGGCAGGACAGCCACCGTCAGCGCAGATCAATGCGCGCGGATCACGGCTGCCCAGGCGAACGGCAAAACGGCACCCCGCGCTTCACGGTGGGTTGTTCCACCTTGAACCCGGTTGTTTGAACCGGTTCTATCGCCAGTCACGCAGGGATGAGCGCGTTAGTTTATTGGAAGCGGATCGAATAGGCAACCGGGTTGCGGGCGCTTTCACAGGTGCCCGACGGGCGGGCTCCAGAGCCGTCTCATGCGGTGCGCAAACGTCTGAGGGAAACCCTGCGGAAACTCGCGGCGCGTCCTTGCCGCGGCCTCTCGTACGGCTGGTTCATCCTTGCCGCAGCGCCGCAATGGAAGTAGGCTTGGGGCCTTTCTCTCCTACCAGCCTGGGAACCACTGCAATGATCGTGTTCGTCACCGGAGCGTCCGCGGGATTCGGCGCCGCCATCGCTCGCGCCTTCGTCAAAGGCGGCCATCGCGTCGTCGCCACTGCTCGCCGCAAAGACCGCCTGCAAGAACTCGCCGACGAACTCGGCGACGCGCTTTTGCCGTACGAGCTCGACGTGCGCGACCGCGTCGCCGTCGAAGCCGTGCCGGCCTCGCTGCCGGCCGATTTCGCCGCCATCGACGTGCTGGTCAACAATGCCGGCCTTGCCCTCGGCATCGAACCGGCGCAGAAAGCGAATCTTGACGAATGGAACACCATGATCGAGACCAACTGTACAGGGCTCGTTCAAGTCACGCATGCCCTCCTGCCCGGCATGGTGGAGCGCAATCGCGGCCACATTTTCAATCTCGGCTCGGCAGCCGGCAGTTGGCCGTACGCGGGCGGCAACGTCTACGGGGCCACCAAGGCGTTCGTGCATCAGTTCAGCCTGAATCTGCGCGCCGATCTCGCCGGCACCGCACTGCGGGTGACGAACGTGGAGCCGGGCCTGTGCGGCGGCACCGAATTCTCGAACGTGCGTTTTCGCGGCGACGACGCGAAGGCCGGCAAAATGTACGAAAACGTGCAGCCGCTGACGCCTGAAGACATCGCCGACTCGATCTACTGGATCGCCACGCGCCCGGCGCACGTCAACATCAACACGATCGAACTGATGCCGGTGGCGCAATCGTTCTCCGCATTGTCCGTCCATCGCGGCTGAAATCCCGGCTGAAGCCCGCCGGACGGGGCGCACATCTTGAAACAGACCTGCGGGTGTGCGTTCCGGTAAAATGCGCCGCATGAATATGTCGACCAGCCAGCCCGGCGAGGAAATCGGCTACACGTGGCCAATCCGCGTGTACTACGAAGATACCGACGCCGGCGGCATCGTGTTTTACGCGAATTACCTGAAATTTTTCGAACGTGCGCGCACCGAGTGGCTGCGCGCGTGCGGCGTCGACCAGAATCGGCTCGCGGACGAAGCGGGCGCGATTTTCATCGTCCGCAGCACCGCGGTCGATTATCGGGCGCCGGCCCGGCTAGACGACATGGTCAACGTGGTCAGCCGGATCGAGCGGCTCGGCAGAGCGTCGGTCGATTTCGCGCAGGAAGCGTGGCGGGACGGCACGCTGCTTGCTACCGGTTCCGTCCGGGTCGGCTGCGTGGACCGCATTGCGCTGCGGCCGACCGCGATTCCCTCGCCGGTTCTTGCCGCCTTGCGGCGCGGGCCAAGCGCGAGCGAGCCCGGCGTGTCAACGGATAAAGACTGAACCCCGTTGTTATGGGGCCAGTGAACTCGTAACGATCAAGCAACACAAAGCATGGTTCGGCTTGCAATATCGCCGATGCTTCCGTTTTGCTCACGGCAAGCTTCGAGTGGCCTTGCAGCCGGACGCCCCCTTCCGGGACGTTAAAACGAACCTTTATGAACACTACACAAGATCTGTCGATCGTTTCACTCGTACTTAACGCAAGCCTGCTGGCGCAGGCTGTCATGGCTCTGCTGCTGTTGCTGTCGCTGCTGTCGTGGACTTTCATCTTCCGCAAGTGGTTTGCGATCCGCCGGGCGCGCGCGCAAACTGAGCGTTTCGAACGCGATTTCTGGTCGGGCGGCGACCTGCAGGCGCTTTATCAAAGCGCCGCGAACAACCGGCACACCATCGGCGCACTGGAACGGATTTTCGAGTCCGGCATGCGCGAATTCCTGAAGGGCAAGGAAAAGCGCCTGAACGATCCGGGCGCGATTCTCGACGGCGCACGGCGCGCCATGCGTGCTGCGTTCCAGCGTGAAATGGATGTGCTCGAAGCCAATCTCGCGTTTCTCGCGTCGGTCGGTTCGGTCAGCCCGTATATCGGTCTGTTCGGCACGGTGTGGGGGATCATGAATGCGTTCCGCGGCCTCGCCAACGTGCAGCAGGCCACGCTCGCCAACGTCGCGCCGGGCATTGCCGAAGCGCTGACCGCCACCGCGATCGGCCTGTTCGCCGCGATTCCGGCCGTGGTTGCCTACAACCGCTACGCGCACGATATCGACCGCTTGGCAATCCGCTTCGAAACCTTCATCGAAGAGTTCTCGAACATCCTGCAGCGTCAGGCACAGTAAGGAGTCCACGATGGCAGGCTCTCGCTCCTCCAGCATGCGCGGCAGCCGCTCGCGCCGCGCGATGGCCGACATCAACGTCGTGCCGTACATCGACGTGATGCTCGTGCTGCTCGTGATCTTCATGGTGACCGCGCCGCTCGTGGCCCCGTCGATCGTCAATCTGCCGACCGTCGGCGGCGCCGCGCCGCAGCAGCAAACGCCGCCCGTGATCGTGAACATTCGCGCGGACGGCAACATGAGCGTCAAATACAAGGACGATTCGGGCGCGCAGCAGCAGGAGAACATGACGAAAGCCGATCTGAACGGCTTCATCGCCGATCGCGCGCAATCGCATCCTGATCAGCCCGTCGTGATCGCGGCCGACAAGACCGTCAAGTACGAAGTCGTCATGAACGTGATGTCCGAACTGAAAGCTCGCGGCGTCAAGCGCGTTGGATTGCTCGTCAAATCGCAATGATCCGCAAGAATTCCGAATACCCGCTCCAGCCACCGCGTGAACGCGGCACCGGGCGAGCCTTTGCGTTCGCGCTGGTGATGCACGCGCTGCTCGGGTTCTTCCTGTACCACGGCATTCAGTGGCAAAACAGTACGCCGGAAGGCGCGGAAGCGGAGCTGTGGACAGAAGTGCCGGATACTGCGATTCCGCGTCCCGTGCCGCCGCCAGTGCCCGTTCCCGTGGCCCCTGCCCCGCCGGTGCGAGACGAACAGGCCGACATCGCGCTGCAGGAAAAGAAACGTCAGCAGCAGGAAGCGGCTCGCGAGGCGCAGTTGGCTGAACAGCAACGTCAGCAGAAACTGCAGGCGCAGCAGGAAGCCGAGGCAAAGCGTCAGCAACAACTTGCGGCGGAGCAGGCGGCGCAACTCGCCGCGCAGAAAGCCGCGGCAGCCAAACAGAAGCAGCAGCAACAGCAGGCCGACAAGCAGAAGCAACAGCAATTGGCTGAGCAGCAAAAGCAGCAGCAGCTGAAAGAACAGCAGTTGAAAGAGCAGCAGCAGGAACAGCAGAAGCAGGCCGAGGCCGAAGCGCAGAAGAAAGCCGACGCGCAGAAAGCCGCGAAGGCCAAGGCGCAAGCCGACGCCGCGGCGCAAGCGAAGAAGCTGGATGCCGAACGTCGCGCGCGACTCGCGCAAATGCAAGGCCTCGCGACCGGCGGCACCGGCTCGACCACCAGCGATGGGCTTGGCAAGAGCGGCACGGGCAGCGGCTCGGGGGGCACGGCGACATCGCCGGGGTACTCCGACAAGGTGCGGCGTGCCGTGCGCCCGAATATCTCGTGGGGCGGCGAAACGAGCGGTCTGGAGACGGTGGTCTCCGTGCGCTGCTCACCGACGGGTACCTTGCTGGGTGCCACGATTTCGCGCAGCAGTGGCAACGCTGCGTGGGACGACGCCGCGCTACGAGCGGTTCAGCGTACCGATCCGATGCCTCAGGACATCAATGGCAAGACGCCGCCAAGCTTCCTGATTACGTTGCGCCCGGCCGGTTGATTCACAGTAGTTTGACAGTCAGTTGACAGCAGACTCTGCGCCCTGCCCACCGGGGCGCGCTCGGGAACGAATTAGTTCTTTTCGGGTCTGTCTGCTGTCTTGAAGCGTTAGTAAACCGTTTTTGGGGAAACCATACAGCATGAGTTTGATGACCAAGCTAGGCCTGCGGACACTTGTAGCGTCGTGCCTGATCGCCGTTGGCGGCGCCGCCCACGCACAACTCAACGTCCTCGTGACAGGCGTCGGGTCCACCCAGTTTCCAATCGCAACGGCGAACTTCGCCAATGAAGCGAACTCGCCGCAGCAAGTCAGCACGATCGTGCGTCAGGATCTCCAACGCAGCGGCAAATTCACGAACATCGACGCGGGCTCCACGCCGGTAGCCGAAACGGATTCCGTCGACCTCGGCAGCTGGAAGGCCAAGGGCGCCAACGCGTTCGTGTCGGGCAGCGTGAACCGTCTGCCGAACGGCCAGTACGAAGTGCGCTTCAAGCTGTACGACACCGTCAAGGGCGAAAGCCTCGGCGGCCTCGTGCTGGTGAGCCCGGAAAGCGGCCTGCGCATGAGCGCGCACAAGGTCGCGGACTACATCTACGCGAAGCTGATGGGCGGTCGCGGCGTGTTCGCCACGCGCCTGTCGTACGTCATCAAGACGGGCGGCCGTTATCAATTGCAGATCTCCGATTCGGACGGCCAGGACGCGCATATCGCGCTGTCGAGCCCCGAGCCGATCATCTCGCCGGCATGGTCGCCAGACGGCACCAAGGTCGCTTACGTCTCGTTCGAAAAGAAGAAGCCGATCGTCTACATCCACGATCTGCCCACGGGCCGCCGCATTGTCGTGTCGGACCAGAAGGGTAACAACAGTGCGCCGGCATGGTCGCCGGACGGACGCACGCTGGCCGTCGCGCTTTCGCGCACCGGCAACACGCAGATTTTCGCCGTCAACGCGGACGGCAGCGGCCTGCGCCGTCTCACGCAAGGCAGCTCGATCGACACCGAACCGTGCTTCTCGCCTGACGGCCAGTCGATCTATTTCACCAGCGACCGTGGCGGCCAGCCGCAGATCTACAAGATGTCGGCGCAAGGTGAAAACGCCGGCGCCGCGCAACGCGTCACGTTCACGGGCAGCTACAACACGAGCCCGCGCGTGAGCCCGGACGGCAAACAGCTCGCTTATATCTCGCGCGTCGGCGGCGGGTTCAAGCTGTATATCCAGGACCTGCAAGGCAACACCGCCACAGGCCTGACGGACACGACACATGACGAATCGCCGAGCTTCGCGGCGAACGGTCAGTACATTCTTTACGCCACACAGGTGAACGGCCGTGGCGTGTTGGCCGCAGTTTCGACCGACGGTCGCACTCGGCAGGTCCTGTCCGTTCAGGGTGGCAGCGTACGCGAGCCATCCTGGGGCCCGTTTATGCAATAACGTTGATGCAATAACACAAGGAGAGTACTCAAATGATGTCAAAACTTCGCTTCGCTTTCGCCGTATTGATGGTCGGTGCACTGGCAGCATGTCACTCGGGCGTCAAGCTCGATGAAAACGCTAACAAGGGTGGTACGGTTTCGGCGCAGCCGAACCCGAACGATGTCGCAACGGTCAATGTCGACCCGCTGAACGATCCGAACAGCCCGCTCGCGAAGCGCAGCATCTACTTCGACTTCGACAGCTACTCGGTCAAGGACGACTATCAATCGCTGCTGCAACAACACGCGCAATACCTGAAGAGCCATCCGCAACGCCACGTCCTGATCCAGGGCAACACCGACGAACGCGGCACCAGCGAGTACAACCTGGCACTCGGCCAGAAGCGTGCTGAAGCCGTGCGCCGTTCGCTGTCGCTGATGGGCGTGACGGACTCGCAAATGGAAGCCGTGAGCCTCGGCAAGGAAAAGCCGCAAGCTACGGGTCATGACGAATCGTCGTGGGCACAAAACCGCCGCGCCGACCTCGTGTACCAACAGTAAGTAACGGGTGATGAGCCGAATGACGCATCGTTTCTCCTGGCTGCGCTTTGCCGCAGCGGCCTGCGTCGCAGGCACGGCCTTCGCGGCCGTGCCCGCGCATGCGGGCATCTTCGACGACGATCAGGCCCGTCAGGCTATTCTCGATCTGCGTTCGAAGACCGATAGCCTGTCGAGTCAGTTGTCGGCCGCGCAGCGCACCATCCTCGATCAGTCCAACCGTCTCGACCAGTTGAATCAGCAGGTCGCGACGCTGCGTGGGCAGAACGAGGACATGGCCAACCAGCTCGCCACCGTGCAGAAGCAGCAGAAGGACTACTACACCGATCTGGACACGCGCCTGAAGAAATTCGAGCCGCAGCAGCAGACGGTGGACGGCGTCCAGGGCGAGGTGCAGCCGGGTGAGACCGATTCGTTCAACGCGGCTTCACAGCAATTCCGCAACGGCGACTTCAAGAACGCGGCGGCATCGTTCCGCGCTTTCATCTCCAAGTTCCCGAACAGCCCATACCAGCCGACCGCGCAGTACTGGCTCGGCAACGCGCTGTATGCACTGCGCGACTACAAGGGTTCGACGGCAACCTGGCAGGGTGTGGTGCAGAAATATCCGCAGCATCCGCGGGCGCCGGAAGCGCTGCTGGCAATTGCTAACAATCAGCTCGAGCAAGGTCAGAAGGCTGCGGCCAAGAAGACGCTGGAGCAGATCGTCGCGCAATATGGCGGCTCGGACGTCGCGCAGTCGGCACAGAGCAAGCTGTCGCAGATCAAGTAGTTTGGTGGTATTACTCAAGTAGTTGGCAGTAACGCGCAGTGACCGACGTCATAGCCACGCGCGCCTCTCGCTGAAAAGCTCGGGCGGTCTGCCCGGGCTTTTCACTATTTGAAATGCGGATCGGTGCGATGGGTTGACAGCGCGCCGAAGCTATCGCTATAATTTCGCTTCTCTTTTGGGTCGTTAGCTCAGCTGGTAGAGCAGCGGACTTTTAATCCGTTGGTCACAGGTTCGAATCCCGTACGGCCTACCAAAAGATTCAAGGGCTTGCACGCATTGGCGTGCGAGCCCTTTTCTTTTTGCGGCTCGGGTTGCGCAATGCAATCCCGCAAGACCGCTCGCAAAATTTATATCACAGCTGCATATATTCACCGATCTAGCTGCGGACTTTTCCCGCAACACTCACCACCATTTCCCACAGCACGACCGGCGTTTTCCCGCGCCAACGCTATTGCCACAGACAGGAAACAACGGACTCCGAACTGAACATTTATTGAGACATACAGACGTGCAATGATCGCCGCCGGTTCAGCGAAACACGCTGCGACTCTGCGTGAGCAGACGCTTTGGCAACGCCGCAGCCCCCTGCGCTTTCATTTCACCCATATGACTAATTTTCTGTTCGATCTGTTCTCGAACCTGGCTCTGCTTGCCTTCGTGCTGGCCGTCTGTCACCTGTGCAACCGCTTCGTCCCAGGCGCGTCACTCAATGGCTCGCATATATTCGCCGCGCTGGCATCGACTGCATGCCTGCTCGATGCTGCGCTGACCTTTTTAGTGTTCGCCGATTCGCAGAGTCGCTACGGTCAGTTCAGCACATCGACTGCGTTTTTCGAGCGCAGCGGCGCATACCTGCTCGCGATCATCGTGGCTCTTACCTGGCGTCGCGCTGCCCGCCGCGCGAAAGTCAGCGCCGACAAGCCGCTCGTCATCCACACTTCACCGTATTCGAAATCGAATCTGCCGATGTAGGCACGACAAGCGTCATCGCAACGAAGGCGTGCGCTGAATCGCCTGCTTTTCCCGCTGGACACGCCATATCAGCCACTGGAACGGTCCTTGCGGATGCCCGCGCCGTCGCCTATAACGTCCGAAGACCGAGTGTTACCTGAGTTACCGCTTGCGCCCGTCATCGGGCATTCGCCGCTGTATTGCACCACCGCTGTTCAATCAGTCGAAGGCAACTCACCCAACGAGGAACATCTTGGATCTCGAAACCGTACGCGTGTTCATCATGACCCGAGGCATCGACCTCGGCACCAAGGTTGTCGGAGCAATCGTCCTTTGGATCGTCGGCCGGTGGCTCATCGGTCTGATTATCGGACTACTGCGCAAAGTGCTCGCGCGCAACGGCCGGGTCGATCCCACGCTGGCGCATTACCTCGGCTCGATTCTGGGCGCACTGCTGAACCTGCTGCTGATCCTGGCGATCCTGCAGGTGTTCGGTGTCCAGACGACGTCGTTCGCCGCGCTGCTCGCCGGCCTCGGGCTCGCTATCGGCACTGCCTGGGGCGGTCTGCTCGCCCACTTCGCGGCGGGCGTATTCATGCAGGTTTTGCGTCCGTTCAAGGTCGGTGATTTCGTCACGGCGGGCGGCGTCACCGGCACGGTTTCGGAGTTGGGTCTATTCGGCACGACCATCGTGACGCCGGACAACGTGACGACCATCGTCGGCAATAACAAGATCTTTTCCGACACCATCTCGAACTACAGCATTCTCCCGGTGCGGCGCGTCGAGTTGACGGCGAAGATCGCCAACGGCGTCGATCCGACGGACGCGATGAACCGGTTGAAGGCGGCCGTCACACAGATTCCGAACGTGGCCGAGAGTCCCGCGCCGGACATCGAAGTATTGACCTTCACGCCGGAAGGCCCCCTGCTTTGTGTGCGGCCCTACACGAACAACGAGCACTATTGGCAGGTCTATTTCGACACCAATCGCGCGATCATCCAGACGTTCAAGGAAGCCGGCTACCCGACGCCGGAAACGCCACTGGCGCCGCGTGCGGTGACGTGAGCATCGTCGAGCCGCGTGAATGGCTCGCGTCCAATCGTTAAATTCACGAGATTCAGAAGCACCAAAGAAAACGGCGTCACGAAATTCGCGACGCCGTTTTTCATCTGGATACCTCTAGCACGAAAACCTCAACGGTTGCTCGGATTCGACGTGTTCTTGCGCATCATCTTCCACAGCGCCCCGAGCAAGACCGGCACGACCGCCGCGCCGATACCCACCAGCACGATCACATTCAGATACTGACGGATAAACGGAATGTTGCCGAAGAAGTAGCCGAGCAACGTCAGCAGCAACACCCAGAAGAATGCGCCGGCAAAGTTGAACAACTGGAACCGGCTCACGGTCATTTCCGATGCACCCGCAACGAACGGCGCGAAGGTCCGCACGACCGGAATGAAACGCGCCAGCACGATGGTTTTGCCGCCATGCTTCTCGTAGAAGTTGTGCGTCTTCTGCAGCGCGCTGCGATCGAGAAAGCGTTCGAGAAAAGGAATGTGCGAATTGAACACCCGCGGCCCGATGGCCCGCCCGATCATATAGTTGACGGTATTGCCGGCGATGGCCGCCACGAGCAGCAAGACGATCAGCAAACCAATGTTCATCTCGCCGGTCGCGCAAAAAGCGCCGCCGATGAACAGCAGCGAATCACCCGGCAGAAACGGCAGGATCACGAGCCCGGTTTCGCAGAACACGATCAGAAACAGCACTGCGTAGACCCAGGCGCCGTAGACATGAATGAAGTCTCCGAGGAACTTGTCGATGTGCAAGACAAGGTTGACGAAATGTAGCAACGTGTCCAAAGAGAATCCTTTATGAAGCGAATATGACGATGGCAAGAACAGCCGTGTGACCAGGCCTGTTAGCGATGGCGGCTAGCGCTCACTCGCCGCCGGAAATTGACCGCGTCATGATACAGAAAGTGCCCGGCCACAATTAAAAATCTCCCGGATGTCGGTGAGCTTGCGCGCGCCGCAGGCTTGCCGCGCTGAATCGCTATAATTTCGCCATGTCCGAATTCTCCGAAACGCCTGCCGGCCTCGACGCCGCGCCCGCGATTGCCGCCGCGGCGCCCGGCCCACGCCCGTTACGCGCGATCCAGCCCCTTCCCGATCAGCTGATCAGCCAGATCGCCGCCGGCGAAGTGGTCGAGCGGCCGGCCTCGGTCGTCAAGGAATTGCTGGAAAATGCGCTCGATGCGGGCGCGCAGTCGCTGCGCATCCTGCTCGACGAAGGCGGCGTCAAGCGCATCTCGATCACCGACGACGGCTGCGGCATCCCCGAGAACGAACTCGTGCTCGCGCTGATGCGTCACGCCACCAGCAAAATCCGCTCGCTTGCCGAACTGGAAGCGGTCGCCACACTGGGGTTTCGCGGCGAGGCGCTGGCCTCGATTGCCTCGGTCGCGCAGATGACCATCACGAGCCGCACGGCCGACGCGGCGCACGCGGTGCGGGTGGATGCGGAAACCGGCGTGCTGAGCCCCGCAGCCGGCACTCAGGGCACCACAATCGAAGTCCGCGAGTTGTACTTCAACACGCCGGCGCGCCGCAAATTTCTGAAGAGCGAGCAGACCGAACTCGGCCATTGTCTCGAACAGATTCGCCGCGCGGCGCTGGCGCGGCCGGACGTCGCGATTTCGGTGCTGCATAACGGCAAGGCGGTCGAACACTGGAACGCCAGCGAGCCGCCGGTGCGGGTCGCGAAGATTCTCGGCGAAACATTCGCAACAGCCCATTTGCCGCTCGACGAATCCGCCGGACCGCTGGCCGTGTACGGTTGCGCGGGTTTGCCGACCGCGAGCCGCGGGCGCGCCGATCAGCAGTATTTCTTCGTCAACGGCCGCTTTGTGCGCGACAAGCTGCTCACGCACGCCGTGCGCGCCGCTTATGAAGATGTCCTGCACGGCGAGCGCTATCCATCCTATGTGCTGTTCCTCGATCTGCCGCCTGAAGCGGTCGATGTGAACGTGCATCCGTCGAAGATCGAAGTGCGATTCCGCGATTCGCGCTCGATCCACCAGTTCGTCTTCCATGCCGTGCAGCGCGCGCTGGCGCGGCATGCGGGCGCATCGCCAGAGACGACGGCGGGCGGGCATGCGGCACATCTCGAGCCTTCCGTTGGCGGACCGGCTTCGTTTGGCGCAACGCCGTTGGGTGGCGCGGGCATCGGCGGCGTCGCTTTCGGTGCGGGCAACCGCGTGGGCGGCCTCGGCGGCGGCTTAGGTGGCGCATCGGGCGGCGGCTTCGGCTCGTCGTCGCAGCAGCCAGGCAACACGTGGACGCGCCAGGCGCGCATGACGCAGGGCACGCTGCCGGTCGCGCAACCGCTCGCGTTTTACGACGCGCTCTTCGGCCGCAAAGACACCAACGCCGGTACGGCTGAAGGCGCCACGCTGTTCGAGGCGCGCGATTCGGCCGCCGAATCGCCATCGCCGTACAACGCGTCCGCGCCTTATCCGGCGCCCACGTTCCATGCCGCCGATGAGCAGCCGCTCGGCTTCGCCCTCGGCCAGATTCATGGCATCTATGTGCTGGCGCAGAACGCGCACGGTCTGGTGATCGTCGACATGCATGCCGCGCACGAGCGCATTCTGTACGAGCAGTTCAAGAACGCGCTGGCCGATCGCACGATTGCCGTGCAGCCGCTGCTGATCCCGCAATCGATGCAGGCGGACCCGATCGAAATCGGCACGGTGGAAGAAGAACGCGACACGCTGGATGCGCTCGGTTTCGACCTCGCCGTGCTGTCGCCCACTACGCTCGCGATCCGCGCCGTGCCGGCGCTGCTGAAAGACGCCGATCTACAGGCGCTGGCGCGCGCGGTTCTCGCCGACCTGCACGCGTTCGGCGGCTCGCGCGTGTTGACCGAACGTCAGCACGAGATGCTCGGCACGCTCGCCTGCCATCACGCGGTGCGCGCGAATCGTCGTTTGACGCTCGATGAAATGAACGCGCTGCTGCGTCAGATGGAAGCCACCGAGCGCGCCGATCAATGCAATCACGGGCGTCCCACGTGGTATCAGTTGACGCTGTCCGATCTCGATCGGCTGTTCATGCGTGGTCAATGACGTGACGCCGCTTCGACCCGCAACCGCTTGCCCATGACCGCGCACATGACTTCGCGCATACCCACGGTCGTGCCGTGTCTGCTGGGCCCGACCGCATCCGGCAAAACGGCTGCCGCGCTGGCGCTCGCCGCACGGCGCCCGGTGGAAATCATCAGTGTCGATTCGGCGTTGGTCTATCGCGAGATGGATATCGGCACGGCCAAGCCGACCGCTGAAGAACGCGCGGCGGCGCCGCATCATCTGATCGATATCATCGATCCCACCGACGCCTATTCCGCCGCGCAATTTCGCGCCGACACTTTACGGCTGACCGGCGAGATTCACGCGCGCGGGCGGCTGCCGTTGCTGGTCGGCGGGACCATGCTGTACTACAAGGCACTCACGCAAGGGCTCAGCGATCTGCCCACCGCCGACGCGGATGTGCGCGCCACGCTCGACGCCGAGGCCGCGCGCGAAGGCTGGCCCGCCCTGCATGCGCGGCTTGCCGTAGTCGATCCTGAGACGGCCGCGCGGCTGGCGCCGAACGATTCGCAACGGATTCAGCGGGCGCTCGAAATTTTCATGCTGACAGGACAGGCCATGTCCGCTTTACTGGCCGCGCCCGCCCCACAGGACGCCGCCGCGGCCGCATGGCGCTTCGTGCCGATTGCACTGGAGCCGTCCGATCGCAGCGTGCTGCATGCGCGCATTGAGAAGCGCTTCGATGCGATGCTAGCCGGCGGTTTCGTCGATGAAGTGGTGAAGTTGCGCGAACGCGGCGACTTATTGCCCGAGATGCCGTCCATGCGTTGCGTGGGCTACCGGCAAGTCTGGGAGTATCTGGACGGCGCCGTCGACTATGCAACCATGCGCGACAAAGGCGTCTTCGCGACGCGCCAGTTGTGCAAGCGACAGCTCACATGGCTGCGAAGCATGCCAGAGCGGGTGGTGGTGGATTGCTGCGATCCGCACGCGACGGCGCGGGTGCTTGAAGAGATTGAAGCGTTGCTTTGAAACTTTGATTCGTGAAAGCTTTGAACCGCGCGGCGCCGGCTAGTCGCGCGCCGCGCGGTCTCACAAGCCTTTTAGACCACGACCGTCTGAGCTTCACCGGCCGCGCTTTCGCGAATCACGCCGATCTTCCAGACCTGCTCGCCGGCAGCCGACAGCAGACCGATTGCCGCATCGGCATCAGCAGCCGATACAACCACGGCCATACCGATACCGCAGTTGAACACGCGGTGCATTTCCGCATCTGCCACGCCGCCGTGCTTTTGCAACCACGAGAACAGCGGCGGCAACGGCCAGCCACGATGATCCAGTTCAGCCGTCAGGCCTTCACGCAACACGCGCGGAATGTTCTCGACCAGCCCGCCACCCGTGATGTGCGCCATGCCCTTGACGGCGATCTGCTGCATCAGTGCCAGCAGCGGCTTCACATAAATATGCGTGGGCGCCATCAACGCGTCGGCGAGCGAACGGCCGTCGAAATCCGCGTTCAGATCCGGCTGCGCGCGCTCGATGATCTTGCGCACCAGCGAAAACCCATTTGAATGGATACCGCTCGACGCCAGGCCCAGCACCACGTCTCCGGGGGCGATGGTGCTGCCGTCGATAATCTTGCTCTTTTCAACCGCGCCGACCGCGAAACCGGCCAGATCGTACTCGCCGTCGGGATACATGCCCGGCATTTCCGCCGTCTCGCCGCCGATCAACGCGCAGCCCGACAGTTCGCAGCCATGCGCGATACCCTTCACGACCGTTGCCGCCGTGCCGACGTCCAGCTTGCCGCAGGCGAAATAGTCGAGGAAGAACAGCGGCTCGGCGCCTTGTACGAGAATGTCGTTCACGCTCATCGCCACCAGATCCTGGCCGACGGTGTCGTGTTTGTTCAGTTGAAACGCGAGACGCAGCTTGGTGCCGACGCCGTCGGTGCCGGACACCAGCACCGGCTCCTTGTATTTCTTCGGCACTTCGAACAGCGCGCCGAACCCGCCGATGCCGCCCAGCACGCCGTCGCGCATCGTCTTTTTGGCAAATGGCTTGATCGCGTCGACCAGGGCGTCGCCCGCGTCGATGTCCACGCCGGCGTCGCGATACGACAGACCTTGGGCCGAATCAGTTGAATTCGGGGCGGATTTCGGTTGATTCATGGGGAAGAGCTCGAAGGTCGGTAAAATGCGATTTTACCCGATGCCGGCCCGGAGTTGGCGCTTCAGCGCTTACTCCGGCCCCATACAGAGTTGCCGGCCGACTGGCTGGAATTTGCATCACCCTCAATGATCCGGTCGCGACGACACCTGGGAAACAAACCTTGCAAGAGAACTCTTCGATACTGACGCCCGTTCAGCGCCGCGCCTTTATCTGGCTGGCTATCGCGCTGGGCGTCGGGATTTTGCTCTGGCTGCTGAGTCCGGTTCTCACGCCATTTCTGCTCGGCGCGATTCTCGCGTACATTCTGCAGCCGGGCGTGGCGTGGATGGTGCGGCGGCGCGTGCCGCGCGGTCTGGCCGCCTTGCTGATGATGCTGCTTTTCACGCTCGTGATGACGCTGCTCGTGCTGCTGGTTCTGGCGGTCATCCAGAAAGAAGCGCCGCAGCTCAAACAACAGGTGCCTGTATTCTTTGCACACGTGAACGCCTGGCTGCAACCCAAGCTGGCCATGCTGGGACTCGCCGATTCGCTCGATTTCGCCAGTCTGCGCGATCTCGTCATGGGGCAACTGGAAGGCAGCGCGCAAACCGTTGCGGTTTACGCGTGGACCTACATCCGCACGAGCAGCAACCTGATGATGACGGTGGTCGGCAACGTGGTGCTGGTGCCGCTCGTGCTGTTCTATCTGCTGTACGACTGGAACCGCATGCTCGCGCGTGCGCAGGTTGTCGTGCCGCGCCGCTGGCTCGACAAGACGCTGCAACTGGCGCGTGACATGGACCAGATGCTGTCGCAATACCTGCGTGGCCAGCTACTCGTGATGGGCGTGCTGGCGGTGTTTTATGCGGTGGCGCTGACTATCGCGCGCTTCGAGATCGCGTTGCCGGTCGGTATTTTTACGGGACTCGCGGTGTTCATCCCGTACATCGGTTTTGCAACCGGCCTTGCGCTCGCGCTGCTCGCGGCACTGCTGCAATTCGGCGACTGGTACGGCTTCGGCGCGGTCGCGCTGATTTACGGCGTCGGCCAGATCCTGGAGAGCTTTTTTCTCACGCCGCGGCTGGTGGGCGAACGGATCGGACTGCACCCGCTCGCGGTGATTTTCGCGTTGCTCGCGTTCGGGCAGCTGTTCGGCTTTTTCGGCGTATTGCTTGCGTTGCCGGTCAGCGCGATTCTGTCGGTCGCCGTGCGCGAGTTGCGGCAAAGCTATCTGACGAGCACGCTTTATAACAACTGACTGATCCTTGACTATTTCGGCCCGTCATACGGCCATTTGCGGCCCAAGCCTCCTTTTCGGCATTCACCTACTGTGCTTCGTCAACTGACGCTCGATCTCGGCACCCCGCCGCCATCGACATTCGACAATTTCTTCGCCGGCGCCAACGCTGAGCTGGTCACGCGCCTGCGCGAGCTCGAGAACGCGCTTGCAGCCGGGCCGGTCGCCGATCGCACGTTCTACCTGTGGGGCGAGTCCGGCAGTGGCCGCACGCACCTGCTGCAGGCGCTCGTGCACGAAGCGTCGCCGGGGCACGCGCGCTTCGCCGGTCCGCAAAGCAGCCTCGCCGCGTTCAGCTTCGACCCGCGCGTCGCGCTCTATGCGATCGACGATTGCGACGGCCTTTCGGCCGCGCAGCAGATCGCCGTCTTCAACCTGTTCAACGAAGTGCGCGCGCATCCCACCAGCGCATTGGTCGCCGCGGGCAACGCGCCGCCGATCGGCATGACGGTGCGCGAGGATTTGCGCACGCGCCTCGGCTGGGGCCTCGTGTTCCATCTCGCGCCGCTGCCGGACGAAGGCAAGGCCGCGGTGCTCAAACACGCGGCGCGCGAGCGCGGCATCATGCTGGCCGACGACGTGCCGGCCTACCTGCTCACGCATTTTCGGCGCGACATGCCCAGTTTGATGGCGCTGCTCGACGCGCTCGACCGCTTCTCGCTCGAACAGAAACGCGCGGTCACGCTGCCGCTATTGCGTACCATGCTCGCTTCGCCCGACGTCGAAGAGCGGCGCGCCGGGCCGAGCTCGGCGGCCTCATCCGCGTCGTCCGCCGCTTCAAGTAAAATAGGCCCCCATGGCTAACCTCGCACTCTTCGATCTCGACCACACGCTCATCCCCACCGACAGCGACCACGAATGGGGCCGCTTCATGGTGAAACACGGCATGGTCGACGCCGAAAATTTCGCCCGTGAAAACGACCGCTTTTTCGCCGACTACAAAGCCGGCAAGCTCGACATTCACGCTTATCTGATCGCAATGCTCACGCCGCTGTCGAAGTACACGCGCGCGCAACTCGCCGACTTTCACGCGCAGTACATGCACGAAGTCATCAAGCCGGCCATTTTTCCCGTCGCGCTGGAACTGGTGAAGCAGCACCGCGAAGCCGGCGACCTGTGCTGCGTGGTGACCGCCACCAACGAATTCATCACCCGCCCGATCGCTCAGGCATTCGGCGTCGACACGCTGATCGCCTGCGAAGCGGAAACCGTCGACGGCGAGCGGCATTCGCCATACACCGGCCGCCCCACCGGCACGCCCAGCTACAAGGAAGGCAAGATCGTGCGCACCGAAGCGTGGCTCGCCTCGCTCGGCAAGACGTGGAGCGACTTCGAGCACAGCTTTTTCTATAGCGACTCGCACAACGACATTCCGCTGCTCGAAAAAGTCACCGACCCAATCGCTACGAATCCCGACGACACATTGCGCGCCCATGCGCAGGCCAAAGGCTGGCGCATCCTCGAACTCTTCCAACCCTCGTGATCAAAAAATTTATCCGCAAACTATTCGGCCAGGATTCAGCGCCCGCTGACGAGAGCCTGCCCGCCGAAGCCGAAGCCGAAGCAGACGAAACCGGCAGCGCACCGGCGCGCACAACGTCGAGCGCGAGTAAAGCGCGCCGCAAGCCCACCCGCTCCGCCGCGCCCGTGAAAACCGTGCGCGATCCGGACGTGCCGGTCATCATTCCGCACGACGTGCATGGCATCGACCAGGCGCTGATCTCGAGAAACGCGATTCGCGTGACCGAAGGTCTGCAACAGGCGGGGCACCGCGCGTTCATCGTCGGCGGCGCGGTGCGCGATCTGCTGCTCGGCATTAAGCCGAAAGACTTCGACGTCGCCACGGATGCCACGCCCGAACAGGTGCAGAAGCTGTTCCGCCGCGCGCGCATCATCGGCCGGCGGTTTCAGATCGTGCATGTGCAGTTCGGCCAGGAAATTATCGAGACGTCGACATTCCGCGCGCTGGTCGATCCGCCCGCGGCCGACGCGCCTCCGGCGCGCCGCCTGAAGCGCGACGAGCTCGACCGCCGCACACATGCGGTGGACGCAAGCGGCCGCGTGCTGCGCGACAACGTGTGGGGCGAGCAGCACGAAGACGCCACGCGCCGCGACTTCACGATCAACGCGATGTACTACGATCCGGCCACCCAAACCGTGCTGGACTATCACAACGGCATGGCCGACATGCGCGCGCGTCTGTTGCGCATGATCGGCGACCCGGCCACGCGTTATCGCGAAGATCCGGTGCGCATGCTGCGCGTGGTGCGTTTCGCGGCGAAGCTCGACTTCGAGATCGAGGACAGCACCCGCGAGCCGATCGCCAACATGGCCGATCTGATCAACAACGTGCCCGCCGCGCGTCTGTTCGACGAGATGCTCAAGCTGATGCTATCGGGCCATGCGCTCGCGTGTTTGAAACGCCTGCGCCAGGAAGGCCTGCATCATGGCCTGCTGCCCTTGCTCGACGTGGTGCTCGAGCAGCCCATCGGCGAAAAATTCATCACGCTCGCGCTGAACAATACGGATGCCCGCGTGCGTGCCGGCAAGCCGGTTTCGCCGGGCTTCCTGTTCGCTACGCTGTTGTGGCACGACGTACAGCAGCGCTGGCAAAAATTTGAAGCGAACGGCGAATATCCGGTGCCCGCGCTGCATCGCGCGATGGACAACGTCCTCGACATGCAAACGGAGAAACTCGCGATCCACAAGCGCTTCTCGTCGGATATGCGCGAGATCTGGGGCCTGCAGCTGCGCCTCGAAAAACGCTCGGGAAGAAGTGCGCTGAAGCTGCTGGAACACCAAAGATTTAGAGCGGGGTATGATTTCCTCCTGTTGCGCTGCGAATCGGGCGAACTCGATGAGTCGGTCGGTGCGTGGTGGACGGAGTTCATAGAAGGAGACATCGCCGCGCGTGAGGCATTGCTCACGCAAGGCGGGAAGGACCGAAGCCCCAGAAAACGACGGCGGCGCAGCAGTAGCGGTAGAAACCGCAAGCCGGGGGACGGATTGGAGGGCGGCACGCCAGCCGAACGCACAGCCGACGACGCAGGCCATGACGGCTCGCACGAAGACTGATATAGCGTTCGCTGTTGCCGTCGAACGATAGTTGCAGGAAGTTATGCCATGACGGTTGCTTATCTCGGCCTCGGCGCGAATCTCGGGGACGCGCGCCAGACCCTGAAAGACGCGGTGGTGTGCCTCGCACAACAGCACACCATCACCGTGCTCGCCAAGTCGAGCCTGTATCGCACTGCCCCGATCGACGCGGGCGGCGACGATTATTTCAACTGCGTCGTGCAGATCGAGACGACGCTCCCCGTGCGGCATCTGCTTGCGCTCTGCCACAAGATCGAGCATCAGTTCGGCCGCGAGCGGCCGTTTCGCAATGCACCGCGCACGCTCGATCTGGACATCCTGCTGTTCGGCGATCAATCGATCGACGAAGCCGATCTGATCGTGCCGCACCCGCGTTTGATCGAACGCGCATTCGCGCTGGTGCCGCTCGTCGAGATCGATCCCGCACTCGTGATCCCGCAACACGGCCGCGCGGAAGCGCTGCTCAGCCGCGTGAGCGATCAGCGCATCGAGAAAGTGAAAGGACCTTGCCAATGTCCCATGCTCAATGCATTGGTCGCAGGCAAGAGCACCGCTCCTAAAGGCCGTTGCGAATGAATTCAACGCCGCTCACCGTCACCGCGCCGCAACTGCGGCCTCCGTTCGGCTATCTCGCGATCGAAGGGCCGATCGGCGTCGGCAAGACCTCCCTCGCACGACGCCTCGCGCAACGCTGGTCGATGCATGAACTGTTCGAACGGCCGCAGGACAATCCCTTTCTCGAACGTTTTTATCGCGACACCGCGCGATACGCGTTGCCCACGCAATTGCACTTTGCCTTGCAGCGCGCGCAGCAAGCTCAGGACGTGAGCGCGGCGCACGTATCGGGCACCCCGCTGGTCGCCGATTTCATGACGCAGAAGAACGATATCTTCGCGCGTCTGACGCTGCAGGAAGACGAGTGGCAGTTGTATCGCGCGCTCGCTGCGCGGATCGATGTCAGCGCGCCGGCTCCAGACTTCGTGGTCTATCTGCAGGCGAGCCCGGAAGTGCTGTTCGCGCGCATCCAGAAGCGCGCGGTGCCGATGGAGCTGCAGATTTCCGACGCGTATCTGCACGCCCTGTGCGACGCGTACAACGAGTTTTTCTATCACTACGACCGCACGCCAGTGCTGACGGTCAACGCCGAACATCTGAATCCGCTCGACTCGGACGCGGACCTTGCGCTACTCGCCGAACGCATCGAAACCATGCGCGGCCGCAAGGAATTCTTTGTCAAAGGCACGTCGCTGTAAGCGGCGCAGCCACCTCTCTTTTCTCAACGGATTGACCCCATGACCTATTTGCAGGAAGCGAGCCGGAACGCCGTCACCGTGCCGAAACTGCAGGCAATGCGCGATGCCGGCGAAAAAATCGCCATGCTCACCTGCTACGACGCGAGCTTCGCCGCGCTGCTGGATCGCGCGGGCGTCGACGTGCTGTTGATCGGCGATTCGCTCGGCAATGTGCTGCAAGGCCAGACCACTACGCTGCCCGTGGCGCTCGCCGACATCGCGTACCACACGGCTAGCGTGGCGCGCGCGCGGCCCGCGGCGCTGATCGTGGCCGACTTGCCGTTCGGCTCCTACGGCACGCGGGAAGACGCGTTCAGAAGCTCGGTGGAGTTGATGCGCGCCGGCGCGCAGATGGTGAAGCTCGAGGGCGGCGAGTGGCTCGCGGACACGGTGCGCTTCCTGGTGGAGCGCTCGATTCCGGTATGCGCGCACGTCGGTCTGACGCCGCAATCCGTGCATGCGTTCGGCGGCTTCAAGGTGCAAGGCAAAACCGAAGCGGGCGCTACCCAGTTGATGCGCGACTCGCTCGCCGTGCAGCAGGCCGGCGCGCAATTGATCGTGATGGAAGCGATTCCGACACTGCTCGCAAGCGACGTCACGAAGCAATTGCGTATTCCGACGATCGGCATCGGCGCGGGCCTGGATTGCTCGGGTCAGGTGCTGGTGCTGCACGACATGCTGGGCATTTTCCCCGGCAAACGGCCGCGCTTCGTGAAGGATTTCATGCAAGGGCAGCCGAGTATTCTGGCGGCTGTGGAAGCGTATGTGGCGGCGGTGAAGGATGGTTCGTTTCCCGGTCCGGAGCATACTTTCTGAGTTTCAAGCGATAGAGATTGCGGTGGAACGGGCATCTTCGTGCCCGTTTTGAGACCTCTCCGATATCGCATGCAAAGCCAGTGGTCTATCTTCGTCTTCTTGTTTATGCGGCCTGGCCGCGAGCCGAGGAGAGACCACCATGAGCCCTTTTTGTCTGATCGACGTCGCGGGAATCCGCGACCACGCCACCGTGCCGCATGACGTGCGCGAATCCGCTTGGCATGCGCGGTTGAGCGGCTGGATGATTCGGCTGCGGCGGGCATTTCATAGTTGAGGCGCGGCCCTCGGCCCTACGTCGCGTTCTGTTTGTCGCCGTTAGCGGCTTCGCGTTCTCGCCTCTATCAGTCCACGATTCGCGCCGGAACTGCGCCTCGCAGTGCATTGCACACCATTAGCGCTTCGGCATTTTGCAGATCGGTCCGTGTCAGCACACGTTCGCCCGCCTGTAGCTCCGAAGCGTCATCGAGCAGAACGCCGCGCATCACGCCGGGCAGCACGCCCGATGCAAGCGACGGCGTCCACCAGCGTCCAGCCAGTTTCACAAACACATTCGAGCGGCCACCTTCGGTCAGCTCGCCTTGCGTGTTGAAGAACAACGTGTCGAATGCGCCCGTTGCTTCAGCTTCGCGCCAGCCGCGATCGTAGTCGGCGCGGCGCGTGGTTTTGTGGAGCAGCAGCGGGTCGGCGGCATCGGTTGTCGAGAATCCGTGATCGGGTCCGAGCAGCACGCCGACAGTCGATCCGGCTAACGGCGTCAACACCGCGGCCGTGATCTGGATCGTGCCGTTCTTGCTCAGCGCAAGCCGCATGCGATGCGGTGTGTGCCCGGGTAGCGATGCGCACTTCGCCGCGATCTCCGCGCTTATGACGTTTGTGTCGTCGAGTTTGAAGCCGAGTGTCGCGGCGCTCGACGAGAGTCGCGCGAGATGGCGCGACAGATGCCGAACGCCCTCTTCGCGCGTCGCATACATCGTTTCGAAAAGCTCGAAACCCGGCTCGGCGCCGGTCAGAAAGCTGGCCTTCAATTGGCACTCCGCGTATTCGTCGGCGGCGACGCTGTCGAGCACGATACCCGCGCCGACGCCCATCTTGCCTTCCAGTTGGCTGGTTTGCTTCGACGGGCTCAACGTCAGCGTGCGAATCGCGACGGACAGGCAGAAGTCGCCGCAGTCGGACTGGTTTGCAGGAGACGCGGCTGCGTCAGTTTTGCTGGCAGCCGCTGAAGGCGCGTCCAGCCAACCAATCGCGCCGGTATAGAGCCCGCGCGGCGTGCTCTCGAGTTCATCGATCAACTGCATCGTGCGATGCTTCGGCGCCCCGGTGATCGAGCCGCAGGGGAACAGCGCGCGCAGTATCTGAGCGAACGACGTGGCGGGCTTGAGCGTCGCCTCCACCGTCGAGGTCATTTGCCACACCGACGCATACGGTTCCACCGAGAATAGCGCCGGCACCTTCACCGAACCCGTTTGCGCGACCCGTGACAGATCATTGCGCAGCAGATCCACGATCATCACGTTTTCGGCGCGATTCTTCGGATCGTTGCCGAGGAATTCCGCAGCGCGCCGGTCCGCCGCGGGATCGTCCGAGCGCGGGGCGGTGCCTTTCATCGGCCGCGCACGCAACATCGCGCCGTGCTTTTCGATGAAGAGTTCCGGTGAGCACGACAGCACCCACCCGTCGTCAGGCAGCGAGATCAGCGCGCCAAACGGCACCGGCTGACGCGCCCTCAACCGCCGATACAGCGCGGTCGGCGAGCCGAATACATCGAAGCCGAGCCGATACGTGTAATTGACCTGATAGGAATCGCCCGCGCGCAGGGCCGCGTGAATCGCGTTGATCGCAGTGTTGAACTGCTCGGGGTCGACGCTTGCGCGCACGTTGGCCGTACCCGCCACCGACGGCTCGGCCGCGCCATCATCGCGCGCCATGAGCCACGCGTCGACCTCTTCACGACTGAGCTTCTCGCAACGTTCGAACAATAAAAAACGCAGCGTGGCATCGCCACGCTGCGTTTTCAGAGACCGGTGTGCTTTCGAGTCGAGAAGATTCCGGCCGAACTCATAGTCGGCGAGCACGACGGCATGCAAACCGCGCTGCGTCTCCGTGGCTACGGTTTCGCACGCGGCTTCGAGCTGTGCGGCGTTCGCACATACCCGTTCATGCACAAAACCCATGTACAGACGACTCGAACGGCGCGCCGCCGTGGCGTCGCAATCGTCGAGCAACGCGAAAACCGCGCCGCGCTCATCTGCCGCCATACCTACCGCCAACTTCAAACCGCCATTAATCGAAGAAGCTCTTCACCCGGTCGAACCAGCTCTTGCTTTGCGGGCTATGCCGCGAGCCGCCCTCGACCAGCGCCTTTTCAAACTGCTTGAGCAGATCGCGTTGCGGCTCGGTGAGTTTGACCGGCGTTTCGACTTGCACGTGCACGTACAGATCGCCGGCAATGCTCGAGCGCAACCCCTTGATGCCCTTGCCACGCAGACGGAACGTCTTGCCCGACTGCGTGCCTTCCGGCACGGTAAAGCTGGCGCGGCCCGCGAGCGTCGGCACTTCGATTTCGCCGCCGAGCGCCGCGGTGGTGAACGGAATCGGCATCTGGCAATGCAGATCGTCGCCGTCGCGCTCGAACACCGAGTGCTGCTTGATGTGAATCTCGACATACAGATCGCCCGACGGCCCGCCGTTGATACCCGGCTCGCCGTTGCCGGCGGAACGGATCCGCATGCCGTCGTCGATACCTGCCGGGATCTTCACTTCCAGCGTCTTGGTTTCCTTCACCTTGCCCGCGCCGTGGCAGTGCGCGCACGGGTCAGGAATGTAGGTGCCGGTGCCGTGACACTTCGGGCAGGTTTGCTGAATGCTGAAAAAGCCTTGCGACATCCGCACCGAACCCGAACCGCTGCAGGTCGGGCAGGTTTCCGGCTTGGTGCCGGGCTTGGCGCCCGAACCATGGCAGATTTCGCACGAGACCCAGCTCGGCACGCGAATCTGCGTGTCGTAGCCGTGCGCCGCCTGTTCCAGTGTGATTTCCATGCTGTAGCGCAAGTCGGCGCCGCGATACACCTGCGGACCGGCGCGGCCGCCGCCGCCGCGTGCGGCGCCACCGGCCGCCTGGCCGAAGATGTCGCCGAAAATATCGCCGAATGCGTCGGCAAAACCGCCGAAGCCTTGCGCCCCGGCACCGCCCATGTTCGGATCGACGCCCGCGTGGCCGTACTGATCGTACGCGGCACGCTTTTGCGAGTCCGAGAGCATTTCATAGGCTTCCTTCACCTCTTTGAAATGCCCTTCCGCATCCTTGTTGCCCGGATTGCGGTCGGGGTGGTGCTTCATCGCCAGCTTGCGATAAGCCTTCTTGATTTCGTCGTCGCTCGCGTTCTTTGCGACGCCCAGAACCTCGTAGTAATCCCGTTTCGCCATATCGGTTCAACGCCACTCGCGCAATGCGCACGGTGGCTCCTCTTGAATGCTGGAGTCTCACGACTCGTCCGGCCGCTGTTTCACGCCGCCTGAATGCGGCTCAAAACAACGCCCTCCATAAAACAAATGTGCCCGGAGAGCCTAAAAGGCTCGCCAGGCGAGATAACCGCTCTTGCACGTTTGCTGTCCCGCCGTTTGACAAAGCAGGCGCAGTCTCGGTGCAGCCGGGCCGCACACAAGGCTGTGTGCGGCTTTACGGTCGAAAGACGACCTGGCTTTAGTCTTTCTTGACTTCCTTGAACTCGGCGTCGACCACGTCGTCCTGCTGCTGGCTTGCGCCACCAGCCGTTGCGCCCGCGCCTGCCGCGCCCGCTGCCGCCGCTTCCGCGCCTTGCGCGGCCTGCATGTCGGCGTACATCTTCTCGCCCATCTTCTGCGAGGCGGTGGCAACCACTTCGATCTTGGCTTCGATCGCGGCCTTGTCGCTCGAACCGCTCTTCAGCGTTTCTTCGAGGTCCTTCAGCGCGGCTTCGATCTTTTCCTTCTCGGCAGCTTCCAGCTTGTCGCCGTATTCGGTGAGCGCCTTCTTCGTGCTGTGGACCAGCGCGTCGCCCTGGTTGCGGGCATCGGCCAGTTCACGCAGCTTGTGATCTTCTTCAGCGTTCGCTTCGGCGTCCTTCACCATCTTCTCGATTTCGGCTTCGGACAGACCCGAGTTTGCCTTGATCGTGATGCGGTTTTCCTTGCCGGTCGCCTTGTCTTTCGCGCCGACGTGCAGAATGCCGTTCGCGTCGATGTCGAAGCTCACTTCGATCTGCGGCGTGCCGCGCGGTGCCGGCGGAATGCCTTCCAGATTGAACTCGCCCAGCAGCTTGTTGCCGGCCGCCATTTCGCGTTCACCCTGGAACACCTTGATCGTCACGGCGCCCTGATTGTCGTCAGCCGTCGAGTAGACCTGTGCGTGCTTGGTCGGGATCGTGGTGTTCTTGTTGATCATCTTCGTCATCACGCCGCCGAGCGTTTCGATGCCGAGCGACAGCGGGGTCACGTCGAGCAGCAGAACGTCTTTACGGTCGCCCGACAGAACCTGACCTTGAATCGCGGCGCCCACGGCCACGGCTTCGTCCGGGTTCACGTCACGGCGCGGATCCTTGCCGAAGAACTCCTTGACCTTTTCCTGCACCTTCGGCATGCGGGTCATACCGCCGACCAGAATCACGTCGTCGATTTCGCCGACCTTCACGCCCGCGTCCTTGATCGCCACGCGGCACGGCTCGATCGTGCGTTCGATCAGTTCTTCAACCAGCGCTTCCAGCTTGGCGCGCGTGATTTTCAGGTTCAAGTGCTTCGGACCCGACGCGTCGGCCGTGATGTACGGCAGGTTGATTTCGGTTTGCTGGCTCGACGACAGTTCGATCTTCGCCTTTTCAGCCGATTCCTTCAGGCGTTGCAGCGCGAGCACGTCTTTCGACAGATCGACGCCTTGTTCCTTCTTGAACTCGGCAATGATGTAATCGATGATGCGCTGGTCGAAGTCTTCGCCGCCCAGGAACGTATCGCCGTTCGTGGAGAGCACTTCGAACTGCATTTCACCGTCGACGTCAGCGATTTCGATGATCGACACGTCGAACGTACCGCCGCCCAGGTCATACACCGCGATCTTGCGGTCGCCCTTTTCGGCCTTGTCCAGACCGAACGCCAGAGCGGCTGCGGTCGGTTCGTTGATGATCCGCTTCACTTCCAGACCGGCGATGCGGCCCGCATCTTTGGTAGCCTGACGCTGGCTGTCGTTGAAGTACGCGGGAACCGTGATCACGGCTTCAGTGACCGGCTCGCCGAGATAATCTTCAGCGGTCTTCTTCATCTTGCGCAGCGTTTCCGCCGAGATTTGCGGCGGCGCGAGCTTCTGATCGCGCACTTCGATCCATGCGTCGCCGTTATCGGCTTTCATGATCTTGTACGGCATCAGCGCGATGTCTTTCTGAACTTCTTTTTCTTCGAAGCGGCGGCCGATCAGGCGCTTGACCGCGTACAGCGTGTTCTTCGGGTTCGTGACCGACTGACGCTTCGCAGGCGCGCCGACGAGAATCTCGCCGTCTTCCATGTAAGCGATGATCGACGGCGTGGTGCGCGCGCCTTCCGAGTTCTCGATCACCTTGACCGAATTGCCTTCCATGATCGCCACACACGAGTTGGTCGTGCCGAGGTCGATGCCGATGATTTTGCCCATTTTTTCCAATCTCCTAACTTTGATCGCTGCGGGAATCGCCTTGTTTGCCCTGCTGGCGGTAAGGCGATCCGCTCTCAATTCATACCTGCACTCAACATAAGTGCGTCCGCATCGTTTTCAAGACCTCTTTTACGATGCGGTCTTTAATTTTTTTCAATCGGGCGAACTTTTGCCCAAATTTGTTCCATCGGCCTGAGCGCCGCTCGTGGCGTCGGCCGTTTTGCCCGCCCGAATCTTCTCTGGTGCGGCCGCGAAACGCGACTGGAATTCCTTGAGCCTTGAGGCCTCGCCAGTCGAGCCGCTTGCTGCGGTAGAAGAACCCCGTTGGCATGCCTTGCACAATGAAGCGCCGACCCGGTTCGGGATGCCCGTCAAACGTTGCTGCGACACCATTGAGGCCGAGCGCGGTAGCATCGACGGGAAGGTCAGCCATGGCGGCCACCTGCCGGACGAAACGGCTTGCCTCGCCCTGTGGCGTTTACTTCGGTGCTGCGACGGTCACGAGCGCCGGACGCAGTACGCGATCGGCAATCACGAAGCCCTTCTGCAGCACGGCCACCACGGTGTTCGGCTCCTGCTCGGCCGGCACCATGGAAATGGCCTGATGACGGTGCGGGTCGAACTTCTCGCCGACCGGATTCAGGGCGACGACGCGGCCCTTCTCGAGCGCGCCGGTGAGCTGACGCAGCGTGAGTTCGACGCCTTCGCGCACCTTCTGCAGGTCGTCGGACGAGTGGGCGACCGCTGCCTCGAGACTGTCGATCACCGGCAGCAGATGCTCAGCGAAGCTCTCGATAGCAAACTTGTGCGCCTTGGCGACGTCTTCCTGAGCGCGGCGGCGGACGTTTTCGGTCTCAGCCTTGGCCCGCAGAAAACTCTCCTGCAACTCGGCGATCTTCGCTTCAGCTTCGGCCAGGGCCGTCTGCTCTGCGTTGACCGGCGAATCGGTCGCAGCGTTGGCTGCCGCTTCCTGCTGGGGTGCTGCGGCCTCGGCGGCCTGGCGCGCGGTTTCGTCGGCGGGCGTGGGATTCTGGCTCGTCGGGTTCTCTTGCGTGTTTTCCATGTCGCTGAAAGTCGTTAAATGGGTGAAAGCGAGGTAAAAGCCAGCGGTGGCAGGCAACACATCAAACCTGGCGCGGTTTGTGCGTTGCAAAATCGCGACAGACAACTTCGCGAGTCACCGCAAATCAAAACGGCAGATGAGGCCGGGACCAACCATTTCAAGCGGTTCTCCCGGATCTTTTCGCACCAGGGATGAGTGGCGGAAATGCCCGGTTACAACCATTTTTGCTGCGCAATCAGATTGAGATTGAGTGCGATCGGCAAGTGGCCTATGCTCCATTAAAGGATCGGAAAAGAGGCGTTAACCCTAATCTGACGTAAACCTTTCCGATTTATTGCAATTCCCACCTGATTCGCCCGTCTTTATCCTGAACCTTCCTGAGGGGAGTACCGTGAAACTGACCTTTGCAATCTCGGTGGTCGCATTGGTTCTGATTGCGGGCACCACGACCATCTGCATGTCCGGGGCCGTCAACGACCACACTACCGAATACGGCGGCGTGCACGCGACCATGGAACAGCTGTTCAACCCCCACCTGAAAGTTTGTCGATAGTGCGCCTGTCGCGTTTGGTCGGCCGGCCGTGCAAGGCGGCCGCCGGTTCGCGATACGTCTTGCGCCGCTCCTGTTCGACCTGCCGCTTCACCTTGCTCTCTTCGGTTTCCGCATAAAGCGTTTGCGCGACGCTCGCCGGGCCGCGCACGTCGCACACGCCCAGCACTTCCACCTGCCAGACAATCCGCTCGATCTCGATCTCGACCAGGTCGCCGACCCGCACGTCTTTAGCCGGCTTGACGCCGGCACCGCCAATGCGCACGTGTCCTTTTTCGACGGCGTCCGCCGCGAGCGAGCGCGTCTTGAAGAAGCGCGCCGCCCAAAGCCATTTGTCGATGCGCAGCTTCGCGCCCGCGTCTGTTGCAATGCTGTAGTTCATGAGCCTGTTCAAGCTCCTGTCGTGTGCGGCACCGGCAACGCCTGCACAGGCCAGCCTTGCAGGTTCTGCGCAACGATTTCGCCGAGCGCGGCAATCCACGCCTGCGAGGCATTCAGGCAAGGAATGCGATGGAAATCCTTGCCGCCTGCATGGAGGAATTCGTCACGCACCTCCATGCCGATTTCTTCGATCGTTTCAAGGCAATCAGCCGTGAAGCCCGGACAGAACACGTCGGCGCGCCGCACGCCCGCCGCACCCAGTTCCTTCAACGTGGGCGCCGTGTACGGCTGCAACCATTCGGCCTTGCCAAAGCGCGACTGGAAGGTAATACGGCATTCCACCTGCGTCAGTTCGAGCGCCTGCATCAGCAGCGCGCCGGTTTGCTGGCATTGCTCGTGGTACGGGTCGCCGAGATCCAGCGTGCGCTTGGGCACCCCGTGGAAACTCAGCACCAGCTTGTCGCCCGCAGCGAAATCCGGCCGGCCGTGCTGATGCCAGTAGTGATGCACCTGGGCGGCAAGCGCCGCAATGTAGGCCGGATGATCGGCGTACTGGCGCACCGTGCGAATTTCCGGCTGATTGCGCATGCGCCTGAGCGCCGAAAAGGCGTCGTCGAACGCGGTGGCGGTGGTCGAGGACGAGTACTGCGGATACATGGGCATCAACAGCACGCGCTCGGCGCCCGCCAGCTTGAGCTGGTTCAGCATGGCCGGGATACCCGGCGTGCCATAGCGCATCGCGTAATCGACCAGCACTGTGTAGTCATTCAGTTGCAACAGATGGCGCAGGCCTTCCACCTGCTTTTCCGTATGAACGCGCAGCGGCGAGCCTTCCGGCATCCACACCGCAGCGTACTTCTTGGCGGAGGCGACGCCCCGAATCGGCAAAATCAGCAACCGCAGGATGATCTGCCAGAGCAGCGCCGGAATTTCGACTACGCGCGGATCGGACAGAAACTGCGCGAGATAGCGGCGTACCGCGCGCGGCGTCGGCGCGTCGGGCGTGCCGAGATTGATCAGCAGCACGGCGACACGGTGTGACGTAGCGTTTTGTGAGGGCCGCTCGAGGTCGAAGCGCATAGGCAGCAAAGCACCGGTGTTGGCGGAGAGTCAGTTCAGGTGGGATTCATTATAGCGGCGCGGTTCACGCACCGGTCCGCCGGACACCCCTGGCCATTCGGCCAATTGGCAAGCCGCGTGCCGTCACGCATTATCTGCAGCAGGAGCAGGAGCGGCAGCCAGGCGCGGCTGCGGCCAGGAGTCGAAGCCGCCTACTGCTGGCTGAGGGTCAGCGAGAGCAGGCGCGCGGTGATATCCACGATCGGGATCACGCGGTTGTAGGCCATGCGGGTCGGCCCGATCACGCCGAGCGTGCCGACGATCTTGCCGTTCACCTCGTACGGCGCGGTGACAACGCTCATTTCCTCGATCGGTACGAGATTCGACTCGCCGCCGATGAAAATCTGCACGCCCGCCGCGTGACTCGACACGTCGAGCAACTGAAGGAGACTGGTTTTTTGATCGAACACATCGAACAGCTTGCGCAAACGCGCCATGTCCGACGAAAGGTCGGCCACCTCGAGCAGATTGCGCTCGCCGGAAATCAGCACGGTTTCGCCCGTGTCCGATTCGTCCGTGCTGGCCGTGACGGCGGCGTGCATGAGCGTGGTCATGTCGCCGCGCAGTTCGTCGATTTCTTCGCGCAGACGGCGCCGCACGTCGTCGAACGAAAGGCCCGCGAAGTGTGCGTTGATGTAGTTGGAGGCTTCGACCAGTTGCGAGGGCGAGAAGTCGCGCTGAGTCGCCATGATGCGGTTCTGCACGTCGCCTTCCGGCGTCACGATGATCAGCAGAATGCGCTTGTCCGACAAACGCATGAACTCGATCTGCTTGAACACGTGGCTGCGCCGCGGCGTGAGCACCACCCCGGCGAACTGCGACAGGTTGGACAGCACGCTGGCCGCCGCCGCAACGATTTTCTGCGGCTCGCCCGCCTGCAGCGTAGTCTTGACCGTACGCGTCACGGCTTCTTCGTCCGCGGCGGACTCCACCGTGAGCATGGTGTCCACGAACAGCCGGTAACCGCGCGGTGTGGGAATGCGGCCCGCGGAAGTATGCGGACTGATCACGAGCCCCAGGTCCTCGAGGTCGGACATCACGTTGCGGATCGTTGCGGGGCTCAGTTCGAGGCCCGAATAGCGCGACAACGTGCGCGAGCCGACCGGCTGACCTTCGGCGATGTAGCGCTCGATCAGCGTTTTGAGGAGGGTTTGTGCGCGAGGATCTAGCATGAGGGAAAATTTTAGCTCAATGGCACGACTACCGCGAGCGCTAGGGGCGCCCATCCCTGACGAACGCGCCGCCGTTTGCCAAAGCGGCGCTCTGCCTTCGGTCCGGCCTGCGAGCCGGCGTTCCGCCCGGCGCTTTGCCGACCGCCTTGCGAGCCACCTTCTGGGCGGCCCGGCTGCCGGCACCCCGCCGCACTTTAACCGGCGCACGTGTCATCAAGGCTTCACCATTCTAACGATAATCGCGAGATGCGCTGACAGCCCACGCGCGCCGGCCCGCTACCGGCTCTGTCTGCGGTTCTTTTCAGGCCCTACCTATGGTGTAATGCCGGCATGCAAGTGACCAGCCAGTTCAAGACCGTCGCGCTCGTCGGGCGCAACAACACGCCGGGCATCGCCGAGCCGTTGACCGCGCTCGCCTCGTGCATCGCGAAGCGCGGCTTCGAGATCGTATTCGAAGCCGACACCGCCGCCGAGATCGGCGTCACCGACTATCCGGCGCTGCGTCCCGCCGAGATCGGCGCGCGCGCCGACGTTGCGGTCGTGCTGGGCGGCGACGGCACCATGCTAGGCATTGGCCGCCAGCTGGCGCCATATCGCACGCCGTTGATCGGCATCAACCACGGGCGGCTCGGCTTCATTACCGACATCCCGATCTCCGACATGCGCGAGATCGTGCCGCAAATGCTGTCGGGCAATTTCGAGCGCGAGGAACGCGTGCTGCTCGAAGCGCGCATCATGCGCGGCGGCAATCCGATCTATCACGCGCTCGCCTTCAACGACGTGGTGGTCAACCGCAGCGGCTTCTCGGGCATGGCGGAGCTGCATGTCTCGGTGGACGGCCGCTTCATGTACAACCAGCGCTCGGACGGCCTGATCGTGGCCACGCCCACCGGTTCGACCGCTTACGCGCTGTCGTCGCAAGGGCCGATTCTGCATCCGCAATTGCAAGGTATCGTGCTGGTGCCGATCGCGCCGCACGCGCTGTCGAACCGGCCGATCGTGCTGCCGGACGACTCGAAGGTGAGCATCCAGATCGTTTCCGGGCGCGAAGTGAACGTCAATTTCGACATGCAGTCGTTCACCTCGCTCGAACTGGGCGACACGATCGAAGTGCGCCGCTCGCGTCATACGGTGCCCATGCTGCATCCGGTCGGCTACAGCTTCTTCACCACGTTGCGCAAGAAGCTGCACTGGAACGAATACCCGTCGCACGAAGAAGATCCCAAGCCCTGAGCGGCAAGAAATCCGGAACGCGAACGCCGCCGCGGCCGAAACCCGAACATCAAGCTCACCAGACGACCTCCATGCTTCGCCACCTCTCGATACGCGACTTCGTCATCGTCGCCGCGCTCGATCTCGAATTCGACAGCGGCTTTACTGTTTTCTCCGGCGAAACCGGCGCCGGCAAGTCGATCCTGATCGACGCGCTGGCGCTCGCGCTCGGCGCGCGCGCCGATGCGAACGTCGTGCGCACCGGCGAAAGCCGCGCCGACATCACCGCGGAATTCGAGACTCATGCGCAGGTCGAGCAATGGCTCGACGAGCAGGCGCTCGGCACGACCGGCGACGACGGCCATCATGGCGGCACGGTCATGCTGCGGCGCGTGGTGGATGCCAACGGCCGCTCGCGGGCCTTTATCAACGGCACCGCGGCGACGCTCGCGCAGTTGCGCGAGGTCGGCGAAATGCTGGTGGATATTCATGGCCAGCACGCGCACCAATTGCTGATGCGTCCCGACGCGCAACGCGAACTGTTCGACACCCACGCGGGCCTGTCGGACACCGCGGCTGGCGTCACACGGGCATGGCGCGCATGGCGCGAGAAGATTCAGGCGGTCGAGCACGCACAAACGCGCGACCGTGAACTGCAACTCGAACGCGAGCGTCTCGCCTGGCAACTCACTGAACTGGACAAGCTCGCGCCGCAACCGGGCGAGTGGGAAGAAGTCAACGCCGAGCACCGGCGGCTGTCGCATTCGGCCAATCTGATCGACGGTGTGCAAGGCGCGCTCGGCGCGTTGTCCGAATCGGACGAGGCGATGATTACGCATCTTGCCTCGATTGTCTCGAAGGTGCGCGACCTGGCGGAGATCGACCCGGCTTTGAACGACGTGCTGGCCGCGCTGGAACCCGCCGAAATCCAGTTGCAGGAAGCGGCTTATTCGCTGAGCCACTACGCGCAAAAGCTCGAACTCGATCCGGACCGGCTCGCGCAAGTCGAAAAGCGTCTGGACGCGTTGCACTCGGCGGCGCGTAAGTTTCGTCTGCAGCCGGAAACGCTGCCTGAGGAACACGAGGCGCGTCGCGCGCAACTGGCCGCGCTCGACGCGGCCGCCGACCTCGACAGCCTGCATGCCGCCGAAGCCAGGGCCAAGGAAGCCTTCCTGACCGAAGCGAAGAAACTCTCGAAGGCGCGCGCCAAGGCCGGCAAGGCGCTGGGCGCGGCGGTCACAACCGGCATGCAGGAACTGTCGATGAAAGGCGGCAGCTTCGAAGTCGCACTGGTGCCGCTGCCCGAAGGCGGCGCGCATGGGCTCGAACAGGTCGAGTTCCGCGTCGCCGGTCATGCCGGCGTGCCGCTGCGGCCGCTCGCGAAAGTCGCCTCAGGCGGGGAACTGGCGCGGATCAGCCTCGCGCTCGCGGTCATTGCCAGCGCCGCCAGCCCGACACCCACGCTGATCTTCGACGAAGTGGACACGGGCATCGGCGGGGGCGTCGCCGAAGTGGTCGGGCGGCTTTTACATCAGCTCGGCCAGCAGCGCCAGGTGTTGTGCGTGACGCACTTGCCGCAAGTGGCCGCGCGCGGCGACCACCACTTCCAAGTGGCGAAAGCGGGCAACGGCAAGGGCGGCACGGTCAGCAGCGTGACCTCGCTCGACAAGGCGAGCCGCGTCGAAGAAGTCGCGCGCATGCTCGGCGGTTTGGAGATCACGCCGACCACGCGCAAGCATGCGAAGGAAATGCTGGCGGCGTAGCTGTTCGTTGGCGGGTGGATGTCTCGCCACCCTTCATGCCGTTTCGGAGAGCGAACGCTACGGGTTCGCTCACACCGCCATCGAAAGCATCGAGCTGCACAACCCGCTCGCACAAACTGCGAACCTGCCATCAACCCTCAGCCAAACACGCGTTTCCACAAGCCCAGCACCGCTTCGCGCTCCTTAGCCACCAGCGCCGGCTCGACCCGCGCCTTTTCCATCCCATCCAGCCGCAGCTGGTGCTGCAACTTGCGGTATGTGCGATACGCCGCACCAACCGTCTCCGCTTCCGCCTCGCTCATCAGGCCGAAGCGCGACACTTCCCGCAGCAACGCGATGTTGCCGGTATTGCGGATCAGTTCGGGATCGCTCGCCGCGTGCAACAACACCCAGTACTGCACGGTGAATTCGATATCCACCATCCCGCCGCTATCGTGCTTCAGGTCGAACAGCGCCGTGTGGTTCAGATGCCCGGCTTCGACGCGCGCGCGCATCTCGACGATCTCCTTCATGAGCGGCGCCGCTTCGCGTGGCGTGGTCAGCACCTGCTCGCGGATCGCCTCGAACTTGGCGCCGATCTCGGCGTCGCCCGCGCAGTAACGCGCGCGGCTCAACGCCTGGTGCTCCCAGACCCACGCCGTATTGGCGGCGTCGCCCTCGCGCAACTGGTAACGGCGGAATGCGTCCAGATCCGTGACGAGCAGACCTGACTCGCCGTTCGGCCGCAAACGCAGGTCGACGTCGAACAATGTGCCGGCGCCGGTCGCGGTTGTCAGCCAGGTGATCAGGCGACGGGTGTAGGTTGAATAGACGTCGGCTGCGGCATCGTCGGGGTCGTCGTAGAGGAAGATGAGGTCGAGGTCGGACGCATAGCCCAGTTCCTTGCCGCCCAGCTTGCCGTACGCAATCACCGCGAAACGCGGCACTTCGCGGTGGCGTTTCGGCAACTGGTTCCAGACGGCCTGGAGCGTGACGTCGAGCACGGCGTCGGCGAGTTCGGACAGCCGGTCGCTCACGTGCTCGACACTCAGCTTGCCGGCCAGATCGATTAACAGAATGCGAAACACCTCGGCCTGGTGGGCATGACGTAGCAGGTCCATCTGCTGCTCGACGCCGTCGGCCGCGGCCAGACGCAGGCGCAGCGTGCGCTTGAACTCGGGCCAGTCGAACGGACTATTGATCGCTTCGTCGTCCAGCAATTCGTCCAGCAATTGCGGATGGCGGATCAGATAGCCCGCCGCCCAACGCGAAGCGCCAAGCACTGACAGCACACGATGCAGCGCTTGCGGATATTCGGTCAGCAGGGCGAGATACGCGCCGCGCCGGCTCACCGCTTCGAGCAGGTCGAAGAAGCGCGCCACGGTATCGGCGCGGCGCTCCGCAGGCTCCAACGTGCGAGCGGCTTCGAGCGCCCGTTGCGCGACGATGTCGAAACGTTGCCGGCTGCGCTCGGCAAGCCCCGCGTAACGCGACGACTGCCAGATCGCGCGCAGCCGCGCGAGCAGTTCGCCCGGCTCGGCCACACCAAGTTCGACGAGGCGTGCCCGCAGGGCTTCGTCGGCACTGTCGTCGGCGAGCGCGCTGCTCCAGACCCATGCGGCGGCGCCGTCTTCGGGCGCGCCACAGCCATCGCGGCCGTTCACTTTGTCAGCGAAAATCTGGTCGAACTGCTGTTCGACGAATTCGCGATGGGCGTCCAGCTTCGTCATTAGTGAGGCGTAGTCGTCGCAGCCCATCGCGTGGGCGAGCGCCGAACGTTCCTCCGGATCGACCGGCATCGCATGGGTCTGCGCGTCGTTGCGGTATTGCAGCCGGTGCTCGAGTTCGCGCAGGAAACGATAGGCCTGCGAGAGCTTCACGCAGACCGACGTATCGAGTAGCCCATGCGTGGCCGCGTGACGCAGCACCGCCAGTGTCGGCCGCACGCGGAAGCCGGCGTCCTGGCCGCCACGGATCAACTGGAACACCTGCGCGCTGAATTCGATTTCGCGGATGCCGCCCCGCCCGAGCTTGATGTCGTCGGCCTTGTCGGGCCGCATCGACGCGCGCCGCTGCGCCTCCTGGCGAATCTGCAGATGCAGCGCGCGAATCGCGCTGATCACGCCGAAGTCGAGATAGCGGCGGTAGACGAACGGCGTGACGATCGCGTCGAGCTGCTTCTGCAGCCGTTGCGCCGCATCGCTCGCGCCTTCGGACACGAGGCGCCCTTTGATCCATGCATAGCGCTCCCACTCTCGGCCTTGCACGTAGAAATACTCTTCGAGCATGCCGAGACTGCACACGAGCGGCCCGGAGTCGCCGTTCGGCCGCAGCCGCATATCGACCCGAAACACGTAGCCGTCGCCGGTTATTTCGGCGAGGGCGCCGATCAGGCGCTTGCCGAGGCGTGTGAAAAAGTCCTGCGCGGCGATCGGCGAACGCTGGCCGCCCGCGGTCTCGCCGTCCTCTTCATAAATGAAGATCAGGTCGATATCGGACGAGACGTTCAGTTCGCGCCCGCCGAGCTTGCCCATGCCCACCACGCCGAGCGAGAGCCGTTCGCCTTGCGGCCCGCGCGGCTCGCCGTATAACGTTTCGAGTTCCGCCGACAGGACGGCGAGCGCGCGCTGGATCGTCGTCTCCGCGAGGTCGGTCATCGCGCCGGTCACTTCCGCAACATCCGCCTCGCCCGCCAGATCACGCTCCATCACGGCGCAAAAGACCTCGGTGCGCAATTGGCGCAAGGCCCGTTTGAGTGCATCTTCGTTTAGCGGCGCGTCGGTTGCGCCGGCCGCCTCGGCGCACAAAGCGTCGAAACGGGCGTCGATACGCTCGCGCGTCAGCGGCTCGGACGCAAGCGCCGCGACCCGCGCCACGAGTTGCGGACGGGCAGTCGCAGCGCGCGCCGCGTAGTGCGAATAGTTGGAACTCAGGAGAGTGGCGTCAGTCATCAAAGGTCTGGCTCGCTCGTTGCTTGATCAGCGTGGTTCAGTTCGCAGTAGTACACGGTTGCGGCGGTCGCGGCCGCCTCCCGCAAGTCGCAAGACGGCATGCAGACAGGGTTTGCAGGAGGTCCGCCTACGCTTTCCCGTGTGTTACATTTCGTCGTTAATTCGCAAAACTACCATACGCCCACCCGCCGCAGCATGTCCGAGCGAAACGAATCCGCCGACCCGCACGAAACCGTGCAGGTCCGGCCTGTGAGCGGAAGCGACCACGTCGTGCTGCGTCGGATCCTGCACGTGGTTCTCGTGCTCGCGCTCGTCCTGTACTTCATTGCGATGGGTCTGTTGCTCGGCTTGCGCTATGTGGTGCTGCCGCGCGTGGACTCGTTCCGGCCGCGCATCGAAGCGACCGTTTCCGAAAAGCTGCATACGCAGTTCACCATCGGCAAGCTCGCGCCCCACTGGAGCGGCTTCCAGCCGGGCCTCGACGTCACCGACCTGGTGATCCGCGATCACGAAGGCAAAGCCGCGCTGACGATCCCGCACGCTACCGCCACGCTCTCGTGGCGGTCGCTCTGGCAGTTTCATCCCGCGCTTTCCAGTCTGATTGTCGATCAACCGGACGTGCTCGTGTCGCGCAGCAGCGACGGCGTGCTCTCGGTGGCGGGCGTGCCGGTGCCGACTCGTCACAGCGGCAACGACACGTTATCCACCTGGCTGCTGCGTCAGCAGGCGATCGTAGTGCGCGGCGGCGCGCTGCGCTGGCGCGATGCGCAACATGACGCGCCCGAGCTGGCGCTGCGCGATATCCGCATCGCGATCCTCAATGACGGCTACGATCACCGGCTCGCGCTGCAGGCACCTGCCGACGGCCAGGTCCTGCACGGCCCGCTCGATTTCCGCACGCGCTTCAAACACGCGCCGCTCTCCGCGATCGGCAAGCCGATCAACTGGACCGGCCAGGTGTACGTCTCGACTGGCCCGGTCGATCTGCCGACGCTCGCGCGCTACGTCAATTTCCCGATCGAGACGTTTGCCGGCCGTATCGACAACGCCATCTGGATCGACTTCGCCGACGGGCGCATGACGTCGGCGGGCGGCCAACTCGCCGGCACCGACGTCGCCCTGCGAGTGCGGCCGACCCAGCCGAAGCTGCTGGTGCCCGTCGCCAATTTTTCGTGGCGTCTCGAAGCCGACCAGAGCGACTACAAACTGCAACTGACCGATCTGCGTGCCGAACTCGGCCAGCCGCCGCTCGACGACGGCACGCCGCTCACCCGCACGCTCGCGTTCGCCACGCTCAATGGGCGCTACCGGACCGCCTCGCAGCAGCACGGGCAACTCGTCAGCGTGAGCGGCGACCGCGTCGACCTGGGCATCCTCGCCGAATTCAGCCGCGCGTTGCCGCTGCCGCGACGCCTGCTGAACAATCTCGTGCGTTTCAGTCCGCGCGGTCTGGTCGCCAATTATGTGATCGAAGTCGAGCGCGGCAAGCCGGAATCCGGCGAAGCAGGCAGCGACCGTTACCCGAGCGGCGCCGAACCGATCGAGCATTATCGTTTCAAGGGCGATCTACAGGGCATCAGCGTCGCCGCTCAGGAACCGCCGCCCGGACTCACGCTGCGCAACCACCCGCGCGCGGGCATTCCCGGCATCGAGAATCTGTGGGGCAAGGTGGATGCCGACGAGACCCGCGGCACCGCTCTGCTCGACACCTCCAATGTCGCCATCACCCTGCCGGGCGTGTTCGACGATCCGCGGCTGAAGCTCGACTATCTGCATGGCCGCGCCGACTGGACCATCACGCCGAAGAAGCCGGGCGAAAATCGGCCGGCCTTCACCGTGAAGCTGGCCGATTTCGGCGTCTCGAACGCCGACGTCGCGGCCACCGCCTCCGCCGACTACAGCAACCCCGGCCATGGACGCGGCTCGCTCGATCTGAAAGCCGACTTCCAGCGCGCGCAGGTGGCACGTATCGTCCGCTATCTGCCCACCAGCATTAGCGAGAAGCTGCGCATCTATCTCGGCCACGGCTTGCAGGCCGGTATGTCACACGGCGCGACCATCGAGATTCACGGCGATCTGACCAAGTTCCCCTACTCGCGCGATCCGGACGCCGGGCTGTTCCATATCGTTGCGCCGTTCAAGGGCGGCAAGTTCGATCCGACGCCTTTCCCGCCGCGCAAGATGAGGAATGGCACGCCGAACGTGTGGCCGGCGCTCGACGGCATCGACGGCGTGTTCGAGCTCAAGCAGAACGTGCTGCGCTTCGACATCGACCGGGCGCATTACAAGCAGGTCGCGCTGATGGGCGTCAGCGGCAGGATCGACGACCTCGGCACCAGAGCGTCGAGCCTCGTCATCAAGGGCGATGCCCACGGCCCGCTCGCCGACATGCTCGACTATGTGAACGCCAGTTCGCTCGGCATCATGGCGAAGCATGAAACCGAGAAGGTGCGCGCCGAAGGGCCAGCGTCTCTCGCGCTGCAGCTCACGGTGCCGCGCACGCCGAAACCGCACGTTGCCGTGGAAGGCGCGGTCGGCTTCCAGAACAACCGCTTGAGCGTCGACAATGCGCCGCCGCTGTCGCAACTCAAGGGGAAGGTGCATTTCACCGAGCACACGGCACAGGTGGACCGGCTCTCCGGGCAATTCCTCGGCGGCGACTTGCATGCGAACGGCGGCTTGAAGCAGGACGGCACCTATGCGCTCGACCTGGGCGGCCATATCGCCGTCGACGCGGCGCGCGGCCTCAACCTGCATGGCCCGGCCGCGCAGGTGCTGACGCGCATGAGCGGCAGCGCGCCTTACGCGCTCAACGTGCGCGGGGCCAAAGGACGGCTGCCCGAAGTGAGAGCGAACTCCGATCTGACCGGCCTCGCGCTCGACTTCCCCGCGCCGTTCAACAAGCCGGTCGGCACGCCGATGCCGCTGCGTTTTGCCGTCAGCCCGTCAGCCACGCCGGGCGAAGCGGGACTGCAGCGCGCCGATCTCACCTTCGGCCCGGTCGCCGCTACCTATCTGCTGCGTTATCAGCCGAAAACCGCACCGACAGTCGTGCGCGGCGCGGTCGGCGTCAACAAACCGGCCGACTTGCCGTCCGAAGGCGTGATCGCCGCCGTCGATCTGGACACGTTCGATGCGGACGCGTGGCGCGCGCTGATTGCGCAGATGCGCAGTAAAGAGGCGCCCGCCCCCGCTGCGGCGACGCCGGTCGCGCCGAACCCGACCGTCACCCAATTCCTGCCGAGCCGGTTCGCGCTGCACGTCGGCACGCTGACGCTGCTCAAGCGCCATTGGGACAGTGTGATCGTCGGCGCGTCGCATGCGGACCGCGCGTGGCAGGCGAACATCGCTTCGAACCAGGTGTCGGGCCACGTGTCGTGGCTGCCGGGCGCGACGAAAGAATCGCCAGGCACGCTGCAGGCGCGCTTCGCCCGCCTGGTGATTCCGTCGGCCACCGACAAGGACCTGCTCGGCCAGGCGATCTCGGCGCCGGCGCAGAACATGCCGTCTATCGATCTGGTGGTCAACGAGTTGATCGTGCGCGACCGCAACATCGGCCGCCTCGAAGTCGACGCGCACAACTTCGACGAAGACGGCGTGCCGGTCTGGCAACTCGACAAGCTCGACATCACGAACTCCGCCGCGACGCTCACCGCAACCGCGAACTGGCGCACTTCGACCGAACTCGGCAACAGCGCCGGCGAAGCCACGCCGCGCCGCACCGTGTTCGATTTCAAGCTCGACATCAAGGACGCCGGCGCGTTGCTCGAGCGCTTCGGTCAACCGCGCACGCTCAAGGCAGGCGCCGGCTCGCTGTCGGGCAAGGTGGTGTGGCAAGGCGGCCCGACCAGGATCGACTATCCGACCTTCAACGGCAATCTGGCCGTCGATCTGCGCCACGGTCAGATTCTCAAGGTCGATCCAGGCGTCGCCAAGCTGCTGGGCGTGCTGAGCCTGCAAAGCCTCGCTCGCTTCGCGACGCTGAATTTCCACGACGTGATCGGCGAAGGTTTGCCGTTCGAACATGTCACCGGCACCGCGCAGATTCGCAACGGCATTGGCCGCACCGAGAACTTCGAGTTGGTGACCGCGCCGGCGCGCGCCGAAATGAAGGGCTCGGTCGATCTCGCTCAGGAGACCCAGGATCTGCGGGTGCATGTCGTACCGACCATCAGCGCCGGCGCCGGCGTGATCGCGGCGGCGGTCATCAATCCGCTGCTCGGACTGGGCGCGCTGGTGGCCGATGTTGCCTTCAGCCAGACCGTCTCGCATGCGTTCGCGCGCGACTACGCCATCACCGGTTCGTGGTCGAAACCGCACGTTGAGCGGGTGAAGAGCGATCGCGGTAAGATGGACGCTCCGGCTTCGACCGTGGAGGCGAACTGAGCCTGTATCCGGCCCTTTGTTTAGTCGGACGGGCGCCGTGGCGCGCCGGCGGCCCTAGCCAGCCTTGAACGACGTAAGCGGCGTCAGCGGTTCGCGCCGCCGTCTTGCCGGGAGTTTTTCGAAACGCTCATGAGCGAAACACACGTCTCTTCAACCGTCTCCAGCGGTTCTCTGGAAAGCGCTTTCCGTGTCGCCGCGCTGCAAATGGTGAGCACACCGGATCGCGAGCGCAATCTGGCCGAAGCCGGGCGCCTCATCGCCGAAGCCGCCGCCGACGGTGCGCAACTCGTCCTGCTGCCTGAATACTTCTGCTTCATGGGCTTCAAGGACACGGACAAGCTGGCCGTGCGCGAGCCCTATCAGGACGGTCCCATCCAGCGCTTTCTCGCCGACGCCGCGCGCCGCCACCAGGTCTGGGTGATCGGCGGCACGCTGCCGTTGATGTCGCCCGAGGCCTCGCGCGTGCTGAACACCACGCTGGTGTTCGACCCGCAGGGCAACGAGGCCGCGCGTTACGACAAGATCCATCTGTTCAACTTCGAAAAGGGCGAGGAATCGTTTGACGAGGCGCGCACCATCTGCCCCGGCGGCGAGGTCCGCACCTTCGAGGCGCCGTTCGGCCGCGTCGGTCTGTCGGTCTGCTACGATCTGCGCTTTCCGGAGCTGTACCGGCGCATGGGTGACTGCGCGCTGATCGTGGTGCCGTCGGCGTTCACTTACACCACCGGCCGCGCGCATTGGGAGATGCTGCTGCGCGCCCGCGCGGTCGAAAACCAGTGTTACGTGCTGGCCGCGGCGCAAGGCGGCAAACATGAAAATGGCCGCCGCACGTGGGGCCATAGCATGCTGATCGACCCTTGGGGCGAAATCGTCGCGGTACGCGACGAGGGCGCAGGCGTGGTCGCCGGCAATCTCGAGCGTGCGCGGATCGACGAAGTGCGACAGAGTTTGCCAGCCTGGCGTCATCGCGTGCTCAGTTGATCCAACCTTCGCGTGACATTGAAACTGCGGCGCCTCCGACTCATATAGTGTGTGACAGAGGCGCTAACCGAATCCTTCGTATCGAGCAGAACATACTTCGCATGAACATCATCGAACCCGGTATCCGTAATCTCGCCACCGCCAAGGACATCCTCCTGACGCCCTACGGTCTCGACGAAGCCCTGCTCACCCGCACGCTCGCCGAAATCTTCACGCACAAGATCGATTACGCGGACCTGTACTTCCAGTACACGCGCAGCGAAGCGTGGAGTCTCGAAGAAGGCATTGTGAAATCCGGCAGCTTCAGCATCGACCAGGGCGTCGGCGTGCGCGCCGTGTCGGGCGACCGCACGGCTTTCGCCTATTCGGACGACCTGTCGCCCGAAGCGATCCGCCAGGCGGCCATCGCCACGCGCGCGATCGGCAAGGCTGGCGGCGGCAAGCAGAAGATCAAGGTGGCGTCGTCGCTGACCGGCATTGCGGGACGCGATCTGTACCTGCCGGCCGATCCGCTGCATTCGCTCGACGCAACCGCAAAGGTCAAACTGCTCGAGCGCATCGAAAAGATGGCGCGCGGCCGCGATCCGCGCATCCAGCAAGTCATGGCCGGCCTCGCCGGCGAATACGACGTGGTGCTGGTCGCGCGCAGCGACGGCGGCTTCGCGGCCGATATTCGTCCGCTGGTGCGCGTGTCGGTCACCGTGATCGCCGAGCAGAACGGCCGCCGCGAAATCGGCAGCGGCGGCGGCGGTGGCCGCTTCGACTACGGCTATTTCACCGACGACATACTGTCGGGCTATGTGGACGACGCAGTCCATGCGGCGCTGGTCAACCTCGACGCTCGGCCGGCGCCGGCCGGCGCGATGACCGTCGTGCTTGGACCGGGCTGGCCCGGCGTGCTGCTGCACGAAGCGATCGGTCACGGTCTGGAAGGCGACTTCAACCGCAAGGGTTCGTCGGCATTCGCGGGGCGCATCGGCGAACAGGTCGCCGCCAAGGGCGTCACGGTGGTGGATGACGGCACGCTGCCGAATCGCCGCGGCTCGCTCAATATCGACGACGAAGGCAATCCGACCCAGTGCACCACGCTGATCGAAGACGGCATTCTGAAGGGCTACATCCAGGACACGCTGAACGCGCGTCTGATGAAGATGCCGGTCACGGGCAATGCTCGCCGTGAGTCCTACGCGGCGTTGCCGATGCCGCGCATGACCAACACGTACATGCTGAACGGCGACAAGGACCCGCAGGAAATCCTCGCCTCCGTGAAGAACGGTCTGTATGCGGTGAACTTCGGCGGCGGCCAGGTCGACATCACCAACGGCAAGTTCGTGTTCTCGGCCTCCGAGGCGTACATGATCGAAAACGGCAAAGTCACGTACCCGGTGAAGGGCGCGACGCTGATCGGCAGCGGCCCGGAGTCGCTGAAATACGTGACCATGATCGGCAACGACATGAAGCTCGATTCGGGCGTCGGCGTGTGCGGCAAGGAAGGCCAAAGCGTGCCGGTGGGCGTCGGTCAACCTACGCTGCGCATTGAGAAGATGACCGTGGGCGGCACCGCCTGAATTCGCAGCAAACGCATACTTCGTGCATACATCGCGCGAAGTATGCGGATTTTCCGCATTTTTGCACCCCGCAGCTTGCAAGCGCCGCCTGCCCGGGTTATAAAGTCACTCACCCTTTTTGACCTGCGACCTCATTCGTCATGTCCGCCAAGTTTTATTTTTACTTTTTTTGGCATCTCAGACCGCTGGCGGATCGAGAGGGGTGTTAGTGCACGCAGGACACCGAGAATTCCCGAAAAACCGCCAGCCAGCCTGGCGGTTTTTTTTCGCCTCATGCCTTTGAAACTTTAATTTTGATGGTCGTCCGCTCTGGCATTGCTGCTTCATCGCAAACCTGATTGCCCGCGCGAACACGCTACGAACCGATTGGAGAACAAGATGCCCCCGCACAACACCGACGATGTCCGCATCCGCGAATTGAAAGAACTCACGCCGCCGGCTCACCTGATCCGTGAATTCGCTTGCGACGAAACGGTGTCCGACGTGATCTACAACTCGCGGACCGCGATGCATCGCATTCTTCATGGCATGGAAGACCGGCTGATCGTGATCATCGGGCCATGCTCGATCCACGACACGAAAGCGGCGATGGAATACGCGGGGCGTCTGATCGAGCAGCGCAAGCGCTTCGCCGGCGAGCTGGAAATCGTGATGCGCGTGTACTTCGAAAAGCCGCGCACGACCGTGGGCTGGAAGGGTCTCATCAATGACCCGCACATGGACAACAGCTTCAAGATCAACGACGGCCTGCGCACCGCGCGCGAGCTGCTGCTGCGCATCAACGAACTCGGCCTGCCGGCCGGCACCGAATACCTCGACATGATCAGCCCGCAGTACATTGCCGATCTGATCTCGTGGGGTGCGATCGGCGCGCGCACCACCGAATCGCAAGTGCATCGCGAACTGGCTTCGGGCCTGTCGTGCCCGGTCGGCTTCAAGAACGGCACGGACGGCAATGTGAAGATCGCCGTCGACGCAATCAAGGCCGCTTCGCAGCCGCACCATTTCCTGTCGGTCACCAAGGGCGGCCACTCGGCGATCGTCTCGACCGCGGGCAATGAGGATTGCCACATCATTCTGCGTGGCGGCAAGACGCCGAACTACGACGCCGACAGCGTCAACGCCGCGTGCGCGGACATCGGCAAGGCAGGCCTTGCCGCGCGTTTGATGATCGACGCGAGCCACGCGAACAGCTCGAAGAAGCACGAGAACCAGATTCCGGTGTGCGCGGATATCGGCCGCCAGATTGCTTCGGGCGACGAACGGATTGTCGGCGTGATGGTGGAATCGCATCTGGTGGCGGGCCGCCAGGATCTGCAGGAAGGCTGCGCGCTGACATACGGCCAGAGCATCACGGACGCGTGCATCGGCTGGGACGAAAGCGTTGCCGTACTCGAAGGCCTCGCCGACGCGGTCAAGCAACGCCGTGTGGCACGCGGCAGCGGCAACTAAAAGCCCGCGTTGATTGCAGCAGTGGATACACCGGAAAACCCGGCTCGGTGGATGAGCCGGGTTTTTTGTTAGCCGAACGGACGAATGGTGCTCCTTTAACCGCCTCTGTACCGTAACAACTCATGGCCGGGTCGAATACGACTTGACCGGGGTGAATGTTACGTATAAGATTTTGTACATGAAAGGTGGCTATGGAGCAGGAAAAAGAAGTTCGCTGGCTAGGCTCCAGCTATCACGATTTACTCGCCTTTCCCGAAGAGATGCGCCGTCAAGCCGGGTTCCAACTCGGCAAGATTCAGGCAGGCCTCGACCCAGACGACTGGAAACCGTTTGACTCGATCGGCCCCGGAACGCGCGAGATTCGCCTCAGGGAAGCAGACGGTATTTTTCGCGTCATGTACGTGACCAAGTTTGTGGAAGCGCTGTATGTGCTGCATTGCTTCCAGAAGAAAACGCAAAAGCTGGGTCCGCACGACAGGAAGATCGCCGAAATGCGGTATCGCGCCATCATTAACGATAGGAAAACTTAACAATGACGATCGACACCAAAATTCGTCACGTCACCAGGCCGGGCGCCAATCTGTTCCTCGAACTCGGCTTTTCCGCTGAAGAGGCAAAGCGCCTGCACGCCGCGTCGCAAAAGCAGATCAACGACACGCGGCTGCTCAAGGAGCAGCTCATGACGGAACTGTCCACGTGGATTGAGCAGCATCATCTGAAGCAGGCCGAGGCGGCTGAGATTCTGATGGTGTCGCGCCCGCGCGTGTCCGATGTGGTCAACAAGAAGACGACCAAGTTCACCATCGACACGCTGGTGGAAATGATGAGCCGGATCGGCAAGCCGGTCACGCTGGCGGTCGGCTAACGTGTCGGGCTCGTCACGCGCGTGACGCTGCATGCGTCATCGCGCGGTCATACGTGTATTGGCACCGGCAGGTCTTTAGCCGGCGTTGCGCTCGTGTTGCCAGAGCACGTCGGTGCCGCCGTCCGCACGATTGAGCACGCGCGCGAGCACGAACAGCAGATCGGAAAGCCGGTTTACATACTGACGCGGCGCGGCGTTGATGGTCTCGTGCTCACCCAGCGCGACAATCGCCCGTTCGGCCCGGCGGCATACGGTGCGGCACACATGCGCGAGCGAGGCCGCGCGCGAGCCGCCGGGCAGAATGAACTCCTTCAGCGGCGGCAGAGCCGCGTTGTAGTCGGCAAGCCAGTCGTCGAGTTGGGCGAGTTGCCGGTCGGTGATCATCGTGTGGCCAGGAATGCACAGTTCGCCGCCAAGGTCGAACAGGTCATGCTGGATCGCTAGGAGCGCTGCCCGCACGTTGTCCGGCAAGCTTTCACACAGCAGCACGCCGAGGTTCGAGTTGAGTTCGTCCACGTCGCCGATCGCGGCAATCCGCGCGCTGTCTTTGCGCACACGGCTGCCGTCGCCGAGACCGGTGGTGCCGTCGTCGCCCGTGCGGGTCGCGATCTTGCTCAAACGGTTGCCCATGCTTTCTCCCATGCATTCAGTGACGATGCGCCACGCAATCCGCCATGGCCCGAAGCAGCCTATCGAAGCACCGCGTTTATCCATATTGCGCGCATCATGAAGTCGCCGCCATTATAGAAGCGCGGGCCGGCTGCAACGCCGGCCCGCGGGCGATCGGCGTAAAATGAAACACATGCTGCAAACCAGCACCGCCCCAAATATTAGGAGACATGCGTGAATCATCCCGTGCCGCCGGCCCCGCTGCGCCGACCGTTTCCCGCCGAGTTGCTGAACGCGCTCAAAGCCGTCTTTGCCGATCGCGTGTCCGTATCCGAAGCCGTGCGCACCCATCATGGCCGCGACGAATCGCCGTTCGACCCGCAACTGCCAGACGCCGTCGTCTTCGCGCGTACAACCGAAGACGTGCAAACGGTCGTCAAACTGTGCGGCCAGTACAACGTGCCGATCATCCCTTACGGCAACGGTTCGTCGCTCGAAGGGCATCTGCTCGCCGTGCAAGGCGGCGTCTCGATCGATCTGTCGGAAATGAACCGGGTGTTGTCGATCAACGCCGAAGACCTGACCGTCACCGTCGAGCCCGGCATCTCGCGCAAGCAGTTGAACGAAGCATTGCGCGACACCGGCCTGTTCTTCCCGATCGACCCGGGCGCGGACGCGAGCATCGGCGGCATGTCGGCCACGCGTGCGTCGGGCACCAACGCCGTGCGTTACGGCACAATGCGCGAGAACGTGCTTGGGCTGACCGTGGTGCTGGCCGACGGCCGCGTGATCAAAACCGGTACACGCGCTCGCAAATCGTCCGCGGGTTACGACCTCACGCGCATGTTCGTCGGCTCGGAAGGCACGCTCGGCGTGATCACGGAAATCACCGTGCGCCTGTATCCGCAACCCGAAGCGGTGTCGGCGGCGGTGTGCGCGTTCCCGTCCATGGGCGCCGCGGTGCGCGCGGTGATTGAAACGATCCAGATGGGTGTACCGGTTGCGCGCGTCGAGTTCGTCGATTCACTCGCCATCCGTTCGATCAATCGTCATTCGAATCTGACGCTGCGTGAAGCGCCCACGCTGTTCTTCGAATTCCATGGCACCGAGGCCGGCGTGAAAGAGCAAGCGGAACTGGTCCAGGAAATCGCCGCGCAGAATGCCGGCGAAGGCTTCGAATGGGCGACCCGTCCGGAAGATCGCAGCCGTCTGTGGAACGCGCGCCACAACGCCTATTTCGCCATGCTGCAACTGAAGCCTGGCTGCCGCGCGGTCACCACCGACGTCTGCGTGCCGATCTCGCGCCTCGCGGAATGCGTGGAGGAAACGGAACAGGATCTGAAAGCGTCGCCGCTGCCCTGCCCGATCGTCGGCCATGTGGGCGACGGCAACTTCCACGTCGCGATCCTGATCGATCCCAACAAGCCGGAAGAACTCGTCGAAGCCGAACGTCTGAACCATCGTATCGTGCAGCGCGCGCTGCGCATGGACGGCACCTGCACGGGCGAGCATGGCGTCGGCCTGCACAAGATGGGCTTCCTGCTCGAAGAGCACGGTGAAGTCGCGGTCGATACCATGCGCTCCATCAAACACGCACTCGATCCGCGCAATCTGATGAACCCGGGCAAGATCTTCACCTGGGCAGCATGACGCGTATTTAGGCGCGGCGACGCTAGAAAGCCAGCCGCGTGGGACTTGAAGGGCACGAGGAGACAAGTCACATGAACGCACCCGCTGAACTGACGGCCGAAGTACTCGCCCAGCGCCAGCGCGAAGTCGTGCAGGCGTTGATGGCTGTACTGCCGACCCATTGTCTGCTGTTTCGCGAAGAAGACACCGTCGCCTATGAATGCGACGGCCTCGCTGCTTACCGGCGTCTGCCGCTTGCGGTCGCGTTGCCGGAGACGGAATCGCAGGTGCAGCGCATCGTGCAGATCTGCCACCGTCTCGACGTGCCGATCGTGCCGCGCGGCGCGGGCACGGGGCTGTCCGGCGGCGCCATGCCGATCCGTCACGGCGTGGTGGTATCGCTCGCGCGCTTTCGCAAGATCGTCGAAGTCGATTCCTACGCGCGGACCGCCACGGTGCAACCGGGCGTGCGCAACCTGTCTATCTCGGAAGCCGCCGCACCTTACGGTCTGTATTACGCGCCGGACCCGTCGTCGCAGATCGCCTGCACGATCGGCGGCAATGTCTCGGAGAATTCCGGCGGCGTTCACTGCCTCAAATACGGTCTCACGGTGCATAACGTGCTGCGCGTGCGCGCCGTCACCATGGAAGGCGAGATCGTCGAGTTCGGCTCGCTCGCGCCCGACGCGCCCGGTCTTGATCTGCTAGCCGTGCTGATCGGCAGCGAAGGCATGTTTGCGATCGTCACCGAAGTCACGGTCAAGCTGATCCCGAAGCCGCAAACAGCGCAGGTCATCATGGCCAGTTTCGACGACGTCGTGAAAGGCGGCGACGCGGTCGCCGGCATCATTGCGGCGGGCATCATCCCTGCCGGTCTGGAGATGATGGACAAGCCGGCCACGCGCGCCGTCGAGGAATTTGTCCACGCGGGCTACGACCTCGACGCGGCGGCGATCCTGCTGTGCGAATCGGACGGCACGCCCGAAGAAGTCGCGGATGAAATCGTGCGCATGACCGCTGTGCTGCGTGAGCAGGGCGCCACCCGCATCCAGATTTCCCGCTCGGAGAACGAACGGCTGCGCTTCTGGTCGGGGCGCAAGAACGCATTCCCGGCCGCCGGCCGCATTTCACCCGACTATTACTGCATGGACGGCACCGTGCCGCGCCGCAGTATCGGGCCGCTGCTGGCGCGCATCGAGGCGATGGAGAAGACCTACAACCTGCGCTGCATCAACGTCTTCCACGCGGGAGACGGCAACATGCATCCGCTGATCCTGTTCAACGGCAACGACCTGGACGAGTGGCACCGGGCGGAAGCGTTCGGTTCCGACATCCTCGAAGCGTGCGTCGAACTGGGCGGCACGGTGACCGGCGAGCACGGTGTGGGCATCGAGAAGATCAATTCGATGTGCGTGCAGTTTTCGCCGGAAGAGCGGGATACCTTCCACGCGGTCAAGCGAGCCTTCGACGCACCCGGCCTGCTCAACCCCGACAAAGGTATTCCCACGCGAGCGCGTTGCGCCGAGTACGGCAAGATGCATGTGCGTGGCGGCTTGCTGCCGCATCCGGAGCTGCCGCGGTTCTAACGCAGTACAGGTTCCGCCCACGCATCGCGCATAAGCCGCGTGGGCGCCGTTTTTCCTGCTCTCACCCTGATTACCCGATGCGGGTCCGCTCCTGGTTGCCAGCCAGCCCCTGCCCGGTACAATCAAACGAAACACAACGAAGCAGGACACCATGGAAGAGGACGACATCGTCGCCGTGTGGTCGGAGCGTGTGCGTTCGGCCAGCGCCGAGGGGCGCGCGTTGCGCATCCGTGGCGGCGGCACCAAAGACTGGTACGGTCAGACGCTGGAAGGTGACATCCTCGACACGCGCGCTTATCGCGGCATCATTGCGTACGATCCGGCGGAGCTGGTCATCACCGCGCGCGCGGGCACGCCCCTGCTGGAGATCGAGGCCGCGCTCGCCGAACATCATCAGATGCTCGCCTTCGAACCGCCGCACTTCGGGGCGCAGGCCACCTTCGGCGGCTGCATCGCGGCGGGCATCGCCGGTCCGCGCCGGCCGTCGGCTGGCGCGGCGCGCGACTTCGTGCTCGGCGCGGTGATCATGAACGGCCAGGGCCAGAAGCTGCATTTCGGCGGCCAGGTGGTGAAGAACGTCGCCGGCTATGACGTCTCGCGCCTGATGGCCGGCTCGCTCGGCACGCTGGGATTGATCCTCGAACTGTCGATCAAGGTACTGCCGCTGCCGCAGGCCGAAGCCACGCTCAAATTCGACATGAACGGCACCGACGCAGTCCGTAAGCTCAACGAATGGGGCGGCCGCCCGCTGCCGATTACCGCGAGCGCATGGCGTCATGGCACGCTGGTCTTGCGCCTTGCCGGCGCCGAGGCCGCGGTCAAGTCGGCGAAAATGGCGCTCGGCGGCGAGGTGGTCGATGCCGTCGAAGCCGAACGCTTCTGGGCCGGCCTGCGCGAACAGACCGACTCGTTCTTCGCCGCCATCCCGCCGCGGTCCGCGCTGTGGCGTCTTGCCCTGCCTTCAATTACGGAGCCGTTGCAACTGCCCGGCGCGCAACTCATGGAATGGGGCGGCGGCCAGCGCTGGTGGATCACCGACACCGACGCGCAAACCGTGCGCATCAGCGCCAAACAGGCCGGCGGCCACGCCACGATCTTCCGCACCGGCCATGGCTACGATCGCGGCGCCGGCGTGTTCACCCCGCTTCCCGCGCCGCTGATGAAAATCCATCGCGGCCTGAAAACCGCTTTCGACCCGGCCCGCATCTTCAATCGCGGCCGTCTCTACCCCGACTTCTGAGCGACGCGATGCAAACCAACCTCGCGGACTTCATTCGCAACACGCCCGATGGCGACGAAGCCGACGGCATCCTGCGCAATTGCGTGCATTGCGGTTTCTGCACGGCCACCTGCCCGACCTATCAGATACTCGGCGACGAACTCGACGGCCCACGCGGACGCATCTATCTGATCAAGCAGATGGTCGAAGGCGCGCCGGTCACGCGCAGCACGCAAGTCCATCTCGACCGCTGCCTGACCTGCCGCAATTGCGAATCGACCTGCCCATCCGGCGTGCAATATGGCCGGCTGGTGGAAATCGGCCGCAAGCTCACTGAAGAGAAAGTCACGCGCCCGCTCGGTCAACGGCTGGTGCGCCGGATGCTCGCGAGCTTCGTGCCGAACAGCGCGCTGTTCACACCGACCATGCGGATCGGCCAGCATTTTCGCCCGTTGCTGCCCAAGAAGCTGCGCGACAAGGTGCCCGCGCGGCAGCGTCCGCTCGAATGGCCGACGGCAAAACATCCGCGCAAGATGCTGATGCTGGCCGGTTGCGTGCAACCGTCGATGATGCCGAACGTGAACATCGCCACCGCGCGCGTATTCGACGCGCTCGGCGTGGAAACGCTGATCGCGCCGGATGCCGGCTGCTGCGGCGCGATCCGTCTGCATCTGGGCTACAACGACGAGGCGCTCGACGACCTGCGCGCCAACATCGACGCATGGTGGCCCTACGTCGAACAGGGCGTGGAAGCGATCGTGATGAACGCGTCCGGCTGCGGCGCGACGGTCAAGGAATACGCGCACCTGTTGCGGCACGATCCGGCCTATGCGGAAAAGGCCCGCCGCGTGGTGGAATTGACGCGCGACGTGGCGGAGATCCTGCCGGAGTTCGAAGAAGCTTTGGTCTCGGTCACGCGCCGCCGCTCGGTTCATACGGTGGCGTTTCATCCGCCCTGCACGTTGCAGCATGGCCAGCAGATTCGCGGCAAGGTCGAGCATTTGCTGACCGCACTGGGCGTCGAGGTGCGTCTGCCCGCCGACAGTCACCTGTGCTGCGGCTCGGCCGGCACCTACTCGCTGACGCAACCGAAGCTCTCGTACGCGCTGCGCGATCAGAAGCTTGATCGGCTGCAGGCGCAGGAGCCGCAGGTGATCGTGTCGGCGAACGTCGGCTGCATTGCGCATCTGCAAAGCGGCACGTCGACGCCGGTCGCGCATTGGATCGAACTGGTCGAGCACATGCTGTCCGTATAATCGGGTAATCGACTTTCGCTGGACTTCCAGTTCCGACATGCCCGATCTGATTCACAACCTCGAGGCGGTGCAGCAGCGCATCGCCATGGCCGCCCACGTGGCCGGACGCGATACGCGCTCGGTCCATCTGCTCGCGGTCTCCAAGACCTTCCCCGCCGAAGACGTGCGCGCCGCCTACGCGGCGGGCCAGCGCGCCTTCGGTGAAAACTACGTGCAGGAAGCGCTTACCAAGATCGAGACGCTCGCCGATCTGCGCGCCACGCTCGAGTGGCATTTCATCGGCCCATTGCAATCGAACAAGACGCGGCCGGTCGCCGAGCAGTTCGATTGGGTGCATTCGGTGGATCGGTTGAAGATCGCGCAGCGGCTCTCGGAGCAGCGGCCGGACAATCTGCCGCCGCTCAACGTCTGCCTGCAGGTCAACATCAGCGGCGAGGCGTCGAAGAGCGGTGTGAGCATTCCCGAAGCGGTGGAAGTCGCGCAGGCGATCGCCGCGCTGCCGAAGCTGAATTTGCGCGGCCTGATGGCGATTCCCGAACCGGCCGGCGGCATCGACGAACAGCGTGTGCCGCATCGGCATTTACGCGAACTGTTCGAGCGTCTGTGCAACGACGGTCTCGAACTCGACACGCTGTCCATGGGCATGTCGAGCGATCTGGAGGCTGCCGTGCTGGAAGGCGCGACGATCGTGCGCGTCGGCACCGCCATCTTCGGCGCGCGAGATTACTCTAACTGACCTTATCGAGCCTTTCAGGCTCCTTGGGCTCTTCACGGCACTCGGCACTTCATTCGGAACATCATGAAAATTGCTTTTATCGGCGGTGGCAACATGGCCGCCGCGTTGATCGGCGGCCTCATCAAGCGTGGCGTCGCGCCCGCTGACCTCTACGCAATCGACCCCAACGAAGACGCGCGCAAGCGCAATGAGCAGCAATTCGGCATCAAGACCGGCGCCGCCGCGGATGCCACGCTCGCCGCGTACGACGCCGTCGTGCTGGCGGTGAAACCGCAGATCCTGAAGAGCGTCGCCGAGGCGGTGGCGCCGCATCTGCATGCGTCGCAACTGGCCGTGAGCATCGTCGCCGGCATTCGCATGGACGACATGTCGCGCTGGCTGAATGGGCACCACCGTATCGTGCGTGTCATGCCGAATACGCCGGCGCTAATCGGCATGGGCGTGACGGGGCTGGTCGCGACCGGCAGCGTCGACGAAGCGGGCCGCGCGCTCGCGTCGCAAGTGCTGGGCGCGGTCGGCGAAACCGTCTGGTTCGACGACGAAGCGAAGATCGACGCCGTCACCGCGATCTCGGGCAGCGGGCCGGCCTACGTGTTTTATTTCATCGAGGCGTTGCAGGAAGCCGCGCGCCAACTCGGCATGGATGAAGCGCAAGGCCGCGCGCTGGCGGTGGCGACCTTCACCGGCGCGGCGCAACTGGCGGCGAATTCCGACGAGCCGCCGAGTGTGTTGCGCGAACGCGTGACGTCCAAAGGCGGGACGACGGCGGCGGCGCTGGCGTCGTTCGAGGCGAGCGGCGTTAAGGATGCGATCGTGCGCGGTGCGCTTGCCGCGGATGCCCGCGCGAAGGAAATGGGCGACGAGTTCGGCAAGCAGTGAGGGTGTTCGGCGGTGCCACGATTCGAACCACAGGTGGCGCCTGCTGAATAGCAGGGCGGAACCGGCCTCGACGCCACGCGAAAAAACTTAAAACGAGCCCGCCGCGTAATGCGCGGCGATGCCGACAAACAGCGCGCCGCCCAACCAGTTGTTATGCCGGAACGCGGCAAAGCACGCCATCCGTTCGCGATTGCGAATCAGCGTGTAGTGATAGATCGCGCAGCCGGCGGCCGCCGCCCATCCCAGCCAGTACAGCACGCCGAAGCCGAGCAGCACGCCGATCCAGACGTAAATCCCCAGCGTCGCCGCGTAGCAGAGCATGATCGCGGCCACGTCGAAGCGGCCGAACGTCAGCGCCGACGTGCGGATGCCGATCTTGATGTCGTCGTCGCGGTCGACCATCGCGTATTCGGTGTCGTACGCCACCGACCAGAACACATTGGCCAGCAGCATCACCCACGCGAGCAGCGGCACGTGGCCCTGAATCGCGGCGAACGCCATCGGAATGCCGAAGCCGAACGCGATCCCTAAATACGCCTGCGGAATCGCAAAAAACCGCTTGGTGAACGGATACGAACCGGCGACGAAAAGCGCCGCCACGGACAACTCTTTGGTCAGCGTATTGAGCGGCAGTATCAACAGAAACGCCAGCAACGACAGTGCAGCCGCCAGCGCCACCGCTTCCCATGCCTTGATCTTGCCCGACGTGATCGGCCGATTCTCCGTGCGCTTCACGTAGCGATCGAAGTCGCGATCCGCGTAGTCGTTGATCGCGCAACCCGCCGAGCGCATCAGCACCGTGCCCACCGTGAAAATCACCAGCAGCGGCCACGTAGGATGACCGTCGGAAGCAATCCACAGCGCGTTGAGCGTCGGCCACAGCAGCAGCAGACTGCCGATCGGCTTGTCCATGCGCACGAGGCGCAGATACAGGGGAAGTCGGGCGAACATGGGCGGATTCTGTGAAAGTGCGAAGACGGTGCGGCTATTTTACGGGATGCGGACGGCGGGCCGCTTTCGGGCTGGCAAGGCGGACAGAGCCGATGGCGCTGAAAAAAACAAAGCCTCCCGCGCAGGGAGGCTTTGTTGGAGTCGCATTCAACTTTAACTTCAACTTCAACGCCGGCGCCGAAACGAGGCGCCGTGCGTGCAGATACTCAAGCCAGCATGGAGCGCAGCATCCACGCGGTCTTTTCGTGCGTTTGCATGCGTTGCGTCAGCAGGTCGGCCGTCGGTTCGTCGTTGGCGGCTTCCGTCGACGGGAAAATTGCGCGCGCCGTACGCACGACAGCTTCCTGACCTTCCACCAGTTGACGAATCATTTCTTCGGCGGCCGGCACGCCGTCCGCTTCCGGAATCGACGACAGCTTGGCGAATTCCTTGTAGCTGCCCGGCGCATGCACACCCAGCGCACGAATCCGTTCAGCGATCGAATCGACCGCCAATGCCAGTTCGTTGTATTGCGTTTCGAACATGAGGTGCAGCGTGTTGAACATCGGACCCGTCACGTTCCAGTGGAAGTTATGGGTCTTCAAATACAGCGTGTAGGTGTCGGCGAGCAGGCGCGACAGACCTTCTGCAATCTTCTTGCGATCTTTGTCGCTGATCCCGATATTGACGTGCTGTACGGCTGCTGTGGCTTCTTTTTTGGCCATGATGACTCCTTTGAAGAGTGATACGAACCGGTCGGCAAAGTGACGGTCTGCGGATAGCAAACTCGACAGCTCGAACGCTCGACAGTTTAGCCTGGAAAACTGCTGCGTTCGTATGACGCGTGGCCACTTGCCGCGTCCACGGCGGCGGCTTCGATCAACCGCCGAGCGCGTATTGCAGAGCCTGCGCGACGATCACGGCCACTCCGCTCGCGAAGATCGCAAAGCCTACCGCCCTGCGCGCGACCCATGCATGCCGTTGCGCGCTGTGTGCGGCTGACGTGCCGCCTGACATGCTCGTCATCATCTGCATCATGATCGTGCTCCTTCGGTTCGTATCGGTACTAGCGGAACGCAAATGCGCCCGCTCTACTGCATGACTTCAACTGCGCGATTGCTGCTTATTGCCCGCTGCGTTCCGCGAGGTCGGCCATCGCGGCGATCACGCCTTGCGCGTAAGCGGGATCGGCACGACGGAAATGCTCGAGCTGACGCGCGACGATTTCCTGCGGCACGCCGTTGATATGGCGTGCGATGTTGCCGAACAGACGCTCGCGCTGAGCCGTATCGAAGAGCGCAAACAACATACCCGGCTGCGTGTAGTAGTCGTCGTCCAGCCGATGCTCGTAGCGATCCACCGTGCCCGCCGCGAGCGGCGGTTCGGCTGCGTTGGCGTCCTGCGCGAAGTCGCCGAAGCGGCTCGGCTCGTAATTCACGTTGCCGCCGAGGTTGCCGTCGGTGCGCATCGCGCCGTCGCGATGGAACGAATGCGGGCTCGGGACGCGCGCTGCATTCACCGGAATCTGATGGTGATTGATGCCGAGTCGATAGCGCTGCGTATCGCCGTATGAGAACAGACGGCCCTGCAACAGACGGTCCGGCGAGAAGCCGATACCCGGCACCACATTGGCGGGCGTGAACGCCGCCTGCTCCACGTCGGCAAAGTAGTTCTGTGCGTTGCGATTCAACTCGATCGTGCCGACGTCGATCAACGGATAGTCCTTCTGCGACCAGACTTTCGTGATGTCGAACGGGTTGAAGCGATACGTGACGGCCTCTGCTTCCGGCATCACCTGAATGGCGAAGCGCCACTTCGGGAAATTGCCCGCGTCGATGTTGCCGACCAGATCGCGTTGCGCGCTTTCGCGGTCTTGCGCGACGACTTGTGCCGCTTCGGCATCGGTGAAGTTCTCAATGCCTTGCATCGATTTGAAATGGAACTTCACCCAGAAACGCTCGTTGGCGGCGTTGATGAACGAATACGTGTGCGAGCCGAAGCCGTGCATCTGACGATAATTCTGCGGAATGCCGCGGTCGCTCATCAGAATCGTCACTTGATGCAGCGATTCCGGATGACGCGACCAGAAATCCCATGCGGCGACATTGCTGCGCATGTTGGTGTACGGGTCGCGCTTTTGCGTGTGAATGAAGTCCGGAAACTTCAGCGGATCGCGGATAAAGAATACCGGCGTGTTATTGCCGACCACGTCCCAGTTGCCTTCTTCCGTGTAGAACTTGATCGAGAAACCGCGCACGTCGCGTTCGGCGTCGGCAGCGCCCCGCTCGCCCGCGACCGTCGAAAAGCGCATGAAGAGCGGCGTTTCCTTGCCGACTTGCGCGAACACCTTGGCCTTCGTATAGCGCGAGATGTCGTGGGTGACCTTCAACGTGCCGAACGCACCTGAACCTTTGGCGTGAACGCGGCGTTCCGGGATCACTTCACGATCGAAGTGGGCGAGTTTTTCGAGCAGCCAGACATCTTGCAGAACAACCGGGCCGCGCGCGCCTGCGGTCATCGAATTCTGGTTGTCGGCGACGGGTGCGCCGGCGGCACTGGTGAGCTTACGTTCGGACATGCGTGACTCCTGGTTGGCTTTTATCGAAAACAGATTGGGGGGCGCGACGCGGCACGCTGAGGCCAGAGGCTCATGCGCTAGGCGGACAAGGCCCGATCGACCAGCAGGGAAAACATGACAGTGCGCGCGCTGAGCATTGAGGCGGCAAAGCGGCGCGGCGCAACGGCCGTCGGAGGGACGAGGACTTGGACTTGTCGCGGCTTGGATTGCGTCATGATTTCCTCCGGGGTCTTTGGGATCGGGCGATCCGTGGAGGAAACTATAACAATACTATCGAAATAACGTGTTTGATTAATTTTATCTATTCGATAGGCCTGGCGGCTGTCGACGCCTTGCATGGGCGCCAAGCCGGCCGCTGGGCTTACGCAGCGAGGCGGCCTTCGTGGAGCATCTGTCTAGTTGACTGCGACCGGCAAATCGAGCTTCTTGACGCCCGCCAGATCACACGAGTTGATAGCGTCGCAAATGGCCTCAATGGCGGGCATGCGGGTGAAGCTCTTGCGCCAGGCCAGCACGACGCGGCGATCCGGCACGGGCTCGTCGAAAGCGACATAGCTCAGCAGCCCCGAATCGATGCCGCCGGCGTGCGGCTTGACTTCATGCACCGACATGCGCGGCAGCACGGTAATGCCGACACCGCTCGCCACCATGTGGCGGATGGTTTCCAGCGAGGACCCTTCAAAGGTTTTCTGGATGCCGTCCGCGTTTTGCGAAAAGCGCATCAGTTCCGGGCAGACGCCCAGCACATGGTCGCGGAAGCAGTGACCGCTGCCGAGCAGCAGCATGGTTTCCTGCTTGAGATCGTCGGCATCGATTTTCGGGCGGTTTTCCCAGGCATGCCCGGACGGCAAGGCAACCACGAAAGGCTCGTCGTATAGCGGGCGCAGCATCAAGCCGGTTTCCGGAAACGGCAGCGCCATGATGGCGACATCGATTTCGCCTTGCTTGAGCAGTTCGATCAGTTTGAGCGTGTAATTTTCCTGCAGCATCAAGGGCATTTGCGGGACGCGCTTGATCATCTGCTTGACAAGCGTGGGCAGCAGGTACGGCCCGATCGTGTAGATGACGCCAAGACGCAGTGGCCCGACCAGCGGGTCTTTGCCCTGTTTCGCGATTTCCTTGATGGCCAGCGTCTGTTCGAGGACGCGTTGCGCTTGCGTGACGATCTGTTCGCCGATCGGCGTGACGCTCACTTCGCTGGTGCCGCGCTCGAAGATCTGGACGTTGAGTTCGTCTTCGAGCTTTTTGATTGCCACCGACAGCGTCGGCTGGCTAACGAAACACGCTTCGGCGGCCCGGCCGAAGTGCCGCTCGCGGGCGACCGCGACGATGTATTTCAATTCGGTGAGCGTCATTAGGGGACCAATCAGTGCGGTGAGTTCGATAGGTTCTAGTTATACACCTATAGGGTCGGTTCGCCAACTGTTTGGGGTTATTTGCGCGGGGCGCTGGGGGGGTTTGGTGGGGCTTTCTTGCTGGTTGGCCTTTCCTTGCGATGTTAGTGGTCTATTAGCGTTGCCCCTGTGCGGGGCGGCACCTACTTTCTTTGCCGCGGTGTATGGACCGGAGACATGGGTAACACTCTGGGCGAGCGAATCGCCTGGAGCCGGTTATGCCCTGGAACCCGAGAGACACCATGAATCTGCGTCTGGAATTCGT